>CAVPFO010000004.1:0-80604 GCA_963703805.1 uncultured Acidobacteriota bacterium | reverse complement strand
ACCATCCGGTGATCCGCCCACCGGCCGCCCCGCTGCTGCGGACCGGCACGGCAGCAACACCCGAAGGCGCTCCCACTCCTCATCGGACAGGTCATGACGATTCAGGCGGTCAAGCACCGTAACTGGTCTACACGACCCGGCTCCGAAGATCCACGGGACACGCCCTAACCCACCGGGTGCGGCACCGCGGCAGGGACGGTCACCTTCACCATCAACAAGACGGATGCCATGAACTGGATGCGGCCGGAGGCCGAGAACGCCCACCTGCGGGATCTGAACAGCCGCTGGGCCCGCCAGCAGGCGGCCGTAACCACCCTGATGGTCGGCAACGACGCCCTGCCGACGGCATGAGCCTGCTGGAAATCTCCGGCGGCGATGGCCTGGATGAGATCGGAAGCCTGGAACTGGGGAGAGCCGGGGTGGTCAGCATTCCATACAATCACGGCGACCTCAACGCATACCGGCACGGTGGAGAAGGTGCGCGCCGACTTCTTCCAGTGGGGAAGATGAGCGGGTAAGCTGGAGAGGGAGACAACTCCTACCTCTAGCTGCTGAGAAATTTGGCGCATCAGCAGCACAAACAGCAGAAACTGCAGCCGAGACGACTGCTTCAACCGCCGAGGCTGCGACCGAAGGCGCCGAAACAGGAAATGAAATAATTGGCACTGCGGATTCCCGTTTCGAGACGCCCGAATTTGAAACACCCGAATTATCCGAAGAAGCCGCTTTGTCATCGGAAAATCTACGGCTTCAGGATGAAATTTCAGATAATGAACGGCATATTCGAGCATCTGAAACGCCAGGCCAACCTCCGCGCCGCTGGCGTGAATAAGTTCCTCGACCTGCCCACGCGCCGGGGATTCCTGGCCAGAGCTAGCGCCGAGGGTAGCGGGCGTCGCTGTTAGCGCCAGTACGACGATGCACCCAGGTATCCAGTTCCGCTTCTTCATCTGACCTCGCAGGCGAGCATCCCGAAACCAAGTCCCCTAAGCATAACCCGGAGGGCAATCGAATGACGACACTGCCCGGGCGCCGCAAAAAAATCCCGGGGTCGCCGCCCCCCTGAACCTTGCGCGACGTCGCACCCCGAGCTAGAGCCTACCCGCGCGTGAACGCGTTTCGCAGCCTTCGTGCTGTATTTTGCGGTGCGCCGGGAGTCATCAAAAGGCACGGTTTCGTGTTTGTGCTCATCGTATACAGTGCCGGCGCACGATCAAGCACAAGGTCCTCAATTCTCCCGTCCCATGGAGGTATTCGAATGCAAGGTTATCGGTCTTCTCGGATCGCAATGTCTTCTTCGCTCTTGATTTTTGTTCTCGGCCTGGCGATCTCGGCTGGCGTCAAAGCCGCGACTGCCGGTCCTTCCGGCTACATGCTCATTAAAACGGTCACACTCGGCGGTGAAGGCGGCTGGGATTATCTCGAAGTGGACGCAGCGACGCATCGCGTGTTCATTTCGCGCGGCTCGCATGTGATGGTGACGGAGTCCGATGGTCGCGTGGCAGGAGATATCCCCGACACAACGGGCGTCCACGGCATCGCCATCGCGAATGAATTCAACCACGGCTTCACCAGCAACGGCGGCAGCAACGAAGTAACCGTGTTCGATTTGGGCACGCTCAAGCCAATCACGCAGGTGAAGATTACCGGTACGGGACCCGACGGCATCCTCTACGACCCGGCTTCGAAGCGCGTGTTTACGATGAATGGGCGCAGCGAGGATGCGACCGCGATTGACGCGAAGACCAACAAGATAGTGGGTACGGTGAAGCTCGATGGCAGGCCGGAATCGGCTGCGTCGGATGAAAAGGGCCACATCTTCATCAACATTGAAAGCAAGAGTGAACTAGCCGAGGTCGATTCGAAGACATTGCAAGTGTTGAACACCTGGCCCCTGGCTCCCTGTACTTCGCCTTCCGGGCTGGCCATGGACACGAAGCACGAGCGGCTGGTGGTGGGCTGTCACGACAACATGATGGCGTTTGTCGACGGCACGAATGGCAAGGTCGTCAGCACGGTGCCGATCGGCTCCGGTGTGGACGCGAACCGCTTCGACGAGCACCTGGGGTATGCGTATGCTTCCTGCGGCGACGGCACGCTGACCATCGCACACGAAGACTCCGCGGATAAATTTTCTCTGGTGGAGAAGATCGAGACGCAGCGCGGCGCGCGGACCATGGCGCTCGATCCGGTTACCGATAACGTCTACGTGGTGACCGCAGACTTCCCGCCGCCTTCCGCCACACCTGCTCCTGCAGGCGGCAGAGCGCAGCGCCCGCAGCCGGTGCCTGGGTCATTCCGGCTGCTGATTTACGCGCGTTCTTATCCGCGCTAGACCATTTAGCGCTTAAGGTTGCGGTTCGGCGGCGGCTGCGCGCGGCTCGTGATGTTCGATGAGTGAATAGAGCACGGGCATCACAAGCAACGTGATAAATGTGGAAAGCAGCAAGCCACCGATTACGGCGAGCGCCAGGGGCTTTTGCAATTCCGCGCCGGACCCCAATCCTAACGCTAGCGGTAATAGCCCGAAGAGCGTAGCGAGTGTGGTCATCAGGATCGGGCGGACGCGGATACGGCCGGCCGTTGCCAAGGCCTCGTCGAGCGGCATGTGCTCTTCCTCACGCAGCTTGGCGACATACTCAAACAGGATGATGCCATTCTTCACCACCAGGCCCAGCATCAGGATGATGCCCATCAGCGACGATACGTTCAGCGGCGTGCCCGTGGCCACCAACATCCCAAATACCCCAATCAGTGAGAGCGGAGCCGCCGAAAGAATGATGAGCGCTGGACGAAACGCGCGGAACTGGACGACCAGAACGGTAAACACGGCCGCCATCGCCAGTCCCAGAACTCCAAGCAACTGCTGGAACGATTGCTGCTGCGTTTCGTATTGCCCGCCGATCTCGTAGGTCATTCCGGTGGGAAGATGAATTCCTCCCATCATCTTTTGTACGTCGGCTATGGCCCCGCCCAAATCGCGATTTTCAAGGCGCGCCGTCAACGAAACCATCAAGCGCTGATTTTCCCGTAGCAGCGCACTTTCGCCCTGCACATTCTCCACCGAGGTGACCGAGCCCAGGGGCACTACTTGCTTCGTGGCCGTGACGACGGGAAACTGTGCGATGTCGTTGTAGTTGTAACGGAAGCTGTCCGGAAAGCGGACGCGAATGTCGATCGTGCGATCGGACTGGCGCAATGAGGTCTCCGTGACGCCCAAAAGCCCCGCCTTCACTTGCTGCGTGATCTGGTCCACGGTCAAACCGATGCGGCCGGCTTGCGTCGGATCGACGTGGAAGACGATCTCCGGATTGCCCTTCTGTATCCCCTTGAAATCGACGATTCCGGGAATTTTCTGCAGTTTGTCGCCGACCTCGTCAGCGGTCGCTTCGAGAGTTGTCAAATCGTCGCCGAAAAGCTTTATCTCGACGGGTTCTGGCGTGCCCTGCAGGTCACCGAGCATGTCCTGGAGGATTTGTGCGAATTCGATTTCCACGCCGGGCGCGTCTTTCTCGACTTCGGGTCGCAGCTCGTCCATCACCTCTTCGGTACTCTTATCGCGGTCGGAGCGCGGTTTCAGCTTTACGAGGATGTCACCCTTATTTTGCTGCGTGGCGTAAAGACCCATCTCGGCGCCGGTGCGGCGGGAAAACGCTTCAGTCTCCGGCATTTTGGCGATACGCGCTTCCATCTTGCGAACGATCGCATCCGTCTCATCAAGAGATGTTCCCGGCGGGGTAATGTAATCGAGTACGTAACCGCCCTCATCCATATCCGGCAGGAAATCCGACTCGAGTTGGTAGTACAGAAAGACCCCGCCCCCCACGGCGAGCAACGTTATGGCCGCGACCAAAACGCGGTGGCGCAGGGCCCAATGCACGCTGCGCTCGTAGGTGCGGTTCACCGGCTCGATGAAGCGCCCGGAGGACGGCCGGTAGGCCTTTGCGGAGAGGAAGCGCTGGGACAGCAACGGGATCAAGGTCATCGCGAAGACCAGTGAGAGCGTCACGGAAATCGCCAGCGTCATACACAGTGAGCGGAAGAAGTCACCGACAAAGCCGGTGAGAAGCCCAAGCGGAAGAAAGACGACCAGCGTCGTTGCAGTCGAGCCTACAACCGGACCGATCAGCTCGGCAGTACCGCGCTCGGCAGCCACGTCCGGCGGCTCGCCAAGACCGAGATGCCGGTAAATGTTTTCGATGATTACGACGGCATCGTCGATGATCAAACCGATGGCTATCGCTAGTCCCCCGAGAGACATCAGGTTCAACGTGCCACCGAGCATCTTGACAAAGAAAAAAGTCCCGCCGACGCTGAGAGGCAGCGAAGTGGCGGCGATCAGCGTGGTGCGGCCTTCGCGTAAGAAGCCGTACAAAATGAGAACCGCCAGCACGGCCCCGATCAAAATCGCATCGCGCACGCTGCCTATCGAGTCACGAACGAATTGCGCCAGATCGTAAACCAGCGAAATATGCAAAGTGTTCGGGATCGTATTTCCGAGATTCGCGATCAGGCTGCGAACATCCGTGCCGATCTGCAGGATGTTGGCCCCGATTTGACGCGAAATATTGATCAGCGCAGCCGGCTTGCCGTTGCCGGTGACGAGAATGGTGCGATCTTCCACTCCATCGCGCACTTCCGCGATGTCGCTCAAGTGAACCGGCGTGGTTCCTTGCGTGTCGATCACTGTGTTGCGAATCTGATCGAGCGTGGTGAATTGTCCGGTGGTTAAGACCAGATATTGCAGATAGTTCTTCGGCAGCTTTCCCACCGAAGTGACTTCGTTGGTGGCTTTGAGCCGGTCCGCCACGTCCACGAGCGACAGCCGATGAGCAACCAATTTCTGCGGATCAACGACGACCTGAACCTGCCGCGTGTCGGTGGCTTGCACTTCGATGATGCCGACCCCCGGGATCCGGCTGATTAGGGGACGCAGGACGTAGTAGGCCTGGTCGCGCAGATCGGCGCCGGGGACATCGCCGTTCAGGATTAAGCTAAGTACCGGGAAAACGGTCGGGCTGACGCGTTCGACTTGTAGATCGGTGCCGTCGGGCAAACCGCCGCGCGCTTCATTGACGCTGCCTTGGATCAACTGCAAGGAATATTGCATGTCCGCGTCAGGATTGAAGAGCACGGAGATTTCCGATGCCCCGCGGATCGTCTTGGAGTCGACGCGGTGCACGCCCTGCACCTGCATCGCCGCTTCCTCGAGCGGGCGCGTAACGGAAATCAGCATCGAATCCGGCGGCAAATCACCCGAATGCGCCAGAATCATGATCCGCGGAAAATTGACCTCCGGATAGATGTTGCTCGGCAGGTTGAAAACGGCCCAAACCCCCGCGCCAAAAAGCAACGCAGTGATCAAATAGACAGCGTAGCGGTTCTCGCGGCAGACACGGACGACGTTCATGGTTACTGGGGATCCCTCTTATCGCTAGCCTTATCGTCCTTGCCGGGGGATTTGTCGTCCGGCTTCGCCGCGCCGGAGTCGGGCTGCGCGGTTTGCACGGAAATCTTGGCTTTGTCGCCAAGACCGTAGCCGCCGGTAAGAATGATCTTTTCGCCTTCGGTCGCGCCGTCGGTGATTTCCACCTGATCGGGCGTCTCGATGCCCAGTTTCACGGGCTGCGCCGTGGCAGTGTCACTAGCCACCTGGAAGATACGAGCTTGCCCTTGATCGTCTTTGTAAATCGATTGCGCCGGTACGAGCAAAACGTTGTGGTGCGTGTCGATGGGTATTTGGGCCGCGAGGAACATCCCCAGCCGCAATTCGTCCGACGAGTTCGGTATGCGGATGCGCACGAGGCCGGCATTACTCGCGGGATCGACGGCTTGCGAAATGGCGATCACATGGCCGGTGTAAATACGGCCCGGCAGCGCCTGGCTGGTAAGCTTCACGGGCTGCCCGACTTTTAGCCGTGCGAGGTCCGCCGCCGGAATGTTTGCCTGTAGCTCCACTTCGGCGACGTTTGCGACCTCGACGATGGGAGTGGCGGCGGTGCCATCCACTTGCTCGCCGACGCTGACCGATCGCTTCACAACCGCGCCCGCAATCGGCGAGCGGACTTCGGTCCGGGAAAGCTGCAACTTGGCGATACTTAGTGCGGCGTTGGCTTGGCTCAAACCGGCCTGCGCCACCGCCTGCTGCGTCTGTGAATCTTCCAAATCCTTGCGCGCGGAGATGCCGCGATTGAAAAGGTCCTGATTCCGAGCGAGGGTGAGTTTGGCATTCTCGAGGTTTGCCTGCGCTTGAGCTTGCGCCGCCTCCGCCTGCGTCAACTGATCGCGATAAGAATGGTCGTCAATGCGGGCGAGCAATTCGCCCTGGGTCACGCGGTCGCCTTCGGCGACGGGGAGCTCCGCGATGCGGCCAGGCACGAGCGAACTGACCTTCACATCTAGGTTAGGTGGCGCCGCGACGCTGCCGTTGAGCAGAAGAGTCCGGCTGATATCGCCGCGCGTGACGGTGGTGAGGGTGACCTGCGCTACGGGCTCTGCCGCCGCGGTTTCGTCATCTCCGCCGCCTTTCTTCGAGCAGCCGGCCGCGAGTGCGCCGGCCAAGATCCCCGCCGCGAGGCATAACCATGCGCGGCACTTCCCCACCGGAAAATGATTTTGCATAGGCGCTCGCAGCATCAATCGAGATTTACTCCTACAATTTGTTCCAAATCGGCAAAGGCTTGCTGCAGGTCGAAAAGGCTTTGCAGGTAATCGTGCTCGTTTTGTTGGACGTCGCGTTGGGCGGCGATCACTTCCAAAATGCTGGTGCGGCCCGCGCGGTAGCTCTCTTCGGCCAGCGATTCCAGCCTGCGGCCCGCGGGGATCAATTTGTCCCGATAAAGCGCGACCTGCGTTTGCTTCGCCACCAGTTCGTAGTAGGCGGCTTGCACATCGCCCGCCACGGCCCGGCGCGTAGCTTCCGTTTCACCTTCCAGGGCGCGCAGATTCGCGTCGGATTGCGCGAGTTCGCCTTGATTGCGCGAGAAGATCGGAAGCCCCACGGTCAGTTGGCCGCGTCCGCCAGTTTGGAAATCAGGAGGCGAGTTGAAATCTGCCCCGGCCTCGACGGTTACCTCTGGGAAGCGATCGGCGCGGAGATGCCGGGCGTTCGCCAATTCGATGCGTGTCTCCTGGGCCAAATGTTGCAACTCCGGGTTTGCCGAAGCAGCCCGCTGAATCGCATCTTCCATGGCAATCGCCGGCGGCGGTATGTCCAGGCCGGGCGTGGGCTCCCAATCTGCGTTCGCCGGCTCGTTGAGCGTGGCGCTGAGCTTGCTTGCCGCCACGCGCTGCTCCTGCTGCGCAACTTCCACATCCGCGTCCGCGCGGCTCATTTCCAATTCTGCTTGCAGTACCTCGAGTTCCGGTATATCGCCGGCGGTGAAGCGAGCCTGGGCGATGTCGTGCAGGCGGTGCGTCAGCGCGGCGATATCGCGTTGCTGCGCCGCAAAAGCGCGCGCGAGTGAGGCGGCATAGAAGGCCTGGCGCACGTCGTGACGTACCTGCCGCTCGACCGTCGAAACTTCGATATCGGTCAGCGTGACTTGCTCTTTGGCCAAGTCAATGCGCCGGGCGCGCTTGCCACCCAGTTCCAGCGGCTGATCGAAAAATAGCGATTCGTGCGGGGTATCCCGTGTCGCTCCGAACGACACCGTAGGATTAGGGCGTTCTCCGGCGATGGCAATGCCCGCCTGCGCCACGGCGTGACGTAGACGCGCCGCCACGAGGTCAAGGTTCTGCCGCTCGGCGATTTGAAAAGCCTCCTGGACGGTGATCTTACGGCCTGGCGGCTGAGATTGTGGACTCGCTGGATCTTGGGCTGCCGCGCCTTGTGCCGGCGGATTTTGGCCTTGGGGAGCCCCTGGCCGCGCCGCTTGCGCCACGCCCGGCTCCTGCGCATTGGCCCCGATCGCACCAACGCACAGAACCGTCACCAGGAACAGGAGGCACGCTTGATTCATTTTCCAGATCTTCATGCTCGAGTGAAATCGCAAGCGAACCGGATGAGCCAACCTTGTTTATGCTGGCGGAGAATATACCGCGAGCACCCGAAATTGCAGAGAATAGGGACGGACACCTTAATGTTGGCTTAAGACTTGAGGGTGGCTGGCGTGCTTGCGTGGCTATGCTTGGCGGCGACGACGACCGGATTCTCGAGGGAGGCCATGGAAGGCAGTTGGATGCGTACGCAGGTGCCCTTTCGGGGCTGGCTCTCCAGCGCGATCAAGCCCCCGTAGGCCTCTACGATTGTCTTACAGATGGCCAGACCGAGCCCAAAACCGCCAGCCGACTGCGCAAAGGCACCAGTGCCCCGCCGAAAGCGCTCGAAGACGTGCGGCAGATCCGCCGCTGGGATTCCTTCGCCCGAATCTTCCACCGAGAGGGTGGTGCACCTTACGCCGTCTTGCAGGCGCAGTGTGACGGTCGAACTGGGCGGGCTGTAGCGCACCGCATTGTCGAGCAGGTTCACCCACACCAATTCCAGATCGTCCGGGTCGGCCTGCACTTGGGCGTCAGTAGACCCCTCGAGAATCAGTTGCACGTGCTTCGACGCGCCTAACGCGGCAACGCGGCTTAGGGCGGCTTCGCAGGTCGACATCAGGTCCGTGGCGGGCATGGGCTTGGGAACGGCCTGCTCGGCAAATTGTTCTGCGCGCGTGAGGCGGAGCATTCGTTCGACGAGGGATTCGATCCGTTCGCAATCACCCAGCAGGACTTCCGTGCCGGCCTGATATTCGCGCGCGGTTCGCGGGGCCTGCAGCAAGACTTGCAGGCTAGACTTGATGATCGCCACTGCAGTCTTTAATTCGTGCGCGAGGTCGCTGGTGAACTCGCGCTGGCTCGCAAAGGCCGCGTGCAAGCGGGAGATCAGCGTCTCGAGCGCATGGGTAAGCGGGCGAAGCTCCGGGGTTGCTGCCGCCGCGGGCGGAGCTTCAAAGGACCATTGCCGCACGGTGATGCGGCTGGCGCGGTTCGTCAGTTCGTGCAAGGGACTCAAGCTGCGGCGAATCGTCCAGACAGTAAGCGATGCAGCGAGGCCCAATAAGAACAAAGCGGCGGCGCCCAAATACAACCCAACGCGCCAAACCCGCTCGCGTACCGCCATCAAGGGAGAGGCATAAACGACGCTGATTTTTGCGCCGGCCCTGCCGGATTCGTCCTCGCGGTCCAGGATTTCGATGTTTCGCAGCAACAGCGCGCGAAAGGGCACACCGGCCTGGCGGAACCGCGCGAAGTCTCCGCTGGAATAACGCGTGCCCCTTGGCAATCCGTTCCAACCATCCGACTTCGCAAGCAGGGTCCCATCGGCCAGATAGATAGCAAACATATCGGGATGCGCGGGATCGGCCGAGGGCGGCAAGCCTGTAGGATCGAAGATTAGTCGCGGCGAATTATTCTCGGGATAGCGAACCAACGCGCGGAGGCTGAGCGTTTTCTGATGCAGGCTGGAGTCGAACGAGGAAATCAGCTCCGTGCGGGCTGCGAATACTCCGATGGCCACCAGAAGGGTGGCCAGACCGAGGTCAAGCAACACGACCCACAGCAGAATGCGAACCGTCAGCGAGCGCGGCCTCACCGGCGCGCACCCGCTTCCGCCAGGGGCACACCCGCCTCCTGGCGCAAAACGTAACCGTGACCGCGCAACGTGTGAATCAATCGTTCAGATGCGCCATCGTCAATCTTGCGGCGCAGCCCGGATATATATACCTCAATGACGTTGCTGAATTTCTCCCAGTTGTAGTCGTAAAGGTGCTCGAGAAGTTCCGTCTTGGAGACGACCGCACCCTGGCGGTGTGCGAGGTATTCAAGGACACGATATTCCATAGGAGTCAGCGCCAGTTCGCGTTTGCCCCGCCGGACCTGCCTGCTGGCATTATCTATTTCGAGGTCGGCCAACCTGAAAACGGAAGCCGCTTGGCCTTTGCCGCGGCGGATCAAGGCTTTCGCACGCGCGATCAGCTCACCCAAGTCGAAAGGCTTGGTCACGTAATCATCCGCGCCGGCATTGAGCAGGGCGACGACGGATTCGCGTTCGTCCCGTGCGGTCAGCACCAGCACCGGGACGGTCTTCCCTTGCTTGCGCAACTGCCGCACCACTTCTTCGCCGCTGCGTCGCGGCAACATCAGGTCGAGGACGATCAGGTCATACTCGGTGGAGGCCAGAGAAAACAAAGCCTCCTCGCCATCGGGCGCATGATCCACGGCGTAGCCCGCGCCATCGCGAAGTCCGCGCGCAACGTTTTCCGCCAACCGCTTTTCGTCTTCTACGACGAGGACTCGCATACTGGGCTACCCTTCCTATTGTACCCGTATAACGTGGCGACGATTAAGCCTTCCTTAATGTCACGGCCACTACCGTGCGGCGCGAGCCGGGCTCTTCGACAGCGGAGATATCGCCGGAAGCGGGGACTAACGCAAGACGTTCCAATTCAAACATGGGAGGTGTGAATGCGGAAAAAGCATGGGCAGACTTACGTGATTTGTGCGGCGATGGTGGTCGCGTTCGGAGCTGGGGTCGTTTCGTTTGCGGCGCCGAAACCGCAGGGGTCCGAGTATCGCTTAATGAAGAAGGTTATCCTCGGAGGCGAAGGCGGCTGGGATTACTTGCTCGCCGACGCCGACACGCACCGCGTATTCATCTCGCGCGGCACCCACACTATGGTCGTTGACGCCGGCGGGAAATCGCTCGGCGACATCACCAACACCCAAGGCGTGCACGGAATTGCGTTGGCGCACGAATTCAACCGCGGCTTCACGAGCAACGGCCGCGCCAACAGCATTACGATCTTCGATCTGGGCACCCTGCAAACAATTAACGAAGTCAAGATCGACGGGCAGAATCCGGATGCTATCGTCTACGACCCGGCATCGAAGCGCGTCTTCACCATGAACGGCCGCTCCAACAATGCGACCGCGCTCGATGCGAAATCGGGAGAGGTGGCGGGAAGCGTACCGCTGGGCGGCAAGCCAGAGACCGCGCAGGCAGATGGCGAAGGCCACGTGTTCGTGAATATTGAAGACAAGAGCCAAATCGTGGAATTCGACTCGAAGAGCCTGCAAGTGCTGAATACCTGGTCCATCGCACCGTGCGAATCGCCTTCCGGGCTGGCCTTCGACGTAAAGCACAAGCGGCTCTTTGCCGGGTGTGACAACAAAGTGATGGCGGTGGTCGACGCAACGAACGGCAAGGTGGTGGCTACGGTGCCCATTGGTGACGGAGTCGACGCGAATGGCTTCGATCCGGGTACGGGCTTTGCGTTCGCCTCCTGCGGGGATGGCACGCTCACGGTGGCGCACGAAGATTCGGCAGACACGTACAGTGTGGCGGACACTATCAAGACGCAGCGCGGTGCGCGTACGATGACAGTAGACACCGGAAGCCATAACGTGTATACAGTGACTGCCGAATACGGACCTGCGCCAGCCCCGACGCAGGAGAATCCTCGGCCACGTCCCACGATGGTTCCGAATTCATTTACGTTGCTGATTTACGGCAGGTAAAATCAGCCGATTGGTTTTTGCAGTAAACGTCTCGCAGCCAGCCCTCAGTGGCCCGGTGTATCTGAGCCCCCTCGCACCGGGCCGCCTGTTTTGACGCTCCCGTCGTAATGCTTCCGGTGAAAGCCCGCCACCCTAGCCGTTTGGGCGATGTGCGGCGCTGCCTCGTCTCGTTAGGCTGAGTCCTGTTCGCACGTTCGGCGGACCGGGGACCCAGGAGGGATCATGCAAGAACACATTGGCAACTCATCAGGAGTGTGGCAGGCGTTTTCGCAGGAAGCGGCGCGTGCTATTAAGCAAGCCGCACGCGCTGTGGTGGCCGTACACGGGGGCAGGCGGATTCCCGCCAGCGGCGTGCACTGGGGCGGGGGGATCATAGTCACGGTAGACCATGCCATCGAGCACGATGACGAACTAAACGTCACTCTGCCGGGAGGCAAGCGGGTGGCTGCCAAGCTGGCCGGACGCGATCCAAGCACTGATTTGGCGATCCTGAGAATCGATGCGGGGGACTTGCCGGTCGCTCAGCTGGCCGAGACGGCGTCATTTGCGCCCGGTCAGTTTGTTTTGGCGGCGGCGTGTACCGCGGAAGGCGGGCCGCGAGCCGCGCTCGCGCTGATAAGTGTGGTAGCGCCGGCGTCGCGCACGTGGCGCGGTGGCACGCTCGATCAAACTTTGCGCTTGGACCGAAATCTTCATCCGAACTTCTCCGGCGGGCCGGCGATTGACGAGCACGGCAGGGTGGTGGGCATCAACACCTCGGGGCTTTCGCGCTTCGCCGGCGTGATCGTTCCGGTGGCCACTGTAAAGCGCGTGGTTGCTGAACTCGATAAAAAAGGCCACATCGGACGCGGCTACTTGGGCGTGGGCATGGCGCCGGTGGCATTACCCGAAGCCGTGCGCGAGTCGCTCAAGCTTTCCACTGGGACCGGCATCATGGTGATGGCCGTCGAACCGGAGAGCCCAGCGGCGAAGGCGGGGATCCTGCTCGGCGACATCTTCGTGGCGTTCGACGGCAAACCGTTGCGTGGATTGCGCGACGTACAGAGCTGCCTTACCTCCGAGCGCATTGGAAAATCCCTTACGGCGTCTATCATTCGAAGTGGGAAGCTGGTGGACGTAACCGTTACTGTAAGCGAAAAGCCAGCCGCGAATTGAGCGCAGCGAATAATCGTCGAATCGCGGTGCTGGTTTGTGCCGAGACGGCCGAGGAATTGGCGCGGCTCGAAGAAATCGTTCGCGCCGCGCCGCGGCTTCGGATGGTGGGAAGCCATCTGGCCTACGCCGGAATTGGAGAAGTCGCGGGTGATGTGCAGCCCGACGTGCTGCTCGCACAGGCTGGCTTCGATTCAGAGAACGACGCTCCGTGGGTGGCGGCGGCCGAGCAAACTGGTCCGGCCGTGCTGCTGGTGGCGGAGAGCGACTTCGCCGCAGCGCTTACGGCTATGCGCGGCGATGAGTCCGAGATTCGCGGCGTGCTGCCGGAATCCGCAAGCGATCTTGAGATTACCGCGGCAATCGAAGGCGTGGCGGCAGGGCTGCTGGTGATTCATCCGGACGTGGCAGGTTACGTCGAGCCAACCGCACCGGTTGCTAACGATGCTGCATTTCAGGCGCTTTCTCCTCGTGAGGGCGAAATTCTAAATTTGCTGGCGGCGGGTCTCGCGAATAAAGAAATTGCCTGGCAACTGAAGATTTCCGAGCATACCGTAAAATTCCACATCGTGTCACTCTTCCACAAGCTGAATGCTTCCACGCGCGCCGAAGCCGTGGCCATTGGTGCGCGCCAAGGCTTGATTCTCTTTTAGCCTTCCAGACAGCCCTTGTAGTCCGCAATTGTTTTGTAGGGGCGGCTACACAACCTTCCCTATGCGTGGCAGCGAAAGGCGATCGCCCGCACACCCTCTGGCGTGGATTTCGCGGTTGCCTGCGATATGGTAATGTCCGCGGTTCCAATAGAAAACAACGGGGAACTGAACTTTGGCCACGGTGGGTAATGATCGCAGGGCGAACGCGCGTGCGGCGAACAGCACGAGTGACTCGCGCTATCTCCCGCTGCTCTTGCTCTTATTTGCAGGCAGCGGTTGCGCGGGACTGATCTACGAAATTGTCTGGTATCAGTTGCTGCAGCTCGTTATCGGCTCCACGGCAATCTCCCTAGGTGTGTTGCTCGCGACGTTTATGGGGGGGCTTTGCCTCGGCAGCCTTGCGTTGCCTCACCTCCGGTTCGCGCGCGAGCAGCACCCGCTGCGTGTCTACGCATTAATCGAACTTGCCATCGGAGCTTGCGGATTGCTGGAACTGCTGGCGATACCGCTGGTGGATTATGTCTATGTGGCGGCGGTGGGCCACGGCATGTCCGCGATTCTTTTTCGCGCGTTGATCTGCGGGATCTGTCTGCTGCCTCCCACTTTCCTGATGGGCGCTTCCCTGCCCGCTATTTCGCTCTGGATACAAACAACGCGGCGGGGCGTCTCTTGGATGGGTTTGCTATACGGCGGCAATACGGTCGGAGCCGTGTTTGGCTGCTTGTTGGCGGGATTTTACCTGCTTCGAGTTTTCAATATGGGGGTGGCCACGTTTGTGGCAGTGGCGATCAACGGAATCGTCGCGCTGGCCAGCCTCTTTCTGGTTTCGCGTACGCCGGAGCAATCGAGTTTGCCGGATGAAGGTGCTGTGGATGACGTCTCATCGCAATCGCAGGCACCATCTGAAAATGTAAACGATGCGTCGCTCGCCGTCTGGCCGGTTTACATCGCCATTGCGCTCTCCGGCGCCTCGGCTTTGGGTGCGGAGGTGGTCTGGACACGCCTGCTGAGCCTGCTGCTGGGCGCAACGGTCTACACTTTCTCGATCATTCTGGCAGTCTTTTTGGTTGGCCTGGCTGCCGGAAGCGGCGCAGGATCGTGGCTCGTGCGCCGAGTGAACGGACGAGCAGCTCTCGGCTATTGCCAATTGCTGCTGGTGGGCAGCATCGCGTGGACTGCGCTGATGCTCGCGAAGTCGATTCCCTTCTGGCCGATCAGCCCGCTGCTCTCGACGAGTCCGTGGTACACATTCCAGATCGATCTGGCTCGAACGATTTGGGGGATTCTGCCAGCAACGCTGTTTTGGGGCGCTAGCTTCCCGCTGGCGCTTGGGGCTGCGGCGCCACGCGAGCGCGATTCAGCGGAACTCGTGGGTAGCATCTACGCCGCGAATACGGCGGGAGCCATCCTGGGGGCGCTGGCGTTCAGCATGATTCTGATTCCGTGGGTTGGCACGCAGCAAGCGGAGCGTATCCTGATCGTGATCGCCGCGCTGGCGGCGCTGGTAGTGTTGGCTCCGCTGGCATGGGCGCTGCGCTCGATCGATGGCGCGGTGTCGCTGGTGGCCGCCATGGTCCTCGCCGCGTTTCTGGCGTGGGGCGTCTCGCCGATTCCGGCGGATCTGATTGCCTGGGGACGCCGGATCATGACGTCATCCAGCAGCGCGCATGTGCTCTACACCGGCGAAGGTATGAACTCCTCGATTGCGATTTCCGTGTGGAGCGATGGTGCCACACAATTTCACGTGAGCGGCAAGGTAGAAGCCTCCACGGAGCCTTACGACATGCGGCTGCAGCGCATGCTCGGCCACATGCCGGCACTCTTGCATCCCGATCCGGAGAAAGTGCTGGTGGTGGGATTTGGCGCGGGCGTCACGGCGGGCACGTTTGTGGTTCATCCGGAAGTGCAGCGCATCGTGATCTGCGAAATGGAAAAGCTGATCCCGCCGGTAGCTACACAATACTTCGGCAATGAAAACTACAACGTGATGAACGATCCGCGCACGCAGATCGTCTACGACGACGCGCGCCACTTCGTGCTCACCACTCCAGAGAAATTCGACATCATCACCTCCGACCCGATCCACCCCTGGGTAAAAGGCAGCGCGACGCTTTACTCGAAGGAGTATTTTGAGCTGGTGAAAAAGCACCTAAACCCGGGCGGGATCGTCACGCAATGGGTGCCGCTTTATGAAAGCGATGAAGACACGGTGAAGAGCGAGATCGCCACATTCTTCTCCGTCTTTCCGAATGCCACGGTGTGGGCCAACACCGCCGACGGCAAGGGTTACGACGTCTTTATGTTGGGGCAGGCCGAGCCGATGACGATCAATCTAGACGCGCTCGACCAGCGCCTGAATCGCGCCGACTATCAGCGCGTGGTGCAATCGCTGCGTGGGGTAGGCGTCAACTCCACCATTGATTTGCTCGCGATTTACGCCGGCCAGCAGCAGGACCTGCAACCCTGGCTCGCCGGAGCGCAGATCAATCGCGACAGCAACCTGCGGCTACAATACCTGGCAGGGATGGCGCTGAACTACAGCGACGAGGAAAACATCTTCAATCACATCATGTACTACCGGAAATTTCCTGCGAACCTCTTCGTCGGCTCGGACGCGCGTATCGAGGTGCTGCACGCACGGATGCGTGGCCCGCTGCAGTAAGCAAAAACGCTGAAAATCTAGCTTCTGTGGTAGATTGTTCACCGCTCGTCTAAGCAGGTGCCCCGATGAAAGCCCAGATGAAACAAACCATCCAGTTTTTTGCGCGCTTGCTGCTGATTTTCTCCATGATTTCGCCCGTTGCTTCGGGGCAATCTTCCGGGACGCCTCCCGCAAAATCAGGCTCGTCCGGCGGAAGTGCGGACTCGAGCGAACCAAAACTAGGCTTCTCCATCGAGACCGAGATGCTGACGTACAAGTCGCTGCAGGCAAATAGCGAAGCGGTGGCGTGCGATATCGCGCGGCATCTGTTTGGCGGAGAAATCGGCCCTCCCACGGAAAACGCGCCGTGCACCATTCGGGCCAACGCCGATCCGGGTGCTGGAATCGTGATCGTTTCCTCGGAGACCACGGTATTTTCTGACTTTCAATTGTGGCGCGCGGACATGGCCTCGATGATCGCGCTGGAAACCAGGGCCAACCAGTTTTGTCCGCCGGAGACCGCGCCGCAGATCAAGACACGCGGACTTCCGGTGGCGGCCGCCGCGAAAGCCACCCCCGAAGGGCAGATGCTGCCGATGGCGCAAGCGGTTCTAGGAATGTTTGCCACTACCGAATCCATTTCACCGGTCACGGGAACCATTCACGATCAAGCTTTGATGAACGGCGTGGCCAGGCAGCTCAGGGCGCTGCGCATCGCTGTGCTAATCCCGGAGATTTATAGCCCCTACGCTTTGGGCGGCGCTGATTCCGCGAATTCACCATATCTTTCCAACCTCGCAAAGATCATTGCGTCGCGCAGTTGCCTACAAGGGAAAAAAGATGCGGAACCGAAGGAACAGCAAACCGAAGCGGCAGAGATCGGCAGCGTGATCACGTCGATCGACCAATTCATCGGGTCGCTGAATCCCCCTCCAGCGTCAGCGAGTGGAGGAGGCGCAGCCCGCGCTCCGGCTACCGGCAGCACGCCGCCGGAATCGCCTGCGGGACTCGCAACGCACTTGGCTTCCGCGCTCACCGCAGACGGCTTGGCGCGGGCGATCGGCGTAAACCTGGACGGCAGCGCCTCGACCGGATCGCTATGGCAGCACATTCTGTGGCTGAAGGCGCTCGAGTCCGGCGGCTCGGTGGCCAAGCAGGGCAATATTTTCGGTACGAAGACGCGCTTTAGCGGCGGCGCGGTGACTACCTACGCGCTCTATAACTTCGATGGCAACCTTGATTGCGCGGGAAACGTGTATGACTTTGAAGGCTCCGTGCTGACGAAGGATTTCTCGAAGACGTTTCGCGCGCAGATCACGGACCCGACGAAGCAACTGGCTTATTTGCGCGGAGGATGCGGGCCGGCGAAACAGTAGCCTGAGGACCGGTTCGTTTGAAATCTGGGATCACTCCGCTTCTTCGTAAATCGTTTTCAGGCGCAGCAGCTTGAACTTTTTGATTCCGGCCGGCGTTTTCACTTCGATCTGATCGCCCACCTTGTGGTTCAGCAGCGCCTTGCCGATGGGCGATGCCGCCGTGATCATGCCCTTGGCGGCGTCAGCCTCTTCGGCGATCACGATCTTGTATTCCACTTTCGCTTTCCTCTTCAGATCGAGCAGCAAAATGCGCGAGCCGAAGCCGGCGCTATCCTTCGGCAGGTGGGACAGGTCGGAGACGCAAATGTCGCCCATGCGCCGGCGCAGAAAGCGCAGACGCCCGCGCACTTGGCGCTGGCGTTGCTTGGCGTATTTGTACTCGGCATTTTCTTTCAGATCGCCGTGCGCTCGCGCCTTGGCGATCTCTTTCGGCAGGTCCACGGTCAGCTCGTGCGAAAGCGCGAGAATTTCCTCGTGAAATTTCTGCTTGATCTTGGCCAGAGGATCGCCGAGCGGAACGCCCATGGGCTAATCGTACCGCGAATCACGGATGCGCTGAATACGGCTCAGTTCCTCGGAAACAGCTTCTGCATGAAGTCCGAGTCATTGAAAATTTTCTTAAACGCCGGCTCGAAATCCACCTCGGCCTTAAACTGGCCTTCGAACTTCGGGTCCATGCTCTTGGCCTTCTGCAAATTGCGCAGCGCTTCATCCTTGTGTCCCAGCGTGTACTCGATAAACCCCAAGCTCATGTAGCCATCGGACTCGTTTGGCGAATAGCGCACGGCCTTGGCGATGGAATCACGCGCTTCCTGCACTTTGCCGCTGTCAAGCAGCTTGAACCCCTGATCCTGGTAGTTGTAGGCCAGGTTCAGATCGAGCAGGCGGCGCAATTCGGCAAACGGATTCGGATTGTCGTCCACGTTAATGTAGATGTATCGATCGTTGTTCGTGTTGCGGCCGCCTTGCTTGCGCACCACCAGCATGGATGCCGATTGCCTCCCGCGCGCGTCGCCACCTGCAGCGTCGCCAGCTTTGAGTGCGGCGTAAAGCCTTTCCGCGAGCTCGCCTTGCGTGGCCTCAAACGCTTTGCCCATGGACTCGGGCACTTGTGGCCCCACCAAGATATTGCCTTGCGCGGACCAGGTTTTGCCCTGGCGGTCGCCCGCCCAATGCGGAGCGTTCGGCCCGGTATAGGTGGCGATATTACCCTGCGCGTCCACGATGGCCACCTGGCGGCCATCCTTACCAGCGAAAGTATCTTCCGCGATGAGCCGCTTGAGCACGTCTGGCGCGGCAAGTCCCTGCTCCAAGAGCCTGATGGCTTTGGGACCGTAGCCCACGTTCACGTCTGCTTGCGTGGCCACGGCTCCGACGCTTGCCTCCGCCCAAGGGACCACCGAGCCCACGGAAAAGTAGCGCGAGGCAACCGTTACGCCCATGTCTCCGTTGGCAGGATCGGTGGCCACGATCGAGAAGGTCGCCACGGGTCGCGGATGAAGGGGCGGATGCGCGGCGTCCGGGGCGTTCCAAACCCTGGCAGACGATGTGGTATCGCTAGGCGATGATGCTTGCGCAGGACTACTGCTCTGCGCGCGGAGAGAAACGCCCGCAACGCAAGCCATCGTAAACAAGCAAACGGGATAAAGACGCTTCATTGCATGCCTCCGCAGCGCCACGCAAAGCATTCACGATTGAACCAGGATTCCCGACGCCAAGCTCGGATGCGCGCATCCTACGCTGGAAGCGGGCAGGAGACAATGAATTTGCGCCATTCGGGATTGTCGTGCGCTTCCCAGGTTGCTGTTTCGCTACACGCAGTTGCTCCTCCATAAAATACGCCGCGCTTCGCGGTAAGATCAGTTTACGTTTCCCATCTTTACTGGTCAGTCCAATCCTTTTCGGAGGACACAAATGAAAGCTCGCAGAATCGCGTTGCTAACGGCTCTTGTTCTCGGAACCTGTCTCATCGCGACGGCGTCCCCGGCCAGCGCCGCCGTTGACGCCTATCTGAAAATTGAGAACGGCCAGCAAATCAAGGGAGAGGGGCGCGGCCAGTGGGACGGCTGGGTGCCCGTTTCTAGCGTGGCGTACAACGTCGCGGCATCGCGCGATGCCGCCAGCGGACTGGCCACCGGCCGGCGACAGCATCAGCCCATCACCATTCGCCGCGAGGTGGACTCCGCTTCTCCCAAGCTCGCGCAAATGTGCGCTAGCGGCAAGCACTTCGCCACCGTGGATATTGCTTATGTGAATGCGCGTGGCGAAATCACCAAGCAGATTCACCTCGAAGACGCCATGATCGGCGCCGTCCGCAAAGCCGGTGGCAATCAAGAAGAGCTCGAGTTCACCTACCAGAAGATCGAGCTGCGAACCAAGGAAGGCAAGACCATGGCCACCGACGATTGGACGAGGTCGAACTAGCGTCGCCCGCCTGTCAAATGAGGCCTGCTATGGCGGCTCCCCGACAGGAATAAAATACGAGCCCGGATCGCGCACCCGGCTCGCGAGGACAACAAGGGCACGGCTCCGGCCGTGCCCTTTGCGGGCACAGCGGAAAATTGGTGCCGGAGGAGGGACTTGAACCCCCACAACCTTGCGGTTACGAGATTTTGAGTCTCGCGCGTCTGCCAGTTCCGCCACTCCGGCGTGGGGCACCATTTTAGCCGCAACTTGTCCGCCGCGCTAGCGGCATGTAGCGCCGGGCTTCGGCCCGGCACTTCCCTCGCGTAACGTTCCTCACCGCCGTTGCAAGATCATCCCTCGGGGCACTATGATGCCTGCTGGCGATGCTTGTATCTGAGATTCTTCGAGTTCGGGCGACGCCCTCCCCTTCTTACGCTGCGCCGGCATTTCGCGCAGGCCGAATTTGAATCATGCGCTCCATCCGCGACGGACACAATCGGGTGACCAACCGATCGCGGGACGCGATTGGCGGCTTCCGTTTGCGCCGTACCACAATTTCCGATCCACCGTATCCACGAAAAATACGAAATTCAAACGCTAAAGGAGAAAACGACAATGGCTACCGCAACATCTCCCGTGCAACTGACCGACAAAGTGTCGCGCTATATCGCGAAGCAACAAAAAATGCTGATCAACGGCAAGTGGGTGGAAGCCGCCTCCGGCAAAAGCTTTGACACCTACAACCCCGCCACCGGCGAAGTGATTTGCAAAGTCGCCGAAGGCGATCGCGAGGATGTGAACCGCGCGGTACAAGCCGCGCGCACGGCGTTTGACAGCGGACCGTGGTCCAAAATCAGCGCCTCCGAGCGCGGACGCATGATCTGGAAACTGGCCGACCTGCTCGAACAGCATCTCGAGGAATTCGCGCAGCTCGAAAGCCTCGACAATGGCAAGCCGCTGACCGTGGCGCGCGTGGCCGACGTACCGCTCGCCGTGGACCTCTTCCGGTACATGGCCGGTTGGGCCACAAAGATCGAAGGCAACACGATTCCTATCTCGGCGGGCGGTTCCAAGGGCAAGTACCTCGCTTACACGCTGCGCGAGCCGATCGGCGTGGCGGGGCAAATTATTCCGTGGAATTTCCCGCTGCTGATGGCGGCATGGAAGCTGGGACCGGCGCTCGCAGCCGGCTGCGCTGTGGTGCTCAAACCTGCCGAGCAAACTCCGCTGACCGCGCTGCGCCTGGGTGAATTGATCCAGGAAGCGGGCATTCCCGATGGCGTGGTGAATATCGTGCCGGGCTTTGGCGAGACGGCCGGGGCGGCGCTTTCTGCGCACCCACAAGTAGATAAGATCGCGTTTACCGGATCCACCGAAGTGGGCAAGCTGATTCTGCAAGCCGCCGCCGGAAATTTGAAAAAGGTCTCGCTTGAATTGGGCGGCAAGTCTCCCAACATCGTGCTCGATGATGCGGATATGAACGCCACGATTCCCGGCGCGGCGAGCGCGATCTTTTTCAATCACGGGCAGTGCTGCTGCGCGGGCTCGCGGCTTTACGTCGAGCAGAAATCTTTTGACAAGGTCGTCGAAGGCGTCGCCAACAGCGCCAGCAAAATTCGCGTGGGCCCAGGACTCGATCCTTCCACCGACATGGGCCCGCTCGTCTCGGAAGAACAGCTCACGCGGGTCTGCGGATTTCTCGAATCGGGATTGGCCGAGGGCGCGAAGGCCGTCACCGGCGGCAGCCGCGCAGGCACCAAAGGCTATTTCGTGAAACCCACCGTGCTGGTGAATACCAATGACAAGATGAAAGTGGTCCGCGAGGAGATTTTCGGGCCGGTGGTCACCGCGATTCCGTTCCGCGACCTGGACGACCTGATTGCCAAGGCCAATGACTCAATCTATGGCCTTGCGGCGGGCGTTTGGACGCGCGACATTCAGAAGGCGCACCGCATCGCGTCGCAACTTCGCGCCGGCACGGTGTGGATCAATTGCTACAACGTCTTCGACGCCGCGCTTCCCTTTGGCGGCTACAAGCAATCCGGCTGGGGCCGCGAGATGGGCCACGAAGTCCTTGAGGCCTACACTGAGGTGAAGTCGGTCTGCACGCCGATCTAAGCCGGCACGCACAAGACTTGGCACGCTTTTGCATGCGCTGCCTCCCCGCGCTGTAGCCCGGGGCGACCCGGCCCGTATTTTGCGCCCGGTCGCCCCGGGGCTTTCCTTCGGAACCAGGGTTCAGTTCGATACGGTATTATCGTGATGCCTGTGGCGAGGGCTCGCTCCTCGGCCCTTCCCCTTGTCTTGCCGCGCTAGAAAGCGCAGAATCCCCGCGGCCATTCCGCCGCTATGAATACCCTTTTTCAGATCATCCCCAAAGAAGGGGCGCAGGTCCTGCTGGTGCTGTTTCTTGCGTTCCTGATTGGGCTCGAGCGCGAGGAACACAAGGTCGCCGCTGACCGCTATGGCTTTGGCGGTGTGCGCACGTTTCCGCTGATCGGGCTCTTCGGCTACGCGCTGATGCTGCTATCCGGCGGCACCTTAGCCCTGCCCGGGGTCGGGTTGGCCGTCGTCGGCGCATTCTTGTGGCTTTCTTACAAGCACAAGCTCGAATGCTCCGCCCTCGCGGGCATGACGACGGAGATTTCCGGCCTGGTGACATATGCGATTGGCGCGCTCGTCTATCGCGAGGAATATTGGATCGCCACCACGCTCACCGTGATCGCGGTGGTACTGCTCGAGCTTAAAGAAGCGCTGGAAGGCCTCACCACGCGCGTGCCGGGCGAAGAAGTCCTCACGTTCGCAAAATTCCTTCTGCTCACCGCCGTGATTCTGCCGATCGTGCCGAACCGCACGTTCGGCAGCTTCGGCTTTAATCCGTTCAAGACGTGGCTGGTAGTGGCCGCCGTCAGCGCGATTTCCTATGGCAGCTACATCCTGCAGAAAGTCACGGGCGGACGCGGCGGAGTTTTGCTCGCTGCGCTGCTCGGGGGCGCGTACTCGTCCACGATCACCACGGTCGTGCTGGCAAAAAAATCGAAGACCGCTGAGCAACCGCATCTGTATGCCGGATCGACGCTCGTGGCCTCCGGCGTAATGTATCTGCGACTGCTCGCGCTAATTGCCATCTTCAGCCATCCGCTGCTGCTGCGGTTGCGCTGGCCTTTTCTGTTGCTGGCCGGTCTGGGCATGTTCGGCGGCTGGATCTGGACGCGATTGCCGCAACCGAAGAGCACCGTGCCGGTGACCCCTCCGGCGCAAGCAAACCCGCTCGAGGTGAGCGCGGCGCTGCTTTTCGGCGTCATATTCGTGGCCGTGTTGTACGTAACGCACCTCGCCCTGGCCTATCTCGGCCATGCAGGCCTGTACGCGCTTGCCGGCGTGATGGGCGTAAGCGATGTGGACCCGTTTATCCTGGGGTTGACGCAATCCGCGGGTTCGCTCACGCCGATCGCCGTGGCGGCCATCGCCATCAGCATCGCCGCGGCAACGAACAATCTCATTAAAGGGATTTACGCTTACAGCTTCTCTGACCGGCACACCGGAGTACAATCGCTCGCGTTGCTGGTGTTGCTGGCAATTCTGGGGCTATTGCCGCTGGTCTGGTAACCGGCCGGCGCGGCGCTTTCGTCTAATCTTTTTCGAGCAGCGTTATATCTTGCAACGCCAACCATTCTGCGGTAAGCAGTGGCACGCATGGCTACGATCTTTGCAATCTTAGCGTAGGTCTCCGGGAGGCCCGTGTGGCAAATCAGCGTGGCAAAAGGAATCGTGAAGACGCGGTGCGCAACAAAACCGTGTTTAGTCTGTTGCTTTCAATAGCAGTGCTCGGAATCGCGCTGGTAGCGGCGGCGAATACCAAAAACAAAAAACCCAATCCCGCCGCGAAGGATAAAAGCAGCGCCAAAGCCCCAGCGACCTCGCAGCCCGTCGATGAGGATTACACCGCCAAGATTCGGGAGTATACGACCGAGAAATACTTCACCACCGAGCTTGTGGACCATTTGCCGGCCTCGGCGACGATCCCGACTCCCGAAAAAGTGCTCGGCTACGTGATCGGCGCTCCCAACAAGCTGACATACACGAAGGACATCTATCGCTATTATCGCGCGCTCGCTGCCGCCACGCCGCGAGTAAGAGTCTTCACCACCGGAAAGAGCGAGGAAGGACGCGAGTTCATGCTGGTGGCCGTCAGCGACGACGCCAACATGAGAAATTTGGACCACCTGAAAGACATCAACGCGAAGCTGGCCGATCCGCGTAAAACCAATGACGCCGAAGCCGCCACGCTAATTTCCGAGGCGAAACCATTTTACTGGCTCGTCGGCTCCATCCATTCCCCCGAAACCGGCTCACCGGAAATGCTGATGGAGCTGGCCTATCGCCTGGCCGTGGAAAATTCCCCGCTGATCGAGAATATCCGCAAGAATTCCGTCGTCCTGATTACTCCCGTGCTGGAAGTGGATGGACGCGACCGCGAAGTGGACGTCTACAATTACAGCAAAGCGCATCCCAATCAGCCCGCTCCCAACCTGATCTACTGGGGACACTACGTTCAGCACGACAACAATCGTGACGCCATCGACATGGCGCTGGCTCTTTCCAAAGAGCAGCTTAAAACCATGTTTGATTGGCACGCGACGGTGGTCCACGATCTGCACGAGTCCGAGCCCTTTCTCTACACGATGACGGGCACAGGTCCTTATAACGCCTGGTTCGATCCCATCGTGGTGAGCGAATGGCAGAAGATGGCCTATCACGAAATCGAGAATTTCACCGCACGAGGCGTGCCCGGAGTCTGGACACACGGCTTCTTTGACGGTTGGGCGCCGAATTACATGCTCATGATTGCCAACGGCCACAACGCCGTCGGCAGGTTCTATGAGACGTTTGGCAATGGCGGCGCAGATACGAAAGACCGCACGCTTTCTCCCTCGGAGACTTCTCTCCAGTGGTATCGCGAGAATCCGCCGCTAGCCAAGTTCAAATGGTCCATGCGCGACAACACGAACTACGAAGAGAGCGGTGTGCTCTTTGCCATGGATTTCACCGCGACGAACGGCGCCGATTTCCTGCACAACTTTTACCTGAAGAGCAAGCGCAGCGTGGAAAAGCCGCTCAACGAGGGCCCGGCAGCTTGGGCCATTTTGAATGACGGGAAGCGCCCCGCGCTGGCCGCGCAATTGGCACATTTGCTTCAGGAACAAGGTTCGGAAGTGGATCGCCTCGATCAAGCAGTTACGGTCAGCGAGCCACCTTCGGCGGGCGGCAACGCAAGTGGAGGGCGCGGCCCCGGTGGCGGACGGGGAGGTCGAGGCGGCGCAGCACGCGAGGGCGCTTCATCCGAAGCTGACGACGCCGGCGCAACACCAGCAGCTCCCAGCAAGCAGCCCGTGACGATTCCGGCAGGCAGCTACATCATCCGCATGGACCAACCCTACAGCCGCATCACGGATATGCTGCTCGATACGCAGTATTACAATGTGCACGATCCTTCGCCTTACGACGACACCGGCTGGACGCTCGGTCCGCTGCGCAACGTGAAAACGCAACGCATCACGGACACCTCTATTTTGAAGGCGCCCATGACGCTGATCACCGGCGAGGTTCGCGCGGAAGGCAGCGTCGCCGGCACCGGCGGCAAATACTACCTGATCAATGCGAATGCCGAGCCGGAGCTGGCAACTCTGCGGTTTCAGCTCAAGGATGCGAAGATCAATGCCGCTGAAGCCGCGTTTGACGCCGGAGGCAAACACTACAACGCCGGTTCTTTCATCATCGCCAGCGCAGGAAATCCCGGCGATTTGAAGTCACGCTTGGATACTGCCGCGCATGAACTGGGCTTGCGCGTGGATGCTACCGACGCGGACATTTCCGTAGCGCAGCATGCACTCGCGGTACCGCGCATCGCGATCGTGCACACCTGGCAAACCACGCAGCAGGAGGGTTGGTTCCGGCTTGCGCTCGAGGAAATGAAGGTGCCCTATACGTACATTGACGTGCACGCGATTCGTGACACCAACAACTTGCGCGATAAGTTTGACGTGATCATCTTCCCGCCCGGAGGCGGCGTGCCCAATCTGCTCCACGGCATTCCGAAGCGCGTGGACGCAAACGGAAACGATATCGGCGGCCCGATCCCCTGGAAGAAGACCGATCTCACTCCAAATCTCGGCGTTGTGGACTCGACCGACGACATGCGCGGCGGCATCGAGTTTGAAGGCGTCGCTCACCTGCAGAAGTTCATTGACGATGGCGGCCTATTCATTCCGATCACCGGCACGTCGGCCTTGCCTATCGAGATGGGCATTACCTCGGGAATTTCCATTGTGCCTTCCGGGCAACTGCAGGTGCGCGGTTCAGTGCTGAATGCAGATGTGGAAGATAAGCTCAGCCCGATCGCGTACGGCTACGATGATCATCTGGGCGTCTACTACAACAGCGCACCGATATTCCGCGTGTCGCTGCTGGGCGGCGGATTCGGCGGCGGTGGCGGACGCGGAGAAGGCGGCGAAGGGCGGCCGAGCGGACGTGGAACTGCGAGCGACCCCGGCATTCCGCAAGGGCGGCCTTGGGATCCCCCGCCTCCTGAACCGCACCGGACACGCGCGGAGCAGGAGCTTTATGTAAATCCGGAGGTGCCCCAGTATGCGATTCCTCCAGCCGACTTGTGGCCGCGTGTGGTGCTCCGATTCGCGCCGGCTTCTGGTCTATGGGTCAGCGGCATGTTGGATGGGGCGCAGGCTCTGGCCGAATCGCCCGCCGTGGTGGATATCCCGGTAGGACGGGGACACGTCGTCTTCTTCGCGAATAATCCCATGTGGCGACAGGAGACCAAGGGCAGCTTTATGCTCGTACTGAATGCCGCGCTCAATTACGACCACCTCAACGCCGGCAGAAAGATGCCCGCGCCGGCCAAGAACGCGGATGCCGGAGAAGAGATGGGCCCGATGCCGGGCCACGCGTCGCACTAAAAATAGGTCTGTAACGAGCTGGTCAGGGAAGGCCGGGCATACGCTCGGCCTTTGCTTTTCGGATTGATTCGCGATTTTGCTGACTCATCACCAGAGCCAACCCTGTGACGCCAACTCGCCCAACGCAGAACACAATAGAAGCACGTGGCGTAATCGCGACAAACATAAGCGGTTGGCGCGCCGGCTTCTGGAGTTTGATCGTCACCCAGTTTCAGGGAGCTTTTAGCGACAACGCCCTCAAAAACCTGGTGATCTACTTGATTTTGGGGATGGCGCTGCCGCACGAGCTGCGCAACCGGCTCATCTCGTTCGTCGGAATCATCTTCGCCGTCCCGTTCATTCTATTTTCAATGACGGGCGGTTACTTGGCCGACCGCTACAGCAAGCGCAGCGTGACCATTGGCACAAAATATCTGGAAATCGCCGTAATGCTGCTGGCGTTGATCGGCCTCGCGTTTCACAAACTTTCCATCCAGTTCGCCGCGATCTTTTTGATCTGCACGCAGGCCGCGCTTTTTGGCGCCTCGAAGTATGGGTTGCTGCCCGAGCTGCTTCCCTCTGCCGAGCTTTCCTGGGGCAACGGGATCATCGAGCTGGGAACGTTTCTCGCCTCGATCACCGGCACCATGGCCGGCGCGTTTCTCTCACAGACGTTCGGCGGTAGGCAACAATGGTCCGGATTTATCTTGCTGGCGATCTCGCTGCTGGGTTTAGCGACGAGCTACACCATCACCCGTGTTCCGGCCGCCGCTCCGCACAAAATCTATCGCGTGAATTTTATTGGCGACGTGTGGGCACAGATCGGCGAGATGCGGCGTGACCGGCTGCTCGCCCTGGCGGTCCTCGCCAACACCTATTTCTGGTATTTGGGCGCGCTGGTGTTGCTGGTGGTGGTCGTTTACGGAACCGATGTGCTAGGCCTCACGCAGGTTCGCACTAGCTATCTGCAGGCGGCACTGGCGCTCGGAATCGGCCTGGGAAGTTTGGCGGCGGGTTACGCCTCGGGTGCGGAGATCGAATACGGCTTGGTGCCGCTGGGGGCGCTGGGAATGGCGGCCTTTTGTGCGGGTTTGGCACTGCCGGGACTGCATTTTCTTTCGGCCTTGGCGCTGCTCGCGATGCTGGGGTTTTTCGCGGGATTCTTTGCGGTCCCGGTCAACGCTCTGATCCAGAAGCGTCCCGCCAAGGATCGCCGCGGAGCCGTGATCGCCGCGGCAAATCTAATCTCCTGGATCGGAATCGGGTTGGCGTCGGCCGCGTTCTACGCGGCGTCAGAGTGGATGCGCCTCGGCCCACGTGGAATCCTGGCGGCTTCCGCATTCACCACGCTTTTGGCCACGGCGCTAATCGTGCTCTTGCAGCCCGATTCGCTACAACGCATGTGGCGATGGATGACTTTCAGCCGTGTACCCAGCAGCCCCACCCTCTAGTAGCGTAACCATCGCTTCAGAAAATATTCAGCCGAATGCTTAGGAATTTCTTGGGGTTCTTCCGGAAGTCGTCCAGTAACACCCGCATGTCCCCCGTAAGCCCGGTGATGTTGTCGTACAGGTGTGGGTCATTGAAGAGCTTGCCCGTGGTCCCCTCATCTGAATTCAATTTCGCCGTTAAGGTGGCAAGATTCGATCCGGTCTGCTTCCACTGCTGGAACAGCGTATCGTCGGTGGCCAACTTGCCGAGTGTGCCTTTGCCGGCGTGTATGTCGTCAAGCATCGCGGTTCCCTTCTGCATCAACGCGGTGGCTTGCTCGTGCAGCGTGGGATCGTAGATGAGCTTGCCGAGCGACCCCTTCTGCTGCTGGACGGCGGCCAGAACGTCATTCACCCGGCCGGTCACGCTGTCCACTTTGTTGTAGAGATCCTCGTTGCCAACCAACTTACCCAACGTGCCGTGGCCTCCCTGAACGCCCGCGATCATCGAGTCAATCCGCTCCGTCGCCGAGTTGAGGTGGTTGTATACGGAATCGTCGTTGAGCAATTTACCGAGCGTGCCCTTGCCGTTGTTTACGTCGGTAACGATGCCATTTACCTGCTGCGCCAAGGTATTGAGGTTTTCGGCGAGTTCGGCGCCGCGCTCCTCGATCTGCTTCATCCCCTGCGTCGCGGCGCTCGGCACCTCCTGGTTGGCCATCAGAACGGTGCCGGTAAAACCCCTGCTGATATTCACGTATTGATTTCCTAGCAGCCCTTCGGTTTCGAGCGTAACCCTGGAATCGCTGCGAATATCCGGCTGATACTTCTTGCTAAGCCGCATGATGATTTCTACGCTTCGCGCGGGATTCGGAGGCAGGTTGAGCGGGTTCACGCGCACTTGGTCTACGTGTCCGACAACGACTCCATTGAGCGTCACATTAGCGCCCGCATCCAACCCTTCGACTTCAGGAACGTAGGTCATTAGGCGATACTTCGCCGAAAACATCCCTGCACTGCTGGTTACGTAGAAGATGGCCACTACCACCAGCGCGATTCCCAAAAGGACGAACACGCCCACCCGCAGTTCACTCCAGCTCAACTGCTTACGTTGCGGCATTGCCACACCCTCCTCGTACGGCGTTCAAAGCAATCTTATGTCCACACAAACTTCCCATCACGAGAACGACTTACACCAAAAACTTCCTCAGGTACGGATCTTTCGCGTCCAGAACTTCCTGCGGGGCGCCTTCGAAATAGACCCGGCCCTCGCGAAAGAAAAGAAAAGTCGTGGGGCCGACACCATTCTTCGACGGTGCTGCTGCGGCTGCTCCTTTAGGATGGAGCGGCACCACGCGATTGCTCTCTTTATCAAAGCGGTAGTTCGCCATCGCAAACGCATCCTGCAGCCGTTGTGTGGCGAGCAGTGCGGTCACTCCTTGCAGGTCTCGCAATCGCAGAAGCAAGGTGATGATCGTTTGTGACGTGACGGGATCAAGCCCCGCGGTCGGCGAATCGTAGTACACCAATTCCGGCCGGCTCACCAGAGCGCGCGCAATGGAAACGCGTCTGCGCATGCCACCCGAAAGATCGCCGGGCATTTGGTCGAGCGACGATTCGAGCTCCACAAAACGCAGCGCTTCGCGCACGCGCTGCTCGATTTCCTCTTCGTCCACATCCTCCTCGCGGAGACGAAAAGCCACATTGTCCGCCACGTTCATGGAATCAAATAGAGCGCCTTCCTGAAACACAAATCCGATCTTGCGTCGAAAAGAGAGCAATTCCGCCTCGGTGAGCGACCCTAGCTCTTGGCCCAGAACGATCACTTTGCCAGAATCTGCGCGCAGCAGTCCTGCCGCCAACTTCATCGCCACGGTTTTGCCGGTGCCGGTTTCGCCGACAAATACTTTTGTCTCATGCGGAGCAACGCGGAAGGAAAGTCCACGAAGGATCTCGCCTTCGTCAAAAGCGAGGCGCACGTCTTCAAATTCGACGACCGGTTGGACGGAGGGCTCCGCACTCATCGGCTCTGAATTATAGATGCAATTGTGCGATTGAGGGTGTGTATGGCACTAGATCACGCGACCGGCAAGATAAAGCATCAGTTTGGTGAGCACCACGTCCGATGAAATGATCGCAACGGAAGCGTACACGACAGCCTGCGTGGTTGCGCGGCCCACGCCCTGCGTGCCTCCGCGCACCGTAAGGCCCTTCCAACAGCCCACGGTTGCGAGAATAAACCCGAAGAAGAGCGGTTTCGTCAATCCTTGCATCAAGTCCGAAAAATCCAGTGCATCGATCGCGCGTGTCCAGAATTCTACGGCGCTCAGTTGCAGCGTAAAGTGGCCCATCACGTAGCCGCCAAAGAGCCCTACGAAATCGGACATCGCTGTAAGCAGCGGGAGCATTAAGATCGTGGCCCAAACACGCGGCGCGACGAGCTTACGCACCGGATCGGTGCCCATCGCCCGCATAGCGTCCACCTGCTCGGTGACTAACATCGACCCCAGCTCCGACGCCATCCCCGACGAGTTGCGCCCAGCCACCAGTAGACCGGTAATCGTCGGCCCAAGTTCGCGCACCAAAGCAAGAGACACCGCATCGCCTGTCAGCGCGGTTTGACCAAACCGGGCAAACTGCGAGGCCGTCTGAAGCACGAGGACCGCGCCGATAAAAAAGCCCGTCACGAGCACGATGGGGACCGAGCCGACGCCAATCACGTCCATCTGCTCAAGCAAATCTTGCACATATTGCGGGGGCGTGAAGATAGCAACGAATCCACGGGCAGCGAAGATGGAGTAGTCCTGAATTGCCGCTAGGATTTCCGTCAAGGCGCGGAACAGCGCGGGCCGTGGTTTGGGTTCTTCGGCTTCAACGAGCTTGGCGTCGTGCGTTACCATCGCAGGTGGAAACGCCGATCGAGGTCGCGGCGGCTCCGGCCAGCTAAAGCTAGCCTGCAGATACAGGCGCGTCAAGTAGCGCGGTCACGGTGGACGCGTTCCTCTGGCCCTCTCACCTGCAGAGACAGCATCTGCTAGAATGCGGCGTCGCTTTTTCGTACTTGCGGCTGCACTCACACTCAAAGGGATTGCGCCGAAATTCATGCTGCGTTTCGTCACTGCCGGAGAGTCGCATGGTCAGGCGCTAATCGCCTGGATTTCCGGATTGCCATGCGGTTTGCCGGTGGACCTTGGATACGTAAATCGTGAACTTCAACGCAGGCAATTAGGTTATGGCCGCGGCGGTCGACAGAAAATCGAGAAGGATCACGTGGAGGCTCTGGCGGGAATCCGGCACGGCCAAACCATTGGGGCACCTATCGCGTTGCGAATTGAGAATCGCGACTGGTCAAATTGGGAGAAGGCGTTGCCCGTCGAAGACGTTGCCGGCGCTGAGGACCAGCGGCGGTCGCTCACCGCGCCACGTCCGGGCCACGCTGATCTGGCCGGCTCCTTGAAATTTGACCTTCATGACGCCCGCTACATTCTCGAGCGGGCCTCCGCGCGCGAGACAGCTGCGCGCGTGGCGGCCGGGGCGGTGGCGCGATGCCTTCTGGCAGGTTTCGGAATTGAAGTCCTGAGCCACACCGTTGCGGTAGGCAAAATACAGCTCGAACGGCAGGTATCCTGGGAGGAAATCCGCGGCGTCTGTGGCGATCTGAGCTCCCCGCTGCGCTGCGTGGATCAAGATTTACAGGAAAAAATGAAAGCGGAAGTAGACCAGGTGTTACGCGACGGCAATTCTGTCGGCGGCATATTTGAAGTCGTTGCGCACAAAGTTCCGCCCGGTCTCGGCTCGCACTCGCAATGGGACGAGAAGCTTGACGCGCAACTTGGCGCCGCCGTTATGAGCATTCAAGCAGTCAAGGCCGTGGAAATCGGCTCCGGCGTGCGCGCCGCCACTTCCTACGGCTCGGAAGTGCAAGACGAAATCGGCTATGACGCGGGAGCAAAGCATTTCACCAGACCGAGCAACCGCGCGGGCGGGCTTGAGGGCGGTATTACAAACGGCGAAGATGTAGTGGTGCGCGGGTATCTAAAGCCAATTTCGACCTTACGCCGGGCATTGAAGACCGCGGACATGGTCACGAAGGAAGAGGTCCGCGCGGCTTACGAGCGATCCGATGTCTGCGTGGTTCCCGCGGCCGGAGTCGCAGGCGAGGCCATGGTCGGCTTCGTGCTGGCGCGCGCATTTCTCGAAAAATTCGGCGGCGATTCTTTGGCCGAAATCCGGCGAAATTACGAAGGCTACTTGCTTCAGCTCAAGAATTTTTAGAAGAGATCAAGAGGCGATTGACTCGATTCGTCGCACCGATCACAAAACCATAGCAAAGAGGCGCACCGCACGCATGAGCCCGAAACCCAGGAAAGACGAAGCGAAGGAGATCGAACCACCCGCCGGTCCGGCTTTGCCCAAAGGCGTGAAGATTTATCCGATCGTGAAGTATGGCGATCCGGTGCTCGAACAGCAGACTCGTAACGTGCAAACGTTTGACGACGAAATGCGCCAGCTATGCGCGGATATGTTCATCTCCATGTATGCCGCGCAGGGCGTAGGCCTGGCGGCGCCGCAAATCGGCATTGGCTTACGCCTCGCCGTGATTGACACCACGGTCGGCAAGAATCCCGAGGGAAAGATCGTTATCGCCAATCCCGATATCATTGCCGCAGAGGGCGAGCAGCGCGAAGACGAAGGCTGTCTCTCTCTGCCGGGCTTTCGCGGGAACGTTCCACGCCCCCTATTCGTCACCATCCGCGCGCAGGATGCTTTTGGCAATTCCTTTGAAGTGCGTGGCGAAAACCTTCTTGCGCGCGCTTTTTGCCACGAGATCGACCATCTGAATGGCACGCTTTTCATTCAGCACCTGAGCCTGCTCAAGCGTGACCTCATCCGGCGTCGCATTCGCAAACTGCGAAAAACCGGGGAATGGTAAGCGGCCATAATGGCTCTGCGGCTGGTTTTTTGTGGAACCCCCGATTTTGCCCTGCCGAGCTTGAAGCGGCTTATCGCCGACCCAGCCTTTGATGTGGTCGCGGCGATTACGCAGCCGGACCGGGCACGGGGCCGAGGCGAAGTGGTTTCGGCTTCCCCAGTAAAGCAATTGGCGCTCGCTCGCGGCCTCACGGTCTTTCAGCCCGAAAAAATCACCTCAGAAGCAGCCTTTGAGTTTCTTCAAAAGCTCCATCCGGACGCGGTAGTAATCATTGCGTATGGCCAGTTTATTCCGCAGCGCATGATCGACCTGCCGCGACTCGGATGGGTCAACCTGCATGCTTCGCTACTGCCGAAGTATCGCGGCGCAGCTCCCATCAATTGGGCCATCATCAACGGCGAACGCGAGACCGGGTTAACCACGATGCACGTCAGCGCCGCTATGGATACCGGCCCGATCCTGATGCAACTGAAAATAAACATAGCCGACGGCGAGCTGGCGTCGCAACTGTCGCAGCGTATGGCCGAGGCCGGCGGTCCGCTGGTTGCGGACACGCTCGCAGCTCTCGAAGGTCAGCGGATCACGCCGCAACCACAAGACAGCACGCGGGCAACGAGGGCTCCACTCCTGAAGAAACAGAGTGGCTTGATCGATTGGAACCTTACGGCAGAGCAAATCTACAATCGCATTCGTGGTCTCGACCCGTGGCCAGGCGCGTTCACTTATTTTCGCGGCCAGCTTTGCCACGTGTGGGGTATGCCGGTAGACGCGCAGCCCAGTCCGGCAAACGGCAAACCCAGCGCGATCGTGAAACAAGCGGGCGAGCTGCTGGTCGCGTGTGGTGAAAACACCTGGGTACAGCTCTCGGAGCTAAAACTGGAAGGTCGCCGGCGTGTGACGTCACGAGAATTTGAGAACGGCGCGCATCTACGGGAAGGCGAGGGCTTCTCCTCTTTGCCCATTTTGTGACCACCGCACGCCACATCGAGAAGTATTGAGATGCCCGCACACGGCGTGCTACGCTGCCCGAGGTAAACAAGAATGCCCTTCCGCGAGCGTCTCGAATGGTTCCTGCGTATGGGTTTGCTTGTCTTTATTCTGGCCGCCGCGGCGTTTCTGAGCGCGATCACCACCATCCGATTTGCCATTCGCGGCCGCGAAGTCAATATGCCGAATCTCGTGGGCATGAAAATGGCGGACGCCGGGAAACTATTATCGCTACAAGGCCTGGTGCTCAAGGTGGCCGACCGCGTCTATGATGCCGCGCCGTCAGGAAACGTGATTCGTCAAAGCCCTCCGCCCGGACTAAAAGTGAAGGTTTCGCAAGACGCCCATGTCGTTCTAAGCCTAGGCCCACTGCGCACTGCCGTACCACAACTCGTCGGGGAAACGATCCGCGCGGCGAGAATCTCCTTGCTGCAGTCTGGGCTACAACTTGGCGAGGTTACGGCTCCTTACCTAAGGGGTTCGCTTCCAGATACCGTGGTGGTGCAAAGCCCGTCGCCCGGAGCGCAAGCGGGCAGTTCGCATGTGGATTTGCTGTCGCCGTTGGGCCCGCGTCCGGAAGCAGTGATCATGCCGTTTCTGGCCGGCATGCGCGGCACGGAAGCTCAGCACGAGCTGCTTTCCGCGGGCTTTCCAGACGTGCAAGTAACATCCGTGCCGGCGCAACAGTGGCCTGCAGGGACCATAATGGACCAGACCCCTGCCGCTGGATCACGGCTTGGGGCCGGGGTACTTGTTGAACTGAAGGTGGCCTCCGGTGGCGGAGCCGAACCTCACTTCATAAAACCCTAAATTTTCCCCCAAAACCTTTGCAACCCGTATGTTAGAATCATGTGGGGGTTTAGTGCGTCCGCAGGTCGAAATTGCTCCTTCCATTCTGGCGGCGAATTTCGCTCGATTAGGCGAAGAGATCGAGGCCGTCGCGCGCGCAGGCGTCCGTATGATCCACGTGGATGTGATGGATGGGCATTTTGTGCCCAATATTTCCATAGGCGTGCCCGTGGTAGCGTCACTCCGCAAGGCAACCCGGCTCCTGCTGGATGTGCATCTCATGATCGAAAATCCCGAACAGTACGTGGAGCCCTTTGCAAAAGCCGGCGCGGACACTTTGTTGATTCACCAGGAAGCGACGTGCCACTTGGATCGCGCCATGACCATCGTTCGTGAACACGGATGCCGCGCTGGCGTGGTGATTAACCCCGCCACACCCGTGGCGGCCCTGGAAGATATTCTTTACAAGGTTGATCAGGTACTGGTGATGTCTGTAAATCCCGGATTCGGCGGCCAGGAATTCCTGCCGCACTCGCTCGAAAAAATTCGCCAGTTGCACCATTTAAGGTCACGTCACGGATACTCCTACCGCATTGAAGTGGATGGCGGCGTCTCCCCGGAAAATGCCGCCGATCTGGTGCGGGCCGGCGCGGAAATCCTGGTGGCGGGCACCACTGTTTTTCACACTCCCAATCCAGCCGAAGCTGTACGGAAACTGCAACACATCGCCATCGATGCCGTGGCGGAGAAAGTTTGAGGTACTGGAATTGAGAGTTGCAAAAACCCTCGGAATTGCGGCGATGGTGGGCAGCCTGTTTCTCGGTGGCTGTCTCGGTAAGAAGAAAACGACTACGGCAGCAACCCAAGCGGGACCAGCGGCAAACGATTCAGTCGCCCCGGATAAGGTGCTCTACGAGCGCTCCGAGCAGGATTTGAGCAAGGGCCACTATGAAGTCGCGCGTCTATCGCTACAAGCGCTGATCAACACTTACCCGGATAGCGAGTATCTTGCGAAAGCGAAATTGGCCATCGCGGATTCCTATTACAAAGAGGGCGGCACGTCGGGCATGACCCAAGCCGTCAACGAATACAAGGATTTCATCACCTTTTTCCCGTTCCTCGATGAAGCTGCCTACGCCCAAATGCAGGTTGGCATGGCGCATTACAAGCGCGTGGAAAAACCGGATCGCGATCGCAGCGAGGCTGAGTCCGCCGAACAGGAATTTCAGATTTTCCTGCAGAAGTATCCGCAGAGCCCGCTCGTGCCGCAGGTGCAGCAGCAACTCCGTAACGTGCAGGAGATCCTCGCCGACGGGGACTTCCGCATTGCGCAGTATTACAACACCAAAGGCTCCAATCGCGCGGCAGCGGGGCGGCTGCTTGACGTCGTAGCGCGGTACCCGCTCTACAGCAAGTCTGACCAGGCGTCTTTCATGCTCGCCAATATCTACGAGAAAAACGAAAAGACGCAATTCGCCGGCGCTTTCTACGCAAAGATCGTAAGGGACTATCCGCTATCTCCATTGGTGCCGCAGGCCAAACAGCAACTTCAGAAGCTCGGCGTTCCGGTGCCGCAAGCCGATCCGGTCGCGCTCGCGCGCATGCAGCAGGAGCAACAAATGCCGCATCCACGGGAGGGTCTATTCCATCGCGTCGAGGGTCCACTGGAAGGCAAACCGGATATGTCCGCGGCGGCTCGCGTAGGGCAGCCGCAGATGGCCCCTCCGGACGAATCATCTGAAATGGAGACTTTGGTCCGCACTGCAAATCTCAGCGTCTCGGGCGGCGTGGCCACGGGCGGTTCAGGCGGGTCGTCTGCTGGTTCTACAGGAACCACCGCCGGATCGGAAACATCAACCAGCACTGGCGAAAGCGGTGGCACAGCCGCCAGTACTCCTCCAAACGCTGCAGCCGTGCAACTGATCACGCCCGGAACGCAGCCTACGCCTGGGCCAGCGGCAACGACTTCGCCTGCACCTGGGGCTCCGCCAGCCACTACATCTGCGGCACCGCCGGCGACTGGCACCGTACCGGCAGAATCCGGCAGCACGGGCACGTCTGCAACGCCGGCGACCACCGCCGATCCGAATGCGACGCAGAGTCAACCCTGTACACCCACTACCGCCAATGGCGCCACAAGCAGCAGCCAGCAAAGCTCTTCCACCGATGGCAAGACTCCCCCTCCCCCGTGTAAACAGGACACTTCCAAGGAATCCTCGAGCAAGAAAAAGAAGGGCATCAAGAAAATCATTCCCTGGGGATAGCGTTTTACAGGCTTAGAGAGGGTTAATGCCCTCTCTAAGCCCCTGAACGTGTTGGCTACATTGGTCTTTGGTACAGGTTGACTCCCCCCTCTCTGGGTGTTAACTATCGTTTTGAACCATGTTGCGGCCGGTCCGGCCGATGGGAGACAGTTGTGCCCACCATTTTAGTGGCAGACGATAACAGCAACATTCAAAAGATGGTCTCGCTCGCCTTGAAGGACGAAGGCCTGCAAATCATCGCGGTGGGCAATGGCGAGGCAGCAGTCCGCAAAATGCGCGAATCGGCTCCCGATCTCGTGCTGGCTGATATCTTCATGCCTGTTCGCAATGGTTACGAAGTTTGCGAATATGTGAAGCGTGACCCGAAACTTTCCCACATCCCTGTTGTTCTGCTAACCGGAGCGTTCGATCCGTTTGATGAGCGCGAAGCACAGCGCGTGGGTGCCGACGCCGTTCTGAAAAAACCGTTCGTTCCGCCCGATCCGCTGGTGAACCTTGTCAAGAGCCTGCTTGAGAAAATCGTCGCGGCGCAATTGGTAGCGGCGGGCAATAAAGGCGAATTTGTTTCCAACAAAGTAGCCGACAACCGGACAACTGCGCCCGTAGGGGTAGCAGTGCCACCCGCCCCGCGCCGCGCGGAGGCTCGCCGGCCCGAAGGCCATCGTTCCGCGCCGGCACCTACAGAGACGCGAGAGCCCGAGACACGCCAGCCAGAAGGCCGCCAAGCTAACGCGGCCACGACTTCGCAGTCGGTAGAAACTCCCGTACAGGACTTCTCAATCGCGGCCGAGACACATGAGGCGGAGTTGAAGCCAACGGCGCTCGATCAATTGCTGGCTACGGCCACGGCAGAGCGCGTCAGCAAGGCTCCGGGTACCGTTGGCGGCTTTGCGGCGTGGCCTTCTCTTGTCGCCAATGAGCCCGCAGTTTCCGATGCCAGCATCAAGACCGCCCGCAAAGAAGAGCAAACAACGCAGTACTGGCCTCCAAAGACAATCTTCACCGCGAAGAGAGTAGACGATAAACGGGCGGACGACGACACTCTAAATCTGACTGTGGGTCTCGATTTGGCGAAGGTTGCTGAAACATCCGCGCCACAGGCCGCCACCTTGGAAAGGTTCGCACCAGAAGCACAGGACAGCGTTGCAGCTGTTCTATCTTCCCCCGACACCGTAACCGAGAGCGCGCAACAGGAAGCACAGGCTGCTCCGGCGACGGAAATCCACTCCGAAGTCAGTGAGCATGGGCCGGAAACAAGAGCCACACGCTCTTCGCCGTTTGATTGGCTGGCGGTCTCTTCTGCTGCCGTCGAACCGCCTCCCGTTGAGTTGCGATCGGAACCGAGCCAACGGAGCGATGAAAGTTCGATCGCCTCCCAAAATTCCTACGATCCTCCTGCTGCCAATAGTGCGTTCGGGGATGCGCAGAGTAGCGCTGAGAGCGCTTCCCTATCGTCAGAAGACGTAGCCGTCAGGGACGAAGCTGACACCAAGGGACACGACATCGGCGAGTACCTCGAACATGATTTTTCACAACGTGCGGATCACCGTGCGGAAGAATTTGAGGAAGCTGCCGTTGTGGAAGGTTTTGCGGCGGCGGTTCCTGCAGGGTTCGACGAACCGGCGCCGGAGCGAAGCGCTGTAATTTTCCAGGGAGCCCCTCTTGTCGAGGAAGTCGCGCCTGTGGAAGCGCCGTACAATCGAGCGGACGAAGCGCCGGTCGAGCCGGACGCACCCGATTACGCCGAAACGGGCGTAATCGCCGGCGTGGAACGTTCCGAAACTCCGGCTTCTGCGAACGCTTTCGTGCCGGAATGGGCCGTTGCGCCCGCCCCGGAATCTTTGCCCGACGAAGCCATATCCTACGGGGAGCGAGCAACCGCCGAGATTCAATCGCACGAGCCACGCACCGAAGAGCAGGCCCAGCCGAGCGACGCGCTTACGCCAGATCGGGCGGCGGAAGCCGTCGAGCCGAATGCGACGGCAGATCCAAAGCCTTTCGGGCTCGCCGAAGCTGTGCAAGCCGCGGCAAAAGAAGAACTGAATTCACCCGCGTCCCACGCAGGACCGAATCACGACGCGGTTCAAATGAGCCCGGAGCTCGTGGAAAATATCACCTCGCGCATCATCGAACGCATGCAGCCCCAATTGCTCGAGATGATTCAGCGCGAAGTGCTGCGTCCGGTTGTTGAAGCATTGGTCCAGCGCGAACTCTCCGGCAAGTAAGTCCATTTGAGATCAGCCCTTCGCCTGACACCCAGGGACTCGGCCGAAGAATCGCCGATCACTTCGCCGAAATTTCTACCGAAGCCCGCGTCTGCTCCCAATCCATGTACAGGACGCAGTTGGCGCCGCCGTGATCGAAGCCAATCGTGAAATCTTCCACCGGCGTGCTGAGTGGCGATACCTTCATGTCGGTTCTCAGAAGTTCGTCACTTTCCCATTTGTAAGGAATTCCCCACTCGCCCGTCTTCTTGTTCACGATCAGGGTCCACTTATCCGCGTTGGGAACCACGAAAATCGTGTAATTGCCGGCAGGCACATCTTTGCCGCCGACGGTCACATCCTTGTTGATCACAAAGGTCGTGGCCTCGTTTGCCCCGGCGCGCCACACTTTGCCATACGGCACCAACCCCGGGTAAATCTTGCGGCCATTCATACGCGGGCTTGAATAATCCACGTGGATCGTTGCGCCATCAGCCAAGTTGCAATCCGCGTGGGCGGCCGGGCTGGGACGCTTGCTGTTATCCTGCTGTGCTGACACCGTCAGGACCACGAGCCCCACGGTGACAAAAGCAACGAATGCGATACGTTTGCGCATGAAACTCTCCTTGAAGCGATTGTCTACCGCCCCACAGTATAGCCCGAGCCTTGTGCTCGCGCATTGCATTCGCTCTTACCGCGGCGTTGACGCGCTGCGAGTGCCGCCCGTATAGTAATTGTTTCACAGCGGCGAGTTGACGCCGCCGTGTGTGCCTATGCCCCGAGAAATCGCCAAAGGTTACGAGCCGCAGCAGATTGAGGAGCGCTGGTCGCGCCAATGGGTGGATTCCGGGCTCTTTCGCGCGGAGGAAAGCGCGGACGGCCCTCCGTTCTGCATCGTGATTCCACCGCCGAACGTCACTGGCTACATCCACATCGGGCACATGCTCGAGCACACACAGATTGATGCGCTGACGCGCTGGCATCGCATGCGCGGATTTCGCACGCTGTGGCTGCCGGGCATGGACCATGCGGGGATTTCCACGCAGGTTGTCGTCGAACGCGAATTGGCCAAGGAGAAGGTCACTCGCGCGGAGCTGGGCCGCGAGAAATTCGAACGCCGCGTTTGGGAATGGAAAGCGCACAGCGGCGGCGCGATCTTGAAGCAGATGGTCCGGTTGGGCGATTCTGTCGATTGGTCGCGCGAAAAGTTTACCCTCGATCCCTCTCTTTATCGCGCCGTGCTCGAAGCCTTTCTGCGTCTTTACCACGAAAAGCTAATCTATCGCGGCCGATACATTGTGAATTGGTGCCCGCGCTGCCAGACCGCTCTCAGTGATCTGGAGGCCGTGCATGAAGAACGCGGCGGCCATCTGTGGCATCTGCGCTACCCAGTTTCTGGAACCGATGTGCGCATCGTGGTGGCTACCACTCGGCCGGAAACGATGCTTGGCGACACGGCTGTCGCGGTACATCCCGCGGACGAACGCTATAAGAACCTGATTGGCAAGAACGTGCGTCTCCCGCTCACCAATCGCGAAATTCCCATCATTGCGGACGAAGCGGTCGACCGGGAGTTCGGAACCGGCGCGGTGAAAGTGACGCCGGCGCACGATCCTAACGACTTCGAGATGGGCCGCCGCCACAATCTCCCTGAAATCGACCTGATGACGGAAGACGCGCGGATGAACACGAACGCCGGGGTCTATGCGGGCCTTGACCGCTTTGAGGCCCGTAAGCGCGTAGTGGCCGATCTGGAAGGGCTTGGTCTGCTGGAACGCGTGGAAAATCACACGCACTCCGTAGCGATTTGCGACCGCTGCAAAACGGTGGTCGAGCCGCGCGTTTCCACGCAATGGTTCTGCAAGATGAAGCCGCTCGCGGAAGTCGCTGCTGCGGCCGTCGAAAACGGCCAAATCTCGATCGCGCCGGAAAACCAGCGCAAGATTTTCCTCGATTGGATGGCCAATATCCGCGATTGGTGCATTTCGCGCCAACTTTGGTGGGGCCACCGCATCCCGGTATGGCATTGCAAGGATTGTGGTGAGATGACGCCGGCGCGCGATTCCCAGGTCGCTATCGTGGACGGGCGAGCGCTGCCGGCGAGCCCACCGGAAAAATGCGCTAAGTGCAACGGGTCAAACCTCGAGCAGGATTCCGACGTCCTCGACACCTGGTTCAGCTCGGGGCTCTGGCCATTGTCTACTCTCGGCTGGCCCGATGATACCGCCGATTTGCGCAGGTTCTACCCGACAAGTTTGCTGATCAGCGGCTACGACATCTTGTTCTTCTGGGACGCGCGCATGGTGATGCTGTGCACGCATCTAGCTTCGGGCAAGAGCGTCGCAGAGCGGATTCCCTTCCGTCAGCTCTACCTGCATTCGCTCGTCCGCGACGCGCAGGGACAGAAGATGTCCAAGATGCGCGGCAATGTGGTGAATCCGCTGGACTGGATGGAAAAGTACGGCACGGACGCATTGCGCTTCACATTGGCGATCAAGGCGGCGCCAGGCACGGACATCGCGCTGAGTGAAGATGCTGTTCTCGGCTATCGCGCATTTGCCAATAAAATTTGGAATGCGGCGCGCTTCCTTTTCATGAACCTGGAGAAGTATGAGCAAAGCGGCGATTCACTAGAAGAATTGGCCTCGCCGCAAGTGCGGGCGGCTGCGCCGTACAAGACTGCCGGCCAGGAAATTCTGATCGATCGCTGGATCTTCTCGCGATTGGCGCGCGTGATAACGGCATTCAATGAAGCCATGGAGGGGTTCCGCTTTCACGAAGCCGCCCACGAGGTCTACCACTTCTTCTGGGGCGATTTCTGCGACTGGTACATCGAGTGGACGAAGCCACGCCTTTCCTCGGAGGATCGCGAAGTGGCTCGCGCCGCTTGGCGCAATATTTTTGCGGTGTTCGAGGCGGCTCTTCGGCTGTTGCATCCTCTGATGCCCTTTATCACGGAAGAGCTTTGGCATCAATTGCCGCAGACCGCTGGCGCGCGCTCCATCGCCCTGGCGCAATTCCCCAGCTCGCCGGTGGCCTGGGTCGACGCTCCTGCCGAGCGTGCTGTCGAGGCCATCCAGGAACTAATCGCCACAACTCGAAATCTACGGTCAGAGCTCAAGCTCGACCCAAAACGGCCCATCGATGCAAAGTTTTACTCTTCAAATCCTGATTTCCTCGCGCTAATCGACCAGAATGTGGACGCAATAAATCAGCTCGCGCCCCTTTCCTCGCTCTCGCGATATGCGACGCGACTCGAAGCGTCAAGCGCCTCAGCCGATGTCGGCGTTCGCAGCACAGCCGACTACGATTTGAGCATCCCGTATGTCGAAATCTTCGATGTGAAGGCTGAACTGCTGGCTCGCATCCAGAAGGAATTCGAGCGCCTGGAGAAAGATATCGCCTCGAAAGAGCGCCAGCTTGGCGACGATACCTTCCGGAGCAAAGCGCCCGCGAAGATTGTTCAGGGCATGGAAGCCGCGCTTGCCGAGCGCCGCATCGAGCATCAGAAATTGACCGAGCGCCTGCGCCAACTCGAGGCCGGCGCGGCGTAATCGTCACCCGGCCTTTTGCCGTCCCGCTCCTAATGGCTAACCAACCATCCGCGGCTCAATTCGATTGGGATCGTCCCGAACTTGCGCACTTGATTCGCAGCGCTCTCGAAGAAGATATTGGCGCCGGAGACGCGACGGTAGCCGCGCTGATATCGCCAAGCGCCAATGCGCGCGCAAGAATCGTGGCGAAACAGGATCTCGTGATGGCCGGCCTGCCGCTGGCGGAGCGCGTCTTCCGCAGCCTCGATCCGAATGTCAGTTTTAAGGCTGAGTGCGCCGAAGGTTCGCGTGCGCAGCCAGGGGGTCGCATCGCTTCCCTTTCCGGGCGCGCTGCAGCAATCCTCAGCGGTGAACGCACCGCCATGAATTTCCTCGCTCACCTCTGCGGCGTTGCCACGGCCGCGCACAAATACGTGCAAGCCATGGCTGGTACGAAAGTGCGCCTCCGCGACACCCGCAAGACCACGCCTCTTCTTCGCGCGCTCGAAAAATACGCCGTGCGATGCGGCGGCGGCACAAACCATCGCTTCGGACTCTACGACGCGATCCTCATCAAGGAAAATCACATCGCCTCCGCCGGAGGCGTCGGTGAAGCTCTGCGCCGCGCGCGGGCCTGGTCGCGTAACCAAGCCGCGCCCGGTGCGCGCGAACCATCCCATGCCGACCGCGCGCTGACCGCCTACGAATCGTACGTGCCACCCGCTCCGGCTTCTCCATCCGCCGCAATTCCCATCCAGATCGAAGTTCGCAATGAAGCGGAGCTTCGCGAAGCGCTGGAAGCACAAGCCGATTCCGTACTGCTTGATAACCTCTCTCCCGACGAATGTGCGCGCCTGGTCACGCTGGTCCGCGCCATCCGGCCCGCGTGTACCATCGAAGCTTCCGGCGGCGTCGATCTCACCACGGTCCGCGCGTATGCCGAATCCGGAGTCGACTTCATCTCCGTGGGAGCGCTCACGCACTCCGCCCCCGCAGCCGATCTGAGCCTGCTTGTGGAACTGCCCTAGCGCGAGTACTCTTTCAGACCAATTCGCACTTTCGTGATGCACGAGTGTGCGCACGCCATGCCGACGCGAAACATCACGGGCACCACGGACCGCCATCTGGACGCGCTGCTCGGGTTGCTCGCCGATAGCCCCATGCTGGTGATCAGCGGCGAGAAAATCGCTGCCGAAATCGGCATAACGCGCTCGACCGTCTGGCGCTGGATCAACAAGCTGCGCGCTGTGGGCGTAAGGGTGAATGGCCATCCTCGCAGCGGCTATCGCATCGACCGCATCCCGGACGTCCTCGCACCGGATATTTTGCGGCGGCAATTGCGCGGCTCGCCCTTTCGCAATCGCATCTACCACTTCTTCAAAGTAGACTCCACGAATCGCGTGGCGATGGAGTTGGGCCATGCTGGCGAGCCCCACGGCGCGATCGTGGTCGCGGAAGAACAAAGCGCTGGACGAGGCCGCGCCGGCCGTTCGTGGCATTCCGAGCGATCCTCCGGCATCTACTTGAGCACACTGCTCCGGCCGGTATTGCCGCCGTCCCAGGCGCCCACTCTCACGCTTGCCGCCGGTTTGGCCGTCTATGACGCGGTTGCAGAGCTAGCGGGAACGAAGCCCGACATTCGCTGGCCGAACGATGTGCTTCTGAACGGAAAGAAACTGTGCGGAATTTTGACGGAAATGTACGCCGAACCCGATCGCGTTCGCTTCGTCGTCGTTGGAATCGGCATCAACGTGAACCAAACGCGCATGCCCGATTCGCTGGCGAAGATTGCTACGTCGCTGCGCGTGGAAACAGGTCGCGTCCATTCGCGCATCGAGCTGACGGTTCGGTTGCTGCGCTCCTTTGAGTCCTACTACAATCAACTCTTGCTCGACGGAGCGGCTCCAATCCTGGCGAGATTTGCGCAGGTTTCCAGCTACGCCGAGGGGAAACGCATACGGGTTAGCACCGCGCAAGACTCTTTTATAGGCACCACGGCCGGTCTGGATGCGACCGGGATGTTGCGCGTGAAGCGTCCGGGCGGAGCTACGGAAACAGTGCTTGCGGCGGATATCTCCGAGGCTTCTGATGCTGCTCACAATTGATCTCGGCAACACCAACACGGTGCTCGGCGTATTTGACCGTGAAAAACTGCTCGCCAACTGGCGGCTTACCACCGCCCGCGACCAAACGGTCGACGAATATGGAATCCTCTCTCGCGACCTGCTTCGCCTGGCCAGGTTGAAGCAGAGCGCCATCGGCGGCGTGATCATCAGCAGTGTCGTGCCGCAATTGAATTGGACTCTGGCGGAAATGTCGCGTCGTTATTTCGATCAGGAGGCGCTTTTCGTCGATCCCGCCGCACAGGACGTGATGCCGGTACGTTGCGATAACCCGCAAGAGGTCGGAGCGGACCGTATCGTAAATTCCATCGCGGCGCGGGCAAAAATGGGTTCCCCATGCATTTCCGTGGATTTCGGCACCGCGATCAACTTTGATGTGATCTCGAGCGAGGGTGAGTATATTGGCGGTGTCCTCGCCCCGGGAATCGGCATCTCGGCGGAGGCGCTGTTCGCGCGTGCCGCGCGGCTCTTTCGCGTGGAAATTCGTGATCCAGGGAAGGTGATCGGTACGAACACCGTCGCGTGTTTGCAGTCGGGTCTTTACTACGGCTATGTGGACATGGTGGACGGCATCCTGGAGCGCATTCAGGCGGAACTTGGGGAGAAAACTCGCGTCGTGGCTACCGGCGGCCAGGCGCCGTTGGTGGCCAGTGGCTCGCGCCACATCGATCGGGTGGACGAGTTTCTCACCCTGGATGGCCTGCGAATCATCTGGGAGCGCATGGGAAAGCGTCACATCGCTGCCGCTGTGCCCGGGAAGCGTTCCGCGAAGGGCTCTCGAAAGCGCCCGTGAGCTTGCCTCAAGCTTTGACTATGGATGCGACCAGCTCTTTTAACTATTTCAACTATTTCACGGAAATCGAAGAATATTTCTGGAAGAAGCGGGGCGCGCACCTGCTCGTTTCTCCGCTCGATTGGGCCATCCTCGAAACGTGGCAACAGGCCGGGATTCCCGTCAGCGCCGTGCAAAAAGGAATCGATCGTGCCTTTGAAAGCTACCAACGCTCGCGCCGCGGTCAAGCCGGCCGCCAGATGAAAACGCTCGCCTATTGTGTGGACGCGGTGATTGAGGCTGCCGATGAGGCGAAGGAAGCCGCGGCAGGCGCAGGACCCTCGGTCAGCCGGCCGAGCCGGTTTGCCGAAGATGCGCCTTTTTCCGCTAACGAATTGAAAGCATACTTCTCGCGAAATCTGGAAGCGCTCACCCGTGCTGCGAATAAAACCATGCTCGCACAGCCAGAACTTTCCGTTCGGCTGCAAGAAACGCATGCGAAACTCGAGGCTCTTAATCCACTGCTTGATTCGCCGGGGAACATTGATCTCGAAGATCTGGAGCGCCGCTTAAGTATTCTCGAGGAAAAGCTGGCGACCGCACTGGCGACGCTCGCAAGCGATGACATCTTGCTGAATATCCGCCGCGATTTAGATCGCCAACTCGCCCCGTATCGGCGCAAGATGACCACCGAACAGTTGGCTACGCTCGAGCGGCGTTACACTCAGAAGCAGCTCTTCGAGGTCTGCGGCGTGCCGCGTCTGAGTCTTTTTTACCTAACCTAGCCCAACCCTACATGCCCAACTCATTTGAAGTAACCATTGAAAAGCTGGTGTACGGCGGCGACGGCCTGGCGCACCATGCAGGTGACACCGTCTTTGTCCCCTACGTCTTGCCCGGTGAATCGGTCGTTGTCTCTTCGGCTGAGCGCCGGCGCAAAGTGGTTCGCGGCCACCTCGAAAGCGTGGCGACGCCGGCGTCCGATCGCATCGCACCGCCGTGCCCAAAGTTTGGCGTGTGCGGTGGCTGCCATTACCAGCACATGCCGTACGAGCAGCAACTTCGCTACAAGAGCGAAATCCTCCGCGAGACGCTGTCGCGCATAGGCCGCATTTCCTGGTCTGGAGATATTGCGGTGCATGCATCGCCGCCCCTCGCGTATCGGAACCGTGCGCAGTGGGCGGTCCGCATGACTGGCACTCCTGCCCGCCCCTCCATCGGCTATTTCCAGCAAGGCTCGTCCGCGCTTGTCCCGACGGACGTCTGCCCCATCAGCTCGCCGCGCATCGAGAGCACCCTAGCGCTCCTATCCAAGGCGTTTGCCGAAGGCGTCCTGCCGGGCTCGATACGGGCAATCGAAGCCTTCGCAGACGCAGCAGATCGGGCCATGCTGCTCAACGTAGTGGTTGAGAAAAAGCACGCCTCGCCCGCCGCCATGGCGGAAAAAATCAAGCAAGTGGTGCCGGATGTGTCGAGCCTGCTGTTCCACGAGGAGGAAAAGGGGCCGATCGAGCTGGTTGGTCCGGGGCATATCTCTTACGAAGTGAACGGCGTCTACTATCGCGTCGGGCACCTCTCCTTTTTTCAAATCAATCGATTCTTGCTTCCGGACCTCGTCCACGAAGTGGCTTCCCAATCAGAGGGCGATCTGGCGCTCGATCTTTTTGCCGGTGTCGGTCTCTTCTCGATTCCGCTGGCCGCCCATTTCAAGCGGGTGATCGCGGTCGAGGGCAACGTGGCGGCCGCGCGCGATCTGGAAACGAACCTGAAGACCGTGCCGTCGGCCCGGGCCCGCCATGCTGACGTCGAATCGTTTTTAGGGCGATGGCGGGAAAAGCCTGACCTGGTGATCCTCGATCCGCCGCGCGCCGGCGTGCCGCAACCGGCCCTCAAGGCCCTCCGCACGTTAGGCCCGGCGGCAATCACGTATCTTTCCTGCGACCCCGCCACGTTGGCGCGCGATCTGGCCGTGTTGCTGGGCGATGCGCCGGAGCAGCCTAAATACAACATTAGCAATATTACTCTTTACGATATATTTCCTCAGACGTACCATATCGAGGCGCTCGTCAAACTACAGCGCCTTGCATGAAAGCGCCCGCTCTCTGGCTCCTTTCCAGTTTCGCGATCGGTATCGGCGTCGGCCGCTGGCACCCTCCGGCAGCGTCGCTCGTGGGGATGGCTTGCGGACTGTTAGGCCTCGCCTTCGCATGTTGGTGCTTGCACGCTGATAGACTCGCTGCCGCCTTCGTGATGCTCGCATGGATCGCACTGGGGTCATTCGCAGCGGCAATACCAAACCGCATCGCACCTGCCAATCGCGTTACCTCCCTCGTTTCCGCAGGCGCGCTCGATTTGAGCCAGCCATTGCGCTGGCGTGGCGTTTTGCGCTCTGACCCGCTTCATCTGCCTTGGGGCTGGCGCTTCGAAATGGGTCTGGAGAGCGTCGAAATCGGCGGCAAGAGTTTGCCTGTCGTAGGAGGCCTTCGCGCCACCTACTATGGCGACGAACCTTCCCTTCCCAACGCGCCGCGTGCCGGGGATCGGATCGAGCTACTTACCAAAGCGATCGTTCCCCACAATTACGGCAACCCAGGCGCGTTCGACTACCGCGCGCAGCTCGCGCGCCAGGGCGTGGATCTTACCGCAACGCTGCGCAGCCTTGAACTCATGGAATCGGTCACGCCCCGCAAACGTTCGATTGCGCTATGGTTCGCGCGATTCCGCGGAACCCTGCTGGCGCAAATTGACAATATTTTCGGCGCCGCGCCACAACAAGCGGCGGTCTTGAGGGCGATGCTGTTGGGCGACCGCAGCTTCGTAGATACGGGGATCGCCGACCAGTTCCGCAAAACCTCTTCCTACCACGTGCTTGTGATCGCAGGCCTGCACGTGGGAGCGTTGGCCGCGTTTATTTTCTGGCTTGGACGCAGACTTAGGCTCGGGCCTCTTCCCTGCTCGCTCCTGACCCTGGCAGTTCTCGCAGCCTATCTGCTGATCGTGCAGGACCGGCCGCCGATTCTTCGCGCCGTGCTGATGGCGGCATTCTATCTGCTCGCTGCGGCGCTCTTCCGCAGGCTGGACATTCTCCAGGCCGCGGCACTTGCCGCACTCGCAATCCTGTTGATTCGCCCGGACGAAATCACCGACCCGAGTTTTCAGATGTCATTTCTTGCGATGGGAGCGATCGGCGGAATTGCCATGCCTTGGCTTGCGCGCACGTCCGAACCTCTGCGGCACGCCCTGGTTTGTGTGAACGACGTAACGCGCGATCCGGGTCACTCCCCTCGCCTCGTGCAATTACGGCTTGATGTTCGCATGTTGGCGGGACACCTTAGCGCCAGACTCTCGGAGGCATGGCGAGAACGAAGCATGAACGCCACTGCTTTTTTCGGGAGATGCGCCATCCTTCTATGGGAGCTTTGCCTGCTTTCGCTGGTGATCCAGGCCGCGATGCTTCCTCTATCGGTGACGGAGTTTCACCGGCTGAGCTTATTAGGACCCATTGCCAATGTCGGCGCCGTGCTTCTCACGGCCTCGATCGTTCCTGCCGGCTTTGCAACCCTGGCCATCGGCTCGCTATGGCGAACGGCGGGCCACTTTCTGGCTCGTATTGCGATCTGGCTTACTAGCCTGCTGCTGGCCGACGTTCGGGTCTTTGCCCGCATGGGCTGGTCCGGCCTTCGCGTGCCCGATCCGCCACGATGGCTTTTCATCGGCCTTCTCGCGACGCTCGCTTTCGTCGCTTTTTTTGCGAGGCGGCGGGCCGCCGAAGCGCGTCTCGCGGAACCTCGTAGAATCACGCGGCCAAAGCAACGCGGCGTACGCCCTTGGGCGCGCACCGGAGAAATTCTGGCGGTTGCCGCGCTGATAATCGAAGCGATTGCGACAGCAACCGCCCCATTTGCTCCGCGCTTATACCCAGGCCAACTCGAAACCACCGTGCTCGATGTCGGACAGGGCGACTCTATCTTTCTCGCCTCGCCAAACGGCAAGACTTTGCTCGTGGACGGTGGTGGCGGCACAGGAGCCTTTTGGGTCAGCGGCACGCGCACCCATTTCGACGTCGGCGAAGAGGTGGTTTCTCGCTATTTATGGTCGCGAGGCCTGAAGCATCTGGATGCCGTTGCTTTAACCCACGCCCATGAAGACCACATGGAAGGCTTGCACGCCGTGCTGGAAAATTTCCGGGTTGCCGAGCTCTGGGTGGGCCACGACGTGGACTCCACCGCCTATCGCGACCTGCTCGAAACGGCCCGCCAGCGCGGCACACGCGTCATTCACTGGAAGCGTGGCGATGTGATTCGTTGGGGTGGACTCGACGCGGAAGTCTTGTGGCCCGATTCGGATGATGCGGTGCGGCAAGCGGGCAATGACGATTCGCTGGTTCTACGTGTTCGCTGCGGCGCGCAAGCGGTGTTTCTCGCGGGCGATATCGAGCGGCCTGTAGAAAACGCTCTAGCGGCCAAAAACCTGCCACTCGACGCTACGTTTCTGAAGGTCCCGCACCACGGAAGCAAGACTTCCTCAACCGAAGACTTCCTGGCGCGCGTCCGTCCCACGATTGCCGCTGTTTCCGTAGGCGAAAATAATCCCTTCAATCACCCCAGCCCTGAGGCGATCGCAAGACTGGCTGCGGAGGGCGCTCGTGTATTTCGCACCGACCGCGACGGCGCCATCACGTACCTGAGCGATGGCAAGGAAGCTCAAATCAGCGCATTTGCCCAGGCGAAGCAGGTAACGCGCACCCGCTATTGGGCGTTTTTGCCGGGATTCCTCTGATAGTCATCGATGATCCGCCGGGCATCGCCGGCAGCCGATTCCAGCACCAGGACTTCGGTGCCCTGGATACCGGCGGGCGGCTCCTGCATCGGAAATGGATCGGTGAAGGTGTCCGCCGGAGAAGCGATGCCGGCGCTTTCCAGCAGCCCGCGAATAATCGTGGCCTCCGCCGCGCTTTCCGCGCGATACGCCACCACCACCGGTTCACCGTTATGAGTTCGTTTGTTTGGATGCATGTCCGTCCCCGGTTTATAATAGCATTTTACGGGCGCTATGCAGGACCAGGCACGATCTCTCCCGACCCCCGAACAGATTGACGGTGAAACCCGCCAGATCCGCCGCCTTCGCATTGCGGTCAACCTGGCCCTGCAACTAATCGCCGAGGGCGGCATGACACTCGATGAGGCACAAGACGCCGCTGCCGCCACCCGCCGCCTGGCCTCGCAGTTCTTCCCCGGCAAAGAAGCCGTGTACGACCTGATCTACGGCTCAAAGTTCCGCCGCCTGATCGCCAGCGTCTACCGCCTGCATTAGCGGTGAAGATGAGTTTTTGTGAGGGATTATTAGCGATGACCATTTCGGATGCCGTCAGTGGGTGGATTTTCGTTTTCGTCGGCATCTTTATCGCATTAGCTGGGTTAATCGCGAAAACGCACATTAACGATGTAGATTCCCCGGCGACAGCGAAAGAAAGAGCGAATGCCAAGGCCACACCAATGAGCCGCAATCTCTTTGTGATTGTTGGCGTTGCTTCTTGCGTATACGGCTTGATTCGAATACTGCGCTGAGACAAATGATCGCCAGCGTCTACCGCCTGCATTAGCTCGGGAGGCGAGCTTTTCTTGTTGCAAAAAACGCGACCAAGTCACCGGCCTTTGAAGTTTACGTAGGACGAGATCGTTTAAATTGGGATTGGGATGCTTAAGCGAGGAGCAATATGTCGAGTACTGAGGTTGAAATTATTACTTCGCAACTGCAAACAAAAAGTGCTTGGGATATTCGGTTGGGGGAAGGGTCGTTCCTCACCATGGAGTTTGGCTCGCCCGAGTCCAATCCGTCTGGTTCGCGTGCCCACGGTGAGTGGCATCTTTGGTTGTATATGTGTAACTGGCGTATCGAAACGGACGACAAAGTATTGGTGGGTTCCGATGACGACCGGGAAACCATCCAGTCGGTATTGAAGACCGCAGTTTTCGGCGAAACAAAGACAGTTCAGGTTGTCGCGCCCTCGAAGGACCTATCTATCAATTTCGCGTCGGGATTGAAGGTGCACACGTTTTCTTCCTCTTCGGACCGCGACGAAGAGCAATGGAAGCTTTTCACTCCAGAAGGTAAGGTTCTGGTGATGTATGGCGACGGGACGTGGCAATATGTTGACACGAATGAGGCGAGTGGCGCTGCCTTGAAACATCGCGCGCGGTGAGAACTCTCCCCTAGCGTCGGCGTTTGCGTTCTATATTCAACAACACCGTAAGCCCGGCGAGGGCTGTGGTTGACGACCCGCGCTAACGCCAGCGCAGCCACATCCGCACCGCCAGCAGCGCCAGCGCCACGAGCAAACCGATGGCCGCCTCGTATTCCCTGTTCCGCTCGTATTGCGCCCACGAAAAACGCTTCTCCGAAATTACTTTAGGCCTAAAGCTTGGCCAAAGTTGCGGAACCTGTTGCGCATATCGTTCGAATGCTTCGCCGTAACGCGCACGCAGTTCCACCTCCTCACGCCGCATCACCGCGGGATAGAACATCCCGATATAAGCCGCCACCATGCCCGAGACGACCCACGACCACGTAGCGACGATCACGCCCGCCGCCAGAACGATGCTCCCCAGGTAGAGCGGATTGCGCGTATACGCGTAGGGACCTGACGTCGCCAGCCCCTCGCCCTTGTACAGGTGCCCAGCAGCACATCCGCGGATCGCCAGGCCCAAAGCCGCAATGCACGCCCCGATAACCAGCGATTTCGGCGTCGGGCGCGCCACCCACAGGCAAGCCGCAGCCAAGGGATAACCCAGCGTGACGCGCCAGCGCGTCCAGAATGTTCCCTGTTTCGGCATCATTGGGGCTTATCGGCGCGAGGCGCAGCCGTCTCGAGCCGCCGCTCGACAGCGTCCGCCACTTGTTCCACGGAAATACTCAGCATCGCGAAAGAATAGGCATCGCGCCGCTTGTACGTTGTCTCCGCGGGGGAGGCGTTTCGAACGACGAGGTCGCTTTTCGAGTAGGGACCGTTGCGCTCCGGGCTCGTTGGCCCGTACAAACCCACCACAGGCGTCCCTAGCCCCACCGCGAGGTGCAGTGGCCCCGAATCGGCGGCAATAGCGATCCTGGCGCGCTGCAGCAGCGCCATAAGCTCCGCCAGCTCTAATCGGACCGCGACCGGCGCGGCACCGCCGGCAGCCTCTAGAACCGCGCGAGCTAACTCCGATTCTCCAGGTCCGCTATTGATGAAAGTTCGCAGGCCGTGGCGCTCCCAAAGAATGCGCGCTACAGCGCCAAAACGCTCCGGCGGCCAGCATTTCGAACGCCAACCTCCGCCGGGACTCAGAACCGCATATTGCTGCCAAGCATTCTCGTTCAAGAGATTGTCAATTTTTGCGCGAGCCGCTTCGCTCACGTGCAAGGGAAATCGCGGCGATCCTGCGCGTGCTCCCGCCGCCATCGCAAGCTCCAGATTTTGCCCGACCATGTGCGGCTCGCGCGGCGCCACCCGCTTTGTATAAAACATTGCCGCCCCGCCCTCGCGCACGAATGCGGACGTGAACCCGATGCGCCGAGAGGCCCCCGAGAGACGCGCCAGCAGAGCCGATTTGTAAAGCCCCTGAATATCCATGGCGCAAGTATATTTCGAAACGCGCAGGCCCCGGGCACAGTCGAGAAAGGCGCCCACGGACCGATCTGGAAGCGAAATCATATGGCTCAAGTCCGGATTTCTCGCCAGCAGAGGCGCCCACCGCCGGTCGATTACCCAATCGATTTGCGCGTCAGGAAAAGTGTCCCGAAGAGCAGCCAGCGTTGGCAGTGTGAAGATCACATCGCCCAAGGACCCGAGCCGCACCAGCAGGAAGCGCTCTTCAGGCATTCGAAGGCCCGGCCAGACGGGCCAGCAGGTCTCGCGTGGAGTGATTCTTCGCGTCACCAACGATAGCGACGCGTATGCCAAGGCGCGCGGCCGTACCGCGCTCCGGCACCGTCTCAAGTGTATAGTCAGTGCCCTTCGCGTGGACGTGAGGCCGCAGCGCTTCAAGCAGGGGCTCAACGGTACGCTCTTCGAAAATCACCACGTAATCCACTGCAGCCAGTGCCGCCACGAGTTCAGCCCGGGCATCTTCGGCCAGGATGGGGCGGCCTTCGCCCTTCAGCTTGCGCACGCCCAAATCGGAATTCACCGCGACCACCAGCACGTCACCCTCGTTCTTCGCCCCGACAAGATACCGCGCGTGGCCCACGTGCAAAATGTCAAAGCAGCCGTTTGCCAGCACGATCTTCTCGCCGCGCTCCCGGTGGACCTTGAGGCGTTGCTGTAGCTCTGAACGACTCAGAATTTTGGTTCGCGCGGCAGGAGGCGGCTGGGCAGTCATTTTCTTTTCGAAAGCGAACCGTTCGCGGTCCCGGTGGCTTCTTTTCGCAGCGCTTCGGAAAGTTCGGCGCTGGTCACCGTGGCCGTGCCGCGCTTCATCACCACAATGCCGCCGGCATAATTTGCCAGCACGGCCGCCTCGTAAAAATTCGCGCCTGCGGCCAAAGCCATCGTAAATACCGCAATTACGGTGTCCCCCGCGCCGGTCACGTCCGCTGCCTCGTCGGAACCATAGATCGGAATGGCTGTAGGCGGTTTGCCGCGTTCGAAAAGCACCATGCCATCGCTGCCGCGCGTCACCAGTAAGGCTCCGAGCCCCAGCATTCGCAGCGTGCTCTTGCCGACGCGCTCTAACTTGCCGGCGTCGTTGCCGATGCGCGTGTGGTAGAGCGCCTCGAGCTCGGATTCGTTGGGCGTCGCAGCCGTCAGGCCGGAACCGCGGTATTCCGCGAGCGAATAACGTGAATCAAGCGTCGCCACCGATTTCGAACGCGCGCCCTTACGTGCCATCCGCACCGAAGCGGGCGTGGCCGTTCCGAAGCCATAATCGGAAATGAGCAGCGCACCGCCCTTTCGAATCAGTTGGGCGGCTTTCACCGCGAGTTTTCTCTGGGTGTTCGCTGCGAGGGGCTCCGCTGGCTCGTGATCCACGCGCAAGACCTGCTGCCCGGCCTTGTGCGTCCAACCAGCTAGGTAGCGTGTTTTGGTGGGAGTTATCCGGCCGGGAACGCGAAGAATACCCGTGGTGTCGACCCGTTTCTCGAGGAAATAATCTAGAAGCGCCCGGCCCGACTCATCATCGCCGACTACGCCGACCGGGTGCACTTCCGCTCCAAGCGACACCAGATTATTTACGGCGTTCGCGCCGCCCCCCGGAAGAATTTCCGTCTCGCGGTGACGAAGGATTAGAACGGGAGCTTCGCGCGACACACGCGAGATTTCGCCGCTCACAAAACGGTCCACCACGAAATCCCCAAGCACGACGATGCGCTGCCGCCGGAACATCTCGACCAGGTTCTCGAGGCGGGTCAGATCGGCGCTCAAGGTTTCCCCTCGGCGGCCCGCGACGGATGGCTCGCTAAACCACGTGCGAGGATCAAGTCCACTGCGGCGGCAAGATCTTCCACCACCGCATCCGGCTGACTTTTCCATTCCGCATGATGCAATTCGTAGTCACCACGCCCGTAGCCGGTCATCACCATGATCCCCTGTGCCCCTGCCCGGTGCGCCATTTCGACATCGGCATAGCGATCGCCCACGACGGCGCTGCCCTCCAGCTCAAGGTGCAGTTCTCGCGCAGCCCGCTCCATCAGCCCAACGAGCGGCTTGCGGCACTGGCAGTCATCGGCTTTCTGATGCGGGCAAAAATACACGCCATCCACACGCGCACCCTCGGCTTCGAGTGAAGCGATCATCTTGGCGTGAATTTCATGCACCAAAGACTCCGGGAAAATACGGCGCGAAATCCCGGATTGATTGGTCACCACGACGACAGGAATTCCCGCTTCGTTCAAACGGCGGATCGCGGCGGCTGCAAACGGGTACATCACAAATCGTGTGATGTGATTCAAATAGCCCATTTCCTCGCAGATGGTGCCGTCGCGGTCCAGAAAAACCGCGCGGCGCCCAGACAGTTGCTCAGGCATGCGCGCCGCCTGCCAGTTCGATGGCCCACGCCTGCGCCGCGGAGTGAACGTCGCCGACAGAAATGCCTGTCATACAGCGATGGTCAATCGGGCACTTCCGCAGAAAACAGGGACTGCACTCGACGGGATGGCGGACCATTCGAAAGTTTGGCGTCATGGGCGAAGTGCCATGCGGATCGGTTGGGCCAAAAATACCAAGGGTTCGCAAGCCGGCGGCCCCGGCGACATGCATGGCGCCCGAGTCATTACCGATGAAAATGTGGCATCGAGACAGCAGAGCCGGAAGATCGCCGATCGAGGTTTGGCCGGCAAGATTCAATGAGCGGTGGCGCATGCCTGCGGCAATCTTCGTGACGATCTCCTCCTCCGCAGGTGCGCCAAAAAGTATCACATCCGCACCAAACTCATCAACGAATCGGTCCGCCAGCGACGCATAGCGTTCCGGCATCCAGCAGCGCGCCGCGCCATAATTCGCGCCCGGAGCGATGGCAACCCGAAGCGTGACGTTTTGCGAGCCGGCCTTCCACAGCCGGTCCTCCGCAGTTTCACGAGCCTGCCCGGATATCGCCAAGCGAATGTCGGTTACAGCGGGCAGCTCATCCAACCAACCCGCGCGCCGGAGCAGTTCCAGATAGTAGTAGCATTCGTGCGGCGGAGTTTCGCCGGCTTTAGGAACCGCAATCGCCTGCGTCAACAACCAACTTCTGGCGTCACGCGCGTAGCCTACGCGCTCCGGAATCCCCGCGCGCCAAGCGATCCACGCTGCGTCAAAAGCGTTTTGAAAAAGCACCGCCAGATCGAACGTCTGGCGCCGAAGTTCATTCGCCAGCCTTTCCCGACCGACTCGCCCGCCATGCCGCCCTTTGGAGTCATAGACGATCAACTGATTCGCGATTTCCTGGTCGCGTAATAGGTCGGCCACCGAAGGCTTTGCAAGGATCGCAATCTCGGCATCGGGCCAATGCTGACGCAGCGCCTGTAGCGCCGGTAGGGACATGATGGCATCGCCTACCCAATTCGTCGATCGAACCAGAATTTTCACCTGGTCATCTCACTGGAACGCCTGCAAATTTCTTCGATGGCCTGCCAGTATCCTGCCGGATCGGAAAGACGCATGTTCATCCGCGCGAAGTACACGGGAACCGGTCCGATGGCGACGTCTCCCAAATTAAATCGGTCCTTTTCCGTGCAGAGGAGGGCCGCCCCGGCCTCGCGCGCTTTCGCCTGCAGACGATCGCATTCCAGCTGCGAGTATCGGTGATGGTCGGCAGAAGCCTCGTGCCCCACAATATGCAAGCCCGCTTGCTTCAGATCCTGCACAAACGCCCCGGGATTGCCGATTCCACAGAACGCAAAAAAACGCGACCCGCTCCATTCCGAGCGTGCAAGCCCGACGGCCTGTGTGCCATTCCCAGCCCATCGGCAAAGCTCCGTGATCTCAGGATTCGCATAAAATATCGGAGCGTTCGTGTAGCGATGCGCGACCGTCTCGATGGCGGGCGCGTGTGCGGCGCGCGTAACGACGATGATGTCCGCTCGCCTCAATGCCGACTTAGGCTCCCGCAATCGCCCCGCCGGCAGCAATCGGCCCCCTCCGAACGGATCGGTCGCATCGAGAAGGACAATGTTTGCGGATCGCGCCAGGCGCATGTGCTGAAATCCATCGTCCAGCACAAACCAGGAAATTCCCTCACGAGCGAGGGCCGATCCCCTCGCGTGGCGGTCTGCGCCGACTCCAATAGGCACGCGATCCCCGAATCGCTCGCGGAAGATACCGATTTCGTCGCTTTGCGGAATTCCGGCAGAGTCCGGCCGGGAGCGATAGCCGCGCGTGAGAATCGCGACGCGTTTCCCTTCAGCCAGTAGCCTCTCCACAAGCCAGATCACCATGGGGGTCTTGCCGGTACCGCCTGTGGTGAGATTGCCCACACTGATCACGTTACCCGGCAGCACTCGCGTGCGAAATGCGCCGTGACGGTATCCAGAAGCCTTCAGCCTGGCCGCCGCGCCCCAGATGAGCGATACGGGCCAAAGCGCAGCGCGAGCGGCCGAGGATAGCTTCAAAAACCACTCCGGTGCACGTTTGTGGAAGCTGCCGCCGGTTCCGCTGTTTCGCGGCCAATTTTCCCGGCCGTAGCATCGGAATTCTGACCGAGCAACATGACGATTCGCGCAAGCGTGCGCGCGGTCGCGCCGCGATTCGCGTCTACAATCGCTCGGGCGGCTTCGGCCATGCCGTCTCGCATTGCGGGATTCTCGATCAGATCCAGCCATGCTCCACCCAATTCGCGTGCATCCTGCACCTGGCGGGCAGCGCCCCGATCGAGAAATGCGCAAGCAATGTCCCGGAAATTGTCCATCGAAGGGCCGAAGATCGGTACTTTGCCGAACGCCGCCGGCTCCAATATATTGTGCCCACCCGCAGCTACAAAAGATCCCCCGATGAAGACCAGATCGGCGAGACGATACGCTCCGGCCAATTCGCCGATGGTGTCTAGCAACAACACGTCCGCTCCCGGGACCAATCCGTCTGGGCCGCGCCGATCGAGCGCCAAAGCGCTCCGGCGGACAAACTGCAGACCCGCCTGCCTGATTTCGTTCGACGCGCCTTCGAAACGCTCGGGTTTGCGTGGGGCCAACATCAGAAATGCGTTCGGCATACGGGCTTTCACGATAGCGAACGCCTCAAGAATTGGCTTTTCCTCACCGGCAACAGTGCTGCCAGCAACAAGCAAGGGTCGGCGCGCCAGGCAGTCCAGCACCTCTTTCAACCAAATTTCGAAAGGGGAGATCGCCGGCAAGGCGGCGTCATACTTCAAATTACCGGTAACGCATACGCGGTTCGAAGCAGCACCCAGCGCGCGAATGCGGGCGGCATCCGACTCTGTTTGCATGAGAAAGAGACTCGCATTCGCGAGAACGCGTTTAAAAAAACGGCGAAGCACACCCAGCGAAGAAAATAGACTCTGATATCTTCGAAAGCTCTTATCCGAGATCCGTCCATTCGCAAAGATCACGGGAACCCTGGATCGTCGCGCTTCGCGCAAGAAATTCGGCCAGATTTCGGTTTCCAGGATGATTACGGATGAAGGACGAACAGCGCGCAACGTCCGTCTCACCATCCAGGCCCAATCAAACGGAAAGTAAAATACCGCGTCAGCGAAGCCCGCCCGGTCCCGCGCCATTTTTTGGCCGGTCTGTGTCGTCGTGGAAATCACCAGCGGGCTTCGCGGGAATTCCTGTTTCAGCAATCGCGCCAGTGGCACCGCTGCAATCACTTCCCCTACGGATACGGCGTGTAGCCAGATGGCGCCGCCGGCTGCTATTTTGGCCCGCACATCCGCCGGCACGTAACCCATGCGTTGCCCGAGGCTGCTCAGATACTTTCCGGTCCGCAGACCCTTCCAGAGGAAGTAGGGAGCCGCCACCAGCGCGAAGATAGCCGCTAGAAAACTAAAGAGGAAATACATTTACGTCCCGGCCGCGCAAGAGCATCGAACGATACCTTACCCTTTCCGCGTATCGCGCAGAAGCGATTATTATAGCGAGCTTGCTTTCTCGATCCGCCGCCACCATTATCGGCAACGAACTGCCTTGTCCGACGCATCCAACCCTACCGTGCGAACCAAACTCTCGGCCTTGCTTCTGGCAAGCGCTTTTCTGTTTCCGACGTTTCCATCGCTCGCTCAGGAAGCGCCACCTGCCAAGGATCCGGGCAAGTTGGCCGCGCACGACACTCATCAAGGCTTACTCGTCGCGGTCGATCCGCTGCTGAAACCTGAGGATTACAAAGCGCGCTTCGGCAAGAAAACGCCTTACGCGGCGGGGATCGTGGCGGTCGATGCCTACTTCCGCAATGACACCGGGACTCCGATTCAGATCGATCTCGATGTAATTCGCCTGACGGTCACGCCTCCGGGCGAGCAGCAGCAGGACCTGAGTCCCTTGAGCGCGCGGGACGTCACCGCTATCACGCTAGGCAGCGGCAAAGACCCCACAAAATCACGAAGAAAACTACCGATTCCAGGGATGGGCGGCGGACAGGGCAAGGAATTTGACGAGTTGCAGGGAAAGCTGCGTTCCGCCGCTTTAGCTTCGGATATTCTGCCGCCCCATGCCACGGTTCACGGGTTACTTTATTTTGACTTGGACGGTCATTTCGAATGGATCAATTCATCTCGCTTTTATGTTCCGGACCTGAAGGAAATGGGCAGTGGAAAGGCGCTGCTGTTTTTTGACGTTCCGCTGGCAACGACAGGCTCGTAAGCGCGCGGGCACACCCGATGGGGCGTCGCCCGGCACCCGGATCAGTGGCCGTTACTCCTTTCTCGCGACATCACGCACATCCCTCGAGATTTGCCCGACCTCATTCAGTCCATTAGAATGGACGCGCCCCTTAGGCCCTGTTCCCATGAATCTGCTTGAAGACCTGAATTCCCAGCAGCGCGAAGCCGTGCTTGCCACCGACGGACCCGTGTTGATTCTCGCGGGGGCCGGCACCGGCAAGACGCGCGCGATCACCTATCGCATCGCCTATCTGATTCAGCAGGGCGTGCCGCCGGAGAATATTCTTGGCGTCACCTTTACGAACAAAGCGGCAGATCAAATGCGCGAGCGCGTGCGCTCGCTGCTGGTCCGCGCGGGACTGAACGCCGGAGAACCGACGCTCGCGACATTCCATTCCTTTTGCGCGCGCTTGCTTCGCCGGGAAGCCCCATGGCTGGGTCTGCGACGCGACTTTGCGATTTACGACGATGACGATCAGTCCGCCGCACTGCGGATCGCCGCCGAGCGACTGGGTATGACCGAGCGGGGATCGGCGCTGCGGCCCTTTCAAGACGACATCAGCTACGCCAAGAATCACGCTATTACACCGGAAGAAACCGCTACTGACGCCGAGCGCACCAACAACGATCGCGCGCGGCAATCCGCCCGAATGTATGCGGCCTATGAGGCCGTGCTGCAAAAGGCCGGCGCGCTCGATTTTGACGATCTGCTGTTGCGCGCCGCGCAGGTGCTCCGCGAACACGAAGACGCGCGGCGTTCTTGGCAACACCGGTACCGCTATTTGATGGTGGATGAGTTTCAGGACACCAATCGCCCGCAGTACGAACTTCTGAAATTGCTCACCGGCCCGGAGCGGAACCTTTGCGTGGTCGGCGACGAGGATCAGTCCATCTATTCGTGGCGGGGAGCGCTCGTCGGCCACCTGCTGCATTTCGCCGAGGATTTTCCCGGAGCGAAGCTGATTCGCCTCGAACAGAACTATCGTTCCCGCCAGCGAATTCTAGATGCTGCCGGCGCCGTGGTCAGCCATAACCAGCAGCGCATCGGCAAACAGCTGGTTTCCACACGCGGAGAGGGTGCCAGCCCGAAGTTTTTTGAAGGTCGCGACGCGCGAGCGGAGGCCGAGTATGTCGCAGCCGAGATTTCGCGGCTGCAGCGCAACGATGCGAGCCAGCACTTGGCCATTCTCTATCGCGCAAATTTTCAATCCCGCGGTTTTGAAGATGCCATGCGGCAGTTCGGCATCCGTTACCGCGTTGTTGGCGGCTTCAGCTTTTACCAGCGCGCCGAAGTAAAAGATGCATTGGCTTACGCGCGCTTGGCGCTTAATCCTGAGGACGACGTTGCGCTCCTTCGCGTCTTGAATACCCCTCCACGCGGCATTGGCACGAAGACGGTTGAGCCTCTGCGTGAGTTGGCAAACCGCCGCGGAATTTCGATCTGGGCCGCGATCGGCGAAATGCTTGGACAAAGCTCGGGAGCGGTTGCGCCGCTGAAGAACTTCCGTTTGCTCATCGAAGAACTACAAACTCACGCCGCCTCTCACGAACCGGCTGAGTTTCTTTCTCATTTGCTCGAGCGCACGGGCTATCTGGACATGCTCGAACAGCGGCATACGGCGGAAGATTCGGCGCGCGCGGAAAACCTTCGGGAGCTCGTCAACGCCGTGGCGGACACCTCGGCGGAAGGCCAGACACTTTCCGATTTCCTCGATCGCGCCGCCCTCGTTTCCGACGCCGACACATTCGATGATCGCGCGGCGGTGACGCTAATGACGTTGCACAGCGCCAAAGGCCTGGAATTCGACCACGTGTTTCTCACGGGCCTCGAAGAGGGCGTATTTCCGCACAGTCGCTCGGTAGGTACTCCGGCACAAATCGAAGAGGAGCGGCGCCTTTGCTACGTGGGCATGACGCGCGCAAAAGAATCCTTGACGCTTACTCGCGCCGTTTACCGCCGCGTTTATGGAAACGAGCGCGTGGAAGGGTCTCTGCCCTCGCGTTTCCTGGCCGAAATTCCCGCGGAGATGATTGAGACGGCCGCCGGCTCCCTCGCCGATGCGGGCGCCACGCGGCGTTATGAAGCGGACCCTGAGTATTCTTACTCGACCGACGAATTCGAGCGCCGCGTACGGCGTTACCCCACTGCAGCGCAGCCACGCGCGCGTACGTCCGCCCCCGCGCGGACGCCTCGCATGCGAACCCCCGCTGCTGGAGGTCATCCACTCGTGGGCGTCCGTGTCCGCCACCCCAATTACGGAGTCGGGACCATTATCGACGTGGACGGGGAAGATGACGACCGCAAGCTTACCGTCAGTTTCAGCGATCACGGCACAAAGAAACTCATCGAGCGCTTCGCAAACCTGACTCGCGCTTAGCTGATCCGCCCTCCTCGGCTGAGCGCCCACCCCGCCACAGTTGCGCGGAAAGACGGCTCAAGGTACAGTCGGAATCATTTCTCCCGACTTCTTGGGCGGTGCGAGTGGGCTCACAACTTTTCCGCGTCAAGAGCATCGACAAACTCATCGCTGAGGCAGATTCGCCCGAGCATCGTCTGAAGAAGACGCTGGGGCCCTGGTCGCTTACGGCCCTGGGTATTGGCGCGATCATCGGCTCGGGCATTTTTGTACTGACGGGCACCGCCGCCGCCGGCGAGTACTTCCAGGCGCCCTCAATCCTGCACGCGCAAATTCTCGACCTGGTCGTGAATTTGATCCGGCATGGCGGCACCGCATCCGTCTTGATGCATGGCCGTCCGCCCGCAGGGCCTTCCATCGCCATTTCATTTCTTCTCGTGGCGGTGGCCTGCAGTTTTGCCGGGCTCTGCTATGCGGAGCTCGCCTCCATGATTCCGATCGCCGGCAGCGCGTACACGTATTCGTACGCCACCCTCGGCGAAATCTTCGCCTGGATCATCGGCTGGGATTTGATTCTCGAGTATGTCGTCAGCAACGTAGTGGTCGCCATCGGCTTCAGCGCCTACGTGAAGTCGCAGCTCTCCGCCTTCGGCCTGAATCTTCCGGACAAATGGTCAAGTCCGGTTTGGGAATCGGGCCACGCCACCGGCGCTTATTTCAACATACCGGCGTTTCTGATTATTTTCCTGCTGACCGTGCTGCTGGTGCGTGGCATCCGGGAATCGGCGGAAGCCAACAACGTGATGGTCGCGATCAAGATCGGCGCGATCCTGATATTCCTGGTGGTCGGCGGGATGCTGGTGAACCCGCACAATTGGCAACCGTTTGCCCCGTCCGGCTTTGGCGGGATCGTGACCGGTGGCGCGATTGTCTTTTTCACCTATATCGGCTTTGACTCCGTATCGACCGCCGCCGAAGAATCGAAGAATCCGCAGCGTGACCTTCCCATCGGAATTATCGGCTCGCTGATCGTCTGCACGATTCTTTACATCGGCGTTTCGATCGTGCTGCTTGGAATGATGAAATACACGACGTTTGTCTCCGGCGAAGCCGCCGATTCCCCAGTTGCATATGCGCTGCGCCATTTAAGCGCCAGCCGCTTTGCAGGCACCGTGATCGTGATCGGCGCGCTGATGGGCATGATATCGTCGTTGCTGGTGTTTCAGTACGGCCAGGCCCGCATCTGGTACGCGATGTCGCGAGACGGCTTATTCCCGAAGTTCTTTTCGAAGGTCCATCCGCGCTTTCAAACGCCATACTTGTCAACTTGGGTCGCTGGGTTTGCCGTTGGCATTCCCGCAGGACTCTTCGCGGTCAGCGACGCCGTCGATCTTTCGAACATCGGTACGCTCTTCGCCTTCGTCCTGGTTTCCCTTGGCGTAATCATGCTGCGGCGCTCGCAGCCAGACCGAAAACGCGGCTTTCGCGTTCCGATGGTGCCACTCTTTCCGCTGATTTCCATCATATTGTGCGGGGGCTTGATGACGGGCCTCACCGTAATTACGTGGATTCGCTTCGTCGTTTGGCTAGTTCTCGGCTTGATCGTGTACTTCTTGTACAGCGCGAAACACAGTGAGTTCGCCAAAGAAACAGGCGGCGGAGACCGGTGATGGATCTCGCGCCCCGTGCCAGCATCATTCTCTGCATTGCGCTTGTGTTGCCTTCAATCGCGGCGGCCTGGGGCGCGAACGCACAGCGCTTGATCGCGAACAAAGCGGTGGACATCCTGCCGCCGGAGCTGCACGGCTATTACGAAGCAAACCGTGTAAAGATCACGGCCACGGTTTCTGATCCAATTGAGTCCGCCGCAAAAAATCCCAACGAAGCGCGCTACCACGTGCTTTATCTGAACCGTTATTCGCCCTTCCCTTTTGACGCGTTGCCGCGCAATTACAAGGCGGCCATCGCCAAGTTCAGCCGCGCAAAACTCGAGGCGAATGGGCTGCTGCCCTGGCAGGTCGGTGTGTATAGCGCGAAACTTACCGAGGCTTTCCGCAATCACGATTGGAACGAGGTCCGGCGGGACTCCTCTTTGCTCGCCTACTACGTCGCCGAAACGCAGGATCCGTTCAACACCACGGACACGAGCGACCCGCGCACCGGCAATGCCCCGGGCATCCAGAGCCGCTTTAGCTCGAGTTTGGTAGAGCGCTATTCTCTTTTCTTTCCGATGCGTCCGAACGATGCTTTCTACGTGAAGGACCCCACCGACAATGCCTTTGATAACTGCCTCAACGCGCACGCCTGGCTGGAGATCATCAAGCTCGCCGATCTGCGCGCGAGAGCAGGGCTCGCTGATTACACGGACGAGTACTATGATCGCTTTTACAATCAAGCCGGCGCCGTGCTGATCCGCCAACTTTCCGATGCCGCAACGCAGGTCGGCTCCTACTGGCTCACGGCTTGGACAAATGCCGGCAAGCCGGCGCTGCCGCAGTAAATCACTTTGAATCCCGAGATCGACTCTCTCGTCGCCACGCTGCCCAAGGCAGAGCTCCATTTGCATTTGGAAGGTTCGCTCGAGCCTGCCACGGTGATGGCGCTGGCGGCCCGCCACGGTGTCGTGCTCACGGCGCCAGAGGTTGACGCACGCTACGCGCCAGGGGATTTTGCGCAATTCATCGAGGCCTTTAAGTGGGTAACGTCTCTGCTACGCGTCCCTGCCGACTACGCCTTGGCATGCGAACAACTGGCGGAAACTTTGCTGGCGCAAAAGGTCGTTTACGCGGAGATCACGCTCTCTGTCGGAGTGATGCTGCTGCGGAAGCAGGACCCGCTGGCAAACTATGCCGCAATCCGCGCCGCGGCGCAGCCTTTCGAAAAGCGCGGGCTGCGTGTCCAGTGGATTTTTGACGCGGTGCGGCAATTTGGCGTGCCCGCCGCGATGCAGGTTGCCAGGCTGGCTGCCGGGTGTGTCCGCGATGGCGTAGTAGCATTTGGCATCGGGGGCGACGAATTGGCGTTGCCCGCGCGTGACTTCGTAGCCGTCTATGACTTCATCCGCACCGCCGGCCTCCAACCGCTCATTCACGCCGGGGAAATCGGCGACGCGCATGCAGTTCGTGACGCGATCGAGTATCTGGGTGTGGTGCGCATCGGGCATGGAATTGCCGCCATGCACGATCGGGCGCTGATGGCGGAGCTCGCGGAGCGTCGCATTCCCCTCGAAATATGCCCGACCAGCAACGTGCGCACCGGCGCTCTCGCCCGCCAACTGGGCCGTACGGAGGTAACTATCGCGGACCATCCGCTGCGGCAACTGTTCGAACACGGCGTTCCTATCGTACTTGGCAGCGATGATCCGGCCATGTTCGGCACTTCCATAAACGAGGAATATCAAGTAGCGGCAAGCTTGGGGATGACTGAACCTGAACTGCAAAAGCTCGTGTGCGCGAGCTTTGAATATGCCTTTCTGGAAGAGAGCGCCAAAAAGAAATATAATTCGCAGCCATGAAAGCTCATGTGACCGTCATGCCCAAGTCCACTGTCCTCGACCCCCAAGGCAAAGCGATCCAGCACGCTCTTGCTTCGCTGGGCCACCAGCAGGTGCGAGACGTTCGACAGGGCAAATTCTTCGTGCTCGATCTCGCGTCGGCCAACCGCGACCAGGCGAAAACCGAAGTCGAACAGATCGCCCGTGAGGTTCTCACCAACCCCGTCATCGAAGAATTCAAATACGAGATTGTAGAGTAAGAAAGCACGCCTTCCGCTGGCCTAGGCACTTGGCGGACACTGTTTTCCGCCGAGAAATCCTCGTCGCCTCCACGGGCGCAGCGGGCATGTGGCTATGCTACGCTGTTGTGGAGCTCTACGCGGCGGTACTGGAGACATCCTCGTGTGCGGAATTGTCGGCTATATCGGTCCCAAGAAGGTAGTTCCCCTTATCTTGGACGGTTTGCGCAGGCTCGAGTATCGCGGATATGACTCGGCGGGTGTCGCCGCCGTGCAAACGGACGGCTCGGTGGAAATCCGCCGCGCGCCGGGAAAGCTTCGCAATCTTGAGGAAGCGATCCGGGAAAACCCCATCGACGGGGTGTATGGCGTCGGCCACACGCGCTGGGCCACACACGGCCGCCCTACGGAAGAGAACGCGCATCCGCACCGCGACTGCACCGGCGAAATCGTGGTGGTCCACAACGGCATCATCGAAAACTACGTCGAGCTGAAAAAGCAACTCGTCGCCGAAGGCCATAAGTTCGTGACTGAGACCGACACGGAAATCGTGGCCCATTTGGTGGAAAAATACTACAACGGCGGGCCGCTTGAGGAGGCCGTGCGCAAAACCGTGAAACAATTGCACGGCGTGTACGCTCTCGCGATTCTTTCCTCCCGCGACCCCAATAAAATCGTAGCGGCGCGCTGGGGTCCGCCGGCCGTGATCGGTCTGGGCGATCACGAATACTTTGTGGCCAGCGATATTCCCGCAGTTCTCTATCACACCCGGGACATCTTCGTTATGTCCGATGGTGATATTGCCGTTCTCACGGAGAATGGCGTGCGCGTGATGGATTTCGAAGGCCACACCCTCGAACGCGCGACCCAACACATCAATTGGGACCCGATCATGGCGGAAAAGGGCGGGTACAAGCATTTCATGCAAAAGGAAATCTTCGAACAACCCCGCGCCGTTCGCGACACGCTCTCCGGCCGCATTTCGCTGGATAGCGGCAAGGTTTTTCTGGACTCCATGGATATCGCGGAAAATGAGTTCCGCGCATTCCGCAACGTGCGCATCGTCGCTTGCGGCACGAGCTGGCATGCTGGCCTTGCCGGGAAATACATGATCGAGCGGCTGGCGAAGATTCCGGTGGAAGTCGATTACGGCAGCGAGTTCCGCTATCGCGATCCAATCATGGGTCCGGAAACGTTGTGCATTTGCATCAGCCAGTCCGGCGAAACCGCCGATACTCTTGCAGCGCAACGCGAGGCCAAGCAAAAAGGCTCAAAGACGCTGGCCATTTGTAACGTCCAGGGCTCGATGATCACGCGCGAGGCCGCGGGCACGGTATTGACGCACGCCGGCCCGGAAATCGGCGTGGCCTCTACCAAAGCCTTCACTTCGCAACTCACGGCCCTTATGATCGTCGCTCTTTACCTCGCGCAAGTCCGCGAAACCGTAACATCGGATTGCGCGCGTCTGATCATGCAGGAGTTCACGCGCATCCCGCACAAGATGGAGATGGTGCTGCAGGGCGAAGAAACCGGGATTTACGACACGTTGACGCGCGAACTCTTCCGCCGGAACGATTTTCTCTATCTTGGCCGGGGCATTCATTTCCCCATCGCGCTCGAGGGTGCCCTCAAGCTGAAGGAAATTTCCTACATTCACGCCGAAGGCTATCCCGCAGGTGAAATGAAGCACGGACCAAACGCATTGATTGACGAGAATTTGCCGGTGGTGGTGCTGGCAACCCGCGATCGCACCGATCCGGACTCCGTGACTCGGTATGAGAAAAGTGTTTCGAATATCAAAGAGGTGAAAGCGCGCGACGGCATCGTGATCTCGATCGTCACGCAAGGGGACGAACTCGCCAAGGAGGCCTCCGATCACGCGATCGAGATTCCTGCGGCTCCGGAATTGTTGGTGCCGATTCTGGAAATCGTACCGCTGCAGCTGCTCGCCTATCACATCGCCGTGAAGCGTGGCTGTGACGTGGATCAACCGCGCAACCTGGCGAAGTCCGTCACGGTCGAATAGGCGGGGCCAGGCCCCCGACGGCCAGCGCACCGTAAATTACAGGGGCATCCCGCCCGAGGCCGCGCTAAGATGGTTTCGCGCGTTGCGAAGCATCAAGCATCTTATGCGACCAAAATCTTTCTTCCTCTCCGCTTGTCTGTGTGTTTTCCTGCCGGCATGCTTGCCGGCAAATGTTCCGGCGGCCATCGCCGACACACAGGCATCCCCACAAGGAAGCGCTAAGCTCACCGGCGTTACTTTTTCCGGATCAGCAAAACTCTCAAACGATCAGCTTCTGGCCACGAGCGGACTCAAAGTTGGCGACACAGTGACAAAGGGGGATCTCCAGGGTGCCGCGGATCGCATGTCCGCTCTGGGCGTATTTTCGAGCGTTAACTACACGTTTAAGACCGGCGCCGCAGGCGTGGAAGTGCAATTCGTGGTGAAGGAAGCCCCTCTCTTCCCCGTCGAGTACGACAATTTCCGTGGTTCACCGACGCGGAGCTCGCTGCGGCGATTCGGCAGGCCGTTAGTTTTTATGACGGCACCGCGCCCTCGGAAGGCCAGATGGTCGATCTGATGGTGCAGGCGGTCCAAAAACTGCTCCCGAGCCGCGCGGTATTTGGCCAAGTACACGCAGACCTCGTGCAGCGCTCGGACGGTAGCGGCAGCTTCCTGGAATTGAGCGTCGCTGGTTCGCCCGTGCTTTTGGAAAAGCTGCTGTTCACCGACGCCTTCGCAACCAGCTCCAGCGATATCGCAGCCCGGCTGGTCGACGTGATCGGCAAGCCGTATTCGCGCTACGCGACCGAGCTTTTCGCATATGAACAGGTACGCCCAGCTTACCTGGCGGCTGGCCATTTGAAGGTAGCGTTCGGCGAACCGGAGGCTTCCGCTGCGGGGGGGTCGCAGAAATCTGTTACGGCGACGCTGCCAATTACTCCCGGTCCCGTTTATAAGTGGACCGGTGCGGCATGGGCAGGCAATACCGCTCTGAGCCCTACCGCGTTGAATTCGCTCGTTCCATTGACCATAGGCAACGCTGCCGATGGAAATTCCATTCAGGCGCTCTGGCTTGCGGTAAGCCGTGCGTATTCGCACATCGGCTACGAGGATGCCACCGTTGACGCTCAGCCTGAATTTGAAGACGCTACCGGCACGGTAAAGTATGCCGTGCGCATCACGGAAGGCCCCCAATACCACATGGGTGAACTGATCGTCACGGGTCTATCCATCGATGCCGAAAAACACCTTAGGCAAGTCTGGGCGATGCCGGCTGGCGCGGTGTTCGACGAAACCTATTTCGAGGAGTTTTACGACAAGCTCACCCGTCCTACGGCCGCGGTCTTTGACGATCTGCCGGTGCATTACGAGAAAACAGGCCAGCTCTTGCGCCGTAACGCGCAAACTCACACGATCGACGTCTTGCTGGACTTTCAGTAGTAGATGCAGGCTTGCATTTCCAGTCCTTACGATGGAACCGCGCGCGCCAAAATTGCGTATCGTTTGGTGAGCGGCGATCACACTATGAAGCTAAAAACTTTCACGATTCGCTTGGGCGCGCCCCTACTTTCATTGCTCGCCATGATCGCGGCTGTCGCCGCTGGCTGCATGGGTCCCTCTGTCACCGGTAGCTTCGACCGTACGTTGAATATGAATGGCCCCGTCGAACTCGAACTGCAAAACGGCTCGGGTGACGTGCGCATTCATACCGGGCAGGCTGGGCAGGTACGAATCCGCGGAGATTATTCCGTCTGGGGCTTCGAAACTGAAAACGCGCGCAGAGAGGCTGACGACCTGAGAGAGCATCCTCCCGTCGAGCAGTTCGGCAACACCGTGCAAGTCGGGCTGACCGGTTGGAAATTTCGCCAGGCGCGTATCGATTACACCATTTACGTACCCGACGAAACACAAGCCCGGGTGAAAGTGGGCTCAGGACGGATCGAGATTGCTGGCATAACGGGTCCTGCTGAGATCGAATCGGGCTCCGGCAGCGTCGAAGCACGCGAAATCAAGCAAGACGTCCGCGCGCAAACGGGCAGCGGGGAGATCACCCTCGAAGACATCGGTGGGCCAAGCGATGTTCGCGCCGGCTCTGGAAGTTTGTCGCTGGTCCGCATCGGTGGGGACGTCGTCGCACAATCGGGGTCGGGACGCATCAGCGTAGATCATCCTTCGGCGGGAGTGAACGCGCATACCGGAAGCGGCAGCATCGATATCAGCGCTGCTTCGGGCGATCTGCGCGCCGCCACCGGTTCGGGAACGGTACGGGTTACCGGTAATCCCGCTGCGGACCGATATTGGGAAATCGAGTCAGGCTCCGGCGGCGTGTCGCTTGATGTTCCGCGCGAAGCTAGCTTCCGTCTCTACGCCCATGCCAATTCGGGCAGAATCCATACCGATCTCCCGCTCACGATCGAGCAACAGGAGAATTCGCATTCCGTTCGCGGACGGGTCGGTAGCGGTGCAGCGCGTGTGGAAATTACCACGCATTCCGGCGGAATTGAGATTCGTTAACTTTGCGTGGCCGTTTCGGACATTGCCTTTACTCGTAGCGCAGCGCGATCATCGGATCGACTCTCGTTGCGCGCCGCGCGGGAACATAGGTCGCCAGAGCCGCCGCCGCGATTAAAACCACGGACGCGGTCAGGTAGGTTTCCCAATCGAGTGGCTGAACCCCAAAAAGCTGCGTGGCAATCAGGCGAGAAGCCATCGCGGTGCCAATCAACCCGATCGCAACTCCCGCAGCGGCCAGCGCAATTCCCTGCCCGAGGATATCGCGCAACACATCCGACCGCTGCGCGCCCAAGGCCATGCGAATGCCGATCTCATGCGTGCGCTGCGTAACGATATATGCAATCACCCCTTGCAATCCGATCAATGCCAGCAGGAAGGCCAGTGCAGCGAAAACTCCCAGGAGCACGGTGGCAAAGCGCCGCCTCTCGAGCGACTGGCTGACGCGCTGCTCCATCGTTTGTACGTCATAGACCGGCTGTTCTGAGTCGACGCTGGCAACCTGCGCCCGGACGGCGTTCGCCACGGAATCTGGATTGCCGGCAGTGCGTACGATCAGCGTCGTGATCCCAAAATACTGCGGCATGTAAAACGCGCCTTTCGATTCCTCGGCAAGCTCCGACCCACGTACGTTACCCACGACTCCGATCACGGTAGCCCAGGGGCCCTTCTCCGACCAGCTAATACCGCCACCAATGGCGTCGCCATTCGGCCAGAAGCGCTTGGCGAGCGCCGCGTCAACCACGACAGAAGTGTTTGCACCCATGGTGCCCGTCTTCGCCATTGCGGCGAAATCCTCGGGCGTAAACCAGTGCCCGGCTAGCAGCGGAATCTGCATCGTCGCCAGATAATCCGGGCTGACCATAAGATAGTCTGCGTGCGGCTCAGGCTTGCCGGGACCTGGCGTGTAATCGCGTATGGAAAATACCGAATTGTCGCCGCTCACAAACGGCGGCTCAAACGCCATCGCGGCATGAACCACGCCCGGCACGGCGTACACGCGCTTCAGCAGGTCTTCGTTAAATTCCGCGACCCGGACCCGGTCAGAATATTTGCTCTGCGGCAGAGAGATCTGCATGGTTAACAAATTTCGCGTATTGAAACCCGGGTTAAGGCCGAGTAATTTCGCAAAACTCCGCAACAGCAAACCGGAGCACGCAACGAGCAAAAGCGCCAACGCCACTTCCGATATGACGAGCACCCTGCGCAAAAGTTGGCGGCGAGCACCGCCGGTGCCCGAGCGCCCGCTTTCTTTCAGCGCTTCGTTCAGATCGGCGCGGCTGGATTGCAGCGCGGGGGCGAGCCCAAACAGAGCCCCGGCAAGCAGCGAGATTCCCAGCGTAAAGCACAGCACCGTCCAATTGAGCTCGATGGCCCCGCTGCGCAGCAGATTTCGCGGTGCGAGCGCTTGCAGCCCGGCGATCCCCCAGTAAACCAAGACCAAGCCCAGCGCGCCTCCCATAACCGCAAGGAGAATGCTTTCCGTCAGGAGTTGCCGGATTACCTGCAGCCTGCTTGCACCCATCGCCGCTCGGATGGCAATCTCTCGCGATCGCGATCCTGCGCGCGCAAGCAGAAGATTCGCGATATTCACGCAGGCAATGAGTAGGACCAGCACCACCGCGCCTAACAGCATCCACAAAGGCTGGCGAATATCGCCTGCGCGCTCCTCGATCAAGGGCCGAACTTCGATGCCAAATTGGCTTACTTCGTTATTCTTGCTGAGCTGAGCAGCCGTGGTCGCCATTCCAGCTTGAGCCTCAGGCACGCTCACGCCTGCTTTCAGACGGGCCAACATTCCCCATTGCAGGCTCCAGGCCCGGTCTTTGGAAAGCTCGCTCGGTGTGAATGCCGCGGGCAACACCAGATTGGCGCGCGGATAAAGCACCTGCATCGCCGGAGGCAACACCCCGATCACTTCGTAGCTCGCGCCATTGAGGTTCAGATTCTTCCCCAGGACGCTCGCGCTCGATCCGAAGGTGCTGCGCCACAGCGAATCGCTCAGCAAAGCAACGTGGGCCGCGCCGTATTGATCCTCTTGAGCGGTGAAAAGTGGCGCTGGGTGTGATGGTCGCTGTTGTTGTGCCTGAAACTGGCATTGAGAGGGTTGCCATGATTGAGGAGGTTGCCAGTGCAGGAGCAGTCGCTGTTATGCTTGCTCCACTGACCGAAATCATGGAAACATAAGAGGTGATAGACAGAACAGTAGTGGGCATCTGCGGGGGAGGCGTTGAAAGCTGTGGTAGCTGCCGCGGGCTCAGGCCAGAACGTTTCGATGGAAGCCCGTTTATCGTGAAGAATGGCCCATACGAACCGCACTCCAAACGATCGATATATTCCGGCCTGTTGGCAAGGCAGAAAAAGAACTCGGCATTATTAAGCCCAGGACCGGCAGTGCCACCTTGCAAAAAGTCTATAGTGGTGCCCGTGATGCCCGTCGGATTCTGTGCGTTCGGACCCGTAAGCATATCAGTGCAGTCTGGATCGCTGCAGTTGACTAAGAAAGTTAGGCAGGCTGTTAAGAGATATGGGGGAAAGCTGAACATACTTGGTATCTGAGCAACAGACCATGTATTGGAAGAATTCATAGCATTAGGTGTGACCGCTTGCACACTCGTGTATAATACAAAAAGTACTGGGTCGAGGGAGAGCACCATTCGACAGTGTTACATTGTCGAGAATCTTATAGAATATAGACTCGCCCGACCCGCGCTGAAACTCACTGGTACGCTCCATGTGCTCGCGAAATAGGTGACAGTCGGACCGGTTATGCTGGTGGGTGTAGGAGAACTTTCGGAGAGAGAAATAGATGAACTCGACGGTGTGGTTATTGACGTCGTTGCAGTATCGCCTGTGCTCGTAAAAGAATCGCCTGTCGGAGATCCATTATTTCCTAATGTCTGCGACATACTCGCCGTGGTTTCAAGAGTATGTTGGAAATGATGAGAGTGTTGTTCTCGATCGCCTTGAGGATGCGGGACAGCTTGTGCCCGACGTCCCAAAAAGCTCACCGCAAGAATGAGGCTGAAGCCCCAAAAGACCATGACATGCAAAGCAGAATAACGACGCAGAAACAATCAACACGACACCGAACAGTTCACAGGGATCGTGAAAACATTCGAAAAGATCCAAAATAAGCTCAGCTTGAGCGCTTGCGGGGAAAGCAGCACTTAATAGTGGACAGGATTGGGAGAGCCAGAGTGGAAATCTCACTGCAGCTGGCGCAGGGCTGCGCCTCAATTGCTCCTACAGTAGTTGGACACGATTTGCGCATTCTTTCACGGTTGGTGTCTCAGAGTGCCATCCCTGAATGTGGTGTCCGCTAATTGGGTGCAGGCAGCAGCACCCTGGGCGAAGGAAGGCAGGCCTGCTCTGGGTGAGGCGTGTGAGAGGACCACAAGGGGCTGACTGCTTGGAGGGCTTGCGCCCGGGGCTGAGGATGAGCGTCCTGAGTCGATAGTCAGAATCGACATGAGCGGAAGTGCCATTGCCAACTCGGCGATGGAGCATGGGCGCAATCTGGATGGTATGGATGGATGAGATGGATGAAGGTGGAGTGCAGAGGGTGGTTGAATGCGTTTCTCATTATTGATTCTCGACTCTCGAGGCAGTGGATTGTGAACAGAAGCGAGGCTGAACACATGTTTTGCCGCCCCCCAATTCGCTCGCTTAACAATACATCCGTGCCCCTCGCTTCGCCCTACCTAGAGCCCCTTGATTATGTCACGTGGTGGGTTAAAAAAAGAAACCGCTGCGCGCGTGGTCAGAATGGTGCTTGTTTGCATTCGCCCTGCGCTTCTCGTTTCACATACGCTGTAAAACTGCAGCACTGCAGCCTCAGTCTCACCTTACCAGAGTAACCAGACGCCGTGACTCCGAAAGTACAAGCTGCATAAATCGTAACTACAAGGCAGCAACAAATCTTCCAGTCGTCTAGCCCACGGTTATCTCGGCCGTTGGGTCCTTTCTGATGTCCAGTTCCATCAGACCCTCTTGTTTCTCAATCACCAGGCCCTTCTCATTGGCCAAGTGCAGTAAGCAAATAAAACAATAACTTGTCGAGATGTCATTCATCGCCTGCTTTGGATAAACACCTTGCAGATTTTGCATTACGGACGTGAACTTCAAATTGCCATCGGGTCCTTTCTTAGGCTCAGCCTGTGGTGTTGGCAGTCTTCCCGGAGTTTGAGGTGGTAGACCCTAGGCTGCAGTTAGCGATATTCTTATTGGATGAGATGGCAGCCACTTACAGGCTCGAGACTCTCAATTCCCATGCCCTTCCATAATTCCTCCTTCAGCCTACGCACATCGACCTTCTTAGCAACTCGGGCATATTGCACATACTCTGGACGTAGTCTGCGGCTCTGTGTAACAAGCTGAGTCCCAAAAGCACCTTCCTCGCCTTCTGTGATCTGGGTCATCCCACCAGTGAGGACATCGTTGATTCCAGTCATGCCGCCTTGTCCACGATCTTCAGCGCCTGGTGAGAAGTGCTCGCGAGCATCAGCGAATTCCATGTCATCGTCATCATCAATTCCTCCAGGCATCGGAAGGCCGTCGTCCTGGAAAAAGTTGGCGTCATAATCGCCTTGAGGGAGAGCATCTTCATCAACACCGACAGGTCCTTCCTTCTGAGCCCAGAATGCCTCATCCATTTCACCCTCGGGTGCTTCATCTTCTTTCTGCTTTCCATACGCGGTCTTCGCACCGAAGCCAGATCTTCGAGTTCCCATTCGGGCTTTAGGCTTCAAGAAAAGCCGAAGAAGCTGCTTCGAATTGAAATGTTTATCGTCTGGAAGTAGATTCCTTGTCTTTGATTTCCAGTCCTTTTTGGGGAGTGAGATGACGGTATTCGATGCTACTGGGGTATAGATTGTCTCCGCAAGAACCGAATTCAGAGGCGACAGAAAGTCTATCTCAAAGGGCTCTTTTTCCTTTCGTGTCTTGGTTGCTGAGGCTGGCTTATTAATATCCTTGACTTTTCGGATCCTCCAATGCTCCGGACCAGCCCAATTCTTTTGTAGCGCCTCATCGAAATAGCTTAGAATTTCGTCATGCCCGCGTTGAACTTTCGTACCATGGTCCATCGATATAACATACTCACCCGTTTCTGGGTCGAATGCTCCAACTCCCATACCATCGGCATCTTCACCATCGCCACCTCCCATACCGTCGTTATCGAATCCAACATCATGAACCCGCAGTCTAGTTTCGATCGCAGCATCACGAGCCCACGCTTCGCCGCCTTCGCCAAACCCAGTGTCCGGAGGAAGGTCAAAGTTTCCAAGTAGTCCATCTTCATCGTCTTCAAACCCAGCTGGGTTATCATCGTCCAGGAAGATACCAGACTTGTTGCAAACGCCATCGTCCTCTGCAGGTTTGTCCTTTTCCTGTCGCCAGTCTTCGGGGGCCTTCAAAAATGGAATATCCATCGAGCCAGATGAATCGCCGAGATCAAAACCCTTCAAGGATGGGCAGATATCTTGCTCGTCCAGACGTTCCAGGTCTGGGAAGAACTTAGCACCTAGAGCTCCGACATCGATCTCAACATCCTCCTCATCCTCTTCTAGCTCTTTCGCTGTGGTTTCGATCATCGAATCAGGCTCAATCTCCTCTTCTTCCTCGAGAGCATCATCTTTTCGTCTTGTAGCTTTACCTTCACCTGAGGCATCACCTGCATCATCACTGCTGTCGAAAACAATGCGACCTTGTGAATCGATTGCCAGATGATTCAAAAGCAAACCCTTTGCGCCGCCTTCGTCAAAATCTGCTGAGGCTTTTTTAAATAATGGATCGACTGAAAATTCAAGCTCGAATTTCTTCAATTGAAGGGCTGCAAATGAGCTTGCTAGGGTTGCTTCTGATGATCGTTGTGCCTGAGAAACATGATTAGTTCGATTTCTGAAGAGATAAACGTCGGTCAACCGGAGGAATAGTTAACATGAGTCCTTGTAGCTGTTATAAAGCTCGGTCCAAAGACTGCGACCGAGTAGAACAGCACGCAGGTTGTACGAAAGCGTACTAAAGCTATACTGCGGGCAGGGTTTAGCGAGCGGTCGAGGCTGCGTAAAACAGCGACCAAACCAGCCGAATTCGGCGGCCCAAACCGCAGTACTCAGACATATTATATAATCTCAGTACTTCGGTTTTCCACGTCGAGTCTAGCGCTTGCCAAAGCATCTTGCTGCTTTGCCAGCGCAGAATCGCTTGAAATTTCCGATGTAGAATAGCAGCAGCATTGCGGTCAAAAGCTACAAAAAAACAGCTTTCGTGATCTAACGCTTAGAAATTCGCCCAATATTTGATGGTAAGTCGTTTCGCCTACATTATGGGAGCACACTAATGACACCAGGTCTAACGAAAACCCGAAGCTAAACGTCTTTGATGGTCTAACGGCCATGATTTCCACTTGTCAAATGGTGACAAAGAGCAGGGTTTCGGGCTCGGCTGCCCACCAATTGGCTCAATTTCGAGCACCAACCATTTGGAAGGGCCAAAAAAAATCCAAAAAAAAAAACATACAACAGCAGGTATTCGCTGGTGGTCACCCACCCAACTACTAATCTGCCGATCTGAGGCTTATGTATGGCAGAGCGGACGGGATGCCCAGTTCTCCTCAGTCTATGGTCGTATGTGACAGACAAGTGACTATTCAATGCTATATCCCACAAAGTCGAAAGTCCAACTCTGGAATCGGAAAAGTGGGGCTGGATTGCGCTTTCCAACTAGGAAGCACTTCGCTTCGGACGTCACCAAACCCATAAGCACCTTGCACGCCGCAAGCTATATCAGACAGATGGCACACCTCCAAAGTAACAAAAAAATAAAGAACCAGTAGGAAACCGGGAAAAATCAAAGAACAAAGTTCGGTCAACTCACTCTCTTCTTTGGCTTCTTCCTCACAACTCCATCTTCGTCCTCCACCTCTTCCTCGCTCTCCTCTCCCTCTTCACTTTCACCCTTCTTCTTTTTGCCGTTTCCGCTGTCGGCCAAGCCGCTCAGGAGTTTTCCCGTTTCCGTCGCAACGCTGTCCACTCTGCTGGTGTAAATCTTGACGCAACCATCCAATGTACAGCTGGCCTTCTGAAAATTGACCCCATCGCCTTCCTTGAGCAGGGACATATCGTGGAAGTAATCGATTAGAGCAAAATTCCAGGAATTGGTTGCATTGATCTTGTTATCCGTAGCCATCTTCATCCACTCCTCGAAATTGGCAAGTATTGGTACCCGTTTCATAGGGGTAACTGCGGCCCCTCCAACCATCATGATTCCTCCATCGAGTTCATTTTCCTTTCCGGCCGTTCGTCGCGGTGTTCTCGGGTTCGAAGAAGGTGAGGAACTGCCTGCTCTGTCAAAGTTTGCGAGCTTTCGCATGGGCGATGCTGCAGCCTTGATCTGGTTCATCTGGATATCGTGCAGCGCGTGGCGTGATTGTAGCCTTTTAGCTTTCTCTTGTGCATCATCGTTGAGGGGAATCCTGTACATAATTAGCACTGGCATAGATCAAGAAGCTTGCAACACCAACTTGACGGGCGATTTGAATGGCGACGCAGCCAGTGAGCCAGATGCCACCCGGCCATTATTGCCACGCGGAGCCTGGGCTACTCGAGGCATACTGCGCTATGATCGATATGGTTCTGTGTTGTTGAGAAGGGTGGTCGTGAATTCGTGGAACACAGCCTATGTTGACTTTTGACGCGATTTGTTTACGAGGGTCCGGAGATGGCAACTGCACTAATGCGCATTGTCGCTTCCCGTAGAAGCGAACTTGGGCTACCTTATCTGATGACGATGGCGCCGAGGAAGCTAACCCGAAACTGACCGAAGGCAATTGCGATGGAGGTCTTGGCTACTCCAAGTTTCCAATCATGCCAATGCCAATACCAATGCCAATGCGATTTGTAATTCTCAGAAATACCTGGCACATCCAGCACTGTCCTTGATGCATGCCCTTTGTTCATCACCATTCAGTGTATTTGATGATGCTTTTGGAACATGCGGAAGATTTTATCGACGGCAGTGCCCAATCGCATGGAGAATCCCCCGCACAGGAAATATAGGTTCCGTGCATTCTACATCACCATTTTATGTATATCTTTGCTTGCTGTCGCTAGCCTATTAGCGGATCAATCTGCGCGGTATCGTCATGGAGTACAATATGGAGCGACGCAGCGAAGAGCTCTCGAGCGGCTTGATAGCACGCGACTCGTGAAGAGGGACGAGGAGGTTCGCAATAGCCCCTGGCAATACCCCAACGGTTCACAGAATTCTAGAATCTAATCTTGTCTTCTGTCTTGTAGTGTCGACTCGTTCATCATGCCGAAGACAAGTGCGCTTTCATAAAAGCCAATTGTCCGGACGAAGAAGCAGGGCTTTTCTCTTACCTCTCACTATACTATTGTAATCTGGAAAAGGCACAACCGGTCGCCTTCATAATATTATGTCTATGGCTCGGGTTACTATTTACCACTATCGGCATCGCGGCCTCGGACTTCTTTTGCATCAACCTCAGCACAATCGCATCTATACTAGGCATGAGCGAAAGCATGGCCGGGGTAGTACCTATCCTGTTGTTTATGGTCGGTATCGCGGGGTTTGTATGCCTGTTCTGCTTCCATCCTATTCCGCTGTGGGTCGTCGTAATGACTGCGGTTGGATTGGGTGGTGCTGCGCTACCATGCCCCGTGCTGATAGCAGTTGCTAGCTAGTGGTGTGTGTTCCACATGCTGTTCAGGAATGAATACAATGGCGACAGATCTGGTGAGATCTGTCCGAATTCGATGTTTCATCATCATCGTCAAACGAGCAACGGGGCGAGTGATACGAAACAGATGTACTGCAATTGATACAGAGACCGCATCTATGCCGCGCAACCAGCCCAGCGCAAAGCGCGTGGTATCTCTGAACGATACTACTAACTCTGTCTCGTTCAGTCCGCTAACTCAGCGCTTGTTGCCCCAACTCATCACGTAATCGTAAAACTCGCGCGATGGTACTATGTTGTAATGGTCGACGTAATAAGTAAAACCGTCTGGCCAGCTCACGCTATTGACAATGTCGTGGCGTGGTTCCGTTGCCAACTGCGCGCTCAGCATTACTGCCCTTTTTCCACAGCCTATTGGGTGCTTCTCCGCGGTACGCTGAATGCTTGAACCCGTTCATGCCTCGTCGGCCAAATTCCTCAAGCTGAACCATTTTGTACAAAAACTCTTGCCTTCCCGGCCACCCACGTGCATCAGCCATTGGCCAGGGTACGCACCATGATATTCATCATACTTTGGATCCTTGCTGGAAGCCCAGTAGCCTTCAACGCGATCATCACCATCCCGAGACATCAAGTCGCGTGGAAACGGTATATCTGACTGCGCCTTTTTCGATGGCGTCTTTTTCGTGGAAACTTTCTTCTTTGAAGATGCCCCTGTCGATGCTTCTATCTGTTCAAAGATAGTGACCAGTTCTGCTTTGCGAAGTTTGTCCAGACGAACCGAGATCTTCTCTATAAGGTTGGCTTTGGTCAACCTCGACATAATGGATCTATGTTATTACCACTGGAGAGAATTAATTAGGCACCGTCAGACAAAATTCACTACTACGGGCATGATATTCAACGATCTTTCAACACCTCGTTCTTGTTCCGACATACGTACTGATGTGCAACTCGATCGTATGTACTGTATCAACTGGGGTAATGATTGGTGAACAAGTCAGTCAGCCCTAGGGCAGTAAGAGTGAGTAGCTCGCCTCATTGACGCGCTTCAGCAGATGCAGTGCTTGTGAGCATTTCGACGAGACGCTCGAGGGAATAGATCCCACGAATCCTGCAAAGATTGAAAAACTGCCCTTCATAGTCGACAGCTTCGATCGCTCGATGGATGACATCTCGTCGAGTTCGTGTTACGAGACGCGTGATAGTGCACTGCAGCGCTTCTCGCAAATCGTCGCCGACGACATATGCCTTGTTCTCGTTCCGACAGCACCCAGCTCTGCCAC
>CAVPFO010000003.1:0-70390 GCA_963703805.1 uncultured Acidobacteriota bacterium | reverse complement strand
CACGCGCCATCCAAACCACTCACCACCCAACTCGCAACTGCGGTAAGCTTTTATCTGGCATTTGGCAACCTGGAGCATGCGCTTCAAGCGAGGATTTGATGAGCGGTTTTCACGGGAATCGGTTTTGGATGGGTGGCTTGCTTTGCGTGGCCCTGGTGGCTGGGTGCTCGCGGGATCCCAACGTGCGCAAGGCGAAGTATGTGCAAAGCGGCGATCGCTATTTCGTAGCCGCCAAATATCGAGAAGCGGCAATTCAGTATCGGAACGCCGTCCAGATCGACCCGCGTTTCGGCGAGGCCCACTACAAGATCGCCCAGTGCTACCTGAAAGAAGGGATCTGGACCGGTGCGTACCAAGAATTAATGCGGGCTGTCGATTTGCAGCCCACCGATCTGAAGTCCCGCATTGATTTGGGCAACCTGCTTCTCGCGGGCAAGGATTTCAAGCGAGCTCAGGATCAAGCCACAGCGATTCTCGAACAAGACCCCAATAACGCCGCAGGGCACATCCTGATGGCGAATTCCGACGCTGGTCTACAGGATGTCGGTGAATCGCTCAAGGAAATGCAGACCGCCATCGAGTTGGCGCCGCAAGACTCGAGGTCTTACGTTAATCTTGCAATGCTCGAGGTGAACGCCAAGCAAGCGCAGGCGGCGGAGCAGAATTTTCAAAAGGCGATTCAACTCGATCCCAAGTCGATCGACGCGCGGCTGGCACTCGGGAATTTCTACGCTTCGCAAAAACGCTTTGCCGATTCTGAACAGCAATTTAATGCTGCCATGCAGATGGCGCCCAAGAACCCGGCCCCCTACGCGGCGCTGGCTAAGCTCTATCTCTTTGAGAATGAGCGGCCTAAAGCTATTGCCGTGCTCCAACAAGCGAAGCAATCCATGTACGATTGGTCGGACGGTTACCGCATGCTCGGGGATTTCTATTTTTCGACCGGCGATCTTTCGGATGCCCTGAACGAGTACAGCGGACTCGATTCGCAGCACCCCAAGGACTTGCGAGTTCGCAAGAATTATATTCAGCTTTTGATCCTTGCCAACCGGCTTCCGGAAGCGACGAAGCTGAACGATGCGTTGCTAAAGGAAAATCCGAAAGACCTCGATGGCTTGATTTACAAAGGCCAGCTACTCAACGCGCAAGAAAAACCGAATGACGCGATGCAGGCGCTGGAGGCCGCGCTGAAGGACGCACCCGACAATCCGCTCGCGCATTACAGCCTGGCTGTTTCGCTGATGCAGCTGGGCAATACGGAACGCGCCGAAACGGAATTGCAGAGCGCTTTGAAGAGCCGGCCCACGATGGTGCAAGCGCAGAAGCTTTTGGCGCAGATCGCCTTGCGCAAAGGCGATTTCACCTTGGCGCGCCAGAGTGCCGAAGCGATCATGAAGATTGAACCACGATCCGCGGAAGGCTATCTGTTGCGTGCCGATGCATTGCTGCGGAGTGGAGACCGGATGGGCGCCGACCTCGCATTGCAGCAGGCCGTACAAATGGCACCGGAAGACTCCCGAGCTTACGCGAGTCTGGGCAGCATGCGCGGGGATGAGAAAAAGTATCCGGAAGCCGAAAAGCTGTTTCAAATCGCATTAGCCAAAGATCCGCGTTCCGCCCAAGCTTTAGCCGGACTCGTCAAGCTCAGACTGATTGACAAGCAACCGGCCAAGGCGCTGAGCCTGGTCGAGCAGCAAATTGCCAAGGTTCCTGACGACGGCGCTTTCTACGAACTGCAGGCGCAACTCCAGGTATCCCAGAAGGACCTGCCTGGCGCCAAGCAATCGCTCGAAAAAGCCACCCAGGTGGATCCCAATAATTCGGACGCCGTGCTCCAACTGGCGCAGCTACAGGTCGCCACCGGATCGGCGGATCAGGGAATTGCCACCTACCAACAAGCGATTCAAAAAAACCCCCAAGACGCGCGTGCCTATTTGCTTTTGGGAATGCTGCAAGAGTCACAGGGGAATTGGCAATCCGGACAAGCAAACTATCAAAAAGTGTTGGGCCTGCAATCCGATAACGCCTTGGCTGCGAACAACTTGGCCTATTCTATGATCGAGCATGGTGGCAACGTCGACGTAGCCTTATCGTTAGCCGAGACCGCTCGTCGCGGCTTACCTGATTCCCCGAGCACTGCCGATACCTTGGCTTGGGCCTACATCCAGAAGGGAAACTATCAGCAGGCGGCGGACATGTTGGAGGACGCGCTAAAGAAAGCACCGCAAGATCAAGCCATCGAATATCATCTCGGCGTAGCGTACGAAAAGCTAAACGACTCCGGCCGCGCAAAACTGCATTTGCAACATGCGCTTCAGCTCAATCCCAAGAGCGGCTTGGCAGACACAATTCGGAAAGCACTGACCGACAATGCTCTGGGATAGCGGCTATCCAGCGGACGCGCAAAGCGCAATGGCTTAAGAAAATCAGGCGCAGACTTAGTCCGCGCCCGACCATTCAGGCTTCAAACCAGAGGATCAGGAGTTCGAATCTCTCCGGGCGCACCACTTCAATCGTTGACGCTCCAATACGTTCCGAATCCTTCTTCGCTGGTTTATCAGCATGGCCTCGGGTGGGAAGCCTGGAAGCACGCCTCTGTCAGCTTCCCTGCCCGCATAAATGGAAGGAAATGGCTGTGGTTTATGACCGTAAACGCCGCGCCCGATGATTAGGGAGTACGCTTGGCTGCAAGCATCCTGTCCACCTCGCGGATGGTTTCCTCAAGGCGCGCGTCCCAGCTTAGGTCCGTGACCGCCGCCATGCGTTGGCGCTGGAACTCTGGGGTTTCTTCCCGCAGGGCGCGCTCGATGGCCGCGAGGTAGGCCTCGGGGTTATCGGCCAGGTAGACCAATTCTGCGAAAGCCGCGGTCTCGGGAGTGACCACCGACACCACCGGCTTACCGGTCGCCAGGTACTCGCGCAGCTTGAGCGGGTTGGAATGCCTCGTCTGGCGATTCACTCGGTGCGCGTAGATGGCGACATCGAAGGCGGCGGCCCAGCGGGGCAGCGTCTCATAAGGCCTGGGTCCTGCGAAGATGACGTTGGGGTAACGGCGCAGGCGGCTCACGTCTGCGGCGATCAGGCCGACCAGCAAGAAGGTCCACCGGGGCCGCGATTCTACTAAGTAGGCGAGTAAGCCGAAGTCCACAAACTCTCCCACCGTGCCGAAGTAACCGATGACCGGATGCTGCAGTCCGCGCACCTCATCGGCCAGCTGTGTAGCCGGGGAGCTGGCCTGCGAAAACATCTCGAAATCCACGCCATGGGGTGAAAAATGGACGTTGGAATTCAGCTTTCGCTTAGGCTCCAACAGCGCGCGGGACGCCACAAAAACCACGTCTGCCTTCTTCGTGAGATTGTCGTCCAACGTCTGGATGGCTACCGGGTCCATGCCGGGGTAAGAGGCGTAATCGTCGATGCAATAGTAGACGATGAGGCTTTCGCCGAGCTGCTTCGCGAGCATGCCGGGATGCGGCACGACGAACCACGAGATTCGCCGCCCGAAATCGATCTGCCGCATGGCACGTCGCGCGAGATACGCGCCCAGCCAGCGGTTCACGCGGTCGATCATGGGCAGCTTACGGAAAGGAATCTGAGGGACGGTGGCGACGTAGAACTGCTCGCCCACTTTCTGCGGCGGCGCCAGGGCGCGCACCAATTTGCGCCACAGCTTGCGCAAATCGCGGGCGCTCGATTGCGGGCTGCGGCTGCCCGGCGTCTCGAAGTAGAGTACGGGGACCATCTTCGCGAGCCGGCGGGCAATATGGTGGCTGCTAGTGCGGTTTTCGGCGAACCAGTCGTTGCCGAAATACACCACGGAGTAGTCGCGCAAACCGTTCATGAGCGTACGCAGGGAGCGAAGCTGCTCATCTTGGGATCACCGCGACGCACCGGCGAATTCATAAACCTGAACAGCCTTGCGGACATCGCTTCCAGACCATATGACCGAAGTCGTCGAAGCGAACACCGGCCGGAATTGCTGCAACGCGTCCAACGCTACGCAACTGAGCGTCGGGTCGTCGCCTACCAAGACACATCCTTCGTTGCGGCAAGCCGATTCAGCCGCCAGCGCCTCCTGTGCGGACTTGAATCGCTCGATTCCCTCTACCTCCTGATAGGTCCCCCCGCGCGCAGACACCTTTGGCCGTAGGAACAGAATCATCGCCCCGCCTCGCCCATCCACGGCTTGCCCTCCGAATACAAATAGCCGGACCACCAGGCTGCGATAGTAACCTGGAAGATAAAACAGTTTGGGAGCGGGTTTGCCATCGGCGTCCGGCTCGTAAGCCACCATGAAGTATTCGTCGCTCCGATGTGCATGCGAATATTCGAAGAATCCCGGATAGCCGCCGAGCAAGAGCTTTCCAGTAGGCGACCACAATAGGAGCCGGTCATCCACCACCACATACCGCGTGCGCCACGTCTCCAACAATGAAGTCGCCTCTTTCTCGGACTGTGACAGAAAGAAATCGGCGGCAACCTCGGCGTTCATCTGAGCCGGATTCGTCACGGGAATTCGTCTCGCCAGATCCTCAATCCAGTAACCGTAGTCCCACCAAGCCATCACGCTGTAGGCATCCGGGGGATACCGATAACCTGGCCCGTATTGTTGCCGCTTATATCGAGCGTAGAAGAAAGCAGGGTCTCCGAATGGCTCCGGTGTGGATACGCGCATCCACGCCAGCGTCTCCTTCCAGTCCGAGGAAACTCCGGTCGAGTCAGACTGATCGCCATTTACGGCGGCATATAGATTGGGCGCGAACACAAAAATCCCCAAGCAAAATGCAGTTATCCATGCAGTCTTGCGCCCCGCGGCGAGCAAACCGTCTGCGACGTAGCCGGATAAAAGCGCCACGGCAATCGCATAGTAGTAAGTCATTCGAATCTGGCCCATCGCCAGGACGAACGTTGCAAGACTAAAAAAAACGATCAAGGCTCGTCCGGGATCTCCGCGTTTAAGAGTAAACTCGGGCAGCAGAAACAATCCGAATAATGCCAAGAAGTACGCGCCATAGAACTGGTGCAATGCTGGCACGAGCGTAAAGCGACCTTGGTCGTATACCAGCGGCTGAAGCTCGTTAATCGCGCCCGACATTCCAAACAAAGAAGGTATCAGGAGCGAAGCGATGGTCTTCGCGGTTTGACGAACGTCGGGAAGCCATACCGCGAGAGCGAGGAACACCGCCCCAGCGGCCACCAAGCCGCTCAGACATGGCAAACGAGGGCGCGCAAATCGCCGGCACCACTTGACCCATAGTTCCACAGCGCCAAGTGCCAGACATCCGAGGCCGAGCGCGATGATGGTGTAATCCATCCATTTCAGGCGATGGAATACCACGCATACGCTTAGGGCTACTAGGAAAGCCAGATAGAGCGGACGGAGCGATGGCGCAGGTTCTTCCCGCGGCCAAAACGACCGAACCCGATCGTAGAGTGCCCAAGCCAGCACGATGCCAACCACGAATGCGGATCCGTGAAATGTAAGCAGATATGCCGCCAGTGTTAATCCCGCGGCGAGTGAAATAAGGATCGAGTGCGCCCGAATCGCACGCAACAACAGGTAGAAAAACAGTGTCACGAGCAGACTCTCCATGACGTGGTGATCGGTAAACCCCAGGCTCGAGACGTGGAGGAAATGCCCGGGCAAGGTCGCGATGATAGCCGCTGCCAGCAGAGCGGCGCGCGGTCCAAACACAAGTCTTGCCAAAAGGAAAACGGCCACGACGGTCAAAACGCCCAGGACTGCTGGGTACCAAGCCGCGATCACGTGTAGGAGCGATTCCGACGGCGAACCCGCGCCAGCCAACCAGGCAATAAATCCCAACAGCCAATCATAAAAAGGTGCGGTAGGGGTATCCCGCACATGGCCGAAAGTGAGGTACGGATCTACTGCGATACGCCACGGAAAATGCCGGACCAAGTTCTCAGCCACGCGCACGTGATACCACGCGTCGGTTTCCTGGAAGTTCACGAAGCCGGGCTGAAACACCAGTTTGTAGCGCGGGATGACGCGGATCGCAAACGCCAGCAGGCAGAGCGCGGCCACGACAATCCATTGCCAGCGGTTCAGGAACGCTTTGAGCGATAGACTTCGTTGCTTTTCCAGCGGCCGCGATGACTCCTGTTGAATTGTGGTCATCCGTCTGTCGATATGTGTTCGGAAGAGCGCTAATTATGGCATAAGAGCTGGACCGGCTAACATCAGCGTCCCTGGGACTTCACCGGTTTTGGAAAACGCAGAGGTCCGTAGTACTAGAGCGGGAGGTAGAGACCTCTCTCTTTCCAAAAATCCTGGCACTTATGGAATACTACTGTAAAAGAGCGGCGCTACGGCGGGTCCGCTGGTACGCACTTCGGATCCCGTGGAATTTCGAAATTAGCGTCAGAGCGGCCCTTCGAAAAAAGATCGACTCTTGTCTTCCAGTGTTTCGAGAGATTCGCTCGTGGAGAGACTGCCGTTTTTGGGAGGCCTTTCATTCGGGTTATGGATTCTAGGGAACAGCGCCTCGCTTCACTCGAACGCAAGTGGCCATTGACGTGATCATGACGCGCAGCCCGTTGAGGATTTCGCTGGGAGGCGGCGGCACAGATCTGCCGTCCTATTACAAGGGCCACGGCGGGTTCGTGCTCGCGGCAGCCATCGACAAGCACGTCTACATTACCGTTCACGAACCCTTCGTCGACCAGATCATTTTGAAATATTCGCGGATGGAAGTAGTGCGGCAGTGGGATGAAGTGCAGCACCCCATCGTGAGAGAGGCATTGAAGCTGGCTGGAATCCACGGGCGCATTGAGATCGCTAGCATGTCGGACATACCTGCCGGGACGGGTCTGGGTTCATCCGGTAGCTTTTCCACCGCGCTTCTCCGGGCGCTGCATGAATTGAAAAACGAGAGCGCGCAGCCGGAGGCCCTAGCGGAGCAGGCGTGCCACATTGAGATGGATGTGCTCGAGGAGCCGGTTGGCAAGCAGGACCCGTATATTGCTGCTTTTGGTGGCATCACGGCATTCACCATTCACCCGGACGGACAAGTTGACGCGGCGCGGCTAAAGCTTTCACCGGAAACGCTTCCCAATCTCGAGGACAACCTCATGCTGTTCTTTACGGGTTTTACGCGAAGCGCTTCCGAGATTCTCCGCGATCAGCATGTGCGTAGCAGCGGCAACGACCAAGCGATTCTGGATAACCTGAGCTTCATCAAGCAACTTGGCTATGAGAGCAAAGCGGCGCTCGAGTCAGGCAACCTCCACGAGTTTGCACGGCTGATGAACGTTCACTGGGAGCACAAGAAGCGGCGTTCCCCGAATATGAGCAACCCTGCCATCGACGATTATTACTGCTTGGCTCTGAAATCCGGAGCATTGGGTGGCAAGCTGATCGGTGCCGGTGGCGGCGGCTTTCTGCTGCTTTACACCGAGCAAAAGACGGGTCTGCGCCGCGCGATGACCGAAGCCGGTCTCCGCGAGGTCCGGGTTCGATTCGATTTCGACGGCACGCGCGTGGTGGCGCGTTCTTGATTCTCATGCTTCCTGTCGCCATCCTCTCCGGTGGTCTCGGGACCCGGCTTCGTCCCGCGACCGAGACCATTCCCAAGGCCCTGATCGATATCAACGGTGAGCCGTTTATCGCGCACCAGCTCCGTTTGCTGAGCAGCGCGGGCGTAGAACGCGTCGTAATGTGTGTAGGATATCTGGGCGAGATGGTTGAGGAATTCGTCGGCGATGGACGCCGGTTCGGTCTCCACGTGAGCCATTCTCCGGACGGGCCCAATCCACGCGGGACCGGAGGAGCCGTCAGAAACGCTCTCCCCATGTTGGGAGAGCAGTTCCTGGTGCTGTACGGAGATTCCTACCTGCCATGCGATTACCGGGCCGTGGAGCAGGCTTTCCTCGGAGGCGGCCAGCCCGGGCTAATGACCGTATTTCGAAATCGCAATCAGTGGGAGATTAGCAACGTTGAGTTTGGCGGGGGACAGATTGCTGCGTATGACAAGCGAACACCGACGGCGACTATGGAGTATGTGGACTACGGTCTCAGTGCCTTCCAGTCCTCCGTGTTTTCCTCCGGCGTGTTTTCCGCCGGTGGTGGTAGCGAGGCCACGGACCTCACGATTGTTTTTCAGGAACTAATAGGGCGGCACGCATTGGCGGGCTTCGAAGTCCACGAACGATTTTACGAGGTGGGATCATGGGAAGGAATTCGAGGGCTACAGGCATATCTGAGCCTGCAGACGCCGCGAGCAGCGGTCTGACGTTCGTCCGGGGATATCTCGCGGAAGTGCGAAAGATCGCCGAGGCCCTCGATACCGGCGAGATCGAGCGTGCGGTTGCCATACTTGTGAACACCAGGCAGCGGGGAGGAAGGTTATTCATTCTCGGAGTCGGAGGAAATGCTGCAAACGCGTCTCACGCCGTGAACGATTTTCGGAAGATCGCGGGCATGGAAGCGTACGCGCCTACCGATAACGTCTCGGAGCTAACCGCCCGCACCAATGACGAGGGTTGGGCCACGGTTTTCGAAGCCTGGCTCGCAGGCAGCAGGCTGGCGGCCGAGGACACGATTCTGGTGTTCTCCGTCGGTGGCGGCAATCTGGAGAAGAACGTAAGTCCCAACCTGGTTAAGGCTCTCGAATATGCGCGGCGCATTGGCGCCAGCATTGTCGGAATCGTCGGGCGGGATGGCGGATTTACTGCTCAGGTGGCGGATGCCTGCGTGCTGATTCCGACGGTCAACCCCCTTCACGTAACGCCGCATACGGAGGCGTTCCAAGGAACCCTCTGGCACTTGTTTGTCTCACACCCCGCACTCAAACAGGTGCAAACGAAGTGGGAGTCCGTCTAGTGATTGAGCGAGGAGCGCGGGCAGTGTTTCTGGACCGAGACGGCGTTCTCAATCAGGCGCTCGTCTCCAGAGGTAAGCCAAGCGCCCCGAGGACTGTGGAAGAGTTCGTTATTCTCCCTGATGCAGCAGCGTGTCTCGAAGAGTTGAAGCGGAGGGGTTTCACGCTCATCGTCGTCACGAACCAACCGGATGTAGCGCGTGGCCGGCAGTCGATCGTGCCGATCCAAGAGATGCATCGCAGACTACAAGCGGCGTTGCGCGTAGACGATATATTGGTGTGTTTTCACGACGAAGCGGATCACTGCCCGTGTCGCAAGCCCCGTCCTGGGTTGCTGATCGAAGCCCGACGACGACACAATCTCGACTTGTCGCGGAGTTTCCTGATCGGCGATCGCTGGAAGGATGTCGATGCGGGAAATGCCGCCGGCTGTAAGACAGTGTTCATCGACTATAACTACCGCGAGCGCGGCCCGTTGACGGAGCCGTCGGTGCGTGTTTTCTCGTTGCGCGAGGCCGTGGATTGGATCGGCTCGCAAGCGACGAATTAGAAGGAGTCCATGCCGTATTCGATTTCGGATCTCAAAGTGAAACTTTTTGCGGATGGCGCCGATAAAGCCGCCATGCTCGAACTCTACCAAAACCCTTGGACCAAGGGGTTCACCACGAATCCCACTCTTATGCGCCGAGCGGGGATTCGTGATTATGAGGCCTTTGCCCGCGATATCCTGAGCTCGATCACCGATCGGCCTATTTCTTTCGAGGTTATCGCCGACGACCTGGATGAGATGTATCAGCAGGCGCTCCAGATCGCCGATTGGGGCGAGAACGTTTACGCCAAAATCCCCATCACCAACACGAGAGGCCAGAGCGCGCTCGGGATCGCCCGCGAAATGAGCCAAGAGGGCCACAAGCTCAACATCACCGCCCTGCTTACGCTCGACCAGGTGCGTGACACGGTGACCGCCCTGAAGGGCGGTGCCCCTTCGTACATTTCGGTGTTTGCCGGCCGTATTGCGGACACAGGCCGCGATCCGGTTCCTGTGATGAAGGCGGCTGCGGAACTGGTTCACCAGCATCCGGGAATGGAGTTGATCTGGGCCAGCCCGCGCGAATTGCTCAACGTGATCGAGGCGGACTCGATCGATTGTGACATCATAACCGCGACTCCGGAGATTCTCCGGAAGCTGAGCCTCGTTGGCAAAGATCTTGTGGAGTATTCCCGCGAAACCGTCCAGATGTTTTACGACGATGCCAGCAAATCCGGATTCACCCTCACTGGTAAGGCCGGGCGGTCGAGTGAAACTTCCCCGTCACGCTGAGCTCTGGCTGCCGGGGTATCTGCGGGATAGGTTTGCGCGATGGACGTCGCCGGCCACCGGCCCGATGCGGGTGTGGCTCGCCATTGCGGACCATTACGAACCATTCGTAGGCCGTGCTGACGAGAAAACCGCATCGGAAAGAGTTGCGCTCTGGAGCCGCCAGTGGCCCTTGATCGCCGGGCGTTACCGCGATTCGGCCGGCCGGCCTCCCAGATACACGTTCTTTTATCCCCTGGAACAGTACCGTCCGCATCTGATCGACGCTCTCGCGAAAATGACGTGCGCGAGAATCGGGGACGTGGAGATCCACATCCACCACGACGGCGAGGGCGAACGGGATTTTGTCGACCGGATGAGCCGGTTCCGTGACACGCTGTTTCATAAGCACGGGCTTCTCCGCCAACACGAAGGCCAGATACGGTTCGGCTTCATTCACGGCAACTGGGCGCTAGATAATTCCCTTCCTGGCGGACGCTGGTGTGGCCTGAATAACGAGATTACCTTGCTCGAAGAATTGGGTTGCTATGCCGATTTCACAATGCCCTGCGGGAACTCGCCGGCGCAGGCGCGGACGGTCAATCAGATCTACTGGGTTGTGGACGATCCGGCCAGGCCCAAGTCTTACGATCGTGGTAGGCGCTTGCAGGCGGGCGACCTGACGGACGAGCAAGTGAAAGGTTTGCTGATGATACCGGGCCCGCTGGGAATCCGGTGGGCCGAACGATTCCTGCCGCGCATCGAAAAGGGCGAAATCGCGGGTTACGATCTCCCGTCGCGCTATCGGGTCCAGCGATGGCTCGCCTTTGCGCCGCGCGTAGGCCAAGACATTTTCATCAAGCTATTCACCCATGGCACGCAGGAACGAAACTCATCGGCTCTCCTTGCGGACGGGCTCAATAGGCTCTTCGAGGCGGTTCAGACCGAATGTGGCCACCGCGACTGGCCGTTCTTCTACATATCCTGCTGGGAAATGTATCAGGCGATCGATGCCATCCGGCGGCGCAAGGATCCAGTTGCCACGCTCAGGGAGCAGACCGAGATTCAATGAGTAACGCAAGTAAGCAAAAGCTGCGCGTGGGGCTGGTCGGTATGGGCTACGTCAGCCAGTATCATCTCCGGGCCCTCAAGAAGTTGGATTACGTGGAGGTGGCCGCGCTGTGCGATTTGAATCTCGACCTGGCCAACAAAGCGGCGAAGGAAGCGGGAATTTCAGGCGCCTACGGAAGTCTTGACGAGATGGCGCGCGAGCATCTGGATGTAATCCACATCCTCACTCCTCCCGCGTCCCACTGCGCGCTGACAGTCGAGGCTCTGAAGATGGGGTGCCACGTTCTGGTCGAGAAGCCGATGGCGCCCTCGGCGGACGAATGCGACCGCATGCTGGGCGCCGCAAAGGCGACTGGGCGCATCCTCTCGGTCAACCACTCCGCGCGCATGGACCCGGTGGTGCTGAAGGCGCTCCGTCTGGTGAAGGAAGGCGCCTGCGGCGACGTTCTGGCCGTCGAGTTCCTGCGAAGCTCGGATTACGCTCCCTACGCGGGCGGCACGATGCCGGCTCGCTACCGGGAAGGCGCGTATCCGTTTCTCGATATCGGTGTCCACGGGCTGTCATTGATGGAGACATTTCTCGGCGCCATCCGGGATGTGGACGTACGCCATGTCGCAACCGGCAGGAATCCATATCTGACCTTCGACGAATGGCATGGGTTTGTTCAGTGTGACCGGGGGACCGGGCACATGTATCTGTCGTGGAACGTACAGCCGGTCCAGAACGAGCTCATCATCCACGGTACACGCGGCGTCATGCACGTCGATTGCTATCTGCAAATCTGCACGGTACGCAAGCGACTGCCCGGACCGAAGATGGTCCACCGGATTGTCGCGGCCGCCATGAACTCGGCGTCCACGTTCCTCAAGACTTCCGGCAACGTGGTGCGATTCGCCACTGGACGGCTGCTGCCGTCCCCAGGCATTGGTGTGTCGGTGACGAAGTTCTACGAGGCGCTGCACCAGGGAATCGCGCCGCCGGTTTCGGCAGAAGAGGGTCGGCGCATTGTTGGCTGGGCCGAGCGTGCCACTCGCGGTGCTTCCGCCGAGAAGCGAGCGATGTTGGAGCGGGCAGCGGCCCCACCCCCACCCTCGAAAACGCTGGTCACCGGGGCGAGCGGGCTTCTGGGGCGCGCTTTAGTCGCACGGCTGCTCAGCAATGGTGAATCGATTCGAGTACTGGCGCGCCGTCCCGTAGCGGGTCTGGAAGGGAATCCGCGAGTGCATGTCGTCCACGGAGACCTGGGCGAACCGGAGGTTGTCGAGCGTGCGGTGGAGGGAGTGGAGCTGGTGTATCACCTCGGCGCCGGGATGCGCGGCGACGTCGAGGCTTTTGAAAGCGGCACGGTCTGCGGAACGAAGAATGTTGTGGCGGCCTGCCTGCGCCACAGAATCAGGCGCCTCGTATATGTCAGCTCGTTGAGTGTGCTCGATCAAGCCGGCCACCGCAAAGGCGTTCCCATCACGGAATCCTCTCCGATCGAGCCGCACCCTGAGCTGAGAGGCGCCTATTCGCGAACCAAGCTGATCGCCGAAAATGTCGTGCTCCATGCGGTTCGGAACCAGAATCTGCCGGCGGTCATCCTTCGTCCAGGGCAGATCTTCGGCCCCGGCGCGGAGAAGACGCCGCCATCCGGCGTGATTGGGCTGACCGGCGGCTGGGTTGTGATGGGCTCGGGCCGATTGCCTTTGAATCTCGTTTATGTCGAGGATGCGGTGGATGCGCTCCTCCTGGCAGCAACGAAGCCGGATGTGTCCGGCCGCGTGTTTCAACTGGTAGACCCCGCCACGCTGACCCAGCGTGAATACATTGAGGCGGCCAAGAAGCACGGTTCGGCGCCTCAAGTTTCTTACGTGCCGAAGCCGGTGCTCTACACATTCGCGCTTGGCGTGGAACTTCTCGGGCGAGTCCTTCACCGCGACGTGCCTCTTTCGCGCTATAAGATCCGGTCGCTCGCGCCCATTTCGCCATTCGACGGCTCGGCGGCCCGCGACCAGTTGGGCTGGACACCAGCGGTAGGCACGCGCGAGGGCTTGCTTCGGACTTTTTCTAAAGCGGATGCGGAAGACTCCGCCCGTGCCCTGTCGGGCAGTACGCACTCAGAACTCGCGAAATGAACTGGCGCGTCAAAGGTGTGGTTCAGGGCGTGTTGAGTATGGTGCCCGGCGGACGCATCATTAACAACTGTCTTCAGGTCACTCTTGGGAGTCTTCGCGATTTTGACGCCAATGTTGATGCCAAGGTGACCGCTGACTGGCTGACACTCGCGGCGCATATGCAGGAGTTGGGCGTAAGGCCTCAGAACCTCGACTACGTCGAAGTGGGAACCGGCTGGTACCCGGCCTTACCCATCTGCTTCTGGCTGGCCGGTGCGCGCAGTTGCCGCACCTTTGACGTTACCCGGCACCTGAATCATAAGATGACGTTCCGCATGCTCGACCGCCTCGAGTTTTACCTGCCGACGATCGCCAAGGCGAGCTTTAGACCGCTTGCCGAAGTCCAGGCCGCCTATGCGTCGCTGCGCAATGCGAAGACGACGGAGGAGTTGCTGCGCGCCGCTAGGATCGAATATCTCGCGCCTCACAGTGCGGCCGACAGTGGATTGCCGGAGTCGAGCGCGGACGTGGTCTTCTCCAACAGTGTTCTGGAGCACGTTCCCGCCGATGCGATCCTCCAGATTATGCGCGAGACCCGCCGCATTCTCCGCAGCGGGGGCCTCGCCATTCACAGCGCCAATTGTGGGGATCACTACGCCTATTTCGACCGTAGTATCACCGCAGCTAACTACCTGACTTACCCCGAGCGGCAATGGTCGAAGTGGAACAACAGCCTGCTCTATCAGAACCGTTTACGCCCCAGCGATTTCATCGATCTGGCGGAACAAAGTGGCCTGCGGATTGTGTTGCACAAAAGCAAACCGAACCCCCGACTGCTTTACGTTCTGCCAACGCTGACGATCGCTCCCGAGTTCCGGCGGTATCCCCCGGAACAACTCGCGAGTACCTCGGTCGACTTCGTTGCGCAGGCGTGAGCCGCGAATGACCAAGTCAACGCTCGGGACGAATACCCATACGATGCTGGTGGCGCTGATCTTGCTCGCAGCGCTCATCCGAATTGCGGCTTTGGTGGTGTTGCGCAATCCTCATCAGTTCCACGGAAGGCAAGCCGGAGCCGATGCAATTGAATTCAACGCTATTGCGCTGAACCTCGTGCAGGGAGAAGGTTACAGCATCGAGGCAGGGCATCCGACTGCCTTTCGTGCCCCCGGCTTTCCTCTTCTGCTAGCAGGCCTTTATAGAATTTCTTACGAGAACTATTTCCTCGTTTATCTTGTTCAATGTCTGCTGGGAGGCATCACTTGCGGGCTGATCTACTTGCTGGCGAAGGAACTCGTGGATGTCCGGACAGCTTGGGTATGTTCGGCGCTATCTGTCTTCTATTTTCCTAGCATTTACTTCAGTACCCTCTTTCTTTCTGAGACGCTCTTTAGCTTTTGCCTTGTCCTGGGAATCTTAGCCTTTCTCCGTTACCTACGCACCGGATCAATGTCGATGCTGATTGGGTCCGGCGTTGCACTCGGATGGGCGACGCTTACCCGCCCATCCGCAATTCTGTTGTTGCCGATGCTGGCGTGGATCGTAATAGTTGGCAAGGCGTCGCATCGCAGGCCCATGCTCGCGTCGGCCGCCTTTGTTGTTGCGTTTGTTTGCGTGCTTGTGCCATGGGCGGCCCGCAATTACTCCGTCTACGGGAAACTCGTCCTTCTAACGACAAACGGCGGATCAACTTTCTATGGTGGAAATAACGATCTGGTCCTGCACCATCCCCAGTATTGGGGCGGCTGGCTTTCAACTACATACCTGCCGGGCCGGGCTTCAATCGACGCCACCCCCGATGAGGTAAGTCATGATAAGCGTGAGTGGCAACTTGGGTTTGAATGGCTCAGCAGCCATCTGTGGGCAACCCCAGCTCTTGCGCTCTTCAAGTTCGTTCGATTTTGGCTGCCAGAATTCACTTCGGGCAACAAGAAGTTCGTGGCACTCAGTGTGTTCGGTTGCATTCCCTTCCTGATACTTTTCCTGCAGGGAATCAGGCGGTGCGTGGCCGACCGGAGTTATTGGACGCTTCCGTGGGCCGCTGTTCACAGTGTACTGGCGGCCGCATTGATCACGGCGATCGTCTTTTGGGGCAGCCCCCGCTTCCGGGATGGCAACTTTCCGATCTTGATGTTGTATGCGGGCGTGGCGCTGCGACAGTCAGTTTTGTCTAAGAAGTTTTGCTCCGACGCATTGCTTGCTCGCACCCTCGGCCGGGAAGTCTAATACCGTTGGTCAGGCGCGACAAACATGATGAATTCGCGAGAGAAGGTCCGAATCCTCGGGGGCAATTGACGCTCGAGTCTCAATAATCGTTCACGATCCTCGGCGGCAAGAACAGACGCGAAACGAAGGCCCAGGACGAATATCACAATGCCGGCTCCGGTTCCGGCCGCCACTGCCGGCCAGGAGTGCAGCCCGGAGACGATCGACAGCACAATGGCAGACATCGAGGCGCAGACCGCGGTAAGTCTCTTGAAGAAAGCAGCATCCAGACGAATGGAAAAGCGTCGGCCGACGATAACCCAAACTCCAACCGCGGCCAGAGTTTGCGCGATTCCATTGGCAGCCGCGGCTCCTAGGGCCCCGAAGAATGGGATAAGCGTCAAATCCAGCAGCACATCCGTTGCGCCGCAGACACAGTTCCAGATGACCAGCGGCTTCTGGTTCTCGGTGGCCAGCAACAGGTTATAGGCGGGCAGAATCACTAACCGCGGAATCGCAAAGATGGCCATCACTTGAAACACGCGAACCATCGGCAGGTACCGAGGTCCATACAAAGTGCCGATGAGGGGCCCTCCGATCGCCGCCGCTCCGGCCAGCATTGGAAGGCCGCAAAGGTACACATACTTCGCCGCTGTGGTGGTCATGTTGAGCAGCTTTTCCCGGTCGCGGCCAGATTCGGAAAACTGGCTCACGCCCACACCCGCGGCGAAGATTTGCGGCGCCAGAAAAAGCTTTTCTACGATGCTGAATGCCACAGAGAAGAACGCGAGCTGACGCGTATCGCTCTGCAAAATCCTGAGGAACACCATGTCGGACCGGTCCCAGACCACGACATTCAGGATCAACAGGATCATATTTTGGCCTGAGAACGAAATCATGCGCTTCTTCACCGAGGGCGGAAGCTCAGCCGCCGGTAGCTCTTGGACCCATCCGAGCACGGGAATTAGCTTCGCCCCGAGCTCCACCACGCTGCTCAGAAACACCGCGCAGGCGATGCCAACGAGGTCCCATCCCAGGAAAAGACTCAGGGCCACCAACGGCACGTACACCATCGTGCCGGCAAAAGCGCCGCGCGTATTGGCCGCTACCTTCTCGGCGCCCATATTCGCCATCGAAGGAATGAAGGTCAGCATCCGCGGCAGCATCGTCGCAACCAGGGGTATCGCGGCGTAACGGTAGGCCGGCTCCACCAAGGTAAACACCAGGATCAGGCCAATGCTCATCATCAACAGCGCGACGGCGCTTTGCGCGCGGAGGCTGAAAAAGAAAATCGCTCGTGCGACGCTCTTCTCTTCGCCGGCCAGATACTCCGCCATGTACTTCCCTGTGGTGGCTGGAATGCCGAGAGACGCGAGTCCTCCCGCCGTGTTCGACAGCCAATAGATGTAATTGAAATATCCGAGCCGCGTCGGCCCGATAATTCTAGCGATTAGGATAGTGGTGGCCAGCGTAGCGAGGATGCCGAGGGCTACCTCGATGCCATACCACATTGAGTTGCGGGCGATCCGGCGCTTAAGACTTGGCCGTTGCGCTTCTACCGGTTGTTCCGAATCCACCAAATCCCTCTTTGGGCGGCTTGACGCGGTGGACGCACACCATTCACCATAGTGTGGCCCGGAGTCGCGTCGATTTTCCTCGTAGGCTGATTGTGATGCTTAGCCCTTTGATGCGAAAGAGATTTCTTGGAAGGCAACCGGTCCGCCTTCTAGCCGCCACATGGAGGAGATCTAGCCGTTGACCGTGTTTATCACAGGCGCCGCTGGCTTCCTTGGCAGCAACCTCACGGACCGGCTTCTGGCCCTTGGGAACACTGTGGTCGGGTTCGACAACTTTTCTACCGGGCGCACTGAGTTTCTTGCGCGCGCGCTCGAGAACTCCCGTTTTCATCTGTACCGCGGCGATATTCTGGACCTTGAGGTGCTCTCCGCGGCCATGGCCGGGGCGGATTTCGTCTATCACCTCGCCTCCAATGCCGACGTCCGCTTTGGCACTCACCATCCGCGCAAGGATCTGGAACAGAACACCATCGGCACGTGGAATGTTTTGGAGGCCATGCGCACGAACAATGTCCGCCGCATTGCCTTTTCTTCCACGGGTTCCGTTTATGGCGAACCCGAAGTCTTTCCCACTCCTGAAGAATGCCCATTTCCGGTCCAGACGTCTCTCTACGGAGCCTCTAAACTCGCCGCCGAGGGATTAATCGAAGCCTATTCGGAGGGCTTCGACATGCAGGCCTGGATTTTCCGCTGCGTCTCGCTGCTTGGGCCTCGCTATTCGCACGGCCACATCATCGATTTCTACCGCCAACTTCGGGAACATCCCGACGTGCTGAACGTCCTCGGCGACGGCCACCAGCGAAAATCCTACCTGTATGTTGGGGATTGTATCGAGGCGATTCTCACTGCCACCCGACAAGCGTCGGGAGAGGTGAATATCTTTAACATTGGCACCAACCAGGCGTGCGAGGTGAAGGACTCAATTGGCTGGATCTGTGAGCACTTAGGCGCAAGCCCCCGCTTGGTGTATTCCGGAGGGAAGCGGGGCTGGGTCGGCGATAGTCCGTTGATCTCGCTCGATTGCAATCGGATACGATCCCTGGGGTGGCGCCCGACTGTGTCCATTCAACAGGCTGTTGTGCGCACCCTGGAGTTTCTGGAAGACAGTCCATGGCTCGTCAACCCGGAATCATGCTGAGTCTCTGCAAGAATCTGGCCCTGACTTTTGTTATGCTTAACCCAAATTGCCCTTGAGTAACAGCTCTGGCTCGAGCGAGCCCAATTCGGACCGGGACGTCGCATCCCCTCAGGTCAGTGTCCTGATGTTGACGTGCAACCGGCCACAATTCCTCGGTCGCGCCATTCAGAGCGTGATTCAGCAAAGCGTCGAGGATTGGGAACTGATCGTCGTCCACGATGGGCCGAATCAGCAAACCGCAGCAGCCATGCAGAAGTGGGTGGGGCGCGATCCGCGAATTCGCTACTTTCATCGCGACCGCGCTGGCAACATCGCAAACGCTTGTAATTACGGCCTTGCGCGTGCCCGCGGCCAATACGTTGCCATTCTCGATGACGACGATTACTGGGTGGCGGCCGACAAGCTCGCAAAGCAGGTAGCGTTTCTCAATAGCCATCCCGATTATGTCGGCTGCGGCGGCGGCATGACCGTCATCGACGACCACGAGAACGTCCTGATGTCGTATCTGAAACCTGAACAGGACGACGCGATCCGGGCCCGTGCGCTGTGGGCGAATCCCATGACCCATTCGACAACTATGTTCAGGCGCTCGCTCGGCGAAAAGATTGGGTACTACGACGATTCGCTAGCAGGCTTCCAGGATTGGGATATCTGGCTTCGTTTCGGCCAACTCGGGAAACTTTACAATTTTCCCGAGGTATTCACCCGATACACGATCTGGAGCAGCGGCGCGTCGTTTCAGCAACAGCGCAAGAACGCGCTGTCCGCCCTGAAAATCGTGTTGCGTCATCGCACCAGGTATCGAGGGTTTACAAGAGCACTGGCGCTGGTGCTCATGCACCTGGCGTACGCGCATCTCCCTGCTCGAATCAGGAAGTCTTCTTTTTCATTCCTGTCACAGCGAAAAAAGGTGATCTTTGCGGGGAGACAAAACCGAACCGCACAGGAGCATCTCGGTCCGGTGGAATCGAAGCATGAGGACTCGGGCCCGTGAGTATCTACGGCCGTAGTGTGACATCCTCAGCAAGGCTCGGAAGCATTTGCACGTATGTCGTTCCGACAGTCGCTTTCGTCCTCACGACGATCTACATAGTGCTGTCCCATCTTTCGCCAGCCGTCCTTTTTCCGCATCTGACGCAATACCACATCATGGTGTGGCTGGCTGTTGCCGCCACGCTCGCCTGCCTGGCGCAGCTTTTTTTCCATCCCTTCGGGTGGCGATCTCCACAGGTCTATCTAATGCTGGGCTTGACGGCGGCCGTCCCAATCTCATTGGTCGCAAACGGTCAAGTTGGCAGCGCACTCCCGAGTTTGCGAGAGTTCCTCGTTTCCGGCGCTGTGTTCTACCTGGTTTTTATAGCCGTGGACACGGTCGGGAAGATGCGCGTCTTGGCTTTTGCTGTAGTTATATCGGCGATCTATTTGCTCTCTCAATCTCTTTATGGCTGGAATCGGAATGGCCTCGAGAGCCAGTACGTGCTGCAGCAGCACATTTATAACGCCCAAGGCGATGTGATTGGCGCTTTCCCTCGTCTGCAGTCCGTTGGATTCCTGCAAAATCCGAATGACTTCGCTCAGTATCTACTGGTGGCGGCGAGTCTGATCACGGTCGCCTGGTTGCCGGGGCGGTGGTGGCGTAATCTGGCAGTCGTGACGCTGCCGATGGCCTACCTGCTGTACGGTATTCTGGTCACCCATTCCAGAGGCGGCCTGATCGGGCTCGCGATCCTTGTTTTCTTTCTGTTAGAGAAAAAATTCGGCAAAATAATTTCGTTTGTACTAGCGGGTAGCTTGCTTCGCCTGTTGTTTTGGGCGGGGGCTGCGGGTCCACGTTCGATCTCGATCTCGCCGAGTGACCCCGCAACCGCCGGCCGCCTCGATGTGTGGCGAACTGGAATCGCTATGTTTCGAGCTTCGCCTGTGTTCGGCGTGGGTTTTCAGCTGTTTGGCGTGCATAACCCATCTCTTACCGCACATAATTCGCTCCTGTTGTGCTTGGCAGAACTTGGGATATTTGGCTCCCTCTTTTGGCTCGGTCTCATTGTTTTCTCGATCGTGGACCTAAACAGGATTGTCGGAAATGATACTGTCCTAGCTCAGGCGCCCGACCTCGTGGGCTGCGCCAACGGAGTCCGAATTGCATTGTTTACGTTCGTCGGAACAGCTTGGTTTCTTTCACGAACCTACGTTATGACGCTTTATCTGTTGATCGGCATGGCTGCAGCTGCCCGCCGATTGTTCGACCTCAACCGGAGAGCGAGGGGTTCGATTGATTCTCACGACGGTTTTGTAGGTTTTGAAACAGCGGCGCAAGGTGAATAACGGCAACGAACCATGAGCTACTTTTGGCCCGAAATCGTTGGCCGGCTTGCCCGCTCGACGGACATCGCCGCTGCTCAGGCCGTATGCGAATCGTACAGTTAGTGGAAACGCTGGAGATCGGGGGGCTAGAACGGATCGCCGTCGATCTGGCGCGGGCGCAGGAAAGGGCGGGCCACAGTCCCATGCTTTACTGCATGTTCACCGGCGGGCCGCTTGCGAACGAGGCCCGCGCGGCGGGCATTCCGGTGACCGAATTTCACAAAGAGCCGGGCTTTTCGGTGAAGATGATTTTCATGTTGGCACAGCAACTGCGGCGCGATGCGGCAGATGTGGTGCACACTCACAATCCGGGGGTGCATCACTATGGTGCGTTATCGGCGTGGATGGCTGGCGTCCCCGCAGTAGTGAACACGCGCCATGGGCCGGCAACATCGTTCGGCCGTGCCTACCAGGAACGATATTCTCGGGCGGTAATGCCACTGACCGATCGCGTCGTCTTTGTGTGCGACGATTCCCGGCGTTATCTAGTGGAGAAGCTTGGGCTGCCCAGCCGCAAATCGGCGGTAATCGTCAACGGAATCGAGCTGGGAGCTTTTCTGGAAAACCCCGCCGCGCCGATGAGCGCTGCGCCGCGGGTCCGTTTTGGCGCGGTGGGTCGCATGGTGCCCGTAAAGGCGCACTCGATTCTGATCGACGCATTCGCTCAGCTCACAGGAAAGCTCCCCGATGCTGAACTGCGTATTGTGGGTGGCGGGCCGCTCGAAGGCGAGTTGCAGGAACAGACGCGAAAGTCAGGCCTGAACGACCGCGTCCGCATCGAAGGTTTTGTTCCCCATATCGCCGACGTGCTGCAGGAACTCGACATCTTTGTGATGTCCTCCGTCAGCGAGGGCCTGCCGTTAGTTATTCTGGAGGCGATGGCTGCCGGACTTCCCGTGGTTTCGACCCGCATCGGAGGAGTGCCCGAGGTTGCGCCGGAGGGGGACGTTTCGGTGCTGTGCACGCCCGGTAACGCCAGCGATCTTGCCGAAGCGATGTACAAGGCGGCCACCGCTTGTGATCTCGTGCGCATGGGAAAAAGAGCGCGCGAAATGGCGGTCGCGAAGTTCAGCCTTGATCAAATGTGGCGCAGTTACGAAGCGGTTTACGCTGAAGCGCTCGGCCGGAGTTAGCGGTGCCGCGCCTGGCTGTGGTCAGTTCCTACTTTCCGATCCGCGCCGAACCGTATCGCGGCCAATCCGCCTACCAGACTCTCCGGCGGATGACCTCATGGATGGATATCCGGGTCCTTTGCCCGCTCGCGGTCTACCCCTCCTTCTTGCGACCCCGCATCTTCAGCTATGTGCGCGCTGACCTGAATTATTCCCCACCTGACCTGCCTGTCCAATACATTGAGTATCCCGCGCTCCCGCTGATCAGCCGGCCCCTGAACGGCCTGGTTTGCGCTCACCATGTACTGCCATACTTAGAGCGGTTCAAGCCTGACCTGATTCTGAGCTATTACGTGTACCCGGAAGGCTACGCCGCGCTCTCTGCCGGTAAACGATTGGGTGTTCCGGTAATTCTGGGTGCCATCGGTTCCGACATCAACCGTATCCCGGACAGGATCACCGCATGGCTGACTCGAAAAGCTCTGCGGGAGGCCTCCTTCGTACTGACTGTAAGCGAACATCTGCGCGACCAGGTGGTCAAGCTGGGTGCGGCCCCAGTGCGAACGAGGGCGGTGCGAAACGGCTGCGACACCTCGGTGTTTCGTCTGGCCGATCGCGCCGAAGCGCGGACCGCGCTGGGCCTGGACACGGAATCGGAAGTCGTTGTTTTTGTTGGTCGGATCGCTGCCATAAAGGGTTTGAGGGAACTGGTTGCTGCGGTGATGCGCCTGCGAGTTTCCCATCCCCGCTTGCAATTGTTCTGCATCGGAGAAGGAGCGCTTCAGGCCGAACTGGAAGCTGGCGCGATCGACGCGGATCTTGCGGATCGTATTCACTTCTTGGGACGGCGCGATTCGCTTGAAGTGGCTTCCTGGCTGGCCGCTAGCAATGTCTTCTGCCTCCCTAGCTATGCCGAGGGTTGTCCGAACTCGGTGATCGAAGCGCTGGCATGCGGCCGACCCGTTGTGGCGACCAACGTCGGCGGCATACCGGAACTGGTGGATTCTGAATCCGGAATTCTTGTCGCGCCCCGGGATTCGGACGCGCTGGCTGAGGCTCTCGACGCGGCATTGTCGCGACGCTGGGACGAATCGTTGATTCCTCAGCGGTCTCAGCGCGGGTGGGACCAGGTTGCAGAAGAAACCTACCAAATTTGCATGGACTGCCTCCGACACCACGATCAGATGGATAGCGGTCGTCGCCAGAATTCTCCCAATCTGGTGAAATAGTCACCGCACGGCAAATGCGATCGGCCACATTCTTATGTTGGGTTTGGCGGTTCACGAACACATCAGCACTGCTCTCTATGCCGCCGATCTGCACCCGCGCGAGCTCATCACCCGAAACTCACAACCGGCACAGGCGCTCACGCGTCGGCCGCGATTTGCCGCAGAAGCAGTAGGGAATCGAGATCGGTGGTGGCCGCGAACCGGCCGACTAGCGAGTGCCGGGGCGGTTACCGTACAGAACGTAGTGCAAGAGCACCTTATACCGCACCGGAAGAAAGTTAGGAAATGGCCAGTTGGCCAAGGACCGGCCTAACAGCGAAAACACCCGCGACCCCCCCATCGAACGGTCGATCAAAGCCCCGCCATACAATTGGGCAGCCCAAACGCGTCGCTCCACAGTCCATCGCTCGAGGCCGGTGAGCCCGGCCACCATGGCTCCTTCACAGACCTTCGGAATTGTTTCCAGGTGCTTGCTCAAGTTTTGGCTGCTGCTCGTGGGAAGAATGCGATAAAACGCCAGAGGCTCGCCGCACGACGTGAATGGAAAGCGTGCGCGAAGCCGCACCCATAGTTCCCAATCCTCGCAGGCAGCGAGATCCTCGTTGAATGCGCCCACCTCGTTGACTGCGCTGCGCCGCGCCAGCACCGTGGATGTAGAGATTACGTTGATCCAGCGCAAAGCCGGCCATACGACATTGGCGTCGAAGCATTGGCCGGCCCAGCGCTTTCCGGTGACCTCGTCCACTACCCATACTCCAGTGTAATTCAGGGCCGGGTCCCTATGTTTCGCTAGTTCCGCCAGTTGTCTGGCGAGTTTACGCGGGTCCCACCAATCGTCCGCATCGAGGAATGCGAGCCATTCTCCCGAAGCAGCCTCCACGCCCACGTTGCGGGCCGCCCCCAGACCTTTGCGGCCGGGCTTCTCCCGCAAGAGTTTCACCGGTTCTCCGTAGGCGCGCACCAGATCCTGCGTACCATCGCTCGATCCGCCATCGATCACCAGCACTTCCCCTGGCGGGTGGGTCTGAGAAAGTGCGCTATCAATCGCGGTTCGGATGTACGGAGCTGCGTTCGAGCAGGGGACGATCACCGAGACGGTGGGAATGCCAGGCGTACCAGGAAGCGCCGGATGTGAATCCGCGACTAGCATAGCTCACGATTATAGCCCGCAGCCCATTAAACGAAACGCAGGCTACAACAGGCGAGGCAGCTTCTCAAAGGCTCGCAGGGGCACGTAAATGCCCTGAAACTGCTGAGACGATCCCGGATGGAACGGTAAATCGCTGCGCATAAGTGGTATTCGAGCAGCGGGGTCAAAACTGCCTATTCGTAGCTCGCACATAACAAATAAGATACACTTGCGCGGCAAGTGGCAAGTCGCGTGCATTGTGTCCGGAATCGGGGAGCGCGGCGTAGGCACATCTTTCTGGATACTATTACTCCGGAATGATGTAGAGACTTCCGGTACTTTCGTCGGCGGCCGTTGCGATCTCTCGAAAACCCGTCGGACTCGAGTTTCGCGGGATTTTAGCTTGTAATCCGCGCCAGATGAGATCTGCGCGTGAACGGACGGAACAATGAAAGCGATAAAAATGCTCCTGAACGCGAGTCTGGTGGCGGCCGCAGCGCTTATTGCTTTCGCCATGGCCCCCGCCGCTCGCGCCGACGCTATTTTTTACCTGACGCAGCCCGAATGCACGGGTACTTGCGGGGCAGGGACGGCCCCTGCGCTCATCTCGAACTCGGTGGCTGTAAAGGTGGACATCGATTTGACGACTAACACGACCGCGATTGTGACATTCACAAACTACAACACCAGCAACATCGGCGCCCCCGTTGAGTTGAACGTGGCCGGGAAGTTCCAAGCGACTTCGACCGAAGGCCTTGCTCCATCAAGCCCATGCAACGGCAACGGCTACACCAGCGGCGGAGTCAGCGCCTGCGCTCCCGGATCAGAGGATCATTTCGGGACGATGTCGCTAGAGACCGGTGCTGTAGGAGCACAAACAATCACCATTGACTTGACCGCCGAGGGCGGCAACACCTGGTTATCCGCAGGTGCGGTCGTTACCCCCACCACTGGCTACGGTGCGGCATATAGCCAGGGCTTCGAGGCCGTCGTGGCGACTGGGAGTAACCGTGTCCAGGACGCGGGCTACTATACAACGCCCGAGCCAGCCTCGATGACGCTGCTGGGCAGCGGTTTGATCGGGCTAGCTGCGCTCCTTCGGAAGCGCTTGGCCACGAAGTAATTGCATCTTTGATTGTACCTGCGTTTCGAAGCGCGGGAGACTGGCGTTGATACAGACGATCAGTCCCCGCACACGTTGGTTCTTTCCCCGTGCCTGCACTGCCCGGCTTGCACAGACATTCAGCAATCCCGAGCGAGCTTGCCATCTTCCAACCCGCTTTCCTCGGGGAGATCGCGCCTCGGCTCCAAGCTCTTCTTTTATGATCCTGTCGCAAACCCGAACACACTCGTCACAGATGTAAGCCCTGCCAGGGGAGTCCGAAGGATTCGCTATAAGTCTCTCGACGTTATCTTGTCTTTTTTTACAAAATGAGCACGTGAGGCCGTAAGGTTCGTGGTCCGCTTCAAAAATCTGAACATGGGAGATTTGTCCTACTAGGCCGCGGATTCAAAGTAGCCCACTACCGAGCTGCCTTTCTCGTATCATAACCACTTCGATCTGCGTTACGGGAAGCACTTAGACAATTCCAAGCCTCAGCAGATTATCGAGGCCCAACGTGCACGCTGGCTTTCATCTCGTACAATGCCGTGTCTGCCGCAAGCAAGAGCGTTTCGACCAATTCACCATCTGTGGGATAGATCGCGACTCCGACGCTCACAGACAACTGCGGATTCCTTCCGTCATTTGCAAGGTTGTCACACAAGCGTCGAGCCACCAACTTGGCCGAACTTGCGCCTGTTTCAGGTAAGACAATGGCAAACTCGTCTCCCCCAAAACGCGCCGCAGTATCCATCTGCCGACAACCTGAGGACAAGACACTGGCTAACCGGCACAGCGCCTCGCTGCCGGTCAGATGTCCGTAGCGATCATTGATCTGTTTCAGCCGGTCCAAATCAAGCAGCAACAGCGCGAACTCTCTTCCCGTACGCTTGGATCGCTCTATTTCTCCGTCCAGCACACCCACAAGGTATCGATAGTTCGCAAGGCCCGTCAGTGGGTCTCGGACCGCCTCCTGACGAAGGCGCTCTTCCAGTTCGCGCTGTTTGGTCACATCTTCAACAATGATCCCGTAACCGACAGCGTTGCCTTCGCCTATATTCACTTCCCGACCACTCAGGCGGACTTTAAGGCTTGTACCATCTTGCCGCTTCCAATCGATTTCCAGCGGATCGACTCGACCGCTATCGCTCACCACTCCCAGTAATTGCGCTCGTTTGGAAGGATCACAAAGAATGTCAGCTGCGAGGTTTACTCCCAAGAGTTCCCCTTGTGATGGATAGCCTAACATCGTTATTAGCGTCTGGTTGACATCCAGGAACTGACCTTCCATCCCGCAGAGGCAAATGCCAAATGCGAGATTGTTGATTAAAGCCCGGTAGTGTGCCTCCGACTTTTGCCGTTTTGCGCTCTCATGTCTCGCCCGGTGCGAATCGCTTTTCTCTAGCGCTCGACGGACAGCGATGGAAAGATGGCCAAAATTGTCCAGTTCCACGCAATCCGCGGCACCTTTCGTGATCAGTTCTGCTACCGCTTCACGGTCCATCCTGTCCGTCACAAAAATCAAAGGAGTATGTTTGTTTGTACGGCTTAGAAGGCCTAACGTCGGACCTCTTTGCATCTTAGGAATAGGATACTCAGCGAGAATAACGTCATAGTGATTCGAGTTCAGCTGTTCGGTGCAGTCCTGGGAATTTACGACAACGTGCGATCTCACTTGAAATTGCGCACCCTTAAGCTCTTGCAGGCAACGTTCCACGCAGGTGCTTTGGCTGTGAAGGAAAAGAACCTGCAACAGTGGCTTCCTTAACTCTTGTGATGGAAGGGAGTTGCCCGGCCTTTGTTCGCGCTGCTTCTCCCCAGAGAAAATAGGCCGGTGGCCACGTTTTGTTGCTTGATTCAAGTCAGCGATTGCCCCGTCGATAGCAGTCAGTAGGGCATCTCCGTTGTCTGTCTTTGTTAGAAACCCGCTCGCCCCGATCTCGCGCGCCAACTCGGTGAGAGCATCTGTTTTGTGAAACGTCAAAATCAGAATGGCAGTACTCGGCGAAAGTCTCCTTATTTCTCGTGCAGCAGAAAAACCATCCAGAAGTGGCATAGACACATCCAAGATGACCAAATCGGGACACAGATCCAAGGTCTTTTCAACGGCTTCTCTCCCATCACAAGCTTCGGACACCTCCACATCGTTTCGAGATTCCAACAGCGACCGAATCCCTGTTCGAATCATCTCGTGGTCGTCTGCGATCAATATTCGTGCAAGTATTGGTGCGCTTTCCATACTTAGTAGGACGTTCTCCAGTCGCGAACTGGTTTGCTACAGAATCACTGTGCATGTGCCGAGAGAGAGAGCCAAGAGTACGATCTTCCTACAGTGAACGCCTTACGGCTTTACGCCGCGAAATGTGGCACCCGATGCGGTGTCTGGAAAGGCATCGGAGCGGTCGAGAATGATCATCTGCCCTCGCGCCCGCAAAAGGCCCTAAACGGTCCTTCTCGCAACTGTTTTCGGGTGGGAACAGCAAGAACGTTGTGAGTAGTTGCTCCACGAGGCGCAAAAGCGCAGACTCTGCGTTTTTGGAACACAGGCGCGCAAATGCTTCCGGTCCGGAATTGAGGGGAGGAAGGGTAGCTCGTCACAGACATGGTTGCAGCAGGTGACGGGCACCACGGACGCCTATCGAGAGCCAGTGAAAAGCGGCGTACGGGCTCTGACGTTCCCAAATACCCCACGCAGGGTATGCGACGCGCGCCTCAGAAGACGCGCCATTCGTAATTAATGGAGCGCATTTATGGCCGCTTGGCTTCTGGATTGTCCTGAATGCAAGCAGGAATTTGTACTCGCACAGGCTGTCGCAAAAGCAGCCGCCGTAGCATCTACTGAGCCCTTGGAACGACCCGTGAAGCCTTCGTTTCCAAACTCGGGGCTGAAGCTCGACTGCCCTCATTGCAACAAGTCTTCTGTCTTTTGGAGCTATCATCTTCGTTATCAGAGCTGACCAAGACGGCCCGTTCTCGCCAGTGCGCGATACACTTCGCCCGCAAACTGTCCCACGGCCCCTCCTATCCAACGGCAGACCAACCCGCGCGCTACTGCTTTTTCCTTTTGCCTTAGCCAAAAGCAGCATCCGCATAAGCTTGGCGTAATCCTATTCACGAGTTTCGCGCATCTGATTTTTTATGTGATGGAGAACTCACAATGGCGATTCCCGCTGGAGTGGGCAGACAAGTAGCTGTCGTGCTTTACGTGGCGGCGATGGCAGCCGTCATAGTCGGCGTAGATTTCGTGTTCTTCAGAAACCGATTCTGGGAACGGCTCACAGTGAATATTGGCATTGTCTTGGTGTTCACCGCTTTCTACTTGAGATTCCTCAGGCGTCCATGAACAGGCGGGTAAAAGAGCAGGAAAGGTGAGAGCGGAGCGCGAAATCTCAGGAGCAACGGCGATGATGGACTATCGGCCTGAGCAGGAAGACCTGATTGACCTGGAACAATTGCGTGCGCGGCTTCGCAAGATTTCGGACGAGGCGCTGCTTCATTGGGGGCGGTGCGGCGTGCGGCTGTGTTCACCGGAGTTCAATCGCGGCAAGCCGCCACGGCAGGTTTTCGTCATTCAACTAGAAGAGGCTCGCGCAGAGTGGAGGCGACGAAAAGCCGCAGCGCTTGATCTGAAGCGAGCGGTGTAGGACAGGCGGTTGGTACTCGCGAAACGGTCCAGCGATAATTTCGAGTCGGGTCGATGTTTTACGCTGCGCAGACGTGTTTAATCGTTGAAATAAGCTGATCGTTATCGCAACCCTTTTGAACGAACGCATCCATTCCAAAGACCTTCGACGCCTCGTGGATGGTCGGGCCGTCCGTCATTGTAAACCCTACAATTTTAGTAGACGGCGCGATGCGCCGAATCTCCCGCGCTGCTTCGCGGCCATTCATCACGGGCATGCGCAGATCGAGCACGATAATGTCCGGGTGAAGCTTCTCGGTCTGCTGAATTGCTTCTTTCCCGTCGGCGGCTTGGCCGCAGATGTCCAAATCTTCGCGTGATAAGAGCAAGCAAAGCTGGCGGCGAACTGAATCGTTGTCATCCACAACCAAAACGCGACATGAGCCAGTCATCTGAAGAACCTCCGTCAAACGACGGGAATCGGGTGATTCTCGACCGCAGGCTGGGCGGCGAACCTAACCACGAGCTACCCTAATAGGCCGTCATACCAGTTTCCATACGGTGATTACTGTAATCGATGGGCCTAAGGTCGACGCCTGCCCTCCAACTGTCATCCGCGCATCCATTCAGCTTCTGCCAAAAAAGATTCCGGAACTCATGCAGATCCAGCTTGTTCGCCGCCTCTACTTTCGGACAATTTGCCACCGTTTTAATGGACGATCACCCCGGGAGTGTGCTTTAGGGCGTTCGAGGGCGATCATCTGCCTTAGGACGCGAGAGGGGCCCCAAATGGGCCTCACCGCAGTCGTTTTCGGTAACGAAAAGAGCGGAGGTTAGGAACTATTAGCTCCATGCAAGAGGCGCAAAAGCGCCGATTCGGAGTTTTTGAGACTGTATATTTGCAGACGGTTCTCGCCGGAACTTCGCAGTTATACACACCGACTAACCGTCGGTACTAGCGACTCAGTTAGTTGCCGAGCGTGGGATACCAATCAGGTAAGTAATCGGCATTTTTCGAGGCGCTCTCGAATGTTCGCCAATTTCCCATTGGTATCCAGCTGAGGTCAGTTTGTCGATGATCGTACGCAGCTCGTGTGGCCGGTACGTCCGAAGGCAAGACACGATTCCATCAAAGAGCAACACGAAGGGAATGATAGGAACTAAATATGTCCAGAGCAGCCGTGACCAGCGAAACGGACGAATAAACGGAGTACAGATGAAGAGCATGAAAGCCCAGGGAAACATGAGGCAGACGGTTAACGGAGCACGCCTCGTTATTTCAAATATGCCAATGCTTTCGCCGGCATCGACGGCATTTTGGAGCACGGCGCGAGCCTCTTCCGGCGAAAAGTGGTGGAACGACGAGAACATCGTGCGGAACCCTTTCAATCCGCGAGGAACTTTCATCGCGTCAACAGCGTGCGGATAAAAAATAATATGGTTGTCAGAAACCGCTTTGACATTGCGAAATGCACTGAGGTTTGGATACTTATCCGTTAGCCAAATGTGTAAGTGTCGTGAATCTAGTTGGATGATTTGGGAAAGGTCCAACCAGGGTCCGCCACCGCCCGAACACATATCCACAATCGACCGGCTCTGTGCAGAGACAACCGCGCTTTGGAGCAGCGAGGCAATGGGAGCGTAGGCCCTTAAGAGACTTAACCCAAACTGAAGCGCATCCGTGGTCTCATCTCGAAGAGACGAAGGGAACCACGGTTGTTCATGGAGTTCGATAAATTGTACGCGACGCACGGCAACTTGGCTGGGTGAGTAGTATCAGAAAGTTCGTCTGGGGCCAACGCAAATAGGTTATGAGAGATACAATGGTGTTCACGGGTGCCGTTCCATAACGCCTCCACCCCCTTTCTTTGGGTGAGAGCATCTGATAGGCCAATGGCTCCCGCTGACAACCTCGCGGTTGGCATCAGTACGAAACCACGTGATCGACGACTCCGAATTCTGATTGCGGACGACCACCCGGTGATCAGAAAACAAGTCCGGTCAATTTTGGACGCGCACCCGTCCTTTGAAGTCTGCGGCGAAGCGGTGGATGGTGCTAAAGCGATTGAAGAGGCACAGAAGTTAGAACCCGATGTCGTCGTTCTAAACGTCAGCATGCCAATCTTAAACGGATTCGAAGCGGCACGCGAAATTAAGACGAAACTGCCGAAATCAGCAATCGTCATTTTGTCTTCGAACGCAGATGAGCGCTTCATCGAGGAAGCGAAAAGGGCTGGTGCTCGGGCGTACGTCGCGAAAACAAAAGCAGGAGAGGCACTGATAAAAGCAATCGAGGCTGCCGTGACCTGCGGCGATTTTGTGTCGATCGAGTAAAGAACCCACCGAAGTTTCAGTTAGGCCAAGTACGTTCCCCGCGAAACGTCCAGTCTCAAGGTCTCGGAGAAACCATTTGCATTTCGTCGTAGAGGTTTGCTTTGTCCAGCAACACTGCCGCTCCGAGACTAGTGGCCAATTCCTTGGCCCCGTCATCATTGAAAATTGAAATCGCTATTAGTCGCGACGTGCCGACATCGAGATGGGGCGGCGAACCCAAAGACTCCATTTCGGGCATATAGAGGTCCATCACAATAATTTCAGGCTTCAAGTCGTTCACCATCCGGACTGTCTGAGCGAAATCAACCGCTTCGCCGACAATTTCGAATCCGGGCTGTTGCTCAAGTTGCTGACGAATTACCCGGCGAACGATTTCGGAATCATCAGCCAGAAAGATTCTGATTGGCATCGTCTGTTAACTTGCGAAGACAACTGTATAGCACGATTGCCAAAAATAGAAGTTCACTTGCGCACAGTGAAATGTAGGAAGACCCACAAAGTGCTCGTCGGGTTTTTCCCCGGAGGCGCGTGCCCTACCGTACCGACGCGAGCCACAATATCTGACAGGGCTGTACTGGGGTTAGCGCGATGACTTACGGCGAACTGAACTATGACATCGGCGAGCGTCTCCCGGACGGATCAGGTTTATGCCACCGCACCGTGCGCGGAGTCGTCGCCGCAGAGGAAGCGATTTGCACTGCCGGCTTTCAGATAGAGGCAATCGTGAGCTTGGCGTCTCCGAAAACGGAGTCGATGTAGTCCGGCGTCACGAATCGCGTCAGATACAGGAAATCGGATGGTGAGCATCACGTTGCCTTCTCGGATGTAGAAGAGTGTGCCGGTGGTCTTACCTTGGGAGTAGATGATTTGTTTGTTTCGATATTTGCGAGATCGCGCTGCCCAAGACGCTTTTGGATCTTTAAATCGCGGACGGACACAGCGGAGCCTGCCGTGCCCGTCGCTGATTCTCGAAGTTTTCTAGTGGTGATCGTGATCTTGGTCGTGATCGTCTGAGTCCGGCTTTTTCGGCAAGCGAACGACGCCGTGAATCGCCTGCGGGCCGAAATGTCCGGTTGGCGCACCGGAAAAGGTCATGGTGATGTTTGAAAACTGCACGAGTGTTCCGCCTTTAACGTCAACGGTCAGCGTGCAGGGAGGCGGAGTGGGTGGGGTGAACTCACAGGCCGCTGCAAAGGGAGTGGCGCCGCCGTCCAGCGTGACGGTGACACCTCCGGTCACGGTGAACTCATTATCGCTGATCCAACTGACCGCTCCATCGGCGATGGAGATGTGATGCGTGTGGGGATGACGCCCTGTGGCGGTATCGTCGTTCACGACTGCTGAGGGTAGGGGAACCGTTTGTATGGAAACCCAGTAATCGTCATGGGTCATGTTGAGGGCCACAGAGAAATCCGCCGTATGGGCGTCGTGTTTTAGGTCCAGTGACCATGTTCCGCGCATTTCCCACGGACCGCTTACTCCAGTCTGGGGCGTATAGTCGCTTATCGTGCCGCTGAAGTGCTTGGGCGTCGGCGGATCTTGTGCCAGCGCACCGAGGCCAATCGCAAAAACCAGGGCAGTGACGATGATAGCCGCCCTCGGGAAATGACTGACGTGCATGATGGAAAACCTCCAAATTCTTGAGAATAGCGGCGCCGTGTTCAGAAGGGCCCAGCTGGGACGGCATCCGTCCAGCCGTGCGCCGTCCCTTTCGGCATTCTGCCGCAGGAAATCGAGCCGCAGAATCGACGAGTTGGGTCGGGTGGGTCAAGCCGCAATGCGCGGGATGGGCCGGTTGCCGCTCAATACCGCCTTTTGCCGCTTGGAGCGCTGCGGTTATAATCTGGTACTTACGTTGTTACCGCCTGGTGACCGGGAAGAATGCAGATGGGCGAGTCCCTGCAAAGCGCATCCGCACCTGAAAAGGCCGCCGAAGTCCGCCTGGAATCGTGGAAGGAAATCGCGGCCTATCTGAACCGCGATGTGACCACCGTCCAACGTTGGGAGCGGCGCGAGGGCATGCCGGTACACCGGCATGTTCATGACAGGCGGGGGTCGGTGTATGCCTTGCGCAGCGAACTCGAAGCATGGTCGCGCAGCCGGAGCCTTCCAGCGGGATCAGAGGGTGATAAAGCGGGTGGCAGCCCCGAGGCAGGCGCCGTGGCGCGCTTGCGCTGGAGGCCCGCGCTTTGGACAGGGGCGGCTGCGCTGGTGATTGTCCTCGTTTCCATCGTGTGGCTGGAAAGACTGGAGAGCAGGGACTACTTCTGGCGGAATCCAATTGCCGGAGCCCGGTTTCAGCCGGTCACCGACTGGGACGGCGTGGCGGAGGCTGCTGCCTTATCGCGCGACGGGCAATTGATTGCGTTTTTGTCGGATCGCGATGGGCAGATGGACGTATGGATAACGCAGGTCGGCTCGGGGCAATTCCATAACTTGACGCGAGGCAGCGCGCCCGAACTGATCAATCCCGCCATACGCCCGCTCGGATTTTCGCCGGATGGATTCTTGGTGACGTTTTGGGTGCGCAGACAGGACGAATCGGGCCGAAGTAACATTGGCATTTGGGCGGTGCCGACGTTGGGCGGCCAGCCAAGGCCCTATCTTGAGGGGGCGGCTGAGATGGATTGGTCGCCGGACGGGTCGCGCGTCGCCTATCACACCCCGGCTCCCGGAGACCCACTGTTTGTTTCCAATGGAGCGACTTTGTCCGCGGATCGGCCGATCTTCGTCGCGCCTGCCGGGCTGCACTGCCACTTCCCATTGTGGGCGCCGGATTCCGCCTTCATCTATTTCGCCGAAGGCACGCCGCCGGATAAGCTGAATATTTGGCGAATTCCTCCTCAGGGCGGGACTCCTGCCCAAATCACTTCGCAGGGCGGCGTGAGCTATCCGGTGCTGGCAAGCCGGCGAATGCTGATGTACATCGGCGCGGGTGCTGATGACTCGGGACCATGGCTGTACGGCATGGATACGCGCCACCGGATTCCGCACCGCTTGACCTCCGGCCTGGAACGATACACTTCACTTTCAGCCAGCGCGGATGGCCGGCGTCTGGCTTTGACGCTGGCGAGTCCCAAAACAACCCTCTGGCGGATGCGCGCCCCGGATTCGCTGGCGAAAGGGTCCGCCCCAGTTCGCATAGCGGCGACGGCCACCACGGGGCATTCGCCGCGTCTAGGACCGAACTATCTTTTATATGTTTCGTCCTCCAATGCGAGTGACAGCATCTGGAAGCTCACAGACGGAGCCAGCGAGGAACTGTGGCAGAGCCCGGGCGCGCAAATCATCGGTGCGCCAGGAATTTCTGCAGATGGGCGCCGCATCGCGTTTTCCGCGCTGCAGGGCGGCCGGAAGGTTTTGTATGCGATGGCATCCGATGGGTCGAATGCAAAGCCGGTGGCGGACTCGCTCGACTTGCAGGGTAGTCCGGCGTGGACGCCGGACGGGGAATTGATCACTACGGCGGCCAGTAAGAACGGCGTGCTGTATCTCTACAACGTAGCTGTGGCAGGCGGTTCGCCCGCGCAGTTTGTGCGGGAATATTCGACTGATCCTGCGTGGCCCGGCGAGCATTTTGTTCTTTACTCCGGGCGCGACATCGGCACGACATTCTCGGTGAAGGGCGCCACGGCAGAGGGCGCGCAGGTCCCCTTGCCGGCTCTGACCTTAACACGCGGAGCCCGGCACCTGGCCTTACTCCGTGGCGGGAATTCGCTGGTCGTCTTACGCGGGGAGATTCAGCACAAGAACCTGTGGGTCATCGACCTGAAGACGGGCGCGGAACGGCAGTTAACCGTTCTCCCTCCAGACTTCGACGTTCGCGACTTCGATATTTCCCCTGACGGCAGCGAAATTGTCCTCGAGCGACTGCAGCAACGATCAGACATAGTGCTGATGTGTCTTCCGCAAACTTAAAGCCGTGCCCAGTTCGTTCTGAATTTCCGAGGCTGTCTGGCCTTGCCGGTCGATCTCTTTCTCCGCTCGAAACCAACCCACCTCGGACGATCCTATTGGCCGCCCACGCTCTTCCCAATATTCGTAAGCGACTTGCCGGATCCTTTGTTCCCAATTAGTGTCGTGCGGTAATGTACGTAACATATGGCCGGCTCTGATGAGCCCGATCCCGGCCTCGCATGAGGCCGGAGCCGGGCGTTCCTTCTTCAATTCATTTGGTTTGGCTCGCCTAAAAGGAAAGCATATGGGCACGATCCAGTACATTCCGTGGATAGTTTATATTTTGGGTTGATTTGCCGTAGGCCCCGGCTGAAATTATTTGGACGGGAACACTGCAAACGTGCACGTATACTCAACAGGGCGTTTGCGACATTGTGTGGGCCGGGTGTAGCCTATTGGTTGACCAAGCAACGAAATCGAAACCCCCATGGAAATGGTGTATTCGCTGCAGTTGTCCGCAAGGAGAAACGCCATGAGTGGCAAAGCAGTGGACGAAAATGGAAAGTCTCCTGATAAGAAGCTAACCATCACTCTGCCTGGAACTGTCGAAAAAATTATCCCTCCCATTGATCCTCATGAACCAGAGAAGGCGCAGATTGAAGTCGAAGGAGCGGAGCACCTGTATCGAGAGATTCGCGTTGACAACACTGTAAAGGACGCATCAGGCCAAGAGGCGAAACTAAAACCAGGTGCCCACGTTGACGTCACTATAGAAGCGGCTCCGGAAGCAACTGTGCCGACCAAGCCAAAGAATTCAAAGGATCCCGAGCTGCGAACCTCGTCTGAAAAAGGGTAAATCATGGTTGATCAAGGAGCATATCACCTGAAAGGCAAGCCCGAATTGTCTGCATCTCGCCGCAAGAAACTGCCTGTGCCAACGGGGGTTAGCCGGATTTTGATTGCGGAAGAGCACTCTCGCACGCATGATCCACTTCTTGTTATTAGCGGGATTTCACGAAAGAGAGTTTCGGAACTCGTGCAACCTCGTTCGGCCACCCTGTTCCGGCGTCTTCCATCGTAGTGTTGGACGTATTACCTGCGACTGGCAATGATCGCGCGCGCAAGAAGAAAGGCCCTGCAGCCGGATCGCGCCGACGGGCCTTATACGGCGCCAACACGAACCCGTGCAACCTCTACTGCTTGGCTGCTGTGGCCTGCGGACTCTGCGCATCCGTTCTCGGTGTCATTGAGACTACGAGGTAGTCCCGCTCCTTGCCGTCACCTTCGGGCACGCGCAGCACCAGTTTGTCTTTGTCCATCCGAAATTCGGCTGTCTCGCCAACAGGCAAGAGAACAGGATGTTTATCATCCTTGGGACGGATGTGGAAGACGACTCGGTCCGTCTGTAGTACATATTCCTGGCAAAGAAGATCCTGCATCTTCTTATGTTCACCGTCGGTGCCGAGAATTTCCCCGGCCACGCTGTGGCCGCCATTCTCTGCCGATCCGCACTTAATTGACGTCATTTGCAGCAAAGTACCCTTCTGATAGTCGTGCTCTTTGGCGGAAACGCCCACGCCGACAACAAGCAATGCTGCGATTGAGATCCATTTCATAGGGCATCCTCCTAGTCACAGGAAGTACTAGTACTACACGTCAGTATACTGCGGACTCCCAGCTTCCAAGCTGTCCGGCCGCGAAATTTGCTCAATTACAAACGTCGCAGCCACGGCTGGGAATTTCAACGTCTGGAACATTTTTGATATCGGTGCCGAAGCTAGACGATAAACCGGAGGACGCAATGGCATCAGTGTCCGGAAGCGCTTTCACCCTCATTCTCAACTGCTGGTACTTTGAAATTGGCGCTTGACAATAGTTCGATGATTAGCTAAATATAGACTCGTGAACAGCGTGTTCAAAGCCCTTTCCGATCCAACGCGCCGCCGCGTGCTACAACTGCTGCGCAAACGGCCGATGTCGGCCGGCGAGTTGTCCGACCATTTTGCCGTCTCCAAGCCGACCATGTCCGCCCATTTTTCCGTGCTCCAGAATGCGGGGCTGATCGAAGCCGAAAAAAACGGCAGGACAATCGTCTATCGGCTCAAGATGTCCGTCCTCGAGGAGGCACTGCTCGACTTCGCGCAAACGGTGGGTTGGGACATGAAGGCACAGGGCGGTGCGCGCCGGCCGCGTCAAAGAGCGGGACAAAATTGCGTCCACTGAAACAGGAGGGCTAACGATGGCAGCCAAACCGATCTGGAACTACGTTCCGCCGGCGTTGATCGCGCTCAACACTCTGCTCGTCGCCGAGAACTGGTATCTGCGGCCCCAGAGCGCGGGGAGCTGGTTCGTGGTCCTGCTTCTTCTCATCGGGATGAGGCTGGCTCTGGTCCTCGTTTCGCGCGAGCCTAAGGGAGAAGCAGTCCGCCGCCATGCCGGGGGTTCCGTCCGACGCGGGATCGTGACAGCCGGTCTGGTTCTCGCGATTTCGCTTGGCGCGAAACTTGCCGTGGCGCTCGGCGCGGTCCACTACGGCGATATCGCGCTACGCGCGACGATGGCGATCGGGGGCGCTTTCCTGGCTGTGACCGGAAACGCCATACCGAAGACCCTCACGCCGTTGGCGACGCTGCATTGCGACCCCGCAAAGGTTCAGGCCGTTCAACGTCTCGCCGGCTGGATCTGGCGGTCGCGGTAACTTCGCGGTGCAATTTCAATTGAACAGGTGGAATCCCGCTGCTCTCCAGAGGTCCCCTTGCCGGCTCTAACCTTAACACGCGGAGCCCGGCACCTGGCCTTACTGCGTGGCGGGAATTCGCTGGTCGTCTTACGCAAACTTAAAGCCGTGCCTCGCGGTCGAGCGGCCTGCTAGCGGAACGGGGCTCCCGAATCACTCTACTGTCACATGAATCTCGCGTATTCCGCCTTCGCCTGCTTGAGTATAGGGATGTCGGGGTCGGCGTCTTTCCAGAGCGTGAGGAAATCGTCGTACGCGGCGCGGGCATTGGCGGTGTCGCCTTGCATCGCGTAGGCCCTACCGAGTTGGAGATGCGCGAGTGCGCCGATGGGTTCGTTCAGCACAATTCCGCGATGGTCGAGAATCTTCTGGAACTCGGCAGCGGCTTCGCTGCCTTGACGTGCCGCCAGATAGGCTTCTCCGCGCACATAGACGGGATAGAGCCTGACGTAGTCCGCATTTCCCAATTCGTATGGAGCAGCAACCTGAAGCGCTTCGATGGCCGCCGGTGCATCGTCGCGGCTGAGCGCGAGCTGACCATGAAGCGCCGGTAGGAAGTTGAACTGCGTCACTGTGTCATCCGGGGAGCGCTGGCCCAAATCATCGGTCATTGCGTGTGCACGTACTACGTCTCCTGTCAGGGCGAGTGCCAATGCTCCGGAATACTCGATACCTGCTCCAGTCGAAAGCCCGAGCGCGGATGCTACTTGCCGGTGCGCCTCCTCCGCGTTGCCATACAAGGCTTCCCTAAGGCCAGACAGGGCAGAATACATTGCTGCGGTGTCTTGTTCGCCCGCTCGTTTGGCAGAGTTCACTGCCCGTCGAGAAAACTCCCGAGCTTTGCCCAGTCGCCCGGAATAGGCGGCGGTGTCTGCCTCGAACTCTAGCAGGGTGTCCTCAAAGCCCGGCTTGCCCGCAACCCAAGCCAGCTCCTTCGCCATCCCCGCTACATCATCCTGCAAGAAAGCTAGCTCATAAAAAAAGACATGCAGGCCCGAAAAATCGAGCTTTCTTGCTAGGGCCTCATCGGCAATTGCCCGCGCTTCCGGCAGGCGACCCAGATCGAGATAGAGGCCAGCCACGATGGCATACGGTCGGCCGTCTGGCTTGAGACGCAGAGAACGGAGCTCTTCCACTAGGGCTTTATCAAATTGCCCGAGTTGCGCGTAGTCAAGACCCAGGCTGCGCGGCGGGATGTAGTCGCGCGGGTACGTTTGCGCCCAGAGTTGATAAACCTGCCGCGCCTTTTCCAGGTCGCCGGTGATTATGTCGTAGTAGTGAGCTTCGACGTAATATCGCTCACGCTCACTTACTTGGTCGCGCAGTTCGTAAGCCCTTTGAGTGTTTTCTGTCGCCAAGCGGCCATGGCCGAGATTCAAATAGCACAGACCGAGAGCCGCATAGCTCATTGCGAATCTTGGGTCTAGGCGAATGGCACGTTGGAATAAAGGCACCGCAGCCGCGTCGTCGTAGACTCCTTTCATGGCCCACCCCAGGCTATACGCTTGGAGAGCTTCAAGCGATGAGGTTGTGGCCTGTTCAAGCGGGGTGTCAAACTTCTTCACGGTGCTCAGCGACTCGCCCAGTTTGTTCCGAATCTGCGAAGCTGTCTCGCCCAGAGCAGCGAGCACGTGATTCTTATCACTGGCCTGAGCTTCGGTGCTCGCCAGCGATTCGCCGCTGGCGCAGTTGATCGCCTTAAGGGTCAGAAGGTACTGCGTACCAATCTGAGCTATGGAACCGTCAAGGGCTGCGGTGCTCGCCACTCGCTGGCAGAGTTCGCGCGCAATTTGCGGTGTGAGCTTCACATCGGCCTTCTGGCCCATCATCCGCAGGGTCTGCTGGACTTGTTCGTCCGAGATAATGCTCAGAAAGGGTGACTGTTCCAGTTGCACGGAGAGCCCTTGCCGCAGCGTGCCGTCAAACACCGCATCGCCGGTCTTGTTGTCGAAATCAGCGAGGACGATGGTGTCTTTGTCAGTCAGCGCGTGCGCCTTGCGAGAGAAAAACAGCCAGCCGCCCACGGCGAGTCCGATGGCCACAATCGTCGCGCCTGCGGCCGCCGCCCAGCGAACGGACCTCGAAGAGGGCTTCGACTCGGCCTGCGCTGTCGCGGCGGCCGAACGGTTCGTGTCCGAATCTCGCTTCAGCCGCTGCAAATCCGTGCGAATTTCGGCGGCGCTCTGGTAGCGCAGCTTCCGGTCTTTCTCCAGCGCCTTGTTGATGGTCTCTTCGAGTTTCTGGGGCAGATCGGGATTCAGCCGAACGGGGGCAACGGGCTTGCGACTCAGTATCGCCTCCGCAATCACGCCGGACGTCTCGCCCCGGAAGGGCAGGACCCCGGTCACCATCTCGTAGAGGACCACACCAAAGGAAAACAAATCTGTCCGTGCATCCAACTCTTCGCCGCGCACCTGTTCTGGTGACATGTACGCGATGGTGCCAATCGCCGTGCCCGGCCGAGTAAGCTGTTCTGCCTCGTTGGCGGTGGGCATCGCCGACAGATTCATCACTTCGCCCGGCGGCACCAGCTTCGCTAGACCAAAATCGAGAATTTTGGCGTCACCCCGGTCGGTCACAAATATGTTTGCAGGCTTGATGTCCCGATGAACAATTCCCTTGCCATGCGCAGCGCCTAGCGCGTCCGCGATCTCAATGCCCCATTCCAGCACTTCCTCAACGGACAGCGGTTTACTGGAAATGCGGTGTTTCAACGTCCGCCCGTCGAGGAATTCCATGGCAATAAAGGGCTGGCCGTTGTGTTCGCCGATTTCATAAATGGTGCAAATATTTGGATGGTTGAGGGCGGAGGCGGCCTGTGCCTCGCGATCGAAGCGGGTCAGAGCTTGTGAGTCTGTGGCGAATCCGTCAGAAAGAAACTTTAGCGCAACGAAGCGGTGCAGCTTCGTATCCTCCGCTTTATACACCACGCCCATTCCACCACCGCCGATTTTCTCGGTAATTCGGTAATGCGAAATGGTTTGGCCGACCATCGGAGGAAAACAGTGGTGATCTTAGTTTTGACTGTTAATCAAAGTCAAATAAGAGATTAAATAAGGATCGGCACGCGGCGCTTTGATAGAAGTTATCGCGGGTGAAAATCAGCAAAGATGAAACTTGGACCAATTCAGAAGGAGTGTTCACGCTGCGGCTCAAGTCGGCGAAGGATTTGATGTTGGCTGTGAATACCGAAGATATAACCGCACCAGGCACGTAGCGCATTGATGATTGTCCGGCTACAATGTCCCCCAACCGCCCGCCCGTACGCATAACTCTTGAGAGAAGATGAAGACCAAGTCGAAGCGCACAACTGCATTCACAGACAAACGGCGGCTATCTCCCCATAATCGGAGGCGCTCTTTGGGTGACATGAACAACGACGACTCTCGCGTCCGCGCCATTCGCACTGCCCATGGTGCAACGCTTGTCGGCCGTGTGCTTCAATACTGATCGTGCCGGCGTACACATTTCCTCCCGCCCGTAGACGGTTAGCTGAGTAACCGATAGCTGTTATCCACCGCCTCGACACCGCGACTTTTTTTCGTCGTTCTCTCCTTGCCACTGCGGAAACTCGGACAGATAGGGAATCCAGAAGCCTGCGACGAAAATCGGCAGAAGCGCAATCAAAACATATCCGAGATTGCGATACGCTCGTTCCATCACTTATCACAGCCCTTGCCCACTCACTTACGCCGTGTCGTCGATTTCTTTCTTATTGAGCGACTCTCCTAGAAGCGTCAAACCGTGCCTCTCGAACTCCCCCTTGCGCGCTTCCAGGTTCTTAGGATCTGTGTCTTGCGCAATGGGCGACCAATCCATCTCCATCAAGCCGGCGGGCGAATAGAGATGAATGGCGCCACAGTGCTGCTCCTGCGCCACACTCCAGCGATGCGGCACCTTCATCGGCATCAGCAGAGAATCGCCCGGCGTGAGGCGCATGCGCTTACCGCCCACTTCGGCGACGAATTCGCCCTCCAATACGTAGATCCATTCGTCCTGCTCGTGGTGCAAATGAAGAGGGGCGCCAGCATAGGGGCGGCGCCGCTTGCTGAGTCTCGCGCGTTGCCCTAAACAGGTCGCCCGAGAAGGATCCAGAGAACCTCGATACTGAAGTAGGCTAAGAGCACGACAACATACGGCCGAGCGTTTGCTTTGCAGCGCCTATCAAATATAATCAGTACTATAAGAATAGTATCTATCAAAATCAGGCATATAGTCTGAGACGAAGCTTGTCTGACGTTAAGCCAGTATCCCAGGGTTCTCGCCAATCCCGCCGGCAACAGGACTAGCGCGATGCAAATCATACACCTCATGTGTTCCGCGATATTTCGCTTCCGAATGAATGAGACTGACACCCAATACAAAGCCCCAAAAAGCACGAGTTGAGCGGCCGATAGAAACTCGTCGTTTCGAGATACTGCAACTGTCGCGCCGCTAGCCAAATGTTCTTGAAATTCCTTCCAAAGCATTGCGGCTGAAAAGATCAAGATGAATGGCATCAGGAGATTTGCGAACTTGCCGAGAATCCGGTGCGCCGAAAATGCGTTGTATCGTATGGCAAGCGGCTGAAAGATCAGCAATCCGAGGAAGCTGAACAGCAGAAGCGCATGAATGTGCACGGATGTCGTAATGGAGGCCTCGAATAGCGGAAACTCGGACAGATACGGAATCCAGAAGCCTGCGACGAAAATCGGCAGAAGCGCAATCAAAATATATCCGAGATTGCGATACGCTCGTTCCATCACTTATCCCCCACGTGTCACAGCCCTCGCCCACTCACCTACGCCGTGCCGTCGATTTCTTCCTTACTGAGCGACCCTCCTAGCAGTGTCAAGCCGTGCCTCTCGAACTCCGCCTTACGCACTTCCTGATTCTTAGGATCTGTGTCTTGCGCAACGGGCGACCAGTCCATCTCCATCAAGCCGGCGGGCGAATAGAGATGAATGGCGCCGCAGTGCTGCTCCTGCGCCACACTCCAGCGATGCGGCACCTTCATCGGCATCAGCAGAGAATCGCCCGGCGTGAGGCGCATGCGCTTCCCGCCAACTTCGGCGACGAATTCGCCCTCCAATACGTAGATCCATTCGTCCTGCTCGTGGTGCAAATGAAGAGGAGCGCCAGCATAGGGGCGATGGTCTTCCGTGGGAAACACAAAGACTGCAAGTCGCCTTTCTGAGTCGGAAGAACGAACGACCTCGGTGTCGAACATTCCTGAAGGCGAGGGCGCGCGCTGATCGGTGCCGTCCGGCTTGCGGGTGAAGCCAGACCGGACGAGCACCACGCGCTGAGCAGTCCCCGATTTCGGTGTTCGATTCGAGTTCCCGGCTGCTTGCACCCAAGGCAACAGGTAGCGAGGCTCTGCAAGGCTGAGAGCTGCGGTAGACGCGAGGAAGTCTCTTCTATTCATATTTCACCCCCGTGGGTGACCTATGGCAGGTTTGTCGTTTCCTTTGAAGCATCCGCGATCTTCTTACCATGAATCGTGACTGCTCTTTTCAACGGACCGCCTACTTCGCCCATGTCACCCGTCTGCGTGAAGGAAGTTGCCGTTATATCCGACCAGACTTCGTGCCACAGCATCTTTTTGCCATTTTGCGGAAACTCCAGATCGATGACCAACTGTTTTCCGTCCCATTTCAGAGTGCTGTGAAAGTAGGAATCCACGTTGCAGGCCGCGGGACCGGAGTTGTTGCAGAGCATCCCGTGCAAACTGTTTGTGCTTTTGTCCCACCACTGCAGCGCAAAGAGAAATACCTCTCCAAACGGACCACGCACATGCTCTTCTTCCATCAAAACGTACCCACCAGGGCCGCGTCGCCAGACTTCCTCGCCAGTGCCCTTGCCTCCAGTGGGAGACATGCCACCCGGCTCGAAGTCATATGTCGTGGACCATTTGCCCGCGAGGCCCTTTTCCAGGCTCTGCATCTCGACAGGGGGCTGCGGCGCGTAGGTAAGCGACTGCGAGCGTGTGGGCGCACAGGTACTTGCGAAGCACGCAACCCACAACGTAGGAACACCGATAAGCACCAGGCCGATTCTCAGTATCACTTTCATGAAGGGCTCCTTCTGCTTCCGAAATCTTGTACGGCGCTTTCACGTCCTTATTAGTGTTAGTGGCTGCGAGTCGTTGCCGTAACTCGTCCAGTCCCGTCGGCCAGATTCTCGACGATTCGGCATCATGCGGGCCGTATGTTCTGGTTGAGAGAAAACAAGTTGTGGGGATCGTAGCGCGCCTTGACGTGCCGAAGCCGCGCGTAGTTTGGGCCGTATGCGTGCCGCACGCTGTTTTCTTCCTCGCGGTCCATGACGTTCACGTAGTTGCCGTCTTCGTCCACAGGCAGTGTCGTTTTCAGCGCTGCAATCCACTCACTGGCGGTTCGCTGGCCATCGGGCGGTTTCCAATAGGCTGCGATGTCGCAGCCTATACCATCCCTGCGCAGGGGAAATGGCGTCGCATCCACGGGCACCCGCGTTACCGCGCCGTGAAGATGAACCAGGAAGCAATTGACAGGGAGCCGCGCGCTCAAGAATGCCTTGGCAAGAATCTCGATTCGGCGGTCATCCAGCTCTCCGAAAAAGCCGCTGAAATGTTCCTCATAACTTGGTGCAATATATGCTGGTACCATCTGTTCAAGCTCTAGATACGGTCTCAACTGAACTGTGTCGTGCACGACTGCCCGGTGATGACGAATCGGCGCCAGCGCACTCTCTCCTGCGCCCGGTTCACCGATATAGCACGCCTGAATGTCGATTTGCGGTTTGTGATTGAGTTCGGCGGACATCAAGGCAATCAGAGTTAACTCGTCTGGCGCCGAAGAAATAAGCCTTCGGAACGCCTGCAAAAACTCGCGTGGGTCCGCTGACTCAAGCGTGATATTCCCGGCAAGTACCTTCGAAACCGGATGCAGCGCCACCTCGAACTCGGTGACGATCCCAAAGTTGCCTCCTCCTCCGCGAATGGCCCAGAAAAGGTCCGGGTTCTCGTGCGCGCTGGCCTTGACCTGACGCCCATCAGCCAGCACCAAGGTCGCGGCGAGAATGTTGTCGCAGCCGAGGCCATACTTGCTCATGAGGGGACCGACGCCGCCTCCGAGGAGAAAACCTCCTACGCCGACAGAAGGACACTGACCCAGCGCAGTAGCGACGCCTGCCTTGGCTGTCTCTATCTCAACCGCACCGCACAACGCGCCGCCGCCAACGCGGGCAGACGTTTTTTCAACGCCAATGGCTATCCTGCGGAAGCCGGACATGTCCAGCACGATGCCTCCCTCGCAGGTGGAGTAACCGGCATAGCTGTGACCTCCGCAACGAACAGCGAGGGGCAGACCATTAGATCTGACGAAGCTCAGAGTGGCCTGGAGGTCGTGCACATCGGCAGGATGCACGATGAGCGCCGGATGCGCGTCATATTTGGCCGCATAGCCCTTGCGAAGCCTCTCATAGTCTAGATCGCCGGGTTTAAAGCCCGTTCCAGCCAGTCCCCGCACAAGGGCGGTGAGGTCGGGATTGCTCGGCTTTGAGACCGGAAGAGCAGCGACGAGCTTAGGAAGGTTCGCATTCGTGAGAAACGGGAGGGAGGAACAAAGGCCCTGCCAGAGAAAATGACGCCGATCCATCGAATTCTCCTTTCGAAGAAATGGACCCGGAATGACACTTGATCAGAGTGCGGAAAACGTCCCAACAAGACTCGATGAATGAAGCCGAGGTGCGTTTACCGGTTTTGATCGATGCGTGACACTGCATATCCTCTCGGTTGCAAAATTGGACCTTGTTGTTCGAACATCTGGCTGAGTTCCTTACGTATTCCTGCCTGCACGTTTTTTAAGAGGAGCAGGGCTACCGTTCAACCTTGTAAAGCGCGACCATACCCGTGTTCATGTGGTCGTCGAAATGGCAATGGTACATCCAGGTTCCTGGATTGTCGGGCACCATGTCCACAGACTGCATTTCGGCAGACGAGAGCTCGAGAACATCTGTGCGCCGTCCACGTGCGAGTACAACGTTTCCATGCCAATGCGGGGTATGAGTATTGATGAGCCCTCCGAGGGTTACGAGGTACCAGCGCACGCGCTCGCCCTTTTTCATAGTCATCATGGGTCCGTTCGCGTACATGTAGCCGTTGATACTTGATCGAAAATTCTCGGCCGGGAAGCCGGAGCCGAATAGAGAGAAGAGTCCATCCGGGTCGGCCGGCACGCCCTGGAGCTTTTTCACATGCTTCGGGTCCGTCGTAAACGTTTGAATGTTTTGATCGAGAAACCAGCTAACATTTTCATCGAAAATCATGAACAAGCTCACGAACTCGCGGTCAACGTCTGTGGGACGGCCGTCGGGACCGGCCATGCCTCGGGCGGTGATGATGATGGGCCCGATCAGGCCGCTGTTAACGTCGCGTTGCTCGTTCACGTGGGAGTGATATAGCCACACTACTGAGCTGCCGTCGGCTGGCCCTGGACCCGCGCGCTCGGGAACTTCCCACGTGTAAAGATGCGTCTGGCCCGGTGGCACGACGCTATTGGCCTTGTCGGCAGCGAAAGATCCATCGTCGTACACGGCGCCTTCTGAATCCTTATTATAGAAAACGCCGTGAGGATGCATACTGTAAGGGCGAGTACCATTGTTTCTGAAAACGACGCGAATTGTGTCGCCAACTTCCGCTCGCAGCACGGGGCCGAGAATGCCAAGATGCTGCCATTCGGGAGTGCGGGACTTGAGTGTGGAAAAGTTGGCGTCAGTGTATTCACGATAGATCGCCTTGCGGTAGACTCTGCCAATACTGTGCGGGCCGCGCGTCATGAACATAGCGCCGTAGCCGGCGAACTTCATGCCCATCATCTTGTCCATCCCGTCGGGAGCGTAGTCCCAATCGACCTCGTCAGCCGCGACGAAGTATGTGTGGACTTTGCCTGACGAGTTTGCCGTAGACGCCAGCGCATCCTGTCGAGTGGCGCCCGGACGTGCGCAACCCGCCGCCAACGCCGCCGCGAACACCAAAACAAAGGAAATGCATTTTGTCACTGCTTCCTCCGAAACTCTTCCTGGCGGTAAATCTTCCGACCGGGATTAACTCGAATGCGTTTTTACTTGATGTGTGCTGTCCGTTGGTGGGTGGGCGCGATGCGCTGGAGCTCGCTGACGTACGAATCGGTGCCGGAAGTGCAGCTTCTCGGGTTGGCGTTCCGCATTCGCCGCAAAATCTTGTGCCCTCACTGAGCGCCGATCCACATTTTCCACAAGACTTTCCCATGACTTTCTCGATTCCCTCGTAACGTTAGGTAGAAAATTGCTGGACTACCGCATGACGCAGACACCTTGCGGGGGATGTCAAACGCAGTCAACGAAACAACACCCAAAATCACCATAAACAGCTAAAAGTCTATGTATCAGTGACTTACAGTCACATCTTAACGGGCGTGCGACCAACGCCCCGTGGTAAACTCGGAAGCGTTTTGATATTTCCACCGCGAAATCTGAGTGACCCGAATGAAGGAAGGCCCGAAATCAGTTTTGGCTTACAAGTTCGGCATCTTCGAAGCCAATCCTCATAGCGGCGAACTGACCCGCAAAGGTGCTCGCGTAAAGCTGCAAGAGCAGCCGTTCCAGTTATTGCTGTTCTTGCTGGAGAACGCAGGAGATCTCGTAAGCCGCGACGGCGTTCGGCAGAGACTTTGGTCAGACAATACGTTCGTTGACTTCGATGCTTCCTTGAGTGTGGCGATCGGCAAACTCCGCGAAGCCTTAGGAGATTCGGCCGAAAACCCCAGGTTTATTGAGACCATACCCCGCCGCGGCTACCGGTTCATTGCGTCGGTACACGTCGAAGATGTTAATCCGGACCGTGCCAAGCCGGAGAGGGCTAACGCGGCAGATTCGCAGAAATGGCATAAGAAACTTACGGGAGTCGCACTGCTCGCGATTCTCCCCGCCATCGTTGTGGGTATCGTGTTTTGGTTCTCTAGCTCGAGGGCCAGGCTTCCTGAACATGCCGCCATCATGATTGGGGACTTTGAGAACAACACCGGCGATCCGGTATTCGACGGCTCTTTGCGGCGGGCGGTCGTCATTCATCTGAGACAATCGCCCTACCTTAACGTTCTTCCGGATCAGAAACTGAGCGAGGCCCTGCAAAACCTTGGGCGCTCCCCCGACGACACGGTTGTCCCTGCTTTGGCTCGCCAAGTTTGCCAACACTTAAAGGCAACGGCGCTGATTCTGGGTTCTATTCGAGCAGCTAGCCGGACTTACTCCTTGTCCCTGAACGCCGAACGTTGCAGTGACGGCGCCGAGCTCATCCAGCAAACATTTTCGGTTGACCATAAGGAAGAAGTTCTACCGAGGCTCGGCTCAGCGGTGGATGAGGTCCGGAGGAGATTGGGCGAGTCCCGCGAATCATTGCAGAAATTCGGGGTCCCAATCGAGCAAGCGACGACGAGTTCCCTGGAGGCCTTAAAGGCCTATCAGCTTGGGCTGGAACTGCGTACTCACTCGAAAAATGTTGAAGCGCGTGCGGTCCTGAAAACGGCGATAGCGTTGGACCCAGATTTTGCCATCGCTTATGCCCAACTGGGATCTGCGTACTCGAATTCGGGAGACGCGACTTACGCCAGGCAATTCTTTGAGAAGGCTTTTGCGCTCAGGGCACGCGCTACCGAGCCGGAACGTCTCTACATAACCGGTCGGTATTTCGACGTCGTGACCGGCGAGCGGGAGCATGGGTCAGACACTTACAAACTCTGGACTGAGATTTATCCAAACGATTGGTTGCCGTATAACGCCATGGCCAACAACGCGATTCTCTTGGGTCGCTATGAGACGGCGGTGGATTCTGCGCGCAAAGCCATCGAACTTGGGCCTGCGCAGGACTTCGGTTCATCCAATCTGATTTCAGCCCTCATTGCGCTAAATCGCCTGAATGAAGCGAAAACGATTTGCGACCAGCTGCTCGCAAAAGGGCGTGACAATAGTTTTATCCACCTGGATCTTTTCGCAATCGCGCATCTCGAACAAGATCAAGTGGCGGCTGATCATCAGCTCGAATGGGCAGCGAAACATCCCGATGACGTGGGCATGATCTTTGCTCGGGGGTCGGTTGCCGCATCAGAGGGAAAGATTGAGACGGCCACAAAACTATTCGATCAAGCTGCTGAGGTAGATATCAGCAATGGCGATTCCGAAGCAGCTGCCATCGCCCTTGTGGAATCTGCTGAGATGAATTCCGAGATGGGGCGTTCTTCAACGGCAAAACGAGAATCCGAACGTGCCTTGAAGTTGGGAAAAGATGAGATGGTTTACGGCCTCGCAGCACTGGTCGCCCTTCGCCGACATGATGTGCAGAGCGCCCAAGCCCTGTTGTCGGAGATGGATCATGATCGCCCTCTGTCCACGTTCAATCTGGGAATTTATTCACCAATTATCCGAACCTTCGTAGCAGTCTCGAAAGGAAGCTCCCCCTCGGAAGTAAAGAGCCTCATGGAGTCGACGCTTCCGTACGAATCCGGATCTTTAGCAGACATGTTGCCGATCTATGTGCGAGGAGTAGCCTATTCAGCGGTCAATGCACCAGCTCAAGCAGAAGCCGAGTTCCAGGAAATCATAACCCATCACAGCGTCGATGCGACGACGACGTTGTATCCGCTTTCAGTATTGGGGATGGCCCGTTGTTACATGCTGCAAGGAAGAAAAGCCGAAAGCAGGGATGCGTATCTACAAGTGTTCAGGCTTTGGAAAGACGCGGACAGAGACTTACCCATTCTGCTTACAGCGCGAAAGGAATTTGATTCGCTCGGATTTCAGGCAATCGGTTATCTACCATGTCGCTCGAAATGGTCGAAGGGGGAGCCGCGACACGCCTGGACGCCGGATTGCCCATCGCCAATCATCGGGCAACCATTGTACGTGTCGAGCGACGGTGGATTATCCTGAATGGTCGTGGCGGACAATCCGGTAACAGCGCAAAGTGAGATCGCGGCTGCAGTGAGAGTTATTGATCGCACCCGCCCTCCTTCAATAATCCTGCAGTAGTCGTTACCCCATCTGACTGGGATGTCTATTAGCAGCTACACTTCGATAACGTACGTTAACTTTGCCGATCTGGCTTTGCTGCATATTGCAGCTTGCCACCCAGCAGCAGCGAGGGCGGCAAGGATCAACTTCGAGAGACAACAGGCACGCTGATTAACGAAAGGAGGCGCTGCAATCCTAATTCTCAACCTAGCGACTCGCAGCGCCCGGGGTGAAAATGGCTTTCTTGAGGCAAGTATCGCATACAACCGAATGCCACTGCCAGAACCCGTGGGCTCTCGGGGCGGAATGTTAAGCTACCCAACTCTTGGGTGAGGTAGGGCGCTGCAAAATTGTATTCCTTGTCCTAGGAGTTGCAACGCCCGGGGTGGGTACGATTGTTGGGGCGAGTATATGTCAGGACCGACCCTACTACCATGGTTAGTTCTTGCTGGGTGCATGGCGGTCTGTTAAGGTTTTGCGGAAAGATAGTGTTGAAATCGGAGATTCGGGCTGAGCCCATCAGGAGGGAACCGTGCGGCGTCACGTACTGATTCTCGTGCTTTTCCTCGGGCTCCCCGCCGCGCTCAGTGCGCAGGCGCAGCTGGGCTCATGGTCCGACCTAAATCGCATGAAGGCCGGGCAGGGAATCGAAGTGATCGAATCCAACATGAAGCGCCACGCCGGAAAATTTGAAAGCGTCACCGATGAATCGCTCACTCTGAAAGACAACGGCTCCGACGTATTGGTAAGACGCGAAGACGTCGTCCGCGTCTCGACATCTTCCGGTTCCAAACGAGGCGAGCATGCCCTGATCGGCCTTGTAGCCGGCGGAGCCATCGGAGCGGGCATTGGCGCCGCCTCCGGCTCGAAGACCGGTTTCTTGGGTGGGTCCTCGCGCGGAATTACAGCCCTTGTTGGCACCGCGTTTGGTGCCGTAAGCGGGGCCGTGGTCGGCGCCGTGCTTCCCGCCCACACGACCGTCTATCGCGCCAGCCCTGCTGCCGCCTCGCACTAGACGCCATCGGATATCACCTTTGAGATAGTCAAGGAGCCACAAGACCCATGTAGAGGAGTCTTATCGGGGAAAGCGCTTCCGGCATAGGACCGTCAACGGTCGCAAACTTGATACAAACTCTCCTAGGAAAGTTCTAAGATCGCCCCCTTGGGCACCATTCCCAATTTTGTGCTTGCGCGAAGATCAGGTCGAAGGGCTTTCACTACCTTTCAATTCATCGCAGCCTACTACGAAGTTGGGGCCGTATTTTCGCGAGACGCTGCCGGCCGGAGCGCAACAGACGGTTCGGCGAAGATGAACTACAAGTTTTGACACTTATCGGGAGTTAGCCTTCCTTTCAATGACTTCCAGGACCCCTTTGTTGATTTCGAACTCAGGTTTCCGCAAACGACTTATCGGGGCAGGGTCTGGGCGGTTTCAATGCCCGCTAGCGTTTATCAGGGGTTGATCCTCACTCGCGAACGCCGGCGGCCTTCATTTGATCGCTGCTTGTAAACAACATCATTTGTCTTGCCGCCGCCCGCGTATAACCATGCTCATGCTGCTGTGCCCGCTGCTCTCCGCGCTTGCAATTCCGTCCTTCTCCTTGGCAGACCTGCGATCGGAAATGGCTACGATCGTGGTCGGCTTGATCCTCTTAGTGGCCGGTGTCGGAGTGTTGGCGCTCTTTTTTTCCGGAGCAAGAGCCGTGATTTGACGCTGGTCTATTTCAGTCTTTTTTCAATCCTCTATGCGATACGGCTTCTTCTCGATATGCCGGTCGTTCGTTCTCTCTCCGGTGTTTCCGACTCAGTCCGGCAACACATCGACCTCTGGATTACCGTTATCCTTCTAATCCCTTTCCTGCTGTTTCTGCGCCAGGTCCTCGGACCCCAGATCAAGACTCTTGTGAGAGTATTTCTGATTGCGCAGATCTTCGCAGCACTAGCAATAACGGCGGACGCATTCGGCGTGGCCGGGAAGCTCAGGTATTCCCTCAATAACTATCTTGTACTTGCCATCGTTGGCGGTCTGATGGCGAACTTTCTCGTTCTCCGGTTTCGCGGCTTGGGACAGCCATGGACCCTGGAACTTCGCGTCCTCATCACCGGTCTTCTGGTCTTTGGTGCATTTGTACTCCACGGCAACCTCCGCAGTCTTGGTGTGTTGCGCGGACCCGACGTCGAGGCGTTCGGTTTCTTATTTTTCGTTGGCTGCCTCGGCTATGTGGCCGCTCACCACGCCTTCGCGACCAGACAGTGACAATGACAACCCTCTCCATAAAAACGGCCGGCTATTGGTAGCGTTGGTGTTGTTTTGCTCAGGCAGGACTGCGTACATTCTGCTAGTGCCGGCACCATAACAGTGAGGGTATACGTCGGCTTGGGCCTACATTCAAAAGGGAAACTATCAGCAGGCCGCGGACATGTTGGAGGATGCGCTAAAGAAAGCACCGCAAGATCAAGCCATCGAATACGCACAAGTATTAAGCGCTGCATTGTCAATCTATTGAGAACAGGTCGTTTATGCTTTGAAACCCCCGCAAAAGAGCACACTTGCCACTCGCCTCATCGTGCCAGAACATAAGAACGTGCTGCGGTAGCCGACTCTGCCGGCCAACACACGGTCTTCATGCGCCCCCTTCTCGAAGTGGACAACCTACAAGTGGATTATTCGGGTTCGTGTGGGGAGTCGTCGCCCGCACTGAAAGGGTTTCGCCTGCGCCTTGCAGCTGGCGAAATCGTCGGCGTATTGGGCGAATCCGGCAGCGGCAAGAGCACGTTGGCCCTCGCCATTTTGCGGCTTCTACCTTCGAACGCCCGCGTTCGCACCGGAACGGTCTCGCTGGAAGGCGAGGACCTCCTAAAGCTGAGCGAGCGCGAACTCGAATCAATGCGCGGGGCTGAGATCGCCCTGATTTTTCAAGAGCCCTCGATTGCTTTGCATCCGACGATGCGCGTGGGGGAGCAGGTGGCGCAGGTGATCAGTGCGCACGAGCGCTGCGACAGGCGAGCGCTGCGCAAGCGGGCACTTTCCGCGTTGCACGAAGTGTTTTCATCGAACGTCGAAAGAATTTTCTTCTCCTATCCCCACCAACTTAGTGGAGGCCAAAGACAAAGGGTGTTGATCGCGCAGGCAATAGCGTGTCGGCCAAGAATTTTGATCGCAGACGAGCCGACATCCTCCCTCGATCCGGCCACGCAGGCGGAAATCCTTGCGCTTTTCTCGAATCTTCGCCGCCGGCTCGGCATCGCAATCGTCTTGATCACGCACAATCCGGCGATTCTCGCTGGGCTCGCGGATCGAGTGATCGTCTTCTATGCGGGGAAAGTGGTAGAGGAAGGCTCGGCCCAAGATCTGCTTCATTCTCCGAAGCACCCCTACCTGCGCGGGTTGCTCCAATGCGTGCCTCCACCACTTGAAATTGGGTTGGTCACGCGAAAACAAATGCTGCCCACCATCCCCGGAACTGCGGCCGGGCCAGCCGAGATTCGGCGAGGGTGCGGATTCGAACCGAGGTGCTCCGACCGGATGCAGCGCTGCGTCGAGTCGGATCCCGGGGCGATCGCTGTCGGTCAGTTCGCCAGCGTTTCCTGTTTCAAATACAGCGAGTGAGAGAAGCGTTGCAGAACATCCAGCCCCTTCTTCGAACAGACAGCCTGGTGAAACGCTACCGCACATCGCGCAAAGCGCAGAGCCGCGGCGGCGTGGCGGTGCTAGACGGCGTGACGCTCGCAATCTTTCCAGGCACGACGCTTGCGCTTGTCGGCGAATCGGGATCGGGCAAGAGCACGTTGGCGCTCTGTCTCGCCTGCTTGGAGCGGCCGAGCTCCGGTGAGATCTGGCTGGACGGTGAAGCGCTCGCCCACCTCAGTGAAAGTGAGTTGCGCCGCGTTCGTCCGCGCGTGCAAATGATTTTCCAGGATGCGACGTCGGCTATGAATCCGCGGCTCAATGCTCTGGAGATCGTCAGCGAGCCTCTGCTGATTGCGAACCACATGACCCGGACGGAACGGCTGCTGCGCTCCGCTGAGCTATTTGAGAGAGTAGGGCTCTCGCCCGATTGGCTGCAACGGCGAATTAACGAGCTCAGCGGTGGCCAGCGGCAAAGACTGGCAATCGCGCGCGCATTGGCGGCGGAGCCGGAGGTTCTGATCCTCGATGAATCGCTCTCTGCCTTGGATTGTTCGGTGCAGGCGCAAATTGCCAACTTGCTCCTCGAACTGCAGGCGACCTCGGGACTGACTTGCCTTTTCATCACGCACGACATTGCGATGGCCGTGCATCTGAGCGACCAGATCGCGGTAATGGATAAAGGCAGAATCGTGGAATCGGGAGCTGTGAATGATGTGGTGCGCTACCCGCAACATGAGCGGACGCAGGCGCTGCTACAGGCGACGCCGCGTCTCGCGGAGCCAGAGCTGGAGTTGACTCGGCGATGACCCGCTACATTGTCAAACGACTCGGCCATGCGGTCCTGCTGCTTCTCGGCGTGTCACTGCTTTCGTTTCTTTTTGCTTCGCTCGCGCCCGGGAGCTATTTCGACGAGATGCGGCTGAATCCGCAGATTTCGCCGGAGACCGTCTCCGCGTTGCGCGCGCAATATGGATTGGACAAGCCGATGCCCGTGCGTTACGCGCGCTGGCTGAATTCGCTGGTACATGGCGATCTGAGCTTCTCCTTTGCATATAACACGCCGGCCGCGCCCCTTTTGTGGTCACGAGTGCGCAATACGCTTCTGCTGACAGTGATCGCCACGATTCTGGCGTGGTTGCTGGCGCTTCCTCTAGGCGTGTGGAGCGCCGCAAACCTGGGCCGGCTTCCGGATCGCGCAGTGAACTCGGGCACAGCCGTGCTACTTGTGATTCCGGACCTGCTGCTTGCTTTGGCCCTATTGCTGCTAGCGGTGCGGACGGGCTGGTTCCCCACCGGCGGAATGGTCTCGGTGGGGCATAGCGAGCTTTCGTGGATAGGCAGGATGAAAGACCTGGCGGCCCACATGGCGTTGCCCGTAGCGGCGCTCGTGCTGTCCGCGCTGCCAATGCTCGTGCGCCACGTGCGTGCCGCGATCGCCGAGGCACTCGATTCGGGATTTTTGCGCGCGGCCTCAGCGCATGGAATTCCGCGAGCGAAGCTCCTCTATCGCTATGCGCTCCTTGCCGCGGCAAATCCGCTCATTTCGCTTTTTGGATTCAGCCTCGGCGCTCTGCTGAGCTGTTCCTTGATCGTTGAAGTAGTGATGAGTTGGCCAGGGTTGGGGCCGTTGTTGCTCGAAGCGATTCTCTCTCGCGACCTCTACTTGGTAATCGGCGGCGTCCTACTCTCGACGCTATTCTTGGTAAGCGGAAATTTGATTGGCGATCTGCTGCTGTACTGGGCCGATCCGCGGATCCGTACGCGATGAGAACAGCGATTGGCAATCGCCCAACGGTGATTTTCTGGCTGATCGCGCTCGCAACCCTGCACCTCGTAGTGGCCTGCGCGGGTTTCTTCGCGCCGTACGATCCAACCGTCCAGGACCGCGACGCCCCCTACCTGCCGCCCGCGCACCTTCATTGGGTAGATTCCAAGGGTTCGTTTCATTTCAGGCCATTCTTCTTTGCTCGACATCCAGACGAGAGACACTTCGGCGAATATGAACAGGACCGCGCACAACCCGTGCCGCTTCGCTTTCTTATTTCCGGCCCGCGGTACCGGCTCTTCGGCGTCTTGCCAAGTACAGCGCATCTTTTTGGCGCGAGCGGTGCCAAGATTGCCTTGTTTGGAACGGATGCATACGGGCGCGACGTCTTCTCGAGGACACTCTACGGCGGACAGATTTCGCTTCTCGCCGGACTGCTGGCGACGCTGCTTACCCTTATCTTCGGCTTTTGCGTCGGCGGCCTCGCGGGTTTCGCGGGCGGATGGGCCGACGAGGCGCTGATGCGGCTTTCCGAGCTATTTATGGCGCTGCCGTGGCTCTATCTGCTCTTCGCGATCCGAGCGTTCCTGCCGCTATCGTTGAGCCCCCTCCACGCGTTCTTTCTCGTGATTATTGTGATCGGCGCGGTGGGCTGGGCGCGACCCGCAAGGCTGATTCGGGGCGTGGTGCTCAGCGGGAAAGAGCGCGAATACGTCCGCGCCTCGCGTGGGTTTGGCGCCTCGCGATTCTATCTAATGCGCAGGCACATTCTTCCCCAGACATCCAGTGTAGTGCTGACGCAAGCCACGATCCTGCTGCCTCAATACATTCTGGCCGAGGTCACGCTTTCTTTTCTTGGACTGGGTGTCGCCGAACCAATGCCCAGCTGGGGCAATTTGTTGAGTAGCCTGCAGCAATACAACGTGCTCGCCTCGTATTGGTGGATGTACTTGCCGGGTCTCACTATGCTCCCATTCTTTGCCGGCTACCTGGCGCTTGCCAGTTCCATACAGAAGCGAGTGAACGCAGCAAAAATATGAGACACGCAATCCATAAGATCATTGTCAGAATGGGCCAACAGGCGTCCCGTCCCTCATGCGCATTTGTGATGATTGTTCTGTCGACCTTTGCCGGTCTTTTGGGACCAGGGGCCAATTCCGATTCGGAGCAAGCTCATTCCGATCAGCAAGATGTGCTTGTCGCGCCGGGCGAGATCGGAAATACGGGAGGAAGGCTTGTGGTCTCGCTGCGCGCGGAACCCAAGACGCTCAATCCCTTGATCGCGTCGGATTCACCGTCTCGAGAAGTGATCGCGGCGATGCAAGCCGACCTGATCCACATCAATCGTGGATCGCTGATCACCGAGCCCGCGGTGGCGAAGTCCTGGAAGATTTCCACTGATGGACTGCAATACACACTGAAGATTCGCCAGGGCCTCCGCTTCTCCGACGGACAACCGATGAATGCGGACGACGTGCTTTTCAGTTTCCAGTTGTATCTTGACGAGAACGTTCACGCGCCGCAGCGCGACCTCCTGATCGTTGGTGGGAAACCGATTACCGCACGCAAGGTTGATGCACAGACAGTAATTTTCGAAATGTCGAAGCCCTACGGTGCAGCCGAGCGGCTTTTCGATGGGTTGGCTATTTTGCCGCGGCACCTATTGGAGAAGCCCTACCAGGAAGGAAAGATTGGCCAAGTATGGCCGCTCACGGCGGCCGTTAATGAAATCGCGGGGTTGGGGCCTTATCGGCTTAAGGAATACGTTCCGGGGCAGCATGTCACTCTCGAGCGCAACCCGTTCTATTGGAAGGCGGATAGCAAAGGCAATCGCTTGCCCTACCTCGGCGAATTAGTATTCCTTTTTGTGCCGAGCGCCGATGCGCAGGTGATTCGTTTCCAATCCGGCGAAACGGACGTGATCACGCGCCTGGGCGCGCAGGACTTTACTTTGCTCACGCATCAGTCCCGAAACGCCGCCATGGTAGACGCCGGGCCCGGCCTCGAATTCAATTTTCTCTTCTTCAATCTCAATGAGTTGGAGTCCACGGTCCCGCCCGAGATTGCGCGCAAACAGAAATGGTTCCGGGATGTTCGATTCAGGCAGGCGGTATCGAGCGCTGTGGATCGCGATGCAATCGTGCGCTTGGTCTACCGGGGCCGTGGTGCGCCTCTTTGGGGTCCCGTCACGCCGGGAGACCGCCGGTGGATTGATGCGTCTCTGCCGCACCCGGCTCGTTCGCTCGATCGTGCTCGGGAACTGCTTCGGGCGGCGGGCTTCGTCTGGAAGAGCGACTCGTCTGGCGAACCGTTGTTGACGGATTCTACCGGCACGCCGGTGGAATTTTCGGTTGTGACGAGTTCCTCAAGTACCGAACGGACCAAGATGGCCACGCTGATTCAGGACGACCTGAAACAGCTGGGGATGCGCGTGCAGGTCGTGCCGCTTGAGTTTCGCTCGCTGCTGGACCGTGTCTTCAAGACGAAAGAATACGAAGCGTGCATCCTGGGGCTGGTCGCGGCGGACACTGATCCGAACTCAGACATCAACGTGTGGCTCTCGAGCGGCGGTTCGCACATGTGGGCGCCGGAAGAGACAAAGCCGGAGACGCCCTGGGAAGCCGAGATCGACCGCCTGATGGAGCAGCAGCTTGACGCGCGGACCTATGAGCAGCGTAAGCGCTTGTACGACCGCCTGCAGGAAATTCTCGCGGAAAACCAGCCGATGATCTTTCTTGCGAGTCCCGATATCCTGGTAGGCGCAAGGAACACGGTGGGAAATTTCCATCCGGCAATCGTCGAGCCTTACGCCCTTTGGAACGTTGACCAACTTTACTTGCGAAACGCGAGTCCGGGGGCCGGCCGTTGACGCCAGCGAAGCGCGCGCAACGGAAGCCGCTCGGACCAGAGAAGTACTTTGCCGAGATCGGCAGCCTTGAGGATGAAGCAAGCCGCCGAAAATTTCTCGACCGGCGCCGGACACTAGCAAACCCGGGAGTCGTCCAACGCCTCGCCGAGTTGGTCGTCCAGAAGGTCCGCGTAAATCCGCACGAAGCTTCACTGCTGGCTGAAATGGCGATAGAGATCGCGTGCCGCCTGGGCAACCAGGAATCTTTGGCGTGGGCGCTTCGGGCGAAGGCCAACTCTCTTTATGCATCGGGCGACAACCGCGCCGCGGTCGAGCACCACGAGCAGGCTTTGAGAATATTTGAATCGCTTGGCGCCACGACCGAGCTGGCCCGCACGCTCAGCGGTTCGATCCAGCCGCTGATTTTGCTGGGTGAGTATGACCGCGCAGTGGCGGCCTCCGAACGCGCGCGAGAAATATTCACGCGGCTCAAGCTGCCTTGGCGTCTCGCCCGCCTGGAAGTCAACGTCGGCAACATCTTCCACCGCCAGGACCGCTTTGAAGAAGCGCTTGTTCACTACGAGCGCGGTTACGAAGGTCTGCTCGCGCACCAGGATGCCGAGGCGCTGGCCGTGGTACTCAGCAACATGGCGACCTGCCTGATTACTTTGAACGACTTCCCGCGGGCGCTCGCGACATATGAAAGGGCTCGCGCCGTCAGTGAACAGAATGGTATGCCGCTCCTGGTCGCGCAAGCCGATTACAACATCGCGTACCTCTACTATCTTCGCGGGGAATACAGCCGTGCCATCGGAATGCTGTACTCAATCCGGAAATCATGTGAAGCGGGTCGAGATGCCTATCATCATGCACTCTGTTATCTCGACCTCTCAGAAATCTACCTTGAGCTCAATCTCAGCGGCGAGGCTCGCGAAACGGCGGCCGAAGGCGCCAAGAACTTCGAAAAACTCGGCATGGCGTATGAAGCGTCGAAATGCGCCGCAAACGAGGCGATTGCCCTCGGCCAACAAGGCAGAACCGTGCAGGCGCTCGAACGCTTTGCGAAAACGCGCGAGAAGTTCGTCGTGGAAAAAAACTTGGTCTGGCCCTCGCTGATTGATCTCTACGCCGGGCTGCTTTTACTTCGCGAAGGCCGCTATTTCGAAGCACGACGATTTTGCGTTGCGGCAGCTGAATTCTTCGATCATTCCATGCTGGGCGGCAAGGCGATCCTGGCTCACCTGCTGCTCGCGCGGATCGCCTATGACGTCGGCGAGGCGGATGCCGCAGAGCGCGAGGTAAAGTTGGCGCTGGAGAAGCTGGCGAAGAGTCACACGCCGGCTCTGCAGCACCAGACCCATTTTCTGCTGGGCCAGATCGCCCAACAGCGTGGCGACGTACAGGCGGCGTATGCGGCGTATCAGAGATCGCGGGCCTCTCTGGAATCGCTGCGCGGCAGGCTGCAAGGCGAAGAGCTTAAGCTGCCGTTCGTGAAGGATCGCTTGAAGGTGTACGAGGCCCTTGTGGATTCATGCCTCATTGGCAATGCGTCAGGACGCCGCGCGCTCGAAGCGCTCGGCTATATCGAAGCCGCCAAGTCACGAAGCATGGTCGAAATGATCTTTCCGACGAACCGCGTCGTGCTGGGCAGCGATTCTGGGCAGAGCGGCATGGTTCGGCGCATTCGCGATTTGCGAGAGGAGCTCAACTGGTACTACCACCGCATTGAGTTGGAGGAGCTTCGCCCGGAACAGAGTTCACACGCCCGCATCGAGCGGCTGCAGGACAAAGCGAAGGCTCACGAAGACGAATTGCTCCGCGTTCTCCGCGACCTCCCAACCAACCTGCCCGAACACGCTTCTTCAGAGCTTGCGGCGGTTACCCCAATCGAGAAAATACAAAAGAGCATTCCCGCAGATGCTGCCCTCGTCGAATATTATTTCGCAGGTAACCTTGTTGTTGCGGCGGTTCTGACTCGCGAGAATATCGAAATCGTGCCGCTCACTGTTCATTCCCGTATTGCCGGGCTTCTCGACCTGCTTCGTTCTGGTTTGGCGAAATTTCGTTCCGATCGCGACGATGCTCGCCGTTTTGCGGAGCCGTTGCTGCAAGCTACAAACGCGCACCTCGAAGCTCTCTACCTCGAAATGATTGCGCCGCTGCGGTCCCTTCTGCAAGGCGGCCACGTTGTGATCGTGCCGCATGGCTTGGCGCACTACTTGCCATTTCACGCCTTTCGAAGCGGCGACGAGTACCTGGGCGACACCTTCGTGATTTCCTACGCTCCCAGCGCGACGGAATTTTCTGCCTGCCAAACTCTTCCTCCGGTGACGCCAGAAACCTCGCTCGTCCTGGGCATTCCAGATCCACGGGTTCCCGAGGTCCTTTCGGAGGTACAACTCGTTGCGAGCCTCGTGCCCCGACCCGAAATTCTGATCGGTGATCGCGCCACGGCGGCGGCGGTACGGGAAAAGGGGGAAACTAGCGGATTGCTGCACATCGCGACGCGTGCGACCTATCGCCAGGACAATCCCATGTTCTCCGGCTTGCACCTGGCCGATGGCGACCTGAACCTCCATGATCTTTATCAAATGCGGCTCGGCTGTGCGCTCGTGACCCTGTCCGGATGTGCGGCGGGGACAAACACAGACGCCACCGGAGAGGACTTACTCGGCCTGCAGCGCGGGCTATTCTGTGCAGGGGCCCGCTCGTTGGTACTATCGCTGTGGGACGTGCATGATCGAAGTACTACCCAGCTGCTGAAGCACTTTTATACCGGTTACAAGCAGACGGGTATCCCCGCCATTGCACTCCAGTCGGCAATGCGGTTGCTTCGGCAAGAATACGCGCACCCCTTCTACTGGGCCCCACTCTTTACTTCCGGCCAACTGCTTGAACGTAAGCCTGTTAGCTAGGTAAGGCGCTCCGCTCCGTCAGAAACCCAGAGTACCGAAGTACCGAAACCTCGATGGGACTGCCGTTAGCCCCAACGGATCACCTGTACCATTTGCCAGGGCGCGCCCGGAGCCGAAACTGACCCCGTTTCAAAATGGACCTGGAACGAGCCATTAATCTTTCGGAGCCAAAGAAGCCTATGAAACGCACTTGGATTCTCGGCGCGGCACTCTTATCACTTTTCCTGTTCGAGGGCACAGCCTCGGCCCAGCAGCAGCGCTACATCGTCACCGCGACGCGGGGGGTGGCCTCCGTGCAGAGCTTGTGCTCGTCGCTGGGATGCACGGTTGCCGGAGCGCTCGACGGCACGGTGGGGCAGACATATCTGGTGACCTCCTCCAAGAACCTGCTCGGCAATCTGGTCGGCGGGTTGCTGAATCTGCTCGAACAGCTCCTCGGTATCAAGAGCATCGAGGCAGACCGGCTGTTGCCATTGCCGCAGGTCCCACTAGCCAATATCGCTTCCGGCCTTTCTGACACTACACCGGTGAACTACTACGGCTCGGTAGCCTGGCACGGTTACACGGCGCAGCCCGCGACGCAGATCATTCGACTGGGCGAAGCGCAGAACACGTTTCAGAACGGCGGCTCCGGTATTGTCGCTGACATCGATACCGGCGTGGACCCCAATCATCCAGTGTTGCAGCCGGTCCTTTTGCAGGGTTACGACTTCACGCGGAACCAGCCGGGCGCCTCGGAGTGGCTCGACGTTTCATCCATGCCCAACGGACCGGCGAATAGCAGCGCCCAGGATGAGCAGCCTGCCGTCGTGCAGCAGTCCACCGCTGCCGTGCTGGATCAATCCACCGCCGCGGTCTTGGACGGCAACGAGTACGCAGCGTTTGGCCACGGCACCATGACGGCCGGCCTGATCCACCTCGTCGCGCCGCACGCGAAGATTCTTCCGCTCAAGGCTTTCTCTGCAGACGGCACAGCCTATCTTTCCAACATTGTCTCCGCGCTGTACTACGCAGCCCAGCACAACGCCAATGTCGTGAACATGAGCTTTGAGCTGACCAGCTCTTCGACGGCGCTGTCACAGGCGGTCTCGTACGTCAACCAGGCTGGAATTGTGCTGGTGGCCTCCGCCGGCAATGACAACAGCAGCGCGGCGGTCTATCCCGCGGCATTCGACGGCAAAGTGCTGGGCATCGCGTCAACGTCCGACGGAGACACGAAGTCTTCGTTCTCCAACTATGGTACGACCGACGTTTGGATCGCCGCGCCTGGCGAGGGAATCGTCAGCACATACCCCGGCGCGACGTATGCAACGTCTTCGGGAACATCCTTCAGCTCGCCCATGGTCGCGGGAGCCGCAGCGCTGTTCCTGACATCCAACCACTCTGTGAATCAGACGCAGGCGGCCAACGCACTCGCTAAGGCGAAGCTGCTCACACCGAACCTGAACCACGGCCGGGTGGACGTCTTCGCGGCGCTTTCAGACATGCAGCTTACCGGCGGGATTCTTTAAGGAGCACTTTCGTGGCAACAGCAATTCCGCAGGGCAGTCTTGTTTCTGAATTGAGAGACGCTTCGCTTCGCGTCAAGGAGTTAGAAGAATCTCTGGTCACGCAGCGTAGTGCGCTGATCTGTAGCTTCAACCAACTCCTAGATCTGAAGGATTTGAACACCGGAGTTCACAGCACGCGCCTGGCGGAATGGGGCATGCGCGTCGGCCAGGAATTGGGCCTCGAAGAGAAGGAGCTGCAGAACCTGGAGATTGCCGCCCTGCTCCACGATATCGGCAAGATCGGCATACCCGACGCGATCCTGCACAAGCCCGCAAAGCTGGACGAAACCGAATACGCCTTCATGAAGAAACACCCCGAGTACGGCTGGGCCGTGGTTCGGATGCTGCCCGGGTTCGATCGCGCAGGCCTTTACATCCTGCACCACCACGAAGCGTTCAACGGCGCTGGTTATCCGGCGGGCCTGAAGAGCTCCGAGATTCCAATGGTTTCCAGGATCGTTTCCGTTACCGACGCGTTTGACGCCATGGTGTCTTCGCGGCCGTATCGCAAAGGGCTACCTTTTGAAGAAGCAATCCGGCGCCTGATTCTGGGCAGCGGCACGCAATTCGATCCGGCGGTTGTGCAGTCGTTTCTGCCCATCGCGCAGGCTGAAATGGCTGGAGTATTCGCCGCAGCGGGCACGGAAATATCCGCTGCCCTGTAAGTCCTCATCCCTCATCTTTCAAGATTTGGGCCCAAAGCAGTGCTGACAAGACCGGCTGAATATCTCTTCCTGCAAGACTCATTCTTTCGGTGTTGCCAGTCAATTAGGGCGCGCAACGAGGACTCTCCTGGCGCGGCTTCCTTTCAATGACTTCTAGGACGAAAAGCTAAACGATTCTGGCCGAGCAAAACTGCATTTGCAACACGCGCTCGAGTTCAATCCGAAGAGTGGCCTGGCAGACACAATTCGGAAAGCACTGACCGACAATGCTCTGGGATAGCGGCGATCCAGCGGACGCGCAAAGCGCAATGGCTTAAGAAAATCAGGCGCAGACTTAGTCCGCGCCCGACCAATTCAGGCTTCAAACCAGGGTCAGGAGTTCGAATCTCTCCGGGCGCGCCACTCTTCTTGCCGTTTCTCCAGCCCCAGCCTTATTTTTTCGAACTTGTACGGTTAGCGCGTTTACCAGGACCTAGGCCATTACTTCCGGCTTGCCGACCACTCGTCCGGAACCCGGACTCGCGGATAAGTCACTATTTGATGCGTTCCCATAGAAGCTTAAACGTCGCATTCTTTCGATCAATTACTCCTCCTTTCCCGTCCTCGCGGGGGATAAGGAGAAGGCGATCATCGCCTTGAAATTCGAACCATCGGACATTATTGACGCCGCGCCAATTTGGCGGGCTTGCGTCTTCCAAGTGGTGAGTGACCGTTTGCGCCTTCAAATCCAGCGTATATGTGCCGTAATACGAGATGTAATTATCGAAGGCAGCCACCTTCTCTTCGCCAGTACCACCGGCGGGCCCGTTAACGAACGGCTTGCGAATACCCTTAATGTCGATCTGGACAGCCATCCAACCGGACCGATCGTAGATGATGAGGCCCGTAGGGTGATCATAAGCAAAGTGGAAAGTGGCGTCTGTGCCTTCTACCGAAACCAATCGCCAAGCTCCGATCAATTTTTGGGCGACCTTGTCCTGTTGCGGCTCAGCGTGTATTCCGAACCACGCACCACTAAGGACGCAGAGACCGATTACGCATAAGGATAGAACGCGGTGCTTTGCCAGTTGGGGCTTCATCTTCAGTCCCCCTATCAATCTCAAGTAACTCCAAAGAAGACGCCGCGGCAAACCGGGATTTCAGCGTTGCCGCCTTCGGAGCTAAGGCATACAGAGTCGTGAGATTGTACAGTATTGAAAAGCGCGGGATATGGATTGTGCATGGATGACGGGCAAACCGGAAGCAATCGAACATGCCTGGTTAGTCGTGCGACCTCAACCGGTCGATGCAACACCACCTAAGCTGTTGGTCCGACGATGCTACCCAGTAGAGAACCGATCTGTCCGGCTGTGCTCGAGCAGACCCTAGCCAGGGGGTGTTTCGGCTGAATCACCCCTCGCGAACGATCCTTAGCCGCTGAAAGCCTCCGGGTCGACTTCGAGTTAGTGTTGCATCGACCCATTGAGACCGCCCGGTTTAGCAGACAACTCCGCCGCTTTGCGGCAGATCAGGCCCTTGCTTGAGTTCCCACATCAATTGAAAGTTCGACCTGTGGCAGGGCTGACACAAATTCCGAGAGAAAAGTTCTAAAATCGTCCCCTTGGGCGCGCCACTTTTCTCGCCGTTTATTTTGATGGACTTCCAGACTGACCCTTCTAGCTGTGTCGAACTTTTCCGGTTACGGCGTTAATCGGGACTTTGCCTGCCTCTTATGCCCATTTCTTGCCCGTATACGACTACCAGCGCTCCAGTTGCCGGCGATGGCGCAGCAAGTGGCAAACCGCATGCTCGAGGATCATCTCCGGGTCGTATCGCGGACCCCAGCGCACCGCGAATGACAGCGCCTGAATTTCCTGCTCGGTTGCCTTCAGCAGTGGTTCGACGGTTTGCTCCGTCAACACGATTCCATCAGTTAACAAACCTCGGACATCCCGTGGGGAGCGCAACCGCGCCGGATCAGCCTCATATCGTTCGACGAACTCAACGCTGAGCGCCTTGCGGATGTAGTGCGCGTATCGATGCGCCGCGCCAATCACGTGGAGGCAAATCGCGCGCGGCGAAATCGTGTTCGGATTGTTCGATGGCCGCTCGGCGTCGAACCGGAGGAGATCGAAACTTTCGACTACACGGCAGAAGTCCTCCGCAGCGCGCGCGTACTCGTCCATCAGCGCGCCGAACGGGCCGGACAGGCCGGGATAATGGATGAACGCGGTTGTCATACGTACCGCTGAGGGTATCATCGTCGGTCTTGATCGCTCAATGCTTGCGGACTAATCGGCCAATGGGTCTGGGCTGAGAGCAAACTTTCAGTAACCGCGTTTACCAGGACCTTGCCATAACCTCCGGATTGCCGACCATCCGGCCAGAAAGGCCGGTAGTGTCCTAATTTGAATGGCGCGCGGACCTGAGTCCTATTTTCCATGCGACACGAATATCGACAGCCCCAAGAGGAATGCGCCGACCACAATGATGAGCGCCCCGGCCTGAGTGGTCTTTTCGCTCCGCTCGGCGCGGGACCATGTGGAAACGCCCACTAGGGCGAGGCCGGCAACAATCAGAACTGTTCCCATAATCGCCGGTAAATCGTTGATGCTCATTGCTTCGCCTTCCCGTCTGCCACTACCGCGACGTTTGCTCCACCAATTCCTCAAGCGTCCACAGCCTATCAGACACGCCCGCCGCCATGGCCGGGGTGATGCGGAGGCTCTTGTGCTGGCGCACGAAATTGTAGTGCGCGAAGGGCAGCGAGACAGCCGCGCCGAGGTTTTCGACCTTCTTGTAAAAGCCGTTGGTCAGCCTCGTAAACCGGCGCATCTGCATACGCATGGTCAGGTTCTGCCGCGCCCAGGTACTGGGATTCCTTTTCCCATTATGAGGGGGGAATCTCCCCGAGGCTTGGATACTAAGCTATACGGGGAGACCAACGAAAAAGACTCATGGGGACCGCGTTCCCTCTGGCCGACACGTCGATTTTGGGTCAACTCCCGGGAAGTCGCGTTATCGGAAACTCGAAATCCACATGGACGGTACGGGTGTCAGTGCCCGATAAGTTGGCTTACCGGACAAGTCCGCCGCTCCGTGGCAGATCAGGCCTTTGCTTGGCTTCCCAGATCAACTGAAAGTCCAACGTGTGGCACAACTGACCGAATTCCCTAAGAAAAGTTCTAAAATCGCCCCCTTGCGCGCACCACTTCCTTGAACAGTTTGTTTTAAAAATCTTCCACCGATGCCCTTGAGGTCATTTGAGGTCAAAATCCGCCATCGGTCATATGAAAGTATTTCCGTTGGAAATCCAACCCGCGTCAAACTGGCCACGATTTCACCCCAAAACTCTGGGATCGTCCGCTTGGGGCGCGCCGCACTCGCCGCTGATTATGGAGGTGGTCTGAGCTTGACACCAGAAGGTGGCGGGCATAAGGTTTTGCGCAAAAAATGATGATAGTGTTGAAATCGGAGATTCGGGCTGAGCCCATCAGGAGGGAACCGTGCGGCGTCACGTACTGATTCTCGTGCTTTTCCTCGGGCTCCCCGCCGCGCTCAGTGCGCAGGCGCAGCTGGGCTCATGGTCCGACCTAAATCGCATGAAGGCCGGGCAGGGAATCGAAGTGATCGAATCCAACATGAAGCGCCACGCCGGAAAATTTGAAAGCGTCACCGATGAATCGCTCACTCTGAAAGACAACGGCTCCGACGTATTGGTAAGACGCGAAGACGTCGTCCGCGTCTCGACATCTTCCGGTTCCAAACGAGGCGAGCATGCCCTGATCGGCCTTGTAGCCGGCGGAGCCATCGGAGCGGGCATTGGCGCCGCCTCCGGCTCGAAGACCGGTTTCTTGGGTGGGTCCTCGCGCGGAATTACAGCCCTTGTTGGCACCGCGTTTGGTGCCGTAAGCGGGGCCGTGGTCGGCGCCGTGCTTCCCGCCCACACGACCGTCTATCGCGCCAGCCCTGCTGCCGCCTCGCACTAGACGCCATCGGATATCACCTTTGAGGAGGCAACAGACTTTTGGTGAAGATGAACTACAAGCTTTGACACTTATCGGGACTCAGCCCGCCGTCGCCATGGCGGACAGACTTGTGGCCGCTGACGGTGGTGAGGGCGTATCAACGGCAGCTCACTCCTCGAGCACGGCCCCGCCGAAAATTGGATGGCTGCCGAGGGAGGTGTAGAAGGCATAAAACGTTATCGCGGCCATCAGCAGAATCCCGGTTAGACTGATGCCCGCATACCATGCAGACCCCTGGGTCGTCAGCGGAAAGCTCTGCAGGATATTGAAGACCACGAAATTAGTAACCAGCGACAGCAAGCCGAAGCGGATCATCACAAACACAGCCAGACTACTAAAGATCAGAGCGCCGGCCACCGCGACTGGGGTATCGCCAAGCGGAGCAAGAAATGCAAATAAAAGAGCCCATCCAGCCGCTGCCGCCCACTCCTTGCGCAGCAAGACGCGGAAAAGGAACAGGACAAACAGTAGCGCAATCCAGAAAGTAGGTGCAAACATCAAGGCGAGAGCTTGGTTAGCAACAATCGCCCGCGCGCCTAGCAACAACCACGCTGGGCCAGATCCGGGTTGCGGCGGAGGATAACCGAGCCAGGAAGAGATAAACCATTCTAGTCTTCCCAAATCGAGCGTAAATGGCGCTAGTAAACAACCAGCGAGCATATCGCGTCCCACGAGTGGATCCCTAAAGCCTCCGGCCAACAAGCGGCTCCAAGAGACCAGCGTGGCGGGCCAGCGGCGCCGCACATAAGGCTCCAAAGCAATGTAGAGAACCCACATGAAACAGGACCAGGCAAGCCCCCAAGCCAAAGCCTCGATGAAGAGCCCGAATTCGTCGAAGCTCAAGACGTGGTGTGTACCAAAAAACCAAGCCACTGCCCACGCCGCAGAAACAAAACCTGCTAGACGTGAAGCCCCCCGGCGATCACCCCGGCCCAGGCGCAGATTCCGCCGGGCTAGGAACGCCCCGACCACAAGCAGTGAAAGCAACAAGCCGATAAAAATCACCAGCCCAGCTTGCTTGAGGGCGCTCGTGTGGTACGGTTGCATGCCTTCAGCCCGGGTCCATGGACCAATCAACTCGAAGTAAACAGGTTTGCCAAGGTAGGCAGCAGCCTCGATTCGCATCGGCATCTCGGGATGCTCGGCGATCGCACCTGTCCATGCGGCGCGCGTGTCGCTATCTACAGGGGACGTCCACGTAGGCTGCGTGGGTGACCACTTGGAGGCGTCAAGCCCCGCAGCCGAGAATAGCGGAGTCCAGTCGGGAGACGGCGCAGGGCTTGCGAATTCCTCGATTTGACGAGGAACTGCGATGAAGTGTCGAAGGTGACCGAGCGGGGTAAGCTCGACCAAAGTCATACCCGAGATCTCCATCGGCGGGTCGTTCGTCCAAACGGATCCTAATGTAGGTGCATCCGAGAAGAACACACCGGAATAGGCTGCGAGCGGCCGGGGGCTTCCGCGATACCAAAACGCAAACGCTCCGGTCTCGAGGTGGTCCCAGCGTGTCTTCGAATTATTGTGCTCCGCGATGTACCGCAGAAACTCCTTCCCCTCGTAGAAACCCATCGCCGTGTCCACCGGCGGCTCGGTATAACCCGCGCTCTGCAGAATCTCCCGGGCGCGTCCGGCAAGCTCCTCTGGCGGTTTTTCGAGCGGCACACGCCGGTAGAGCATGGTTTGTGCACTCAACAAAATCGCCGCGACGAATGACACGATGATTCCTGCCAGCACAACCCAAGCCACCACGGGACGCAAGCCTTCGGTCTCTCCGGAAGCGGCGACCATCTCCGGCGACGGCGTTTCCCCTGCCGCAAGCGCCGCGGCGAGCGGGTCGCCTCCCGGCAGTGCCGCCGCAACTTGCAGCGCCGAAGCGGGCCGCTTCGCAGGGTCTTTTTCCAAACAGCGCAGGATCACGCGCTCGACGAGCGGGTCCAACTCTTTTACGAACTGCGACGGGGCCGCCGGTGCGCTCTTATCGCGCAGGCGCGCCATTTCTTCGCTCGAGGACGCTTCAAACGGGCGCTTGCCGGTGAATATTTCGTAGAGTACAAGACCGAGCGAGTAGAGATCGCTTTTCGGCGTCAATTCTCCGCCTGCGAATTGTTCGGGCGACATGTAGGCCGGTGTGCCGGCCCGCGCTTCGGCGCCTTCGAGTTCAGCGGCCAGGCCGGCGAGGCCGAAATCCGTGATGCGCACGCGGCCGCGCCCATCTAGCATGATATTCGCAGGCTTCAGGTCACGATGAATGATGTCGTGCTCGTGCGCGGCTGCCAGGCCCGCGCATATTTGTCGCGCGATTTCGACCGCCTTATCCGGCGGCAACCTGCCGATGCGGCGCATCAGAGAAGCCAGGTCTTCGCCGTCCACAAACTCCATGGTCAGAAACGTGTTAGTGATGGTTTTGCCGGAATCGAGCGTCTCGCTGATTTCACCGATATCGAATACGCGGCAGACGTTCGGGTGCGAAACCTGGCGCGCCAAGCGAACTTCGCGCTTGAACCGCTCCAGCGCCTCTTCCGTCTGTGCCAGCGACCGTGGCAGGAATTTCAGCGCCACCGTTTGCCCGAGCTTCAAATCCTCAGCGCGATAGACTTCGCCCATCCCGCCTTTGCCCAGCGGCGAAACAATGCGGTACCGCTCGGCGAGCGTAGTTCCTGGAACGTACCGCGCCTCATAGCCCGATGTCGGGGAACTCCTGGCACTGGGAGAAGGACCCCGCTTGGGCGGAGTGGTGGCAAGCTCTAGAGTGGCGGCGCCGGACTCCACCGCTCGGCCGCAGGAAGGGCAAAAACGCGCTGTGCCAGAAACGTCACTTCCGCAAATAGGGCAACTCATGAGTGTCGCGGAGTATATATCAGGGCCTGCCCCCAAGCTTCGATTCCGTAGAGCGACCACTCTCGAGAGAGGCTAGCGGGAAGCCTGCCGGAATCGGAGATCTACTGGATCCATAACGGCCGACTCGGAAGTAATTCCACTTAAGTCGGGTTACCAAACAAGTCTCGAAGGTCATGCTGTCACTTGAGTCCCTGATCAATTGAAAGCTCGACCTGTGACAGGGCTGATACAGGTTCCGAGAGAAAAGTTCTAAGACTGCTCCCTTGGGCGCGCCCCTTTCTTGCATAGCTCGTTTCCAATGATTTCCGATTTTACAGATGGCTTGACTGGCTGCAAAGCCTATCATTAAGATGCCCGCGCGATTCCGAGTCTCGACACTCCCTAAGTGCACACCTGCAATACGCCATCAGAAGGAGACCG
>CAVPFO010000002.1:0-867728 GCA_963703805.1 uncultured Acidobacteriota bacterium | reverse complement strand
CTGTGCCTGCACAAGGTTACGACATCATTACGGTCGGCGGTGGGATTGCTGCCTCCGCGTTGGCGAAAGCGATGGCAGAACGAGGCGCACGGGTTCTCATCTTAGAACGCGAAACCAAATTCAGGGACCGCGTGCGGGGCGAAGGGCTGGTTTGCTGGGGCTGTGGGGGCACGCGAGCTTGGAATCTACGAACTGATCCAGAAAACCTGCGGCCACGACGTGCCCTTAGTCAAGTCCGGCCTGGGACCGCGAGATCTCCGGACCACAACCCCACAATGTCTGCCGCTTCTTTCCTTCCCACGTCCGCTGATGCAGGAAACCTTGCTGGCGGCCGCGGAACAGGCGGGCGCAAGAGGTTCGCCGCGGCGTGACCGTGGAGCTGATTGAGACCGGGGAAATACCTGCGGTAATCACAGACGCCGGGAACCACGAACGGATCGCTGCGCGTCTCGTTGTGGCCGCCGATGGCCGCGGGTCAGCGGCGCGGAAATGGGCAGGCTTCACAGTCCTCGAACAATCGAATCCCTGCTACATGGCCGGGGTACTTTTGACGGACGTCACCGCTCCCGGGGAAACCATCTATTTTATGTTCCACCCCGACCTGGGTATCAGCGCCATTCTGGTCCCACTGGGCAGCGGACGCGCCCGCGCTTATTTCATATACCCGAAGACGGCTGGCTACCGCCTGCAGGGCGACGCCATGCTTCGCTTATTCATCAGCGAGTCCACGAAAGTTTATGCTTCCTTCGGCGAATACTATGCCCAAGCAAGAAGCATCGGGCCGCTGGCCAGCTTTGACGTGAGTGATTCTTGGGTAGAACACCCCTATCGAGGTGGGGTGGTACTCGTGGGCGATGCGGCGGCAACTACCGATCCAACTTACGGGCAAGGCCTCTCCCTGGCTTTGCGCGATGCGCGAACTCTGCGTGATGAACTCTCGAAGGATTCGGACTGGGCTGCGGCTGCCACCCGTTACGCCGATCAACGCCGCGTGTATTCCGCACCTGTCACACCGTGGAAGGGTGGCTGCGCACGCTCTTCCAGGATCCTTCGCCCGAAGCCGCGGCATTGCGCGCGAAGGCGATGCCGCTGATCGCCGAGGATCCGACAAGAATGCCGGATCACGTCAACAGCGGTCTGGACCTGCCGCTAAACGAGCAGGTGCGAGCACCGAGGTTTGGTGAGTGTTGAATTGAGAGGCGTGAAGATCCCGCTAAAGTATAAGGAGGTAAGACTCCCCAGAAGTCGGCTTACCGGACAAGTCCTTCGCTCCTGCGCTAGCGGTCAGGCCCTTACCGGAATCGCTGAAAATAAACCGCGTTGAAACGTGGCCGCGCCCAAGGGGACGATCTTAAATTTTTCTGGGCGGTTTCGTGGCACCCCTATCAAAGATTGAGATTCCGCCCTTCTTGAGTCTGTAGCCTCTTGGGCATGTCCCTGAGCACTTGGCCGGTAACGCGACTACACAGGCAAGTGAAGCAAGAGCTCGCTTGCGCGCGACCTTTGACATAGGGTCCGCTCCACCCTATTTGGACCACGCTAGCAATTTTTCGCCGTCTTCAGCCCGTTGCATACCGCGAGCGTTTGGCAACGAGTTTCAGCGATTGCCACTATCCGCAGCACTCGAAATCCGTCTTTGATGCAACCGGTGGCGCCAAGGCGAAAACCGTCCACTTTTCGTTGCTCGATTATGGTAATAATTTTCTTCGTAAATTGTGGAACGGATTTACTGTTAAGCGCGGGTGCTGCTCCTGCCCCAGCCAGTGTTGGGCCTTCATTTAGTGCGTTTCTCCGTCTCCCGGAGTGTCGGCAAACTCTACGTGTCCCTTATGCTCGCAATCGACGAACTTTTTTTCGTCGACCGGGGCCGTGATGGCAGCCCCGGCGGGAACTGATGTACAGCGCATAAATTCGTCATAGCCGGGCGCGGAGAATACGAATACGAGCCGGGCTGTTTCCGTGCCGGTGTTCTTCAGGCTTCCCAGGTATCGGAAGGTATAAAGATCGTGGCGCCGGCATGTACATCCCGTTCCTGGGTGCCGAGCCACGCGTGCGCCGAACCGGTCTCCAGTAGAAGAATTTCGTCCTGGCCCAAATGTTTGTGCTTGGGAATGCTCCCGCCCGGCGGGATGTCCTCCGCACCCATCCACATCTGCCGTGAGCCGCCGTTCCTGCGGTCCACCTTGATGAAAAAACGCGCACTCGCCATCGCTTCCTTCCGAGGCCTGCGCTCGCGCAGTTCACCTTCGTTATTTTCCAGAATCAGCGGAGTGGCTTTTGCCTCGGTTGCACGACTCTGTGGCCACATCGTGTGTATGAAATTTGCGCTGAAAAGCGCGGCGCCAAGCGCGAGAATCAGCAAAATTCGCATTTGTCCCTCCCCGTAGGTGGAGCGAGCTTACTACGCATACCAAGATCACGAAGGAAAATCTGGGAGCTTTCCCCGCCGGGTCGCATCAAAAGGATCGGAAATTAATCGGGATTTTCTTTTTTTTGCAACTGGGGAGCCCAGTTGGTCACGACGTTGAGGGGCAGGGAACTGACGTCCGGAGACACGCTGCCCAGAAAACGGCTACCATTGTGGCTGTCTACATCAAAGAGCGAATACAGCGCGGTGGCATGGAATGGCGTAGGAAACAGCCGTTGCAGGCTCTGGACCTTGATGGTTCCGCTAGAGCTTTCGAGCCTCGCTTCCATCACTTCGCCTGCCTTACTGATGAAATAGAGCTCCTTGCCGTCCGCCGACCAAACGGCAGGCGGTTGTACTCCTCCCGGTGGGCTGATTTGCCATTTGCCGTGTCCAGCCGGGAACGAGGTCACAAACAGGTCCGTATTTGAAAATTCAGACGTAACGTAAGCGATCCAATTACCGTCGGGCGATACACGCCCATCACTGTAATCGTACTTAGAATCGGGAAAGAGCGGCACAGGTTTATGTTCCCCTGTCAGAGGCAGGAGCCAGATTTCGCGGGAGCCGCTGCGGCCCCGGTTGAAAACCAGGAATCTTCCATCACCCGTCCAATCCGTTGGATGATCGATTTGGTCCTCGGAAAGAACCACTTGCCGCTCACCGCTGCCGTCCGCGGGCTTGCGATAGATCTCTGTGTCTTCTGAACCTGGCTTCTGCGACGAATAGATCACTTCCCTCCCGTTGGGCGACCACACGACATACCACGCGTTTTCGCCAAAGCTAAGTTTTGTGACTGTACCGTCTTTCAAATTGATGATGTTCAGAGTTCCGGCAGGTCCCTCGAATCCAACCACAGCCGCCCTTGTGCCGTCTGGTGATAGCCGCAACGTCTTGAGCGGTCCCCGAAAAGGCGCCGCGCCCTGGTTTTGGCCTCTAGCGTCAAACCACTCCACCGGGTATTCCACCTCGCCGGCGTTTTGAAAGAGCAGAATGCCGTTGCGCGAGGCCGTGGCGAACATTTCGAAGTCGCCGGTATCTCGAAGCACTTGCCCGAGCACGGTCGCATTCCCCTTCAGTGCCATCGTCTTTTCATCAAGTTGCTGCGCCACAAGGCTTCCGTCCTGGTAGTACAACAGGTACCCGGAGGAATAGATCGCGCTTCCCTCCGTACGAACAATAAATTTCGTCGCCCCGCCGTCCAGGTTCGCCCCGTAAATCCCGCCCGCTTCCCGTTTGCCGCCCAAGTGGTTTTGGGCCAGGTAAACAAAATGCTTTCCGTCACTCAGGAACTGTGGCCAGCGGTGTGTCGTATGAAGCGCCGGATCCAGCTTCGTGACTCGCGCGGCCACACCGCCCCCCGCTGGGACGCGCCAAATAGTGTCGTAGAGATACGGCGCGTACAAAATGGTGTTTCCCGCCCAGGCACCGCCGCGGGGATAGTCCGCCCGCGCCAAACTGACCGGAGGACCACCGGCAATTTCCAGCCGCTTGAGCTGTTTGTCGGCGAAAAAGCCAATCGACTTGCCGTCGGGCGACCAGAAAGGAAAATGGCCGTCCTCAGTCCCGGGAATTGGCGTCGCTGCGGCACTGTCCATCGAACGCAGAAAGAGCATTCGCTGACCGGATGTGGTTCCGCGGAAGACGAAACGGCTTCCGTCTGGCGATAGCGCGGGAGCTCCGCCATCATCTCCGACCATCAGCACGGCTACGCCCGTTTGTGGCTGCAGGACCGTGCGCACTTCGGGGGCCGACGTCACGCTTCCCGTGCTCCAGCGCCCGATTACCAACGCGATCGCCGCGATGGCAATAGATACCGCAGCCCACTTCCAACCCGCCCGAAAACCGCGCTTCTCCGCTCTTCGCGCGGGCAGCGTCGGGCTGATGCCGGAAAGCGAGCTGATAGCAAAAGCCAAATCACGGGCCGACTGGAAACGTTCGGAAGGTTTCTTCTCTAAACAGTGCCGCAAAATACTTTCCAAGCCCGGAGGCAAACCTGCGTCTCCAGCCAGAATCTCCGGCGGCTCGCCGCTTAAAATGGCGTTCATTGTTTCAGCGGCCGTGTCCCTCTTGAACGCCCGCCGGCCATAGGCCGCCTCAAATAGCATCGCGCCGAAACTGAAAATGTCGGAGCGTGAGTCCGCCGCCTCGCCGCACACCTGCTCTGGCGACATGTAACCCACAGTGCCCATTACGACTCCCGGCTCCGTCGTTCCAGGTCTCGCGTGCAACAACGTCGTACCCTCATTTGTTGCATCAGCCACGTATTTGGCGAGACCGAAGTCGAGGATTTTGACCCGTTCGTCTTTCGTGATGAACACGTTTTCGGGTTTCAGGTCGCGATGCACGATTCCTTTCTCGTGAGCCGCAGCCAGCCCCTCAGCGATTCTCACGCTGTAGTCAGCCAGTTTGCGCCGAGGCAGGGCGCCCTCGCTTAAGAGCTGACGCAGCGTTTTCCCCTCTAGCAGCTCGGAGACGAAATAGTTCCGGCCCTCCGCACTGCCCACATCGAAGATGGCCAAGAGATTCGGGTGATTGAGCGCGGCCAATGCGCGCGCTTCCTGCTCAAACCGCGCTAGCGCGGTCCCATGCCGGGCCAGGACGTCCGGGAGAACCTTGACCGCAACGTCGCGCCCCAAGCGGGTGTCTCGTGCGCGATACACGTCCCCCATGCCGCCAGAGCCAAGCGGCTCCGTAATTTCGTATGGACCGAGCTGTGTTCCGGCGCGCAACCCCATGATCGTTGGCGATTCTACACCTCGGCTTTAGGTATGCGACAGTCGGGAGCGCAGCATCAGCCACCTCGCTATCAGCTTCGCCTCCCTTCGTCGTGCCGTTCGCAGGATCTGAACCGTGGATTTTGTTCTAGGAGGAGTCGGCCAGACGCGTGAAGAATCGCCTCAGGAATCTCACGACAAACGCTTCGCCTGCACTTCGAAGAACCAGTCGGCGACTTTATCGAGCCTTGAATCAAGGCGAACAGGGGCGCGATTCGGCGAGCAGCGTCAACAACGTCCTTGGACCTCTGGTGTGGGTTCCTGTGATAGTGTTCGGCTATCGTTCGGGTACGGAGGCCTTATGAATACCACTCATCCAGTTAGATTTGAGTCAGCGCGAAGCGTCGCTCGGCGCTTCGTGTGGCTTGCGGTGGCCGCAATGCTTCTGGCGACTGCCAGTTTGGCGCAGAGGCGAGGGCGCGGGGGCGCCGAAGCCAATGCAGTACCGCCGGGCCCGCTTTCGCAATTGCACTTCCGCTTCCTAGGGCCGAACGGCAATCGCGATATCGCCGTTGTCGGCGAGCCGGGGAATTCGCTGGTGGCCTACTTCGGCGCCGCATCCGGCGGCATCTGGAAGACGGAAGACGCGGGCGCGCACTTTGCGCAGGTGTTCGAGGGCCAGAACATCGATGTCTCCTCGGTCAGTGCGCTGGCGATAGCTGCGTCCGATCCTAAGATCGTCTGGGCGGGCACGGGTGAGACGTTCATCATCCGCGAGTCCACGTCAGTAGGCGATGGCGTCTACAAATCGACCGATGCCGGACGCACTTGGCGGCACATGGGGCTGCCATTGTCCGGCCACGTCGGCAACATCGTCATCGATCCTGACGATCCGAATATTGTGTTTGCCTGCGCCGTGGGCCAGGCCTTTAAGCCAAATCCCGAACGCGGTGTGTATCGCAGCACGGATGGGGGCGAGAACTGGGTGCAGGTGTTGAAAGGTGAGAACGATTACACCGGCTGCTCGGGGCTCGACATGGATGCGCACGATCCGAAGACGCTCTTCGCCGGAATGTGGCAGATCGATATCAAGCCGTGGAACGAAAACAGCGGTGGTCCGGGTAGCGGTGTGTTCGTCACTCATGACGGCGGCGATACCTGGACGCGCGTAGCCGGCAACGGATTGCCTGCGGCTGGCAGTAACCTCGGCAAGGTAGCAGTGCGCGTGGCTCCGAGCGACAGCCAGCGGGTGTACGCGTTGATCCAAGAGGATACGGCGCGGTTTTATCGCTCCGACGACGGCGGCCATCATTGGACGCTGATGAATGAGAGCCACAAGCTCTCCGAACGTTCTCCCTACTACACGAACTTTCGCGTCTCGCCTGACGATTCCAACCTGCTCTATTTCGTCTCCGTCTCCTGGACGGTTTCGCGCGACGGGGGCAAGACGTTCGCCGACCTGCCATCGCCCGGCGGTGACCTGCACGACGTCTGGATCGATCCGAAAAATCCGGAGCGCGTTATGGTGGCCGACGATGGCGGCGGCGCGATCAGTCTCAATCGCGGGCGCACCTATTTCACTGTCAATCTGCCAATCGCGCAGCTCTATCACGTCTATACGGACAACAAGATTCCTTATAACGTCATCGCCAATCGCCAGGATTCCGGCGGCGAAGAAGGGCCGAGCAGGCTACTCAGCGGCGGCGGCCGGGGCGGCGGCGGAGGACGAGGCGGCGGCATCAGCTCCAGCGAATGGCACGCGTTTGCCGGATGCGAGAGCGGATTCGGCGTGCCGGACCCCGTCGATCCGGACATCATTTGGTCGGGCTGTTATAACGGCGATTTGGTGCGCGTGGACCTGCATACCGGCCAGTCGCACAATGTGAGCATCTGGCCCGGGGCTTCGTTTGGTTTCGCGCCGGCGGATGTGCGCGATCGATGGAACTGGACTTTCCCCATCGCCATCTCGCCACACAACCACGAGCAGGTCTACGTCGGCAGTCAATATGTCTACGAAACCGTTGACAAAGGCCAGACCTGGAAGCGCATCAGCCCCGATTTGACCAGCAACGACAAAAGCAAGGAAGGCAACTCCGGCGGGCTAGCCTACGACAACCTTATGACCTTTTCGGCGACCACGCTGGCGATGATTGATGAGTCGCCGGTGAAAGCAGGGGTCATTTGGACCGGCAGCTACGACGGACAGGTGAACGTCACGCAGGATGGCGGCGCGCACTGGAAAAACGTCACGGGCAACATTACGGGCATGGCGCCTTGGGGCACGATCAATGTGCAGGCCTCGCCTTTCGATGCCGGCACGGCCTACGTCAGCTCAAACGTAAAAATGATGGGCGACTACCGGCCCTACATCTTCAAGACGACCGACTACGGCACAACCTGGAAGAATATCTCGGGCGACATTCCACCGAGTGAGTTCAGCTTTGTGCACATCGTCCGTGAAGACCCGGTGCGCAAGGACATGCTGTACGCCGGCACGGAGAATGCGATCTACGTCTCCTGGGACGATGGCGGACACTGGCAGCAGATCCACAATAACCTGCCGCCGGCGCCGATGTATTGGCTGCAAGTCCAGCGGCATTTCAGCGACCTCGTCATCGCCACCTACGGTCGCGGCGTATGGATTCTCGATGACATAACGCCACTGCGCAGCTGGGATCGGGTCTCGGCTGCGGGGAAGGAATACTTGTGGGCTCCGCGGCCGGCTTACCGCTTCCGCACCGATGTAGCTACGCCCCAGTCGTCGCCGAATGGAGCCACCAGCGGCGAAGACGCGCCTTATGGCGCCGACCTGAATTTCTATTTGCCAAACGCCGCAGAAGCAACGGTCACAATCAGCGACGCAGCCGGGAAGCAAATCCGTGTGCTCAAGGAAGCCGGGCAGGCGGGCTTGAACCGTGTCTACTGGGACTTGCGCCACGAACCGCGTCATCAGGCGCTCATGCTCACAAACCCGCCCGGCGAGACTTGGGTAAATACGCCGGCTCAAGGGCGGCCATTGGTCACCTGGGGACAGCCACCCGCAGCCGGGCCGAAAGTGACGCCGGGAACTTACACCGTGACGCTGGCAGTGAACGGCACCGCCGCGGGCACACAAAAACTGCAAGTATTGAGCGATCCGCACACGCTGGGTACCGTGCAGTCCATGAAGGCCGAAGAACAGTTCGGGCTGCAGCTCGAGGATGAAATCAATCTCGACATTGATCTGATCAATCGTCTCGAGCACGCACGTCAGGGCTTCGAATCAAGCTCGAACACCGCTAAGGAAAAGGAAGCGGAGAAACTCGAAGATCGCCTGGTCAACATTTACGCCACCGGGTTTAGCGAGGATTCATTCCGCGAGCCGCCCGGCCTCTATGAAGAACTGGGTTCACTCGCCACGAATGTCGACGGCGCAGGCGCGGATCTGGCTCCGACCTCGACTCAGGTCGAAGCCAACAACAACATGAAGCAGCGGCTCATGCAGGCGCAACGGGCGATCAACGCGTTTCTGGGCCAGGCGGGTGAAAGTCCGACTCCAGTCATGAGCGGCACCAGACGTTGAGCGGATCGCTGTCGGACTCCAATTCACGGCAATGGAGATTTCTCTTACCGTGGGTCAATTGGCTCGGGCGTTGGGAAATATTCCTTTTCTGTTCGCCTGGATGTTCTTGGGCTTCGGGCAGAATGTTCCCGCGCGTGCCGCCACTGAAGTTTCCGCAGATCCTCCAGTCATTGTGATTGGTTTCGTTGGCGGATTCGTCAGGCACGACAACGTCGTTCATCGCGAGGTTTGTCTCGCTGCGCAGCTTCGCAAGGATTATCCGGCGGGTGCGTACGTGGAAGTTTTCGAAAACCATCGCGCGGAGAACGCCCGCCAGCAGATCCTCCTCCTTCTTGACACCAACCATGATGGCTCGCTATCGCTGGCTGAGAAGCGAAAGGCCCGGACCATTATTTACGGCCACAGCTGGGGCGCTTCGGAAAGCATCGCGTTCTCGCGGGCGCGGTGCTGGGCTACACACGCGAACTCGAGAATCCGTCGACCCACTAACCGGGCGGTAAACTCGACGAAGCAATCGACGGGAGGCGATCCATGAACGAACTCTCGGGGCGAGTTTTGATGTTGTTCGGACAACTCGGGAAGGAATCTCTGGATCTGCACACGCTATTTGAAGCGGCCGGTAATGACCCGACCGAGCGGCAACTCGTGCTTGATGCCGTCGAGGATCTGGTGCGAAGCGGAATGCTAGACGCGAAGAGCGGGGATTTTTACGCGTTGACGGATAAGGGCAAGGAGGCGGTGAACCGGGCGTGAACGCCACACGCGGCGGCTCCTCTGAGATTTGGGTGAATGATCGGTTGAGTTTCTCTTGCCTAGACCGTTGCCTCCCATGCGCGATGGCATTCGTGCTCTTCACGCTAGTGGCCATAGAACTGGGCGCCAGCGCCATCACTTTGGCGGAGTCTATCCTGCGTGGCTGTTCTGGTGGCTCTGGACCAGTTACGGCCCTTTATTTGTCGGCGAGTTGAAGGCTTGGTGGATTTCATTCCCATTTCGCCGAGAGCCAGAGCGTGCAGCGCCCTGTCAGGACCACATGGGTAGCCCTAGCTGCACTCACGGTACAGCGAGGGCAGATTCAGTCAACTTGCGAGATACATATATTGTGAGCAGAATATGGACGTTTCCGATGATGGCCATTGCGATTCAGGCCACTCAGCAGGAGGATCGAATGCTGCGTCTCGATACTGGCAACACGGGATTCATGATTCTGTGTTCCAGCCTGGTGATGCTGATGACCCCCGGGCTGGCATTTTTCTATGGTGGGCTAGTTGGACGAAAAAACGTTCTGGCCATCATGATTCAGAGTTTTGTTTCGATGGGCTGGACGACTGTGCTGTGGTATCTGTATGGCTTCTCCTTATGCTTCAGCGGCGATTGGCATGGCGTCATCGGAAACTTCGACAACTTTTGTTTGCGAGGCGTTGGTCTTTCCACCGCATCTCCGAATGACACAGTCCCGATGTTCGTGTTTATCGCGTACCAAATGATGTTCGCGATTATTACTCCGGCCCTCATTTCTGGCGCGTTTACAAACCGTGTGACGTTCAAAGCCTACATGCTGTTCCTGACTGGATGGCTCACTTTTGTTTATTTTCCGTTTGTTCATATGGTCTGGGGCGGCGGAATGTTGCAACAGTGGGGCGTGAAGGACTTTGCCGGCGGGATCGTAGTGCACAATATTGCGGGCGTCGCGGCACTGGCTTCTGTGCTTTACGTAGGCAGGCGCCGCAGCCGCGACAATGGTCCGCACAGCATTCCGCTGGTCGCGCTCGGGACGGGGTTGCTTTGGTTTGGATGGTACGGGTTTAACGCTGGCAGCGAGATGCGCGTGGACTCGGTGACCGCGACCGCATTTCTGAACACTGACGTCGCGGCTTCCTTTGCCGCGGTCGCCTGGCTGATCGTGGCGTGGATGAATGAGAAGAAGCCCAAGTTTCTCGGGCTGCTTACGGGAGCCGTTGCCGGGCTCGCAACAATCACGCCCGCGGCGGGCTATGTTTCTCCGACAACCGCGGTCATCATCGGCATCATCGCTGGCATCGTTTGCTACTACGCGGTGGAGCTGAAGAATAAATTGCGGTGGGATGATGCGCTAGACGTATGGGGTGTGCATGGCGTCGGAGGTTTTCTGGGGATCGTACTGCTAGGACTTTTTGCCGACCAGCGATTCAATCCGGACGGGAGCAATGGGCTCTTTTATGGCAATTCGAGTTTCTTTTACAAACAACTCGCGGCCGTGCTGTTTTCCTCGGTATGGGCTTTTGCATTTACGTATGGCATGTTGAAGGTGATCAATCTGTTCACGCCCGTGAAAGTGGATGAGGCGAGCGAGGAAGCAGGCCTCGACGAGTCTTTGCACGGCGAACGAGCCTATGAGGAGAGTTTGTCGCAGAATATCGCTTCGGGCAGCCTATGAGGAGTCAGTGTAGACGCGTTTGCTTCTGGGCTTGCTGCAAGAGTCACAAGGCAATTGGCAATGCGCACAAGCAAACTATCAAAAAGTGCTGGACCTGCAATCCGATAACGCCTTGGCTGCGAATAACTTGGCATATTCCATGATCGAGCATGGCGGAAATATTGTCGTAGCATTGTCTCTGGCCGAAACAGCTCGCCGCGGCCTGCCCGATTCGCCGAGCACCGCGGATATGTTGGCATGGGCATACATTCAAAAGGAAACTATCGGCAGGCGGACATGTTGGAGGACGCGTTAAAGAAAGCACCGCAAGATCAAGCCATCGAATACCATCTCGGCGTGGCGTACGAAAAGCTGAACGAGTCTGGCCGAGCAAAACTGCATTTGCAACATGCGCTCGAAGTCAATCCGGAGAGCGGCCTGGCGGACACAATTCGCAAGGTGCTGACCGACAATGCTCCCGGATGACTTCGTACAGTGAACGCGCAGATCGCGATGCCGTGATCGAAAAATAAATCAGGAGCGAACTTGCTCCGCGTCTGGCCTTTCTGGCTTGCACGCCCATGGCAAGGGAACCGCGAGAACAATACGTTTCGTAGACATGTCATTTCTGCCTTTGCCAAGTCATTTCCAAGCGCACTGGTATTTCGTTTTTCACAGGTAGTGTCAAAAGGGACGGCGCGTCGATCTTGAAGTCCGAGAGGGTCGCAGGAATAGTCCCTGAGATCCGAATTTCATTCCCTTGTGTGTCGAGTTGAAAGGGAACCTGCTTATAGTTCGCGGTCTGCCCAGCAAACTGGACCTCCAGATCAGCATGGATCATTGAGGAACCGGCCGCATCTTCGGGGACAGTAGTACGCACCGTGACGATGGGAAATTCCCCGCCGCGCGCCACTTGCAGCATATGCAGGTCGCGATTGCTGTCTCCTGAGTCAAACGATTTCACCGGCACCGCAATCAAAAAGTCGCATCGCCCCGCATGGCAGACACCCTTTCCGCGAGCTGCGTGGCTGATGCCATTCACTTGATGCAGCGGGTGGGACACGTGATATGTGAGCGTGGATTTCTCCAGAACCCACTGACTATCGGTCTGAGCAAAAATCGGAAGCGCAGAGAGAAAAAGAAAGGCCAGCAGCTTGATCCGGTTGCTCACGGCACCTCGTTAGAACTTAATGGATACGGACAAAATGGCGGCTCCATAAGCCGCTGCGGTTACGATTGCCACAGCTCCATGAGCGCTTGCAATACCGTGCACCTTTTCGCCTTTGCTTCTTTCATCAAAAGCCATCGCCCCCAAGATCGGGGTCAGAATCATGCCAGGTCCATGAATCCAAGCGAGGGCCTTGTGCAAGCGGATGGGTCCGCGAACTTGCGTTCCAGGAATTTTGGGCGCGCGAATCGCATAATAAGCGCTCATAAAATACAGGTCCCCCGTCACGGAGCCGAGAGCCAAGTGAGCATAGCGGTCAGCGGAACTGGTGCTTTTGCCGCCGGCGCCGGGCCCCAGGATCACCGTGGCCAACAGAGGGATGGTATCGATCAAACCGATCCGCTGATGCACCTTCAGCATGTGTGAGCGCCTGTTGAGCATCGCCTGGTATTGGGCGTTTCCCTGAGTTTGTGCCGGCGAAAAGCCCAGGTCTCCCAGCGAAAGCGCGGCGCCCAGGGTCACGTTCATGGTTTGAGCCGTAACACCGGTGATCGTTACTCTCATTATGCTGGCCGCGAAACCTTCAGCGGAAACCGAAAGCTCGTAATCGCCCGGAGCTAGACTTGGAACGGTGTAAAGGCCGGCGGCGTCGGTTTCGGTTTCCGTGGATTGACCGGTGGCCGCGTTCTTGGCGGAGACCTTGGCGTTAGGAATCGCTGTCCCAGAAGAACCGACGACCCTGCCCGAAAGCGTTGCACCGGGAGTCTGAGCGCGCAACGGAAGCGATAGGAAGAAGGAAAGCACTAGAATCGCAACGCCTGCGAAAGGCTTCGCCGCTTTCGGATTCACGTGAGTTCTCCTTTCGATACGCGACAACGCAGAGCGGAATGCTAGCAACCAGGAATGAAATCGCTCTATCTTGCGGATGACAAATCGTTCATTTTCCGCATGCTTAGGGCGGCAGAATGTCGCGCTCGGAAATGTCGACTCAGTTTGGGTGAATCGCTTCGGGATCGGCCTTGAACTTTTCGCCACTCCGCAACCCCAGGCGATTCCCAACGCCCAAGGCCTCTTTTATGAGTTTCAAAATGATTCGCCGGTTTTCGCGCAGGACCGTAACCCACGCGAACCGGCCCATCATCGGAAAATAAATTCCGCGAAAACAGAGACGCGAGATCAGGATGTTGACGCGATAGCCGAGCGGCTTCGCATTGAGCGAATCCACGGCGTGAGCTACGGCCTCAGGATTGTAGGAATGCTCCCATCCGTACTTAACTTCCGCATGCGCTTCCGCGGTCGTCATCTTCAAAGGAGTATGGGCCATCTCAAACGGTATGAATTCCTGCCAGTGCTTGGGCCGGGTCAGCCGCCCCGCAGCCTCGAGTCTTTTGTAAAGTGGCGTGGCGGGCAAAGGGGTGAGCAATCCGAAGATGGGCAGTCCCGGTGGCCAAGTCCGAATCTGCTGCAGCGTCCGCTCTGCGACGCCTGGCGTGTCGTTGTCCATGCCGAAGATAAAAGACGTAATCGCATACACGTTCCGGTCCGCCAGCCTCTGGAGCACAGCGGCATACTCGCCCGGTTTGTTGAACCCCTTGTTCACGCTGGCAAGATTCTCAGCGTCAATGGACTCCATACCGATGAAAACCCATTTGCCGCCCGAGGCTGCAATCAGGTCCACCAGTTCTTCGTCGCGCAGTAGATTGGCGCTGATCTGTGCAACCCAGTTCACCTGCGCGCCGGCGGCAATAATGTCGCGCAACAAAGATTTTGTGCGTTTAATGTTGATCGCGAAGTTGTCGTCGATGAAGAAGACCGCAATCTGACCAAGCTCGCTCTGTGCACGAGCTTTCAAAAGCAGCAGTTCGTTCACCACGCTTTCGTTGGTGCGAAATCGAATCGAGTCGCCGAAAAAGCCCGTCACCGTGCAGAACTCGCACCCATAAGGGCAGCCTCGTCCTGACTCCATCGGAATGATCCGAAAAGTGCCCCACCCGGCCCCGAGGCGCTGCAGCATCGGCTTGACTATCTTGGGAACCAAATTGAACTGGCCGAGGTCGATCTTGTCCCAAGGAATCGATGGATAGGACTGGAGCGGAGGTTTGCGTTCTTGGCCAAACGCATCGACCGGCGCATAGAGTTCCTTCAGCTTGCCGCGCTCCGCATCCTCAACAATTTGCGGCCACGTTTCGTCGGCCTCACCAAGAGCCACGGCGTCCGCATGGCGCGGGCCGCCGTCCCGGCCAAGGGCCTCACCGGCCATTTCCGTGACATGCGGTCCACCCATCACCACGGGCACACCTGCGGCGCGAATTGCGTCCGCAACGCGATATGCCTTTGCGATCATCCGGGTCATGGCGCCAATTCCGACAAGTCCAATGTTTTTTTCGCGAACGAACCGTGCAAGATCTGCTTCATTCATCGGTTGGGCGTTGCCGTCGATGAGTATGACTTCATGGCCAACGGGGGTCAGCGCTTGCAGTAGAAACATCCACAAGTGCGGCATGAAATTCCGCGTTACACCATTATCCGGGCTATAAAGTAAGATTTTCACAAAACCTCGGTTTTCTTTTACTCTCGCGAGTGTGGAAGCGAGGAAGCCTGCATTTTCATTTGCAGCGCTACTGGGAATCGTGGCTCGAAGGCCAAAAGCAAATCTGCGCTGTTGGAACCTTCTGGACCGAAAGGCGCTTGCACCCTGTGGTTATTTCGTGGGCGGTTCGTGGGTCAGGGCACTTATTACGACGTCCGGCACCAGAACTTTCTTAACGGAGTCAGGGATTGCGTTTGCATTCGCGACCAACAGGCTGACTTGCCAAAGCTGTGTGTCCGACAATTTGCTCTTGAACGCCGGCATGCCGGACAAACGAATGCCGTTGACAGCCTTCCAGTAGCTCTCGGACGGCGGGTTGTCGGTCACCCCTTTGCCGTCAAATAGCTGAGTCGGCTTCGGAAACATCATATCCACGTAGTCGACCGGATGTCCAGGTAGCCTGTGACATACGGCGCAATTCTGCTTGTACACCTCCGCACCAGCTAGCAAGTTGGGGTCATCAGCGGGTATGGGCGGCTGGCCAATGTGCTGCTTTTCAATGTGAGCATCGAGAGCCATATTTGCCATTTTCCGTTCAAATGGCATCAGCGGATCGGAAACAGCAACCGGCGCCATACCGGAGGCAAAGTAGTAGTAACCGGCTCCCACGAATGCGAGAACCCCAAGAACGAATCCGATGACCATACCTTTGATCATTTTTTGGTCGGCTCCCTGGTTCAGTTCTGCTTCGCTGTTTTGAGTCTATCTTTGCGAGCCAAACCACGCAGCGCGCCCAATTGGGTTTGCGTAAAATTTCAATTGGGCGGGTGAGATTGCGACGGTGCACGCCGCGGATTCAGATCACGTGATAGCATTAGCTTAAAGGTTAATCGGTCCGAGCCGGCGGTCGTCCCCACGCCAACACCGGCCTCGATATTTATGAACTTTTCGCTTGTGTGATCCATCACTGCCCAGACTTCATGAAACTGGTCATGAAGCGGGACGATTTCACCGAATGTGCCGAAGCCATCGTATTCTTCAAATGCAGCTGCCCATTTATCATTCAGGTTGTAGGCTACTCGCCCGGCGGGGTTGTATTGAAGGCCACGCACACCACCGGTGTAATCCGTATCGATGATGGGGTTGTAAATAAGGTCCCAGCGACCCAGGTGGGCACCTATAATTGGCCGGATCTCTGACGTTATGGTACGGGATTCCCAGTAATAGCGATTGACGCTAAATTCGAAGTTCAACCCGTAGAAGAATTTATGGTCATGTGCGTGTGGACGCACAAACAGTTCGCGTATTTTGAACCCGTTGATCGTCGCCCCTAGACCCGTCGAATGCAGGCTGTACACTGGAAGATAAAGTCCTTGCTCAAACCACGGCGTGACACCGTAGGCCCATTCGGCGGCACCGTTCACAGAGTCGTTAGCGATGATTGCACCCGGAAAAACGGGCTGCGTCCGGCCGATCGGAGTGAAGTTGGTGTGCACCATCAGATTGAAAACGCCTGGCTCTTCGATCCCGGCGTCATACACCTGAATCTCATCCGTTTGTCCAGAAACCACTGCCGGTATGCAAAACAAACCAAGAAGAATCAGCAAAGCTAAACGCATTCGGATTAATCCCTGGACGCAGTAAGGCAACCCTAAATGTGCCAACGCGGTGATCGGAATAGTCGTGACGCAAGCGGAACGCTAACAAATGAGAATGAAGGCCAGCTCTCGTAGAGATGACAAATTGTTCATCTGGTGTAAGTTAGGGCTGAAATCGCTGCAATCGATCTCGATTTGGGTTGAGCGAGGTTTTTCAGCCAGCCGCGATCGTGCCTGCCGCTTGTAACGCGTGGGCGGGTAGGGAGAAACTAACAGTCGCGCCGCCTGGACTATTATAAATCTTAACCGAGCCTCCGTGGGCGCGCACTACTGCATCCACAAATGCGAGTCCAAGGCCGTGTCCAGGTGAGTCTTTGCGTTTGACGAATCGCTCAAAGGAGCGATGCAGTACATCCGTGGGGAATCCAGGCCCGTCGTCCTCCATCGTCAAATGTGCTGATCCGTCGCGCGGACTCAGACGGAGCAAGATTTTGCTTCCGATCGGAATGTGCGTTAGCTCGTTTTCCAGCAGATTGCTCAGCACGCGGTGTAGCAGACCCAGATCTCCGTCCACGTGTATCCCATCTTCGACCTCAAGCTGTAATGTGTGATGGCGCTCACTGAACGCCGGCTGATACAGATCCACAATCCCGCGAACAACACTGGAAAGGTCGACAACGCTGCGATCCAGACGCAACGCGCCAGCCTGTCCTTCCGCGACATCGAGCGCCGTATTCAAAAAGCTGAGTAGGCGGTCGAGTCCCTCAATCGCTTCACAGACAGGGTCGCGCCAACCGTCGTTTGCTTTATCGGACAGAGCGGACTCAAGTGTGCCTCGAACCGACGTTACCGGGCTCTTCAGATCATGCGCGACGGCATCCGTAAGTAAGCGAAGTTCCGTGACTGAGGTCTGAATCCGGTCCAACATAAGGTTGAAGGTCCTGGCCAATCGCGCTATTTCATCGGCGTTCGCGGGTTCTGGCAGTCGTTCACTCAGATCCTTACTGTCAAGACGTTCGACGGTCTCTGTGATGCGCTCGACGCGGTGGAGTGTTCGATAGACACTTGCAAAAGCGATGAGGAAGCCCATCAGGACGGTGCCACCCCACAACAAGAGGAACCGACGAGTCAATGTACGAAGTAAAGTTGTAGCGCCCCGATTGGAAAGGCCGAGATAAATCGTGCGTCCGTGTTCATGTCGAGCAACGACTCGAAATGCGTTCGTCAAGCCATCAACATGGAGGGATTGCGGTGCGCCGGGCATAAACGCGGCGCGATGGATTGCATCGATGAAGGCGTCCTGCGAGTTTGGTCCGACCCACAAACGATTTCGCGCGTCGTCCGAATCTTCTTCGAAGAAAAATACTGAATTCAACTTTTGACCCAGTGCGTTACGTTCGTCGGGGAGTTCCTGTGCGGCGAGTTCTGCAATCTCACCGACGATTCGGTTGTACAGGTGGTCCTTCGGAGTGTCAGCCGAAACTTTTGCGAGGACTTGGGCCTCACCGCTCAGCCATGCGTCGCTGCGTTGCCAAATGCCGCGGGCAACGATGAAGTAAAGGATCGAGAACGCGCAGGCGGTGCCTACACCGAATGCGAGTGTTGTCCAAATCGAGATCCTCCAAGCCGCGGTTGTACGAAAAAGCTTAATCATGTTTCATGACGTAACCGACGCCGCGGATCGTGTGGATTAGCGGTGTGAAACCATGCTGATCTATCTTGCTTCGCAAGCGATAGACGTGGACGTCCACCACGTTCGTCGCGGGATCAATTCTCATGCGCCAAACGTGGTCCAAAATCATCGTGCGAGTAACCACTCGGCCGGCATTTCGACAAAGATATTCCAGGAGGGAAAACTCCTGTGGAGTCAATTGCAACACATGGCCGCCGCGGCGGGCTTCATGACGTACCAGGTCGAGTTGCAAGTCCGCGGCTTGTAGATGCGCCGCATCACTTTGTGGCACAGACGACCGACGCAGAAGATTTCGCAACCTTGCCAGCAGTTCGGCCAGGGCAAACGGCTTCGTCAGATAATCGTCACCGCCCTGCTCAAGTCCCCTGACTCGTTCGTCGACGGAACGGCGGGCGGACAATATCAACACGGGCGCGGAAATGCCTTGTGATCGGCACCTCACGATCAAATCCAGGCCATCCATATCAGGAAGACCGAGATCGATAATGAATGCGTCGTGGACGCCTTCCAAGGCCTTCAGTTCGCCGGTCTTCGCATTGCTGGCCGCATCTACATGGTATCCGGATTCGGCGAGAGCTCGCTTGAGGAATCCCTGGATAGCCAGGTCGTCTTCCACCAACAACAGCCGCATGAGAACCTCCTGCTCAGCGAACTTTACACCAGCACGTACGATGCTGGAACGATGTAAGAGTTTGCGTCGGGTTGGCACTGCATCGTCCCCGTGGCCTAGGTCCTGCGAAGATGACGTTGGGGTAACGGCGCAGGCGGCTCACGGCGTCCCGCGCGCTGTTGGAGCCTAAGCGAAAGCTGAATTCCAACGTCCATTTTTCACATCATAGCGCGGATTTCGAGATGTTTTCGCAGGCCAGCGCCCCGGCTACACAGCTGGCCGATCAGGTGCGCGGACTGCAGCATCCGGTCATCGGTTACTTCGGCACGGTAGGAGAGTTTGTGGACTTCGACTTACTCGCCTAGTTAGTAGAATTGCGGGCGCGGTGGAGCTTCCTGCTAGTCAGCCACCCTCTGCTCAGGCGTGAAGCTCTCGCGCTTGCCGACTTTATTGAACGCGGCATTGGCTCGGTCGGTGACGCGGCCGGTGAGTTCGCCATTTGCGTCGCGGTCGTAGGTGCCGCCGGCAGGGTTGGAGTGTCCTTCGTGATTCCAGCGAGCTGGAATGCCTTGTTGTAGAAGGACGTGTGGCCGCCGCGATGAAGCACGCACACCGGGTGCTCGGTTGACACCTGGTCCAGGTCGCGCACGTTGAGCTGGCGGTCGTCCTTCACTTTTGTGTCGTCGAAGAAATAGCCGTTCAACAGGCTGCTGACATGTCGGAGGACGCGCTAAAGAAAGCGCGCACGGGCCATACCATTTTGTTTGTTTCTAACTCAAATCCCGAGAAGGACCTCGTCGGCCAATCGTCCAATCAGGCCAGGTAAGCTTTTTGTTGGATAAAGCCGAAATCGAAGCCGCTCAGTGGGGGACAATCTTTACATCAACTTTGAATTCGTGATAATTGCGGAAATCGATGACGTTGTGGTCGCATTGGTTGGTACCCCTTTGACAGCCCAAGCTTTCGGCATGGACCGGAAGTAGAAATGCCACCCCGTCAATCGTCACGTCCGAATAATCAACCGCCGATTCGATCGTACTCAGCGGGAAATCCGGCGGTAGGTTGCTGGCTTGCATTTCAATTCGCCGGACACGCGCCGTTGTGGGATCGATCCAAACGGAGCCTTGATACCCCGGACTCAGACTCTGACCCTCGACCTGCAACTGCCAGTGCGAATTTTCACTGCGCACTTGAAAGTCGTAAACCTGGGCGCTGACACCCGCAACGGTAGACGCGCCGCCGGACCGGAATTGCGCATCAGTGTTGGGCGAAAAGAGGCTGAGCAGTGTAGATGCAAATTCTCCGGTGGACCACGACCCGCCGATTTCCTCCAGTTTCTCTTGCGTGGGGCGGTCATTGATCTTCACGTTGCGATAACTTTCTTGACCGTTACTGTAAATGATTTCAGCGGAGACCACGTCCAGGGGCCTTTGCTCGCGGCCACGCTGGGAAAATCTCGCCATGAACTCCTGGCAGATAAAATTGGGGAGGTTCTCTGAAAACTCGAATGCCGCCTCTCTCGCCTTTTCGATCAAGGTCTCCGCGGGATTCAGCGAACGGGTCGGCACGGAGTTCGCAGGATGCGACGCGACCGGCGGCGGGTCAGGACAGGGAGGTAAATCCGCCTGTTTGCCTCGTTTCAAGATTGGGGGAGCGTCGGAGCAAGGCGTCGTACTCTGTGTTTGCGATTGCGTTGGGGGTGGTGAGGACGCGCTCCGCGCATTCACGGCGATCGGAGCACTCAGAAATAAAGCGAGGAGTCCGCAGCCGAGGCAACCAAATCTCCCACCCAAGTAAGAACGACGCATGATCACTCTCAAGACAGCATACACCGACTCCCTCCGTTGGGATCCGTATACGATCACGTGATTGTCCTACGCCAACCTTGCGCATCGCCGGCTGAAAGTTTGACCGAGAATACAAACCTCAAAACAACGAGCTCTAAGCAGGGATTAGCTCATCAGTGGTGGTTTGCCGTAAAGAAATCAGTCTTGCGAATCCGGCGCCGCGGGATTGTTCGCGGGGGTGGGCCGACGATCGCCTGGTTCAAAGATCCAGCCGGGAATATATTGTCGGTGTTGGAAGTGGCTTAGCAGATCTTGCCTTTTGACCAAGCGGGAAGGCCTGCTGCTCGCTTTCTCTATGCTGCGCAGAAATCCACTCGGAAGTCTCCTTCACATTTTCATATCCAGTCGTGAAACTCCATGTTCATGGCAATACCCCGGATTGAACGATGCAAGATTCGCGCTAATTTCTGGCTACCAGTTTAATTTCCGCAGTGTCGCCCTTTATTTCAATCGTTGTGCCAAAAGGTTTGGACGCATCGGCCAGGCGCTGGAGGATATAACCCGCTCTCGCACCCGTCGCTGGCGAGGGCAGGCCGCGCGTGTCGAGGAATTCATTGTTGGTGTATGCGTTATGAATATCGGGTTGGCCCTCGCCCACGTAGTTCAAGACAATCGGCCGGAACGAAATCGATTTCAAATTCTTGCCTTGGAATTGCACGCACGCGACCACGCTTTCCCAACTCATCGGTTCATCGATGTACGTCAGGGTCGGAGACAGGTTGTAGATGAAGTTGCCCAAGTCGAAAAAGATGGGCCGGCCGTGATAAATCTCCACCCCGTGCAGCAGGGGCGCGCCATGCATCACTATGATGTCCGCTCCCGCATCCACCTCCGCATGCGTCCACTGGCTGAGCCAATCGTTCGGAGCGAGTCGCTCCTGCATTCCTTCCGTGAAGATCGTCGCGAACGAGTGGTTGCCGAAGACGTGGTTATGCTGGTACACGATCACCAGGTCTGCGTGCTGGCGCGCGTCACGAATGCTCTGAAGGATGCGCTGCGAGTCCTCCTGATTCGGTGTGTTTCCGATCGCGCCGGGCAGATCGACCGTCGCCTCATTTTCCTGGGTGCCGGCTTCGATGCGAATCTCATTCACGCCCGGTCGCTCCGCCGTGGCGCTACCTCCCGGGGTAATCAGGCCTGACGCGCTTGCTATCAGAGCAATCGTGCCCTTCGGCGTGTGCAGATAACTCGGCCCTGCAGCTTCGGCTAGGTTCTTTCCAGTTCCGGCATGAATGATCTTCCGGCTGTCCGCCTCCCGGATCGTGTTCTGAATGCCCGTCACTTCCAGGTCGAATGCATGGTTGTCAGACAGTGACAAGAGGTTGAAACCAAAGGTTGTCAGCGCATCGAGCGCTTCTGGAGGAGCGAGAAATCCCCTACCCTCGTGGACCGTCTCACCTTTTTCGGCGACTGCGGCTTCAAAGTTGGTGAATATCACATCGCCCTTCAGCAGTCCCTGGATCATCGGTACGGCCGCCGGTGAAGTCGCCCGGATATCCGACCGGATCATAGACTGCCCCGCCAAGGTGATCGTTATTGGAGCCTCCTGCTGCCGCTGCGCAGACCCCATCGTGCACAGGATCACGAACGGAACCGCGAGGCACGCCGTTCTCGTCAAGACCTTGCCAGTCTTCAAGATTGTCGCCATTGGCGTTGCCTCTCATGTTCGCTCGAGCGCTCGCGATTCTGCCGCGTTTCCGTTCTCCAAGCCAGTCTATGCCGTATCGCCCTTCATCAATATAGGTACCTTCGTACCGTGGAGGGAGTAGCTCTCCGGGGCCAGGGTCTTGATGAATAGTCGACAAACTGGAAATTTTTGGTAACAGCGTTTATCAGCACTTGGCGATCGTAGGGGGCGCTATTCGATTGTGAAACGGGCGCCGATCACCTGCCCTCCGGCAATGCGCAAAACTCGCCCTGCGAAAAGCCTTCCGCTTCCACGCTAAAAGTGCGGTTGAGTCGCGCGCGATAATTCTCCCACGCGATCGCGGAACTCAGATCCATCAATTCGCGCTCGGAGAAGCGGCGGCGCAGAGCCTCATACAATGGATCATCGACGTTTGCCGGTGTGCGCGTAAGCTGCACGGTGAGTCGCAGAACCAACTTTTCGTCTTCGTTGAAATGAGGGCTTCGTTCGAAATCCGGAAGCGAACGTAGCTGCTCTTCAGTGATTCCGAGTTTTCTGCTCACGGCAGAATGAAGGTCAATTCAAAACGGGCAGCCGACCATCGCGGCAACCTTAAGTTGCGCCAGCTCCTTCAATTTTGGCTCGGCCGCCGTGGGCTTGGCGGTATGCACGCTCATTTCCTCAGAGATTCGCAGTAGCTCGTAATCATAGGCGCGGATCCGCGCAGAAAGAGGCAGGCTCCCTAAACGTTTCTTGATCCGCTCGAAGATGCGGCGAGTCCGAACCCCGGCTTCGTGATCTTGAATTCCGCTGATGCGCTTCATTTGACACCCTTCTGCTTCATCGCGGAGCTAACGCGAGCGAGAAGAACAACGTCTGAATGCCTCGACCTCGACAGGGCCCGCAGAGGCTCTCTTTACAAAACCAAGAGTCTATTGTTTCTGCTTTGTCGTCGTTTCCGGCTTCGCCGGAGGCGCAGGCTTGGGCTCAAGAGACTTCAGGTAATCGGCCATATCCAGACGCGAAACTCCATGTTCATACCAATCGGGGACGGGCTTGCCCATGAGAAAGTGATCGAAGAACTCCTTCATCCGATTAGCGTAGTCCTTCTGGTTCGGTAACCGCGCCAATCCGTGATTTTCGCCGGGGTATTCGAGCAGGACCACAGCCTTTTGCAATCGGCGCAGGGTGTTGTAATACTCCATGCCCTGCGTAAAATCCACGGCGCCGTCCTTGTCGTTGGAGAGAATGATGAGCGGCGTCTTGACGTTTTCGGCGTGTGCGACCGGCGAGTTGCGAGTGTAGGCTTCCCAGTTTTCGAGCGGCGGCGACGTGAACCTTCCCTGGCTGCTCTCGAAAATTTCGCCGTTTACGATGCCGGCGTTCTTGTAGACGATGCCGTACATGCTGATCATGTCGGTCAGCGGTGCCCCGGCCACCGCCGCGGTGAACATATCGGTCTGGGTGATGATGAACGCGGTCTGGTAGCCGCCCCACGAGTGCCCGTGAATACCGATGTGTTTCGGGTCCACCACTCCTGTGGCTATGGCAGCCTTTACCGCGGGCACCATGCACCACACCGCCGACATGCCCGGATCATTCACCTTGTACGCGATGTCGGGATTGAACACGGCATAACCGTTGCTCAAGTACACGGCAGCGTTAAATCCCGTGGCGGGGATTAGCGGCGTCGAGAACTGGTTCGCGGTCTGGGAAAGTCTTTCGTAGAAATAGACGATGGTGGGGTACTGCTTGCCCTTCTCGTAATTAGCGGGCAGATGCAGAACACCTTGCAGTTTGTCGCCCTTGGCGCTGGTGTAGTTCACCAACATGACGCCACTTGACCAAAGGAATTGATCCTGCTTGTTGACCCCGGCAAGATCGGTAAGCTTCTTTCCATTGCCGAGAGAAGAGTCGGCGACGAAAAAATCCGGCGGATCCTTGTAAGTTTGTCGCGTGTACAAATACACGTCCGCCTTTTTCGCCTTCATTAGCGGGCCGTAGAATGCATCGTCCCACATAACGCGAGTCACGCCCGGCTTATCCGGCTGGATGATGCCGAGGCCGCTCTTCTTGGTCCATTCGTTTATAGAGTTGACATAGAGAGCCTTTGACAAGTCGTGGCCGTGCTGATCGGGATCGAGGATGGGTGGACGCTGATAGCGCACCTGCTCCCGCTTGCCGTTCACGGTAAGGTTGACGCCGCCAGAACCATCGGCGGCGACCTTCCATATATCCCACATGTCGGATAGGAGGACGTATTTGCCGTCTTCCGACCAGCCGAAGAAGGTCGCGGGAGGCTTCACGACGTTGTGGTCGTCCTCGGTATCTACAAAAGAGGTCGCAACGGACTTGGTGATATTCGTGAATTTGCCGGAGGGCATGTCGTAAACGAAATAGTTTCCGTCATCGTAGTAGGCAAATTGCGTTCCCGCCGGGGAGGCTTCCTCGAGCCATCGGATTTGTTTCCGCGCAAGCTGGCGCTCACCAGTTTGCAAGTTAAACGCATAAATGTCCTGGTAGTGGCGACCGTCGAGGTTGCTCATCGGCTCGTACGGCTCGACGGCGAGGCCCAGTGCATATTTGTCGTTGCGCGCGGGGGTCACATCGCGTACGTCGTCATTGGCAAGGCGGACGAATTTCTTTTCGGCGGGGCGATAGAGGCAAAGATAGCTGTAGGAGGTGTCGCGATTCTCCTCAACTTGCTGCTCAGATTGAAGGCGCTTATCGTGCCAGTTCCAAATCACGAGGTCCACTTTGTCTTCGGGGAGGGGCTCGTTGGCTGCCGCAGCGGTACCGGGTCCAGAGGCGCCGGCATTTTTTTCAGAGGCGCCTTTCTCTTCGTCGGTGTGCTCTTTCTTTTTCGCTTTGTGAATGCCGAAGAGCAAGCCGTTTAGATCCTTCGTCCACAGGGGAGCGCGATCGGGGCTGACCGTCATGCCGGCGGGAAAATCCTGTACGCCGGCCGGATTGAAGGTGGTCTTTTGCGGGCCGTTTGCGCCAAACTCCTTGAACCCGATGACGGAATAGAGCTTGTCTTCGTATGCTTTGTCGTCGACTCCCTTGAGAACCGTGAGGCCGTCGCCATCTTCCGTCCAAGTCACGTGGGCATAAACGGCGTTGTCGTCAGATTCAATGGAGTGAGTCGTTCCATCGGCGATATTGCGTAGTGACACGCCGTTGCCGGCTTTGTCCTGCGCATCGGTGATCCAAGCGAGATAGTGACCGGGTTTGTCGAAGGCGAATTCAGAGACGTTGCCGATGTTGATCTCCTGACCGGTCGCGAGTTCGCGCAACAGGAGGTCGGAACCTTTGGGCTTATCGTCGCGCGGCCCAGCGTGGCCCGCGGGAGGCGTAGGTGGCGGGGCGCCGCCTTCGGAGCCGGCGACGGGAGTATCAGGGCCGTAGCGCTGCAGAGCAATCCACGCCCCATTTTCATTCGAGAGGGCGAATCGCCGAATTTTGGCAACCTCGGTTTTTTCGCCTGTAACCAGATTCACGATACCGACGCGGCTTTGCAGAGGCTTCTTCTGGCGTTTGAGCTGCGCCGCTTCGGTATGTGTGGGAAACATCATGAAGGCCGCATACTTCGAGTCGCTGGAAATCGCTATGGCGGTTGCGGATGCTACTGAAGCCAATGCCGGATTGGCGCCCGGCGCGGACCCAATGACCTCGCCAATGGGGAACTCGTACCGCTTGTCTCCGTTTGTCTGCCGAATGACGACCGTACTGTCGCCTTCGGCCGGCGTCAGGCGATAGGCGAACCAATCGCCGACCTCGGCAATCACCGGGAACCGCAAATTTTTCCAAGCGGCGGCATCGGTGAACTGCAGGGCGCGCTTGCCGGAAGCAGGTTGATCATCGGCCGCGGCACGGAATGCTGCAGGAATCGTTAACAGCACACAGCTGACTGCGAACAAGACAACGGAGCGGCGGAGCCTCATTGAATTACCCTCGTTTTGGCCGCGGACGCGCGACAGATAGCCGCCCGCAATCGCGTTTTATTCGCGTACGATAGACTCAGTTACCCCGCAAAGCAAAAAGAATTTGAGAGAGAGGGTCGCCGTGATGTTAGCTGGGCAGCAACCTCGACCTGTTCCTCAGCTCGAAGCCGTCCAACACCATACCGCCGCCGAAGGTTAGCCCGGGTCGACTCTGCTCCATTCAGCCGTGGATGACCGCGATGTGCGCGGTTGGCTCTTCTGCGCGATTTATCATAGCTACGCAGGCGTAATGCCTCGGTTTGAGCGCAAACTCCGCGCTTCGACCTAGTTGGTGCCGCTTCCGTGCGCCGATGACTGCCGTGCCGGCAGGCCATGCCAGTGACCGAAAATCTGAGCTCCCATCGAGGCCAGCGCCGCAGCCGATTGCGCATCGGGAGTTCCGTACACTTCGAAGCGCTTGATCGTCGAAAACATGAGCAACTTGGGCACCAGTTCTTGCACGACGGGGCCTGCCAAATGCTGCTTCATGGCGTCGGTGTTCGCGTACGTCTCGAGCAATCGGCAGCGGCTGTGATCGTCGCTTAGATACCATTCGTAGACCAGCGCTCCCGGTTCCCTTGCCGTACCGTTGGTCATCAGCTTGAGCGTAGCCGCGAAATCGTCGAATTTGCCCTCGTGGATCGCCAGGTCAATTACGAAATGCACTTTGTTTGAATTCATCTCAATTCTCCAGTGCCCAGAGGGTTCCACCGGGCCTCGTATTGCGTCGAATCTTAACTGACGTTGTCAGGCGATTAAAATCAAATCCTCGCAGAGTCTTTCTGATGGCGGCGCGTTGCGGGTGTGTCCACGCGCAAGTGTGATGGCGCTGAGTGTCGAGGCTGCCAAACTCGCGTCAGTTCCTCATTCATCTTCGAACTCTTACCGTCTTGCTTTAACTAAGGGGCGGTCGGCTTTGCCCTTCACTGAGCCCATTCTTCAGCTCTGCCGCGCCGGGCATAGAAGTTGCACACGACTGCCGCCGTGCTGCTGGAGGCGCAGCGACATTGTTCACATCTAGGTCACCACCTCAAATCTTTTTCATAGTTTGCGACCCTGCCGGCTATAGAATCCGCACAATTCATCGGGCCCCTCATCCCGGCTCTTTTTGGATCTTGATCTCATGCAGACTGTGCTCGGTTCCGGTTTGGCGCCGTGTGCGGGCCGCCACTGCGGCAAGCCGCGGTAAACCATAGGAGGGCATCATGAGAAAAATCCCGGCAAGTGTTGTCGGATCGTTGTTTTTCGCCCTGCTGTTCGTCGCGAGCCCCACGGCAACCCGCGCGCAATCGGACTGCTCCGCTCTCAACGCGGCGAAGGGCGAAGGAAAGTTCACCGGACAAATTTCCAGTCCTCCCGATGGCAGTTCCGTGCAGGTAACGTATGGCAACCAGACCGTGCTTGTGCACTACACCAGCTCCGTTACGGTCTGCCAGGGAGGACAGCCCGCCTCCACCAGCGCGCTCGTCCGCGGCGCCAGTGTCTCGGTCTTTGGTCCTATGCGACGCAACGGCAACAGCATGGAAATCGACGCGAACAGGATTTTTGTAGCCGGGCCGCCTCGAGCGTCGCAGCCCAGCGCCGGCAAAGCTCAGCCGAGTCCGCAAACGGACCGGCCCAACACGCAACCGGCGCGTTCAAACACACAACAAGCACAACAGCCACAAACGAACACCCAGCCCATGCAGCCAAATGCACAACAGACACAACCGAACTTCCGACCGGCACAGGCTAGCGCTCAGCAGTCACAACCGATTGCAATGCGGCAACGCTCACTTCCGAATTCGGTAATTCTGAGTGGCGGCACGCACGCGTCAACCATGCAGCGATTGCACGTGGTGCGTACATATGCGCTGCCCGATCTGCGTAACAAACCGGAAGTTACTTTGGGCGAGGCGCACGTTGATTTTCGGCCGATGTTGAACAACCCTAAAGCCCTCTTCAACATAGCGCAACGTTTGCGTGAAATGCCGCAGCACGTCCAAGTGCAGGAGAGCACCTCGGAACTGAGCGAAGTCGACCAGGGAATGGTGATCTACCACGTGCTCAGCTTTCGGATTCTCCCCGGCAAGTGCGCAGACTCAAACGCTAGAGCCCAACTGGCCAGCGCCGGAATACAATGTTTTACGCGTCAGTCGGACAGCGAACGTCTGGCGGAATTCAACCAGCCCAGCAGTCCGCGCTACGTGGCCGACCCGGCGAAACGCCAAGCGGCTATCGCCGCCTTTCAGCGCAATAGCCCGCTGGCCGATGCGGACGCGAGCAAGCACATTGCCGACTTACGCCGTGCGCTAGCCGATCCGAGTCAGCGGGCCGCCATTGTCGCCCAGTTGGGCGAAGCCGAGACCGCACGTTTGAACACTTTGAGCGACGACGACCTGAAAGAGGAGGTCATCAATTCAGGAACCCAGCGCTACGAAGAGACGATGTTCGTCCCAAAAGTCCAATCGGCCAACTACGCGCATCTGCAACATACGCTCACGATCGCCGCAAGCTCCGGCGAAATGGCCGCGGTCCAGCAACTTCTGCGCGATGGCGTGCCGAAGAACGGCGGTCCCGCTAACTTTCCCAAACTTCTGAAAGTGATTCCGGCCAACCGGCTGTCCATTACTCCAGTATCCGGCGGCGACAAATCGGCCGATCTCACCCTTGGTCCCTACATCTTCCTGACCGGATTCACGATTGGCCATGACTACGAGTGGAATTGGGGAGCTCAAATCACGATCAATTGGTGCATTGTCGGGTGTTCCTCCACCTACGGCATACAGCTGTATGCCGGTTTCAATTACGCGTTTGGTCTCCGCTTTCCGATTCAGACCCAGTTCAAATATCACACGGTGGTCCACGCGAATGGCTCGGCAGAGGCAAATTTGACGTCGAGTCTCAAACCGATCGAGGGCACGGTAGACGATTTTTTCTCCGCCGGTCTTTCCGGCGATCAGATGTACGATGCCAAGGAATTGGTGGCGCAAGTCGGTGCCAATGCCGGTTACAACGTCAATCTGCCGGTGGTCGGCGGCAGCAATGGTTTTCAGGTGGGAGTTGATTTCACCGATCTGCTGCCGGCGCCCTATACGCATGGCAAATTCCAGCCGCCGGCTCCGGGAACAGGAGGCATCAACAGCCCGTTTGTTTTTGACAGCATTGACCTGTTGGGCGGATTGCTGAACTTCGGAGTTGCCGGTGGGCAGGTGTTCCCCGCCGTGAACGTCAATCTCCATTCGGACAAACTGGAACTCACGCTGAATGACGAAACCTCACGGCGCCAGACGCGTTTGAGCGCGACGTCCAACCAAGCCGTGCCGATCGCCGTCACACCAGGCAACGGAGGCGATGACAGCCATTTCAGCATCGGAAACCCGGTCTACAACCTCGGGTTTACTTTGACCCCCGGTCTGAACCCGCGCGTGTTCGTGGACATCGCGGTGTGGTCGGATCACTGGGACTGGCCCGTTTGGTTCCCTCAACTCGCTGTGGATCTTCCGCCGAATGGCGTGGATTTCGGGTGCCACGCCGGCACCACCTGTGTGCTCGATTTCCAGCCGGTCTATAACGCCGGCACCGGACAAATCGGCGATATGAGCAAGGAACGGGACGTGGCCGATCGGACCCTTACCGGCGGCGGATGCCAGCGCGTGAACAACAGGGAAGGCTACTACGCCTGTCCCGTTAAGGGCATGCTTGGGTTATGCGACACCATGCTCAAAAATGGCGCGGTTACAAGCTGCGTTGCGCTCGTACCGACCTCTACCGATCAAATCCTGAAGCGCGGGAAATGCACTGGTAACGACGGAAACTATACCTGCACGCAGGACATGATTGGCCTATGCAACCTCTACTTGAAGAACCAGGTGATCTTGTCCTGTACGCTCAGAAAGTGAAGCACTCGGATAAGTGGTTCGATCTTCCGGAGTAGCTAATCGAGCCGGAACAACTCGCTGGTAGAAAAGGGAATTTATTCCTAGGCGAACTCCAAAGGACTTGAGAAGTCCGTTGCCTGGTTTTTTCTAATCTATCTGCGGTTCACGCGACTTTTAACCGCGTATTGCCGAGAAGAGCCTTGGCGTCAGCTCTTCACCGCCAACCTTCGACGAACCCAAAACCCGATTCCGAGCAATCCGCTACCAAATAAGCCTAGAGTCCCGGGCTCTGGCGTCGCGGTGGTGGGAATTTGATCTGTGAGGAACAATGTTCCTTCGGTAATGGGATAACTCGAAGCTAGCGACGGCGTGCCTGTGTTTCCGCACGAGAAAATGGTTAACGTGCCGACTACAGGCGTAAACACGGGCGGAGCCACTAGGCCTTCGTCGAGTGCCCCGGTAACCGGCTGCGAAAATTCGTAATTGTTTCCGGCCATTGGGGTGCCGTTACAGTTCGCAGCCAATGAGCCCGTTCCGGTTCCCGTGAAACTTCCTGTGAATGTTCCCGTCTCGATGATTCCAAGATCCGGGAGATCGGTGGTGTTCAACTGAAGCGAACCGCCGGCAGCAAAGTTGGCGTTCGTGCTGGAGGCGACAGAAAGGTCTCCGGTTGTGAATGAGAAGGTTCCGAAGCTCGTTTCTGGAGTGGTCGGCGTTTGTAGGCCGCTGTCCGTCGTCGGTGTAACGAAATCGTAAGAAGCCCAAGAGGAAAGCGAAGTGGTCGTCACCGTGGAGCCGCTAACACCTGCTGTTCCCCCCGTTAAGCCAATGGTGATTGTATTGGCGGACGCCGCCACGGGAACGGCCATTAAAGCGGTTGCAATTGCCATGTACAGCCGAAGATGCCTCATTTTCAAATCCCCCTAAAGCTATGTCAGGCGAGGCCATGACACGCCATCGGGTATTTGATCGCTTGATCTTCGACTTCGAACGCCAATCAAGCAATATGCGGGACTTTCTACAGCGATCCATGTAAGCCATCGAAAAGGCTGGAACCAAGCGGATTAGTCGTTTGCCAATACGGGTGTGGCAGAATCTTTAGCCGGCCGCCGGGCTGGAAGCCCTGCCTGCCGTATCTTGTAAAGCAGAGTGCGATAACTGATTTTTAGCTCCCGCGCCGCTAGTTTGCGGTTCCAACGATGCCTCACCAGCGCTTCCAGGATAATTTTTCGTTCGAGCTCCTGTACGGTCTGGCGAGTCATACTCTTCAGAGGAAGAGTATCTTCCGAGGAAAACCTGGATTTGCCTCGTCCGTGCTCGTACGGCGCTTCCCGCAATTCTTGCGTCACCGACTCTTCACTTTGCAAGATCACGTACCGTTCAATCAAGTTCGCAAGCTCGCGCACGTTTCCGGGCCAGTGATATTTCTGCAACATCCGCATCACCGGAGCGGAAAGCGGCCGGGCGGGCACGTTGTATTTCGAGGAATAGGATTCCAGGAAATGCGAGATCAGCATGGGGAGGTCTTCGACACGTTCCCGCAGCGGCGGAATCTGAATTTTAACGACGTTAATGCGATAGAACAAGTCCTCGCGGAAGCGCCCATTGGCGATGTCGTTCTCGAGTTGTCGGCTCGTCGCGCAGATCACGCGAAGGTCTACGCAGATATCTTCGCTGCCACCGATGCGCCAAAAGCGATTGTCTTGCAACAATTGCAGGAGCTTCGCCTGCAGGGTCATGTCAATTTCTGCAATCTCATCAAGAAAGAGAGTGCCGTTGTTGGCCAGTTCCACGCGCCCAAGCTTTAAGCCCGTCGCGCCGGTGAAAGATCCCTTTTCGTAACCAAACAGCTCTGACTCCAGCAAATTGACGGGAATCGCAGGGCAATTCACTTTTACGAATGGGCCGCGTGCCCATTCCGAGCGGCGATGAATCATTCGGGCGATGACTTCTTTGCCCGCACCGCTCGGGCCTTGAATCAATACCGGAACGTTGGCTGCAGCCACTTTCTCGACTTTCTGACGAATGGCCAGCATTGCCGGAGAAGTGCCAAAGACGGCTATATCGGGCGGCTCGAGTAAGCCGTCTGCCAATCGAGTGCTTGCCAGTGTAGGTGCGGCCATAAGAGGGCTGAGGGAACACATCCCCCAGCTTGGACGAAGGGCACTCCTAGTGCCAAACGACGGTACCATACGCTGTCAGTACCAAAGAGTGAGCTAAGTCTAATGTTAGCAATGAGCGATTCGCAACAGTCTGCTGCGCAAGGCCAGTCAAACACAAAGTGGTGTTCCGAGGGGACGTGCCGGATTCCGCGTTCAGTCGATTAAAGTGAAGAAAAGTCTTCTAGTTAGGCAGAGTTTTTCCCCTCGCAGAGGGGTGCCGGAGCCCGTGCAGACCGCCGGTTTGGGAGACCGGGCTGAGAAAAGGATGAGATGAGAGGAACCGGATTCCTCAAGCGAATACAGAGGGGCCTGGGCCGAACTCAGTAGAGCAAGCCTGCTTATGACGGACTTTGCTCTCCACGAATGATGTCATAGCGCTCTATGACGGCCGCAACACCCACGAGCTTGGCGCCATCATCGGAATGATGATCGACGCGAATTACGCGGCCCTGTGCGCGAACAAACACATCAGTGCCACGCGTAATCTCCGATGGCAATGTTAATGTGAGGTCAAGCTCAGTGCCCGCGTCCACGTCTTGATCGAGTGTGAAATAGACACCGCGAGTGGAGATATCGCGAGTCCGTCCGTTCTTAGACGCGGGTTCCCGTTCAACCGGAACACGAATGATGATAGGTAGAGACAAATCGTACCGACGTGCCGCGCGTCTCTCAGTCATGAGCCCCCCGACCCAGGGAAGAGCGCCCACTCTCGCCCGCAGTCACATGAAGCAATCTCGATACCAAACAAAGATGCCAACCCGCCCCGCCGATAGAAAGGACTCTGGCCAAAAGCACAAATCACATCACTTCGCCGGAATGTCTAGTAAGAGGCTTCATATCAAAGAGATGCGGGACCGGTACACAGAGAGAGATTCTAATGTCTTCGTTGCCATTTGTCCCTAGTACTTAAAGTACGAGAACCGCTTGTTGATGCAAAGAGGGCGTGTTCTCTACCTGATTGCCGTGAATATGCAACGAATTTGGCTTGCGTCTCAGACCTCAGGCGCCACTGGCGTTGCCTCAACCGCCTTCGCCGCGCGAGAGCCGCGCCCGCTATCCAGGTTGAACTGGCGCATTTTGTAGAGCAGCGCCTTGTAGCTGATTCCCAGCATCTTAGCGGCATCCTTTCGGCACCAATGTGTTTTCTCTAATGCATCGGCAATGGCTTCCATCTCCGCTTCGTCTTTCAGTCCGCGGACCAACGCCTTCAGGCCCTTCTCTCGTGCGACCGGAGCATCCTCACGTGGAGCCGTGCGTTGCCTCGCCGCCGACATTTCCACTAATTCCCGAAGGCTGCCCTCGTCGTCTTCGAGGATGACGTAACGCTTCACGAAATTTTCTAGCTCGCGCAAATTGCCCGGCCACTCATAACGCTTAGCGGCATCCAGGAGGTGGGTCGAAGGAGCTGGTTCTTGCTTTCCAAATTTAACGCTGTACTGTTTGAGGAAATGCCGAAACAGCATGGGAATCTCCTGGCTACGTTCCCGCAAGGGTGGCACATTGATAGAGAGCACATTCAGCCGATAGTAGAGATCCTCGCGCAGCCGACCGGACCTCATGGCCTCCTGGACTTCAACGTTTGTGGCGGCAAGCACGCGAACGTCGACTTCGATCAAATGTCTGCCGCCGAGCCGCGAGTACTGATGGTCCTGCAACACGTGCAATAGTTTTGCCTGCAGATGCGGGCTCATCTCCGCGATTTCGTCGAGGAAAATCGTGCCCTTGTTAGCCAACTCGAATTTGCCCGGTTTCGAACGCACCGCCCCCGTAAATGCACCCTGTTCGAAACCAAAAAGTTCCGACTCGAGCAACTCACCCGGCAATGCCGCACAGTTCACTTTGATGAACGGCTGATTTCTGCGCATCGAGCGCAGATGGATCATTCGCGAAACCACTTCTTTGCCGACGCCGCTTTCGCCACAAATAAAGACCGGCACGTCAACCGGGGCGATTTGCAGGATTTGTTGACGGATGCGAACCATCTGTGGACTTGCCGCGAGGAAGCTCAAATCTTCGGTGATCTGCTCACAGTATTCCTTCAGCGCGGTATTTTCGTCTTTTAGTTTTTTCTTCTGCTGGCTCTTTAGAATGGCTGCTTCGAGCTCGCTCTTTTCGAAGGGCTTGGTGAGGTAGTCGTGAGCCCCAAGGCGAATTGCCTCGACCACGGTGCCGACTTCGTTCGAGCACGACAGCATGATGATATTCAGCGAGCGGTCAATTTGCATTAGACGTTGAAGCGTCTCGATGCCGTTCATCTCGGGCATCAGCACGTCCAGGATGATGTAATCGGGCCTTTCGCCTCCACTGATGCGCTCCAGCGCCTGCACGCCCGATTCCGCGATATCTACGGCATAACCATCCACTTCGAGCAGCGTTTGCAGATATTTCCGGATGCTCGGTTCATCATCGACTACCAAGATGCGCTCTTTTGCCGCCATGCAATTCAGGTCCCTTCGCGTGCTAGATTTTGTCTACCGGAAGCAGGATTGTAAATCGTGCGCCTCGTCCCAGTTCGCTATCCACCCAGATTTTCCCACGATGCGCGTGTACCAGCCGCTTGGCGATGGCCAGGCCCAAGCCCATGCCGGATGATGTTCTGTCCACGCGTACGAAGTCCTCGAAAATTTCCTGATGGTACTCGGCTGCGACGCCGCGTCCGGTGTCAGAGACGGAAATTTTCACGCTGTTCGGCGAGCTTAGGTTCCGGCGCCGTCGTTCTTGTGTCGCCGGTTCGCCAGTTGCCCGGCGTTCCCAGAAATGCGGTTCCGTAGTGAGGGTAACGCCTCCCCCTGCGGGCGTGTGTTTCAGAGCATTGTCGAGCAAATTCGCCACGGCTTGCTGTACCTTCTGATAGTCAAAACGAAAGATCGGTAATTGACTGTCGTTTTTGACTTCCAACCGCACCTGTTTGCGCTGAAACGCCTCGTGCCAGCGGCCCGTCAGCTCCGTCACGCAATCGCGAAGATCATTGTCGTGTAGGTGCAGCACGAGCTTGCCGCTTTCGAGTGCGGAATAGTTCAGGAACATGGACACGAGCCGTACCAACCGCTCGCAACTGTCTTTTGACTCTTGCAGAATTTCCCGCTGTTTTTCACTAAGCTTGCCCAGCGAACCGGAAAGGAGCAGATCGTAATAGCCCTTGATTACCGCCAATGGCGTCTTGAGTTCGTGCGCCGCGGAAGCCAGGAACACGGTCTTCTGCCGGTTCACCTCTTGCAACCGCAAGTAGGCAGCAAGGAGATTCCGATAAGTAATCTCGCGTTCCTGCAGCAGCCCTTGTACCGTGTGCTGCTCGACGGCGTCATTCGTTTCCTGGGTTGCGGCTTGCAATTGGACGACGAGCCAATCTGGTTCGGGAAGCCACTGAATCCGCGCGCGCATCGTTCCGTTCGAGGATTCCACTTGCAAATCTACTTCGCGCTCGCCCCCTTCAATCTGTCCGAAGATTACTTTCGGATCGACGTGCAGAAGGTCGGAAAAAAGATTTACGCTAGCGATATTCGCGGAGGGATCGAGCTCAAGCAGCCCCCGTGCGTGCACATTTCCCATCACGATTCGGCCGGCACGCTCGGAAATCAGTACCCCGCCGTCCAGCGTGTCAAACAGCGCCTGAACGATCTCGGTGGGGACCGTTGCGCTTCTGCGAGCTTCCGATACTACGCTTTCGGGCAAGTACTCCCTCCGTTTTCGATCGGCAAATGAGAACTCGCTATAGAGGCGAAACCGCTCCTTGAGGAAAGGGACGTTTCCGAAGGGCGGCGGAATGAGCTTCGCTGAAATACTGTCAAAGGGCTACTGGGGTGTCAATGGGAAAGGAGTCATGTTTGCACATTTCGAGAAAAGAACTATCACCAGATAGCCGATCGGTATGCGCAAATAATTTCCCATGCATCCGGGATCGACTTAAGAGCTTGTGAAGTTTACCTTTAGGACTCTTTGCTCATAGGATGCCCTGTGGCAGTACATCTGCAGGTGGTAAGGTACTGGTCCATTAGTACCATGCATGAGTGGAGATTTTATTCCATTTCGTGAAGGAATAGTACGCCATTGAACCCTACAGAGAGACGCCGTTCGCCAAGGATGCGCTTACAAATCCCTCTCTTTGTCCGGGGCACCGACGCTGCAGGTGAAGCTTTCCTCGACCTGATCAAGACGCTGGATATTAGCTCCACCGGCGCGCTGTTGGCGGGCTCACGCCCGATGAATGCGGAAGCGGCACTGCACCTGACGATTCCCGCGCCGTCGCCGGTATCCTGGAGCTACTCGAGCCTGCCGCCCGAGACGCCACCGATTCAGGCACGCATACGCCGTCAGGAAAGCTCGGGTGAGATACAGCTAATTGGTGTTGAGTTCGTTAAGCCTCTCGACTGACATTCCTCGACAGCCGTAAGGTTTCCAAAATGATCCGCAAAGGAACCCTTTGCGGTCGAATGTGCAATTGATTTTCCATCGAGGGGCGCGATAATGAACTCCGATCTCGTCTCGTGTTCGGAATTATGCGATTTGCAGGGAATTTCCCTCAAAGCTAATCTGGATGGCTCGTTTCTTCCCCACCAAGTATGGTTACACGCTTGCTTTGTAATGTGCTGGATCTATCTGTACTCCCCAACCCCCGCTGGGGCTAAGTAGAATGGACTGGAGTGAGTGAGGCTATGCCCGGCCCCCTGCGCCCCACGGGTTCATCCCTGCCCGCAGAAGATAGCTTTTATGATCTGCTGATCGATACCCTTGAAGGGCTTGATCGTCAGGCTCGGGGCGTTTTCACTCAGCGGTTCCTCAAGTCTTTGACACAGCTAGAGCTTTCCGAGTCCCAAAGCCTGGAATATTGGGAACGAATTCTCGAACAACGCCGCCAGCTTACCGATCTGCTGGGTCGGCCCGTGTCGCTGAAGACGGCTTTGGTAGATGTTTTCACCTCGGCGAATTTTTTGCGAGTACCGATCCTGATGGAATATGAGGATCTGAAGAAACTTCAGATCAATGCCGCCACCGACCCGCTTACGGGTCTTTATAACCGGCGCCTCTTCGAAGAGTATTTTGATAAGGAGCTCAATCGGGCCAGGCGTTACGAGCACCATCTTGCGTTGATCGTCCTGGACCTCCATATGTTCAAGGACGTGAACGACCGTTTTGGTCATCCGCGAGGTGACCAAGTACTCCAACTCGCCGCAAATACACTCCGGCGTTCCATGCGGACCTCGGACTTTGCGTTTCGTATCGGCGGTGACGAATTTGCTTTGCTATTGCCGCAATCGGATGCGGAGCAAGGCGCGACCCTTGGACGCCGTATTTATAACAATTTTGCAGCAGCCATTGCACCCCTGCGGTTCGACTTGCCGCTGGCTTTAGATTATGGGCTAGCGGTGCACCCGCAAGACGGAGATCAATCGGAGGTGCTGTTAAGGGTCGCGGACGAGCGCCTTTATAAGATGAAGTATGCGTCCCGCACCGGCAACACGTCTCCCCGCGACAACACCCCGCCCGGCGGACCGGCGCCGTTGATGCCGGAACCGGATCAGCATTTCAACCCACCTGCCCGACCGGTTTCGAGTCACTCCGCGAGTGACGAGGATATGCATGCGGCCAACGCTGCCGCGCGATTGGCGGCACGCCCCGCGAACGCCTCGAGCCGTAGATTCGCGGGTCTTGCGCCAGAAGGCGCCGAACGCCGCAAGGCCGAGCGGATCTCTCTGGCCAGCACGAACGCGCATGCGCAAGTGAATCTTGGAACAGAGAAAACGATACGGGTGTTGGACATCAGCAACGGCGGCGTATCGCTCGAACTTGAGCAGAGTCTTTCGCTAGGCGACACCTTCCAGGCCGTTTTGCGTGTGCCGATTCTGCCGGCGATCCGCGTCAATCTGCGGCGCGTGTACTTTCAGTCTTTGTCCAACGGTTTGATCCGCGTCGGTTGTTCGTTTGTGGCCTGAGATGTCGGTTGTGACCCGGCGAACCCCCTGGGGCCTTCTTCAGTCGCCCGGAGTATTTCTGAACGTTGGCAGGTTGGAACAGAACGAAGATTTTGACATCACTCAAATAGGTACAGGAATATCGCGCCACTGCGACTAGCACCCCCGCGAACCAATCTTCAAGCTATCTATCCTGGCGTGAGCAGCAGAGGAACCAAATTCCGAGGGATACGAGAACTTTGCCGTTACTATGTTCCCGTATCCCCCGAGCTGTTCGTTCAACGCTGCACCGTAACACCGTTGGTGCAGGAGCTAGATGCTCCCGATGTGCGTGCTTGGTATTCCGAGCGCCACTGACAGTTTCTATTTTGGATAGATCCCAGAGTGTTTGAAGTCGCTCCATGTGCCGTTGCTACCTGAGCTTCATTGCCGCCCCGCGTTTGGAAGCATCGCGCGTTTGGAACACCGTCGCTGAGTTTGCCGTTCCGCTGATCATCGAGACATTCGCGAAATGTTGAATCCCGAACTGCGTAACTCATGCCGAGCAGGTCTCCGAAATCACTCGCTACCGAATCGTTTGGGTCTGCTTACGCTCGAATTCTCATGTTTTTGGCCACTGAAGGCCTTCACGTAGACCAACGGACAGGAAGGAGGAAGTGAGGGAAATCTCTTGACACGCGAACTAACGTCGAGGCATACGAGCAGAATCTGAAACGTTTCCAATTAAGGGCTCGGCGCGCGAAACGCGGGATCAAAGGGAAAGCGCGTATCCCCGAGCGGCCGTCGCGCCCGAAATTCTTAGGAGAGCGGCCGAGCGTCTCTTCTGCTATTTTTGCCGGCGCCCGAAGCATCGATCAGGTGATCGAGAAGGAGGATCGAATGTATTCTCCGGCCAATTTTGCATCGGCTTTGACGATGACGGCCTTCAGCGCTGTTTTCTGGGGCTCCTGGGCAAATACCTACAAAGGAACGAAGAACTACGCCTTCGAGTTGTTCTATTGGGATTACATCGTGGGTGTGGTGTTGTGTTGCCTGGCATTTGCTTTCACGCTTGGCAGCGGCGGCGGCACGGGCGAATCGTTTCTGGCGAACATGCACGCTGCGACTGGCGGCAACATCCTTTACGCTCTGGTCGGGGGCTTCATCTTCAATATTGCGAACTTGCTCCTGGTTGCCGGGATCGCGATCGCGGGCCTGGCGATAGCATTTCCGATCGCCATCGGTATCGCGGTGATCGAAGGCGTGCTGTTGAGTTATGCCATACAACCTAAGGGGAATGCCGGATATCTGGCGGCTGGGGTGGCGCTTGCCACGGCTGCGATTGTTTTTGATGCGATGGCTTACAAGCGGCTGAGCGGCGGCGTCGCTGTCACGCGCAAGGGAATCGTGATTAACGTGATTTCCGGGTTGCTGATGGGGGCTTTCGCTCCATTTGTGACGAAGTCACTCACCTACACACATCCGCTCACTCCTTACGGGGTGGCTGTATTTTTCAGCCTCGGGGCATTTTTGTGCTGCTTCTTGGTCAACCCCTATTTAATGAGCCATCCGCTGCTCGGGGAGCCCGTTTCCTTCTCCGGGTTCTGGAAGGCGCCGGCACGCGATCACTTTTTGGGCCTCTTTGGCGGAATCATCTGGGGCTTCGGTAGTTGCTTCAATTTCATTGCGGCGGGGTTCGTGGGTGTCGCGATTTCGTACGCAATCGGACAATCCTCGCCGATGATTGCCGCGCTTTGGGGAGTATTGGTGTGGAAGGAATTTCGCGGGGCTGACGGCAAAGCTTGGAGCTATCTGACGCTGATGTTCCTCGCCTACTTGGGCGCTGTGATCATGATCGCGTTGGCCTATGAAGGCTGACGAAGGAAGGGTTATGAGAATTCAAAATTGGCTGGGCCTGGCCATCGGCTTGTTGGCCATGGCCGGCGCAACGCAGGCACAAGCGAAGCGCATGATTATCTTCGATCAGGATACCGCGGGACCCGGCGGAACCGACCTGATGTCGCTTCTGGTTCTGCTGCAGGCGCCTGACGTGGACGTGTTGGGTGTGACGGTGGTAACCGGCGACGCTTGGCGCGACGAGGAAGTGCAACATTCCTTGCGCCTGCTCGAACTCGTCGGACGCTCCGACATTCCCGTGGTGGCGGGCGCGTCGTTTCCGCTGGTGCGCACCAAGGAATGGACTTTGTTGTGGGAGAAAATGTATGGAACGGTGACCTACCTGGGAGCCTTTTCGACGCGCCCCAATAGCCACGGACCGTTCGAAGTGCCACCTTTGCGCGAGGGGAATCCCACTAAGAAGGCCTCCGCCGAAGATGCGGCTCACTTTCTTGTTCGTACCGTGCGCGCCCATCCCCATGAAGTCACGATCTACGCGGGCGGACCCATGACGAACCTGGCCATGGCGCTCACGCTCGATCCGCAGTTTGCGGAACTCTCGAAAGGATTAGTGCTGATGGGCAGCAGTCTCAATCCGCGCAGCGACAGTCCCGAATTTGCCACCAATCCGCGCCACGAATTCAATCTATGGTTCGATCCAGAGGCTTCGCACATCGTATTGCGAGCGCATTGGCCGAGCATTCAAGCCACCACGGTAGACGTGTCCATTGAGACGCAGTTGACTCAGGAAATGTTTGATCAGATTGTGAAAGTGCAGTCACCCGTGGCGCAGTACATCGCAAAATACGCTCACGTGGGCAGAGGCTATCTATGGGATGAGCTTGCCGCAGCCTCCTGGGTCGACCCGACGATGATCACCAATATCCGAAAAGTCTTTATGGATATCAATCTCGATCGTGGCGCGGGCTATGGAGACACTCTGATTTGGTCGGATCACGTGAAACCGGATCTCGATGTTCAGATCGTGAACGCGCAGATGGATGTGGACGTCAAAAAATTCGACGAATTGTTCGTGAAGTTGATGACGGCCCCAACTCCAGGCGCGCACGACCCACTCATGTTGAAAGATTTGGCAGCGAAACAGTAGTCGGATTTTCCGAGAGCTGGTCAAATCGTGCACCGGCCGGTTGGACTTAGAAGGAAGGGAGACCCACCCTGGCGAAAATCATTGTCATCGGCAGTCTAAACATGGATTTGGTGGCTACTGCGCCGCGTATTCCCGTGGTCGGTGAAACCATCATTGGCGCGAAGTATTTCACCGAACCCGGGGGCAAGGGAGCGAACCAAGCTTATGCCGCGGCGTTACTTGGCGGATCGGTGGCGATGCTCGGACGAATCGGCGACGACGAGTTCGGCCGCGAAATGCGCGATAACCTCGTAAAGGTCGGCTGCGATGTTTCTGGTATTCGCTCGGTGCCCGGGGCAAGTGGTGTGGCGCTGATCTTCGTCGCTGACAACGGTCAAAATTCAATTATTGTCGTCCCGGGAGCCAATGACGTGTTTGCCCCCGAGCACATCACGCAAGATGGGGCGCAGATTCGCGGCGCTCAAATCGTATCTGCTACAGCTCGAAAATCCGGTGCCAACTGTGCTGGCCGCCGCGATAGCCGCGCGCAAAGCCGGCGCAAAAGTCATTCTCGATCCGGCCCCGGCGCCGGCTTCGCCTCTGCCTGCGGAATTACTGCGGGAGGTCGATTTCGTCACACCAAACGAGACAGAGGCCGCGATACTCGCAGGACTCCCTCCTGGCACGCTCGATCCTGCCCAGGCGGTTGTGATCGCAAGAAAGCTCCAAGCTATGGGCGCGGCTAGCGTCATCGTCAAATTGGGCAACCAGGGTGCGTGAGCGTGGCCGGCGCCAAGCCGACGCTCTTTCCCGCGCCACGCGTCAACGCGATCGATACGACGGCCGCGGGTGATGTTTTTGGCGCGGCGCTTGGCGTCGCACTCAGCGAAGGTTTGGACACGGCCCGAGCGTGCTGCTTTGCGAATCATGCGGCAGCGCTTTCCGTCACGCGCCTGGGTGCGCAAATTGCTGTTCCTAGCCGGGCGGAGGTTGATCGGTTCCTGAAGACCGCACAAGCCGGTGCGGCCGTTGCGCTGGAAGGCTAGCATTTGGCGCAGTCCGGTCACAGCGAAGTTTGATGAAACGGCGAGGCGCAAGCGATCCCCGGTAACAAGTGGTGCTGCCCACGGAGTTGAAGATTCGCCACTCGGTGCGCCGCCGGGAGACCGATTTGGCGTGCGTCGCGCGCGCACATCACCTACCTAAAATGACGCGGGGCAGTCTCTCCTCTACGAACGGCAGGGTGGGGAATGACGCGTGCGGCTCGGTCTGATACCAATAAGCAACCGAATAGAAATTATCGCCGCGGTCGTTTGCGTGCCCGTGTTCGATCGTGGCACGTAATGATTTGGTAAAGGGAATCGGCGAATCCAGGTGAAAGCGGTATACCGACCAGCGCGCGCCTTGCCGCTCTGCCCCCACGACCGGCGCTCCAAACAGGCCGTACGAAAATTGTTTGCCGCCAAAATCCCACGCGCCCAGGAAGTAGTCCTCGGATCCCGTCCCGTTGATCGAAGGAAGTTTTTCGCCGTCCACGAAAAACATGTCGTCGCCTTCGCCCCACCAGCCGTCAGCGTTTTCGAGCACGGACATGGTCACTCCGGCGAAGTGGCCGGCGCCCGTGGCTTCTATCCAGACGTAATTGTCTTTGCCATCGAGATTCGTTTTGTCGTTCGGGCGCGCGACGTTTGGAGTTGCCTGGCGATACTGCGCGTGGAAATAGAGCGTCCCGGCGCGGATCGGTGCGCGGTAAGTACGATAGTCAATATTCCAATAAACAGCATCAGCCTGCTCTTTGCCTTCGTTTGTTAGGGTAACGCGGGCGTGCTTCTGAAACGGCATCGGGAAGAAGCAATTCAGAGCTTTGTCGCCTCCCACCGACAGCGGAATCGCCTGATAGAGAAAGTAGTCGCCGAGTCCTAATCCGAAGAAATCGCCCACCGGGGCTTCCACACTGGGCTCCGATTCGCCGTCCCAATACATGCGCAGCACAATTTTCTTCAAATGGTAATGTTCGCCGCTGGCGATGGTGATCCAGATATGGGAAATCTCGGCTGGTCCGCTTTCGTCCAGCAAAGTCAGTGTTTGGCCCGCTGCCAGCGGCCGGTAATCGTCATTGCCTCCGGTTCGGTCGTAGCTCGAGGAGCGCTTCAAGACGTAGTCCTGCGGCTGGGTTAAGTGCGATAGAGAATCGGAGGCAGATTGCGCATAAACAGCGCCAGGCAAACCGAACAGAAGAATTGTAAGGGCTAATTTGCGCATTGCTACCCTCCGCAGCCGCGTGTGTCACAAGCCGGCGGCGCGGATTATAGCGTGATGGGCAGGCTGGGCAAGCCTTGGGATATGATGCGGCCAGGAACGGGAAGTCGAATGCCTCGGAAATCGAAATTGTCTTGGATGCTGTTCGTTTTGGCAGCCGCGTGGCCTGGCGCACGCTGCGCGGCAGAGACGCCTGCGCATGAGCTTCGAAATGCCCGGATTTCAGCAAGGTTTGATGGCCGCGGACTGCGCGAGATCCATGACTTCGGTTTGCAGCAAAAGTTTCGATTCGCCCACGACGGTTTCTCGATCGAACTCAGCGGCCAAACCATTCGGAGCGAAGATCTTCCGGACCCTCGCGTCGAAATTCAAGGATCGTCGATCCAATTTGTTTTTCTGGGGTCCGCCGACAAGATCGAAGTCGTTTATGAACTTCGCCCGGGATGGCGGTTTATCAGCAAGCAAGTTTTCGTAACGTCGATTGGCGCTCTGCGTTCCTTCCATATTGGAAAGATCACGCCAATTCGTGAGGAAGTCTCCGAACCGGCCGATTCCGCCTACGTTCCAGAGAATCGCTCCTGGGAAAAACGCGCCGCCGGCAAGGATTTCGGCGTCTTCCTCCGCTTCGCCGGTGGTAGCGGGCTGTTTGCGCTGGTGCAGAATCCGTTTCTCAACGCCGTTCATGATGGTGGAGCATTCGAACTCAACTACTCCGCCGACATGGATTGGGATTCCGTGGATGGCGCATTCGAAAGCGATCGCGCATGCATCGGAACATACGCTCTTTCGAAACAGATGGTTGCCGTAAATCTTGTGCCGGAGTGGGCGCTGGTGAAGTCGGCGGCACATGAGAGCCAAGCCCACGAAGATCAGGCGGAAATAGAAGCATTCGAAAATTGTGTGCGCGCCTTCGTGCTTCCGCATCAGGCCCGCACCGTGAAGATCGAGGTCGGCTGGACGCTTAACGACTATCAGATCGATATTGCAACGCCGGAAGGGCGAACGGAATACAAGCGCGTGATCGATCGCGCCGCCGCAATGGGCGCCGATCACTTGCTCTTTGCGCCCAGTAATTCGAAACTCGCGCTTCGAAAGGATGACGTCGACGACTGGCATTGGGAACATGTCCTCTGGCTCGGTTTGGGCCAGAAAATCCGCCGCGGCGAATGGGATCCGGCGCGCAGCCCGATCCCTGCGTCGGTGCGCGCAATGCTCGACTATGCTCAGCAGCGCCACATCAAGCTCGTTGCTTATGTATATCCAATTCTTCCGTTCGTACAGAATCCGGCGTGGCTCACAGGAGAGAAAAATAACGCAGCAAACCTGGGCTTTCGCGGTTTTCAGGATCGGTTGGTCCGGCAACTGGTGACCTTCTACCGCCGGGCGGGAATCGGCGGGTACGCGTTCGATTACACCTTCCTGGACCTGCCAGGAACCAGCGAATATGCGCAATGGCGCGGCTGGCGGCGCGTGCTCGAGACCTTGCGCCGTCAAATCCCCGATATCGCGATCGATGGCCGCCAAAGTTATCAGAACTATGGCCCTTGGACGTGGCTCGCGGGCTCTTACCCGCACCCAACGTCCACCGACGAACAGCCGGAAAGCTTCGTACCGTTCCCCGACCTTCATTTCGATCGCGTTTCGGCTGATCGGGAACGCTACACAGCGTATCAGTACCGCGTTCGCGATTTTTGCCCGCCCGAACTGATGCCCGGGTATGTCACCCACCAGACGCCGCGCCTCGACGATAGCGGAAACGAGGTGGAAACCGCCTTTCGCCGGCGCGATTGGGATTATTTAGGTTGGCGTTATTCGTTGCTTTCCTCGATTGCCGTTGGCGGGCTGAATAATGTAATGGACATGATTCCGGCGCGCGACCTTGCCGAGTTCAAATACTTTTCCGCGGCTGACATCGCTTTCTTCCGTAAGTGGGTCGAGTGGACCGATCAAAACCGCGCTTATCTTCTTCACGCGCGATTTATCATTGGCCAACCGCAGCTCGACCGGGTAGACGGTACCTCCACAATTCTGGGAGATCACGGCTACATTTTTCTTTTCAATCCGAATGGCCGTCGACTCAGTGCGGATTTCAAGCTAGATGGGTCGATTGGTTTGAAGGGAGGCGGCCGCTTTCTCCTGGAAGAGATATACGCGCGCCCGGGACTTCGTATCGGGAAACCTGGCGCCGGTTTTTGGCGATTTGGAGATGCTGTGTCGATTCCGCTCGAGGGCGGGAGTGCGACAGTACTCCGAATCCGTCCGGTAGAAAATAAGGTCGACGAGCCGATGCTTTTCAATGCGCCGGGCGCCGCGGGTTTAACCGGACGGGTGCTTTCTTTAACAGGCGTTTCAGGTGCCGTGGGTACCGCTGCGGATTTATTCATACGTTTGCCAGCCGGGGTGCATGTTGCGCATGTGAGCGTCAACGGTCAAACGCAACGCTTTAGGTCAGAACCAAATGGCATCACGATCCCGGTACAGTTTGCCGGGGAAGCATTCGAAACCATGCAGCAAGCAGGCGCCTACGATCCGGAATTCGCAGGGGGCGCGTTCCACTCTACATTTCGAATACCAGCGAGGATCTTCGAGCAGCTAAAATCGAGACACGAGGCGTGGCCAATTCCGTGGACGGCTGAGGACTTGAAGACCCCATGGCTTGTCCCGGAGCGCTTGCTGCTTTTTGTCCAGATTGCGGAGCCGAAAGAGGATATGGATGCCGCGCTTGTGATCGATGGCGATTCAATTCCTCTCACGAAAGCGTACTCCTCGATTCGGCGGAATGCGCGTAGCTTTGTCGGGTTTTATGCGGACATCTCGGCGATCGTGCCCGATCGCGAGCACAAAATCGAGCTTCGCCTGCCGCGTCTTGAGCCCGGCCAATTTCAGGGAGTGTTTTTCGAAAATGTAGAAACCGAATACACGCAGCAAATTGTCCCCTAAACCTGCGGGCCGGCCTCGATACCTAGCTTCTGCCGCAGCATACGGGAAACGAACAGCAGCGACTGCTGAACCTTGGTGATGCCCAATCCCCACCGCATGCGCGCATGATCGTGCGTACTGCCGCGGCCGGACAAGATAATTCGTAGGGCGGCCGCATTACTGGTTCCCTGAAGATGGCAAGGCCTGATTTCCAGGCGCGCAGAGAAGCTGTCCGATGCGGGTTCCTTCATCCATAGCTCGATCAGACGGCGAACCGCGTCCTCTTGATGTTCTTGAGTATTGAGCTTCAAATCGCTGAAGATCAGGTCCACGCGCGAATGGAATATGCTCTCCGTATTCTCCCCGGACGAAACATTCGAATCGATCCAGGTTTTTGCGCGGACGGTCGAAAAGATCGAGCCGTCACCGTTCAGGGCCGTCAAGAAAGCCGCCATGGGGAGATTTTCTCGCGCGGCCGCGATTCCAGTGATCGCGGAGGCATTTTCACGCAAATCGGCGTAATTTTCGCCCTGCGCATCACGCCACGGGATTTCCACCGCAGCGGCAGCGCTGTTCGCTAGATTGGAGACTTCAAATCGCATCATCGAAAAGCTAACCTGTCCCTCTATTTGCCACAAGCAAAAAGCTTCAGATCAGTCGAGTTTGCGAATCGATCCTACGCCCGAGCTGCTACTTGCGTGGTCCCGGGCCGGATTACTTCCGTAGCGAAGCGCTCCATCTCTTCGAATTGCGGGCTAGATTGCAGAAGCAGCAGATTAACGCCTGCTCGCTCGTATTGCGCGATACGCGCTGCCACCTGCTCGGGCGTCCCTACGAGCCCGGCGCGAAGGCCACGATTCGATACGGAATAGTCTTCGAACGAGACCTGTTGCTCGAGCTTAGTGCCCGCCAGCCATTGCTGGTAATTTCCATAGCCCGCAGCCGTTTGTTGCACGTTGGTGATGCGGGTCCGTTCGGCGGCTGCTTCCTCGGGCGTATCGCGCACGATGGCGTAGGCGGCCATGCCAAACTGCATCGGCGCCAACCCCAGGCGGGCGCGCCGCTCGGAAAGGTCGTCCACGCGTTGCCGGATGCGGTCGGGGGCATCGCCATGCATCACGTAGGCGTCACAATCGCGCGCAATCATTTCCTTCGCTGCTTCCGATTCTCCTCCCGCGTAAAGAATTGGCCTCGGTCGCGACACCGGCTTAGGTGCTAGTGAAGTATTTTCCACAGTGAAGTAGCGGCCGGAGTGAGAAAAACGCTCGTTTGACCAAACGCCGTTGAGCACGCGAAGCCATTCGGCCGTGCGCGCGTAACGATCGTCGTGCTGTTCGAATGGCACACCGTACTGACCCGCTTCGTCCGCCCACCAGGATGAAACGACATTCAGCGACAGCCTGCCATTACTGATGTGATCGATATTTGCCGCTTGCTTAGCCAACAGTGCGGGCAGGTGGAAATTAGGACGTACCGCGACCATCAGCTCCAACCTGTAAGTAACGGCCGCAAGCGCGGCTGCGGTCGACCATGCGTCCATTGAGGGGGCAGCGGGTCCCTTAATATCGTTGAGATTCAATTCCGCAATCAAGGTAAGGTTGTAGCCAATCTCCTCGCTGCGCCGGGCCAGCCGGCTCACGTAACTCCAGTTGGCCTGCATGCCCTCGTCATCAACATTCCGCAGCCAGCCGCCAAAAACGGGTAGCCAGTAACCGTATCTCATGGTCGCGCCTCCGCTTCGAGGTAGTCGGCCAATCGCGCGTGGGGATCGAGTCCGACCACCCGCGGCGCATCGGCCACGAAATTCGAAAGAGCATTGATGTCGTAGTAGAGAATTTCGCCGTCGCGCGCATCGGTGATGTACTCCACGCCACCGACTTCAATCTTCGCGGCCGCCATGATGCGTTCGACCGCGGAAATTACCTCTTCGGGCGGTTTGTAGCCTTCCACGCGCAAGCCGCTCTTCGGCGCGTCCACGGGACATGCCGAGCGCGCAAGCTCCTTGCCATCGGTGGTGTGGCAGATATCGGCCGGGCAGAGGTTGTACCCGTCACCCGAGAGGTACACGCGAATCGCATAAAGATATTTGCCGCCGAGCACTTCCACCCGCGTGATGAAGCCACCCTCGGCGGGAATGTATTCCTGCACCAGAGCGGTGCTATCGAGCCCGAGCTCGATCGTTCCCGCACCGGCGGAGCGTTGCAGTTCCTTCAGGCTGTCAAACCGCGTAATGCCGGCACCACTTCCGCCGATGTTCGGTTTCACCACCACAGGGAACCGCAAACCTTGCGCTGCCGCCGGCGCTTCGGAGGCATGGTTGATCACGCGCGCGGCCGGGTAGGGAAGGCCAAGGTTTTCCAGCAGAGAGAGCTGCATGGCCTTCGACGTCTCTACGGTAAAGGCGTGATGCCCGTTGACCACGCGCGTACCCGACTCCTCGAGATGCGCCAAGTAGCTCAACGTATAAAAGATTCCGTTGGCATTCCCGCGCGTATATGCGGAAGGGCTCATGCGATTGAAAAGCAGCGAGAAATCGCCGTTCTTCGAGTCAATGCTATAGCGATGATGCCGCGCATCGAGCCGGACATAAGGCGTACCGCGCCGGTCGAGTTCCGTAAAAAGCGGACGAAACCAATCCGGATGTTCATAGTAAATGGCAATGGGTTTCTTTGTGGCTGGCATCAAATCCTCCGTAAAATAAAAAAGGCCGCTCGGTAAGAGCGGCCCTTGAATTCCAGTGTAATCTTGTGGCTAAATTTCCGGGCCGCCCCGCATTATGATTGCTGTACAGCAACACATGCGCATACAACAGGAGCAGGCCAGTAGATTGAGGGCGCGGACGCTAGCGACGGTCGTCAGGCCGCGAACCAGACTCCGAAACTGATGATCCAAGGTCATTAGATAGACAACCACGGTAACGTTGTCGAAGCGAGCTGTCAAGGATCGAATAAACCCTCCGCAAGCCACGCGGATAGATTGCTCCCAGTCGCGAGCGGAACCAAATCTCACTCGTTTTCGTCAAACAACTGGGCAAATATCTCCCTCCGATGCCAAATGCCCTAGTAGGCTTCACTTCCATTCGACGTGTAGCCGCGTGGCTGTTCGTACTTGCTCAGCGGAGCACGACCCGCGCCGTGGGCCATTGGTTTTACCGGCTGGGAGGGATCGGTCTGATTCCTCTGGGCATTTTGGACAGTTCGCTCGTTCCGATTCCGGGAAGCCTTGACGCTATGACCATCGTACTTGCCGCGCGAGAACATGAGCTATGGCTCTATTACGCACTTATGGCGACCGTGGGGTCCGTGCTCGGAGCATTTCTGACCTATCGATTGGCGCAAAAGCGTGGCCTGAAAATGTTGGAAAGAAAGTTGTCCAAACCGCACATGAAACGTGTAAACGCGATCGTCAAGCGCTGGGGGTTCGGAGCGATTCTGGTCCCGGCACTGCTGCCGCCGCCCGCACCGATGGTCCCTTTCGTGATCGCTGCCGGCGCTATGCAGTACCCCCGCAACCGCTTTTTGGTTGCCTTCACGATTGGCAGGGCGGTGCGGTACACACTGCTGGCATTTCTCGGAGCGCGCTACGGCCGCCAGATTCTCCACTGGATCGTGAGTCACGAGCGGCCGACCCTGTACGTTCTGATCGGCATCCTGGTGCTGGGATTGGCGGGTGCGCTGCTTTATTGGTGGACTAAACGGAAACCTGCGCGGAAACCTAGCAAGCTCGCGCGGGCACACTAGCGCGGTCTCTTGCGAACCGGTCAAGTTGCCTTTTTCCTGTTGCCGTAAAGTATTGCCGGTCAGCAGCTTACTGCCAGCTTGGCTTCTGCTCGCAACAGCTAACCCTGGGCCATTTGGCTTTTTCTTGACGGATCGCGTATTCTTACATCTTCCGCAGCCTAGCGACGCGTGCAAGTGCGCCACGCTTGCCGTGCAGATCGGCCGCGAGGAGGGCCTCTTGAAAGAAGGAATTCACCCCGACTATCATCCCGTCACCGTGCACTGCGCCTGCGGCAATTCCTTTCAGACGCGTTCCACGATGAAGGGCCAAATGCTGAAGGTCGAAATCTGCTCGAACTGCCACCCATTTTTCACGGGTAAGCAGAAGCTGGTGGATACGGCCGGCCGCGTCGAACGCTTCCAGCGCAAGTACGCAAACGCGCAGAAACCCAAAGAAGCCAAAGCGAAGTAGCGTCGAAGGCAGCGGTTTTTTTCTTTGGCGCGTTTTCGCCGTTCTTAGCAAGTGCGCCAGCCACCGAGCGGAAACTCAAGACATTCGTTCCCGGTGTAGAATGTCTGTGACCGATGGCAACTCAACCTTTGCCGCGGGCTGACCGGCCCGATTCCATAGTTGTCGAAGCTGCCGAGGCGCGCGTAACGCTGCGCAACGCGTTCGCGCATCCTTACGATTCGGCCATAGCAGCGGCGCGCACTTGCTATTCGTCGCGCATCATTTCACCCGAAGAGATCACCGAGAAGCAGCGGCTGAATATCGGCGCAGCAACTTTTTTTGGCGGCCACCACACGGTATGGCAGCACGCGCACTTTGAATTTGGGTTGGAAAATGTAAGCCGGCAATTTACGTGGTCTTTCCTGCACGCGCATCCGTTTTACAACTCCGAGCAGCAGAGCCAACGCTACGTTCGATTGGATCGCGCACTCGCATATGTGCCGCCGAGCGGCCCTGGTTTTGGCGAACCCGAACGACACATCTATGAACGTGCGATCGCGCGAGCGTGGACTCACTACCGCAATTTGACGGCGATCCTCGAACCGGGCGCGCGCGAAATTCTGGGCGACATCTGGCATGTGGGAAGGCTTTCTCACCCGCGCCGCGTCCAAAAAGTAGAGAGACAAGCAGAGAAGCGGGCCATCGAAGTCGCGCGCTACGTTCTCCCCGTCGCCGCCGCGACCACCATGGTGCACACGCTCTCCGGTATCGTGCTGCACCGTTTGTGGCGCATGCAGCGGGCATGCGACACGCCGGCGGAGTCGTGTGCGATCGTTAATGCCATGGTCGAGAGGGCGAGCGAACTCGATCCGCAATTCTTCGAGAGATTCGACAATTCACCACTCGAGGAAATGCCGGAATTTGATCGCGCAACCTCGACCGCCTCGAATGGGGAAGCGTTCGCGCGGGAATTCGACCGCAAGCTCGAAGGCCGCACCTCGAAGCTTGTGGATTATTCTCCACACGCTTCGCGTGTGATGGCGGAAGCGTATCGCGCGGTCGTAGGGCTAACGGAGTCGGCCTGTTCCGACGCGGAAGCGATTGACCGGCTGCTGAATCCCGCACGCAATCCCTATCGCTTGCAGACGCTCAATATTGGTGTCCATGCGCCGATGATGCGCGCCCTGCAGCACGCGAACTTCACGTTTGCGAAGAAGATCAGCCACACGGCGGATAGCCAGGATCAACGGCATCGCATGGTGCCCGGTTCGCGTCCTCTGCTGACGCTGGCCGACACGCATGCTCCAGATTTCTTGACCCCGATGCTGATTGCGGAAAATCCGCATGCACGCGAAGTTTACGCGCAGGCGATGGCGGAGGCGTGGGCGGCGAAGAATGAACTGCTGGAGCGTGGCGTGCCGCTCGAAATTGCACTCTATGTGCTGCCGAATGCGAAGTCTATCCGCTTGGTGGAAACCGGCTCGCTCCTGCATCTGTTGCACAAGTGGACGATGCGCACTTGCTTCAACGCTCAAGAGGAGATTTATCAAGCTTCTATGGAAGAGCTCGAACAACTTCGCGACGCCGTGCCTGAATTGGCCCGCTACATCGGGCCGCCATGCTACATCCGGGCCGGCGTGGCCACGCCCATCTGCACCGAAGGTTCGCATTTCTGCGGAGTCAAGGTCTGGACCGATTTCCCCCGCATCCAGCGCCGCATATGACGCGCCGGGGAAGCCTTGCGTACTATCTTGCCGGTGTCGTCTGCGGCAGCTTTTTCTACACGCTGGCGCATTTCATCACGGCACGTCCGAATCGCGGAATCGGCACCAGTTGGGCGGGGGGATTGCTCGAGGCGTTTTTTATTGGAACGATTTTTGGCTGGTTTCCGCAAATCGTCGCGGCGTTTCTATTGCGGCGGGTTTCGGTTCCCCTGCGATGGTCGGAGGCCTGGCACTGGGTGGTGGGCGGCGCGGGGATTTTTCTGCTGGTATTTGTCGTGCTGGGAATGGTCGGGGCGGCGATCGATCAACGAACGGGCGGCTTGGGTTACGGACGCTGGGCGCAAATTTTTTTTGGACAAGCGACGCTTTCGGACCGCAGCGGAATTTGGCAGGGATTGGCCGCCGGGGCAGCGACTTCGTTTGTGCTCTACCGCGTGCACCGGTCGTTTTTGCCCGCTGAAGAGGGCGCGGAGCGAAAGGCCTGAGCCCGCCGGCAACTCGTTTGATGAGGGTGCGCCGCTCGGTTTTGCCGATTGATGCAGGGCCCGACTGGCGTGCCACGCGGGCGTGAGAGGGGACAGACCCTTTGACAGTCTCCGAGTGCCGCGCTATTCTGGATTTGGAAATACTGACATGTTCGCCCCCTTTTATTAGCCTCTCCTCTCGTTTCGCCCAAACAGAGACGCTGTGACGTCTAGAAACTCCCGTCACACCTAAATCCAGAGCCGTTCCGGTCCCTCGAGGAGGACCAACCGATGGCCACGCTGTACGAAAAACTCGACCAGATTGAGGTGCGCTACGTCGAGTTGACGGCGCAGATTTCCTCGCCCGAGGTCCTGGCCGATTCGGCTCGATTCCAGAAATTGGCGAAGACGCATGCCGAGATGGGCGAAATCGTCGCCAAGTACCGGGAATGGAAGCAGGTGGATAAAGGTTTGCATGAAGCCAAGCTCATGGCGGCGGAATCCGAGGAGCAGGAGTTGCGCCAGATGGCGCATGAAGAAGAAAAGCAGCTTGCCGGCCGCAAGGACACGATCGAGCACGAACTGAAGCTTCTTTTGCTGCCAAAGGATCCGAACGACGAGAAGAGCGTCATATTGGAGATACGTGCCGGCACCGGGGGGGACGAAGCGGGTCTCTTCGCCGGCGAACTCTTCCGCATGTACTCACGGTATGCCGAAACGCAGGGGTGGAAGGTGGAAGTGCTCGAGAGTTCGCCCACTTCGCTCGGCGGTGTGAAGGAAATCGTAGCCGCGATTCAGGGCCGCAAAGTGTATTCGAAATTGAAATACGAAAGCGGCGTCCATCGCGTGCAGCGCGTGCCAGCCACCGAGCAACAGGGCCGCATCCACACATCGGCGGCGACGGTAGCGGTGCTGCCCGAGGCCGATGAAATCGACATCAAGATCGAGGCCAAAGATCTCCGCGTCGATACGTTTTGTTCCTCGGGTCCTGGCGGGCAATCCGTGAATACGACTTACTCCGCCGTGCGCATCACGCATCTTCCGTCCGGCCTCGTTGTGTCGCAGCAAGACGAGAAGTCGCAAATCAAGAATCGCGCGAAGGCCATGCGCGTGCTTCGTGCTCGCTTGTACGAGATGGAGCAAAATAAGCAGCACGAGCAAATTGCCGCGGAGCGGCGAGGTCAGATCGGCTCAGGTGATCGGTCTGAGAAGATTCGCACGTACAATTTCCCGCAGAATCGCGTGAGCGATCATCGCATCGGCCTGACGCTTCATCAATTGACGGAAGTGATGGATGGTAAGCTCGGGGCGCTGGTGGACGGGCTGGTGCAGCATTACGAAGCCGAGCGTCTCAAGCAGGAACTCGATGCAGCCTAATCAGGGTGGCGCGCCTCAACCTGTGAGGTCCAGCGGCAGCACCGTGCGTGCAACGCTCAGCTCCGGAATTCAACGTCTGGAAGCCGCGGGCACGCCTTCGGCCGCGCTCGCAAGCGAGCTGCTGTTGATGCATGTGCTCGGGTCCGATCGCGCATGGCTCTACGCTCATCCCGAGGAAATAATTTCTCCAGAGCGCTCCGAAGAATTCTCTCGATTGATCTCCGAACGGGTGGCAGGCGTGCCGACCCAATACTTGACGGGGAAGCAGGAATTTTGGGGACTCGAACTTGAGGTGAGCCGTGACGTGCTGATTCCCCGGCCCGAAACCGAGCACTTGGTTGAAGTCACATTGAAGCGCATCGGTTCTGACAAAAAGAATCAGCGCCTTGAGATCGCGGACGTTGGCACCGGTTCCGGCTGCATCGCCGTGGCGCTGGCCAAGGAACTTCCCGCCGCCAGAATTTGGGCGAGCGATATTTCCGCAGGGGCGCTCGCGGTTGCACAACGGAACGCCGCTCGCCATAACGTCGCGGATCGCGTCGAGTTCATGGAATCCGATTTGCTGCGGACGATGGGTGGCCCGGCGGAGTTCGATTTGATCGTTAGCAATCCGCCTTACATCAGCCGGAGCGACGGCCCGGCCTTACCGCCGGACGTGCGCGACCACGAGCCGGGCATTGCTTTATTCGCGGGTGCCGATGGATTGGATCTTTATCGGCCACTGATCGCGCAAGCGCAACAGAGGTTGAAGCGTGGAGGGGCGATCGTCATGGAGCTGGGCTTGGGTCTTTTCGAGCCCGTCAGCGATTTGCTCGATGCTGGGCATGGTTGGTGCCAAGTCAGCGCAACCATGGATCTGGCTGGCATTCCCCGCGTGATCTCGGCAACGAAGATCTAGCGACGCGAACGAAACTCAAGCTGCGCGTGGGCCATGTTCGTAACACTCGCACGAAGCGCCACGCTCGGCAATCTTCAACACCTCTCGCTCAATGGGATAGAACACCTGATGAAACGTGGCGCCGACTAGCCCCTTAAACGCCGACCTGAGCAAATGCCTTTCGCGGAGTGATAAAGTAGCCCGATGCCGAAATTGGTCCAATTTCGCGCTAAGCATGATGGTCCGGCAGGAGCGGCCGGCGGGGCGCTAGGGTCTACTCCGATTCTGCATTTGGATATGGACGCGTTTTTCGTGTCGGTCGAGCTGCTACAGAGGCCTGACCTGCGCGGCAAGGCTGTCATCGTCGGCGGGCGTCCTGATGCGCGAGGGGTGGTCACGTCTGCCAGCTACGAGGCACGGCGTTTCGGCGTACATTCCGCGATGCCCCTACGCACCGCGTCAAAGCTATGCCCACACGCCATCTTTCTCGATAACCGTCACGAACTCTACAGTGAGTGGAGCGACCGTGTGGTCGCGATCCTGGCGCGTTTCACGCCGATCGTGGAAATGGCTTCCATTGATGAGGCTTATCTCGATCTCGCCGGAACGGAGCGCCTTCACGGTCCGCCACTGGCCGCGGCCCATGCGCTGCTCGCGGAAATTCGGAGCTCAACGGGATTGCCCTGTTCGGGTGGGCTCGCCGCCACGCGGCTCGTGGCTAAGGTCGCGAGCGACCAAGCAAAGCCGAGCGGGCTGCTTTGGGTCCCGGCCGGTTCCGAAGAAAAATTTCTGGCTCCTCTTGGCGTTCGTCGAATTCCGGGCATTGGGAAAGTGACCGAAGCGGCGCTCCATGGAATTGGAATTCGGTCCGTGGGCCAGTTGGCGGATATACCGCAAGAGACGCTGGAGAAGACATTTGGCAGATGGGGTGTGGCGCTGTATCGCAAGGCCCGCGGTGGTGACGCATTTGAGTTCGTTCTTGATGCCGAGCCGAAATCCATTTCCCATAACCATACGTTCGGTTTCGATACGGATGATGCTGTACAACTCCACTCCATGCTGAGCCATCTCGGACAGAAAGTTACGAAACGCGTGCGGGAGGCGGGCCTCACCGCGAAGACCATTACGCTTACGATTCGCTATGCGAATTTCCGCACGACTTCGCATTCGCGCACTCTTGCGGCTCCTTCCGATCTGGACACTGTGATCCTTGAAACGCTCCGCGACCTGTTCGATTCGCGTTGGGAGACGCAAAAAGTGAGATTATTGGGCGCCGAGATTTCCTCTTTCTTCCATGGCGAACAGCAGTTGGATTTGCTGGAAGCGGCGCGGCGTAAAAAACTTTCGCGCCTTGCCAAGGCAGCGGATCAACTTCGCGATCGCTTCGGTTTCTCCAAGCTGCAATTTGGTGGCTCGCTCGGCCACGATGACGAAAAGGGCTCATCCGGCGGCGATAACTAGACCGACCCTCAGCCCGGATCATCGCGTCCCGGTATAATTGTTCCGATGGTTGATACTCAGGCACAGCAAGCGGCCTCGCGGCCGCCCAAGCCCACACGTCCTCGAAGGCCATTCTGGTTCCGGCTCCGCGAGTTCTGGCGTCGCGTCACGGCCGGACTCGAGGCCGAGGCCCTATGGCGGCAGTTCGCTACCGAAGCGAAAGAGGGTTATGGCCTATATTCCCGCGATGTCGATTGGCAAACGGAGCAGGCCAACTCCTGGAAGCGTGGATTTTTCATCTTTCGGTCTTTCTTTTGGGCTCTGATCCTGAAGCTTTCGCCCCCGAAGCGGGTGCTATTGCTGGGGGCGTTCGGACTCCTGCTGTTTTCAGCGCTCGATGAGAAGCACGATCTTTCGCTTTTAGCGGCTGTAATTCTTTTTTTACTGTTGGCGCTCGAGCTCGCGGACCGCGTGGCTATGAAGCGCGATCTGCAGATTGCTCGTGAAATCCAGGGCTGGCTCGTGCCGACCGAGGCGCCTGCGGTTCCCGGTGTTGAAATCGCATTTGCGACACGGCCGGCCAACACAGTCTCGGGCGACTACTACGACGCCTTTTGGCGCGGTCGGCTTACCGCGCAGCTGGGCTCTGCGACTTCTGGCGCGGCGACACCGCACTTACTCCTGGTGGTCGCCGACGTGGTCGGGAAAAGTGTCCCCGCCGCACTACTGATGGCAACGTTACAAGCAAGCTTGCACTCCCTTGCTGAGCTGCCTTCGAGTCTAGAAGACTTAGTCTTGAGGCTGAACAGCTATTCTTGCGCGCACAGCGCAGGGGGCCGGCGCTTCACCACCGCATTCCTAGCTGAACTTAATCCGGAAAGTCTGGAAATGTCTTACGTAAATGCCGGACATAACTTCCCCATCTTGCGGCGTAAGTCCGGAATGATCGAGCGCCTCGAAAAAGGCGGCGTGCCGCTTGGTGTAATGCCGGATGTGCCTTATGAGACCGGAAGTGTACAACTCGCACCGGGCGACACGCTGATCATCTTCACCGATGGTGTAGTCGAAGCCTGGGACGAGAAGGGCGATGATTTCGGCGAACCGCGGTTGCTACAGATCGCCGCACAGACGGAAGATTTTTCCGCTGCGCAGGTGCGAGATTCCGTGATGTCAGGCGTGGCCGACTTCACTGGCGATGCGAGGCAGCATGACGATATCACCTGCCTGGTTCTTCGCGTCGTTTCCACGCCCGTTTCGTAGCCCTGGCGCAACACACTTTCCTGGAAAGCTTGGAGCGGCCCTTCTTCTGGCGGATAATCCCCGTCATGGCGCCGGTGCCGAACTCGTCTATCCAAGCTAGAGCGCTGGCAGCAAAAATCTGCCTGAAGCTATCCGAACGAGGTTTTCAAGCCTATTTCGTGGGCGGTTGCGTTCGCGATTTGCTCCTACGTCGCGAACCTGCGGATTACGATGTTGCGACCGACGCCACCTCACAGCAGGTCGCCGAGTTATTCCCCGGCGGGGTCCTAGTTGGCGCGCAATTTGGCGTTGTCATCGTCATCGAAGATGGCCTCCATGTAGAAGTTGCGACGTTTCGCTCCGACGTCGGTTATTCCGATGGCCGCCACCCCGACCAAGTGATTTTTGCCAAGACGCCGCAAGAGGATGTGGCTCGGCGCGATTTCACCATCAATGGAATGATGATGAACCCTGCCACCGGTGACGTATTAGATTTTGCCGGAGGGCAGCGGGACCTGCGCTCCGGAATTATCCGGGCGATCGGTGACCCGCAACAACGTTTCTCGGAAGATCGGTTGCGCCTTTTGCGCGCGATTCGCTTTGCCGCGCGCTTTGGCTATGGAATCGAAATCCGCACCCTCTTGGCGATTCAACAACTCGCACCGCAAGTAACGACGGTTTCCGCGGAGCGTCTGCGCGACGAGTTGACCAAAATGCTCATCGAAGGCGCCGCGCACCGCGCTTTTGCATTGCTGGGCGAGACGCGGCTCCTCGCCCCGGCACTGCCGGAAGTGGCCCTCCTGAAGGGCGTCCAGCAGCCAGCCGAATATCACCCGGAGGGGGACGTCTGGCTTCACACTCTGCTCATGTTGGAAAAGCTGAACGACCTTCCCGCCCACGCTCGCACCATGACGCTGGCCTGGGGTGTGCTGCTCCACGATATCGGTAAACCCGCTACGTTTCGCTCAGCAGTCGAGACCGGTGACCGCATCCGGTTTGACGGTCACGCCGAAGTCGGCGTGCGCATCGCCGAACAGATTTGCCGGCGGCTGCGGTTTTCGAACGAGGCCACCGAGCAGGTGATGAGCTTAGTTGCAAACCATATGCGCTTCAAGGATGTGCAAAATATGCGGGAGTCAACGCTGAAGCGCTTTGTCCGGCTGCCCAGGTTTGAGGAGCACCTGGCGCTGCACCGGCTAGACTGCCTTGCTAGCCACGGGAATCTGGACAACTGGGAGTATGTGCGCTCCTTCATTGCGAATACCCCGGCCGAAGAGGTCAGACCCGCTAGGCTGATTACCGGAGACGACCTACTTGAAATGGGATTTATACCAGGACCGGAATTCAAGACGATCTTACAGGCGGTCGAGGATGCGCAGTTGGAAGGACAACTAAAAACGCGCGAGGAGGCCCTGGAATACGTTAAAAAGGCCTCAGGACATTAGAGATGCGGCATCGCGGGAAGCGCTGTAACGGCTTAAGTGATTAAACACATTGGTGTTATTTATGTGTCTCGGGAGGCCTTGCGCATCCCATGATGGCATGGTACAAAGATTAGCGTAACACACTCAACTGATTTGATTATTATTTTGCTAGGGTGCTGAAACTATCAGCCCCTTCTGGCATCTAAACTCATGGAAGGTAAAGTGCCTCAGTGCAGTTGGGGCTCTTTCCGGAGACTCCAATGACCGATAAACCAGTTTCTATACCTGATGAGCTGCCGGTTCTGCCGGTGCGGGACATCGTTCTGTTCCCCGGCGCGGTACTTCCTCTTCCGATCGGCCGGGAAACCTCTCTGGCCTTGGTTGGTTCGCTACAGGGAGAAGAGAAGCTCATTGGCGTGGTAGCGCAACTCGACCCACGAGTCGACGACCCTAGCCCTGCGGATTTGCACGCCGTCGGCACGGTGGCGAAGCTGCACAAGACAGTGAAGATGCCAAACGGCAATATGGTCATCTTTCTCGAAGGATTGCAGCGGATTCGCGTACAGGAAGTGATCAGTTTGCGTCCCTATATGCGGGCGCGCGTAGAAGCGCAGCCGGATATCATCGGACCTGAAGATTCCGAGTTGCAGGCGCTGGAGCGCAATGCACAGGCGCTATTTAAAGAAGTTGTCTCAAGATCTCCACAACTCTCCGACGATCTACAAACCGTCATCATGAATATGGATGATCCCGGCCGGCTTGCCGATTTTATTGCCGGCATGTTGCCGTCGCTGAATACTTTGATTCGTCAAGAATTGTTGGAAACCGCCTCGGTCCGCAAGCGGTTGGAGACACTGATTCGTGAACTGAGCAAAGAACTCGAAGTCCTGGAACTCAAGAACAAGATTCAGGAACAAGTCCAGGAGCAAGTCAGCCAAAGCCAGCGTGAGTATTTGCTTCGCGAGCAGATGAAGGCCATTCAAAAAGAGCTCGGCGAATCCGATGACTCGCAGGCAGAGGTAGACGAGCTCCGCAAGAAGGTCGAAGCTTCCGGCATGCCGGCAGAGGCGAAGAAGGAATGCGAACGCGAGTTAACTCGTCTGCAGCGCATGACTCCAGCTTCGGCGGAGTACATGGTGGCGCGCACCTATCTCGAATGGATGACGGCTCTGCCGTGGTCCAAGTCCTCCGGTTCCGAGGAAATCGATATCGCCAAAGCGCAGGGAATCCTGGACGAGGATCACTATGACCTCGAAAAGGTGAAGCAGCGCATCCTCGATTATCTTGCGGTGAAGAAACTGCAACCCAACATGAAGGGCCCGATCCTGTGCTTTATTGGGCCGCCAGGTGTTGGAAAGACCTCGCTGGGGAAATCCATTGCTCGGGCGATGGGCAGGAAGTTCGTTCGTATCTCACTCGGCGGCATGCATGACGAGGCTGAGATCCGCGGTCACAGGCGCACCTACATTGGCGCTCTGCCGGGACAGGTACTTCAGGGCCTGCGCCGCGCGGAGGTGAATGACCCCGTGTTCATGCTCGACGAGGTGGATAAGCTCGGGCGCGATTTTCGCGGAGACCCCTCGGCGGCGCTGATGGAAGTGCTCGATCCGGAGCAGAACGGCACCTTCCGCGACCACTATCTGGATGTGCCGTTTGATCTCTCGAAGGTGATCTTTATCTGTACGGCCAACTGGCTCGATCCGATTCCGGAGCCGTTGCGCGACCGCATGGAGATGATCGAGCTGGCCGGCTATACCGAGGATGAAAAGATCCATATCGCGCGCCGGTATCTGATCCCAAAGCAGGCCACCGAGCACGGCCTGAAGGAAGGAGAGCAGATTGAGTTTAGCGAAGAGGGTTTGCGCGAACTGATTCACAGCTATACACGTGAGGCCGGTGTGCGCAATCTTGAGCGCGAGATTGCCACCCTCGTGCGCAAACAAGCTCGGCGGTTAGCTGAGGGCAAGACGGAAAAGCTTCTCGTCACCCCGGAAGTGGTGCGCGAGGTGCAAGGCGTGCCTAAGTTTCGCTCGGAAAAAGAAGTGGAAGAGCGGACCAAGGTCCCCGGCGTCGCCGTCGGACTCGTCTGGACGCCCGTGGGCGGGGACATCGTTTTCATCGAGGCGACCCGCATGCGCGGCGGCAAGCAGTTCACCATGACGGGGCACCTCGGCGAGGTGATGCAGGAGTCCATGACCGCGGCGTTATCGTGGGTGCGTGCGCACGCAGATCGCTACGGCATTGACCCGGACTTCTTCCGAAAGCAGGATATCCATATCCACGTGCCTTCAGGTGCAGTGCCGAAGGATGGCCCTTCCGCCGGTGTGGCGATGGTTACTTCGCTCGTCAGCTTATTGACCAATCGGCCGTTGCGCCCGCGCGTGGCCATGACCGGCGAGATTTCGCTTACCGGTGTGGTGCTGCCAATCGGCGGCGTAAAGGAGAAGGTCCTGGGAGCACGCCGGGCAGGCATCAAAGAAGTGATTCTGCCGGCCGATAATGAAGTCAACGTGAAGGAAGATCTTCAGGCTGACGTGTTGGAAGGGATAAAGATCTACTACGTCCGCACGCTCGACGAGGTGTTGGAGATGGCTCTTGAGAAAGAGCCGCTTCCGACTTCCACGCCTTCCGAACAGCGGCGCCCGGCGGATCGGCCCGCGCCGACGGGAATTGCACCGGTTCACTGAGGAAAAAGTTCATTCGCACACGTAAGGACGGAGCCATTTCTCCCCCGGCTCCGTCCTTGCTGTTTTCAGAACCCCTAATTCCTCACTCTAACGAAGGTTCTCTCATCTGAATCGTGCCCAGCCTCTCTCGGGTCGAGTATCATCACTTCGATGGCCTTCGGGGAAAAATCTGGAAAATCCTCAGCTCGTCCTCTTCCGCCGCCCCAGGATCTCGCATTCCGCATTGTCTCCGCAATCCGCTCTGGAAATCTGTCGGCCGCCTTTATTCAGAGCTATGCGGCGCGCTATGACCGGCAGGAATTTCTGGTGCACGCGGAACGCAGCCGGGAATTGCAGAGCATTCTCGAACGCGAAATTTTGCTCGCGGCTGCGTCGCACGTTTTATTGCTGGCGGAAGATTTATGGCGGCAAGGCCGAAGCTCAAAATCAACCAAGCGACTGGCTGATCCAACGCGATTTGTGCGGGATTTCATAGCGGCCGTAGGCCTGGAGAAGCGTTGGACGGCAGGGGATGTTGTGGAATTTCGCGGAGAGTTTGGTTTGTACCAGGCAATTGCGGCGGCGGGAGCGGCAAAAGCGTCGGGCGTACCAAGAAGTTTTCGACGCAACGCTGCAGGAGGCCCTTTTGTAGATCGGTGCGCTTTCTTGCTCGATCCTTCGATGATGGAAAACGCTCGCCAGGCAGCCGCAAAACTCTTGCGCGATATCGAAGCCCTTGTGTCGCAAGAGTTCGCCCGAGTTTTTCCTCCTGCGGGGTCTGGCAAGACGCGCAGCTAGTGCGTGAGCGAAACCGGGCCACACGTGCGCACGTCACTCGTCCCCAATGCTCAGTTTGCCGAGAAGAGGCTGGCCTGCCAGGCCGGCGCGCACTCCGTACGCAACGATTGCCAAAATCACCGCCACGCCAAACCAGCCCATCCATGCATACCAAGCGGCACCCTGCGTCGTCAGCGGCGCCCCGCAAGCGACTTCGACGAAATATTCGACGATCACCGCCAGAAGTCCGAAGCGCGTTACCAACACAACCAGTAGGATCAGCGACACAACATTCAGTACGGAATCAATTATTGGCGAACCCTGTAGCAAGATGCGCCCCTCAAACAGCAGTACGAACGCCGCGCCCGCAAGCCACTGTTTGCGCAGGATCAGCAGGAACACCACAAACAAAAATACGAACGCAAACCCGTTGAAGATGGCGCTGTTCACGTTCGAAAAAAGCTGCGCGAAAAGCACGTTGCCGCCCGAAAGCACCGCAAAAGCACTGGTGTCCGGCGAGGGCGGGGGCAGATGCCTCCACGCGTTGTAAACCACGTTGACGGTGCCGACCATCTGGTTTGCCAGCGCCACCGCGCATCCGGCCAGCAAATCGCGCCCGACCATCGGATCGTTGAATTGGCCCGCCAACAGGCGGTTCCAGGAGATCAAAAGTGTCGGCAGCCGGCGGCGAATGATCGGTTCAAGGGCGACATAGATCACCCAGATGAACGCCGCTGACAACAGAGCCCAAGCCAGCACCAACATGAGGTTGTAGGCTTCCCACAGACCCGCGACGTGGCTCGCACCCGCGACCCAGGTAATCATGGTGAGTGAAAAGACAAAGGCAGCGATGCGCCAGGCACCGTGTTGGTCTCCACGCCGCAACTTCACATTGCGCCACGCCAGAATCGAGCCGAAAACGAGCAGCCCCCCCACGATGATCAGCGCGAAAATCAGCGAGACCCGTTGCCCCTGCGTTCGGATCAAACCGCGGATCGGAGGCGGAGTCCATGGCGCAATCTCGAAGAAATATACGGGTTTTCCGTGATACGCAGCGGCTTCCATGTGCACCACGACGTCCGGCCGCCCCGGCAACGGGGTGGACCATGCGGCCACAGCGTCCGCGTAGCTTGGCGGCGTGCGTTCGGGAGCGATGGGCTTGCATTGCACCGGATCAAAACCTGCGGCCATCAGGAGCTTATTCCAATCCGGCTGTGGCGCGGGGCCTGAAGCGACCTCGCGCTCCGTCACCGCGCGCAGAAGTTCAAGCCGCCCTAGCGGGTCCAGCATGACCATCACCATTCCGGGGTCTTCGTGCGGCGGGTCAGAGGAAGTTACGCGGCCAGTGGTCGCGCTGCCGAGGAGTTGCCGCTGGTTGAAGTCCTCTGGGCTTTGCCGATACCAGAATTTGATAGCGCCAGGGACATTCTGCCAACGCGTTGCGGACCGATCGTTCTTCTCCACCCAGTTCAGGTAGTCGCCATCCACGTCAAATCCCGTGGCGACTTGCTCCGGCGGCTCGGTATAGCCAAAATCGCGAAGTAGGTTCTGCGCGCGTTCGGTGAGCACGTCAGGAGACTTGGGCAGGCCGACGGTGCGGTAAAGCCGCGTCACGCCGGTTGCCGCGATTTCGAAAATCAGGCCTACAACCACAATTGCCACGCACGACCAGATGTAGGCAGGGCGCAGGCCTTCCGTGCTTCCTGCCGCCGCGACCATCTCGGGGGAAGGTGTTTCTCCCGCCGCCAAGGCCGCCGCCAAAGGATCTCCACCCGGTAATGCCGCAGCCACTTGCAAAGCCGAAGCGGGCCGCCGGGCAGGATCCCTTTCCAGGCAGCGCAAGATCACGCGTTCGATTAGGGGGTCCAGCTCCTTTACTACGGAAATGGGGCTGATCGGGGCGGAGGACTCGCGCAGCCGGATCAATTCCGCAGCGCTGGGCGCGTCATACGCACGCTTGCCCGTAAAGATCTCGTATAAAACAAGGCCGAGGGCGTAGATATCGCTCTTGATGGTGACTTCGCGACCCGCCAGTTGTTCGGGGGCCATGTAAGCGGGCGTGCCCGCGCGAATTTCGCCGTCGCGCACTTCGCCGGCAATACTTGCTAGGCCAAAATCGGCGATCCGCACGCGTCCACGTCCGTCGAGCAGGATATTCGCTGGCTTCAGGTCGCGATGCAGAAGGCCCTGCTCGTGCGCTGCGGCGAGTCCCGCACAAATCTGGCGTGCGATTTCCACGCCCTTATCTTGCGGGAAGCGGCCCACGCGCCGGATGAGCGACGCCAGATCCTCGCCATCCACATACTCCATCGTGATGAATGGCGCGTCGCCGGCCATGCCGATATCAAAAACGCGGCAGACGTTCGGATGCGATACCTGCCTTGCGACGCGCACTTCGCTGTGGAATCGCGCGAGCGCAGCCGGGTCATTGGCGAGATCGGGCGGCAAAAACTTAAGGGCCACTTCTTGTTCGAGGGTGAGGTCTTCCGCGCGAAACACCTCCCCCATTCCGCCGCGGCCGAGTTTAGCGACGATGCGGTAACGGCCGGCAAGCATCGTGCCGGGTACAAAACGCCCTGCGCCCGACCAGCTCGATCCACTCGAACTGATCGAAGGATCTACACGGCGTGACGAACTGGTTCCCGCATCGCCCGTCCCCGACGAGGGCAGCCCCGGGGTTGGCACAACCGGGGCAATTGGCGTTGTCGCGGAAGAATCGAGAACGGTGGTCGTCGAACTCGCATCCAAGGCCTGTCCGCAATGCAGACAGAACCGGCTTGTGTCCGGTACCTCTCGTCCGCAGTTTTGGCAGCGAGTGGAAGCCATTCGCTAAGAGATCCCTGCAAGCTGGTTCAGATAGAAGGAAAACTCAAGCAATCGGCTCAACCACCACGGCCGTGCCGTAGGCCAGCACTTCCGTTACGCCGTTCATCACCTCGGTGGCGTCATAGCGCATGCCGACAATCGCGTTCGCGCCGCGCTGCACGGCGTGCTCCACCATCAACTCGAAAGCGTCTTCGCGCGTCTTTTCGCAAAGCTCGGTGAAAATCGTAATGTTTCCTCCAACGATTGTTTGCAGGGACGCGCCAATATTTCCCAGCAGGCTGCGCGAACGCACGATGATGCCGCGTACGATGCCGATGTTGCGCGTAATCCGAAACCCCGGCAATTCAAAGGCAATGGTGATGCGGGCAGGGTCCATCCGGAGTGGCATAAGGCTCCTTTTCGCCGTTTTCCCTGTATCGGGAACGAAACGTCCGAGGGATTCTACCCGCAAATCCCGCTCCGTGCATGCGACAATCGAAGAGGTTGCTCCTCTCATGATGCAGCAGATTTTCTACGTTCTAGGTGCGCTCGAAGTCCTCGTAGGGCTGTGGGCCCTGGTTCGCGGTTTTCAATGGGCGGCAATGGTGAAGCGGCGGCTCGTACAGCATCAGGGCTTTTACGCGCCGCGAGTCGCGCTGATTTGCCCTTGCAAGGATTCCGAGCCCGGGCTCGATGCGAATTTGGCGGCCCTGGTCTCCCAGGATTATGCAAGTTACGAAATCTTCTTCGTGATTGCCCGCTTCGATGATGCCGCGCGTCCGGCGATCGATCGCGCCATCAAAGGCACTCGCGCTATGGCGCATCTCGTTGTCGCCGGCAAGCCCGAAAGCTGCGGCGAAAAGGTGAATAATCTTCGTGTCGCGGTCGAGCAGCTCGGCCCCGATTTTGACGTTTTGGTGTTCGCGGATTCGGATGCGCGGCCTGGCCGGCAGTGGCTGGCGCATCTCGTCGCTCCCTTGGCCGATCCTCGCCTGGGCGCAGCCACCACCTTCCGATGGACGATGCCGGATCAAGGCGGTTTTTGGAGCGCCCTCGGCGCTGCTTGGGACGCCAGCATCGTGACCATGCTTGGCGAGCATCCGCATAACTTCTGCTGGGGCGGTGGCGTGGCCATACGCCGAGTGGTGTTCGACCAAGCTCATGTGGCCGCGAATTGGGCCGGTGTAGTCAGCGATGACTGGGCAATGACACGAGCGCTTCGAGCTGCTAATCGAAGTATTGTGTTCGTGCCGGAATGTCTTACACCCACGCTGAGGGACGCCAACGCCGCCAGTTTGCTCGAGTTCACGAACCGTCAAATCGCCATCACGCGCGTGTATGCTCGGGACGTTTGGCTCGCGGGAGCGGCGGCGCACATGTTGTACTGCGTGACTTTCTTGTTTGGATTACTCGCCATGGCATTGGCCTGGTCCAATGCCGAGGCGCTCTTTCCCATGGCGCTCATGCTGTTTCTGGTGGCCCTGCTGGCGGCCGCGAAGGGCGTCCTTCGCTGGCAAGCCGTGGCTGAATTGCTGCCGGGTTGGAAGCAGAAGATGGTGAAGTACGCCTGGGCGTGGACCTTCCTGGCGCCCCTCGTACCGTTTCTCTATGCCGTGAACTTTATCGACTCCGCTTTTCGCAACCGCATCAAGTGGCGAGGGATCACGTATGAGCTTTTGTCGCCCACCCGCACTCGCATTGTCTAGATCACCCGGCGCAAGCTTCCGTTCAGCGTGTCGGCGGCGGAAATTGCACCTTTGGCGCTTCCCGCGAGGTATCCGACGCGGTGAAGTAAGCATTGTTCCGTTGGAAACCGGACATACTGGCGACGATGTTGTTTGGAAATAAGCCGATGTAGGTGTTGTAGTCCTGTATGGCGTCATTATACCGCTTTCGCTCGACGGCGATGCGATTCTCCGTGCCCGCCAGCTCGTCCTGTAGCCGCAGGAAATTCTCATTGGATTTCAACTGAGGATAGTTCTCCACAATTAACAGCAGCCGGCTAAGCGCGCCGTCCAATTGGCCATTGGCGGCGATCTTGTCTTGCGGCGTTTGGGCGCCCATCAGCGCGGCTCGGGCGGCAGCGATATCGTGGAATACGGTCTGCTCCTGCGCGGCATATCCCTTCACTGTTTCCACCAGGTTCGGTATCAGATCGGCACGGCGCTGCAGCACGACGTCTACTTGCGCCCAATCTGACTTCACCGTTTCATTCTTCGTGACCATCTGGTTGCGCCGGCTGACGTACATGCCGCCGAAAATCAGCGCGATTAGAAGCACAACGGCCAGGACAAGGATTCCTTTTTTCATGTGTCTCCTCCGCAACCATCGAAACCATAAAGTTGTGCGTCGGCATTTGAAGCGGTCCTGCCATACCTAGGACCCCTTTTAATTCGTTGTATCCAGCCTGCGATCCACCTCATTCGTGACGGCCTCGACGAGCTGAAAATATTTCCGTAAAGTTTGCTCTGCATCGATCTCTTTGTCTTTTGCTTTGCCCTCGCGCAGGTCGAGGATCGAAGTAAAGCCACCGGCATCGGAGCCGGTCAGTTTGGCCGTGCGCTCGATGGCTTCACGCTTGGTCCGCGGCGGCGCTTCGCCCAAAGCGATCAAGGCGTGGCGAAAAAGAGTTGCGAAGCTGGAGATTGTTGCCGTCATCAGCTCAATCCGCGCACGTTTCGTCTTCGGTATGATGAGCATCGTCTGCCGCAGCTTGAGCCAATTGGTGCGCAATTCGCGCTCAACTTGGTGCTGGTGGTAGCGTAGCGGCACCGTCAGCGTAGCGAAAACATCCTCACCGAAAAGGATACGATGATGTGCCTTCATGTCTAGAAACTCGATGGCGAAAATATCCGCCGAGCGGCTCAACTCGTCCAGTGTGAACACCAGAGGAGCAGGGTGCCCTTGCTTCGCCCACCATGAAATCGCAGGTTGCAGCGATTCGAGGCGCGCAAGATCTCCATTTTCCAGTACGCAAAGCGTATTCACGTTCGAGTGCCCCTCCTGAAATTCGCCGGACGCCACAGAACCGTATAAGACGACGGATTTCAGATTCGGCCCCGAGGCCTCGCGCAACTTTGCGACGAACTCAGTTAGCTTATGTTCCATAGACTCTCCAGATCGGCTGCGCAACGAGATTGCTGGGGATTACCAACTGCCGCTCGCGCCCCCGCCACCAAAAGACCCGCCCCCAAACCCTCCAAATCCGCCGCCTCCACTACCGAAGCTGCCACCGCCAAAACCTCCACCGCCAAAACCCCCACTCATGGCTCCGCCAATCCACGGACCGCCAATCCATCCGCCGGATCTTCGCCTACCGGAGTAGCCGCGGGGACCTCCGAACAACATCCGCACAATAAAGCCCAAGAGCGGAAAACCCACAAAAAACAAAATCGCGATCAGCCAGAAAATGGTGGAAGGATTCCATGTAATTGCGGCCGAACCTGTTTCGGCCGGCGGCGCGGTGGAAAGGGAATCGAGCGTCACGCCTCTATCCTGCGCGATCACAGAGGCGATGCGCTGCGTCACCAGTAGCAGGGCGCCGCCGTAGTCATTTTGCCGGAGATGTGGAACGGCTTCTCTCCCGATGTCCCCGACTTTGCCGTCCGGAAGTATTGGCTCGAGGCCGTAGCCGACCTCGATGCGGTATTTGTGTTCGCTGGGTGCGAGTAAAATCAGGATGCCACGTGCTGCCTGCTTCGGCCCCACACCCCAGTGCGTCGCCAGATCGACGGAAAACTGCTCGATGGGCTCGCCATTGAGAGATTTCACCGTAACGATGGCGATTTGCGCGTTGGTCTTGTGGTCTACCTCGCCGCACAGCGTGGAAAGCTGCTCTTTCGCTTGCGAACTCAAAACGCCGGCGAAGTCGTTCACATAGCCTTGCGGCTTCAAATCCTTCGGTTGTTGTGCACCTGCGCATAAAACCAGGAAGAAACAAAGGGCCAAGAGACGCGCGAAGCGGCCTGTCCGTGGCAATGGAGGAAGCATGCGAATTCCGGGAAAGAACGGTTGCAGCATAGCAAGCGAAGGGCGTGCCGCCAAGCGGAGCCGCGTTCCGACCTCAGCGATCCCCTACGAGAGGGCGCGGCCGAGCGAGGATGTCGCGCGCCGTATGTAGATTTCTACTTCGCCGATCCGAAGCAGTTTCGCCAGAACCACCGTAATTCCCAGGCCGGCAGCGGTCGCCACGCAGAGATCGACGAACGCGCCATGAGTGGTGCGCCACGAGACCCGGTTCCCGAGCGCCACGACAACGGCATGGCATCCGAAGCCGGCGACTGCGGAAGCGACTCCCACTCGCGCGAGGAACCACACCAATCCCCACGCCTCACGGTCCTGCGTTCGATGCGCCAATAGCACGAATAACACCAGCATGTAGACCGTGATCCCAATCGAACTCGCCATGGCCAAGCCGATGTACGCCTCCCTCCTTACGAGGTACCACGAAAGTAAAATGTTCAGACCTGTGAGAATCGTGCCCACTACGGCTGGCGTTATCGTGTCATGCGTGGCGTAGAAGCCGCGCGCCAGAATATTCTGCGCGCCCCAGGCAAACATTCCCAACGAGAACCAGACCAGCAGGCTGGCGGTGGCCAACAGGTCCGCCTCATGAAGGCGCGTATGGGAGAAAACCAAGTGCACCAGCGGCACGCTCTGCGCGATCGTTAGCGCGGCAGTCGGCACCAGAAGCAGTATTAGACCCTTCATCGTTGCGTTCAGGATGTCATTCAGCTCGTCCAGCCGCTTCTCCGAATACAGTTGCGCGAGCACGGGGAAGGAAGCCACGCCGATGGCTTGCCCAACCATCCCCAGCGGCACGCGCATAAGCGTTTTCGCATAGCTCAACCAAGTGATGGAAGCGGCCTGGAGATAGGAACCGAACCAGCGAATGATCCAATCGTCGGTGAACGAAAGCCCCAGTGCCAGCATGATCGGAATCGCCAGCTTAACGAACATTTTGAAGCCGGGGTGCCGAACATTGAGCGATGGAGAGAAATTCGCACCCGCGCGTCTGGCTCCATAAACTTGCAGAAGAAAATTACCAGCCACCGCGCCGCACAAAACGCCGACCACGAACCCGCTAATCCCGATACGCGAGGAAAGTAGCAGCCCACCGAGAATAATGCCCGTGTTGTAAACGAGCGGCGCAAGCGAAGGGATCACGAATTGCCCCTTGGCGTACTGCACCGCGCTCAGAATGCCACCCATATAGAAACAGAACTGGGCCGGCAGCATGAGGCGCGTCAAGTAAATCAGGCGGGCGGTTTCCCTCGGATTGAACCCCGGAGCGATTGCATGAGCCAGCCCTGGCGCGAAGATCTCCGCCACAATCACGAGCGCCACCATCACTAGGCCCATCACGGAAACGACGATCGAGAAGACGTGCCAGCCTTCATCCTCCCGCTCCTCTGCCATGTATTTCGAAAAGACGGGGATAAACGTGACGCTGAGCGAACCGGCGGCGACAAGGTAATTCAAAAAATCGGGGAGCGTGAACGCAGCGTAGTAGGCATCGGTCGTGGCATTCGAACCAACCTGATGCGCCACCGCCCACTCTCGGCAAAATCCCAGGAATCGGCTCAGCAACACGCTGGCCATCACGATGCCGGTGGACTGCGCAATCTTCCGGCCCAGTTGGGAAGAGGACTGCTTAGGCATGCCAGTGGAATTGTGGCGGATTGGCAAGCCGCCGCCAAGCGTTCTGTTATCTCGGCGTGCTCAACGCGAATGTGACGGCAGGCGCCGGGCTATCGTCCGGAAAGAAACGGGAAGTGTGCCGATGCCCCCATGAAGAAAAGCATTGGAAATGAAATCCAGAAATTCAGGCGCGCTGTCAAAAACGACATGCGAGCGAGCTTGACCGCTTCCGGCGGCATCGGCGCATTTTGCTCGGCGTTGGCCCGAGTCCAGGCGATCAGGCGTTTCTGGCAACGCCACACGATGCCCCAGACGCTCAGGAACATAATCGTGGCCAACCCGCCTCCCACGCTGATGCAGAGCGTGCGATTTCCCACGTCCGGCGCGGCAATCCAAGAAAGATCGAGCCACGCGGCGGCGCCGAGCACGACGATCGCAATTACGGCGATCACCCAGCCGTTATTCAGAATGCCTTTGCCCGCCTGCAATACGCCCATCAGAATCACGAAGGCGACGAGCCAGCAGGCAAACCAAATCCCGAGCCACTTGCCCGCCAGTGATGGATTTCCGGCGGCCGCCGCATCGGTCTGCGCCAGAATCATGAAGTAGCGGAAACCCACGAGCCAGGTTAGCGCCGCGCCCCAACGGAAATACCACATCGCCTTGCTCATCAGCGACGGCATCACTTTGCCGCGCGCTGCGGGATCAAGAGCGTTCGCGACCGGCATGCCCACCAAATTGAAGAAATAGAGCAGGCCAATCCACGTGATGCCGGCGACGAAGTGCGTCCAACGCAACACAATCTGCTCGATATCACTTGGGTTCGCCGGAAACTGAATATTCAGCTTGAGAAGCACTGCCACCACGTGTGCCGGAGCCATCATTTCGCTCGACCTCCCGAAACTTTGTTGACAATGCCATCACGCCGACGCTGCGTGGCGGCCGCATTCTATGCGACATCAGAGGAACACTGGAAAAATTTCACGTACTAGGAAAACGTTACGCGCTAGAAGCTTTCGTACAGGGATTACCCGATATCGCGACTTTTACTAAGTTATTGTAGGATATATACTTACGAAAAACTGGCGGCTCTGGAACCCTATGTGCTCGCATGGTTCTAGTACTTAGATTGGATGACTTCAAATCCACACCTCGCGTCCGGTCCGGTTGCGAACCGTGCGCTGAAGGAGGGCCGGTGTGAAGGGTATCCGCAGCTTGCTTCATTCGCATCAATCTGCAAAGGAAGTCCGTAAACAGATCGGTTTGAAACCAACCTACTTCGTTTTTTGCGACCGCAAGACCGGCGCTGCAAGATTTCGCGTGGATGCCGACGAATCTGGGAATCTGCCTCTCGATCGCGCTGCGAGTCTCCTGGCGATCTACTGCATGGCACATCGCCGTTCACCCGATGATTTTCTCCTGGTATTTGGCTCCGAAGCGGACCTGATCGGCAACATCGCAGCTCGAGCATGCACCCTTCTGGAAGCTGCCGGTGTACACGCAAGTCCGGCAGGTCTTAGCCGCCGTGAAGAAGAAGTCCTCAGCGCTGTGGCCCAGAACCTCGCGAATAAGGAAATCGCCGCTCGCCTGGGTATCAGCGAGCGGACGATTAAGTTCCACGTTTCGTCACTTTTGAGCAAGCTTGGGGCCCGGGACCGCGTGGAGTTGTCCCGCTTCTGCGCAGAGCAGAATATGCCTGCAGGTTGGAATCAAATGCCTGCCGGGTGCGTCACGGAATTTGACGTGCGAAACACCCCGCGAGAAGTGCCTTCGACACAACTGAGCAAATCTATAGGACCTCGTTCATTACGTCCCAGCCACGCCGCGGCTTCTTAGCCTCAGCAAAAATACGGCCCACCGACGGCTACCATGCTCGTCGGTGGGCCGAAAGTATTTTATTTGCGCTAAAACACTTTGTGCGCGCGTGCTTCCTGGTTTTTGTTATTTGCGGGCCGCAGAATACCGTTCCGCAATTGCATCCCAGTTCACTACATTCCACCAAGCCTCAATATATTCCGGCCGGCGATTCTGATACTTCAGATAGTAGGCATGCTCCCATACGTCCAGACCCATTACCGGCTTGGCGTTGGTCATGTACGGGCTGTCTTGGTTCGCCGCGGATTCAATCGTGAGCTTGCCGTCCTTCATCAGCAGCCACGCCCATCCGGAACCAAAGCGCGTGGTCGCCGCCTGATTGAACTTCGTCTTGAAGTCGGCAAAGGACCCGAACGCGGACTTGATGGCATTGGCAATATCGCCCTTGGGTTCTCCGCCGCCACCCTTTTTCATAATCTGCCAAAACATGGTGTGATTCGCATGTCCACCGCCGTTATTGCGAACGGCGGTTCGAATATTTTCGGGAACGGACTCAATCTTGGCGAGCAACTCTTCAATCGAAAGCTTCTGCAGGTCCTCGTGTCCTTCGAGCGCCTTGTTCAGGTTGGTGACGTAAGCGCCGTGGTGCTTGTCGTGGTGGATTTCCATCGTCTGCTTGTCAATGTATGGCTCAAGAGCGTCTGCGGGGTAAGGAAGCGGCGGAAGAACGTAAGTCAAAGGTGTCTCCTTCTTCTGAGTAGCTTGATGTTCAGCCATGGCGCGAACCTCCGTGCGGTCCATGGAAGACCGCGAATAGTTACGCTCGCGGGATCGAGATCAATCTTATCGCTGCCGTGCTGCGGCTACAACCTTGGCGGGACCTCGAGCGAAAACGGGCGTGAATCGAAACATGGTCTGAATGGACAACGAAGCCGCCCGTTTCAGAGGGTCCACCTCTTTGATGCGGTGGCATACAACGCGGTGTCGGTCAAACCTAACCGAAGGCAAAAGCGTGGTGTGACGTTTCGACAAGCTGTGGCGTCTGTATTGGCAAGGAGACGATCCTTCATGCGCACTCGACGGTTTCATCTGTTATTCGCATTTGGTTTGGCCGCGGTTCTCTGCGGCGGCGTGCTGGCGCAAAGCGCTATGCAAGGCGAGTGGCGGGCAGAGTATAAGCCTGCTCAGGATGGCGTCTATCTTCAACTCCGGACGACACCCGGCAACAACTGGGGCTTTAACATTGCTCCGGCCGAGTTGTGGGGTTTGAGCCCCACCGTTGCCCAAGGCGATCACTCGACGGCGCACTTCGAATTGCGGCGCGAAGCCGGCACGCTGACGTTCGACGGCACCTTCGATAAGAGCGAAGGTTGGGGCAAGTTTCAGTTTGCGCCGAATGCAGAGTTTGCCCAAGGAATGCGCGGGTTGGGGATTGGCAACCTTTCCCAGGACCAACTCTTTACCATGACCATGGTGAACGTTACCCGGGAATACATTCAAGAGACGCAGGCCCTTGGATACAAAGACCTTCCCGTCGATCGATACGTCGAGATGAAGATTCACGGCGTGACGCCGGACTATATCAAGGGCATGCGCAATGCCGGTCTCCAGAATCTCTCCGCGGACAATCTAGTGGAATTGCGAATCCACGGCGCCACACCTGAGTATGTAAAGGGAATGCAGGATGCCGGTCTCCCTCATCTTTCCACGGATCAGGTGGTAGAGCTGCGCATCCACGGCGCAGATCCCGACTATGTGAAAGGCATGCGCGATGCCGGTCTGGGCAACCTGACCGCGGATGATGTCGTGCAGCTTCGGATTCATGGGGCCACCCCGGAATACGTGCGAGACATGAAGGCTGCCGGCTTGAGCAACCTTTCGATGGACCAGGTAGTCGAATTGCGGATTCACGGCGCGAATCCTGAACTTGTGAAAGAACTGCCCTCTTTGGGTGTTATGCATCCCAGCGTAGACGATGTAGTCCAACTACAGATTCATGGCGCATCGCCGGATTTCATTCGCGGCATGCGTGACGCCGAATACACGAACGTAAGCGCGGATCAACTGGTTGAGATGCGAATTCATGGCGTGAGTTCCGATTATGTCCGCGACTTGAAGGCCCTCGGATACGACCACGTGTTGATAGACAAACTTGTCGAGATGCGAATCCATGGGGTCACCCCGGATTACATCCGTGAAGTACAGCAGCACGGATTCAAGAACGTAAGCGTGGATGACTTGATCGAGATGCGCATTCACGGCATCCCCCGCAAGACAAGCATGTAAAGTTTTGCTGGACGGCATGCACGGACTTTGCAGCGAATCGTTTCGCTACGCGGGCGGTTGTAGTCTTGAAAGCGCCCATTTCGCATGCTCCGCGACGATCGCGTCCGGGGCTGCCGCTAGCTTCCCGAGCAGCGCAGTCACGCGAGTGTGCGCCGGGCTGGGCGGTTTCAATCCCGAATTACCAAGTGCAACGCAGGCGTTGCGAACCAGACCGCGCCATTTCGCTCGCTTGAGCGGAGTCCCGCGCGCCACCTGGCGGAATTCTTCTTCGCTGAGGGCAGCGAGCCTCTCCAACTCCGGTGCAAATTGATTTTCTCGCGGCTCGAAGCAGGACTCGTTTGTCACAGGCGCCTTGCGATTCCACGGGCAAACATCTTGGCAAATGTCGCAGCCAAAAACTTGGCGTCCCATCGAAGCGCGCAGATCTTCCGGAATCGAGCCGCGCAGCTCGATGGTGAGGTAGGAAATACAGCGCCGCGCATCCAGCACGTAAGGCTCGACGATTGCACCCGTCGGGCAAGCCTCGATGCAAAGGGAGCACTGCCCGCAAAGATCGGCCGGCGGCCCTGCTGCAACTTGCTGAGAAATTTCGCGGTTGGATAGCGTCGCCGTTGTTTCCGTTGGTGCGAACTCCATGCTTGTGAGGATCACGCCTAAGAACAGCCACGAACCAAGTTCCGGATGGATGAGCAATGTATTCTTGGCCAGCCAACCGAGCCCTGCCCGCTTGGCGGCGATGCGCTCGTTCAACGGGCCGGTATCCACATACCACTTTGTCTGATTCGGTTCCGGAAATTCGCGGCGCATTGCCTGCACCAGCGCCTCAAGCTTCCCACCCATTACTTCGTGGTAGTCGTCGCCCCACGCATACCGCGAGATCCAGCCGCGTGGGGCATCGCGTGCATTCGGCGTTGCAGCTGCTTCAGTCGAGTAGGGATGTGCAGTGTTGTAATTGAGGGCGCAAACGATCACGCTCCGCGCGCCATCAAGCGCTCGCGCTGGCGAATCGCGCCGCGCATCGTGCAGGTACTTCATCTCTCCTGCGTAGCCTTTTGCGAGCCACTCCGGCAATCGCGACAGTTCCGGCCAGTCCTCTGCCAGGGCCACGCCGCACAGGCTGAAGCCCAGCTCCCGCGCTCGGTGGGTGACCCAGACCGTTCGCTCTGCACTGGTCATATTTGAATTATGGCGCAAATGGTTTGAACCGAAAGAATTCGAAACAAGATATCGCACGGACACATCGCGAGGTCAGGAGACCATCCGCAGCCATAGCCATCCAGCCAATAGAGTCAGCAGCGTGATCGGCACACCAACGCGAAGATAATCCAGGAAGCCAATCTCGGCTTCACCTCTAGCGCGCTCGATCACGATGATGTTCGCGACCGACCCGGTGATCGTAAGATTTCCTGCGAGAGTGCTGGACATGGCGAGTACCAGCCAACCCTGCCGCGGATTTGCGAAGGACGCGACGATCGATTTGAGCACCATCACAGCGGGCACGTTGCTCACCACATTCGAAAGTGCCGCCGAGACTGCCGTCAGCACGCCGGTGTTCTGGAGATTTACCCGATGGCCGATCGCCAAAAGCTTTTCTGTGAGGCCCGCGTTTTCGGCACCGCCAACGATGAGAAAAAGTCCGGCAAAAAATACGAGCAAGCCCCAATCCACCTCTTTGTAAATCTCTTGCGGCTCGCGCGAGCGCGTAACGAGCATAATCGCCGCCCCAATCGCCGCGCACAACGCTGGGGAAACTCCGGCCAGAAATCCGACCAGCACCCCCGCAATCACCACGGCGGGCTTCACGAAATTCCGCGGCCCGATGTGGCGATCGGGCATTGCTGGGTCCGGCTCAGAAGGCGGCGCGTTGCGCGTGCACAGTAGCCACAGCACCAGCCAATCGAGAAATAATCCCGCGATCGCGACCGGCCCTAGGTGCGCCAGGAAATCGCGGTAACCGATTCCGGAATAGGAACCGATCAAAATATTCTGTGGATTCCCGGTAATGCTCGCAACGCTACCGATGTTCGACGAAGTGGCCACGGCCAGCAAATACGGCACCGGGCGCAAGCCCATGCGCTTCGCGGTAACGATTGCAAAGGGTGCCATGGCCAGGCAAATGATGTCGTTGACGAAGAATGCCGAAAGGATACCGGTCAGGAAGATAATCCCGGGCAAGAGATGGCGCGGCTCGATCCAGGCAACAATGCGGCCGGCGATCCAGTCAAAGAAGCCCGCAAGATGAAGGCACGCGAGCAACACCATCATCGCAAGCAACAAGACAATCGTAGGAAAATCAATCGCACTCAGCGCCTGCCGGGCGGGTAACACGCGGAATGCCACCATCAATACGCCGCCAATGAAGGCCGCGCCGGAACGGTCAATCTTCAATCCGGGAAACTTGCCCAGCGCGAAAACCACATAACTGGCGAAAAAGATGACGTACGCCGTGATTGTCACGTAATTGGGCACGGTAGGAAAAGTAAGAACAGCGCTCGCCCCCACACATTTGAGCGCCGAAGCGCGCGGGCGGGGTGCGACACGCATCATAGCCTCGGATTTTGGCGCGAAGCAAATCGCCGGTGACTCGTGCCGAGCAGGACTTTGGCATACCCCCATTGTGCGAGTTCGTCTGCGACGCACTTGTTGGCTCTCCTGCCCAGTGCTGTTAGAATGCGGCGACATGACAGACTGGCAAAGGATCCAAGGACGAATTCGCAAGGCGCGCGCTAGCAAAGATGCGCCGAAAGAATTGGCCGCGCTCTATGAAAGCACTCGCGACGCCATGGTAGCGTTCGAGCTGGCGCGCCTTTATGAGAAGGATGGCAGTTACGCCGAAGCGGCCCAATGGTACACGACTGCCGCAGGCCGTTTCCGCCGCGCACAATGGAAGGTGAAAGCACAAGAGGCGCTCGCCAGGCTTGGCGTGGAAACCCCGTTGGCCGCAACCGAGGCAGAGGCCCAGGCGGGCAGGTCATCCGATGCAAATGGCTCTGATCAGGTGGATCCGCATTCGGCAGCCGAAGCCAGCTCAGACGACGCTGTGGCAGCGCAAGACGACGACACTGATGAGTCGGAAACAGAATCGCAGCCTGGATTTGACTCCCACGCCAGCGAGGACACCCTGGATGCCGGCGGGATGGTAGCCACAGACGCGGGATCGGGTGTGGCCCAGGTCGCGAGCGAAGCGGCGAAGAAGAACCGCAGACGTCGCGGACGCCGCGGTGGCGCGAAGCGGCGCAAGAAACCGCTGGGCAAGGCGGCGCAAGTCGTCGAACCCACACAAGCGAGCCCGGAGCCGGGTGCTGCGCCCGTGGTTCGTCTCGGCACAGATCAACGCTCGAGCCCTCCTAGAAACGAGGGCCGGATAAGGTCGGGGCGTCAATCGGATTCTCGGTCGAGAGTACGTTCGGAAGCTCGAGAACCTTCTGGTACCGAATCGCAGCACCGCTCGCCAGAGATACCCACGCTCGAAGCGGAAGGCCGCATCGGGCCGGAAGCCTGGCATTCTCGGAAGCGCGCCGGTGAGCCGGCATTGGCTTCGCGTCTGGCGAAGCTCGAATCCCAGTTGCGCCGGATGCTGGCCTCGGTTCCCCATTCCCTTGAGGAATCGGACCATGCGCCGGCGGGCCCAGGGGTGTTCATAGTTTCCGATTCGGATTTGCTATCGGATTATTACATTGAGGCTTGCCAGACGTTACGCATAGGCATCGGTAACTTGTTGCGCAGCGGCCGAACGCAAAGTGGAGAAAATATCCGCGGTAATTTGGGCGAGCATTTGGGAATCAACGAGTCGCGCGTCGCCAAGTACTTGAAGGATCATTGCGCCGTGCGGTGGCTCCAACTCGATGAAGGATCGGCCATGTTGGCACACTTTGCGATTGCGGTTCTGCGACCGCCGTTGAATTCGTGACAGAATCTTACCTCTTCCCCAAGTGGCTCAATTCGTGTGACTTAAGGGTCAACGGTTATCGCTTGCTCTCACATTTCCGCCTATACCGTTCAATGCGGGAAGTGCCCGTTTAACACCTAAATCCAGCGTTTGGCTTGATCTGGCTGGACGAATGCGCTCTAGTACTGCCAGGCTAGTGTAGGGGGATGACTGCGTAGCCTTCCCTGCAAGCTGAATGATAGCGTGAAGCTTAGCGTCAGGGGGACGCCCGGCATCTAGCCGGATTCGAGCTTCTACCTGGATTTGAAAAACTGAGGAGAACATATGCCCCGCAGATTTGGTACAAATGCGCTTAAGGTGATGGATCTGGCCGTTTGCAAAACGGCGGCGCTCACTTTCAACACGATCCAATTTTTCAACAAGCGCAACCCGAACCCGTCTTTTACGCCGAAGTGGTCCGACAAACCCCTCCTGAAGTCGTGGGAGAAGACCAAGCCCACACTTGGCTGGCCGCGTGAGACCGATTCGCTTTGCCCGGGCTGCGTCAAGGATGTCCGCGAAGCGATCCTGAAGGGCGATAAGGACTGGAAGGATCTCGTTACCGAGAAAGTCGGCGAGATCAAGGCGCAGATCGTCGAACGCAATGGCGAAGTCTGGATGGTGAAAGAATGCCCGATCCACGGCAAGTATGAAGACATGATGGCCGTGGACGCGAAGTTCCTCACCTGGATCGAAAAGAACTTCCCTGGCCGCGACATTCCCGCCCACAACGACGAAGACCTGCACCGCCATGGCTCGAGTACCGTCCGCTATGGACGCGGTTCGGTGCTGACGGTGGACCTGACCAATCGCTGCAACATGATGTGCGATCCCTGCTTCATGGACGCGAACCAGGTCGGCTACGTTCACGAGCTGAATTGGGAGGAAATCCAGGAAATTTTGGACAATGCCTTGCGGATCAAGCCTCGCCGCCAGATGTCCGTCCAGTTTTCCGGCGGCGAACCGACCATGCATCCGCGGTTTTTGGATGCCGTGTCTTATGCGCGCAAGATCGGCTACAACAGCGTGCAGGCCGCGACGAACGGCATCGAGTTCGCGAAGAGCAAGGAATTTTCGCGCAAGGCCTTCGAAGCCGGTTTGCGATATGCCTATCTGCAGTTCGACGGCATCGGCAACGACGCCAACAGCCACCGCCAGGTGGGCAACCTGTTTGACGTGAAGCTGCGCGCCATCGAAAACATGCACGAGGCCGGGATCGAAATCGTGCTGGTCGTCACCATCGTCAACAGCGTGAACAACGATCAGGTCGGCGCCATCGTGAAATTTGCGATGGATAACCCGAAGAAGATTTCCTTCGTGTCCTTCCAGCCGGTTTCGTTCACCGGACGGGATGAAGACATCACTCCGGAGCGCCGCCTGAAGCAGCGCTATACTCTCTCTCACTTGGCTCAGGACGTCAGCAAGCAGGTAGGTAAGATCGAGCCGACGCGCGACTGGTTCCCGATATCGACTATCAGCACGTTTGCCGGATTTTCGGACCTGGTGCATGGGCCCGATTCGCAGTGGGGCTCGCTCTCCTGCGGCTGCCATCCCAATTGCGGCGTGGGCACGGCCATCATGATCAACAAGGAAACGAAGGAATGGGCGCCCGTTCCGCGCTTCCTCAATGCTCCACAGTTGATCAAAGACATGACGTCTATCACCGACGCCGCCCGCAAGAAGAACTTCTCCAATTTCATGGCAGGCCTTGCGCTGTTGAAGAACTACAAGCCGTTTTCGGCTCCCAAGAGCTTGGCCCTTGTCGACCTCTGGAGAAAATTCGACAAAACCTGGGCGCTGACCAAGAAATCTACCACCAAATATGGCCGCACCAGCCCCGATCGCACGGTCGAGGATGCTATGAAGCGGCGCAACACGGACCAGTGGAATTTCATGTTCATCGCGGGCATGTGGTTCCAGGACCTTTTCAATTACGATTTCCGCCGCACGGAAATGTGCATCATCCCTTACGCCACGCAGCAGGGTGAAATCTCCTTCTGCGCGTACAACACCGGCGTGGGCTGGCGGAAGATTCTTGAGAACATGTACAAGAACGCGACCGTCGCGCAGTGGTACAAGGATCACGGGAAGCACGAGATTTATGCTCGCGGCAAGAGCGTGAACCTCGATACCTACGAGCACTCGCTCATTATTGATGCGGAGGACGCTGCTCGTGTAAAGCCAAAAGATCACGACGACGTGCCAACCACGGCCGCCGAGGAAGACCGCATCCGCCGCAAGCAGGCGCAGGCGGAAGCAGCCAAGGTCCGCGCGATTTACGAGGAAATGGTGCTTAAGAAGGCGCCGCAAACCGTGGTTACGATCGGCTCGATCGATGCTCTAAAGGCTGCGAAGCCCGGAATGCCCTCGAAGCCCGTCACGATCGGCAACGCGAACGGTAACGGCACGGTGGTAAAGCACGAAGTGCCCGAACCGGTTGCCGGTGACTAAGCCTTCAACAACCTAACTTTCGTTGAAAGAACTGGCTCCGAATTTTTCGGAGCCAGTTCTGTTAGATCGAGGACGGCGGCAGCTTCAGCAGCATTAGACAATTGTGATATGCGTGGGGATCGCGTGGTCGATCACGTAGCCTTCGTAATTTGCATCGTGGGCCATCCGTTGCACTCGGCCTTCGGAATCGGTTGCCCGCGACATTAGAATGCACTCGCCTCGTGCGTGGGGTACGTTCCAGAGGTACTCCCATCGTTGCCACGAGTGGTCCAGGGGTTCATCGAACAAGCGCGCTTCATGCCAAGAGTCTCCACCATCGGTGCTGATCTCGATTTTCTCGATCTGCCCCACAGCGCTCCACGCCGTGCCGTGCACGCGATACGTGCTTCCGGCCTTGAAGCTCTCTCCGGCTTCGGGCCGTGCGATCTGCGACTTCACGGCTAGCTCGGCCAGCGGCCTGCGCTCGGGCTGGCCGCCGTTTGACGCCGACCAATAAGAGTAATCGACGGTCTGAAAGAACCCTTGAAAGGGCCGCGCGGATACCACGATGCGCGTCAACCACTTCACGGACGCCATGGCGTACCAGCCCGGCACGATCGCGCGCAAGGGCGCCCCGTGTTCCCTAGGCAAAGGCTCACCGTTCATCGCATAAGCCAGTAGCACAGTGCGCTGCAGCGCTTTAGCAAGAGGCAGGCTACGCGCATAGCGAATGCGCTCAGTAGGCTGGGTGGACTTTTCAGGTACACCCTCATCGGCCGCTTCGAGAATCACGTCGGCGGTTGCGCTATCGAGGCCCGCGTTTTCGAGAATTGCCACCAGCGGCACGCCGGTCCATTCGGCGCATCCCACCGCGCCCAGCTCCCATTGCACGCCTTTATGTTTGGGCGCCAGAAATGCGCGTCCGTTGCCCGCGCACTCGAGGAGCGCAGCTTGCGTTACGCTGGGCATTTTCTGGATGTCTTCGAGCGAAAGTGAGATCGGCCGCGCCACGGCGCGTTCCACCTGCAGCCGCCAGCAGCGCGCATCGATCTCCGGTACCGGGAAGTGGCTGCGAACGTAGAAACTCTCGTTGGGCGTAATTCGCCCATCGAGAGCGGAAAATGGCGACTCTAAATTATCGGGATCGGTCTGGCGAGAGATGAGCCCGGGGTGAGAATGTTTCATGGATTGTTGGACCTGATCAATTCTTCCCCGCCTCCATATTGTTCTTGGCGTCACGCGTCGCGTCAAGCGAGATGCCGTCAATGGAGAGCCGATACGTACGCTGGTATAATTGCCGCATGCCCATCTACGAATATCAATGTGACGATTGCCAAGCTCGCTTTGAAAAGCTTGTGATGGCCAAAGGCGAGAAAATCTCCTGTCCAAAATGCGCCAGTCCCCGCCAAACCGTGCAGCTTTCCGTTTTCAGCGCGGGCACGAAGTCTTCCAATCAGGGGAATAGCGGTTTCTCGGGGGGCGGTTGCGGCTGCAACCCTTCCGGGTGTGGTTGCCACTAATTGGCCCGTTTATTTGCGGCGATACTGGCGTGCATACTCCGGCGGCGCTACGGGCGCCGTTAAGCGCGGATCGCTTACCGGTGCCGAGGCGGTCAGACTTAACGGAATCACCCCAGCCCACACTGGCATGCCGTAATCTTCTTCATCGTCAATCGGTGGACCTGTGCGCACCTTTGCCGACACCTCTTCCAGTGCCAAGGCCAACACGGTAGTCGCTTTCATTTCCTGCGGCGTAGGCTCGCGCACATCCTTCCAACGTCCAGGCACCATGTGGTTGGTGAAAGCCTCAAGCGCTTTCCATTTTTCGTCTTCGGAAGTCACTTCGCGGGCCGACCCCAGAATCATCACGCTGCGGTAGTTTACAGAGTGGTGAAACGCCGAACGTGCCAGCACCAATCCATCCATCAGCATCACCGTGACGCACACAGGAATGCCTTTCCCGAGTGCGCCCAGCATGCGGCTGGCGGCCGAACCGTGGAGGTACAGCGTATCTCCCACGCGTCCGTAGCCTGTCGGAATCACATACGGCTGCCCATCGGCGACGAATCCGACGTGACAAAACAATCCTTCATCAAGAATGCGATTGACCGTCTCGCGGTCATAGGTGCCACGCTTTGGCAGACGGCGAAGTTTCGTTCTCTCGGTGGCCGTGAAATCGCTCATAGCCATAAGTTACGTGGAGTGTCATGGCCTTACAAGAGCCAATCCGGCGGCTTTGTTCAACGACGCCGATACCACCGACGGTCCGCTCGAGGCGCTCTGGACTCCAGGATAGTTCCGCGTTAGTGTGACGCAGCGAAGCGCCTCCGGAGGCTTCATGTCCATCACGCCGGACGAGGAGCTGAAAAGCCGCGTGAAGCAGAGCAAATTGACGAGCACACGATCGTGATCACTAACGGAGAGCCGATTTTGCTGACGGCCTTCGGAAAGATGCCCGGAAGAGCGAATGGCCCCTGCTAAGACGAAAAAAGCACAAACGCCTCCCCGCACCTGCATCCCAAAGGAAACGTTCGCTTTCTTTCGCGACCTGGCGCGCAACAATCGCAAGGATTGGATGGACGCCAATCGCGATCGCTATCGCGAGCAAGCGGTGGAACCCCTGCGCGAACTCCTCGATGCGCTGGCGCCGGCTGTGCTTGCTCTCGATCCGCGCTTCATTATCACCGGGAAAACGGGCGTGAATTTCTCGCGCATTAACCGGGATATCCGTTTCGCGAAGGATAAGGCTCCCTACTATCCGCGGCTCTACGTGACGTTTCCCGATTCCTCCGATGGTGAGGGAAGCCAGCTTTATGTCGGGATCTTCGCGAACGTTGTCACCGCGGGCTTCCGAATTTATGGAGGTCCAAACGTCAAGAATTCGCCACTCGGAAAAATCGGCCATCCGCGCGCACTGGCAAACCCGGAATGGCTCGCGAAAGAAAAGCGTCGCCTCTCGCGAAGATATGAAAGCTACTGGCATTCGATGGAGAAAGGTGAGTGGACAAAGAATCCCGGCTGGCCCAGCGAGACCGAAGGACTGGAGAAAAGTCCGCGCCTGGATCGTGCGGCGCGAGATAAAGCGGACGGCTGCGTCTCGTTCTGGATTTGTGCGAGAAGTGGCCGGCATCTTTCGTGATCTCGTGCGGCTGTGCTCGTTTACATCTGCGCCTAATTGGAAGTCTTGAGCCAGCGCGGTGTCGTCTCGGCTGATCAAGCCGTTTCTCGATTTACTACCGCCAGTCGTACTCGTGCTCGCCAAAATCGCGCGCTCGCGTCGTCACAACGGTGTATGATGCCGCCCGCAATTTCTTACGGAACGGCAGCTCGAATTCGCACTCCGTGTGTGCCCACATACAGGGCAGAAGGAACGAAATGCGGACGAACCGTTGGATCGCGGTGGCGTTTGTTACCTTAGCAGGAGCTTGGACCCTGGCGGCGCAGCAGCCGCAACAGCGCATGCCCCCGCAACCGGAGACCACGCCGCCGGCTCAGCAGCAGCACCAGGCGCCACCGGAGGAAAAGACCTCGGTGACGCACCACTCCGCGAAGATCGGCGGACAGGAAATCAATTACACCGCGACGGCCGGCACCTATAACGTCAAGGATGACGACGGCAACGTGAAGACCACATTTTTTTACGTGGCGTACACGAAGGACGGCGTTTCGGACGTCGCCCAGCGCCCGATTTCCTTCTCCTACAACGGCGGCCCGGGCTCGGCCTCGCTCTTTGTTCACATGGGATTCGGCCCCAAGCGCATCGTGCTCGCCGCAAATGGTGGTGGCCACGCGGCGCCCTACGGCATCACCGACAATGAGGACTCTTTCCTTGATGCGACCGATATCGTCTTCATTGACGCGATCTCCACGGGCTTCTCGCGTCCCGCGTCCGGCCAAGATCCCAAGCAATTCCACGGTCTGGTCGAGGACGCGACTTACTACGCCGATTTCATCTACCAATACCTCACCCGGAATGAGCGTTGGGATTCGCCCAAGTATCTAATCGGCGAAAGCTATGGCACCACGCGTTCCGCGGAACTTTCCGGCATCTTGCAGCGGCGCCACGAAATTTATTTGAACGGGATCGTACTCGTCTCGGCGGTGCTGCAATTTCCGACGCTCGATTACAATCCTGGCAACGACCTCCCGGCCATGCTGTTTCTGCCGACCTACACGGTGACCGCCTGGTATCACCATTTGCTTCCGGCCGATTTACAGAAAATGAGCATCGAGCAAGTAGCGCAACAATCGCGCGAATTTGCCGATGGAGAATATGCGCAGGCGCTAATGAAAGGTGACCGCCTGACGGATGCCGAACGGCAGAAGACCGCGCAGGACCTTGCGCGCTTTACCGGGCTTTCCACCAAGTATCTGCTTGAGACCAATCTCCGCATCCGCGATGATCGCTGGTTCAAGGAACTCGAGCGCGATAAGCGTCGCACCGTCGGCCGTCTGGATTCGCGTTTCGAGGGCATGGATGCCGATGCCGCCGGCGAACGGCCGGAAAACGATCCGAGCTGGGCAACCTACGAGGGTGCTTGGGTAGCGGGGTTTCAGGACTATGCGCGCCGCGACTTGAAATGGGATACCGAGGCGTATTACCACGTCAGCGGCAACGTCTATCCCTGGGACGAAACGGGGTATCCGCAGGTGGCGGAGACACTGCGCGCCGCGATGACGCAGCAGACCTATCTGAAAGTGCTCGTGGTGTGCGGCTACTACGACGTCGCTACCGCCTTCCACGCGATCGAGTACACCGCCGACCACATGGGACTCGAGCCGGAAATCCGGAAAAATCTCAGCTTCAGCTATTACGAATCCGGCCATATGATTTATATCGACGAGAAAGCGCACGCCAAGCTGCACAAAGACGTGGACGACTTCATCAACTCCAGCTACAAGCGCTGATTACATCTCGCTCTCGAAATCGAAAGGGAATTGGGCTCATGAAAATACAGGCACTCTTAGCGATCGCATCGGCATTTCTCATATCTGCTTCCATCACCGCGGCGGCCCAACAGCCGCAAGCGCCGCAGCAACGTCAGCAAGCTCCTGCTACGGGCGCTCCACCCGCGCAGCAACGGCCCGCGCCTCCGCCGGAGGAAAAAAGCTCCGTGACGCATCAGACGGCCACGATCGGCGGCCAACAGATCAAATACACGGCTACCGCGGGCACTTACGTCATCAAAGCCGACGATGGCACTCCGAAGGCGACCTATTTTTACGTTGCGTACACGAAGGACGACGTGCCGGACGCGGCCAAGCGCCCAGTCGCATTTCTCTACAACGGCGGGCCCGGTTCCGCATCACTCTTCGTGCACATGGGTTTTGGACCCAAGCGTCCCGTGGTGCAGCCCAACGGACATGGCATGCCTGCGCCTTATGCCGTGGTGGACAATGAAGATTCGTTTCTTGACGCGAGCGATCTTGTGTTCGTGGATGCCATCGGTACCGGCTTTAGCCGGCCCGTCGCCGGGCAAGACCGCGCTCAATTCTTCGGGTTGGTCGAAGACGCGAACTATTTCTCGGATTTCATCTACCAATACATCACGCGCAACGGCCGCTGGGGTTCGCCGAAGTTTCTGATCGGCGAAAGCTACGGCACCACGCGCTCGGCGGAATTGGCGGGCGTCTTGCAGCGCCGTCATGAAATCTATCTCAACGGGATCGTGATGGTCTCGACAGTGCTCATTTTCCCGACCATCGACTACACACCGGACAACGACATGCCGACGCAGTTCTATTTACCTACCTACACCACCACGGCGTGGTTCCACCATATGCTCGCGCCGGATCTGCAGAACCTAACGTTGGATCAAGTAGCGCAGCAGGCACGCGAATTTGCCGATGGCGAATATGCGCAAGCTTTGCTGAAAGGTGACCGCCTAACTCCCACGGAGCGCGCTAAAATTGTAAAAGATCTGGCGCTTTTCACCGGTCTTTCTCCGAAATTCATCGAGGAAAGCAATCTACGTATTCGCGATACTCGCTGGCGCAAGGAACTCTTGCGCGATAAGCGCGAGACCCTTGGTGACCTCGATTCCCGATTCGTGGGAACCGATTCCGATGCGGCGGGCGAGCGCCCTGAATATGATCCGAGCGAGGCCTCATATGAAGGCGCTTGGGTGGCCACCTTTCACGATTACATCCGCCGTGACCTCAAGTGGGAAACCGATATGGATTATCCCGTCAGCGGCAATGTGCGGCCTTGGGACCAGACCGGATACGACTACGTCACTGAGACGCTCCGCGCCGCCATGACCCAGCAGGGTTATCTCAAGGTGCTCTTTGTCTGCGGCTATTACGATGCGAACACGCCCTTCCACGCCGTGGAATATACCGTGGACCATATGGGCCTGGAACCTGAGATTCGCAAAAACGTCACCTTCACATATGTCGAGGGCGGCCACATGTCTTACGTAGACGAAAAGGCGCACCACAAGCTGCACTCTGAAGTCGATAACTTCATCAACGCCGGCTACCCTCACTGACGCGGTATCGCCTGGATATTGTGCGGGATCGTGGACGATCTGCGAAACTTTGCACGTGCATTGCACGTCTGGAGATATGTTCCGTCGGCAATTTTCAGCAACATATTGCTTTTGCGGTACGAAATCGTGTGTTCAGGAGAGGAGAATTCTCGCAAATGAAATGGAATCGTATTTTCGTCGCAGGTCTTGCCTTTGTCGTGGGAGCGTGCGTCGCCTCCGCCCAAGGCAGGCGCGGCAATACGCCGCCAGGTGCAAGTCCGCAGGCAGGCCGTGGTGACCAAGCGGAGCAGTCCTCTGACGCCGCACGCCGCATGCCGCCGCCCGAGGAAAAGTCGTCCGTAACGCATCACAGCGCGCATATCGGTGGCCAGCAAGTCACTTACACAGCTACCGCCGCGAACTACGTGATTAAGGCCGATGATGGCACGCCCAAGGCTTCTTTCTTTTTCGTCGCCTATACGAAGGACGATGTACCCGATGCCTCCCGGCGGCCCATTTCCTTCGTCTATAACGGCGGTCCTGGTTCGGCATCTTCGTTTACGCACATGGGTTTTGGCCCCAAGCGGCCAGTGTTGACGGCCGACGGACACGGTTTGCCAGCGCCCTACACGTTCGTGGACAACGAGGATTCCTTCCTCGACGCGACCGATTTGGTCTTCATTGATGCCGTCTCGACCGGGTTCAGCCGCCCGGTACCCGGCGAAAACCCGGCGCAATTTCACGGCATCATCGAAGATGCCACCTGGTTCTCCGATTTCATCTACCAATACATCACGCGCAACGGCCGCTGGGGTTCACCGAAGTATCTGATCGGCGAAAGCTACGGCACCACGCGTTCGGCCGAACTTTCTGGAGTGCTCCAGAACCGGCATGAAATTTATTTGAACGGTATCGTCCTGGTTTCCACCGTAGCCTTCGCGAACTGGGGCGGCGACGACCGGATGATCTTTTTCCTGCCGAGTTACGTCACCTCCGCTTGGTATCACCATTTGCTGCCGCCAGACCTGCAGAACTTAAGCATCGAGCAGGTTGCGCAAAAGGCTCGCGAGTTTGCCCATGGGGAATACGCGCAGGCGCTCGAGAAGGGCGATCAGATGTCCCCTGCCGAAAAGCAAAAGGTGATTCAGGATATTGCCCACTACACCGGGCTGTCGCCAAAGTACATTGACGAAGCCAACCTGCGGATCAGCCCGCAGCGCTGGTTCAAAGAACTTCTCCGCGATAAGCGCGAAACCGTTGGCCGCCTCGACGCTCGCTTCACCGGCCGCGATGCTGATGCCGCCGGCGAACGCGACGAATACGACCCGAGTGAGGCTTCCTATGAAGGCGCATTCGTCGCGGCCTTTCAGGATTACCTGCATCGCGATTTGAAATGGGAGAGTGAAGCGTATTATACGGTCACCGCGAACGTGCAGCCTTGGGATCAGACTGGCAATACTGCAGTCGCCGAAGTTCTGCGGGCCGCCATGACGCAGGAGACCTACCTCAAGCTGCTCGTGGTGTGCGGCTACTATGACTTCGCCACCCCCTTCAACGGGATCGAGACCACCGTCAATCACATGGGGCTCGAACCCGAAATCCGCAAGAACGTGAGCTTCCAGTATTATGAGGGCGGCCACATGATGTACATCGATGAAAAGGCGCACCACAAGCTCCACCATGACATCGATGAGTTCATCAACACGAGCTACACACACTAAGCCCGATGTCACGTGAAGAGCCGCGGCGCGCTTGGGCTACACCGCCGCGGCTCTTCCTTCTACTACTTCCCTCGTTTTCAAAACACGCGAAACTGCCCGCCGCATTTCGGCGTCTCAGGGTATGATTCCGCATTTTGTTATACATACCCAGGGCAATCTTTTTGGTTTTGAGAGGAGAAGAAAGGCAATGAGAATGAATCGTGTTTTGATCGTAGCAGTCGCGGTCCTATTCGCAGGCAGCGTGGCTGGCGCGCAAGGACGTCGCGGGGATCAGCAGAATCCCAGCGCGCAGCCGGGCCGAGGCACGCCTGCGCAGACCCAGCCGGCGGAGGGAGCGCAAGCGCGCCATGTGCCTCCTCCGGAAGAGAAGACATCCGTGACGCATCACAGCGCGCATATTGGCGGACAGGAAATCAATTACACCGCAACCGCCGGCACCTACGTCATTAAAGATGATGAAGGCAATCCGAAAACCACATTCTTTTACGTCGCGTACACCAAGGATGACGTAACCGACATTTCCAAGCGGCCGATCGCCTTCTCCTACAACGGCGGCCCTGGCTCGGCTTCCTCCTTCGTCCATATGGGCTTTGGTCCGAAGCGTGTAGTCCTGACGCCTGACGGCCATGGCATGCCTGCGCCCTATCAGATTGTTGACAACGAAGACTCCTTCCTTGATGCCACGGATATCGTTTTCATTGACGCCGTGTCTACCGGCTACAGCCGTCCGGTCTCCGGCGAGAATCCCGCACAGTTCCACGGCCTCGTCGAAGACGCGAATTATTTCTCCGACTTCATCTACCAATACATCACCCGCACCGAACGCTGGGATTCGCCGAAGTACCTGATCGGCGAGAGCTACGGCACCACTCGTTCCGCCGAGCTTTCCGGCGTGTTGCAACGGCGCCACGAAATTTATCTCAACGGTATCGTTCTGGTCTCCGCCGTGCTGAACTTCGATACGCTTCAGTTCAACTCCGGGAACGATCTTCCGCCGATGTGTTTTGTCCCAACTTACGCGGCAACCGCCTGGTATCACCACCTGCTCGCGCCCGACTTGCAGAACGAGAGCATTGAAAAACTCGAGCAGCAGGCGCGCGAATTTGCAGACAACGAATACGCGCAGGCCTTGATGAAGGGCGATCGCCTCACTGGTGCCGAGCGGCAAAAAGTGGTCCAGGACCTCGCGCACTTCACCGGACTGTCGCCGAAATACATCGAGGAGTCGAATCTGCGAATCAACGCTCGGCGCTGGTTTAAAGAACTGGAGCGCGATAAGCGCCGCACCGTTGGGCGTCTCGATTCGCGCTTCGAGGGTATTGATGCCGATGCGGCCGGAGAAAACCCGGAAACGGATGCCAGCGAAGCCTCGTACGAGGGCGCCTTTGTCGCCGCATTCCAGGATTACGTTCGCCGCGACCTGAAGTGGGATACCGACATGTACTACGCCGTCAGCGGCAACGTTCGCCCGTGGGACCAGACCGGCTACCCGCAGGTGGCAGAAACGCTGCGTGCGGCAATGTCGCAGCAGCCCGGCCTGAAGGTGCTGGTCGTCTGCGGCTACTACGACGTGGCCACCGCATCACACGCCATTGAGTACACCGTGGATCACATGGGTCTCGAGCCGGAAATTCGCAAGAATATCGGCTTCTCTTATTACGAATCGGGGCACATGGTCTACATCGACCAGAAAGCGCACGACAAGTTGCATAAAGACGTGGATGCGTTTATAAACTCCAGCTACAAACCTTGAGAAAACTCGTCCGGGTACTCATGTGGGCCGCGGTAGCGGTGGCTGGCGCAGCAGGGCTGGCCGCCATCGCTTTTGAACGTGGCGAGCCGCTCAACGCCACGTGGTTTGTAATCGCCGCGGCCTGCACCTACCTGGTCGCCTATCGTTTCTATTCCGCTTTCATCGCCGCGAAAGTGCTGGCGCTCGACCCGAATCGCGCCACGCCTGCCGAACGCCTCGACGACGGACGCGATTTCGTCCCCACGAACAAATGGGTGTTGCTCGGCCACCATTTCGCCGCAATTGCCGGTCCAGGACCTCTCGTCGGCCCAACACTCGCCGCGCAGTTCGGCTACCTGCCAGGAACTCTGTGGTTGATCGTCGGTTCAGTCCTGGGCGGCTGCGTGCAGGATTTCGTCATCCTGTTTTGCTCCATTCGGCGTGACGGCAAATCCCTCGGACAGATGGCTCGCGAGGAGGTCGGCAAGTATGGCGGCTTCATCGCGCAGCTTGCCGTGCTCATCATCATGATCATCCTCCTGGCCGTTGTGGGACTGGTGATCGTGAATGCGCTGAAGGCTTCGCCCTGGGGTACGTTCACACTGGCAATGACGCTCCCGATTGCCATGCTGATGGGCCTGTATCTCCGCTATTGGCGGCCCGGACGGGTGCTCGAGGCCTCCGGATTTGGCGTCGCGATGATTGTATTCGTCGTGTTCGCCGGACAATGGGTGGCGGCTTCGCCGCGTTGGGCGCAAGTTTTCACTTTCACCGGCCCCGCTCTCGCCATTGCGATCATTTGTTACGGTTTTGCGGCTTCAGCCATGCCCATCTGGCTGCTACTTGCGCCGCGCGATTACCTGAGCGCGTTCATCAAAGTGGGCGCGATTGTGGCGCTCGCAGGCGGGATTTTGTTGGTCCGCCCGACGATCCAAATGCCCGCGCTTTCTCGCTTCGTGGATGGCAATGGCCCTGTATTCGCCGGGAAGATTTTCCCGTTTTGCTTCATCACCATCGCCTGCGGTGCGGTGAGTGGCTTTCACGCGCTGATTTCCTCCGGCACCACGCCGAAGATGATCTTGAATGAGACTCACGCGCGGCTGATTGGCTACGGGGCGATGCTAATGGAGTCTTTTGTCGGCGTCATGGCGATGGTCGCGGCTTGCGCACTTTCACCGGGCGTCTATTTTGCGATCAATAGCCCGCCCAGCATCGTCGGCGCCACCACGACCGCCGCTGCGCAGACTATCTCCGGTTGGGGCTATGCTCTCGCGCCGCAAACCATGGTCGATCTCGCGCACATGGTTGGTGAGCAGACGCTGCTCAACCGTGCCGGCGGAGCGCCCTCGCTCGCGGTCGGCATGGCGCAGATTTTCAGCCATACCATCGGTGGACCACATCTCATGGCCGTCTGGTATCACTTCGCGATCATGTTCGAGGCACTTTTTATACTAACGGTGCTCGACGCTGGTACGCGCGTCGGCCGTTTCATGGTGCAGGACTTGCTGGGCCACGTGAGCAAACCGCTGGGACGTCCCGGATGGTATCCGGCCGTGCTTTTTTCGAGCGCGCTGATCGTCGCCTCTTGGGGCTACTTTTTGTACGAAGGCGTGCTCGATCCGCTTGGCGGAATCAATTCGCTCTGGCCGCTGTTCGGGATCTCAAACCAATTGCTCGCTGCGGTCGCGCTGGTCGTCGCGACGACAATTCTGCTAAAGATGGGCAAGTTGCGATTCATATGGGTAACTCTCGTGCCCATGGTCGCGCTGGTTACCATCACGATGGTCGCCAGCTATCAGAAAATCTTCGCTCCGGATCCGCGGTTGGGCTTTTTGGCCACCGCCAACGAAATGGTCGCGCGAATTCGCTCCGGTTCGGTCCCGGCTGCCAAACTTGCGGACACCTGGCGCTTGATCTTTAACCAGCGCTTGGACGCGGCCGTCACGGCGGTTTTGGCGCTGATGGTGTTGGCTCTCGTCGCGAACGCGCTTGTTGAATGGGTACAAATCCTTTCCAGCGCCAAAACTCCGGTGCTGCACGAAGCACCGTACGTGCCCACACAATGGGCGGAGGGCGACTGATGTCGCATATTGCTTCATTGCGTGGTGCAGCCAAGCGACTGTGGTGGTGGTTGCGCCAAACCACGGGTGATGCAGCGTACGAAAATTACCTCCGTGCGGCAAACCGTGGGCGCGGCGAAAAACGGGCCTCTCCTCCTCTTTCGCCAAGTGAGTTTTATCTAGATTCTTTGCGGCGCCGGTACTCTCGCGTAAGCCGCTGTTGCTAAACACGTTCGCACAACTGCCGTTTTCGAACCTTTCCACTACAACCGGCATCCAACCAGTGGCCGGAAACAGCGTGCCGAACAGAATCGCCTCCGCACGCGCCGCAGGGTTTGCAGGTCACTTCTTAGTCAGGGGGGAAATAAAACAGAATGTCCGTCGTCGAAGCAGGCAGGTCAAGAATTGTGTCCAAACGCCGTCCGGCCGCTGGCGTTCAGCTCTATCTTGAGACTCTTTTTTATAAGACGCGCGAGCGCCTGGAGCTCATTAATATCACTCGCGATCTGAATGAGGTCGTCCGCAAGCACGGCCTCGAGGGTGGCATGGTAATCGTGCAATCGTTGCACACCACTACGGCGGTCTTTATTAATGAATTTCAACAAGCTCTCATGGACGACATCAAGTCATTTCTCGAGCGTATCGTCGGCCGTTTCGACTACTGGCGCCACAATGATCCGCGCCTTTCCGAATGCGACCGGAAGAACGCTGCTTCCCACTTGCGTGCCATGTTGTTAGGTCATACGTTAACCCTGCCGATTCACAACGGTGGCTTGGCTTTGGGCAATTGGCAGTCGGTGATTCTGGCCGAATTGGATGGCCCGCGCGAGCGCGCCGTGCACATTCAAGTGCTCGGCACCAACTCCGTGGAAAGCGATCAGGAATAGAAGTCAGATGGACGGCACCACCTTCCTGTTGCGATAATCCAAGCCATCACCATCGAGGAACGTACGATGCAGCGAAGCAGGCGCATTGGCATATTGACTGGTGGCGGCGACGTCCCCGGTTTGAATCCCGTTATCAAGAGCGTCGTTTACAAGGCAACGGAAACCGGTTGTCAGGTGCTCGGCATTCGCCGCGGCTGGCAGGGGCTGACGCATATCGAGACAGGTCCTGCGCTTGATGTCGAATACGTACGCATGCTCGACCGCACCAACACACGTGATATTGACCGCCACGGCGGCACGATATTGCACACCTCTCGTGTAAACCCCGCAAAGATGAAAAAGGCGAAATTGCCGCCGCACCTCTCGCAGGACCAACTGCGAAGGTTTCAATCCGGCGAGGGTGTCTGGGACCTCACGCCTCTGGTCCTCGACAATATCGCGCGTCTCGAAATTGACGATTTGATCGTCATCGGCGGCGACGATACGCTCAGTTTTGCGCACGTGCTGAATCAGAAGGGTATCCGCGTGATCGGTATTCCGAAAACGATGGATAACGATGTTCGCGGCACCGAATATTGTATCGGCTTTTCCACGGCCATCACGCGCGCCAAAGAACTCATCACCCGCCAGCGTACAACCCTCGGTTCGCATGAGCGTATCGGCGTGTTTCGGATTTTTGGCCGTGATGCGGGCTTCACCGCTCTCTACACGGCCTATGTGACCTCCGTACGCTGCGTTATCCCCGAGGTCGAATTCGACCTCGAACGCTTGGTCCAGCTTCTGGCCGAGGATCGCAAAAATAATCCCAGCGGCTATTCGCTGGTGATCGCTTCCGAAGGTGCCGTTTGGAAGGGCCGCCACGTCGAGGAATATGGCGACGCGGATGCATACGGCCATCGCAAGAAAGTGGATATCGGCGAAGCTTTGGGTGAGGAAATTCGCAAGCGTACCGGTGTGGAAACGATGTCGAGCGATCTTACTTATGACCTTCGCAGTGGGGTGCCAGACGCTCTCGATCAGATGGTGGCCACGACGTTTGCCAACGTGGCGATGGACCTCTTGCGGGAAGGGATTCATGGACGCTTGGTGGCCATCCAAGAAGGGAAGTACGCTCACGCTCCCATCCCGGACCCCAAGCTCGGAGCCATCCGCGTGGATGTGCCCAAGCTGTACAACGTCGACCGTTTCCGCCCGCATTACTCCGGCAAGTTGGGCATGCCTTTGCTGCTCACTCCCGTCCGCACAGGATGAACCGGCTTCTAGGTCGCTTTTTCCATCGGCCCCGTTCGTTGCAATCCGATATTGCGGGTTCCTCGAAAACTGGAGTAGCATCTCCCCAACGAAGCCGGGCTCTCTTCAAACACATCTCCGAGAAAGGAACCTAATCCATGGCTCTAGACTCCCAAAAACTCGATCAATTACTCGGTAGAGGGATTGTGGACTTTGGCGCGACCTTTCATGCGGCGCTCGTAGCGATTGGCGACAAGCTTGGTCTTTACAAGGCTCTTGCTGCTCGCGGCCCGATGACTTCTACTCAGCTCGCTGAGCGCACAAACACCAACGAACGCTACGTACGCGAATGGCTCGCATCGCAAGCGGCCGGCGGTTACGTTACGTATGACCCGAATGGCGATCGGTTCCACCTGACGGAAGAGCAGGCCTTCGCCCTCGCCGACGAGAATAGTCCGGCCTTCTTACCGGGCGCGTTTCAAGTAGCTCTCGCGGCGACGCGATCCGTGGATAAGATTACGCACGCGTTCAAAACTGGAGAAGGTGTCGGTTGGCATGAGCACGATCCCGAGCTTTTCAGCGGGACCGAGCGTTTCTTCCGGCCCGGCTATGCCGCGCATCTGGTCAGCTCTTGGATTCCGGCGCTGGAGGGCGTGGAAGCGAAGTTGCGCGCGGGTGGCCGAGTTGCCGATGTGGGCTGCGGCCACGGGGCGTCCACGGTCCTGATGGCGCAGGCCTATCCGGCGTCTACTTTTGTGGGTTTTGATTACCATCCAGCTTCGATTGACGTGGCTGCGGCGCGCGCCAAGAAAGCGGGCGTCGGCGATCGCGCGAATTTCCAGGTCGCCAAGGCAAAGGATTTTCCCGGCGAAGACTATGACCTGGTCACTTTCTTCGATTGCCTTCATGACATGGGCGATCCTGCTGGAGCCGCCAAGCACGTATATCAGTCCCTCAAAAAGGACGGGACCTGGATGATTGTTGAACCTTTTGCCAACGACAAGCTCGAGGACAACCTAAACCCTATCGGCCGCGTATTCTATTCGGCGTCGACTATGCTCTGCACGCCGTGCTCACGCGCTCAGGAGGTGGGCTTGGCCTTGGGAGCGCAATCGGGTGAGGCGCGGATGCGCCAGGTGGTCAGGTCCGGCGGATTTACGCGTTTCCGCCGCGCTACAGAGACGCCGTTTAATTTGGTTTATGAAGCCCGGCCCTGACAGGCTTGATTCTTGCAAGGCCCCTATTTTGTTGGTTTCGGCCGGCGCTGGACGTGATCTTCCTATTTCGCCCAGCGCTTTCCTATCGCTATAATGTTCTTAGGTCCCGCCGGTCATGTTGGATTGCAGAACCTCGTCATATGGAAGCGCATCCAATGGACTATAGACCTGAAAAACTGACTCAGACTTGCAGCCGGGCGTGAATTGGGGTCTAAGCGGGTAAAGCCACACATGGAAACGTTGATCGACATCGCTAAGGCCCCTGGCGCTCAACCGGCTACGATCCGCATTCCCGAGCTTGAGCCCGGAGTCGGATGTGGCCCGGAAAGCTATCTGCTTCTGCCGGACCATTCGCTTGACGAACGCATTGCCACCGCCCGCAGCCAACTGGGCAAGGAAATTGTGATTCTGGGCCATCACTACCAGCGTGACGAAGTCATTAAATTCGCCGATTTCACCGGAGATTCCTTCCGCCTCTCCCAGCAGGCTGCCGCCACAGACGCCCGACACATCATTTTCTGTGGCGTGCACTTCATGGCAGAAAGCGCGGACGTACTCCGCCAATCTCACCAACAAGTGATCCTTCCGGACCTGGCGGCCGGCTGCTCCATGGCCGATATGGCCGAAGCGGGAGATGTCGAAACCTGTTGGGATGAATTGTCTGAGCTTGGCGATCTTGGCGTAATTCCCGTCACGTACATGAATTCGGCTGCCGCAATTAAAGCCCTCGCGGGCCGACGGCATGGCGCTGTTTGCACCAGTTCGAACGCTGCAAAAATTGTACGATGGGCCTTCACACATGGCCGGCGCGTGCTATTTCTTCCTGACGAGCACCTCGGTCGAAACACAGGTCTCGCGCTAGGCATTCCTCCCGAGGAAATGGTCGTTTGGGATCCGAAACGGCGGCTTGGCGGAAACTCTCCGGAGGCGATCCGCGCCTCCCGCATGATTCTCTGGAAGGGCTACTGCTCCGTGCATCAGCGCTTTGACCCATCGCATATCGCGCGCGCTAGAGACATGTATCCGGGTATCCGCGTGATGGTGCACCCCGAATGCCGCCATGAGGTTGTGGCCATGGCCGACGAGGTTGGGTCCACCGAACAAATCGTCGCGCGTATCACGGCCAGCGACCCAGGCACGGAATGGGCCGTGGGTACCGAAATTCACCTGGTGAATCGCTTGGCCAAGCGCTATCCGGATCGGCGCATCCTTTCGCTTGACCCGAATGTTTGTGTTTGCACCACGATGTTTCGGATTACTCCTCAACACTTGCTTTGGACGCTTGATAACCTGCTCGCTGGGCGCGTGGTCAACCGCATTGCCGTTGCCGATGAGACACGTCACTGGGCGCGCGTGGCCCTTGAACGCATGCTGAGCCTTGGCTGAAATCAAACAGGGATGCGTTTCCTCTCATGAGCGACGAACCACAAGGCCCACAGGACCGGCGCGTTTTCACCTTGACGGAAGCCGAGCGCACGCGCCGCGAGGTCGAGCCCTTGCTGATTGAGGCTATGGATGCGCGCCGCAAATTGGCCGACGCTGAATCGCAACTCAGCCAGCTTTCCAATCGCATCACGCTCATGGGCGGCATGCTGGTAAATTACGAACAGGCCGCCGGTTTTCGCAACGAACGAGAGCGCACGTCAGCCGCAATCCGCGAAGCTCTGGAAAATATCGAAGCCACGGGCTGCGTTGTAAAGGATCTGGATACCGGTTTGCTCGATTTTCCAGCGCGCATTGCCGGCGAAGACGTGTATCTCTGTTGGAGGCTCGGCGAAGACCGCATTCGCTTTTACCATCGCCAAGACGAGGGTTTTGCGGGACGCAAACCGCTCGATCCTCGCGATACCAGTCCAAACGAGCCGATTCACTGACGCCACTGAAACGCCACGTTCACGGAAGCGCTGATTCGTGGCGCACCAGGCATCCGCGTCGAGTTTCCCGTGTCGCGCGAACTGCCCGAGAGGAAATCGTGTCCGAACAAAAAAGCCGCCTTGCCGATTCGGCCAGCCCCTATTTGCGCTCCGCCGCGCACCAACCCGTGAATTGGTACGAATGGGGCGAAGAGGCTTTCTCTCGCGCCCGCGCTGAGGATAAGCCGATTTTGCTCGATATCGGCGCTGTCTGGTGTCACTGGTGCCACGTAATCGATCGCGAAAGCTACGAGAACCCTGAGATCGCCGCGCTGATCAACAAGCTCTTCATTCCCGTGAAAGTGGATCGCGACGAGCGTCCCGACGTGGACGCTCGCTACCAAGCCGCCATCAGCGCCGTTTCTGGCCAGGGTGGCTGGCCGCTCACGGGCTTCCTGATGCCCGATGGCCGGCCCTTCTTCGGCGGTACATATTTTCCTCCGGAAGATGCCATGGGGCGTCCTGGCTTCAAGCGCATCATGTTCGCGGTGTGGCAGGCCTACACGAATCGCCGCGACGACGTTGAAAAGGCCGCCGTCTCGCTCGAAGAGGCGGTGTCTCAAGCAGAAGTATTTCGCGGTGCGCGCGATACATTCGATTCTGGCGTCGTTGCGCAAATGGTGGATGGTGCGCTTTCGATTTACGATCCCACCCACGGCGGCTTCGGCCGCGCCCCCAAATTCCCGCACCCCCAGGTGATCGATCTCCTGCTAGAGCTATATCAGCAATCGCAAGAGCAGCGGATTCGTGAAATCGTCGAGCACTCGCTCCTCGCGATGGCGCGCGGTGGCGTTTACGACCAGCTTGCCGGCGGCTTTCACCGCTACTCGGTAGACGAGCGCTGGCTCGTGCCGCACTTCGAGAAAATGTCCTATGACAATTCGGAGCTGCTGAAGAATTACGTGCATGGCTGGCAGGTCACCGGCAATCCGTTCTTTCGTGAAATCGCCGAAGGCATCGTTGGCTGGGTGGATCAGACGCTCTCGGACCAGGAAAATGGCGGCTTCTACGCGAGCCAGGACGCCGACTATTCGCTTGATGACGATGGCGACTATTTCACCTGGACGCTGGACGAACTGCGCGCCGCGCTTTCACCCGAAGAGGCGCGCGTCGCTGAATTGCGCTTTGATGTGGAAGCACAGGGCGAGATGCATCACGATCCCGCAAAAAATGTACTCTGGGTCGCGCGCGAGCCGGCCCAGATCGCGCATGAAATCGGCCGTAGCGAGGCTGACGTCAGTGCGCTGCTCGCGAGCGCGATGCAGAAACTGCTCGAAGCCCGCGCCAAACGCACGACCCCGGTGATCGACACCACGCTCTACGTTTCCTGGAACGCCATGTTCGTCTCCGCGTATCTCGATGCCGCGCGCGCCCTTGGCAGCGAGTTCGGCCGGCGCTGCCGCGCTTTTGCCTTGAAGACCCTCGACCGTCTGCTGGCCTCGTGGGACGACGCTTCTGGCTTTCCGCATCGTCTAGGCGGCCCGCGTTTGCCGGGCACCTTGGACGACCAGGCCTGTATGATCGTGGCCTTGCTTGACGCCTACGAATCCACGCTCGAGCAGCGCTACTTCGCCGCAGCCGAGTTGACCATGGCGCGAACGCTGGTGCAGTACTGGGATGCGGAGGAGGGTGGCTTTTTCGATCGCGGCGCGGACGCTCCCGCCATGGGCGGTATGGAAGTGCGCCGCAAACCGCTACAGGACTCGCCTACGCCTGCCGGCAATTCCGTTGCTGCCATCGCGCTGTCGCGCCTTTATGCGCTCACGGGGAAGACGTTGTACCGCGAGCGCGCCCAAGCCACGCTCGAAGCCTTTGCGGGAGTTGTTTCGAAATTCGGGATGTTCGCGGCAAGCTATGGACTGGCGGCCGTGCTTCACACCAGGGGTGTGATCCAGGTAGTCGTCACTGGCGCCGCCGGTGATACCCCAGCGCAGCAATTGGAGCGCATTGCGGAGCAAACCTACCGCTTTGGAAAAGCCGTACTGCGCATTACGCCGGAAAATCAATCCTCGGCATGGCTCTCACCCGCGCTGACTGACACGGTACCGAATCTCCGCGCCGAGATGCCCGCCGCATTCGTCTGCGTCGAAACCACTTGCCGGCCGCCGGCAGCAAAGCCTGAAGAGCTGCGCGCTTTGCTCTTCGGCTCAGCAGCCGGCGCGGCGACATCGTAAGGCTACAGCGGCCTACTTAGGCTGCGGCCGTGATTCCGGTGGCACCATGTTATTCGCACGGTAGTACACCACGAGCTGTCCGTAGTGTTCGCCATCGTGTTCGAGATCGCCCCACCACTGGTAGCCGGTGTGGACCATCTGCGGGCCGTACGGAGAGCGGATTTCCTTGTTGAGTCCGGCATCACCCTGTTGCTTGATCAGCGCCGCGCCGTCGGCTGTAACCTGCTTGACCCACTTCACCACGTCCGCTTTGGTCTTGTAGGTCGTTCGCGGAGGATTTTCACCGCCTTCGGGACCGTCATGCCTGCCTGTCATCGCGTTCATCACTTCGTAGTCGGCGCCCACGGTGTGCAGCAGATTCTCGGCGAAGCTTCGCTGATCCTTCTGCACCTTAAAATCATACTTGTCCTCGGGCATGTCCTCTGCCATGGCGATCAGCTTGTGATGGACATCGTTCCAGAAGGCCAGCAGTTCCTGCGAAGGGCTCCGCGCAGGACGCACGGCGCCACCTTGCGGTGCGCTTTGCGCCGCCAGAAGGCTGGCGCCGGCCAGGGTTAACGCGATTGTCGTAACAGCACGAGCAAATGGTTTCATCACTCACCCCTCAGTGTTCCAAAGTTGCGCGAACCTATCACAAACGGTGTCCGTGGGCCAACTCCATATTGGCTCGCGCCGTTAGCCTCTCTACGCCGCAGGCGAACGATCTGTTTCGTTCAAATGTGTTCCACGTGAAACAAAATTAACTCGTGCGCTCGCAGAGGGTTAGCAGCGCGCATTCGAAACATGGTGTTTCGAATGCGCAGGCGGCGCCGGCCCAAGAGGAGCTAAGGTCGTTGCCGCGTGAGGTTGCCGCGCTTACGCCGCGATGCGATAATCCAGTTTCGCTGATCGCCGCAAGCGCGGCGAGAGACTGGGGGCAGCACGATGGCGTTACGAGACGAGTGGATCGAAAAGCGGCTGGCGTCGGCCGGCACCAACGGCACACGCAACGTCACGCAGATGCATTACGCGCGTATGGGCGTCATCACAGAAGAAATGGTGTACGTCGCCAAGCGCGAGCAACTCTCTCCCGAACTCGTGCGCGACGAAGTCGCTCGTGGCCGCGCCATCATCCCCGCCAATATCCATCATCACTCGCTCGAACCCATGGGCATCGGCGTGGCCTTTCGTTGCAAGATCAACGCCAACATCGGCAATTCTGCCGTAACCAGCGAGATCGACGCCGAGCTCGAAAAGCTCCATCACTCCGTACACTACGGCTCGGACACCGTCATGGACCTGAGTACCGGCGGCGACATTCCGCGGATTCGCCGGGCCATCGTCGAGGCGTCCCCCGTGCCGGTTGGCACCGTGCCGATTTACGAAGCCATCTCGCGCGTGAAGCGCGCCGAGGATCTTTCCGCCGAGCTAATGCTCGAGGTGATCGAAGAGCAGGCCGAGCAGGGCGTGGACTACATGACCATTCACGCCGGCGTGATGCGCGAATTTCTGCCGATGGTCCGCAAACGCATCACCGGCATCGTCAGCCGGGGTGGCTCGTTGATGGCGGCGTGGATGAATTTCAACCACAAAGAGAATTTCCTTTACGAGCGCTTTGACGACATTTGCAAAATCATGAAGAAGCATGACGTCAGCTTCTCCCTGGGTGACGGCCTGCGGCCCGGTTGCCTGGCCGATGCGAGCGACGATGCGCAATTTTCCGAGCTGCGCGTGTTGGGTGAACTCACCACGAAGGCCTGGGAACACGATATCCAGGTGATGATCGAAGGCCCCGGCCACATTCCCATGGACCAGATTGAGCTCCAGGTGAAAAAAGAAGTGGAGCTCTGCCACGAAGCGCCTTTCTACACGCTCGGACCTCTGGTCACCGATATCGCGCCCGGCTACGATCACATCACCAGCGCCATCGGCGCGGCCATGATCGGCATGTATGGCGCGGCCATGCTCTGTTATGTGACGCCGAAGGAGCACCTCGGTCTTCCGAACGCGGAAGACGTGAAACAGGGTGTGATCGCGTATAAGATCGCCGCGCACGCCGCCGACGTGGCGCGCCATCGCCCCGGCGTTCGCGACCGCGACGACGCGCTTTCCTATGCGCGGTTTCTCTTCGACTGGAACAAGCAGTTCGAGCTGTCCCTCGATCCCGAAACGGCGCGCAAAATGCACGACGAAACTTTGCCCGATGATTTTTACAAGGACGCCAAATTCTGCTCGATGTGCGGTCCGAAGTTTTGCTCGATGAATATGACGCAGATTGCCGAGGGCCATGCCGGGCAGGATCAGGCCGACCGCCAGCAGAAATTCGTCGAGTTGCTGGCAAAAGTGCAGCGCTAGATGCGCGATCCCGATGTGTTCACTGCAATTGTTTTATCCGCGGCCGAATCTGCGCGCCGCCGAAAGCATCCAACTCCAGCGAGTCGAGGATAGAGCTTGACTTCTAGGCGAATAAAAGGCGAAACTCTGCCATCTCACCACAGGAGCTGATTCATGCCCATCAACCAAGGTTTGCTAGGCGAGTTCGATCATGAAGTCGTTGGTACCCGCAAAACGCTGGAACGCATTCCGGAAAATAAGTTCGATTGGGCCCCGCACACCAAATCGATGAAGCTCGGTCCGCTGGCCCAGCATTTGGCGGGCATACCGGGCTGGCTCAAGGAATCGCTCATGCAGGATTCCCTCGACATCGCTCCCGGCGGAAAGCATCCCGAGGACCCGCAGCTCAAAACGAGGCAGGAAATTCTGGCGCGCTTCGATAAGAACGTCGCCGCTGGCCGCGCCGCTTTGGCCGGTGCGAAGGACGAGGAATTCTTCAAGCAGTGGTCCCTGCTCAGCAATGGCCAACCCCTACTCACCATGCCCAAGATTCAGGTCGTCCGTGGCTTTGTGATGAACCACCTGATTCACCATCGCGCGCAATTAGGGGTTTATTTGCGACTCAACGACATTGCCGTGCCGTCGCTCTACGGTCCCTCGGCCGACGAGAATTCGTTTTAAGATCACATGCCGGAAATCGCACCGAACGAACAGCTTCGCGAAGAATTCAACCGCTGGGCGGAAGCGGGTCGCGGCGAGGGGATGGAGCGCGATCATCTTCCGATCGTGCTCCCCATGCTCGCGAAGATGGGCATCCGCGAGGATGAAAACATTCTCGATATCGGCTGTGGGTCGGGATGGCTCTGCAAGCTTCTCGCGCAGCGTGTTACCGAAGGCCGCGTGGTTGGCGCCGACGTTTCCGACGAAATGATCCGTTTGGCGCGCCGGGCGTGCGCCGATTTGCCCAACACGATGTTCGTCGTCGGCACGGCGGAGGAAATTCCCTGGCAGGCGCACTTCTTCTCGCGCGTGATATCCGTGGAATCGTCTTACTACTGGCCCGATCCTGCTAGGGGTGTGCGCGAGATTTTTCGCGTCCTCCGCGAAGGCGGCTCCGCGTGGATTCTAATCAACTATTACCGCGATAATCTGCACTGCCACCAATGGGGCTCACTGCTGGCCATACCAGCGAAGCTGCTCTCCGGCGATGAGTGGGCCAGCCTCTTCCGCGACGCCGGCTTTACCGATGTGGTCCACGAGCGCATCCCCGATCCCACGCCCAACCCTGAAGCGTACACGGGCAAATGGTTTCGTGACGCCGCGCAACTCGCCGCTTTCCGCCAAGCGGGCGCGCTGCTCGTTCACGGCGTAAAGCCCTAGGCTGTATCCTCCCACCCACGTTCCGCCTAAAATTATTGCACGAGCCCTGCTAACCTTTTGCCATTTACAATAGTCTTTATAGAAGTATATTGTGGCGAAGTAGCTCCGCCACCGGTAAAGCATTAGAAGCAAACATCAAGCGCAGGACACGAACGCGGCCAAAGGGGTACATTGCAGGTCATTAACCCAACAACGGAGACTCAAAATGACCGCAAATCGCTCGTTTGCCGCACGTGTTGCCGTGGCGCTGGCCGCGCTGCTCGGCTGCGCGTTCGCCGCTAGCGCACAAGATGTGCAAAACATTGAGCTTGAGGTGGACGCAACGCAGGCGCCCATGAAAGTGATCCACGCGCACCTGAAGATGCCGGCCCGGCCTGGACCGTTCCGCGTGACCTACCCGAAATGGTTCCCGGGCATGCATGAACCCGACGGGCCGATCGCCAACCTCACCGGGTTGAAATTCGCGGTCGGCGGCAAAACGATCCCCTGGCAGCGTGATCTCGTGGACATGTTCACGTTTCACATGGAAATTCCGCAGGACGCGAACGAACTCGAAGCTTCGTTCGACTATCTCGAGCCCTCGGCGTTTGGCGGACCCTCGGCCGGCTCGGTCACCGACAAGCTGGTGGTGATCAATTGGACCCAGGATGTGCTCTACCCCGCCGGCACGCCTTCCGCAAAGCTGATCTTTCACACCAAGCTCACGCTGCCCGCTGGCTGGAAATATGGCACGGCGTTGCATACTGCACGGCATAGCGGCCAGAGCGTGGAATTTGAGCCGGTCACGCTCGAGCGCTTGATCGATTCGCCGCTCATTGCCGGCGAGTATTATCGCGTGTTTGATCTGACGCCGTCCGGCGAGCACGTACACCACGAAATCGACATCGTCGCCGATAGTGAAGCCGCTCTCGCCATGCCGCCAGAAGTGCAGCGCGGCCTCAGCAACGTGGTCGCTGAAGCGGGAAAGCTCTTTGGCGCGCGCCACTACCGCGAATATCACTTCCTGCTCACGCTCAGCGATCAAATGGCGCATTTCGGCATCGAGCATCATGAATCGAACGACAGCCGCTTGCCCGAACGCATTTTTCTTTCGCCGGACGCCGCGCGCGAAGCAGGCGGCCTGCTCGCGCATGAATACGCGCATTCGTGGAGCGGAAAATTCCGCCGGCCGCAGGATCTCGCCACGCCTGATTTCGAAACGCCGATGCGGACCGATCTGCTGTGGGTCTATGAAGGCAACACATCTTTCTGCGGCGATTTGCTGGCCACTCGCGCGGGCATGTGGCGCGCCGAAGATTATCGGCAGAATCTTGCGAATACGGCCGCCTCGCTGGGTCCCGGCAAGCCCGGCCGCACCTGGCGCCCGCTCGAAGATACGGCTGATGCGGTTCCCGGAATGTTTGGCGGGGGCGGCTTTTCCAGTTGGAGGCGCGGCGAGGATTATTACGAGGAAGGCGAGTTGATCTGGCTCGAAGTCGCGGAAATCATCCGCAAGCAGACGCAAGGCCAAAAATCGTTTGATGATTTCGCGCACACTTTCTACGGCGGCCCGAACAACGGTCCCGAAGTGAAGCCATACACGTTCGAAGATCTGGTCGCGGCGCTCAATTCGGTTGCGCCCTACGATTGGGCCGCCTATTTCCACGAGCGGCTCACGTCCATATCTCCCGATCCGCCGGTCGGCGGCATCGCAGCCGCCGGCTGGAAGCTTGCGTATTCGGCCACGCCGGTTTCCATGGGTGGCTCGCACGTGCCTTCGGCCACGATCTACACCATCGGGCTCAACGTCGGCGCCGATGGCACGGTACAGGATTCGATCTACGGCGGGCCGGCTTTCCGCGCCGGAGTGACTTCAGGCATGAAGATCGTCGGCGTAAATGGACGCGTTTTCTCGCGCAATCTCTTGAATGACGCGATCGCCGACAGCCCCAACGCCCCCGGCTCTATCGAGTTGCTCGTCCTCAACAACGAGTACTACCACATCGCCAAAGTTGATTATCACGGCGGGCTACGCTATCCGCATCTCGAACGTAACCCAACCGTGCCGGATGATCTGCCGGAGCTGGTCAGGCCGCGCGCGGACGCGCAATCGCAGTAGCGGTGAACGCACAAAAATTCAGCACAGGGAGACCAGGGCCACAATGTTTAACCAGGAGCTGAAAAAGGGGAGCGTGGAATTTCTGGTGCTGTCTTTGATCGAGGCGCGGCCGCGGCATGGCTACGAAATTGGCAAGATGATCGAGGCGCGTTCGAAAGGCCGCATCCAATTCCGCATCGGCTCCCTCTATCCGGTGCTTTGCCGCTTGGAAGATCGGGCGCTGATTTCCGGCCGCTGGGTGGAAAAGGCGGGCCAGCGCCGCCGCCGCTATTATCGGCTTACCGCGGCTGGGCGAAGATTTCTTGCCGCGCAGCGCAGCGCGTGGGACGAGTTTGTGCTCACCATCAACCACGTCGCGAGAACCGGCGATGCCTGATTGGACGGAATATGTGCGACGGAACTTGCGGCTTTCGCATCTCCGGCCGGAGCGCGAAACGGAAATCGTCGAAGACCTGGCCGGGCAATTGGACCAGGCCTATGCCGAGGCGCTGCTCCGCGGTTTAACGAGCGAGCAAGCCGAGGCCGCGGCCAGACAGCACGTCGCCGATTGGGCGAGTCTTGCAAACGAGTTGCTGCGCTCGCAGCGCGGGAGGGAATCTGCCATGACCATTCTGCAGCATCAGGCCGAAGATCGCGACGCCGCCAGGAGCGGACGCTTCTCTCTGCTTACCGATCTCCGCCAGGATGTTCTCTACGCACTGCGCATTCTGGCCAAGAGTCCCGGCTTCACGGCGATTGCTATTTTGACCCTCGCTTTTGGTATCGGCGCCAATACCGCGATCTTCAGCCTGATTGACGCCGTCATGCTGCGATCGCTGCCCGTGCGCGACCTGCAGCAACTTGTGGTCATGCAATGGAGCATGCATCACGCACCCAAGACGCACAGTTCGAGTTCCTATGGCGATTGCCTTACAAATTTCGGCGATGGGGAGTCGAGTGGCTGCTCGTTATCGAAACCGTTCGTCGAAGATGTGCGTTCGAAAACAGGCGTATTTTCCGGTCTTGCGACATTCGCTTACGCCGGACCTCTCAATCTCAGCGGCAATGGTCCCGCCACCCAAGCCCATGCGCAATATGTTTCCGGCGACTACTTCGAAACGCTTGGAGTGCGCGCCGCAGCGGGCCGTGTCTTTCAGCGGTCGGACGACACACCTTCCTCGAGTTCCGTCGTCGTGCTGAATTATGGCTACTGGAAGAGTGAATTCGGCGGTGATCCCAGCGCCATCGGCAAAACCATTTACCTCCAAAACCTTCCTTTCACGATTGTCGGTGTGGCCGAACGTAGTTTCGTCAATCTCAGCCCTGGAAATACCTTCGATCTCTGGATTCCGCTGGCGCAGAGGCCGCATCTCCGGGCGGGGTGGAATTCGCGACAGGATGACGCCGGGTCCTGGTGGATGGTTGTGGTCGCGCGGCTGCGGCCAGGCATGTCTCGTGCGCAGGCGCAGAGTGCCGTGAGCCTGCTTTTCCGCAACGATCTCTTGTATGGAGAAAAGCCGCTGTCGAAGGCCGAAGACGATCCCAAAATCACGCTGCTGCCGGCGCAGACGGGACTGACCGGCTCGAGACGCCGCCTTTCCAAGCCCTTGTATGTGTTGATGCTAGCGGTGGGCATCGTGCTGTTGATCGCTTGCGCCAACGTGGCCGGCCTGATGCTCGCGCGCGCGGCTGGCAGACAAAAGGAAATTGCCGTGCGTTTGGCCATCGGCGCCAGCCGGGGCCGCATCGTGCGCCAGTTGCTCACCGAAAGCCTCACCATTTCCTTTGCGGGAGGATTATTGGGAATTGCACTCGCGTTTGGGAGTGCGCGCGCTTTGCTCGCGTTTTTGACGAGCACTTCCACGCGGCCCACGGGTTTTTCCGCCGAGATTGACCCGCGCGTGCTGGCCTTCACGGCGGGTGCGTCCATTTTGACGGGCATTCTGTTCGGGCTTGCGCCGTCGCTGCGCTCCATGCGCGTGGATTTGACCCCCGCACTTAAGGAAAATGCGAGGCTTTCCGGACGCGCTGGTGCAGGACGCGGTTGGTTCAACTCCGGCAATGCGCTGGTCGTCGCCCAGGTCGCGCTGACAGTGGTTGTGCTTGTCGGCGCGGGTCTATTGGTGCATACACTGGAAAATCTGCGCAAAGTGGATCCGGGATTCGATAGCAGCAACACCTTGAACTTCGGCGTGGATGCAACCCTTACGCAATATAAGGGCGAGCAGCTTGGCGATTTCTTCCGCCAGTTGCGCGATCGTTTCGGCGAAATCCCCGGGGTGCTTTCGGTGAGCTATTCGGATTCGCCGCTTCTCAGTGGCAGCTTGTCGACTACGGGATTTCACCTGCACGGCAAATCGGACGAAAAGCATTCCGATGCCGATTACCTCGAGGTCGGCCCGGATTTCTTCAAAACGATGAAAATGCCGCTACTCGCGGGCCGCGATTTCTCGCCGCCGGAATACCGGGCTGTCGTGCGCGCGCCGGGCTCGCCGTGTTCGAATGCGTCGAAAGCGCAGACGCCGGTTGCTGCCGTCGTGAACGAATCCTTTGTACGCGCGTATTTCTCGGCGGGGAATCCGATCGGCCAACGCTTTGGTGGCGGTGAAGATCTGGAATATCCCGATCCGAACCACTGTAATGATCCCGGCTGGCAGATCGTAGGCATCGTTCGCGACGCCAAATACAACGACCTTCGCAGGGAAGTTCATCCGACCTTCTATGCTCCTAGCGGCGAAGACGGCACGTTCGAACTGCGCACGGCCGGTGATCCCAGAGCCTCAATCTCAAGCGTCCGCGATGTCTTGCAGCATTCCGGCTTCGATCTTCCTGTGGTCGGCATAATCACCGAAAGCAAACAGATTGACGATCTGCTCTTCCAGGAGCGCATGATCGCGCGCCTTTCGAGCTTCTTTGGTTTGCTCGCGCTGCTACTCGCGTGCATCGGGCTTTACGGCCTACTCTCCTACGAAGTCGCGAGGCGCACGCGCGAGATTGGCATTCGCATGGCGTTGGGAGCGCAATCGGCTGACGTCCTCCGCAGCGTCGTGGGACACGGCATCGTCCTCGCGGCTATCGGCGCCGCCATCGGCACGGCTGCCTCGTTTGGGGTGACGCGTTTCTTGGGCAGCATGCTCTATGACGTCAAGCCCAGCGACCCGTGGACGCTCGTCGCGGTGACCGCCCTGCTGCTGCTCGTCGCCCTGGCGGCCTGTTACATTCCGGCCCGGCGTGCCACTCACGTCGATCCCCTGGTCGCCCTGCGATATGAATAGCTTTTCGAAACCGCTTTCCTCCAAGCACTTTGACTGCAACGCGAGCCACAGATATACTCCCGACTTCCAGCGGGAGGACCCGACGGCCCATGGGCGTGATTGACCAGCGTTTCGAAAAAAACTTCCTGATTACCTCCGTAGATTACGTTTTCAACTGGGCGCGCAAGAGCGCCATCTGGCCGCTTACCTTTGGCTTGGCATGCTGCGCCATCGAGATGATCGCCTCCACCACCTCACGCTTTGATATGGCGCGCTTTGGCGCTGAGGTGTTCCGCCCCTCGCCCCGCCAGGCGGACCTCATGATCGTCGCCGGCACGGTAACCCTCAAAATGGGCCCTGTGCTGAAGCGGGTGTGGGATCAGATGCCTGACCCGAAGTGGTGCATCTCGATGGGAGCCTGCTCGAGCGTGGGAGGCCCGTTCAACGCCTATTCCGTCCTTCAGGGCGTCGATAAGATCGTTCCGGTGGATGTGTACGTGATTGGGTGCCCGCCGCGGCCGGAAGGCCTTTTCTTCGCGTTGCTGAAGCTGCAAGACAAGATCGATCAGATGTCCCTAGCGAAGCGCCCGACCGAGGTACGGCTGCACCCGGGCATGGTGGATGAGTTCAAGCAGGGCGTGATGGTCGCGCAAACACCTTCGCCGCGCTAAGCTGCCGCGCAATCTTTTAAGTATATAATTTACAAGGAGTTAGTAGATGTCTTTCTTGCGGACGGCGCGAAAAGATGAGATTCCGGCAGGCACAATCCGCGAATTCTCGCTCGAAGGTCGATCTATAGCGCTCGCGAACGTCGGCGGTAAGTTCTTTGCAATCAGCAATACCTGCCTTCATCGAGCTGGGCCGCTGGCCGAGGGGGCTTTGCAAGGGAATATCGTGACCTGTCCATGGCATGGGTGGCAATATGACGTTACGAACGGCAAGCTAACGATGAATCCTGCTGTTGCGGTCGCCTGTTACCCCGTTGAGGTGCGTGGAGAAGACATTTTTGTAGATTGCGCCTGACCTGTTTGGCATGATTGGCTTTACCCGGGCATAATGACCCAGCCAGACAATCCAATCGAATCAATCACTTATTCGTTCGAATTCTTCGACAAGCTGTCGCCACTTGTGTATAGTCTCCGGCCTGAAAGCGGCTGCGATAGTACTCGGCACGTTTTGCCCATACTGAATATGACCGCACAACCACCTAAGCGAAGTTATTGGCTGTTTTGCGCCGATCCCCATCATTATCATTGGGATACGCTCTTTGTGAAAGGGAAGGAAATGTGGCGCGGCGCACGCACCAAGGCGGATGCCCAGCGACAGTTGAAGCAGGTTCGCAAGGGCGACCGCGTCGTGTGCTATCACGCGGCCCCGGAGCGGTCGGTGTACGCTTTGGCAGAGGTTACGCGGGACCCCTACCCGGATCCGGACGACGCCACCGGAAAGACCTTGGTGGCCGATCTGCGTGCGTTGGAAAGGTTGCCGAGGCAGATCTCCTTGGTAGAACTACGCGGCAATCCCGCCCTGCGCAAGGTGAAGTTTTTCAAGAACGTGCGGCTGCTGATCTCGCCCCTCGCGGAGGAGGAATATCAGGAAATCCTGCGGACGGTGGGTATCGTCGCGGCGCCGGGCCTGCCGCTGCCCTAAGTTTCTTCATTTCGAAACAAGTTCGCGAGCTTGTTTCTAACGATATACTGTTCGCGACACGATCCTCACCGCGATCCTATGGGCCACGATTTTTCCGAATCACTGGCGAATGCTCTTGTGCGTTCTCGGGCCGGAGGTACCCGCCTGGCCGATCTCTCGCATGCCATTAACGAAAACTTGCCCCCATGGCCCGGTGATGCGAAATCTTTCGAAGCCCGGCCGAACGGAATCCTCGAGCGCGATGGATATTTCAGCCGCAGTTTCTGGATGCTCGAACACTACGGCACGCATATCGATGCGCCCGCGCACTTTGCGAAGGGCGGCGCAACGGTGGATCAGATTCCGGTCGAGCGTTTGTTCGGCCCTGCCGTGGTTCTCAACGTGAGGGCGGAAGCCCAGCGCAATCTCGATTATCTTTTGCCCGCGGAGCGCGTCGAGGATTGGGAGCGCAGGCATGGTCGGATTCCGCCGGGCGCTATCGTGCTGTTGCGCACCGGATGCGCCGAGCGTTGGCCCGATGCCGATCGCTATCGCAACATCGACTCCGCCGGTTCCATGCACTTTCCGGGGTTTTCGGTCGAAGCGGTGCGCTTGCTGATCACACGCGGGGTCAGCGGCATCGGAGCTGACGCCATGAGCGTGGATTGCGGCGCCTCCAAGACGTACGACGTGCACCGGTTAGCTTTGTGTGCCGGCCTCTACCAGCTCGAAAATCTGGCGGATTTGCAGGCTTTGCCGGACTCAGGTGCGTTTCTGATTGTGGCGCCCATCAAGCTTGAAGGTGGCTCGGGCGGGCCGTGCCGGGTTTTTGCCGTGTGGCCATAGTGAGAAATTTCTTGAGCGGCGCAATTCTGGAGGATAGCGATGCGAAAATTGTTGTGGATTTGTGCGGTGCTTTTGCTTGCCTCGGCTGTCTGCTCCGCGCAAGAGGAAAAGCCTCTGCTACTACAGCAGCCGACGGTCAACCGGACGCACATCGTATTCGCCTACGCCGGCGACTTGTGGAGCGTGCCGCGGGAAGGCGGTCTCGCACGGCGTTTAACGACCAGCGAAGGCACCGAGACGGCTCCGCATTTCTCTCCCGATGGAAAGTGGATTGCATTCAGCGGGCAATATGATGGAAACACCGACGTTTACGCGATACCCGCCGAAGGCGGCGAGCCGCGCCGGTTGACGTTTCACCCCAGCGCGGACGTGGTCGTCGGCTGGACGCCGGATGGCAAGAGCGTGATCTTCCGTTCGAACCGCAACAGCTATTCAGGATTTGACCGGCTCTTTACCGTGCCGGTCGAGGGTGGATTTCCAAACGAGATTCCATTGCCAGAAGGAGAAGAGGGCTCATATTCGCCCGACGGGCAACAAATTGCCTACGTCCCGAATTCGCAGTGGCAGAAGGAATCCTTTAAGAAATACCGGGGTGGCCAGACCACTCCGATCTGGATCGCCCGGCTTTCCGATTCCACGATTCAAAAAGTGCCGCGCGAAAATTCCAACGACTCCAACCCCATGTGGATCGGCGACAAAGTCTATTTTCTTTCGGATCGCGATGGACCGATAACACTTTTCCGCTATGACACAGCCACGAAAAAAGTCACGGAAGCGCTGGCGGCCAGCGGGCTCGATATCAAATCGGCTTCGGCGGGCCCGGACGCGATTGCGTATGGACAGTTCGGCGGGATCTACCTGTTCGATCCGGCTTCAGGAAAATCGTCGCGCGTTAATGTGAAGATCGAAGGCGATTTCTCCTGGGCGAGGCCGCATTATAAAAACGTTTCGAAGCAAATCGCGGCCGCGGATATTTCGCCTACCGGAGCGCGCGCGGTTTTTGAGGCGCACGGAGAGATCCTCACCGCACCCGCGGAAAAGGGTGACATCCGTGACATTACCGGCACGCCTGGCGTGGAGGAAAGAAATCCGGCGTGGTCGCCCGATGGAAAGTGGATTGCTTATTTTTCGGACGAATCCGGCGAGTACGCACTGCACCTGCGCAACCAAAACGGCATGGGCGAAACCAAGAAAATTGACCTCGGCAATCCGCCGTCGTTTTTCTACGATCCCATTTGGTCGCCAGACGGCAAGAAAATTGCGTATAGCGACAAGCGGCTCAATCTCTGGTATGTGGATGTGGAAGCGGGCAAGCCCATCAAGATTGATACGGACACATACGATTCTCCCGAGCGTTCGCTCGATCCATCGTGGTCCCCCGATAGCCGCTGGATCGCCTACACCAAGCAACTGCAAAGCCACTACCACGCGGTCGATGTTTACGACGTGCAGAGCGGCAAGTCTACGCAGCTCACGGATGGAATGAGCGATGCGCGCTACGCGGTGTTCGATAAAGGTGGGAAATATCTTTTCTTCACCGCCAGCACGAATCTCGCGCTGGCCGCCGCCTGGCTGGACATGTCCAGCATCGACCGTCCCGTGACGCGCAGCGCTTACGTGACTGTACTCCGCAAGGATCTGCCATCGCCGCTCGCGCCGGAAAGTGATGACGAAAAAGCCTCAGACGCCGCAAAGGGGCCCATGCATGGCGCTGCGGATGCGCAGAGCCAAACAGGAGACGCGGAAAAACCTGCCGGGGGCGAGGCCGCCAAATCGAAGGAGGCACCAACGGTTACCATCGATTTCGACGGTATCAGCCAACGAATCTTGTCGCTGCCTACGCCGCAGCGAAACTACACGGGCCTCTTCGCTGGAAAAGCAGGGATTTTATTCCTGGTCGAAGGCACTCCCGTAGGCTTGCCGGTGCAGGGGCCGCCATCGAACACCGTAACGAAATTCGATCTTTCCACGCGGAAGAGCGAACCGTTTCTTTCGGGCATTTCGAATATCGCCATTTCTGCCAACGGTGAGAAGGCGCTTTTCGAACAGCACCAGCAGTGGTTCATCACGGAGACCAAGGCAGCGCCCAAACCAGGCGAAGGGGCGCTGCACCTGGACGGCATGCAGGTCCTCGTCGATCCGCATGCCGAGTGGAAGCAGATGTACCACGAGACCTGGCGCATCGAGCGTGACTTTCTTTACGATCCGAATTTGCACGGATTGGACGTGAAAGCCGCCGAGACGTTCTATGCGAAGTATCTGGACGGCATCGAGCACCGCGCCGATTTCACCTATTTGCTCGACGAAATGCTTGGCAATATCACCGTCGGACACATGTTTGTCCGCGGCGGAGATTTGCCGGAAATTCCGCACATTCCCGTGGGTTTGCTGGGCGCCGATTATAAGATCGAAAACGGCCGCTACCGTTTCGCTCGCGTTTACAACGGAGAGAACTGGAATCCGCAGCTTCATGCGCCGCTCACGCAGCCGGGCGTGAACGTAACCGCGGGCGAGTACCTGCTGGCGGTAAACGGCCATGAGGTGCGCGGCACCGATAACATTTTCAGCTTTTTCCAAAATGCGGCGGACAAGCAGATCGTTCTGAAGGTGGGTCCGAATCCCGATGGCAACGGTGCGCGCGAAGTAACGGTCGTACCCGTAGCGAACGAGCTGTCGCTGCGCAATCTAGCTTGGATCGAAGGCAATCGCCGCAAAGTCGATGAGCTGAGCAACGGAAAACTTGCCTACGTCTACCTGCCGAACACGGCAGGCGGTGGGTACAACAATTTCAATCGGTATTACTTCGCACAGGTCGGCAAGCAAGGCGCGGTGATTGATGAGCGGTTCAACACCGGCGGCGACCTTTCTGACTACATTATCGATTACCTACGCCGTCCCGCGATGAGCCGCGTGGCCACGCGTGAAGGAGAGGATTGGACCTCACCTTCAGCGGCCATTTATGGCCCGAAAGCCATGATCATCAACGAAATGGCTGGTTCCGGCGGCGACGCTCTGCCATGGTATTTTCGTAAAGCCGGCATCGGCACGCTCGTTGGCAAGCGAACGTGGGGTGGGCTGGTGGGAATCTATGGTTATCCGACTTTGATGGATGGCGGAACGATCACGGCGCCTCGCGCCGCAATCTACGGGCTCACCGGTGATTGGGAAGTGGAAAATCGCGGAATCCCGCCCGATATCGATGTGGACTTCGATCCGGCTGCGTGGCGGCAGGGCCATGACGCGCAACTTGAGAAGGCGGTGAGCGTGTTGCTGGAGGATTTGCAAAAGCATCCGCTTCCGCAATACAAGAAGCCGTCTTACCCGAATTATCACCAGAAGTTTTCCCAAGCGCCCGCGGGACACTAGCGCAGAGTTTCGAAAGGAATCGGCTATTGAATTCAAGATGAACGTCCATTTGCTAAAAAACGGAATGAAGTTGCTGGTCGAGGAAGACCACTCGATGCCCAATGTCGCGCTTTATATTTTCTATCGAGTCGGCTCGCGCAACGAACGTCCCGGCACGACGGGCATCTCGCACTTCTTTGAGCATATGATGTTTAACGGTGCGAAGAAATATGGCCCTGGCGCGTTTGACCGCACGATGGAAAACGCCGGCGGCGCCAACAATGCGTACACTTCGAATGATGTGACCGTGTACCACCACCGTTTTCCGCCCTCGGCGCTTGAGACGGTATTCGATCTCGAAGCCGACCGCATCGAGAACCTGGCATTTGACCCCGACAAGATTGAATCCGAGCGCGGCGTGGTGTCGTCCGAGCGGCGCATGTCCGTGGATTCGAGTAATGCCGGCATCCTCGATGAACAACTCTGGGCCGCGGCCTACATCGCGCATCCTTACCAGTGGCCAGTGATCGGCTGGATGGTGGATATCCAGAATTGGACGGTGGACGACCTGAAGCGCCATTTCCAAATGGGCTACTCGCCGAGTAACGCGACGATGGTGGTTGTTGGGGACGTTGTCGCAGACGACGTCATGCGTTTGGCGACGCAATATATCGAGCCGATTGCGGCCCACGCACCGCCGCCGAAGGTCACCACGCGAGAGCCGGAGCAAATCGGTGAGCGGCGCATCACCGTGAGGAAGTTCGCGCAACTCCCCATTTTGATGATCGCATATCACGTGCCGGAGACCTCTCACCCCGATTACTATGCGCTGCGCGTCCTGCAAACGATTCTGTTTGCCGGGCAAAGCTCGCGGATGTATCACCGGCTGGTGGATTCCGAGCAACTGGCCCTTTCCGTGCGCGGCAGCATGCAAGTTGCGCTCGATCCGACGTTATTCATTATCAGCGCGCAGCCGAAAACCGGCGTGGAACCGGCAGCCGTCGAAAATGCGATTTACGCCGAATTCGAGAAAGTGAAGAACGGAGGCGTGAGCGAAATCGAGCTCGAAAAGGCTAAGAATATTCTGCTCGCGCAATTCTACCGGCAGATGAAGACGGACAACGGGCGTGCCAATGCGATCGGCACGTATGAAGTATTCTTCGGCGATTATCGGAAGCTCTACGAAGCAGCCGCCGAGTATGAGCGCGTTTCCGCCGAAGATGTGAGCCGGATCGCGCGCGTCTATTTTGAAGAGAAGAACAGGACAGTAGCGACGTTGATTCCAGAAGCAAAGGTTCCTTCCGCGGCTCCGGACGCGACCGCCGCATGACCTCTCCCGAGAAGCTTCACCTTCCGGAATATCGAAAGATCATCCTGCCAAACGGCATGACTGTGCTCTTGATGGAACAGCACAAGCTCCCGTTGATGAGTTTCGAAGCGATTTTGAGAAGCGGCTCGACGGCCGACGCGCCAGGGGCGGAAGGGACCGCGTCCGTGACGGCATCGCTTCTGCGTCACGGTATGCGGACGCGTACCGCGGAACAATATTCGCAGGCCCTTGATTTCATCGGCGGCCTTTTTCATGCCGGTGCGGCCACCGACTACACCTCGATTTCCGCCGAATTCATGAAGAAGGATCTCGGCACGGGTTTGGATCTGCTGGCCGAGCCGCTGCTCGAGCCGGTGTTTCCGGATGAAGAGGTGACCAAGGTTCTGCGCCAGCGCGTGGACGGTATTCGTGCGGCCAAGGATCAGGCGCAACACGTGATCGCGGCCTATTTCAACGCGTATCTTTTTCAAGGGCATCCTTACGGGCGAGCGGTGGGCGGCGACGAGGAATCGTTGACGCACATTCAGCGCGACGCGATCGCCGAGTACTACCGCGCTCAGTACGATCCTGCGAACGTGATTCTGGCCGCCGTGGGAGACTTCGAATCTTCCGAAATGGAGCGTCGTCTTACCGAGAAATTCGACGGCTGGCCCGCGCGCAAATCCGCGCCTGCTGTGAACGTCGATTCGGCACCGTCACAGAAGAACCGTTTGTTGCTCGTGGATAAGCCCGATTCCACGCAGACTTACTTTCGCATCGGCAACGTGGGCATCGCGCGCACCGACTGGGACTATGTGCCGCTGATGCTCGTCAACACGCTTTTCGGCGGGCGGTTCACTTCGCTGATCAACTCGGCGTTGCGGATCGAATCGGGGCTTACCTATGGGGCCGCCTCGACTTTCGATGTGCGGCGCTCGGCGGGCCCCTTCTACATAGCCAGCTATACACCCAACGCAACCACGGGCCGCGCGCTCGATGTTGCAGTGGAGGTGCTGAAGCAATTCCACCGCAATGGCATCTCGGAGCAGCAGCTTGCCTCCGCGAAATCCTACTTGAAAGGGCAATTTCCGCTGCGGATGGAGACCTCGGATCAATTGGCCTCGCTGATCGCGCATCTGGAATTTTACGGGCTTGACCGCAGCGAAATCGACGAACTTTATCGGAGGATCGATGCCACTTCAGTGGACGATGCGCGCCGCGCCATCGAGCGGCACTATCCCGAAGATGACCTGGTGTTTGTGTTGATCGGCAACGCCAGTGAAGTCGGTGAGATTGCATCTCGCTATGCCGGCCGTGTGGATCTGTGCTCGATCGGCGATCCCGGATTTGCTCCGCGTAATATGCTCGCCGCGCCGCCGGCGGCCGGCCCGCAAGCGAGGTAAGCGCTATATGCCCGAACTTCCCGAAGTCGAAACGATCGTACGGGGCCTGCGCGCGACGATTTCCAATCGCCAAATTAGGAGCGTGCGCTTGGGCAAGACGGATTTCATCGTCGAGCCGGCCGCGCTCGCCGAACGCCTGCCGGGAAGCCGCATCGCCGCCATCGAGCGCTATGGCAAATTCATTTCGCTGACGCTTGAGCCTACGAAGGGCACGCCTCGTTTCTATTTTATGATTCATCTGGGAATGACGGGCCAGATCATTCCGCGCGCGAGCTCCGCTCCGATTGCGCCGCACACGCATGTGTTTCTCGAACTCGATGATGGCCGGGAACTGCGGTACACGGATATTCGCCGGTTCGGGCAAATGTTTCTTCTGCCGGAATCGGGAATCGCGCAGTTTCGCACGAAGCTCGGCACCGATCCGCTGGATATTACGGCTGCCGAGTTCGTGAAGCGCTTTCGCTCGCGGAGTGCGCGCATCAAGGCTTTGCTGCTCGATCAAAGAGTCTTACGCGGCATGGGGAATATTTATGCGGACGAGAGTCTCTGGCGCGCACGCATCCACCCGGCGAAAATCGCGGCGACCCTAAAGCCAGCGCAACTGATCGCGCTTCATCGAGCGGTTCGCAAAGTGCTTGAGGATGCCATCCGGCTTAAGGGTTCGTCGATTTCCGATTTTCTCGACGCGGAGGGCCGGCGCGGCGAATACCAGCTTCACCATCGCGTCTACGGGCGCGCCGGCAAGCCGTGTCCGCGATGTAAGACGACGATCCGGCGCATCGTTGTTGCTGGGCGCGGCAGCTATTTTTGTCCGCGCTGCCAGGCGCCGCCGCGAGCCGCGCCGCGGCGTCAGCCAAAGCGCTAAATGCCTGCACGATCCATGACTTTTTTCATGCCACGTGAAGTATCATGCGGCCCGCGCCGGAGCGAATTGAGTTTCTCGCCGGCTTGCCAGGGGGGATGGATGAAAGTTCGCAGTGTGATCTTGAGCTTATTAGCATTGCTATTGTACCTGCGGGGTGTTGCGCCAGTGCACGCACAGCAAACCCCTCCGGCGGACGACCTGAAGAAAGAAGCCGTCGCCGACGTGGACGGCATGCAAACGCTTACGCAACAAATGGTGGACGAGATTTACAGCTTCAGCGAACTCGGCTTCCAGGAATATGAGACCTCACGCTACGTAACCGGAATCCTCGAGAAGAACGGCTTTCGCGTCGAGCGCGGCGTCGCGGGAATTCCCACGGCGTGGGTGGCCACCTGGGGCTCCGGCAAGCCGGTGATCGGATTCATCACGGATATTGATTGCATTCCGCAGGCGTCGCAAAAGCCCGGCGTGGCTTATCACGATCCGATCGTTGCGGGCGCGCCCGGGCATGGGGAAGGGCACAATTCCGGCCAGGCCGTTAACGTCACCGCGGCGCTTACGCTGAAGAAGCTGATGGAGAAGTATCACCTGGCGGGTACCCTGAAGATTTATCCCGGCGTTGCGGAGGAGCTACTGGGTTCGAAGGCATATTACGTTCGCGCCGGTTTGTTTCGGGATGTGGACGTGATGCTCGGCGTGCATGTGGCTTCGGAATTTGCCACCAGCTACGGGCAAGGATCGTTCAGTGGGCTCGTCTCGATTCAATATTCTTTTCACGGCAAGGCGGCGCATGCCGCTGGCGATCCCTGGGACGGCCATAGTGCGCTCGCGGCTGTGGAATTGATGGATGTGGGCTGGGATTTCCGCCGCGAATACTTGCGGTTGCAGCAACGCTCGCACCACGTGATTTTCAACGGCGGCGATCAGCCCAACGTGGTGCCGCCCGAAGCGGGCGTCTGGTATTACTTCCGCGAAATGGATTATCCGCATATCAAGGAGCTTTACGACCTGGGGAATACCATGGCGGACGCCGCGGCGATGATGAGCTCGACGACTGTAACGCGGCGGTTGGTCGGCTCCGCGTGGCCGCCAAACTTCAGCAAAGTGATCGCGGAAGATCAGATCAAGAATATTCAGGCGGTGGGCATGCCGCAATGGTCGGATGCGGACCAGACTCTGGCGAAGGCGTTGCAGAAGGAAATCGGCAAGGAAGTCACCGGGTTGAAAACGAAGGTCAACGAGCTCAAGGCCCCCGAAACGACGATGGGCGGAGGATCGGACGACGTCGGCGATATTTCCTGGAATCTGCCGATGGTGTACATGGTATACCCCGCCAACATTCCCGAGGTCGCGGGGCATAGCTGGGAAAGCGGCGTCGCGATGGCCACCCCCATTGCGCACAAAGGCTCGACTGCAGGCGCAAAAGTGCAGGCCATGACGGCGATCGATCTGCTGACGAATCCGGCGTTGGTGCAGCAGGCATGGGACTACTTTCGAACGGTGCAGACCAAGGACATCAAGTATCAATCTTTCCTCGGGCCTGACGACAAGCCTGCGATCGAATTGAACAAAGACAAAATGGCGCAGTATTTACCGGAGTTGCACAAGTATTATTACGATCCGGCAAAGTACAAGACGTATCTCGACCAGCTCGGGATCAAATATCCTACGGTGAAGTAGCCGACGGATGCGAGCCGTCATTCAGAGAGTCAGCCGCGCGCGCGTCACCGTCGAGGGCCGCGTCAACGGCGAAATTGCCGCAGGCGTGGTGGTGCTATTGGGCGTGGGCCGTGGCGATACCGCCGAGGCTTCCGTGTACCTGGCCGAAAAGACGGCAAACCTGCGCATTTTCGCCGACGCCGACGGCAAGATGAACCGGTCGCTTGTGGATACGGGCGGCGCTGCGCTCGTCGTCTCGCAATTTACGCTTTATGGCGATACGCGCGGTGGCCGCAGACCGGGCTATTCGCGGGCTGCACCACCCGAAGAAGCGAGCCTGCTCTACGAGGAATACGTGCGGTCGCTTCGCGCGCTCGGCGTGCGCGTCGAGACCGGGATCTTTCAAACGCATATGGATGTCGAGCTTGTGAACGATGGTCCCGTGACGCTGTTGCTTGATTCTGAGAAAGTATTTTGACTGCACCATGCCGGCCCCTGCCGATACGTTTGATATTAAGATTCGCACGGCGCGCGGGGAAGACGCTGCCGCAATCGCGCGGCTTTCTGGCCAGCTCGGCTACCCGGCGACGCCAACTCAAATTCGAGATCGCTTAGCCTTTCTGGAACGCGATACAGGGGTCGCAATCTTTGTCGCGGAGCTCGCCGGGGCCGTGGTGGGCTGGATACAACTTCTCGATCAGCAGATACTCGAAACCGGATCGCGCGTGGAGGTGGCCGCTTTGGTCGTGGACGAGACCGTTCGCGGAAGCGGCATCGGGCGCCGCCTTATGGAGCGCGCTGAGGAGTGGACACTCGAGCGTGGCTACAATACCGTTCAACTGCGTTCGAATGTGACCCGCGCCGCCGCCCACGCATTCTACGAGCGCCTAGGCTACAAGCACATCAAGACGTCCAAGACTTTTCGAAAGCTCATCTGAAACCGGGGCTCCGGCGCGGAACGGGCGGACCGACAAAACAACCTTGATGCCCCGGATGAGCATCAGATTGCCGAAGAGAAGATCCAAGCAAAGGAATTCATCAAAATGCGGTCCCTGACTGTGACTTTTGGAATTGCGCTGCTAGTGGTTTCCGCTGGACTGATTCTGGCCAAGAAGGTGGCCGCGCAAGCTGCAAACGCAACTGCCGGAGCTGATCCGGAGCAGACCCTGTCCGTCGAGAGCGTGGATCGCACGTTTTACGTGCATTTGCCCAAAGGCTACAACGCCAAGCAGAAGTATCCCGTGGTATTGGTGCTGCATACCTCCGACGAAGAAGGCGATGATATCGCGCGCATTTCACATTTTGACGACGTAGCCGATCGCTACGGTATCATCGCCGTCTATCCCAATGCCGTCGAGCATGAATGGAATCTCGGCGTGACCCCCAAAGCCCAAAGCAGCAGCCCCTTCGGTGGGCGCCAGCCCGGCGGCTGGGGCGGCATGGGGGGTGGGCATCGGGGCATGGGCAGGCCGCCGCAGCAAGGCGGACAAACTACGCAGTCACACCGTACGCAGGCAAACGACTTGGAGTTCTTCGATCACATGCTCGACAAAGTTTCCTCTGAATATTCCGTGGATGCTGCGCGAGTTTACGCCACCGGGCTTTCTGACGGAGGCTTGATGGATTTTCGTCTGGCATGCGGAATGAGCGATCGCATTGCAGCGATTGCGCCCGTAGGCGCCGGACTTCCAAAGGATCTCTCCGAGCACTGTCTGCCGACGCGCCCCGTGCCCCTTTTGATGGTGGATGGAACTGCCGATCCGCTCGTGCCCTATCGTGGCGGCACGGCCACCGCGAATGCCGATCAGAAAATCTCGGTCCTCGGTGCGGAGGAAAGCGCAAAGACATGGTCCAAACTCGATAACTGCGGCCAGAAGGCAAAGAAATCTTCGGTGCCGCCTGTGTCCAGCGGAGGTAAAGAAACGCGCGTGGACTCCTACGATGATTGCCAGCAGGGCGCAGCCGTCGAGCTTTACAGCGTGGAAGGCGGGGGCGCTACGTGGCCCGGCAGCGTGGAGTATCTGCCGGAAAGCCGCTTCGGCAAGACAAGCCTCGATCTAAATGCAAACGACGTAATCTGGAAGTTTTTCTCGGCGCACACGCTTCCCGCGCGCCAGTCGGCGTCACAGTAGGCATTCTCGGCCTCATCCACCGCAGCTTTGCCGAGGTGAGGGTCTTCTAGAATCCGCCTCCGCCCCCGCCGCCAAATCCGCCTCCCGAGAAGCCACCACCGCCGAACCCCGAACCGCTCGCGCTTCCTGGAGCGGAAGCCATTACGGATGCGGTTTGCACGGACATGGAATTCAACCCATTCACGAAACCCAGGGCGTAGAAGTTTGGCCCCCAGACGCCGCCCTGATACCACGAGGGCGGCTGGGTGAAGATGCCTTGGAACGCACCAACCCACTTCTTTTCCACGCCCAGCGCCATCGCGTAGGGCAGGAACTTTTCGAATAGCGCCGGAGTCTTTTCGATGCGCTGGATGCGATCCGATTCCACATGTTGCAGAAAGTCTTCAAAGCCAAGAGCGCCTTCGAGCGCGCGCATGCCGTCGTTGGTGTGCACGGGCATAAACCACCCCCACGCGGCAATCACGATCCCCGTAGCGATTCCGCCGATCACGAAGGGCAGCGGCTGCATCCCACGGTTCGAAGCGAGCCACACGCCGCCGGCGATCATCATCACTGCTACAACCACGCCTCCGGCAAGCCAGCCGCCGCGCACCGTGTCCGGCCGATGCAGGTAATAGCCGTGCTCCACGAGGGAATCGAGCAAGCTATTCTTAATACCGGGCAAGTTCGTATAGAACTTGTTGTGTAGCTCGGAAAGCGTCACCACATCGTCGGCGCCTCCGGTGAACATTCCCGAAAGTAGTTTTACTTCATGCGGCTTCAGCGTGGCCCATTCGGCCGGCTTTTTCAGCAGGTGAAACGCATAATCTTTGTTGGAATAAAGCCCCATCAGATGTTTTTCGTCTTTTTCCTCAATGAGGATATAGCCGCGGACGGCAAGATCTACCATTGTGGCGGTGATGTCACGCATGTTGGCGGAAGCATCGACGAGGGTGCCAAGCTCGCCAGGCGTGAGACCCCCGGGGGGATCGTATTGCACCGCGATCGGATTGCGCCGCGGATCGCGGCCGCGTGACCACCAAACCCAGGCCATCACGAAAAACGCTGCGATCGGGATGCCGAGCGGCCAATTGCTTGCCAGAAAACGTTCGATCCCCTGCGCGGCCGTCGGCGCATGCACGAAACCTTTGTCCCAGCCCACTACGGCGGTAAGCCCTTCATGGAACGCGAGCGGCCGTTGCATCTCCACGCTCACGAGGCTGCCAGCGACTTCGGTGCGTGCGTCCTGCGATTGCGAACCGTAAGATCCTGTGAACGCCAGTACGTGCAAGCCCGTAGTGTTGGCAGGCAAAGAGATTTGCGCTTCGGCGGACTGAATGGGCACATCCCATTCATCGCCGGTCACGTTCCAATAGAGTTCGTCGTGATCATCAAAAAAGCGAATGGCATTCCGCACGCGGTAGTGAATCACGATCGTGCGGGTGGCATCGTCTGCGCCCGGAACGTAAATTTTCAATTGCAGGTAATTGTGTTGGCGGCTCGTCTCATAGCGAAGCGTCGAGCCGGAGTCGTCGGTCACGCTCTGCAAGTCCAGGTCGAGCGTGTAATTCAGGCCGTGGTAATCGTATTCCACAGGAATCGTGCGGTAGAGTCCGTTCCACTGGCCGGCGAAATGCGCTTGGATGGTTTCGGTAACGTCCGTGGTGCCATCAGGCAGCACGACGATAGCGCTCTTGAAATCCTGAATCGTGAGCGTCCGTGCAAATGCGGGTGAAGCAATCCCGGCCGCGAGCCAGAGGATGGCCGCGGCTGCACGCAGCGACCGCCACAGGGAAGGCTGCTTCGCGCAATAGGCCATAAGGTCGCGCTATTGCGCGGTGGGCGCGCCGAAACTCACTTTGGGGACCTCGCGCTCGGCCGGCGCATTCACTTCGAAGAATTCGCGCGGCTTGAAATTAAACATCCCCGCTACGATGTTGGAAGGGAACTGCTGAATTTTCGTGTTGAACTCGCGAACCACGGCATTGTAGTAGCGCCGCGCGTTCTGGATCGTGTCTTCCAATTGGGTCAAGGTGCTTTGAAGCGCGGTGAAGCTTTCCACGGCGCGAAGCTGTGGGTACGCTTCAGAGAGCGCGAAGAGTTGCCGCAGCGCCCCGCTCAGCATGTTTTCGGCTTCAGCCTTTTGCGCGGGACCCTGCGCGGCCATCGCCGAATTCCGGGCCTGCACCACTGCTTCGAGCGTGCCGCTTTCGTGCGCGGCATAGCCCTTTACCGTTTCCACCAGATTTGGCACCAGGTCATAGCGGCGTTTGAGCTGCACGTCGATATCCGCCCAGGCGTTGTCTGCCTGCACGCGCAGGCGCACCAAACCGTTGTAGATCGCAATAAACGCCACAACGAGCACCGCGAGCACGATCAGCAAGATCAGCATCGGTTCATCTCTTTCAACGCGGAATCTGGAGGAGTGCCGCCAACTACGTTCACTCTATAACGGGCTTCTGGCGGTGTAAAGACGGACGACCTCTGCAGTCGACGAATTAGAAGGATTTGCGTTCGAGCAGCCACATACTCAAGCCAAGGGTGGCAGCCAGGAAAACGGCAGTGGACCAAAAGGGCCACCAGGTTGCGATCCTGCCGTCCTGGATAAAGGTCGCGCACATGTTCTCGAGCTCGGAACACTTCGGCAAAATCCGATAGGCCCACTCCAAACCGCCGCGCGCAAAATGCGAGGTTAAAAACGAATTGAACGTGCCCCTGCGCCATGCCAGGATCGGCGAAATGAACCAAACCGCTACGGCCGCCATGATCGGCAGTGCCATGCCTTTTTGGGGGAGCGTTGCCAATGCGACTACGGCCAGCAGCGCGGCGAAGCTGAATGTTTGGATTAGCAGCGCCACGGCCAATGGCAGCGGTCCCACCCCTGTTTTCCACCAAAGTCGTAATGCCACTGGAAACGTGGCCAGCAGAAAAGTCAGGAAATATAGAGTTAAGCCACCCAGGAAGCGGCCCAGAAAGATCTGCCAGCGCGAAGTCCCCTTCGAGAACGTCAGTTCCAGCCAGCCTTTCTCCACGGAGGAACTCAGCAGTGGCGCGGCTGCGAAAATGGCGAGCAGCAGCCACAGCGCCCCGGTCTGCTGAATTTCCGCCCTAAAGACGGCCGGGACCGCCAAGATGGCAGGTCCCAAAAAATTATTGCCCAGTAAGATCACACTTGTACCGTCAGGCAGTGGCTTCATCTGAACAATCCACAAAAATACGCCCGCTACCAGTAGCGCGACGCCCGCGAGCACCAACGCCATACGCCGGTTCACGGCTTCCAGCAACGAATTGAGATAAGCAGCGATCATGATGCTATTCCTGTGCCCCAACGACCTGAAGGAAGAATTGCTCGAGCGAAAGCCGTACCGGCTCGACTGCATCAATCTCCGCTTGAGCGCTGCGGAGCCGGTCAATCAGCGCGTTCAACTGTTCACGGTCACGCGGGGAGAACCGTAACGTGTTCTCGGTCCAGCTCGGTTGAGGGGCTTTCGAAGAATTGCCGTTCTTGCCATTTCCGTTCGAAGCGCCAAGGACCGCCGCGGCAGCAGCTCGAACTGCATCGGTTGCCGCCGTCACGCGCACCAGGTATTCGCCCGTACCGCGCGTGAATTCCGCCGGACTGGCTACACGCGCCACCTCGCCGCGATTCAGTATCACGATTTGATCGCAGACCAGCTCAATTTCCGAGAGAATGTGCGAATTCAGAAAGATGGTCTTGCCGGCGGTGCGCAAACTCACCAGCAGGTCGCGCACGTCCTTGCGGCCGAGCGGATCGAGGCCATCCGTGGGCTCGTCGAGAAAGAGCACTTCCGGGTCATTCAGTAGGGCTTGCGCCAAACCGAGCCGCTGCTGCATCCCCTTCGAATACGACTTGACGGGCTTTTTCACGCCCGCGAGCCCGACTCTTTCGGTTATCTCCGGAATGCGCTGCTGGAGCGTTTTCGAATTCACACCGTTTAGGCGCCCCATATAACGCAGAAAGCTCTTGGCCGTGAGGTATTCCGGGATGCGCATCTGCTCTGGCAAGTAGCCGACCCTGCGGCGCACGGCGGAGTTATGTGGCGACGTTCCGAGCAATGTAGCGGAGCCGCCGGTTGGCCGCGACAGGCCGAGCAGGATCTTCACGAGCGTCGTCTTGCCGGCGCCGTTCTGGCCGATCAAGCCGAAAATCGTGCCCGGTTCGACGCGCAGCGACACTCCTTGCAATGCAGGCACCGTTTTGCGTCGCAGAAGCGTGCGATAGGTCTTCTGCAAGCCTTGTGTTTCGATCGCTGGAGAGGTCATGGGAAACGCACCGTGAGCGGGACGATCCCGCTGACAGCACTCTTATGCTCTCTGAAATTCTAGCCGAGTCGGCATTTCCCATGTGCACCGTGTGGTATTTTGTTGTCTTTTGAGTTATGTTCCAGCCCGGAACCTCCTTAACCATGCTTTTCAAGAGCTTTAGTGCCGCCGTTTACGGGATTGACGCTTACCTCGTCGAAGTCGAAGTGGACGTCGGCTCGGGGCGCATGGGCGAATTCAACGTTGTGGGCCTGCCGGACGTGGCCGTAAAGGAAAGCCGCGAACGGATCAAGGCGGCGTTAAAAAACTGCGGCTTCGATTTTCCCGCGCCGCAAAGCGTCACGGTCAACTTGGCCCCCGCAGACATTCGCAAGGAAGGCTCGGCGTTTGATTTGCCAATGTCGCTTGGTATTTTGGGTTGCCAAGGGACTTTTTTCGGCAAAGCGCTCGATGCTTTTGTATTTCTCGGCGAATTGTCGCTCGATGGCGGCGTTCGGCCGGTGCGCGGAGCGCTTTCGGCGGCGCTGGCGGCACGCGAACGTGGGATCCGGTCGGTGGTCGTACCGGAAGCCAACGCACGCGAAGCAGCCGTCGTGGAAGGGATTGACGTGTTTCCGGTGCGTTCGTTGCCGCAGGCGGTTGATCTCGTCAACTCTCCCGAAACCGCCGCTCCGGTCAAATTGGACGCGCGCGCCTTGCTTTCCCAAGCAGCGCAATACAGCGTGGACCTCAAAGATGTCCGTGGACAGCAAGCGGCCAAGCGCGCGCTCGAAATCGCGTGCGCCGGCGGGCACAACATTTTGCTGATCGGTCCACCTGGCGCCGGCAAGACCATGCTCGCCAAACGTATCCCCACAATCTTGCCTCCGATGTCGCTTGATGAAGCCATCGAGACCACGCGCATTCACAGCGTCGCGGGCGTGCTCGAAGATTCGCGCGGGCTGGTTGGCACGCGGCCGTACCGTTCGCCGCACCACACCATCAGCGATGCTGGGCTGATCGGCGGCGGCATGGTTCCGCGTCCGGGCGAAGTGTCGCTGGGCCACAATGGCGTGCTGTTTCTGGACGAACTGCCGGAATTCGAACGCAACGTCCTCGAGGTGATGCGCCAACCTCTCGAAGAAGGCAGCGTCACGATTGCGCGCGCGGCCATTTCTGTAACCTTTCCATCCCGTTTTATGCTGGCTGCCGCGATGAATCCTTGCCCTTGCGGTTTCTTTGGGGATCCAACCCGCGAATGCCGCTGCACGCCTCCGCAAATCGCGCGCTATGTTTCGAAAATTTCCGGGCCGCTGCTCGACCGCATTGATATTCACATCGAGGTCCCGGCGGTGAAATATAAGGAGTTGCGCAGCAATTCGGATGTGGAAGATTCCTCCACGGTTCGCGAGCGCGTCGTTTGCGCGCGAAACAGACAACTCGAGCGTTTCGCAAGCGACAAGGGACTCTATTCGAATGCCCAGATGCCGCCACGGCTCATTCGAAAATGCTGTGCAATCTCGGCCGATGGCGAAAAGTTGCTCGAAAATGCGATCAGCCGCTTGGGTCTTTCGGCGCGCGCGCACGACCGTATCCTGAAAGTCTCCCGCACCATCGCCGATCTCGATGGCGCCGCCAACGTGGAGCCCAAGCACCTGGGCGAGGCGATCCAATATAGGACTCTCGATCGCAGCTACTGGGCTTGACGTGTGCCGAAAATCGCCAGACCATTCTTCATCGGATTTGCCATCACCTTTGTTTGCCTAGGCATCCTCGAGTTTCCGGCCGGCTCGGCCATCGCGGTTGCGCTGAAGCGGCTCGCCGCATTGGTGTTAGCCCCTGGAGGGATTTTTGCCGCGGCAATCAGCCGGGGCATGCTTGATAGCAGCAGTTACTACGTGGGGGCGTTCGCCGATGTGGCGTTTTATGCCGCCCTGGTGTTCCTGGCTCGAGGGATTTATGAGAGATCTCGCAGGCAGTCGTGAAGGTCTTGCTCTCAATTCTGTGCTGAACGGGCGGATCTGACGCGCGTACTAGCTCCGCCGTACCTGCCGGGCTGCATTGACTTGCTAGCCGCGCGTGTGTTACCCATACTGGCGAATTGACCGCCAACCATAACGGACGAGCACTGGCCGGCCATCAGCGAATCGACTTGACCCTCGAATCGCTGCTCGATAGCGTGAGCTTGGCTGAAGAAATGTGCACGCGGATCGCAGCCGCCGTGGGATTCGACGATGACGACTGCTTTAAAATCGGCATGTCGGTCCGCGAGGGAGTGATCAACGCCTATAATTACGGCAGCCAAAAGCAGCGTGAGAAAAAGATCTTCGTCACGTTTGAGCTTACCGAGGAAAAGTTCATCATTTCAGTTCGCGATCAAGGGCGCGGTTTCCGGGTAGAAGACGTACCGGACCCTCTCGCCGATGAAAACCTGCTGAAGAGTTCGGGCCGCGGAATTTTCCTGATGCGGTCCTTCATGGATGAATTCCAGGTGAAGCAGCCCAGCGAGGGCGGTTCCGAACTGGTGATGGCGAAGCGGTTGCGCCGGTAGCCACCGGAGGATGGAGAGTTCAGAGTGTTCCGTGCAACACCGCGGCTTGTGGGCGAAATCGTGATCGTGGACGCGAGCGGCAAGCTGGCGTTGGGCGATGGGACGGCGCTTTTGCGCCAGACGTTGCGCTCGCTCTTTGACGACGGCCACCATCGGATCATCGTGAACCTGGCCGAAGTGGACTACGTTGACAGCTCCGGGATCGGCGAATTGGTCACGGCGCTGACTACCTCGCGCCGTCTTGGTGGCGAGGTAAAGCTCTTGCAAGTGGCCCATGGCGTCCGGGATGTGCTGCTGGCCACCAAGCTCTACACGGTTTTTGACGTCCATTCCGAAGAAGCTGGGGCCGTCTCCAGCTTTCGCTAGAGCTTCGCCATCGGCTGCCCCACGCGGAATCAAATCACACTTTACTTCGCCAAAAATTCTGGCATAGGATACCGCCCGCGTTGGTGGGCCCGGTAATACCATAGGTGGCCAAAGGTCCGCGCAAGTGGGCTCCTTTTCGACACCGATAGGCGTTCCGCCCAGCATGACGCACCATCTCTAAACAGGAGCACGTGAGTGAGCAGTGAGCAAGGTGTCATGAAGTGGTTTAATGCTGCCAAGGGTTACGGCTTCATCCAGCGCCATTCCGGCGAGGATGTTTTCGTGCACTTCTCGGCGATCGAAATGGATGGCTACAAGAGTCTCTCGGAAGGCCAAAACGTGGAATTCGAAATTCGCCAGGGACCAAGGGCTTCCAGGCGGACAAAGTGACTGCGGCTTAAAGCTTATCAATACGACCTATGGGCCCTTTCCGGACTGCGCGGATGGGGCCTTTTCCTTTATGATGGGATGCCTGATTTCGAACCAATCCAAGGAGCGAGCCGGTGCCGCAGCATCACATTTCGCGCAAGGATCTGAAGAAGGATGAATTTCGAGAGAAGCTTACACATGGCGCCGAAGCCATCCGTTCGCACCAGGGTTTGACGGGTATCGTCGTGGCGGCGCTCGTTGTCATCGCGCTCGGCATAGGGGGTTGGCGGCTTTATTCGCAAAGCCAGACGGCACACGCGTCTTCCTCGCTCGACGATGCTTTGAAGATTTACGACGCGCGCATCCGCAATGCGAGCGAACCGGCACAGCCCTCGGAATTGACCTATCTGGACGAAAAGACGAAGTATCAGGATGCCGTCACGAAATTCGACGATGTGGCGGCAAGATACGGGCACACACGGCCCGGCCAGCAGGCTCTTTATTATGCCGCCACCTGTTACGAGCACCTAGGGCGGAGCGCACAGGCGGAAAAAGATCTTCAGAGCTTGATTGACGAGAATGGCGATCTTACGCCGCTCGCGAAATTCGAACTCGCGCAGGTTTACGCCAAGTCGGGAAAGAGTCAGCAAGCCGCGCAGCTTTACCAGCAGCTTATTGGCGCCCCCACGGTGTTGGTGCCGAAGCCGTTCGTGATGCTCTCCTTGGCCGATCTTTACAGCCAGACCAATCCTCCGGAAGCGACGAAGCTTCTGAACCAGATCAAGACGGAATTCCCAAACTCCCCCGCGGCTGACGAGGCGCAGAAGCGGCTCGAAATCCCGGCCTTGCCTGCGCACCCTTAAGACCCGGTTGCGATATTGCGTCGCCTATCGTTGCTTTGCAGCCCTATGTTTTGCCGCTCAGCACCCTCGTAGACTAGAATTCCGCCCATGGAGCTTGCTCCGTACGCGATGGAAGTGGCCCGCACTCGCGGCCGCCGTTATGCGGAGCAGCAACATCCCTATCGCGACGATTACGCGCGCGATCGCGATCGGGTGATCCATGCGCGGGCGTTTCGCCGCCTGGAGGCGAAAACTCAGGTCTTCAACACGCGCTTTTCCGATCACTTCCGCAACCGGCTTACGCACACGCTCGAGGTTGCGCAAGTGGCGCGCACCGTAGCCGGCGCGCTGCAGCTGAATACCGATCTCGCCGAGGCTTTGGCTTTGGTGCACGACATCGGCCATCCGCCCTTTGGACACGCGGGCGAGCGCAAACTCGACGAACTGATGCGCGCGCACGGCGGGCGCTTCGATCACAACCTGCACGCGCTGCGTATCGTCGAGCAGTTCGAACAGCGCTACCTTGATTTTCCGGGGCTGAATCTTACGTTCGAGGTGCGCGAGGGGATCGTGAAACACTCTCGCGACTACAGCGCCGAGGAGTTTCCGGCGCTCGCCGAATATTTGCTGACCCGGCGGCCGCCGCTTGAGGCGCAATTGATCGATTTTGTGGATGAGATCGCCTACAACACCGCCGATTTGGATGACGGGCTGGAGGCCAAATTGTTGGATCGCGATGCCATCCTCGCGGCTTTGCCATTCCTGGCAGAGTGCTATGGAGAGGTGGACGCGCGGCATCCGGGAGGACGCGAGGAATTGAAATTCAATGAAGCGCTCAAGCGCTTGTTGGACCGCTTGGCCACCGACCTGATCGAGAACACGCGCCGAAGTGTTTCAGCCAGCGGAGCCGTTTCCGTGGACGAGATTCGAAATGCTCCGCGGCGGCTGGCCGGATTCAGCCCAGCGTTCGCCACCATGAATCGCGAGCTAAAGGATTTTCTGTTTCGCAATCTCTACAACCATCCGGCGATTGTCGAAGAGCGCGACCGTTCCGTGGAAGGGTTGGCCCAGCTATTCACGTGTTACATGGAAAGCCCCTCGGCGATGCCCCCGGCTTACGAAGCAGAAACCGAAAAAGCCCCGCGCGAGCAGGTGGTGTGTGATTACATCGCCGGTATGACCGACCACTACCTGCTTCGATTGCGTCGTGAAGTGTTAGAGACGACGCATTCCAAAAACCGATCGCGCGCTTGAAAACGAGAATCTCTTATTCGTGGCGCAGCGCGGAGACCGGGTTGACACGAGTGGCCCTTCTTGCAGGCACATAACATGCAATCGCAGTGACCAGCGCCAGGAGCGCAGAAACCGAAAGATAGGCAATCGTATCGGTGGACGCGACGGTGAGAAATCTGCCGACGACGCGTGCGGCTCCGAACATCAGCATCAGCCCCACCAGCATGCCCACCGCGGCGATTCCCAAACCCTGACGCAGCGTCATGACGAGAATTTGGCGGGGCTGCGCACCGAGCGCCAAACGGATGCCGATTTCGTGCGTTCGCTGGGCCGTCGAGTAGGAGATCACGCCATAAACACCGACGAGCGCAAGCGCCAGGCCAACGATTCCCAGGACGGCCGATAGCACCGCGCCAAGTCGGAAGACCAGAAAGGGACCAGAACTGAGCGATTCCGGCATGGTCTCCACATCAAATATGGGCAAGCCCGGGGCGAGCACGGCAATGGCATTTTGCGTTTCTCTGAGGACCGCGCTCGATGAGCCCGCCGCCCGGATTTGCAGCGTTTCGTACGAGCTATAGTTTTGCGCGAAAGGCAGATAGAAATAAGGCTCGGAGTGTTCGAACACGCTCAGCGTTTTACTGTCACGTGCAACACCGGCAACCTGGATGGACGTTGTCGGGCTGTTGATCAATTGGAATTTCCTGCCGATCGGATCCTGGCCCGGCCAAAACTTATTCGCCATGGCTTGATTGATCACGGCCACATGTGGCGATTTTGGATCATCAGAATCCCGAAAAGATCGGCCCGCACTCATCGGAATTCGGAGCGTTTCGAAATAGCCGGGCGTAACGATATTGAATGAGACGGAAGGCGGCGCCTGCCCCGCCGGAGGCTGATACCCTTCCATTTGCAATGCGTCCGTATTTATCGCGTAAGCGCGCATGGGCACCGTGAAGGCCAGCGTGGCGGATTGCACACCGGGAAGGTCGCGAACACGGCCGAGCAGTTCTTTGTAGAATTCGCGCCCTTGCGCTTCGTTATATCCAAGTTCGTAGGGATCCATGCTTAGATTCAAAACGTGCTGAGGATCGAACCCAAGGCTGATGCGTTGCGAATGCTCGAGGCTGCGAACAAAGAGCGCCGCGATAATCAGCAACACCATCGATCCAGCGACTTCTGCTATCACCATAAGAATCCGCAACCGTTGGCGCCGGGTGCTGGTGCCACGGCCGCTCTCGCGCAATACAGCCTCCAGGCCGCCGCGAGAGCCGCGGAGGGCCGGAACGATCCCTACAGCCAAACCGGTGAAGATGGCGGCGCCAAGTGCGTAAGCAAATACACGCCAGTCAAAATGGAAATCGAGCGCGAGCGGGATGCCTATATGCAGGTCGGTCGCTGCCAACGTGGCGGTGGCCCACAAAGCGAGGAGTACCCCGCCGACACCCCCCAATACCGCTAACAACATTGTTTCCGTTAGCAGTTGACGGATCAACCGTCCACGCGTGCCGCCAATTGCCGCGCGAATGGCCATTTCCCGCCGCCGTACCGTGGCGCGAACCATGAGGATATTCGCTACGTTCATGCACGCTAGCAGAAGCACCAGCGCGGCAAGCGCCAGGAAGAGAGCAGATATGCCCACGAGAGGGTTGTTGGGCGTCGGCGCCGGTCTCGAAAGCGTTTCTGGAAACGCGCTGAGCGCCATGGCCTTGTCATCGGCAGGATGGTCTTGCGAAAGCCGCTGGGCAACCACCGCCAGCACGGAATTCCCGAAAGCCAGCGAGGCTCCTTCTTTTTGCCGCGCGAACACATGAAGGCTCCTGGCGTTGCGATTCGTCAGGTAGTCCTCGCTGTAAAACGCCTGGTAGCTCATCAGGGAAATCGGCAGGTAGCCTTGCGTTTGCACGAGCGAGACCAGTCCGTGGAAGGCTTTTGGGGCGACGCCGATCACCGTTATCGGGTGTCCATTGATGGAAACTTTTTGGCCCACGATGCCCGGATTGCCGCCCAGATGCGTCTGCCAGTACGAGTAATCGAGGACCATAATCGGATCGGCACCGGGAACCACGCCCTCCGAAGGAGCGATCAAGCGCCCCAGCGCCGGCTGGAGACCGAGCATTTCAAAATAATTGCCTGTCACGTAGCAGGTCATGATGCGATCCGCCTGCCCATTCACGCCCAACCCATCGAAGCTGGTGCGAAACGCCAGCATGTCCGCGAACGCTGCGTGAGCCTGTTCGCGAATATCGTGGAAATCAGCATAGGAAAAGTAAGACGAAAGTGCGCCTTCTTTTTGCTGCATCGTCAGCACGTCAATCTCGCTGCCGTGCGAGACACGGAGCGGCCGTAGCAACAGGGAATTCACGACGCTGAAAATGGCGGCATTCGCGCCTACCCCAAGCGATAACGTCAGTATCAGGATGATCGTCAGACCCGGATTCTTGCGTAATCCGCGCAGGCCGTAGCGGACGTCTTGCCACAGCGTTTCCAGCAACGGCAAACCGCGGCGCTCTCGATAAACTTCCTTGGTTCGCTCCACACCACCGAGCTTGAGGATGGCTAGCTTGCGAGCTTGCTCGGGGGTCATGCCGGAGCGGACGCCATCCGCAATGTGCATTTGCAGATGGCTCTCCAATTCGCGAGCGAGTTCGCGATCCTGGCGGTCTTTTTGAAACAAGCCCGCGAGTCGAACCATGTAGGCCCGTAGCGTTCTCATGAGCGCTCCTATGGAATTCCCCTAAGAACGATGCCACAGTTCCTATGGGTAAGCAATAGAAGAGTGGTCCTGACCGGGCGCTGGCATCTGCCGCTCGGAGAAGCGCAGTTTCAGGCCCGTTTCTTGACTTGCCGGAATGCGCGCCTTATCATGGCAAGCAGCCGATTTTGCGGACTTTTCTTATGTTTATTGATATCAATGAGTTAGCTCTCCATAAAGTTCGCATTCGCAAGAGCTACGCTCCCGGCGCGCTCGATTTCCACACCAACGACTTCCGCCAGGTCGAGCCGCTCGAGGTTCGCGCGACTGCGGAATTGCTCGAAGGGCAGATTCGCATTTCGGGCTCGCTGCATACGAAATTGGAAGTGGTCTGCGCGCGATGTCTGGAACCCGTGGCTGAGGAAGTAAGCCGCGACTTCGACTTGTTTTATCAGCCGGTCAAGGAAGGGCCGCACGCGGAAAAGGTTCATCTGAAGTTAGACGATACCGAGATTGCGTTTTTCGAAGGGGACGGTCTGTTCCTGACGGACGTCCTGGCGGAGCAGGTGTTTCTGGCGCTTCCGATGAAGGTAATCTGCCGCAGCGACTGCCGCGGGCTGTGCCCGCATTGCGGCGCGAATCTGAACAGTGAGGAGTGCCGCTGTGAAACCCACACGGCGGATCCAAGGCTCGCCCCACTGGCTCGTCTAAAGCAAGACTGGTTCAAGAAGCAGTAGAATAGAGATCGACGGGGCCGAGCCCCTGAATAGCCTCGCCGAAGGGGCTGTCCGAGGAGTTATCATGCCAAATCCGAAACGCCGCCATTCGAAACGGCGGACCAGCACGCGGCGCGCACACGATCATTTGACGAGGCCAACGTTTGGCGAATGCCCCAATTGCCACGAGATGAAGCCTCCACATCAGGCCTGCCCGAAATGCGGCCACTATAAGGGCCGCGAGGTCATGGAAGCTTCTTCCTAAACGCTCGTTCCCCCGTTCATCGTTTTCCGAGCAGGAGCGGAGATGATCACCGTCGCCGTGGATGCCATGGGCAGCGACCAGGCGCCGCGACCTGATGTTGAGGGAGCGGTGCTGGCTGCGCGCGAGTATGGCGTCCGCGTCATTCTGGTGGGAAACCCTGGAAAGATCGAGCCCGAGCTTGCCAGGTATGGCCGGCGTGTTTCGAACATCGAAGTCGTGGCGGCGAGCGAAGTCATCACCATGGAAGACGCGCCGATGCAGGCCTTCCGCAAGAAGAAGGACAGCTCGGTGCACGTGGCAACGCGGCTGGTACGTACGAATGCAGCCCAAGCTCTCGTCAGCGCAGGAAATACCGGCGCCGTGATGGCGGTGGCGCGCTTCGGATTAGGGCTTTTGCCCGGAGTGGAACGCGCCGCCCTGGCGGCGCCTTTTCCTACAGCCCGCGGCGGCGTATCGGTGTTGATCGATGTGGGAGCCAATGTAGATTCGCGGCCCGCGCATTTGGTGCAGTTCGCGGTGATGGGTGAGATTTATTACCGTGCGATTTTTGGCAACCGCAGGCCCCGCGTAGGGCTGCTTAGCATCGGCGAGGAAGAAAGCAAGGGCAACGAACTGGTGCGCGAAACTCACAATCGGTTGAAAGAGCTGCCCATTCAGTTCGTGGGCAATGTCGAAGGACGCGAAATCTTTGCTGGAAACGTGGATGTGATCGTGTGCGACGGCTTCATCGGGAATATAGCGCTGAAGATCAGCGAAGGTCTGGCGCAGCACATTGCGGCCTGGCTGAAGCAGGCCCTAAAGACTACGCTAGCGGCACAATTGGGGGCAGTCCTTTCGCGTGGCGCATTTGCACAATTCAAGAAGAAGATCGATTACTCCGAATACGGAGGCGTTCCGCTGCTGGGGGTCCGCTCTCCCACGGTGATCGGCCACGGGCGTTCCAATGCTAACGCCATTAAGAACGCAATTCGCGTAGCCGCAGAGATGGTTCGCACCAAGGTCAATGAGAAGATCGAGCACGAACTTTCCGTTCCGGCCGAGCGTGCGGCGGTTTGAGGCTATGAATTTGACTCGGGAGAGGGAATAAACTCGATGAGTAAAGTTGCGTTTCTTTTCCCCGGACAGGCTTCGCAATATCCTGGTATGGGCCGGGAGTTCAGCGAGAAATTTCCGGCGGCGCGCGCGGTGTTTGACGAAGCGGACGATGCGCTTCGGTTTCCTATTTCGAAAATGTGCTTCGAAGGGACCGAAGAGGATCTGAAGCAGACGGCGAACACGCAGCCATGCATTCTAGCGGTTTCGGTGGCGGTGTTTCGCGTGCTTTCCGAGCGCGGATTTGTGCCGCAATTCGTGGCGGGTCACAGCCTGGGCGAGTACTCGGCGCTGGTGGCCGCGGGAGCATTGAGTTTCGCGGATGCCATGAGGCTGGTGCGCATGCGCGGCGCCGTGATGCAAGAGGCGGTGCCTGCCGGTGAAGGAGCGATGGCGGCGATTCTGGGACTTTCTCCCGCGCAAGTGAGCGATATCTGCAAACGCGCGGCGGATGGCCAGGTTTGTTCGGCGGCGAATCTGAATTCGCCGGAGCAAACGGTGATTTCGGGGAATGCAACGGCGATCAAGCGCGCGGTTGAGCTAGCATCGCAAAATGGAGCGAAACGCGCCGTGGTGCTCCCGGTGTCGGCGCCCTTTCACTGCGCTCTGATGCAGCCGGCGCAGGCGAAAATGGAGCCGGAGTTGCGCAAAACCAAGTTCTCAGATTTGTCGGTGCCAATTGTGACTAACGTGGATGCGGAAATCACGAGCGAGGCCGCGGAGGCACGCGACGCATTGATTCGCCAGATTACTTTGCCGGTGCGCTGGGAAGAGTCGGTGCGCGAGCTGATCCAGCAAGGGGTCTCGGCGTTTGTCGAGGTTGGTCCCGGGCGCGTCCTTTGCGGCTTGTTGCGACAGATCGACCGTTCGGTACACAGTTTTAACGTGGAAGACGAGGCTAGCTTAACGAGTGCGCAGACAAAGTTCACGCAACTGCTGGCCGAAACGGGCGAAGCCTAGAAGTAGAAACCACGTCCATTTATAGTTCACTGTACCATCACCTTGAAGGGCTTCTGAGCGATGTTTAGCTTGAAGGATCGCGTAGCGCTGGTCACCGGGGCGTCGCAGGGCATTGGGCGCGCAACCGCGCTCGCGCTGGCGTCCGCTGGCGCGAAAGTTGCCTGCGCAGCGCGCAACGTGGAAAAGCTCGAAAGTGTGGTCGCCGAAATTGGCGCGATGGATCGCGAAGCGCGCGCAATCCCCATGGACGTGGCCGATGCCGAGCAGGTAAAGGCGGGGTTCAAAGAAGTCACCGAGCGTTTTGGCCGGCTGGATATTCTGGTGAACAACGCCGCAGTCACGCGCGACGGCCTGGCGTTGCGCATGAAGGCTGACGACTGGGAGAACGTGCTGCGCACCAACCTCACCGGTGCGCATCTGTGCATCCAGCAGGCGCTGGGGCTGATGCTGCGGCAGCGCTCGGGGCGCATCATCAACATTACCTCGGTAGTCGCGCAGATCGGCAACGCCGGGCAAGCCAACTACGTGGCCGCCAAGGCTGGGCTGATTGGCCTCACGCGAGCGATCGCTGTGGAGGTTGCGTCCCGCAGCATTACCGTAAATGCCGTGGCCCCGGGGTTCGTCACGAGCCCGATGACCGATCCTTTACCGCAAAACGTCAAGGATGCGATGTTGGCGCGGATTCCACTTGGCCGCATGGGCGCCGACGCGGATGTGGCAGCGGCGATTGTGTTCTTAGCCAGCGACGAGGCGGCCTACATCACTGGGCACGTGCTCAACGTCAATGGCGGCCTGTACATGGGTTAGCGGCCCCGGAAGTCCGCTGCACCTGACCCAGGTTGACCTTGTTGCGGGCCATGCATAGAATGATCGAGTTTGGATCGCACCGGGAGCAAAGCGGCCCGGCAATTTCCGCGCCCGCAGGTGTCCGGCGCAGGGGGAACGCATGCCGAGCGTAGAAGAACGCGTCAAGCAGATCATTGTCGAGCAGCTCGGAGTAGACGAAGCGGAAGTGACGCCGACCGCGTCGTTTGTGGACGATTTGGGTGCGGACTCGCTCGACACGGTCGAGCTCGTCATGGCCTTCGAAGAAGCCTTTGGAATTGAGATTCCCGACGAAGACGCCGAAAAGATCGCCACGGTGAAGGATGCTGTGACCTACATCGACAAGCACGCCCAGGCGAAGAAGTAGCCGGGAATAACTGCTTTCCTTCATGCAGGAGAATCCGTCGTGAGCCGCCGTGTCGTGGTAACGGGTGTCGGGCTGGTCTGCGCTTGTGGATTGGGCACGGAGGAGACGTGGGCGAACCTCCAGGCGGGCCGCAGCGGCATCGCTCCGATTACCCATTTTGACGCCACCGCGTTTGATTGCCGCATCGCCGGCGAAGTGAAAAACTTCGATCCCCTCAACTGGATGGAAAAGAAAGAGCTGAAGAAGACCGGCCGCTTTATTCAGCTCGCGCTGGCAGCCACCGATTTCGCCATGCGCATGGCGGCATATACCATCTCGCCCGAAGACGCGGAGCGCACGGGCGTGTTCGTGGGCAGCGGAATCGGCGGATTCGATGTGATCGAGCGAGAACACGAAAAGCTTCTGAAGGGCGGCCCGGGCCGCATCTCACCTTTTTTCATTCCTGCGAGCATCGTGAATTTGGCCGCTGGGCACATCTCCATTCGCCATGGGGCGAAGGGCCCGAATTCCGCGACGGCAACAGCGTGCTCCGCATCGGCTCACGCTCTGGGCGATTCTTTCAAAATCATTCAGCGAGGTGACGCGGATGTGATGATCGCCGGCGGCAGCGAAGCCGCGATCACGCCGATGAGCGTCGGTGGCTTTGCGGCGATGAAGGCACTCTCTACGCGCAACGACGAACCCGAACGTGCCAGCCGTCCATTTGACGCCGATCGCGACGGTTTTGTGGTTGGCGAAGGTTCGGGAATGTTGATCCTCGAGTCGCTCGAACACGCCGAGCGGCGCGCCGCGCCGATTCTGGCGGAACTTGTTGGTTACGGAATGTCCGGCGATGCCTATCACATTACGCAGCCGGCCGAAGGCGGCGACGGCGCGTATCGCGTGATGCGTGCCGCGTTGAAGGATGCGAAAATCGAGGCCGGGCAACTCGGCTACATCAATGCACATGGCACCTCCACTCCGTTAGGTGACGCGATCGAGACGCAAGCGACAAAGAAAATCCTGGGCGACCGCGCCAAGCAAGTTCCGGTGAGCTCGACAAAATCCATGACCGGCCACTTGTTGGGCGGAGCCGGCGGCCTGGAGGCCGGAATCTGCGTGCTGGCGTTGCGCGACAATATCCTGCCGCCGACCATCAACTACGAAACGCCCGACCCGGCCTGCGACCTCGATTACGTGCCGAACAAAGCGCGCAAAGCGGAAGTCGAATACGTGCTTTCGAATTCATTTGGTTTCGGCGGGACCAACGCCGCGCTTGTCTTTCGCCGCTGGACCGGGCGCGGAGCCTGATCGCGCGCGGCCGCCTTGGCTGCAAGTCTTGTGAGCCGGGGCATCGTGAGGGATCTGCTTACGGTTTGGCCCCTTCAAAAAGGAAGAATCCGTGAACATTATCGTCTGCGTTAAACAGGTTCCGGCGAAGGATGCGCCGCTCGCAATTTCCGCGGATGGCACCTGGATTCGCGAATCGGACATCGGGTTTGAAATGAACGAGCCGGACAGCTACGCGCTTGAAGAGGCGTTGCGCCTGAAGGAAAAACACGGCGGGGAAGTGGTGGCGCTTTCGATGGGTCCCGAGCGCGTGAAGCAGACGATCAAGGAAGCGCTGGCAAAGGGCGCCGACCGTGGGATTCATGTGGCGGACGATAAGTTTTTCGCGCTCGACCCGTTGGCTTCCGCTAAATCGATGGCCGCGGCGCTGAAGGAGCAGAAATTCGATCTTCTCTTGACCGGATTGCAAAGTGACGATCACGGCTTTGGCCAGACCGGGGTGTTGCTTGCGGAATTGCTTGGATTACCGCACGCCACCATCATCATGCAGATTGATGTGACCGGCGATCATATGAAGCTGAAGCGGGAGCTCGAGGCCGGGTGGTTTCAATGGGTCGAATTGCCGCTGCCGGCGGTGCTGAGCATTCAATCCGGGATCAACAAAGTGCGTTACGCCACGCTCAAGGGCATCATGGCGGCGAAAAAGAAAGAAATCACGTCCATCCCGAGAGAATCGCTGGCCGTGACCGCCGAGCTGACGCAGAAAGTAGAGCGCATTTATGTGCCGCAAAAGACGAAGAAAACCGAATTTATCAGCGGGACACCCAAAGAGGCTGCCGCAAAGCTGATTGAGAAGCTTAAGCATGAAGCGCGCGTTCTGTAGGGAAACGAGGAAGAGATGAAGATATTGCTCATCACGGAACAGCGCGACGCCAAGTGGAACAAGACGAGTCTCGAGACTTTGGCGGCTGCCCAGCAGATCGCCAAGGATACGGGCGGAACCCTTTCCGGGGTCGTGATCGGGAATGGGGTGGCAGCATTAGCAGACGACCTTGCAGGCAAGGAGCTTGCCGAAGTTTTGCTGGTCGAGCACGAACTGCTGAGCGCGTACACGCCCGATGGTTTCTCGCTCGCGCTATCGCAAGTGATTCAGCAAGTAAAGCCCGATCTCGTTTTACTGCCACACACCTATCAAGTGCGCGACTTCGCGCCCAAGCTGGCTGCCTCTCTAGGGAAGGGTATGATCGGCGATTGCATCGGGTATCGCTATGAAAAGGGCCGGCTCGTTTTCGTGCGCCAGATGTTTCAAGGGAAGACGGCCGCAGATGTTACATTTCAGGGTGCCGGGCCGTGGTTCGCTACGTTTCAGGCGGGGGCGTTTCGCGCCGATCTGGCTACTGCGCATTCGGGCGGCAAAGCGCCCGTCCAGAAGAGTATCGTCGAGCTATCGGCCGACAAAATTCGCACGAAACCGCTCGAAATGTTCCGGGAAGCGAAGCAGGCGGTTGACTTGACGCAGGCGCCGATCATCGTGGCCGTTGGCCGAGGCATCAAGGCGCCGGAAAATATCGCGCAAGCGGAAAAGCTGGCCCATTTGCTCGGTGGAGAGCTGGCGGCGTCGCGGCCGATCTGCGACGAGGGTTGGCTTCCGATGGAGCGCCAAATCGGCAGCTCCGGCCAAACCGTCGCGCCAAAGCTTTACCTGGCGCTGGGCATCAGTGGAGCGATCCAACACGTAGTGGGCATGAAAGGCTCCCGCACCATCGTTGCGGTGAACAAGGATCAGAATGCGCCGATCTTCGAAATCGCGGACTACGGCATCGTGGGCGACATTTTCGAGATCATGCCCGCGCTCAGGGAAGTGCTGGAAAAGGCGTGATTCCCTGCACAGCCGGGAATTTCACGTAGTTTGCTAGAATGTCGGCGTGACTGCCGAGCGCGAGCAACTGGAAGCGGACGTGCTTATCGTAGGCGCGGGGCCGGCCGGTCTTGCCTGCGCGCTGCATCTTTCCAGTCTCATCCAGAAACACAACGAATCAGGTGCGAAGCCGGAGCTTTCCACCGAAAACGTCTATGTGCTCGAGAAGGCGCGTGAAATCGGCGCGCACCAGCTTTCCGGCGCGGTGATGGACCCGCGCGGACTTCGCGAACTCGTGCCGGATTTTGAGAACGCCCCGCCCTTTGACACACCGGTGGGTGATGATGCCGCTTATTTCCTTACCGAAAAGCGATCGCTGAAATTTCCGATCACGCCGCCGCCGCTCGAAAATCATGGGAATTATGTGGTCTCGCTAAGCAAATTGACGAAGTGGCTTGGCGGCCTCGTCGAAAAAACGGGCACGAATCTCTTCACGCAGTTTGCCGGGGCCCAATTGATTTTCAACGCGGAGGGCGAAGGCATTTCTGGCGTCATCACCGAAGACAAGGGGCTCGACAAGAACGGCAAGCCAAAGGACAACTACACTCCCGGCTACGAGCTGCGCGCGAAGGTCACCGTGCTGGCTGAGGGTCCACGCGGATCGCTCACCAAGCAGCTTGGTGCGCGCTTCAAAATCCAGGGCCTCAATCCGCAGGTCTATTCGCTCGGCATTAAGGAATTGTGGGAGGTACCGCAAGGCCGTGTTGCACCGGGCTGGGTGGCGCATACGCTCGGCTGGCCGCTTCCATCGAGCACCTACGGTGGCGGGTGGATTTACGGCCTGCGCGACAATCGTGTATCCCTCGGTATGGCGATTGGCCTGGAGTATCAAGACCCGCTTTTCGATCCCCACGAGGCCTTTCAGCGTTATAAAACGCACCCATTTGTACAACGTGTAATTGAAGGCGGCAAGCTGGTCCGCTATGGCGCGAAGACCATTCCGATGGGCGGGTGGTATGCGATGCCGAGGCCTTACGTGGATGGGGGCTTGATCATCGGCGATTCGGCCGGATTCTTGAATAGCCAGCGTTTAAAGGGAATTCACATCGGCATCAAGAGCGGAATGTTGGCGGCGGAGACAATTTTCGATGCGCTTCGCTCGGGAGACACCACTGCGCGCTCGCTGGCTGCATTTTCGCGAAAGGTAGAACAAAGCTGGATCAAAAAAGAGCTTTGGGCCGTGCGCAACTTTCATCAGGGATTTCATCATGGGTTGTGGGGCGGTCTCGCCAATACCGCCGTGCAGATGATCAGCGGCGGGCGGGGTTTCGGCGATCCCGCTCGAGGGCGCGCTGGATATGAGGACTATCGAAAATTGAATCGTGGAAACGAATTGGTAGACCAATCCAATCGGTTTAAGGGTGATGGCGTACTCACCTTTGACCGGCTCACGGATGTCTACCATTCCGGCACGCGGCACGAGGAGGATCAGCCTTGCCACCTGGTGGTGCTCGAGCCAAATATTTGCGCGGATCGCTGTGTGCGGGAGTACGGCAATCCGTGCCAATATTTCTGCCCGGCTGCTGTTTACGAGATGGTGCGTGAAAAAAATACGCCGAAATTGAAGATCAACGCCTCAAACTGCGTTCATTGCAAGACGTGCGACATCGCCGATCCCTATCAGATCATTGATTGGGTGCCACCCGAGGGCGGCGGCGGGCCGAACTACGAAGGGATGTAACGTTCGGCGGAACTCAACTTCGTTAGCTCGAGCTATTGAACACGCGGTGGAAGAATCTTCCCATCTTCCCAAAGAATCCATGCGGCGCGGTTCGAGAATCCGATTTCTCTTCAGCGGATAGGTTCTGGCCGCGTCTCTTCTTCGGCTCGACCACGTCCTGATAGACGGTTTCGTCCTGCACGTGGACACTGCGAATCAGCACGATCTGATCGGCGCTAGGCTCCGATATGTTCACGGGAGCGTTGGGATCGAAGCTCAAAGGTGGCATCAGCACCTTATAGACCGGTTCGTCGACCGCGGCGGGTCGGGGAGGGGCTGGCGAACTCGGCTGCGGTAATTGTCCGGACGCTGCGTTCGAAGACGCTCCTGTTGACGTCGGCGTGGATGGCCCCGGCTGGGGTGTGGGCGTCGCCGGGACCGGCGGTGCGCTTGCTGGTGCCAGCGTTCCCAAGCTTTGATAGAGGCGCTTGGACCTAGCAGGATGGAGCTTTGCCAACTCGAGCTTGCAAGCGCACGCTTCGACCGGTGCGGCGAGCGACTCGACCTGTCCACCGGAAAGCGAGGCGTGCCCGTTTTGTGGAATCAGGATCTCCTGGCCGGAAAGCTGCTGCGAGATCCGCAAGGCTCCATTCAGCGCGTAGAGGCACATCTTCCCGTCTGGCGAGAGCCCGACGGAGGTGTCTGTGTTTTCGCCTCCGATCACCACGGGCGTCGCAACAATCAAGGGCGTGTAGATGCTGATCGTGCGGGTGCCATTCAGGCGCAAGTCGAGAGCGCCATACTCGAGGACGACCGTGAGCGCGCCTCCTGAACTTAATAGTTGCAGACGTGCCGCGCCGCAAATCGCAATTTCGCCCCCGCCCTCGAGCGAAACCCGCGCTTGACCGCTACGAACGACTATGTGACTACCGCTCGCCAGCGGTTGAGCGCCGGCGACATTCGAGATTGGGATATTCGCCGAACCGGTTGGGCCATCCACTGCAAAGTCCGATCCCTCCACATGGCCGATGATCTGCTGCACGTCTTGGGCAGCAGCGTTTCCTGCCAGGGTCAGCGGAACGACGCCAAGTAGGAAGACGAGGCACAAAGAATGCCAAGCCGCGGCGCGGCTCAAGTACCGATCGGTTCGATTCATGCGTGGATGATCGCGGAGCGTTACAAACATCTTCGCCTATACTATACGCCGATGGAAGGGACTTCCAAGGTACCTGCAAGCGAGCGCGCTGCCAACACCCATTTTGATGTGAGCTTGCCGCAATACTCACGCTGGCGGCGGATCCAGATTCCCGTGATTGCCGCGAGCGTGTATGGCGTGCTTCGCGTGGTAAGCCCGACGCTGCGGTTCGAAGTGCTCGGCTGGCAGCACGTGGAGCGGGCTTGGGCGGTGCGGCGCAGTTGCATCTGGGCGTTTTGGCACTGTGCGATCTTTGGCGTGCTGTGGCGTTTTCGAAATCGTGGGATCGTAGTGCTGAACAGCACAAACTTTGACGGCCAATGGATGCGCCGGGTGCTTGAGCGCCTGGGATACGGCACAGCGCAGGGCAGCTCCACGCGCGGTGGCTTGCGCGGGCTGGCGGTGCTGGCACAGCGGCTCGCAGAAGGGAAGGACGCGGCATTCACCATAGACGGACCCCGAGGGCCGCGTTTCGTGGCAAAGCCGGGTCCGGCGATGCTGGCGCGCCGCACCGGCTCGCCAATCGGATTGTTCCACATGTCCTACGAACGCAGCATGACGTTCGAAAGCACGTGGGATCACTTCCAATTGCCGCGGCCCTGTTCCCGCGTGATCGCGGTTTTTGCGCCGCTGATGGAAGTGCCGCCCGACACGAGCCGCGAGGGGCTCGAGCAAAAGAACGAGGAAATCCAGCGCTCACTCGAGCGCATTCGAAATTTTGCGGATTCTTGGTTCTCGCTTTCGAAACAAGAGCAGCAGCGCCAGCGCGAGATCTGGAACGCCTGAAGGCTACTGCCCTTCGCCCAAGGTCACGGGCAAGTCCATTTTTTGTCCGCCGCGATAGACCGTTACTTTTACCGTATCGCCCGGGTGTTTGTGGTTCAGCGCGAGGTTCAAGTCCATCTGCGACGCGACCGGCTGGCTGTTTACGGCGACGATCACGTCGCCGCCGATGATGATCCGCTGAAGCCCGGCAAGAACCACCTTATCGCCGCCGTGTAACCCGGAATTTGCCGCTGCGCCGCGGGGCGTCACGCGCTCGATCAACACGCCCTGGCTCGTGGGTAGATCGATCGCTTGCGCCAAGCCGGGCCAGACATCGAGTACGTTCATCAGTCCGAGATCGGCGCGGCGCACGCGGCCTTCGGTGATCAAGTCATGCGCAATTTCCTTCGCGGTGTTTACGGGAATCGCAAAGCCGATCCCGGCCGTTGTACCGGAGGGCGTATAGATCGCGGTGTTGATCCCGATCACTTCGCCATGCGAATTCAGCAGCGGCCCGCCGGAATTGCCGCGATTGATCGCGGCGTCCGTCTGGATGGCTTCGTCAATGTAGGTGTTATCGCCGGTCTGGACGGTGCGGCCCAAAGCGCTGATCACGCCGGTGGTTAGCGTGCTCGAAAAGCCAAAGGGATTGCCGATGGCCAGCACCTCCTGGCCCACCTGAAGATTATCGGAATCCGCAAGCGACAACGAAGCAAGCGCGGTTTTCGGTTCGATTTTGAGCAAGGCGACGTCATTATGCTGATCGGCGCCGATATATTTTGCGGGATAGCGGCTGCGATCGCCAAGAACGACTTCGATCGTCTCCGCACCCTGCACTACGTGGTAATTCGTCAGCACGTAGCCGCGCGGGATCGATCACGAATCCGGAGCCTGCGCCTTCCACGGGCACCGCGTTCATGAAGAAATCGTACTCCACGGCGCGCGTCATGATGTTCGCGACAGCTGGCGCAACCTGACGATAGATCTTGACGGTGCGAGCTTCCTCCTCGGTGAGTCCGGCAGTGCTAAACGTCCGAGCCTGCTCCAGCTGGGCGGCGGCTGGCATTGAGGCCGAGGGCGTAGCTTCCACGTGGATCGGCTGGCGCGGGCCCCAGCGCGCTCCCGCCCAATAGGCGCCCAATGCGATGATTGCGCCAGCGGCCATCCATCGAAAGGCGCCGCCGGAATTCGTGCGATTGCTCATGGTGATTGCTCCCCGCGGTGCGAATCTGCGGCTGCTGCCAATTGCCTAAATCGCGAGACGAGTTGTTCCACTTGTGCGCGCGTCGCGTCGCCCGTGCCCGAATTGTCAATTTCATCCGTGGCCATGCGGCGCTTTTGATCGAGTGGCATTTGCGCCGCGATGCGGCCGGTGGCGTCGTCCGCGTTCATGGCGCGCCCGAGCGGGTCCGTAAGCCGGGCGATTTGCTGGCCCGAATCGCACCACACGACGACGAGACGGTCGAGCTTCGCGTGCGCACCTGCCTCCACCAACAGCGCCGCCTCGATCACCGCCACGGCATGCGGATCGGTTTGCGCGGTGCCGCGGAGCCATTCTTCCTGGCGGGCCACCACGCGCGGGTGCACGATTTGATTGAGCCTTGCCAACTTGGAGGGATCGGCAAAAACGATGTGAGCTAGGCGTGGCCGGTCGATGCGGCCATCGGCAGCGACAACTTCGGGGCCAAAAGCGGATACAATTTCCTGAAAAGCCGGTTGGTTGGGCTCGATCAGTTCGCGGGCCAGCAGGTCCGCATCCAGTACGCGGCATCCGAACTCGCGCATCATCGCCGCCACGGTGCTTTTGCCGCAACCGATTCCGCCCGTCAGTCCAACGCGCAGCATCAGGGTTTTACGGCCGAAGCGGCGGCGCGATTTTCGCCGAAGGAGTTAGCGCCGCCCCGGCGAAGCCGCGCGGCCTTGACGGTATTGCTCATGAGCATGGCAATCGTCAGCGGGCCAACGCCCCCGGGGACCCGCGTGATCGCCCCGGCCACTTGCTCGGCATCGGGGTGCACGTCTCCCACGAGCGCGCTGCCCTTTTCGCGGAAACGCGCCAGACGCTCGGGAAACTTGGCGAATAGGCGCGCCGCTTCGGCTGCATCGCTCACGCGATTCGTGCCAACGTCGATTACCGTCGCGCCAGGGCGTATCCATTCCCCGGCTACAAACCAGGGACGACCCATCGCCGCCACCACGATATCCGCGCCACGAATCACACCGCCCAAATCGCGCGTTTTCGAATGGCAGATCGTCACCGTGGCATTCGCATGCATCAGCAGCAACGCCATGGGCTTGCCAACAATATCGCTGCGCCCGATCACCACGGCGTTGGCGCCTTCGAGGGCGATGCCGCCGCGACGCAAGATTTCCATCACGCCCGAAGGCGTACAAGCCACCAGCGCCGGCTTTCCGGTCACCAACCGCCCAAGGTTCATAGGATGAAAACCATCCACATCCTTGGCCGGATCGACGGCTTCTAGAATGCGTTTGGCGTCCACTTGGGCGGGAAGGGGCAATTGCACGAGGATTCCGTCCACGGCATCATCGGCGTTCAGAGCAACAATCAAGTCGAGCAATTCGCACGTGGAGATCGAAGCAGAGGGCGCGTGCCGCCAACTGGCCAATCCCAATTGCTCGCACGCCGCGAGCTTGCTGCTGACGTATATCTTGGAAGCCGGATTCTCACCGGCGAGCACGGTAGCGAGACCCGGTTGGATTCCAACAATGCGTAGCGCCGCGATTTCGTCCCGTAGACCGGCGTAAATCTGGTCGCGAATCTCGTTTCCGTTCAGGATACGCGCTGGCATAGGTGCTCGATTAGGAAGTATCTGGGTCGGCTAAATCATAGCATATGGACGCGGGGCGCTTGTCCGCCAGCCTCTACCGCCGGAGCACGGCTACGCTTTGCGCCTTGTCGTGCCGCATCTATATGCGTGCAAGCGCGTGAAGTGGGTTCGCAGTATGGAACTGCTGGCCGATGACGAGCCGAGGTTCTGTGCACGGAACGGCTACCACCCTGTGCGCTCGACCGTTTCTGCGACCAGTTCTACTCCGAGCGATAAAGAAAAAGCCCCGGTTTGGGCCGGGGCTTCCTCGTACTACAGTGGCTTGGGCGTCGTGCTAGAAAATATCGTACTGCTCCCAGTGCAGCGTCGGATCGGCCTGAATGATCGTGTTCTTGTGCGTGGCGGTCTCGAGATCTTCGATCAGGCCGGCCTCGCGCGTCTTCAAGGCTTTGGCAATTTCGGGATTCACGCGCAGGGTGATGCTCTGCGAATCCAAGTCTCCCGCCATCTTTTTCGCTTCCACCTGGATTTCATAGCAGATGGTGGGGATGGACTTCACCATTCCCGAACCCGTGCAATAGGGACAGGGCTGGCAAAGCACTTTCTCAAGCGCTTGCTTGGTGCGTTTGCGCGTGATGTTCACCAGGCCGAATTCATTGAAGGGCAATACCTTGGAAGGCGCTTTGTCCGCACGCAAGGCGTCATCGAGCGCGTGCATCACCTTCTCGCGATTGCGCCGCTCTTCCATATCAATCAGGTCGACTACGATGATGCCGCCCAGATCGCGCAGGCGGATTTGGCGCACGATCTCCTTCACGGCTTCGAGGTTTGTCTTGACGATCGTGTCTTCGAGGCGCGTTGACCCGCGCCCCACGAACTTGCCGGTATTTACGTCGATGGCCACCAGCGCCTCGGTGTGGTTGATCACGATGTAGCCGCCGGACTTGAGCCAGACCTTGGGCCGCAACGCTTTATCGAGCTCCTGCTGGATGCCGAATTCCTCGAAGATCGGCGCTGCTTTCGTGTAGAGCTTGACGCGCCCCGCCAATTCGGGCTGGAAGCGGCTCACGAATTCGACGACCTTGCCAAACTCTTCCTCGTTATCGATCCAGATTGAGCTGTATTCGGGATTCAAATAATCGCGGAGGATGCGTTCGACGAGATTGAGGTCGCGATGCAATAAATCCGGTGCTTTGCGCTGCTCGGACCGCGCACAAATTTCGTGCCAGGTCTTGCCGAGGAATTCCACGTCCGCGCGAATATCTGCGTCGCTCACGTGGCCGGCCGCCGTGCGCACAATAAAACCGCCCGGAAAACTTCCTTTGTACTCATTTACCAGGCGGCGCAGCCGCGAGCGCTCTTCGGCTGAATTGATCTTTCGCGATACGCCGATGTGATCGACGGTAGGCATGTAAACGAGGAATCGTCCCGGCAGAGCCACGTGGCTAGTGATGCGCGCACCCTTTTTGCCCAACGGCTCTTTGGCGATCTGCACTATGATTTCCTGGCCCGCCTTCAGCATCTCGGAGATCAGTTGCGGACGCCGCTGCGGGGCGCGGTGCCCTTGCGGACGTCCTCCGCTGCGCTGCATGGGCCGTCCGCCACGTCCTCGCCGCATGGGCCGCTGGAAGCGAGGCCGGTTGCGGTTTTCGATTTTGGCGCTGCGCGGCACCTGTTGCGGCGCTGGTGAGATACCTTCGTGGTCGCCGGCGCCTGTCAGTGCGGTTTCGGCGTGCTCGAGGTCCGCTTCGGCCGCTTCATGCGCGGCGTCGGCTTCGTCGGCCGCGTCTTCCGCCTGCTCATGCGCGGCATCGGCGTCATCCGACTCCGCTTCTTCGGCGGCTTCGTGCGCCGCCTCCTCTTCCTCGATTTCCGCGTCGGCGGCGTCCAAGGTTTCCGCACTGGGGCCGCGAAATTCGATCACCGTTGACGAATTCGACTGCTCGTCGTTTGCTTCCAAGTCCGCGCCGCCGATTTGTTCAGCAGCCTCTTCATCCGCTTCCTCGGCGGTTTCCTCGTGCTTGGCCGCTGCCAAGTGCTCGGCCAGCGTATGTGCCTGTTCCGCGGACAAATCATGCTGCACGGCGGCCGCTTCTTCAGGATCACCAGCGGTCTCGGTTACGGTGTCGTCTATTTCCTCGATGCTAGCAGCCGCGCCAAATTCCTCTTGCCGGTCTTCAGACGTGTGTTCTGACGGGTCGGCGTTCTGAAAATCTCTCGGCGCGGTATCCTCGACGGCTCGTCCGCCGGCAGGCGAAGTGTAGAGCGACTCCGGCAAGGAATGTATCGCAGCGTTCGCGCCGGTATCCTCGACGGTGCTGGGCGCGGGTGACATCAAGCCGGAAGCGCCGTGCTCCACGATCGGTCCTGGCGCGGAGGATGCATCCGGCGTTGCCACTGGTTTCGCGGCAGCGCCGCGATCCCTGTATTTCGCCAACGATTCGCCCGGCAGCAAAATCGGCTCGTAATTTTCATCGGCAGGAGCGGAAGTTTGCGATTCGCTGAATCGCGAAGCTGGCGGACTGGAATGCTGTCCGTAAGGCGCCGCATATTTCGATGGCGGCAAGTCGCGGCCTTGGCGCCGGTGATCCGGACGCCCACCACCGCCTCTGCGGAAACGGCCTCCACCACGGCGTCCGCCACGATCTCGATTGAATCCGCCTCCGCCACTACCCCCTCGGAAGTCGCGCCCGCGATCGCGTGAGAAACCGCCCTGGTTGCGCTGAGATTGTCCCGGAGGGTTCAGTCCGGGAGAGGCATTGGTGAGCGGCTGCGGCGGCTCTGTTGATTCCTCCGCGGAGAAGGAACCGGACGCCATGGCGGACCCACCGGCCTGCGCAAACGCGCCTTCCGCCGCAGGCTGGCTTACAAATTCACCGAACGAAGAAAGGTCCGGCGCGCCGGATTCGGCTGAAGGTTGCGGTAAGGACAGGATGGATTCGGGCTGCGGCAGCCGCGCAGGCTCGACTGCTGGCTTCGCGATTTTTTCCTCCGCGTGTGGCGCGGCATCATATTCTTCGAGATTTTCCAGGAAATCGCTGACGTACAGGAACGCGTCGGTATCGCGCCCGATGTCCACAAAGGCCGATTGCATGCCGGGTAGCACGCGCGTGACGCGGCCTTTGTAGATGCTTCCGACTAATGCAAATTCTTTTTCTCTTTCGATGTAAATTTCACAAAGATGGCCATCTTCCAGGATGGCGACCCGCGTCTCGTGCGGCGTCGCTGAAATCACCAGTTCTTTTGACATGAAAACTCCTCGGGGGGCGCACCGGCGCTAAGCGGCGCGGAGCATCCGCGCGTACGGCCGCATAGGTCTCGGTGAGAGACACTCTCGGGCTGCGGCGCATGAGTATCGCTTGATAGCGCGCTTCGCGGTGCGATATTCGGATTTGAGCGATCATCCGGCGGGATACGGCAGCGCCTGCTTGGGACAGGTCGGTCATGCCGGCCGGAAGATTCTGCAATTTTGCGAATTCCATTTCAGTTGACGAAGCGCCGGATGCGTACGTTCATCACCAGACCCAACGCCATGAAAACAAATAATGTGGCCGATCCGCCGTAGCTCATCAGCGGCAGCGGAATCCCGGTTACCGGCATATAGCCGATCACCATGGCCGCATTCACTAACACGTGAAAACCTAAAATCGCCGCCACGCCCATGACCAGGAACATTCCAGCACGGTCCATGGCTCGTTGTGCGTTATGCACCAGACGCAGCAGCAATGCAAGATAAAGTGACAACGCAATAAAAACCCCTACGAATCCCAACTCTTCCGCCAAGGCGGCCAGAATAAAATCCGAATAACGAATCGGCACGAAGCCGCCTTGATTCTGGCTTCCGCGTCCGAGTCCCTTGCCCTTGATCCCGCCGGCGCCTACCGCGATTCTGGACTGCAGGATCTGGTAGCCGGAACCTTTCGGGTCTTCCTCCGGCTTCAGAAAAGTTTGGACTCGTTCCTTCTGGTAGGGCTTGAGAAAATGCCAGCCAATCGGCAGCATCATCACGCCCAAAAGGACGATCGCCAGAGCGTGCTTCCATTGTATCCCAGCCAGGAAGCCACCAACGATAGCAACGGGAACCAGCACCATCGCCGTGCCCAGATCGGGCTGCTTCAATATCAGCGCGAGCGGAACTCCGGTAAGCACTCCGACCTTCATCAGATCGGCCAAAGTCAGGCGGTCCGTCTGCACTTCGCTGAAAAATCTGGCCAGCACTATAATTATAATCAATTTGACAAATTCCGACACCTGGAAAAAGTCACCCATGATGGGAATCCAGCGTTTCGCCCCAAGACGGGTTTCCCCCACCACGAGCACGGCAACCAACGAAATCAAGCCTAGCAGGTACAAGATGGGCGCCTGCTCCATGATCATGTGGTAGTCGAGACGCGAGAGCACCAGCATGAAGATCATGCCCAGCCCCAGCCAATAGAGCTGCTTCACCTCCATGGACGTGCCGACGGTATGCGTCAGGTGCGTGGTGGAATAGATCTCGATCAGCCCGAGCGAGCAGATCGCCGCCACCAGGCCTAACAGCACCCAGTCGTAATCGCGGATTCCACGCTTTTCTCTCATGTAGCGGTGGTTCTCGGATTCAGGCCTAGTGCTCCGGATGCTGCTGGTCGCGGATTACAGGCTGCACCGGCGCGATCGGCGTCTGCTGCGGTTGAGCCGGTGCTGCAGCTGCGGAAGCTCGCGTGCCTGGACGATTTCCCGCCAACTCCGCCGCCGCCGCAGCCATCGCATCAGCCGGGGTTTCAGCCGCACCCCACGTTTGCACGCTCGCCGTTTGAGCAACCTGCGCCGCCGGGAAACGGCCCGCCTTCTTGTCGTAGTAAGCCTTCACTACATCGCGCACGATCGGGGCGACAAAGCTGCCCCACCCGGCCCCCTGCACCAGCGCCGCTACGACAATCTCCGGATCACGGTGCGGCGCGTAGCCGACGAACCAGCCGTTTTCCTTAAGGTGCTTGCCGAGCCGCGCCTGCAGCGCGAAGCTCTCTGTCTGTGCCGTTCCCGTCTTGCCCGCGAAATCTACATCCTGCAGCCGCACTTGCAGCGAAGTTGTACCGTCGGGCTCATTGACCACCCCCCACATCGCATTGGTGATCTGCATTACGGTGTCGTCCGAAATCGGGAATTCCGTGGTTTTCAAACCAATAGCTGTCTTCAGCAGGTGAGGAGGGACCAGTTTGCCGCCGCTGGCCACCGCGGCAATCATGCGCGCCAGCTGCAACGGCGTGGCCGTCACGGGGCCTTGGCCAATTCCCACCGAAATCGTATCGCCCGGATACCACTTGTGGTGGTAGACGCGTTCGTCCCACGCTTCCGAGGGAATGAGTCCGGGTTCTTCGCCCGGCAAATCGATTCCCGTACGCTTACCCAAGCCAAGACCCGTGGCGTAATAGCCTATGCGGTCAATCCCCAGCAGTTTTGCCACGTTGTAAAAATACACGTCGCACGAGGCCACGATTCCCTTGTGCAAATCCACTTCGCCGTGTGCGTGATCGCAGTGGTACAGATGCCCGTAAAATGTCGCCGAACCCGGACAGTACACCGCATAATTCGGGGGAATCGCTTTTGACTCCAGCATCGCCACGCCTTCCACAACCTTGAATACCGATCCCGGCGCCAGTTGCGCCTGGATCGCCCGATTGAGTAAAGGCGTTTGCAGGTCTGTGTTCAGTGCCGCCCATTCCTTTGACGGAACGCGCACCGCAAAATCATTCGGGTCGAACGTGGGCCGGCTTACCATCGCGAGCACTTCGCCCGTGCGCGCATCCATCGCCACCAGGGCGCCCTGTTTACCCACGAAGTCTGCTTCCGCCACGGCTTGCAGGTCTTCGTCGATGGTCAGCTGGATATTTTCCCCGGCGACCGGCGCTGTCTCTTCCAACCGGCCCATTTCCTTGCCGACGCTATTCACGATCACGCGGCGCTGGCCGTCCGTGCCGATCAGGACATCGTTGTACTGGCGCTCGAGGCCGGTTTTGCCGGCCATGTCGCCCGGACGCAGCTTCCCGTCGCTGCTCTCGATTTCCTTCTCGTTCACTTCACCCACGTAGCCGATCGCGCTCGCAAGGAACGAGTTTGGAGGGTATCGCCGGCGGTGCATCATCACCATTTCGAGCATCGGCAAATCGGGGCGGTGCGATTCGATGAAGGCGATATCCGCCGGGCTGGCTTCCGGCTTGATGACGATTGGCTCGTATTTCGGCAAGAACTTCGAGGCCTCGATCTGCTGCTGAAGATCGTCGACCGATACACCTAATCCCTGAGCGATTTCGGGAAGGGCCTGCTCGGCCTGTCCAATATCGTCGCGAAGCAGCAAGACGCTGAATGAAGGGTAGTTGTCCACGATTACGCGGCCTTCCCGATCGATCATCTTGCCGCGGGGCGCAATCAGTGGAATCGTGCGAATGCGATTCTTTTCCGCAAGCTGTTCATAGTGATTGGAATCAATCACTTGCAGCTTCCAGAAGCCCACGAGCAAGAGCAGGATCATCCCAACGATGAGGTAGGAGACAGCGGCGAGGCGCCCCTGGGGCAAACGGTTGTCACTGCCAAACAAAGACGACACGTCTTACCGCTCGTTCCGCGCGCTGGATTCCGGACGGCATTCGAAATCGCGTGTCCGAATCCGCACGCATACCAATTCGGGGAGGTTGCGGAATGCCCGCGACGGCCAAAACAGACCAAAACGGCCTTCCTTCCCCATGGATGGAAGTGCTGTTCACAGTAGCATTTACGTACATACGGTGCAACCGTACCAGGGGCCGAGTTTCTGAATTCTGCACGTCTCTCTCTTGTGCGGGCAGCGAGAGTTTCGTCTGAAAGCCTGTGGATTTCTGTTACTGCAAACTCTATGCGAAGATCCGTGAGGTGGAGCACTTTTTGTGACGGACCATCGCGTCGCCCTCGGACGAACAAACCGCCAGGATTCCGGCCAGTTGCTCGCCAATCTGTCTCTGGCGATTGCCGGCGCTTCTTGGGGAACGGGCTTTTTCTTCGCAAAAATCGCGTTCGGCGAGATGACGGTATTCGAAAATGTGCTTTTCCGGTTTCTCTTCGCATCAGCGGTGCTTGTGCCCGTATTTTTTTGCCGCATGCGGAAATTTTCCCGGCGAGATTTCTGGCTGCTTGCAGGCGCGAGCGCGATCGGCGTTCCGCTGCAATTTCTGGTGCAATTCAGGGGGCTTGAACTCACTACAGTTTCGCACGCGGCGCTGATGATCGGAACCCTGCCGATGCTGGTAGCCCTCAGCTCGGTTTTGTTTTTGCGCGAACGGCTTGGCTGGATCGAGTGGGCCGCGCTGGTTCTTTCGGCTGCAGGTGTTGTGTTGATCGCAGTTTCCAAAAGGCCCTCGCGCGGTCCGCAAGCCAGCATCCAAGGCGACCTCCTCGTTTTTGTTTCCCTTTTCGCGGCCGTAGTGATGATCCTAGCGACTAAACGCCTAATGCTCGAACACGACCCACTTTACGTCACGGCCGCAATGCTGATTTTAGGCACCGTGATGTTGGCCGGCTGTTCTTTGGCCACCCAGCCGGTGCGTATCCATTTCTCGTGGCGTGTCTGGCTGGCGGTTGCGGCGCAGGGGGTCATCGCGACCGCGATTGCGTACGTCTGCTGGAATTGGGGGCTCGCGCGTGTACCGGCTTCACGCGCCGGCGTGTTCCTAAACCTGGAGCCGCTCGTGGGACCGCTACTGGGCGTCTGGATCCTTCACGAGACGCTGGGAGTCTCGGCGATCCTGGGCGGTGTGTTGATCATCGCCTCCGCGCTTTATTTCAGTCGCGCGCCCCAGACACAAACGCATAGGGGTGCGGACCTCAGTCTTTGAGATCATCTTCGTTTCTCAGTGAGATTCACACGCGGAGCTTGCCGAAAAACTGAGATGCTCGCACGTTCCGGGTGCCGCCTGGCTGCCAACCGGCCCATCGACAGCTCTTTCCTGGCCGGCGCGAAGACCTGGGACCGAGGTCCCGGTCGACGTCCTTGCTCTAGCTAGGCTTGCGAAGATGATCGAGCAGCGGAAAGATCAGGACTGCCAGGACGCCATTGACGACAGCGGCGATCCAAAGCTGCGCTCCCAAAATTGATTCGGGCTGTGCGAGCAACCAACGGCGCGTCAGGATATATACAGCCTGATGGAAGAGATAAAAACCGACCGCGAGGCCAAAGCGGCTGATTGGGTTTTCCACGTCAATCCGCGAACCCAGCGAAGAAGCCAGAAACCCCACGAGCGTCTTCGCAATCCCGAATAGCCCGAGCGGCGAACGGCCCAAGCTATCTTGAATCAATCCAATGGTCGCGCCCATCAGCAAACCCGTGGAGGGATTTCTGCGGCTGAAGCCGAAATAAATCGTGATCAACAGGGGCAAATCAATCATGCGCATGCGCGGGAAATAAACCGGCAGGAATGCTTGTAGCAAAAGCGCAAGAGCCGTGACGCCGATGATGCTGCCGGCGCGGAACTGAAAGACTTCGATATTTTGTTCGGCGGTGAGTGGGGCGGATATAAAAGTACTCATTGGCTTGGATCCTGCTCACCCGCTGGCTTGGCGGGCGGCATGGATGGTTTTGCCGGCGGGGCGGCAGCCGGCGTCGCTGGATGCGGCGCCGGAACGGTTTGCGCAGGCGGTGCCTTCGGCAGAATTTCTTCGCGAGTCAGCAACACTAGCACTTCTTCCAGGCGATCGAGCCGCGCCGCGGGCCGCACCTGAATCTGTTTGAACGGATTCCCGGGCTTCACCTGCATTACCGTGCCAATCGGAAGGTCTTTCGGAAAGATCTGGTCCTCGCCAGAGGTCAGAACCCGCTGGCCGATGGAGACATTTTCGTCATTGCTTACATACTTCAACGTTAGCACCGGGTCACCGGTGCCGCCGACGACTCCCTGGGTGCGCGTGCCTTCGAGCAATCCGCCCACGCCGCTGTCCTTATCCGTCGCCAAAAGCACTTCGGAGACGCCGCCGTAAGCTTCAAAAATCTTGCCGACCACACCATCCGGCAGGATGACGGCCATGTTGCTCTTGATCCCATCTCGCGTGCCGCGATTGATGAAAACCACATGGCTCGCGGTGTCCGCGCTCGTGGCGATCACGCGCGCTGCGAGCATCGGAACTTCCTGGTGATCCGTGCGGAAACCGAGAAGCGCATTCAACCGTTGCGCTTCGGCGGCTTCGCCTTCGAGCGCCGCATTCCGCAGTTCGAGCTGATTCAACTGATCGTGCAGAGCCAAGTTGTCCCGATGGACGTGTATCAAGTCAACGTAACCGGTGAAGACGCCATGCACCTTGCGGACGATCCAGGTACCACCGCGTTCGAAGGGCGTTACCGAATCCACGGTCCACACGCGGATCAAACGCACGTGAGTGTTACGCCGGACCTGCACGGCCAGCATCAAGAGCTGAGCGACTAACGTGACGATCAGCAGCGTGAGAGAACGGTGTCGGCCCGGGACGGCAAGCATTGTTTTCCAGTTCCGATTCTTAACTGACCCTACTTTTCGATCAGTGCCTCGGAGGCTCTGATGGGCCGTGGAAGACGCATTGGTTCATTCGGCGTCAGTCAATGGAAACAAGACGCAGTAGGTGGAAATCGGACAACATTTTTCCGGTGCCGAGCACCACGGAAGCCAGCGGATCATCGGCGACCGATACCGGCAAGCCGGTCTCTTCGCGGATGCGCTTATCGAGATTCTTCACGAGGGCGCCGCCACCGGTCAGCACGATGCCACGATCGCTGATATCGGCGGAAAGCTCCGGAGGCGTGCGCTCCAGAGCGACGCGAATTGCATTGAGAATTGTGGAAATGCATTCCGAGAGCGCCTCGCGGATTTCGCTGTCGTCAATGGTGACCGTACGTGGCACGCCTTCGATTAGGTTGCGGCCTTTCACTTCCATCGTGAGCGGTTTTTCGAGCGGGTAGGCCGAACCGATCTCCATCTTGATTTGTTCGGCGGTGCGTTCGCCCACGAGAAGGTTGTACTTGCGCTTGAGGTAATGCATTACCGCCTCGTCCATCACGTTGCCGGCCACGCGCACAGAACGCGAATAGACGATACCGCTCATGGAAATCACGGCGATATCGGTGGTGCCGCCGCCGATATCCACCACCATATTGCCGCTGGGTTCTTCGATGGGCAAGCCGGCGCCGATCGCGGCAGCCATGGCCTGCTCCACAAGATATACCTCGCTGGCATGCGCGCGATACGCGGAATCCTGCACCGCGCGTTTTTCCACCGGTGTGATTTCGCTGGGTACGCCGATTACAATCCGCGGATGTACTAGAACGCGCCGGTTGTGCGCCTTTTGAATGAAATAGGTGAGCATCTTCTCGGTCACTTTGAAGTCCGCGATTACGCCGTCTTTCATGGGCTTGATCGCGACCACGTTACCGGGAGTGCGGCCCAGCATGTCCTTCGCTTCGCGTCCCACGGCTACCACTTCGCCGCTATTCTTATTGATGGCTACGATCGACGGCTCGTTGACCACAATACCTTTGCCCTTCGAGTAGACGAGCGTATTCGCCGTTCCTAGATCGATCGCCAGGTCGGAAGAAAACAAACTGAAGACCGAGCGAAGGTTGTAACCATTCTTAGCCATGTCTACCCTCAGTGCGGGCGAGCCGAGCGCGCCGGCGGATCACAAAATTGCTTCGTCCTTAGGGAATTACGATCTGCACGCGTTGCGTGGCCGTACCGCCGCGACGGTTCTGGCCCGTTATCGAAATAGTCTGGCTACCGCGCGCGAGTGGGTCGGTAAAGAATCGAAACTTACCATCCGCGGCGATGTCGGCCACGGCTTGACCATTGATGATTAAGGCGGCGCCCGGTTCGGTGCGGCCGATCACTTCCACGACGCTCCCATGAAGGACTGTTTGGTCCACTTCGAGCAACATCTCCTGCGTCTTACCCTGAGCGACCAGCGTAAACTTGTACGTATCGCTCGGTTCGCTTTCTTTCTTGTTAGCATCGATCGCCGTAACATTCCAAAAATACTCGCCCGCCTCCAGCCCCACCACATCGGTGCTGTTGGTGGTCAGGTGGCGCTCCGCTGCCAGTTTGTTAAACGTTGAAGCGGAACTGACGTGCAGAGTGTAGCCGGTCGCGTCCGGCACCTGTGCCCATTCGAAATGAATGCTCGCCTGCTTCGGATCAGGCTCGATGAGCGGGGCGAAATTCAGCGGCGCCAGCAGATCGGGCGGCGCCAGTACGTTCGATTTAGCGATGGTCGCGCCCTTAGCCACAGCGGCCCGCTCCCACTTACCAAGTTCTACCGTCTGATTGCCCTGCTTCACTTCCGCAGCGCCCGCGAGAATCGTGATGTCGCCTTCGTCATGAGAAGCGTCACTTCTTACATCCGCGCGGCTATTGCGAAGCACGGAAGCGCGCGCATCCGCAAAGGAGATTTCCGCCTTCGAACTGGGTGAATCCCACGCGGGTGTAGCCAAATCCACTGCGCCGGTGCTTACCTGCATGCCGACTTCCGTGGAGCGGTCGCGCGCTACGGAGTTCTCTTCCACGGTAACCAGAGTTTCGCCCTTCACCGTGTAGGTGGTGCCGTCTGGAAAGGAGAGGCGCGCCGCACCTTCCGGGCCGGTCTGGATCAGGTCGCCCGTATCGAGCGTGCTGCGATAGTCGGCTTGTTGCCAGCGAACCGAATTCGCCTTCTTCACTTGTACGTCGCCATCCAGATTCACGAAGCGAATCTGGCCCGGCTTCAAAGGCGCTGAGGCGTCGGTGGGATTCCCCACCATGCGATCGAGTCGGTCGAGCGCCCCGGTAAACACTCCTGGGGAAACGGAATACATCACTGCCAAGACCACCGAAATGAAGAGCAGAACGTATAGGACGAGCATGCGGTAGGAAACCGAATGCCAATAGACCTCGACCCGGGAAAGCTTGGGCCGTGGCGACCCGAATTGTGGCGCGTTACGCATCGAAAATGCATTGATTTTTATGGCCTTTTGCAATCTAGCATGGGCACCATGGCGTCGCAAGACAACGGCAGCATGGTGATTTCGGCCTCAGCAACACCCGTTTTCGTGCCTAATCCGCCATCAGCAGAGCGGACAGCGGCCCATACGGCGAGAGGGGATTCAGTTGAGCGCGGCGTCCGGGTCCCTTATAATGGGACTTTCCACATAACTGCGAAGGATGCGCTGAATGGCTAATGGTGTGAAAGGTAAGCAACTTGGCGTCCGGATTCTGTTGGGCGTGATCGTGGGCATTTTGGGTTTGGGCATGCTGCTCTATCTGGTGCCCGGTCAAGGGCAGGACAATATCGCCAGCCCGGAGATTGTCGCCCAAGTGGGGGGGCAGCCGGTCCGCGCCACCGAAGTACAGGAACAATTGCGGCGCATGCAGGGCACCGGACAATTGCCCGCCGCGATGCTGCCGATCTACGCCAAGAGCGTGATTGACGGTCTCGTTTTCGAGCGCATGCTGGAGCTGGAAGCAAAAAGACTCGGCATTCAGGTTTCCGACCAGGAGCGCGTGGACCGCATCAAGCAACTGCTGCCCACCGCCGTCGAGGGCGACACGTTCGTGGGCATGGACCGCTACCAAGCCGAAGTGCAGGCGCGGTTCCAAATGACGGTGGATCAATTCGAAGAGCTCGTGCGCCAGAGTTTGATTCAAGACAAAATCGAAAAACTCGTCACGGCCGCCGTCACCGTTTCGCCTGCTGACGTGAAGGAAGAATTCGACCGCCGCAACGAAAAGCTGAAGATGGACTATGTTCTGTTAAATCCGGATAACTTGGCTTCCAAGATACAATTTACGGACGCCGATCTTACCGCCTATTACGAGAAGAACAAGACGAAGTACCTCGTTCCTGAAGAACGCGTGGTGCGTTACTTGCAAATCGATCTCGGTCAAATCGAACAGAAAACCACGATCCCGGAAGCGGAGCTTCGGAAGTATTATCAGGATCACATCAGCGAGTACAAGGTGGAAGATCGCGTCCACGCCGCGCACATCCTGTTCAAGACCACCGGCAAAACCGATGCCGAAGTCGCTGAAATCCAGAAGAAGGCGGAAGACGTGCTAAAACAGGCCAAGAGCGGCGCGAATTTTGCCGATCTGGCCAAAAAATATTCGGACGATACGAGCAAAGACAGTGGCGGTGATCTTGGCTGGTTGACGCACGGCCAAACCGTGCCGGAGTTTGACAAGGCAGCATTTAGCCTGCCTAAGGGCGCGATTTCCGATCTAGTTAAATCCCAGTTTGGATTCCATATCATCAAGGTTCTGGACAAGGAAACGGCGCATACCAAGTCCTACGAAGAAATGCTGCCGACGATCATGTCCACGCTCGTCGAGCAAAGGGCGCAGCAACAAGCCGACGATGAGGCGCAAAAAGTTGGCGAGAAAATCCGCGAAACGGGAAAGGTAACGATCGATCAGCTCGGTAGCCAGTTTGGCATCACGCCCGGGCAAACCAAGCCCATCGGCGCCAATGACACTGTTCCGGAATTAGGCACGGCCCCCGAAATTCACGACATCATCTTTCAATTGCGGCCCGGCGAGATTAGCCAGCCGATTCGTACCGACCGCGGCTATACCATCCTATCGGTCACGCAGGTTCTGCCCGCGCACCAAGGTGCGTTCCAGGAAGTTCGCGATCGTGTGGCGACCGATTACCGGCACGATAAGGCGCTCGAGCAGGCGAAGACCGAGGCGGCGGAATTGGCAAAGCGCGCCGAAGGCAATGGAAATCTTGCGGCAGCGGCCAAATCCCTCGGATTGGAAATGAAGTCAAGCGATGCGTTCGCGCGCGATGGAGACGTCAGCGGCGTGGGCTCCGCAAAACAATTTCTCGCGGCTTTCAACCAGCCCGTAGGGAAGGTCGCGCCGCCGATCGATCTTGGAACGAATTGGCTCGTTTACCGCGTCACCGACCATCAGCAGCCGAACCAGGAAGATCTTGCCAAACAGCAGAAAGACATCGAGCAGCAACTTCTGGACGAAAAGCGCGATCTCGCGTTCCGATCTTTTCGTGAAGCGCTCGAAGCGCAGCTGAAGAGCGAAGGCAAGGTCGTTTACAACAACGAGGTTGTGCAGCAGTTGACGCGGCAGTCGTAAATCTGCTTAACAGGCTGTTGGCGACCGAAGCTTATTATTTCTCGCGCAGCATCACTTCGCCCGTGCCGATCCGCGCGTCGTTCAAGAAAAGACTATATTTGTAAGCGCCCGGTTTTGTGCCTGGCCGCGCCGTCCCGCTCTGCACGTGGGCTCCCACAGGTCCTTGGAAAACGTTCGAAAGAAAAGGACAGCGGTTTGGATCAAATTCAATCTTTAGATTCCCCGCGTCGCAAACCCACACCGCTTGATCATGGGGTCCGATGACGATCACCTCTGGAACAATTCCAACCAATATGAATTTTTCAGCCATAGTTTCGATTCGAGTGGATATTTCGGCGACGCGATGAACCGTCAACGAGAAATGCCACGATAGCATACTCGCTTTGCAATTACACGGATGCCCCTCCGTTTCGCGAACCTTGGCGACAGCCGCGATCATTCCGGCATTTAGTAAGGGTTAGTGATCTGGCGCCCACATGAAACGCGCGTACCAGATTGCAACGCGTATTCTATCGATTGAGAGACTCGGCCGCCGTGGCGATGTGTTTCGCTGATATGCCGAACTTATCGAGAAGCTCCTCGGCTTTACCCGAATGCGGCACGTGCCGCACGGCGAGATGACGAAAAGCCGAGGGCATGGCGCTTGCCTCAGCCATAGCGGCGAGAACGGCCTCGCCGATGCCACCCTGGGGATAGTGATCTTCCACGACAATCAGGCGGCCTTTCGCTGCGCCAATCTCGCCTGCTAGCTTCGCGCCATCGATCGGTTTCACGCAGTACAAATCCACCACGCGAACCGCAACACCTTTCGACTTGAGCTGGTCATAGGCTTTTAACGCTTCATAGAGCGTCACACCGGCGCTCACGATCGTCGCCTGATCGGCATCACTTTGCCGCAGAACTTTGTAGCCGGGCGCCGAAAATTTTTCCGCGTTCGAATAGAGAATTGCCGTCTTGGGCCGGGAGGTTCGGATGTAACAGATTCCATGCGTGCGCGCGGCGAGTTCCGTAAGCCGTTCAGCCGCGACGGCATCGGACGGATAAAAAACCGTGGCGCCCGGAATCGCGCGAAACATCGCCAAATCCTCCAAGCCCATTTGCGATGGTCCATCCTCGCCAATGCTGATCCCGCAATGCGAGCCGCAGAGATTAATCGAAGCTCGGCTAACTGCGCTCATGCGCACCTGGTCATAGGCGCGGGAAAGAAAGCACGCAAACGTTGCGGCAAAGGGCACGATCCCCTGGGCTTGCAATCCGAGCGACAGCCCTACCATATTCTGTTCGGCGATGTAGCCTTCGATCAGGCGTTTCGGATCGGTCTTTTCGATCGTTTCAGAAAATGTGGAATTCTTTACGTCGCCATCCACCGCCATGACCTTGGGATTTACAACCGCGAGCTTCTCGAGCGCCACGCCATACGCTTCACGTGTCGCAACTGTTTGTCCAGGCTGATAGTTTGGCGCCTCGGGGGCCGGAAAATCCGGCGGTTCAGGCAAAGACTTGCGCGCGTACGAGCGCCCGTCATCCGGAATCACGGGCGGCACGGGCTTGAGCTCTGCAAGCGCCTTTTCCATTTGCTCTTGATTCAGCGGTTTTCCGTGCCAGCCTTCCTTGCCGGAAAGGAAGCTTACGCCGTGGCCCTTGTCGGTCCGCGCGATGATCGCTTGAGGGCGATTGGGGATCGTGCGAGCGCGATCCAGAGCTGCGATCACGGCAGCCGCATCGTGCCCATCGATCACTTCCGTATGCCAACCTTGGGCTTCAAATTTCGCGCGGTAAACTTCCATGTCGTGCCGATACATGGTGGGCCCGCTTTGGCCTAGGGCGTTAATGTCCGCCAGCGCGGTGAAATTCTCGATGCCTGCGTGAGCGGCAAAAGCGGCGGCCTCCCACACACTGCCTTCCGCCAATTCGCCGTCACCCATCAACACGTACACGCGCGCCGTCGAACCAGCCATCCGTGCGCCCATTGCCAAACCAGCGCCGACGGAAAGGCCTTGGCCGAGAGATCCCGTAGCTGCATCCACGCCTGGAATCAGCGGCGTAGGATGGCCCTCAAGTTCGCTATTCAATTGCCGCAACGTCAACAACCTGGAAACCGGAAAGACCCCGGACTCAGCCAGTGCTGCATAGAGGATGGGAGCCGCGTGGCCCTTCGAGAGAACAAACCGATCGCCGGCAATCGCGTTGGGATGCGCCGGATCGAAGTGCATCGCGTGAAAGAAAGTGGCGGACACAAGCTCCGCGCACGAAAGGCACGACGTAGGGTGGCCGGAAGCTGCGGCCGTCGTGGCGCGGATCGAGTGAATGCGAAGCAACCGTGCTTTGTCTCGAACGATCTCGAGCGTGTTCGGCGTCGTCAAAGGCGTGGCTGTCATGCGAACTCCTTGCGGGGATTTCTCTCAGGGCCATTGTACATCGAAGGAGGCCCGCTGCGGTTTTCTTGGAAGACGACCCACTAATTCGCGCTCGCGCATTTAAAAAACAAAATAGAAACTGCTAATTATCGGTTGACAACTCGCGGCGTCGGGTGTTCAATCCCGCGCACTGACATTTATAGGGCATACCGATTTGTATTGGCCGTGTATATGAGCTGTCTGCAGCCGCGGAAGGCTGGCAGACCGCCGGAGGCAACATGGATCAACGCAGACGCAGTGGCGGGGCCTCTCGCTTTTTCTATGCCATGGGTACGCTGGCATTGGCGTTGTTATTGACTTCCACGGCGCGAGCGCAGATTAGCTCATCGACGGGCGCCATTCAGGGCGCCGTTACCGACCCGCAGAACGCAACCGTGGCCGGCGCCGTTGTCCTCCTGACAAACATCGACACTGGCGTGCAGGTTGCCAAAGGCACCACGCAATCCGACGGCGGCTACGTGTTCCCACTGCTTCCGCCGGGCACCTATAGGGTCGAAGTTCAGGCCCAGGGATTCGATTCCACCGTGCTGGACAACATTCGAGTGGACGTCACAAAGGTGACGGTCGCCAATGCCAAACTGCAATTGGGCGCCGTTTCCACTCAGGTCACCGTGACGGAAGCCGCCGAGGCGATCGACACACGCACCGCCACTACTGGCGATGTGATCGAAAACAAGCAAATTATCAGCATCCCGCTGCCGACGCGCAGCTTCCTGGACCTCACCACGCTGCAAGCGGGCGTTTCGGCAACAATTCAGAGCGCCGCAACCGTAGGCCGCGGCTCACCCACATTGAACGTGGCCGGCTCGAGGTCTACCTCCAACAACCTGGTTTTGGACGGAGTGGACGCAAACAGCTTTAGCGGGAACAGCCTTTCGGGTGTTCCGGTGCCCAGCCCGGACGCGGTCGGAGAGTTCCGCGTCAGCACCAGCATGTACGATGCGAGCCAGGGCCGTGGCTCCGGTGGCAACATTAACGTTGTGCTGCGGTCAGGCACGGACAAACTTCACGGTGGAATTTTTGAGTTTTATCGCAGCAATGATTTCAATGCGAACGATTTCTTCCTGAACGCCCAGAGCAAACCGACCCCAACGCTGATCCAGAATCAATTTGGCGGAACGCTCGGTGGGCCTGTCCCAAAGTTGAAAGATACCTTCTGGTTTTTCTCGTATGAGGGCACGCGCCAAGTGAACGGCGTCTCGGGAACAATTGCCGGAAATCAGCCCGTGCTTCCCGCGCGCAGCGCTGGTGAGACGGAAGCCACATATGCTGCCGCCTTACAAACGGCGTTTTTTCCGAGCGGGATGCCAACGGGCACCTTCATTGATCCGGTGGCCGCGAATCTGTTGCTCTTGCCTGGTCAGTACGGCGGTTACGCATTTCCCTCGGGAAGTTGCGCGGGCTTGACCGGTTGCACCGTTGGCACGCTTGCCGGACGCATCGCCCTCTCGGTGCCCACGGACTATAACGAAGACCAATATGTCGGAACCGTGGACCGCAATCTTTTCCGCAACAACCACATCTCAGCCCAACTCTTCTGGGCGAACATTTCGCAGATCACACCCACCGGCGGCGGTTCGACTCTGGGCCAAGGGGTAACAACACTTTCCAAGAATGAGCATGCGGCACTTACCGATACGGAAACCTTCACCTCGAACCTAATCAATGAGGCGCGCGTCGGTTTCACCTATTTACCGTCAGTGCCGAAGGTCGTAGAGAACTATACCGTCAGCGAAATCGGGCAGACCAAATGGGACGCTTCATCCGTGCCCGGCATTTCGACGTATTCGCCTGGCGGTGCGCAGGGCTTTGGTGGTGTGGGCTCGAACGCAGACCAGAAGAGCGCGAACACCTCGATTACCATCGGCGACACATTGTCCTGGTCGCACGGCAAACACACGGTGCGCGCCGGGTTCGAATGGCGGCGCTACCGCTGGAATGATGACGACGAATTCGATACCCGCGGAATCTTTTCTTTTGCCAATTTTGATACGTTTCTCGAGGGCGCTCCTAGCAGCGATCAGATCGATGTGGGTCTCTTCGCCAGGCACTATCGCGCTCAAGACCTGGTCGGATTCCTGCAGGACGACTTCCGAGTAACTCGCAGACTGACTCTGAACCTTGGGATACGGTACGACTACTTGGGGTTCCCGGATGACACCCAGAACCGCATCGGCAACTTCGACCCGACCTTGATTCCCGCTTCCTGCATCGCGGCGGGCGGCGGCAACTGTATGCAGGCTGGTTTCGTCTCGCCTGCCAGTGTGCCTGGATTGGGCACGCCAGGGGTCAGCAATACAACTCTCAACACGCAAGATAAAAACAACATTGCGCCACGCATCGGTTTGGCGTGGGACGTACTGGGGAATGGCAAACTTTCCTTGCGCAGCGGCTTCGGAATGTATTACATCCGGACTTCGGGCACCATCGTATTGCAGCTCATCGCCGCGCCGCCATGGGACGAAGAATATCGCGGCACGGCTCCCGGAACTGACATTCTGGCGAATCCTTGGCCGCCAGGGCTTCCGCAACCTTCGCAGTTTCCGATCTTGCCGCAAATCGGACAATTCAGCGGCACTTACAGTTCTACCGGCGCTCCGCTCTTCTTGAATGCGAACGGAACGCCTGCCGCAGCGCAGAACCTGGACGGCTTCTCGCGCAACCTAGTGACGCCGTACGTCGAGGAATATAACCTCGACCTCCAATACCAGCTACCTGCCGGATGGATTATGGAGACCGGCTATATCGGCTCGCACGGCGTAAAGCTAACCGTCGAACCGGGTCTTAACCAAGCGTTGTTGGTGAATTCCTCCGACGCCATCACTTACAACAATCCGACGATTCAAGCCAACGGCTACCCGAACGGCATTACCGTGGCTGAAAACTCCAATGCGAACGCCCAACTCCGCACCAAGCTTCCCGGTTTCACAGCGAGCGGCTTGAGCCTGTTGGGGAATTACGGCTATTCGCATTACAACGCCGGCATCCTCGAACTGCGTCACGCCTACGCGAAGAGCTTCCAATTTAAATTCGACTATACCTTCTCGCACTCGGACGATACCAACTCAACCGACGCGGCGAGCGCATTAGCGTTTAACCAGCTCGTGCCGCAGTTCGATTACGGTCCGTCCAGCTTCGATCAGCGCCACCGCTTCGTATTCACGTACGTTTGGGATCTGCCGGGTCCAAAGACCGGATGGATGGGCAAGACGATCGGCGGTTGGGAATTGAGCGGCGTATACACGCTGCAATCCGGACTGCCCTTCTCGGTTATCGCCAACACCGGTGGCGGCCTGGCTGGTGAGCCGGCGGGCAGTTCGAACGCGATCGTGAACTCCTGCACGGGTGGCTACATTGTCCCTGGATCGGTGACTGCGAATATCGGAGACTACATCAATAAGTCCTGTTTCTCGCCCGTCCTCAACCTCCCGAGCGGTACGATTCTGACGGGGCTTACCCCCCAACAAGGCATAGGTAGCGGTTCTTTCCCGGTTGGCGCGATTCCCGGCGACACAAAAGACACCGGTGTTGGCTCTTTGTTCGGAACCGCGCAAAAAGATATGCTGCGCGGACCGTTCGTTCAGCGATTTGACATGGCGCTGATCAAGAACATCCCCTTGCATATCTTCGGGGAAGAAACCAATATCCAGTTCCGGGCGGAAGCGTTCAAGCTTTTCAACAACGTTAATTTCCAAAATCCGGCGGCCAATGTCAGTCTCGCAACGTTCGGGCAGATCACGTCGACGATAGACAGCACCGGGCGGATATTGCAGCTCGGGTTGAAACTGAATTTCTAGGACGGCGCGCGGCGCAGCAGGGCGCTTGGACGAAGATAGGTGTAACGCGCCCTGCTGCGGTGGCGTCTGTTCGGAGTACTGGATACTTTATAAGCCACGTCGGCCCGGTTCGATGGGCAAATCGTCTGATAAGCTCTCGCCCATTTTGCCTCGGCCCGACTTTGAATGTACTGACAGGTTGCTCGCTCCATAGCAAAAGTCGCGAATCTTCAAATCGAAGGGAGAGTCGGAATGAAAGGTGTTGTGGCGAAGTCCGCAACAAGTAGCCGTGTTTCCTGGGTGATTCTGCCGCTGGTGCTGCTGGGATCGAGCGTGCTGGTCACCAGCTTGCTGGCGCAGAGCGAAGGTTCGCCCGCCGCGCAAAATTCGAACACCCAAACGATGACGGCGCCCGTCAAACCGAACTACGATCTTGCATCGCGGTTTATGCCGGAGAAGATCAACAAACTGGTATTCGACGTTTCGGTGACGCCGCACTGGTTCGAACTTTCCGACCGTTTCTGGTACAGCTTCGAAACTCCAGGAGGCACTCGCTATTGGATCGTTGACCCGGTGAAGAAGACGAAGACGCCCCTTTGGGACAACGCGAAGGTCGCGGCCACGCTTTCCACCCTCACCGACCTCCCTTTTGACGCACAACACCTTCCCGTCCGAAATTTAAAGCTCGTCGATAAAGACACGGCGATTCGCTTCGAGGTCGAGGTTTCGAAAGACGACACCATCCCGAACGAAACAAAGAAAGCCACTACCGACGAAGACCAGGATACGGACCAGGAAAACAATGGCGACCAGAATCAGCGCCAGGGCCAGCGCGGCGGCCGCGGTGGGCGTGGCGCCGGAGCGGCGCCTCCTCCTCCTGGCTCGCGGACGATTTATTTCGAGTACGACCTGGCCACCGGCAATATCAAGCGCTTGGACGCTTTCGACGCCCCGCCAAAGAAGCCAACGTGGGCCTCCGTATCGCCGGATGAAAAGGTGATTGTGTTCGCGCGCGGCGAAAATCTCTACATGATGGACGCGGACAACTTCAAGAAGGCAGAGAAGAAGCCGGACGACGCCAGCGTTACAGAAACGCAGCTCACCACGGACGGCATTGCCAAGTACAGCTACGCGCGGGTGTTGCTGCCAGAAGATGAAGATCAGCTTAAGAAAGACGACAAGGGCGACACAAAGAATAAGACTGGTATGCGCCGGCCGGCCGTTCAGATTCACTGGTCCAAGGATTCAAAGAAATTTGCGTTGGTTCGCCGAGACGAGCGCAAAGTGGGCGAGTTGTGGGTAATTCACACGCTCGCAAGCCCGCGCCCGATCCTTGAAACCTACAGCTATTCCATGCCTGGCGACGAGAATGTGGCCATCCCGGAGATTCAAATCTTCGACGTGGCGAGCAAGCAGCGTCAGATGGTTCAGCCGAAGAAATTTGTGAATGAGACGCTGGCCATCGAAAGCGCTCCGCTCACCGCAAAAGATCGCGAACAGGGCGGTGGCGGCGGACAAGGCGGAGGAGGCGGGATGGGTGGGGGCGGCACGTCACGCTGGCTCGCGGACGGCTCCGACAAACTTTACTTCACCATCATGAGCCGCGACTTCAAACATTGGGACGTTTGCGTCGCCGATACTTCGAATGGCTCTGTAAAGGTACTTTTCGAAGACAGTTCGAACGTGTGGATGGATTCGCGTCCACTGCGTCTGGCCAATAACGGCCAAGGATTGATCTGGTGGTCGGAACGCGACGGGTGGGGTCACTACTACCTTTACGACGCGGACGGCAAGCTGAAGAATGCCATCACGTCCGGCGAATACATGGCTGACCAGGTCACCTATGTGGACGACAAGGCGAATGCCATGTATTTCACCGCGAACGGCCGCGAAGAAGGGGAAGATCCCTACTACACGCATCTCTACCGCGTGAATCTGGACGGTACTGGTTTGAAGATGATTGCGGGCGGAAGCTTCTCGCACGCCGTCACCGCACCCGATTCCGGTAAGTATTTCCTGGACAATTTCTCACGCGTAGATACGGCCCCCAAGTGCGTGCTCTTCGACCAAGCGGGCAACCAGGTGATGGAGCTGGAAACCACCGATATCAAGCGGCTGCTGGATGTCGGCTACAAAATGCCGGAATTATTCCGCGTGAAAGCGGCAGACGGCATCACCGATCTCTATGGTGTGATGTTCAAACCGTTTGATTTTGATCCGTCGCGGAAGTATCCGATCATCCTCTATGTCTATCCGGGGCCGCAGACCGAAAGCGTGCCCAAAACCTTTGCAGCGAAGGCCGGAGCCGATGAAGCTAACGTGGCCATGGCCCAGTTGGGTTTTATCGTGATCGATGTCGGCGCCCGCGGCGGCAGCCCGCAACGCGACAAATGGTATGACAGCTATGGATACGGCAATATGCGTGACTATGGCTTGGCGGACAAGAAAGCAGCCACAGAAGAACTGGCCGCTATGCATCCGTATATCGATATCAACCGCGTCGGCATATGGGGCCATTCGGGCGGCGGATTTATGACGGCCGCGGCTTTGCTCCAATATCCCGACTTCTTCAAGGTCGGTTGGTCCGAGTCCGGCAACCACGACAACAACGTTTACAACACGACCTGGAGCGAGAAGTACCATGGCGTGAAAGAAGAAGACGAGAAGGATGGCACCGCGAAGTTCCTCTACAACATAGACAAGAACTCAGAGATCGCGAAGAACTTGAAGGGCCATCTGATGCTCACGTCGGGCGACATGGATAACAACGTCCACATGGCCAACACCATGCGGCTCGCCGACGCACTCATCAAGGCCGACAAGCGCTTCGAAATGCTGATCTTTCCGGGAATGCGTCACCCCTATACGCCCATTAACGATTACGTAGTGATGCGGCGTATGGACTTCTTCGCGCACTGGCTGCTCGGGTCCTACGACACCGAGCCGGACATGGAGGAACTGCAGCGTGACAAGCAGGCGACCCCGAGTACCGGACACAACCTCGGCGAGGGTGTGGGTGGCGGGGGCGGCGGGCGGCGCGGCGGTAACTGAGGGCGTTTCTTAATATCAGGCGGGGCTGAATCGAATTGAGGCGCTCTGCCAAACGAAGGTTGAAAATGGGCCGAATCGGGTGGCGATGTTCGCTGCTCGCGCGGCCCATTTTCGTCATTTCACGAAAAGCTTCCCTGCCGGTGCCACGCCATTTTGGCGGTTGACCTGATGCAAGCGATTTAGCGACACTATACCGTTGCGCCACGAGCGCGAGCCGGCAGGGACGCGTCCCCTTCGCAGGCTTTGACCTCAATGGCACGCATCGAGGAACTCGCCATGAAACAACCGTTAGGGGAGCTTGCTCCGCCAACTCGCTTGATGCTCACACCCGGCCCCACGGTGGTGCATCCGCGCGTATATCGCGCGATGTCTACTCCGCTCGTCGGGCACATGGATCCCTGGTTCAATGAAGTGCTCGTGCCGGAGGTGCAGGACCTACTACGGGACGTCTTCCAAACGCGCAACCGCACCACGTTCCCCATTTCCGCTTCAGGTTCCGGCGGTATCGAGGCATCCGTCGTGAATCCGCTCGAACCCGGCGATGAAGCCATCGTTTGTGTGAACGGCTGGTTTTCACAGCGCATGGCCGAGATTGCCGAACGTACCGGCGCTCGCATCACTCGTGTGGAATGTCCTTACGGCGCGCCGGTCGACCCCGAAGACGTTCGCCGCGCGGCAAAGGGGCGCAAGATCAAGCTCATTGGCCTGGCGCAGGGAGAAACCTCTACCGGTGTGTTCCAGCGAATTGAGGACTACCGCAAGGTTGCCGATGAATGCGGCGCCCTGATTGTCGTCGACGCGGTCGCCACCTTGGCCGGCATTCCCCTCGACGCGGACAAGCAGCGCATTGACATTTGCTTTAGCGGCACACAAAAGGCCATTAGCGCGCCCCCGGGCATGGCCCCAATAACCGTCAGCGCCGAAGCAGAAGCCGTCATCAAGAGCCGCAAGACCAAGGTCCAAAGCTGGTATTTCGATTTGACCACCACGATGAATATGTGGGGCAGCGAACGCGCTTATCATCACACTCCTCCTATTTCGCTGATCTATGCGCTTCGCGAAGCACTGCGCATGGTGTTTGAGGAAGGGCTGGAAGCGCGATGGGAACGGCACAAGCAGAACCAGCAAGCCTTGATTGCTGGACTGGAAGCCATGGGTCTCGAAATGTTTGTCCCGAAGCCGGCCGACCGGTTGATCACGGTGACGCCGATCAAGGTACCCGCCGGTGTGGATGATTTGAAGGCGCGCAAACAATTGCTTTCCGAATTTAATATCGAGATCTCCGGCGGATTTGGCCCGTTGAAGGGGAAGATGTGGCGCGTCGGGTTGATGGGTCATGGCAGCCAGCGAAATAACGTGCTTCTATTCCTGGCGTCCTTGGAAAAGGTATTGCTCGATCACGGCTATCGCACCGCGCCAGGGGCAGGCGTCGGAGCCGCCGTGCGGGCTTACGCGCAAGATGTAGCCGTCGCCGTGGGACAGCCGAAGTAAAGTCAAAACCGGGGTCTTTTTTGAGCAAGCACGCCGTAATCCCAAATACGGGGAAGATGAGCGATTTCATCGGCGCCTTTGACGTGCCCTCGAAGCTCACCGATCTGGTCTACCACTGCCGCTTTTCGCACTTATGGAATGGTATCGCCACGCGCCATAGTGACTCCGTCGACACGAAATTTTTTGTGGATGGCCGCTACGTTGTCGTGGGCTTGGCGCACACGGCCTTCGCCGAATTTGCTACTCGCTCGGGCCGCGACTTGACCGATCGCGAAGCCAGCTACGTGGCCGCGGAATATCTTCGTGAGCGTCTTGAGGAAGACGACGAGCACGATCTCTACGATGTGCCCCACGCGGATGTTGCGCGCCTGATCAAGCGGTTGGGCACGAGTTAGACGCCCATCCTATCAGATTAATTCGGAGCGTTCAGGCGTCCGAGAGCGACTCACCGGTACGCGCCTCGTCGAAATTCCCCTTGGCGGGCTGTTCCTGAGTGGGCTCGAGGATCTCACCGCAATCGAGGCATTCCCGATACTCGGTCTCTTCGTCACGGGCAATCAATTGCGTTCGCAGGTGTTTGCAGGAAGCCGGATCCACGAAGGTAGGCACGCGAGTTTCCTTCTGAAAAGTATAGCACTCCTAATTGCTGATGGGCCGCGCTTCCGAGTGCCACGCTGATAGCGCCGCGTGCCGCATTCCGTCGCGTTTGACGAAGTAGACTACCAAAAACATGCATAAAGCTCCGATAACCATGACGGCTACGGCCACTTTCAAGCCGATCAGCAGGTCAGACATATCGTCAATCATTCCTATCACCACCGGTCCAAGCATGCCGCCGAACAGTTGCGTGACGAACATATACATCCCAACGGAAGTCGAATGCGCGCTCTCCGGCATCAGGTCATGTATCACCGCGGTGACCGGGCCGTGATACCAGGACATAAAGAAGCCTGCGATAAAGAAGGCGATGATTACGTCTTGCTTTTCTTCTGTGGCAATAGCCCACAGAACGGCTGGCGCAGCCGCTAGAAACCCGATGATCACAGTATAGATGCGGCCGCAGGTAAAGTATTTTTGCAAGCGGTCGGCTACCGCTCCGCCTGTCAGCACGCCCAGCAGCGATGATGTGAATAGCGTGGCGCCCAGGGAAACCCCTGCCTCGCGCAGGCTGAAATCCTTATATCTGACGATAAAATCCGTGCCCCAGGTCGCAAACGCCACCACCGAAAAAGTGATCAGCACGCCGCTGATCAACATGCAAACGAAGGCCGGCACGCGAAATAAAGCGCGCGCCGGCATCACGGCCACGTGAACGTGCCGCGCAGGCTCCGCGACGCGCAGCACCGTAAACGCCAACAACACTCCGGGAACACCGATATAGAAGAAGGCAGCGCGCCAACCCTCTGTGCCGCCGATCACACCGCCTAACGCCTGCGCGGCAGTACCGCCGAGCAACATTCCGGCCGCGAAAATCGCCTGTGCGATCGCTCGCCGGTTGGCTGGAACAGCGCTGGTGATCATGGATTGCGCCGCGGGGGAATACGATGCTTCGCCGACGCCCACCAGTGCCCGCATCACCAGCAGCATCAAATAGCCCTGCGCGAAGATCGTGAGGCAGCTCGCCAGACCCGCAAATAGGATACCGATGGCAATAAGGATCCGGCGGTCCATGCGGTCCGCCAAAAGGGCAAACGGAATGGTCGCCACCGCCAGCACGATTTGCAGCAGGGTTTGCAGCCATCCGAGCTGCGCGCTCGAAAGATGGAGGCTCAGACGCAGTACGGGAAAAAGCGGCGGCACGATCATTCGCTCGGCAAACGCGATCAAATTGATCAGCGAGAGCACCAGCAGCAGCCGCCACTGTTTCGAGGTTAGCGAGGGAAGTCTTGGATTCATGAGCGGGGCATGATGAGTTTTGGGCGTGCTTCCCGCTAGGCGGAAAACTCGACGGGGATTTGATTATATACTTGCACCCCAGGTTGCCGATGACACGCTCGATACAACATGACCGGTTCGCCAACTTGCTGTTTTACGCCCTGATTCTCCTGCTGGGCTATCTGGCGTATCTGGTCTTCTTGCCGTTTTTTGCGCCGCTGGCCTGGGCCGGCGTCATCGTGGTGGTTTGCTATCCGTGGCACAAACGACTAGAGCGGCGCTGGGGAAAGACGAGAGCCTCAGCCGCCAGCACGTTTGCTGTGATTTGCCTGTTGATTCTCCCTGTCATGGGCCTCGCCGTAATGTTCGTGCATGAGACCGTGGAAGCGGCCGGACGGATCGAGCAGGCTTACTCGAGCGGAAGCATGCCGTGGCTCGATCATGCGGGGCAATGGATTCTGTCAAACTTGCCCGGCAATTCCGCGGATGTTAACTCCTACCTCAGCAAAGCGGCGACTTCGATTGGCACTTACGCGGCCACGACTGTGGGCCTCATCGTGAAGCACACATTCGGTTTCGTCTTCGATTTCTTCGTAATGATTTTTGCTGTTTTCTTCTTTTTCCGCGATGCGGCTTCGCTTACAAGACGCATCCGTGTCCTGTTGCCCTTTTCGCACGATCAGCGCGACGACATGTTGGCCAACACCAGGGAATTGATCCAGGCGACGGTCGTGACGAGCCTTACGGTGGCGGCGCTGCAGGGCGCCGTCGGTGGTGTTAGTTATGCGATTGTCGGCGTCGGGCCCGCGCTATTCTGGGGTGTCTTAATTGCTTTCTTTTCGCTCGTGCCCGTGGTCGGTTCATCCATCATCTGGATACCGGCTACGATATGGCTGATCGCCACCGGACATTTAGGTCGCGCTATCGCATTAGCATGTCTGTGTGGCGGACTGATGAGCATTGTGGAGCATGTGCTGAGACCAATCCTGCTCAGCGGCCGCACACAAATGAATGGGCTGTTAGTCTTCATCAGCATCCTGGGCGGCATCGGTGTTTTCGGTATTCTTGGTATTGTGGCCGGTCCGCTGATCGTGGCTACAGCGGCCGGTATCCTGGAGACATACGCTGAGGAAGGGGCGAAGGGCTCTTAAATCCGCTTGTTTTGTCCCGGTAATCTAGTTCCACGGAGCAGCGATCGTTGGGTTGGGAGCGCTGCGACGGATGTGCTAGAGTACGCGCCTGACCAGCGTTCCATGAAACACAGCCCCGCTCCCACACCCGCTGAACTCGCTCCCGAAAAATTGCGCTGGCGTTGCGATCCGGCACGAATTCCATTCGAAACCACCGCGGAGGCTGAACCGCTCGAAGGTGTGATCGGCCAGGACCGTGCATTGCGCGCCCTGAAAATGGGTGTGGAGCTCCAAGCGCCGGGCTACAACGCGTTCGTGTGCGGTTTGGCGGGGACGAGCCGCGGTAGCACGATTTCCGCCATCCTCAAGGAACTGCGGCCGGAGACCAGCGACTCGCGCGATCGTTGTTATGTGAACAATTTCAAGAATCCAGATCGGCCCCGGCTTCTGACGTTGGCCCGCGGCCGTGCCAATCCCTTCAAGAAAGACATGGAATCCGGTGTGGAATTTTTGCGCCGGCGTATTCCCCAGGTGTTCGAAGGAGAGCCATTCCAGCGTCAGAAAGCCCGCATCGTGGATCGCTACACGGCGCGCGAAAAAGAGCTGATGGATGATTTCACACGGCGCATCGCCCGCGATCAATTTGCGCTCGGCCACATGCAGGTGGGCGCGGTGGCGTTGCCGGAAATTTTCCCCGTCCTCGAAGGACAAATGGTCCCAATCGAGGACATTCCAAAGATGGTGCACGAAGGCAAGCTGGAATCGCTTGCGGCCGAAGCGCTCGAACGCAAATACGAACAATTTCGTCAGGAATTTACGGTTGTTTATCGAAAGACTTTGACGCTTTCGCGCGAGCTGGCCAGCGAGCTCAACTACCTCGAGCAGGAAGCCGCGTCGGTGCTTGTAGATGGTGTGATCGAGGAGTTAAAGGAGAAGTACCCTGGATCCCCTTCGGCCGAATATCTCGAGGAAGTGCGGCTCAACGTTCTCGATAATCTCGAGCCTTTTCGAGAGCGGGAAGGGGAAGAAGAGGAACCGCAGCAGCAGCCTTCTACTCCCGAAGTGCCGGTAAAAGGTTTGATGCCCGAGCGCGATCCCTTCCGCGTCTATGGCGTCAACGTCATTCTCGCGCATGACGACGGCGAAACAGCGCCCGTGATTTTTGAGACGACCCCCACCTACGCCAATCTTTTTGGCACAGTGCAGCGGAACTATGACTGGCGGAGTTCATCCAACTCCGATTTCATGGACTTGCGCGCCGGCTCGATTCTTCGCGCGGACGGCGGTTTCCTGATTCTCTATGCCATGGATGCGCTTGGGGAGCCGGGCGTCTGGAAGACGCTCAAGCGCACGATGAATCACGGCAAACTCGATATCCAGCCGCATGATTTGCTCTTTCCCATTGGCTCTTCGGCTCTGAAGCCGGAATCCATCGATCTGAACGCAAAAATCATCTTGATTGGCGACCGCGAGCTTTACGAAATGCTCTACGCGCTCGAGGAGGATTTCCGCAAGATCTTCAAAGTTCGCGTGGAATTCGACGACGAAATGCCGATGGCGGACGAAGTCATTGTCGAGTTCGGCGGCCGTTTGCGAAAGCTTTGCGACGACGAGCGCCTTTGCCCCTTTGACCGAACCGCGGTCGCCGCCTTGATCGAATACGGCGTTCGCCAAGCGGGACGCCGCAATAAGGTCACGGCGCGTTTTGTGGATTTGGCCGATCTTGCTCGCGAATCATGCTATCTCGCGCGCCAGGAGGGCGAATCGCCGGTTACCGCCGCGCACGTGCGCTGCGCGCTGCGATCCAAGATCGAGCGCCACAACCTGATCGAAACCAAATTCCGCGAAATGATCGAAGAGGGCACTCTGCTCGTGGATACGGACGGCTCACGCGTCGGGCAGATTAATGGCCTCACTGTGGTCGAAATAGGGGGTTACAGTTTCGGACGCCCCATTCGCATCACGGCCACTGCGGCACTTGGTAAGGCAGGGCTCATCAACGTCGAGCGCGAGGCAAAGTTAAGCGGAAGATTGCATGATAAAGGCATGCAGATCATCGAAGGCTACATGCGGCGCATGTTTGCGCAGGATAAACCGATGTCGCTCGCGGCCAGTATCTGCTTTGAACAAACGTACTCCGGCGTTGATGGCGATAGCGCCAGTTCGACCGAGGTTTTCGCGCTACTCTCCGCTCTCGCAGGGTTGCCCATCCGCCAGGATATTGCCGTCACCGGTTCCGTGAACCAGCAGGGGGATATGCAGCCGATCGGCGGTGTTAACCAGAAAATCGAAGGGTTCTACGACGTATGCCGCGTGAAGGGAATCACCGGACAACAAGGCGTAATGGTGCCGGTGCGAAACGTAGAGGATCTGATGTTGCGCGAGGACGTGGTGGAAGCGGTTGCTGCGGGTACATTTCACATACTCCCGGTGGCGACCATCGAGCAAGGAATTGAGATTCTCACCGGTGTGCGCTCGGGCGATCGCCAACCCGACGGAAAATTTGAAGCAGGGACAGTGTTTGGCTTAGCCGACGGGCGCATACGCGAAATGGGAAGGATTCTACGCGAAGCGGAATGGCCGCCATCGCGTGCCGGCGCCTGAACGACCGGAAAAGAGTAGCGGCGATCACGTTGTTTCCCGCCGGAAACGTGCGCACCGCCGCTGAGTGCAGAAATCAGTTTTCTCTTACTGTTGAGGTTTTGCGGGCGGCGCCGCAGTTGCAGCCACATCCTTCGGCGTCGAAAGATATCCGCTTACCTTATCCTTGCCCACTTCGAATACCACGATTTCGTAGGGAGCGCGCGCTCCTCGCACGTAGAACTGCACGGGCTCATCCGCGGTCTTGTCTTTCTTTTCAATCTGTTTGTCGTCCGCGTAAACGAGCATCGTGTACTTATAGTGCTTCGTATCCACCTTCTCGAGTTTAAGTTGTACCGGCCCGATGCGTTGCGGCGTCTTCGCTTTTTGCAGGGAGAAATCGTAGATGTTGCGTTCGCCAAGCCGCTTCAGCTCTTCCACTTCCTGCTGGTTGCGTGCGATCAATCCGCTTTGCACGCCCAAATCGCCCACCGTGCTCAATAGTTTACCCTTGGTATCTTCCAAATCCTTTTTGGTTCCGGCAATGTCGGTCTTGGCGCCATCGAGCGCAGTAGATACCGCGCCGATCTTGGCTTCGCTATCTTTCTTTACTTCGCCGATTTGCTCGCCAAGTTGTGCGTCGCTGACTTTTTGGCTCTGCTGGATCTGCTGCGCCAGGCTATGAGCGCGAGCCACTTCCGCCTCCGTGAGACCGAGTTTGCTGCTCGTCACGTCCAGCTGTCCGCGCAGATCCGCGATGCGGGAGTTCGCCTGGTCGAGCCGCGCGGAAAGCTGATCGGCGCGGTCGCTTGATTTCGAAAGATCGCTTTCCAGTTTGGCGCGCTCGTTGTAGCCGCTATAGGCGAGGTACGCGATGCCGGCAAATAGCAGAATTAGGACCACGTAGATCCATCGCGGCGTCGAGGCCACCTGGTAGGTCGCAGGCGGTGGTGGGGTGGACTCCGGCAAATTTGGCGAAGGCGTTATGCTCATCTTTCCACCTCATGATTCGAGTGGCGCAGTGGCCACTGGAAGGTACGTGCATTATCCATGGAGCTAAGAAAATTGTCTATCTTGCGTGTCGTGCGCCGCGGCCCGCCGCCGATCGGGGCCAGCGGGCCTCGACGGTCGTCGTCAGACCGCCGCGCGGAGTGAACTCGCCCCGCACTACGCACCAAGCTGGACGCGTCGCCGCAACAATGTCACGTAGCATTCGATTCACTGCATTCTCATAAAAGATGCCTAGGTTGCGGTAAGCCAGCAAGTATATTTTCAAAGCCTTCAATTCCAGGCACCATTTCCGCGGTTCATATTCCAGAATGATCGTTCCGTAATCGGGCATGCCGGTCTTTGGGCACACCGAAGTGTATTCGGGAAACGTCGTCGTGATCCGGTAGCCGGGGAAATGGTTCGGCCATACGTCAAGTTTGGGCAGCTTCGCATCGATGCCCGCGCGGGCATGCTGATCTGTGTAGGAAGGCATGGGATCCTCGCTACCATTTTACATGCGGACCGCCGGATTTCGGCCGCCGGAGCTCGTCCGTCCGTAGAATTCAGGAACACTTTGCAGTTTCCACAGAGAGACGGGTCAATTTCCCTTGCGCCTCATCGCGGCCCCGATTTATGCTCTGCGCCGGAAATTCGCCGAGCCTAACCGTTGCTTTGCCCCTCCTGCCATCATCCACACTGCTATCGCTCCAGACGCCGTGGTGTTCTGGACTACCTCGGAACCGCCGCCGGTTTGCGTCCTTGGCGGTGCCCCGAGTGCGATGTTCGTTTTTACGGTTGGAGCGTGCCGGTTCGCTTCGTGTGTAATGCCCATTGCCGGCGTTGTGGCAATCTGGAATTGCAGCAGATCTCTCGTGAATTCGGTGTGGGGTGGTTGAGGTTCGTTTGGAAATTGCTGGGCGCGCCTGTATATCGTTGCGCACCGTGTAGGAATCGGTTCTTCTCTTTCCTGCCGATCCAGTCCCACACGGCATATCGGGGGCGGCGTGGCGCGGTAGAAGAGTGAAATGGGGCGACAGACGAAGCGGATAGGGGCCAGCGGTTGACTTTGGATAAAATATACATATACTCCCCTTGCACAAATTTTTTCTTGTCGCCCGAGCATGCTGCTTCCTCCATTTTCTTCCATGTTGGCCTTGCCGTCCGCACTGGACAGAGCGTGTTCGCCGTTAGGCTCTCCTTTCGCCTTTCAAAACTGGAGGTAGAAAAATGCGCGTCACCAGTTCTACATGTCGAAATGTCTTGCTAGCGGTGGCAACCATCGCGGTATGCGCTGCTCCAGCCTTTGCGCAAAGGCGTGGGGGCTTTGGCACTCAGGAAGGTTTCCGATTTCGTTGGGTAGGACCCATCGTGGGCAATCGCGTTTCCGCCATCGCCGGCGTTGCTGGCGACCCCAACATTTACTATGCGGGAGCCGCTTCGGGTGGTGTCTGGAAATCTACCGACGGCGGAAATAACTGGGCGCCCGTTTTCGACAACGAGCCGGTGCAAGCGATCGGCGCGCTGGCCGTCGCGCCATCCTCGCCCAATATCGTCTGGGCCGGCACGGGGGAGGCCTGGGCGATCCGCGATATCGACGTGATGGGCAACGGCATGTACAAATCGGTCGACGCCGGCAAGACCTGGACGCACATGGGCCTCGACGAGACCGGCCGCATTGGGCGGATCATCGTGAACCCCACAAATCCGCAAATTGTGTACGCTTGCGTGCTTGGACGAGCCACTGGCCCACAGCAGGAACGCGGAGTGTTTCGCACCACGGACGGCGGCCAGCACTGGGACCGTGTGCTTTTTGGAGACGAGAATACGGGGTGCTCGGGCCTTTCCATCGACGCGCACGACAGTAGCACGCTGGTTGCCGGCATGTGGCAGGTGGTGATGCACCCTTACGAGGAGCTCAGCGGCGGTCCCGGCAGCGGGGTCTACGTTTCGCACGATGGAGGCGACAAGTGGACCCGGGTCGAAGGGCACGGATTGCCCCGTTCTCCCCTCGGCAAAATTGATGTGGCGATTGCGCCCACGGATTCGAGCCGCGTGTATGCTCTGATTCAGACGGCCGACCAAGGCTCGATGTGGCGGTCCGATGACGGCGGCGAGAATTGGCGTGTGGTGAATTGGGACCGCGCTCTCATCGGCCGCGCGGGTTACTACATTCGCATCGCGGTCTCGCCGTTCGACGAGAATGAGATCCTTGTCTCAAATAGCTCTTTCCTCCATTCGACGGACGGAGGACAAACCTTCTACACTGTGCCGTGGGGCGGCGATAACCACGATATTTGGATGGATCCTGCCAATCCCGACCGGTTTGCCATCAGCGATGATGGTGGCATAAACATCACCACCGTGCACGGGCGTGGCTTTCACCGCGTGCAACTTCCCGTCGCGCAGATCTATCACGTGGCCGTGGACAACCAGATTCCTTACTATTTTTACGGAAACATGCAGGACGACGGAAACATGCGCGGTCCTAGCACGAACACCGGCGCAGGCGGTTTTGGCGCCGCCGCGGAAGCAGGTTGGGATCACGCCATGGGCGGCTGCGAATCCGGCTTTACGTTGCCGGACGTGACCGATCCCGATATCGTCTGGGCCACTTGCTATGGCAATGAAGTTACGCGTTGGGACGCGAAGACGCGCACCGCCAGGTCGGTGAGTCCCTGGTTCCACACTCTCGATTCGCCTCCCACCGACAGCAAGTACCGCTGCCATTGGACTCCGCCCATGGCTCTCGATCCCTTCGACCACAACACCGTGTATTACGGCTGCCAGGTCATCTTCAAAACAAGCAATGGTGGCCAAAGCTGGTCGGTGATCAGTCCCGATCTTTCGACGCAGGATCCGAAGTACATCGTGAATTCCGGAGGCATCGTCGGCGACAACCTGGGACAGTTTTACGGCGAGGTGGTCTTCGCGATCGCCCCGTCGCAGATTCAGAAAGGATTGATTTGGGCAGGAACAAACGATGGAAAGGTCTGGTACACCAAGGACGCAGGCGGCCACTGGAATGATGTAACAAAGAATATTGGCAGCATGCCCCCGCTTGGAGTTGTCACTAGTATTCAACCCTCCTTTTTTGATCCCGGCACTGCCTACGTGTCCGTGGACTATCACCTGATGGATAATCGCGATCCATTCATTTATCGCACCACTGATTTCGGCGCAACCTGGACGCAAATCGGCGCGGCAATCGCGAAGGGGCCGCTCTCCTACGTGCGCTGCGTGGCGGAGGATCCGAATAAGAAAGGCCTGTTGTTCGCGGGTACGGGCAACGGCTTGTACACTTCGCCGGACGATGGCGCCCACTGGAACCCGCTGCAAACCGGTCTACCACACGCACAGACCACCTGGGTTGTGGTGCAAAAGCAATTCCACGATCTCGTTGTCGCTACCTACGGCAGGGGTTTTTACATCCTGGACGACATCACGCCGCTCGAGCAAATGGCCGGCCAGCCCGCATCGTCCGCAGACACGCAGCTACTCGCATCGCGCGGAGCATATCGCTTCATCCACAATGGTCGGGCGTTCGTGGACTACTCCTTGAAAGCCCCCGCCAAAGGGCCCGTGCAAATCCAGATCGTGGATTCTTCTGGAGGTATCGTCCGCGAACTGCAAGGTCCCGGCAGGCCCGGCATGAATCGGGTTACGTGGGACCTGAAGTATGCGGGGCCGCGCACGATCTTGCTTCGCACGATTCCCCCGGCGAACCCTCATATCATGGAAGAGCCAAGATTCCACGGCGTCGATGCTCGCCCGATCACGCACTGGGGAATGTCGCCCAATCAAGAAGGCCCGATCGTCGCGCCCGGTAAGTACACAGTGAAATTGACGGTAGACGGACAAACTTATACGCAACCGCTGGAAGTTTTGAAGGATCCGCACCAGGGCGGCACCGACGCGGATATCGCCGCTTCGGTGAAAATGCAGCTCCGCATTCGGGACGACGTCGACAAGACCTCCGACATCGTGAACCATATCGAGTGGATGCGGAAACAACTGGCAGACATAGGAGGAATGCTGCGGAGCGAGAAGGGCAAACAGGACTTACTGAAAACGGTAGAAGATGAAGATCAAAAGATGCAGGACGTGGAATACAAGCTACTCTCAAAAGAGCTTACGACCAGCGACGATAAGTATTACATTGCGACTTACAAGGTTTATTTCAAACTGCTCTGGCTGAATGGCGAGGTCGGTCCGGGCGCCGGTGACGTCGCCGGAGGCGATAACTATGGCCCCACCGACACAGAACGCGATCTCCTGGATACCATCGAAAAGGACCTCGCCACCTCTACCGCGGAATACCGGAATTTGATGGATAAGGAAGTGCCCGCCTTTAATCGGTCCCTGGGCGGACATGGCATCACCCCGCTGGCCAGCACCGTCCCCGCATCGGCCTCGGAAGCAATAGGCGGTCAGCCTCAGACCGACCAGTAAGCGGAAAGGCAACGGCCCACGGAAACGGCTCAATTGCCGTTTCCGTGGGCTGCCCGCGATGACAATTTCATCTCAGAGCGTTCGCGTGGTCGATTCGCACACCGGTGGCGAACCGACGCGCCTGATCGTCACCGGGGCCCCCGATATGGGCGCGGGCACGATGGCGGAGCGTCTAGACGTATTCCGCGCGAAACACGATTGGCTCCGTTCGGCGCTTGTGAACGAACCTCGAGGCTCGGATGTAATCGTCGGCGGACTGCTGTGCGAGCCACGTGACGCTGCCTCTGCTGCCGGTGTGATCTTTTTCAATAACGTCGGCTATCTCGGAATGTGCGGCCATGGCACGATCGGGCTATTGGTGACCCTCGCGCATTTAGGCAAAATCAAGCCTGGATTGCACCGAATCGAAACCGCTGTTGGCGTTGTGCAGGCGACGCTTCATAATTCGAATGAAGTCACCGTTCGAAACGTGGCGTGCTACCGCCATGCTGCGCAGGTCCCTGTTCACGTTCCCGGCTATGGTGAATTTCGTGGCGACGTGGCTTGGGGTGGAAACTGGTTCTATCTGATTTACGAGCACCCTTTCGAAATATCTCCCGCCAATATCGATCAACTCACCGAATTTTCCTGGCAGGTGCGACAGAGCTTGCACAAGCAGGGCATCACTGGAGCCAATGGCGGGGAAATCGATCACATCGAGCTTTACGGTTCGCCGCTGGCATCCGGCGCACGCAGCAAGAATTTCGTTCTGTGTCCCGGCAAGATTTACGACCGCTCGCCCTGTGGCACGGGTACGTGTGCGAAGCTTGCGTGCCTTTACGAGGACGGTAAATTGCAGCCGGGCGAATCCTACCGCCAGGAAAGCGTGATTGGGAGCGTGTTCGAGGGCAGTGTGGAAGTGCAGGAAGGCCAGATTTTTCCCAGCGTGCGGGGCTCCGCGTACGTTACCGCGGAAGCGGAGATGATTCTCGATCCCAGCGATCCATTCTGTTTTGGGATCAAGGCCTAGGATTTTCATGCCTGCCCCTGATGTAGTGGTCATCGGCGCGGGTATTGTGGGCGCGGCCTGCGCGCTGGCTCTTGCACAGGAAGGCCTGAACGTGACCATTATCGAGTCCGAAATTGTCGGCGGCGGTGCGACGGCGGCCGGTATGGGCCATCTTGTGGTGATGGATGACTCTGAGGCGCAGTTCGCGCTTACGCGCTATTCGGTCGACTTGTGGCGCGAGCTGTCGCACGAGATCTCGGCGGATGCCGAGTATTCACCTTGCGGCACGATTTGGGTCGCGGCGGATGAGGAAGAAATGTCACACGTCGCGGCAAAGCGTGATTTTTACCTCGCCCGCGGGGTGCGCGCGGAGGTGCTTGATCCGCAAGCTCTGGCGGAGGCGGAGCCGCACTTGCGGCCGGGTCTGGCTGGCGGGCTATTGATACCTGGCGACGCAGTGATTTATCCGCCATGCGCCGCACGCCACTTACTCGATCGCGCCAAGAAACTGAATGCGCGGCTCCAGCTGGGTAAGCGTGTGGTGGACATCCTGAGCGATGGCGTGAAGCTGGAAGATTCCACGCGGGTTTCGGGCGGTGTGGTTGTAAACGCCGCGGGGAGTTGGGCCATGGGCCTCACTCGCGGGCTGGCGATTCGGCCACGCAAGGGCCATTTGGTGATCACAGACCGCTATCCGGATTTTGTGCGCCATCAACTGGTGGAGCTTGGCTACTTGAAAAGTGCGCACTCGCTGGCCACGGATTCCGTTGCGTTCAATGTGCAGCCCCGGCCGACCGGCCAATTGTTGATCGGCTCTTCGCGCCAGTTCGGAGCAGAAACCCGGGAGATTGACTTCGGCATCTTGGGACGAATGCTGTCGCGCGCCGCTGAATTCATTCCGGAATTGGGTGGCATCGTGGCCACGCGCGCGTGGACGGGTTTTCGCGCGGCCACGCCGGATAAGTTGCCGCTAATCGGTCCGTGGCTCGAGAGCGAACGCTTGTACCTGGCGACGGGACATGAAGGCTTGGGTATCACGACTTCGCTGGCAACGGGCGCGTTACTGGCCGACCAAGTGATGGGTCGCGAATCGCGTATTTCGCAGGTCCCTTACTTGCCGGGCCGTAGTTTTCAGCACGCGGAGCACAATTGAGATGAGCGATTTTCGACTGCGGCGCGGATGATTTTCTTCAGGAGCAAGACATGAGCACCGGTGAACAGCTCACCGTTCGCGTGAATGGTGCGCCGGTTTCCATGCCACAGGGCTCGACTGTAGCAGCGGCCATCCTATCGGCCGGAGTGTGGCGATTCCGGCGCGCGGTGCACGGCGAACCGCGCGCCGCGTTGTGCGGTATGGGCATTTGCTTCGAGTGTCGCGTGGCGGTTGATGGCCGACTCCACGCGCGTAGCTGCCAGATTCTTTGCGAGTCTGGGATGGACGTGCGTTGCGATGAGTGAGCAACTCCGATCCGCCGCAGGCACGCGGCATTTTGACGTACTGATCGTGGGAGGCGGCCCGGCGGGGACCGCCGCCGCTTTCGCTGCTTCCCAATCCGGCGCGCGGGTCGGCCTGGTGGACGACAATCCCGGCGTAGGCGGTCAGATCTGGCGCGGCCTAGCGCAGCCGGCTAAGCCGCCCTCTCATCCGATCTCCGCACAGGCTTTCGAATGGAATCAGCGCTTTTCGAACGCAAAGGTGTCGGCAATCTTTGAGGCCAAGGTTTTTGCGCAGCCCGTTCCAGGAATTCTCACGGCAGAGACCTGGCAAGGATCGGTCCGGTTTGGTTTCAAGAAGTTAATACTTGCCACGGGAGCCCGCGAGCGCTTTCTCCCGTTCCCTGGTTGGACGCTGCCTGGAGTGATGGGTGCAGGGGGCCTGCAAGCTCTGGTGAAGTCCGGGATGCCGATTCGTGGCTCGCGAGTCGTAATTGCGGGCAGCGGTCCTCTTCTATTGGCTGTGGCCGATTACCTGCACCATGCCGGTGCGCGGGTGCTGCTGATTGCGGAGCAGGCCCCAGCGGGCCGCGTGCGTGGGTTTGCGGCGAAGCTTGTGCGCCACCCCGGCAAAGCTTGGCAGGCGCTTAGGCTCCGAGCGAGCCTCATGGGCATACCGTATCGCATGAACACCTGGCCTTCGGCGGGCGGCGGGGGCGAAAAATTGGAATGGGTCGAGGTGACCGATGGCCGGCGAACGAAACGGGTCGCCTGCGATTATCTCGCGTGCGGATTTCATCTTGTGCCGAACACCGAATTGGCTGCCCTATTGGGCTGTGAAATGGATCGCGGGTACGTGCGCGTGAACGAACTGCAGGAAACTTCCGTGCCCGGAATTTTCTGCGCCGGCGAGCCTACTGGCATCGGCGGATTGGAAAAGGCGTTGGCCGAAGGCGAAATCGCGGGTTATGCCGCGAGTGGCCAAGTCGCAAAGGCGCGAGCGCGCTTTCAGGATCGTAAGAATGCGCGTCAATTCGCGGCGGTGCTTGAGCAAACCTTTGCCCTGCGCGAAGAATTGCGGGATTTGGCGGCTCCGGAAACTCTCGTATGCCGCTGCGAGGACGTTCCGCTGCGTGCGCTTGCGGCGCAGACGGGGTGGCGCGCCGCCAAACTCCAAACGCGATGCGGTATGGGTGCATGCCAGGGCCGGATTTGCGGCGCGGCCGCGGAATTCATTTTCGGATGGACTCCGGATTCGGTGCGGCCACCGATATTCCCGGCACGGATTGAGTCTTTGATCGCGGCGAACTACGGAGATGAGCTTACCGCCGCGCAATCGTAGAGTTTCGATATCGGCAAACAAGGAGAGAGCATGGATTGGAAAGGCGTAATGCCCGCAATCACGACCGCATTTGACGTGAATCTCAAAGTGGATAGCGCTTTTATCGCGCAGCATAGCCGCTGGATGCTTGAAAGCGGCTGCACTGCCATTATTCCGCTCGGTTCGCTCGGCGAAGGCGCCACGCTGGCACATGACGAAAAGCTGCAAGTGATTGAAGCGTGCCTGCAAGGCGCTGGCGGTAAAGCGCCCGTGGCGGCGGCGATTTCCGCGTTGGGCACGGCCGAAGCGGTAAAGCTCGCAAAGGCTGCGGCAGACAAAGGTTGCCAAGGTTTGATGGTGCTGCCGCCGTATGTCTATCTGGGTGACTGGCGCGAGATGAAAGCGCACCTTTCCGCAGTGATTAAGGCCACCAAGCTCTCCTGCATGCTCTACAACAACCCCGTGTCATACGTGACGGATTTTCTGCCCCAGCAGATTGCCGAGCTAGCTGCCGAACATTCGAATTTGCACGCGGTGAAGGAGTCGAGCGCCGATGTAAGGCGTGTTGCCGCGATCCGCGCGCTGATTGGAGACCGGCTGGCGATCTCGGTCGGGGTGGACGACCTGATCCTGGAAGGCATCGCCGCGGGTGCGGTCGGTTGGGTGGCGGGACTGGTGAACGCTTTACCGCGCGAATCCGTGAAGCTTTTCGAATACGGCATTCGCGGCGAAACGCAAAAGGCTTTCGAACTGTATCGCTGGTTCCTGCCGTTACTTCGAATGGACACGGTGCCGAAGTTCGTGCAATTGATCAAGCTGGTGCAGCAAGAGGTCGGCAAGGGCAGCGCGCGCGTAAGGCCGCCGCGTATGGAAGTGATCGGGAAGGAACTGGAAGAAGCACAGGCGACCCTGCGCGCAGCTATGCGTGCGCGTCCGGCCATTGCCGCGTAGCTTCGCTGGAAGTGCCGGCATCCAATGAGAGCCAAAGGGAGACTACCGTGGAATCCAAGCGCAGATCGCTGATTGGCTTTGAATTTGGAGTAGAGGGCGGGGAAGCGTTCTCGGCCGTAAATCCCGTCACCGGGCAAGCGCTTGCGCCCGCCTATTTCTCCGCGCTTCCGCCGGACGTGGATCGCGCCACGCAGCTCGCTTCGCAAGCCTTCTCGTTTTATAGCAGGCAGACCGGTAAACAGAAGGCAGCATTTCTTCGTGAGATCGCGCGCGGAATTGACGCGATCGTGGATCAGCTCGTCATTCGAATGCCACAGGAAACGGCGCTCCCCGAAGGCCGCGTGCGCAACGAAGCTGCCCGCACGGCAATGCAGATGCGATTCTTTGCCGATTTGGTAGAGGAAGGCTCGTGGGTTTCCGCCCGCATAGATCGCGGTGATCCCAATCGCAAGCCGCTTCCCAAGCCTGACATTCGTTCGTTCTGGCGTCCTATCGGACCGGTGGCGGTATTCTGCGCGAGCAATTTTCCGTTGGCTTACTCTGTCGCCGGTGGCGATACGGCTTCGGCATTTGCCGCCGGCAATCCGGTGATCGTACGCGCGCATGCGGCGCACCCGGGCACTGCGGAACTCGTCGGTGAGGTGATCCGCCAAGCAGTGCGCACATGCGGCCTTCCCGAGGGCGTCTTTTCGCTGCTTTTTGACTCGGGCACGCAAATCGGAGCGGCGCTGGTGCAGCACCCGAAGATCAAAGCCGTGGGCTTTACCGGCTCGATCCGCGGAGGCCGCGCGCTCATGGATCTGGCGGCGGCGCGGCCCGATCCGATTCCGGTCTATGCGGAGATGGGCAGCACGAACCCCGTATTCATTCTGCCGGGCGCGCTCAAGCAGCGTGGCAAGGAGATTGCCGCAGGACTACACAGCTCCGTGACGCTCGGCGCCGGGCAATTTTGCACCAAGCCTGGCCTAATCTTCCTGCCGGAGGGACCGGAGGCCGTCAAATTTACCGAAGATTTGGGTGCGCGCATTTCAACGACGCCCGCTGCTCCGCTGCTGACGCCACAAATTCGGTCGGCATACGAAAACCAAGTGCGCTCGCGCAACCAGCACAACGATGCTGCGCTAGCCGCGCACGGAGAAATGCCCACCGGCACCGGAGGCACGCAGGTCAGCGCTGCTCTATTTGAAACAAAAGGCAGCGAGTATCTTGCGCGGCCGCAATTGGCCGCGGAGTTGTTCGGCCCATCCACGGTGCTTATTTCGAACTCGAATCATGACGAGTTGCTGACGATCGCCCAAGGTTTGCACGGGCATCTCACGGCCTCGGTCCATGGGACCGAAGACGACCTGCGTGAACACCGAGACCTGATCGAGGTTCTCGAAACAAAAGTCGGACGGTTGATCTTTAACGGCTATCCCACCGGACTCGAAGTGTGTGACGCGGTCGTCCATGGCGGCCCCTACCCCGCGACCTCGGATGGCAGATCTACCTCGGTGGGTACGCGGGCGATCCATCGCTTTGCACGGCTGATTTGCTATCAGGCGTTTCCCAACACGGCGCTGCCCCAGGAATTGCAGGACACGAATCCTTTGGGGATCTGGCGCCATGTGGACGGGAATTTCACGCGCAGCCCGGTAGGTGCGGCCCAGGCTGCAAGCTGACTCCAACGAGCTAAGCGGGCCGGCGATTGGCGGGTAAGGTTTCGGCGCCCTCGGTGTGATGTTTCGCGAGCTGCCGCTCGTGCGTTAGGAATTCTTTCAACGATTGCCCGGCATGGCGAATATGCTCGCTAAGCAGCTTGCAAGCCGCCGGCACATCGCGTTTGCGGCACAACGCAAGAATGTGATGATGTTCTTCGCTGGCGCGTTCGAAAGCCCTCGTTAGATAAAGCTGCAGCCTCGTATAGCGATCGCCATTGTTGTTAATCATCTGAATCATACTCAGAAAATGCGGCCGATTCGAACGGCTGTACAGCGTGGAATGAAATTGCGAATTGAGCCGGCCCCATACGCGTACATCCTCTTCATGCTTCAATGCTTTATCGAACGTTTGCAGAATGGCTTCGGCTTTTTCGAAATCGGCTTCCGTCAGTCCCGGGATGGAGAGCCGCAACACCTCGCCTTCGAGCAGCGCGCGAATTTCGAAAAGCTCTTCGATTTCATCGGGCGAAAGCGCGGAGACAACGGCGCCACGATGAGCCACGATCTTAATCAGTCCCTCGGCCTCCAGTTGCCGCAGCGCCTCCCGTACGGGAATGCGGCTGACTTCAAATTCCACGGCGATTGCATCTTGCCGGAGCTGTTCGCCTTCGCGGTACTCGCCGCGAACAATTTTATCGCGCAGTCTTTCGGCCACTGCGGAGGAAAGGGACTGGCGTGGGATCGGAGCTGGCTTGCTTTTCATCGTACTTAAAGAAGACTCCCCAGGGATGGAGACGTGTGTTCTGCGTGTCCAGCGGGACGGTTGGACGTGCCGAGCGGCTGCGTTTATACCATATCCGACCAGAGCGGTGCTATGCCCTTGCAAAGGTAAGGCGCTGCTGCGTTTGGGCTTAGGTCGCAGCTATGGGAAACGGGGTGCTCTCAAAGGCGACACAAGAAGTCACAAATGCTTAGGGGAATTAGACCGCAGGAAAACCGGATGCTTGGTAGCGATACCGGGATTCGAACCCGGATTTTAGCCTTGAGAGGGCTACGTCCTAACCCTTAGACGATATCGCCTCGTAGTGATTCTATCGTGACGCTGCTCGTTCGGCAATCTCGGCAGGACTAGCGAGGTTCAATTGGTTTTCAAGGCCAGTTATAAAATCTGCCCCGGCTAACGGCGCGTGGTATTTCTCACTGCCGAACCCTACCTTCTTCCGCGTATGGCCCGCAATGCAGAGGCGTTGTCTGATAGGTAGTGCAGCAGTCGTCCCGCCGTTGTCAGCGAAGTACTGAGATTTGCACGCATTTCAGGCCAGAGATGCTCCGGGCGGTTCGTCAACTCGGCGCATCGCGGGTCACGAGGAGGAAATGAGATGAGGGGAAGGTTTATGAAAGTATCGCGATTGCTTTTGCCTTTGGGTTCGCTGGTTTTTTGTGCGTCGCTGATCGCGACGCCCGCCGCGCGATATCAGACCGGGCAGCAGGCGCCACCGGACAATACGAAAACGAACAAAGACCAGGGCAGCCCGACGGCCGATCAGCAGAAGATGAATCCGGCCGATCGCGCTATCACGCAGAAAATTCGTAAAGCCATCCATGAGGACACGAGTCTTTCCACCTACGCCCACAACGTCAAGATCATTACGCAGAACGGGAAAGTGACATTGCGCGGGCCGGTACGTTCCGAAGACGAAAAGAACAACCTGCAGGCAAAGGCGGTAGCTGTGGCCGGAGACGGCAACGTGACCAACGAGCTCGAGATAGCCCCTTCGAAGTAGCTTTATGAAACAACGCGCACGAATTTAATTCAAAGGAGAAAACACAATGTCCAGTAAAAAAGTAGCTGTATTTGGAATCTACGGAACGCGCAGCGGGGCCGAGAATGCCGCCGATGCGCTGATCCGAGGGGGCTTTCCGACTGCGGATATCTCCGTGCTTCTGCCGGAAAATCTCGGCGGGACGAAGGATATTGGCACCCAGAAAGCCACAAAGGCCCCGAGGGCACGGCTGCCGGCGTGACCACCGGCGGAATCATTGGCGGCACGCTGGGCGTGCTCGCAGGCGTCGGCATGTTGGCGATTCCCGGACTCGGACCATTCATTGCTGCGGGCCCAATCATGGCCGGTTTGGCGGGCTTGGGTGTTGGCGGTGCCGTAGGTGGAGTCACGGGTGCCTTGATTGGCATGGGCATTCCGGAATACGAAGCGAAGCGATACGAAGGTCGGCTGCAAAAGGGCGGCATCCTGCTTTCCGTCCATTGCGACACGTCGGACGAGATCAAGCGCGCAAAGGAAATCATCGCGCGCACCGGTGGCGAGGACATTTCTTCCACCGGCGAATCGTCCACGGGTAGCAGCGACGCGGACCGCGCCCGCGTTGCACGCAGCAACGTTTAATCGGAAGGCAAGAACCTCGCGGGGATCTTGTTTTCTCCAAGGCGGGCCAGTGAAAGCTGGTCCGCTTTTCTTTTTCGCGCACCTAGTCGGATGTTACTGGCCGGGGTGGTACGTGCGCTCTGTGTGTCCCTGAAGTTGCGAAGGATAGTAGTAGACCTCGCGCAAGTTGCCCGTGCTGTACCGTTCGGCTTCGTCGTCAAAATGGGGAGATCCTGGATTGCCGCTTTCGCCTCCGGCTGTGACGGCCCGCGCGTGCACTTTGTCGCCAAACTCGACCACGGCAACGAAGCTGTTTCCGCTGGTGCCGTACCACTTTTTCGTTCCCGGATACGGACGCGACGCAAAAGACGCCAGCGAGCCCCATCGCGCGGAAGTGAACCCCACAGGAATGCTCGCGCCAGTATCGGTAAACGTGGGCATGATGTCGTCGTTCAGCCGCTGGAATCGATTGACGTCCCCCCATGGCGTTTTCCAACTTCCGAAGTCGGCCACGAGGCGATCGGAAGCAGCCGCCAACGATTGCAGAAGCAGTTCACCGAGCGGTTTGCTGCCGATGTAATCGTAGGTGGAGATGCCTGCTTTTCTGGCGTCTGCGGCGATGTGGCGCTCGATGTCCTCGCCCCAGAAAACGGCGAGCGACGTGGGAACAGACGTCGCCGACCATCGCAGATCCCAGTTGCGCAGCAGGTTGATCTGGCCGGCGACTTTCGCTTTTAGCGGATCACCGGCTGGCGCGTCGTCCCACGCCTTAAGCAGCGCCGGGATCGTTTTTTCAAACCATGGCTGGTAGCTGTCGTAAGCGGCGGCGATCAGCGAATCCAAGGTGAAATCTTTTTTGTCTTGCAGCACGCGGATGGCATGCAAGCCGCGGGCGGATTCACCGCCAGTCTCCACGTAGGCCGGATAATCCTCCCTCTTGGGGCTGCTCGGACCGGCGGCCGACCAGGGCCAATTATTTGAGTTGTAGATCCATCCGCTTTTAGGGTTTAGCAGATGCGGCGTTTCGTCGATGGACAGCAATCCTTGCCACTCCGTTGCCGGGTTGCTGCCGTCCACCGGCTTAGTCCAGTCAAAATGGGTATCGCGCTTGGGGATGAAGTTGCCATGGAAATAGGCAATGTCGCCATCGGAATCGGCAAAAATTGTGTTGTTCGAGGAATTGGCCTTGAGTTCCATGGTTTGCAGATACGATTTGTAATCTGTGGCCTTTGTGCGCGTGTAGGACTGCGTCAACGCTTTCACCGGCAGTTGCATCAAGCGGATGCTGATCCACTTTCCGTTTGCTTCGCCAATTACCGGGCCATGCACCGTGCGGTAGACGGTAAATTTCTTCTCCGCCATTCCTTGATCGGTCCGGTAAGGCACGACGATTTCCTCCGTGATCAGCGGGCGCTGCTCACTTCCATATTTGTAGAGGAAGCGATTACCCGTTTTCTCCACGGTTTCAAGATATTGGGTCACGGCGTTGACGCCGCTAGAAGTGTGCATCCAGCCGACACGGTTATTGAAGCCCTGATAGATAAAGAATTGGCCCCAGGTTACGGCCCCATACGCGTCGAGTCCGGCGTCGCTGGCCATTTGCAGCTCGGAGCGGAAATAGAAAGAAGTGTGCGGATTGATTAGCAATAGCGCATGGTGATCCGCCGTATTCGACGGTGCGATGGCCATGCCGTTCGACCCGCCATAAGGTTCCGGCGCAAGATCGTCGGTGGAAGCCGCCGCGCCGGAAGCGCCTTTCCCGTAGAACGCTTCGAGATGCGTGAGATTTACGCGCTCGATATCGCCACCGATGCTGCCTTCGGTGAAGGAAAGCGCCATCCACGGCTCAAAATGCTGGATCACGCGCGGCTTCACTTCGGGATGTTTGTAGAGGTAATAGTTCAAGCCATCGGCAAACGCATTCATCAGCGTTTTCAGCCACGCGGGACTCGATGCGTATTGCGTCTTTAGCGCGGCGGGATCGATGAAAAGCTTCATGCGCAAGTCCTGATAGATTTTGGACTCGCCTTCGGTTTCCGCCAGGCGGCCCATGGCGTTGATGTAGTTCGTCTCGACGCGATTGAAGTCGTCCTCGGCTTGCGCGTATTCCATCCCGAAGACGGCGTCCGCGTCCGTCTTCCCGTGAACGTGCGCGATGCCCCAATCGTCGCGCACGATGGTGACGTCGCGGGCCTCCTGTTCCCAGCGAGCGACCTCGGCATTTGTCGGTGTCTGTGCGGCGAAAGTGCTGGAAGCGGCGAAAACAATAATAAGGACAGACAGCCTTTTCATGAGTGAGCCTCGAAAGCGAAGTATGCCGGCAGATCGCCCGGATAATCTGCAGGTGCGAAACCGCCAGCCTAACATACCTCAAATTTGGGAGGGCCCGCACTTTCAAACAAATCGGCAGCCATCTTTTGTATTTCTCGATACACTGATACCTCATGGCGCGGGTTTACGCAGGCACCTCTGGCTGGGCCTATACCACTTGGAAGCCCGATTTTTATCCGGCAAAGCTCGCGCCGGCAAAATTTCTCGCGTTTTATGCCGCACGCCTGAATACAGTCGAAGTGAACTACACCTTTCGCCGTTTTCCCACCGATAAGTTGCTCGAAGGTTGGATCGCGGCGACGCCGGCGGGCTTTCAGTTTGCCGTCAAGGCGCACCAGACGATTGCGCATATCAAGCGGCTGCGTGACGCCAGCCAGTTCACGCTCGATTTCCTCGCAGCGTTGCGGCCCTTGCAGGAGGCGCAAAAACTTGGGCCGGTGCTCTTTCAGCTGCCGCCGTTCCTGAAGGCAGACGTTTCCTTGCTGAAGGAGTTCCTCGCTGCGCTCCCGCGAAATCTGCGCGCGGCCTTCGAATTCCGGCACGATTCGTGGTTTTCGGAAGAAGTCTTCGCGGCGCTGCGCGAGGCGAATGCCGCGCTTTGCGAAGCGGAGAGCGAGAAACTGCAGACGCCAGAAGCGCAGACGGCCGATTTTTCGTATTTCCGCTTGCGCAAGGAAGAATACTCCTCCGAGGATCGCAAGGCGATTGCAGCCCAGACCGCCGAGCGCGTGAGACGTGGGGACGTATACGTCTTCTTCAAGCATGAAGACACACCCGAGGGCGCGCTCCATGCCGAGAAGTTGCTGGAGGCTGTGAAGGCTCCGTGAAGCGCAACGCCTATCAAAACGGCGAGCATTAAGATATTTCCGAGGTGATCCATGAAAGACGCAAAAAGCGCTACGCGAGAACAAATCGACCAGTTGCGTGAGCCGCTCGTGGCGCTGAGCCATCGCATACACGCGCACCCGGAACTGGGGTTTGAAGAGGAGCGTGCCTCGCTTTGGCTCGAGGAAATGCTCGGCAGCGCGGGAATGCGCGTGGAGGCAAAGGCTTACGATTTGCCCACGGCGTTCGTGGCGCGCGCGGGAAACGGCCCGCTACACATCGCGATTTGCGCCGAATATGACGCGCTGCCCGCGGTCGGCCACGCCTGCGGACACAATATCATCGCCGCCATGTCCGCCGGAGCAGGCATGGCGCTGGCGCGGGTGGCTGACGAGATAGGGCTCACGGTCAGCGTCATCGGCACCCCTGCCGAAGAAGTGGGCGATGCGAGCGGCAAGATTCTTCTGCTCGAACGCGGCGCCTTCCGCGGCGTCCATGCGGCCATGATGGTGCATCCCGCCCCGATAGATGCGCCCACGATGAAAATTATCGCGGCGTCCATGTTCGAAGTGAAATACACGGGCAAGGAAGCGCATGCCTCGGCCTTCCCGGAATTGGGGATCAATGCGGCCGACGCGCTTACGGTTGCGCAGGTCTCGCTGGGCTTGCTGCGCCAACACATTCGGCAAACGGATCGCATCCACGGATTTACCACGCATGGCGGAGACGCGCCCAACGTGATTCCCGCGCACACTTCGGCGAAATACATCATTCGGAGTGAGACCGTAGGTGAGCTAGGCGATCTGCGGAACAAAGTGCACCGGTGTTTCGAAGCGGGCGCCATCGCAACGGGTTCGAAACTGGAAATTATTGGCGGCGAGAAACCCTACACCGAAATGCATCACGATATGGAGATGGCAGGGGTGTATGAGCGCAATGCCCGTGCCCTTGGGCGCGACTTCCCGGACTTGGGGGCGATGGGCGCGCGCATGGCGGCCTCGACGGACATGGGTAACGTGTCGCTTGCGCTGCCGTCGATTCATCCCGTGATTGGGATCAACTCATTTCCGGCCGTCAACCATCAGCCTGAATTCACCGCGCATTGCATCACCCAGGATGCGGACAAGGCGCTTTATGATGGGGCCGTGGCGATGGCTTGGACGGCCATCGACATGGCAATGACGGAAGGATTGCGAGCGCGCTTGCTTTCGCGGCCCGCTGCGCAGTAAAGATAAGGGTTATCTTCCAGGCAAAGTTCTGCTCCCGCCAGGTTGCCAATTCGGCCATCTGCGCATCATATAGGTACCCAGGACGCCGGTCTCAATCGCATTTCCGGGGAAGCCGACTTCGCCCTAACGCTACCTTTCTATGAATACAATCTCGAACTTGCTGCCGCTGCGCGCAATTTTGCCCAGTGCGGGACGTGGAGACGAGCTGAAACTTCCTGGTTCACGAAGTGTTTAATACATTGTAGTGCTGCGAAATTGTCCAACACCGCGAGGGCCCAAGGCTCACGCCAGAGGATCCAAAAAGTGACTTTGCTACCAACGAAGAAGCCCACGCCGCGAGCAAGAATTATGAAGGCGCTGCGCACCATGATTTTTACATTGGCCGCCGCGGCGCTTTGCGCAGGCCTCTCTCACACCGCCAGTGCGCAAGCGGACCCGCCAGATCGGGTTGCGCGGCTCAATTTTATGGAAGGCACCGTTTCCTATTTGCCTTCCGGTGGCGGGGATAACGATTGGGTGGGCGCCATCGTGAATCGTCCACTGACGACGGGAGACAAGCTTTGGGCGGACACCGATGGCCGCAGCGAACTGCACATCGGTTCGACCGCGATTCGCATGGACCACAACACGGGTCTTTCGTTCTTGAATCTGGACGACGCTACCGTGCAGATTCGCCTTTCCGACGGCGTGATGACGATGAAGGTCCGCAGTATTCCACAGGGCGATAGCTATGAAATCGACACGCCGAATCTGGCGTTTTCTATCCGGCAGCCGGGCTTCTACGATATCGAGACGCACCCGGATAACAGCGTCACGATTGTTACGGTGCGCGAAGGCGCGGGAGAAGTTACCGGAGGTGGCCGTTCGTGGCAGGTGATTTCCGACCAGCAGGCGGTTTTTTCCGGCACCGATGCGCTCGACTATGACCTGAAGGATGCGGACGCGCAGCCCAATACCGATTTCGATCGCTGGGCGATGACGCGCGATGCTCGCGAGGATCATGTGATTGCGAGCGATCATAATGTTTCGCCGGATATGACCGGATACGAAGACCTGGACGCCAACGGCCATTGGGAAGACGTACCGGATTATGGCCGGGTCTGGGTTCCTTCCAACGTCGCAGCCGATTGGGCGCCATACCGTTACGGCCACTGGGTTTGGGTTGCGCCGTGGGGTTGGACGTGGGTGGAAGACGAGGCGTGGGGTTTTGCGCCCTTTCATTATGGCCGCTGGGCGTTTTTTGGATCGGCGTGGGTTTGGGTCCCGGGACCCGTCGTTGTGCGGCCCGTGTACGCGCCAGCCTTGGTGGCGTGGGTCGGCGGCGGTGGAGGCTTCGGCATCTCTGTAGGTATCGGCGCCGGCGTGGGTTGGTTTCCGCTCGGGCCGCGCGAAGTGTTTGTTCCCGCCTATCACGTCAGCGAACGGTACGTCACAAACGTCAACGTTTCCAATACTGTGGTAAACCGCACCACGGTCGTGAACGTGTACAACAATCGCGTCTCGAACGTCACTTACGTGAATCGCAACGCCACAACTGTGGTTTCGCATGACACGTTTGTGAACGCGCGCCCGGTAGCGCGGAACGTCGTCAGCGTGCAGGCGCGCGATTTAGCCGCAGCACCGGTGACGCGTAACGTCGAAGCCACGCCGGAACGTGCGAGCGTCTATGGCGCAGGCGCACACAATGCGCCCCATCCGTCCGCACAAGTAACGAGCCGGGCCGTGGTTGCAAAACAGACACCGCCAGACCAGCCGAATCATTTTGCGCAGCGGCCCGCGCAGCAGACGCCTTTCGATCGCCCGCCGCAGGGCAGGCCCAACGCGCCTCCCAATCCGGGTACACAGCAACAGGATCGTGTGAATACCAATGCCGGGCGCGAGCAAGGAACCCAGCAGCAGACGTATCACCCCGACGTGAAGCAAGCGCCGCCCGTGCATCCGCCAACGCAAAAAGAACAGCAGGACGTCCAAGCGAAGCAAAAGACCTGGCAAAATGCGCACCCGCGTCCTGCCCCCAAGAGCAAAGGCCACGGGAATTAGCGCTTATCCACAATGCTGTTGGTAACAGGCCGGCTGCGTAGGACTGCCCGCGTAGCCGGCCGAAGGCCCCCGAAGCACGAGCCCAGCTGGCTGAGTGTCCGGTTCTGCAAAGAGCATTCCCACAAGCGGGCAAGCGTCACGAACAGAGCCCACCTTTCCTCACGTTAAGCTTTTCCTTTATAGTCAGTTAGCCGGTTCGCAATAGCGGCATTCCGCTTGCGCGGAATCACCAGTTCGTCTGTAAGCTCCCGATGGGCGATCGGAAGCCCTTTCAAATCATCCAGGCCCAGATTCTAACTTGGAGGCGTTGTTAGGAGGATCAGATGCCGAGAATTGAGCGTTTCCGCACGGCCGTGAAGGGAACACTGGAACAGACCAGTTTCGAGCAAATGACCGCGTCAGGTTGGCATCCTGTCGCGATTGAGTGGGAACGCGAAGCGCCCGGCGAACCATTGCCTTCGCGTCTGAAGATCGAGGAATTACCCTACGGCTTGCGCGTCGCGCAGGATTGCCACCACTTGGAAGAAGATCCTGTAGAAATGGATGCGCTGCAAACGATCATGGAAATGATTGTCCAGGACGCCACGCTCACGCGCATCGCGCAGGAGCTGAACCGGCGCGGATTTCCGACGCGCGATGGCGCGAAATGGTCGCCGTTGAGCGTTTACCAGATTTTCCCACGCTTGATCGAGGTGACGCCGCGCATCTTTGGCGATGCGGATTGGAAAGCTCGCCGGCCGGACATGACGCGCGTCACTTGGAACTCTTAAGGCGCGCTGCACGTATAGATAACAAAGCTGCTCCCAGCTTTGGAAGGGGCCCGAATCGTGACGATATTTTGGCAGGATGGCAAACAAGCGCTCCGGGCATTGCGGAAGAATCCCGGTTTCACCGCGATCGCAATTCTTACCTTGGCTCTCGGTGTCGGCGCCAATGCGGCAATCTTCAGTATGATCAATTCAATACTGCTGCGGCCATTGCCCGTGCAAAATCCTGCGCAAATCACGGTGCTGGCATTGCAAAGAGGCCACGGTCAACTCTCGTTATCGATGTCCTACCTCGAATTCGAGCACATGCGGCAACAAGCCGATAGCCCCTTTTCGGGGCTGCTCGGGTGGGAAATTGGCTCCGATGGCCTTCGCGTGGATGGCCAGAACCATGCGCTGTTGATCAGCTATGTGCCTGCTGGTTTTTTCCAGATTCTCGGAATTCAAGCCGCGAAAGGGCGTTTGCTATTGCCCGCGGAAGGTAAAACACCCGGCACCGATCCGGTGATTGTGCTCGGCTATGGATTTTGGAGCAGCCAACTCGGCGCGGATCCAAACGTCGTTGGCAAGAAGGCGCTGGTCAATGGTCATCCCTTCACGATTGTTGGTGTAGCGCCGAAAGATTTTCACGGACTGTCACCCCTGTTGGATATGCAGGCCTACGTACCCTATGCGATGGCGGTGACGCTCGGTGAGTCGCCTGATCTCTTGACAAACATAAAGAGCGACAACATCCATGTGTTGGGCCGCTTGAAACCGGGCGTTTCCATCAGTGGGGCTCGTGCCGCGCTTGCGGTGGAAGCATCCCGGCTCGCGCAACAATTTCCAGATGTGGATCGGGACTTGACCATTTCGGTCTATCCCGAGCGCCTTTCTCGCCCCGATCCCCAATCGGCTGGCGGCATCATTGTCGTGTCGGGACTCTTCCTGGCCTTGGCGGTACTCGTGCTAGTGCTGGCATGCATGAATGTAGCGAATCTACTGCTGGTGCGCGCCACGGTACGCCAACGCGAAATGGCGATTCGCGTTGCGCTCGGCAGTTCGCGTGCGCGTTTGATCCGCTTATTGTTGACGGAGAGCGTACTGCTGGCTGCGCTCGGAGGCGCGGTGGGCGTAGTCCTTGGCGAATGGGCGAGCAACGCTTTAGGATCCTTGAACCTGCACACTTCATTGCCGCTGGCCATCGACTTCAGCTTCGATTGGAGAGTGTTTGCCTTTAGCTTCGGTGTCGCTTTATTCACCGGAATTCTAGTGGGTATTGTTCCCGCGTTGCGGGCCGGGCGCACCGATCTTATCGCTACTTTGCGCGAATCGGGCAGGTCGGTGGCCGCGGGCCGCAACCGGCTGCGTAATACGCTCGTGACTTTGCAAGTAGCCGGCTCCCTGATGCTGCTGGTGATCGCGATGCTCTTCACTCGCAGCATGGCGAATGCCCAGCACATCGATCTGGGCTTCAAGGCAGACGGGTTGATCAATCTGAGCATGGATCCGACCGGCATCGGGTACGATCATGAACAAGCAAAACAGTTCTACGATCAGGTGCTCGAGCGGGTTCGCGCCCTTCCCGGCGTCCAATCAGCAAGCGTCGCTTTCGCCGTCCCCATGGGATACATCAACTCGGTCGCGCAACTCAATATCGACGGCTACCAGGCTCCCGCCGGGCAGGGGATGCCGTCCGTCGTGGACAATTACGTTTCGTCCGGATACCTGCAAAACATGGGTATCCCGCTTTTGCGGGGACGTGAATTCACCGATGCAGACAAGGCAGATACGAATTACGTGGCCGTGATCAATCAGGCAGCGGCGGAGAAGTTCTGGCCGAACCAGGATCCCATCGGCCGGCATTTCAAGATGAAGGACGACAAAAAGCAGCGCAGTGTCGAAGTTGTGGGCATCGCACAGAATAGCCGCTACGACGATCTGAGCGGATCCGTAGCTCCTTTTCTCTACATCCCCTATGCGCAGCACTTCGATTCTTTTTCCATCATGACGTTGCAGGTACGGGGCGCCAATGTTTCCGGTCTTGCGCATACCTTGGAAGAAACGATTGCAGGCATTGCGCCGGCCCTGCCCGTTTTCGACATCCAGACCATGACGCAAGGCCTCGACACGTTGAATGGCTTCCTCATTTATAAACTCGGAGCGGCCCTCGCTGCAGTCATGGGCCTGTTGGGGTTAGTGCTCGCCATCGTCGGCGTATACGGCGTGATCTCCTACGCGACCAATCAACGGACGCACGAGATCGGCATTCGGGTAGCCCTGGGCGCACAACCCCGTCAGGTGGTGAAACTGATTCTGCGGCAAGGCTTATTGATCGTAGGCATCGGCATTGGCGTTGGCTTGGTTTGTGCATTGGCTGCCGGGCGTGTGGTGACTCAATTCCTGGTTGGCGTGGGCGGTAGTGACCCGGTCACTTTCATTTCGGTATCTGTGATTCTCACTGCCGTCGCGCTGTTCGCTTGCTGGGTGCCGGCGCGCAGGGCAATGCGCGTTGATCCGGCCATAGCGCTGCGCCACGAATAGTGCAATTCGGCGGCAACCTCGGCAATTGCAGAAGCTCCATCGTCGTGCCATTCTCTTTTTGGCACCGAACCTTTTCGTCTGCATAGCGTCTAATCACGCAGATTATCGTGTGTAATTCGAGCAGGAAAGGATGCCATGGAGAATCTCTGGAAAGACATTCGCTTCGGCCTGCGCATGCTGGTGCAGAAGCCCGGATTCACCGCGATTGCCGTCCTCACACTTGCGCTAGGGATTGGCGCCAACACCGCGATCTTCACCCTCTTTGACTCGGTGTTGCTGCAGAAGCTGCCCGTGCGTGATCCTGGCCAGCTCGTACTCTTCACTAACGAAACCGGCGAAGGCACGCGCTCGAGTGATTCGGTGCTGCCCGGCCAGTGGGATTACTACTCCTGGGAGGATTACCAATACCTCCGTCAGCAGCCGCTACCGTTTACGGATCTGGCGGCTTACCGTAGCGGCCAAGGACCCGTCTCCGTACGGATGCCCGGCGCAAACGGCGGCGATGCGCAGGTACAGCGCGCCACCGTGCACCCAGTCTCCGGAAATTTCTTTGATGTGATGGGAGTTCCGGCCGCATTGGGCCGCACGCTCGAGCCTTCAGACGACCAGCGCAACGCGCCGCCTACCGCGGTCGTGAGCTACGACTATTGGAAGCAGCATTTGAACGGCGATCGTGGCGCAGTCGGGCGCACGGTGATCCTGAACAGCACAGGATTCACGATTGTCGGCGTAATGCCGCAGTCGTTTTTCGGGGAGCGCGTGCGCACCGCGCCCAATTACTGGGTACCACTTTCCTTTCAGTCGCAGATCGAGCTGCGTCCTTCCTATCTGGACAATCCCAATGCTTACTGGCTCAACCTGATCGCCCGCATCAAGCCGGGCGTCACCATGGCGCAAGCGCAAGCGGCCACCACAATCGCGCTGCAGCAATTTTTGCTCAACAAGCAAGGCTCCAACCTCACGCCCGAAGACCGTCAAAATATTGCGAAGGCGTACGTAGGACTCTTCGACGGCAGCACCGGCGTTTCGCATCTGCGCGAAATTTATTCGCAGCCCCTGCGGATTCTGCTTGTCGTGGTGGCCATGGTATTGCTGATCGCCTGCGCCAACGTCGGCAACCTGATGCTCTCGCGCGCCTCGGCGCGGCAAGCGGAAATTTCCGTGCGTTTGGCCCTGGGCGCCAGCAAACTGCGCCTGATCCGGCAATTGCTCACGGAAAGCCTGCTGCTCGCACTGGTGGGCGGAGCCTGTGGAATCGTGCTTGCGCACTGGGGCGTGGATTTGCTCGTTGCGGCGCTCGCGAAGAATTCGCCGATGAAGCCGCACCTCAATGGCCCCGTTCTTTTATTCACGATTGGTGTAACGGTGTTTGCGGGGATCTTGTTTGGCCTGGCGCCGGCGCTCTACGCCCGCAAGACCGATCTTGCCTCCGCGCTGCGCGCTGGAAGCAAGCGTGTTGCCGGCGGAGACCGCAAGTGGGGTACGACGCAGGTCTTGGTGATTGCGCAGATCGCAATTTCGCTTGTGCTGCTCGTCGGATCGAACCTTTTTGCGCGCAGTCTCGTGAACCTCGAGCGACAGAAGCTCGGCTTCGATGCCTCGCACGTATTGTTGGCGCAGATCAATCCGCGTCTCGCCGGTTACAAGCCCGAAAATGCCGCGCCTTATTACATGCGTCTTAGCGACGCAATCAATCGCCTGCCCGGGGTCTCAAGCGGCACCATCGCGCGCTACAGCCCGCTTTCCGGGTCCAACAGCACCAGCAACATTTCCGTACAAGGCTATGCGCCGGCAAAGGATGAGGACATGGACGCGCACGGCGTGACCGTGGCGCCCCATTACTTGGAAACGATGGGCATCACGTTGCTCCTCGGCCGCGAAATTGATCAGCGCGACGGTGCCACCGCGCCCAAGGTCGCCATGGTCAACGAAGCCTTCGTTCGCCGCTATCTGCCGCGGCAGAATCCCATCGGGGCGCACTTTGGCTTTGGCGACGAAAAGCACGCGGGCGACATGGAAATTATCGGCGTGACGCAGGACGTGCAATTCAGCAACGACGTTCGCGATCCCATCGAGCCAATGGTCTTCGAGCCTTATGCGCAGGAGCAGGATCAGATGGTGCTCTCGGGCGAAGTCGCGATTCGCACCACAGGCAACCCCGATGCGGCCACCTCTGAATTGAGGCAAGCAATTGCGGATGTGGACCCGACCGTGCCGATTTCCGGTGTGCAAACTCTTGCCACGCAAGTCTCCGAGAATTTCGAAGAGCAACGCATTGCGGCGCAATTAATCACCTTCTTTGGCGGATTGGCGCTTTTGCTGGCCTGCATCGGTCTCTACGGTATCGTCGCGCAAGGCGTCGCTCGCCGAACGAATGAAATTGGAGTGCGCATGTCTATGGGCGCGCAGCCGGGTGACATTCTGCGCATGATTTTGCGGGATACGTTGATTCTCGTTGCCGTGGGTTTGGCCATTGGACTACCTGCGGCCTTCGGCGCCACGCGATTGATCTCGAGCCAGCTTTACGGCGTTGGTGCGGCTGATCTGCTTTCGTTCGTGGCTGCCATCGTGATCCTTGCGGCGGTTTCCGCGCTCGCAGGTTTTCTGCCGGCGCGCCGCGCGGCGCGTGTCGATCCGATGGTCGCCCTTCGTTACGAATAGCGAGAAATTCGTCCGCCGATTTGGCGGAACGAAAGCGGTTTCAGAAGCGTATAAACGTGGAAAGAGGTTGCCACGATGAACACGCTCTGGCACGATCTGCGGTACGGCCTCCGCGTGATGTTCAAACGGCCGGGCTTTACGGCGATGGCAGTGCTCACGCTGGCGCTGGGCATTGGCCTGAACGCAGCAATTTTCTCGATTTACAACACGCTCATCCTGCGGCCTTTGCCCGTGCGCGATCCATCGCGCGTTGTGAACCTCTATTCCGAATCTCAAGGCGAACGGCACTCCGATTCTTTCTCTTATCCCGCATTTGCCTACTACCGCGAAAACAATTCCACTTTCTCCGCGCTTGCGGCTTACGCGGGCGGAAGAGTTTTGTTAGGCGGGCCGCACGGGTCAAACGTGTCCTCGTCTGCGCCCGAATGGCTGCACACGCAACTCGTCTCCGGCAATTATTTTGATTTGTTGGGGGCCAGACCCGTGCTCGGTCGTGGCTTCCTGCCGGAAGAGGACAAAGTTCCCGGTGCGCGTCCTGTGGTTGTATTGAGCTATGCGTTTTGGCAAAGCCGGCTGGGCGCCGATCCCGGCATCATCGGCAAATCGCTCACCCTGAATTCGCTGCCCTACACGGTGATTGGCGTCGCGCCGAAAGGTTTTATCGGCACCGATGTGGATGCGCCTGGTGCATGGATTCCGATGATGATGAGCGCCAACGTGCAAACGAATCCAACTCTTCTGGAAGACCGCGAATCGAGCTGGCTGCTTGCGGTAGGGAGGCTCAAGCCCGGCATTACCTTAGGCCAATCGCAAGCGGAGATGGCCGTGCTTGCCGATCGTTTTCACGCGGCCGATAAGAGCCACGAGCAGAAATCCACTGTGGTGGTCACGCCGGGCGGATTCTTGAGCCCGTCGCAACAATCCGATGTGGCGCCGTTTGCGATTCTGCTGATGGCGGCCGTGGGGCTCGTGCTGTTGATCGCGTGTGCCAATGTTGCGAACTTGCAACTCGTCCGTGGTGTTTCGCGCCGGAAGGAAATGGGGATTCGGCTATCGCTAGGCGCTTCGCGAATGAGGCTCATTCGCCAGCTACTGGCCGAAAGCATGTTGCTTTCAGCGGCTGCGGGCTTGGGAGGACTGTTTATTGCATGGTGGGCGGCAGCTTTGTTTGTCGGCGTGATGCACCCTCCCGGCCAGAAAGCGCTCAGTTTACAAATTGCATTGGACTGGCGAGTCGCGGCTTATCTCGCAGCCATATCATTAAGCGCTGGTCTGGTGACGGGCTTGGTGCCTGCATTGCGCGCCTCCCGCCAAGACCCTTTGCACGCTATCCGTGGGGAAGCCGCAGGCTCGTCGTTCCGTTCGAGTTCGAGGCTGCGAGCGATTCTGGTGGCGAGCCAGGTGGCGACCTCGCTCTTCTTGTTGGTTGCAGCCGGGCTCTTAGTGCGCGCGTTAGCTAAAGCACGCCGCGTCGATCCCGGGTTCAATCTCAGTCAAGTGGCCGCCCTGTCGCCCGAACTTCGCGTCCGCGGCTACACCAAGCCTCGGGCGGCAGAATTTGATAGACAACTCTTACAGCGTGTCGCTGCCCTTCCCGGTGTTGCCAGCGTGGCCCTAGGCCACACCATTCCCCTCGGTGATTCGTTCACCGAAACCAGCATTATGGCGCAAGGGCACGAGCCGCCCCTGGGCCAGCCCACGCCGGCGGCGAACTACAACGTTGTGTCCTCAGAATTCCTCACCACGGTTGGAATTCCGATGCTGCAAGGCCGTTCGTTCACCGATGCGGAGATAGCCAACGGCGCGCGTCTTGCCGTTGTGAGCGCATCGCTGGCTCGCCTGCTGTGGCCCGGCCAATACGCCATCGGCAAATATCTGCGGTTGGGCAGAAAATCTCCTCCCTACGAAGTCGTGGGCGTCGCGGGTGATGTGCGCAACGTCTACCTGTGGTCTTCCGATTTGCCCTATCTCTATCTGCCACCGCTGCCGGAAAACATGGATAGCTTCACGGACATGAGTGTATTTGTACGCACCGCGGGACCTCCAGGGCCGCTCGTCGCGGCGCTACCGGGAATCGCGCGATTGATTGACCCCGCGGTGCCGGTGACGTCCCGCTTGCTCGCCGACAACCTTGCCACCTGGATCTGGCCTTCGCAGATCGGGGCAGGGCTTGCCGCCGGACTCGGATTGCTCGCTCTATTGCTGGCCGCTGTAGGCATCACCAGCGTCACCGCCTTCGCAGTCGGCCAGCGAACTCGCGAGATCGGTATTCGCATGGCGCTGGGCGCCAATGCAAACAAGGTTGTGCAGCTTTTCGTCTGGCAAACCGGGCGGCTCGTGCTCATCGGGGGCGTGATTGGTCTTGCCCTTGCCGCGGTGGCGTCGCGTGTGCTTGCAAGTTTTCTGTACGGAATCAGTGCGGTGGATAGCATCGCTTTCATCGGCGTAACACTGCTCCTCGCGGCCGTAGCTCTGACCGCCTGCTGGATTCCCGCGCGCCGTGCAACGAAAGTGGATCCACTGATAGCCCTTCGCTACGAATAATCCGTCCACGACAGAAATCTCCTGTTGCATGACCACAGGAAACGTGCCATTATGCTGTGGCGTGCCCACAGGAGAGCGGATGCCAGAATCGAAACTCGATCTCTTACAAGGAACCCTTGATCTGATGGTCCTTCAGACGCTCGCTGCGATGGGCTCGCTGCACGGGTATGGGATTGCCCGGCGCATTGAGCAGATCAGCGGCGATGAGGTTCTACTGAACCAGGGCACTATCTATGCTTCGCTCGTGCGTTTGCAGCAGCGGGGCTGGATTTCCGCTGCCTGGGGTCTCTCCGAGAATAATCGCAAAGCGAAGTTTTACTCGATCAACAAAAGAGGCCGTAAGCAACTGGCAGCGGATGCTGCGTATTGGCAGCGCGTTTCCAGCGTAATGGGGCGCGTGCTTTCCCTCCGAGGAGAAGGCGGCCCGCAATGATGGACTCGCTTCGCCGCTTTCTGCACCGTCTGCGAGCGCTTTTCAGCAAACGGCCTCTCGATCAAGAGTTCGACACCGAAATTGCTTCACATTTGGAGCTCGCGATCGAAGAAAACATTCAGACCGGTCTCTCTCCTGAAGAGGCGAGGAGGCAAGCCATGCTGCGCTTTGGCGGTATCGAGCAGGCCAAGGAACAGCATCGCGAAACTCGGGGGCTGCCATTGCTGGAAATGCTCGGGCAGGATATTCGGCACGCGCTGCGAATGTTACGAAAGAGTCCCGGCTTCACCTCCGTCGCGGTCGCGACCTTGGCGCTCGGCATCGGCGCGAACGGCGCTGTTTTCGGCGTGGTGAACGCCGCTTTGCTTCGTCCGCTGCCATACCGGCAGGAGAGCCGTCTCGTCATGGTCTGGGAGCAGAATTTTCAGCAAGGCCAGGACCACAACGTTGTCTCACCGGCCAACTTTCTGAATTGGCAGGACCAGACTACTGTATTCGACCAGATGGCTGGCTTCTACGACGGGCGCGAAAGCCTGACGGGCGAAGGAGACCCGGAGCAGGTTCCGGTTCAGGTTGTAACGACGAACATGTTTTCGCTTCTCGGCGTTTCTCCCCTGCTCGGCCGCGACTTTTCAGCGGACGAAGGACTTCCCGGCCACGACCAGGTCGTGATGCTCAGCTACGGCCTCTGGCAGCGTAAGTTCGGCGGCGAGAAGGACATCGTGGGGAAGACCATTCGCCTCAGCGGCGAGACCTACGCTGTTGTGGGTGTGATGCCCGCTCGAGTCCAGCTTTTGGTTCCCCGCGGCTCGCTGACTGGTCAAGCGCCCCAACTGTGGCTAACCATCGCCTGGACTCAGAAGTCGCGCGTGCCCCGTGGCCGGTTCATGACCGCAATTGCGCGGCTCAAGGATGGCGTCACCCTCGATGATGCGCAACAGCAAATCAGCGCGGTTGAGGACCTGTTTCGAAAGCAATATCCGGAGTTCGAATCCGGTTGGGGCGTGCATCTCGTTCCCCTACGAAACGATCTGGTGGGCAACGTCAGGCCCGCCTTGCTGGTTTTGCTCGGTGCCGTGGCGTTTGTTCTGCTGATCGCTTGCGCCAACGTGGCAAACCTGCTGCTGGCCCGGGCGTCTGGACGGTCGCGAGAAATCGCGGTTCGCAGGGCGTTAGGTGCCAGCCGCTGGCGCATCGCGCAGCAATCCCTTACGGAGAGCCTCGTCCTCGCCATCTGCGGCGGCGGTTTGGGCGTTCTGGTGGCTATTTGGACCACGTCCTTGTTGCTGGCGCTTGCTCCAAAGAATCTATTGCCGGTCGAGCATATTGGTGTGGACCTGAGGATCGTGCTGTTCTTGGTCGCCGTATCGCTACTGACCGCGATTGTCTGCGGTCTCGCTCCGGCGCTCGACGCCGCCCGTGCTGACTTGAGTGCGTCCATGCGGGAAAGCGGCCGCGGCATGACCGGAGCGCGCGGAAGCCGGCTGCGTCATTTCTTTGCAGTGGCGGAAATCGCGCTTTCCTTGGTGCTGCTGGCCGGGGCGGGATTGCTGAGTCGAAGCTTCGTCCGGCTTACCGACGTGGATCCCGGCTTCCAACCTCACAATTTGCTCGCGATGCGGATCGAACTCTCGGGCGCGAAGTACAAGGAGGATGCGGCGGCTGTCGCTTTCTTTCGGCAGTTGCTCGATCGCGTTCGGGCGCTTTCGGGCGTGCGCGCAGCGTCGATGGCCAACGCTCCGCCGCTGCAAGGGCCGGGACCGGCGACCGACTTTACGATTGTGGGTAGACCTGCGCCCGCGCTCGGACAGGAAAACGTCACCGATGTCCGAGTAGTTGATCCTGACTACTTTCAGACCCTTGGAATTCCGCTGCTGCGGGGACGTACGTTTACGCCGCGCGAAGAGACAGTGATGTCTCATGTGGTCGTAATCAGCCAGTCGCTTGCGCGGGCCTATTTTCCGGACCAAGACCCCATCGGCCGGAAGCTTGCGATTGATATGAAACTAAATAACGATCCCTCCGAGATCGTCGGCGTGGTGGGCGATGTGAAGCACTATGGGCTCGATACGGCACCTCCGGCCGTGGTGTATTGGCCGCACGCGGAACTCGTCTATTCCGGAATGACGTTGGTGATTCGCGCCGATAGCAACCCGGTGACGCAGGTGGGCTCGATTCGCGCCATCCTGCACGGAATGGATCCGGAATTACCTATCGCGCGAGTTGCAACCATGGACGAATGGGTGTCGGATTCTGTAGCGAAGCAGCGATTCAGTGCCACACTGTTGTCGATTTTCGCCGCCATCGCTTTGATCCTCGCCACCGTAGGAATCTACGGAGTCGTGGCCTATGCGGTCAGCCAGCGCACGCGTGAGTTTGGCATCCGCCTGGCGCTGGGCGCGGGCAGAGGCAAAGTGCTGATTCTCGTCTTGAGATATGGCGCTCGGCTGGCCCTCTTGGGGGTGATCTTCGGGGCGGCCGGAACATTTACGCTCTCGCAATCGTTGCGCAGTCTGCTTTTCCACGTTAGTCCATTTGACCCGCTTACGCTCGCGAGCGTTGCCGTTTTCCTATCCGGAGTCACGCTGCTGGCCTGTTGGATTCCAGCGCGCCGTGCGACGAAAGTAGACCCCTTGATAGCGTTGCGCTACGAATAGCGGCAATGCGTCGTGCCGGCGTTCCAAGACCCCGTCTAAGCCTCGTCGAGGAATCGCCGAATCTTGCGCAAGACGCTCTGAAACATCGGGGGCGTGAGCAGGCCGGTCTGCGTATTCTGCTGGCTGGGGTGGTAGGAACCGAAGAGGTGCGGCAAGCCCTCCGGCAATCTGTAGCTTGCACCATGGCCAAAGTGGTAGCCCGCCGCAGTCTCTATTTTTCCGCTGCGAATCAGCATGCGCAGGTAGTGCGTCCAGGCGATTTGGCCCAATGCCAACACGGCGCGAGGCCGAAGCACCTCCAGTTCCGCCTCCAAGAATGGCAGACAATTCGCAATTTCTTGCGGCGTGGGCTTATTTGCGGGTGGCGCACACCGCGCGACGGCACCGATATAAACATCGCGTAGCACAAGACCGTCGTCGATCTTCTGATACGTGGATTGATTCGCAAATCCAGCGCGATGTAGCCCGGCAAAAAGAAATTCGCCACTGCGATCTCCGGTAAACATTCGCCCGGTCCGATTCGAGCCGTGCGCCCCCGGCGCCAAGCCCACGATCATCAGCCGCGCGTTTGGATCGCCAAAGCCCGGCACGGGACGTCCCCAATAGTCGTGAGCGATATACGCACGCCTTTTTGTACGCGCCACTTCCTCGCGATAGGTCACCAAGCGGTCGCACGCCCGGCAATTCGTGATGCGCTCGTTTAAAATGCACAACTGGCCGGCTCTATCAATGGCGGTATTTTGCTGTTCTAAAGGAGCGGCTTTCGCGGTCCCCATCAAGAAACCCCAGTTTCCGTTACGACGCCTTCTGTATTTCCACCGGAAGCAGCAGCCGAGCGCGGCAACCTCGCGCATCACGCCGATTCTCGAGCGTCAAGCTTCCGCCGTGAGCTTCGGCAATCTGCCGGCTGAGCACCAGCCCAATCCCAGAGCCGCCTGGTTTTGTGGTGAAGAATGGCACGAAGAGATTCGTGGTGTTCGAAAGCCCCGGACCATCATCATCAATAAATACTTCGATCGAACCGTTTTCTCGCGTCCAGCCCACGCGCACGCCGCCATGCGTCTCCATTGCCGCGTCAGTGGCATTTCGAACCAGATTGATCAGAAGCTGGTCGAGCTGATCGCCGTCCGCGGAAATCTCGATGCGCGGGCCTGGAACAACCTGCACGTTGATCCTCTGTTCGAGGCTCACCGTGCGTGCGACCCACCGCGCTACGTCTACCGGGCCGGGTACAGGCTGCGGCAACCGCGCAAGGCGTGCGTAAGCATTCATAAATCGTCCGAGCGACTCAGCTCGCGCGCGAATCACGTTGAGGCCGCTGCACATATCGGGTGACGCGTCCTCGGGCCACTCCGCAGGCGTGGGCAGGCGGCGCAGCATGGTCTCCATGCTTTCCGCCACACTCTGGATTGGCGCCAGCGAATTATTGAGCTCGTGCCCGATCACGCGGATCAGCCGCTGCCAAGCTTGCCGTTCTTCCTCGCGTAAAGCGCGGCTTAAATCCGAAAGCACCAGCAACTGGTGCTGCAAGCCGCCCTCGCGAAAGGTGGTGCGGCGCATGTCCCAGCGGCCTTTGCCCCCCGGAAAATTTACTTCGACCGTGCGCTCGGGCTCTCCTTGTATGCACTCCGCCAAATCCAATTCCTCTGCGGTGCGGCCCATCATGCGCTCCGCCGTAATGCCCAGCAGTCGCTCGCCGGCGCGATTTACCAGACGTAAATGGTGATCGCCGTCAAACGTGAAGACGGCCACGTCGATTTCTTCAGCAACTTTGCGCAGAAGCGCGGCGGCTTCGACGGCTTCGAGCCTCTGGGAGCGCAGCGTTTCACCCAGCGCGTTTACCTCCCGCATCACATCGCCCAGCGAATCGCGCGTGGCCGCCCCTCGGCCGCGAATCGAAAAATCGCCTTCGCGCATCGCTGCCAGGAGATTGGAGAGCGTTTGCAGGGGGAACGCGACGTTATTGCGCACCGCGGCGGCAAATCCTATCCAGATGCCTACGATCAAAATGGTCAGCGTCCAACAGGTTCGCGCTTGGTAGGGGCCGGTCCACAGCAGAATCAGCGCCGCGGCGGACCCCGGCAAACCCGCCGCCATCGTCAGCAGAATGATTCTGCGCTCGAGATGCAGTTCGCTCATAGGCCGTACTTCTGCATCCTGCGATAGAGCCCGCTGCGACTTAGACCCAGCGCCATGGCGGCCTGGCTTACGTTGCCATCAAACCGCGAGAGGGTGCGCTGCACCAGGTACCTTTCCACATCCTCCAGGCTCATTTCTTCCAACCGCGAAGCGCCCGAAGCTGCCGGACGCAACCCGAGATCGGAAGCGCGGATCTGGTTGCCTTGCGCCAGCAACACGGCGCGCTCGACGCTGTGATCGAGTTCGCGCACGTTTCCCGGCCAGGGATGCTCCATCATCGCCTGCATTGCGGCGGTTTCGAAACCCGTCAGCGTCTTCCGATAACGCTGAGCATACGTTCGCAAAAAATGATTCGCCAGCAGCGGAATATCCTCGCGGCGTTCCCGCAGCGGCGGCAGCATGATTTCGATAGTGTTCAGCCGAAACAGCAAATCCTGCCGAAATCGTCCGGACGATACTTCGGCATTTACATCGGCGTTTGTGGCCGCCAGGATTCGAACGTCTACGCGCCGGGTTTTCGAAGACCCTACGCGCTCCATCTCACCGGTTTCCAATACCCGCAGCAGCTTCGCTTGCAAATTCAGAGGCACGTTCGCAATTTCGTCGAGAAAAAGCGTACCGCCATCCGCCAATTCGAAACGCCCCACGCGATCCATTTTCGCGTCGGTAAAAGCTCCCTTTACATGTCCGAAAAGTTCGCTTTCGAAAATCCCTTCGGAAAGCCCGCCGGCGTTGACGGTCACCAGAGGTTTATTGGCCCGCGGCGAAAGCGCAAAAAGGGTCTTTGCCACGACTTCCTTGCCGGTTCCATGATCTCCGGTGATCAGCACGTTGGCGTCGGAGGGCCCGATCTTGGCAATCAGGTCGAGCACCGGGCGCATGGCCGCCGATTCGGCGATGAACGTCGGCAGCGAATCCGCGCGGAGCAGCCTGTTTTCAGCCTCAAGGCGTACTTGCCGCCGCAGCGCCCTGCGTAATTCCACCTGCGTTTTCAAAATAGCGATCAGCCGCGCATTTTCCCAAGGTTTGGGGATGAAGTCCCGCGCGCCGCGGCGCATCGCTTCCACGGCCAGTTGCACGCTGCCCCAAGCCGTCATCACCACCACGGGTAATCCGCTATCCATCGTCTGGATGCGCGTCAGAAGGTCGAGCCCTTCCTCCCCGGATGTGGTATCGCGCGCATAGTTCAAGTCCATCAGGACGATATCGAATTCGCGGATTTCGAGCGCGGCCAGGATTTCGGCGGGGGATGCAGCGGTTTGTATTTCGTAGCCTTCGCCCTTCAGCAGCAGCCGCAGGGCTTCACGCACGTCCGGTTGATCATCGGCGACGAGCACGCGCGCCGCGGCAGGGTTCGTTGTTTTCATTCCGAGGTTGCGTTGCGCCTTAAGGGATTCGAATCCAACGCGGCGCACAGGACCCGGGAACCGCACCGGGTCCGCGCGCTGCGCACCCTGCTATTCTACGCGAATGCTGCCGGACGATGTGCTCACCGAGATCAGCGGCCCGCCGCCATGGGCTTTGCCGTGCAACTCATGGCGTCCCATGGTGCCGCTGACAAGGAGCTCATGCGAGGTCTCGATGTTGCCCGATCCCGCGCTCGCGTCGAGCTCAAAACCGGCATCCGCCGGCAGACGCAACGTCACGCCGCCCGATCCGGAATGCAGCCGCCAATCACCTGTGGGCGAGCCGTCCACCTGAATGCCGCCACTCCCGGTCCGCGCCGCCACGCGCCCATGCACTCCTCGCAGCGCGATGCTGCCGGACCCGGTCTGCACGTCCACATCACCAGGCGCGGTTTGCGAGTATTCGACTTCTCCGCTGCCGGTCTGCGCCGTGAGGCCGCCGGCTATACCATCGGCGCGAATCGAGCCGCTACCGGTGGTAGCGCGCACGCTGCCTTGAATGGTATCGAGCGTAATGGTTCCCGAGCCGGTGCTGGCGTGTAACTCCGCGCCGATGTGGCTAATCCGAAGGCTGCCCGAGCCTGTGTTGGCTTCCACGGGCCCGTGAACGCCGTCAAGCTCTTGGCTGCCTGAGCCGGTCTGCGAACGCAGCTTGGTGTCCGGCGGAACCACCAATTCGTAGCTGATCGAGACGTTCCGCTTTAATTCCTCGTCATGGATCTCGCCGATGGTCACCACGCTGCCATTCTGTTCAATTGGGGGGTTGGACTCGATGCGGTGAACTTTCTCCTGCGCGTTCTGCTCGTCGAGGTGCCATCCCGAGTTAATGCGGATCTTTCCCACAATGTGAATCTCCGATCCGCTGCCCGTGCGCACGCTGATCGATCCGGAACCAGTGGATACGGTCAGATCTACGGCGCCGCTCACTTTGAGCGTGCGATCAAACGATCCTTCGGCAACGGTGTCTCGCGCAAACGCAGCCACGGAAAATAGCGTGGCGGCCGCGAGCGCGACGATTGCGCCTCGGTGAAATCTTGCCAATCTCATCTGCGATTCTCCTCGTCGGCCGTAGAAATCCGGCCTGTTCCCGCTAAGGGTATATAGCCGGCCCTCGCGCTACTTAATAAGACGCCACGCAGAGCGGATATGTCAGCAACGTCCAGTTGCTCGAAAAGGGTTCTCGCTAGTGAGCTTCACTCATATCGCAGTGCAACCATCGGATCCACTCGCGTCGCGCGCTGCGCCGGGAGATACGCGGCAAACAACGCTACCGCGACCAGCAGCAACGCCACCCCTCCGAACGTAATCGGATCGCTGGCGCTCACCCCATAGAGCGTGCTGGAGACCACCCGTGCCAACATCAGCGCCGCGACTAAGCCCGCCCCCACGCCGATGGCCGCAAGCCGCAGGCCTTGCCACAGAATCATCCGCAAGACGTCTTGCCGCGTGGCCCCCAATGCCATACGAACTCCGATTTCTTGGGTCCGCTGCGTTACGCTGTAACGGATCAACCCAAACAGGCCAATCGCGGCCAGCGACAACGCCATGGCCGCGAACACGCCGAGCAATGCCACCGCCGCGCGCCGCGGTCCCATGGACAGAGCGATCCGCTCGTCCATCGTTCTAATATTGGAAATTGGCTGGTTCGGATCGATGCTGGTCACCGCTTGCCGAAGCGTGTTCGCCATTCCTGAAGGATCACCGCTGGTTCGCACCACCAGGAACATGTTGGTTTCGCCTAATTGATAGAGCGGCTCGTAGTAAACACCCTTGTTCCCGCCTTCGGTGCCCTCCGACGATCCCTCTTCACCCACCACCTGCGAATGCCTTACGTGCGCGACTACGCCGACGATCGTCTCCCACGGGTCGTGGCTTCCATGCCGCACGCGTTTCCCCAGAGCGTCTTCGCCCGGCCAATACTGGTGCGCAAGATTTGCGTCGATGATGGCCACAGGCTCTGTGCCTTTGCGGTCCAGATCGGTGAACGCTCGGCCTTCGAGGAGCGCGATTCCCATCGTTGAGAAATATTTCGGGCTGACGGTACGGACGTCGCTATGCGGTCCGGGATCTCCGGGCGGGAGCGCGCGTCCTTCGATATTGAACGAACTTGATCCTCCATATCCGCTGAATGGCAGGGGAGAGCCGGCCGCGGCGGAGAGAACCCCTGGCGACGCAGACAGCTTGTCTAGCGCGCTTTCGAAAAACGCAACTTGTTTTTCGGTCTTATCGTATTGACGGTCCGGTAGCGCGATTGCCGCGGTCATCAGACCGTGCGGTTGGAAACCGACCTGCACATCCTGCAAACGCGAAAGGCTCTTTAAGAAAAGTCCCGCCCCGGCCAGGAGCACCAGCGCCAAGGCCAACTCGGAAATCACCAGAACATTGCGAAACTGGTGTGTGCTGCGATTCGATGCGCTCGCGCCTCGCGCATCTTTCAAATTTTGTTGTGGATCAAGCCGCGAAGTTTGCCACGCCGGAGCCGCCCCGAAAACCAGTGCGGAAACGAGCGTCACGCCGGCGGTAAAGAGCAGCACGTGGCCATCGAGTGGAATACTCAGCTGACCCGCGAAATCGGTAGGGGCCAAATTGATAAGCGCGCGGATCGCCGCAAACGCGACCACAAATCCTGCGAACATCCCCACCACCGCGACCGCCAGGCTCTCTGCCAACGTCTGCCGCGCCAGACGCGCGCGCGAAGCTCCTAGCGCCGCCCGGATCGCATATTCCTTTGTGCGACCCGAAGCGCGCGCCAGCAGCAACCCCGCCACGTTCGCGCAGGCGATCAGCAGCACGAAGCCCACTGCTCCCGCCAGAATGAAGAGCGGCGTCCGTACATCGCCGTAGGTGAACTCCGTTAGCGGCACCGCAAACATTTTCCAGCCCGAATCTTTTGCGTAGGAGGCGCGCGGATCGTTCGTCACATGTTGCGTCAGCACGCTCATATACGCTTCTGCTTGCGACGCACCGATGTTTGGTTGCGTCCGCGCGACGGTGAAATGTGACTCGTTAAACGTGTTGTCCACCGCGTAGGCTGCGGCCGGCAGGCCGAGCGGCGACCACAGATCCGTTTGGCTTGGCCAATCGAAGCCTGCGGGCATTACGCCGATCACTTGATACGATTCTTGATTTAACTGAATGCTGGTGCCGACGATATTGCGGTCGCCGCCAAACATAGTGTTCCAGGCGTTGTAGCTCAGCACGACTTCATGATTGGCGTGCGGTTGATCTTCTTCCGGAGTAAATACTCGACCCAAAAATGGCCTCGCTTGGAACACTTCAAACCATTGGGAGCTGACCGTGGCGCCGCGAAGACGTTGCGGCCATCCGCCAGTGCTGTAACTGAAATCCTGCTCATCAGCCATGGCGGCGGAGGAAAAAACTTGCTTGCTGTCGCGGACCTGCGCGAAATCCGGTGCGGAGATCACGATGCTTTTCAGATCGAGTTTTTGGTAGCTTACGCGGATGGCTAAGACTTGCTCGGGATGGGGCACCCCGGCCGGGTGCAGCAGTAAGCCATTGATAAAGCTAAAGATAGCTGTGTTCGCGCCGATACCCAAGGCCAACGTGAGCACGGCCATCGCGGTGAAGCCGGGCTTCTTCACCAGCATCCGTAAGGCAAAGCGAATGTCCTGCCAAAGCGTGTCCACCGCGAAGCGCCTCTGCTTGTTATACGCTGCCAAAGAAGGCTTCGTTCCGCTTGCCTATTCGTATCGCAAGGCTACCAGGGGGTCCACCTTGGTGGCGCGGCGAGCGGGCACATAGCAAGCCAGAAACGCCACCGCGAGCAGTGTGACCGCCACCGCAATAAACGTCACCGGATCGGTGGCGCTGACGCCGTAGAGGAACCTCGCGAGTAATTTGGTCAATCCGGCGGCCGCGGCCGACCCGATCGCCACACCGAACAGCGTCAATAGCATGCCATGGCCGACGATCAGCCACATCACGTCGCTTCTCTGCGCGCCCAATGTCACACGAATGCCGATTTCGTAGACGCGCTGGCTCACCGAATAAGCCATCAGGCCGTATAAACCAATCACCGAAAGAAGCAACGCGCTCAAGGCGAAAATCCCAAGGAGCAGAGCGCGGAATCGCGGCTCGGTCACGGAGTTGGAGATATTCTCCTCCATCGTGCGAACCTTTTCGACGGGTTGATTCGGGTCGAGATCGTGCACCGCGCCGCGAAAAGAGGAAATTTCCCCGCGTGGATCGCCCTGCGTTCGCAGCACAATCGAAACGGAAAATATGGGGAGCATGCTGTCCGCTTGGCGGATGGGTAGATACATTTCCGCCTGCGGATCGGAGGCGAGGCTCTGCTTCATGTCGCCCACGATGCCTACGATTTGCATCCACGGAATCTCATTTGTAGGTGTCGCGCCAATCTGTACGTGTTTGCCGAGGGCTGATCCATCCGGAAAATATTTCCGCGTCATGGCTTGATTCACCACCACAACAAATGGATGCCGCTCCGTGTCGGCATCGGCCAAAAGACGGCCCTGCAGCAGCGGGGTACCCAGGGTTTGTAGGTAGCCAGGGCTTACCGGGCGATAACCGATCAGAATAAAATCGCGCGGATCTTTGGGCGGCCTGCCTTCGATATTGAAATGAAGAAGACCGGCGGTGCCGCTGACCGGCAGCGATACCGCTTCGCCCACGCTTCGGACGCCCGGCAAAGATCGAGCGCGGTCGAGCAGACGATCGAAAAACTCCATGCGCTGCGGCGATTGCGGATAGACCTGTTGTGAGACGGGCACATCGGCCACGAGCAAATTTTCCGGCTCAAAGCCCGGCTGCACGTTTTGCAAGCGTTCGAAACTCCGCAGCAAAAGGCCCGCGCCCACCAACAGCAGAATTGCCAGAGCGACTTCCGTGACGGCCAGCACATTTCGAACGCGCTGGTGCCGCACACCTCCTGTCGAGCCGCGACTGGCCTCGTTCAGCATGGCGCGCAAATCAAGCTTGGCGGTTTGCACCGCGGGCGCCAGACCGAAAACGATCCCTGCAAGCAGCGCCAGAACCAGCGTAAACAGCAATACACGGCCATCCAGGCCAATAGGACCGACATTTGGGACATCTGCCGCCGCCAAATGCAGCAAGGGCGCCATAGCGGCCCACGCGATCAGCAAGCCCGCCGCACCTCCTCCGAAGGAAAGGATGATACTTTCCGTCAGCAACTGCCGCACCACCCGTAGGCGTCCTGCGCCAACCGCAGTACGTATAGCGATTTCGCGCTGCCGCGAACTGGCCCGCGCAAGCAGCAGATTGGCCACGTTGACGCACGCAATCAGCAGCACCAGCCCCACCGCTCCCAACAGTACGAGCAGCGCCGGTCGCACGTTCTGCACGAGTTGATCGTGCATTTCGAAAACATTGGCGGAGACGCCGGTGTCATACTCGGGATACTGTGCCGCGAGCCGCCGCGCGATCACGTCCATGTCGGCGCGCGCCTGCTCCACGGTGGCGCCCGGCTTCAGCCGGCCCACCGCGACGATGCCAGGATGCCACGAGCGATCGTCCGGCAAAGTTTTCGCCCACGGTTCGAACGGCACCATTACGTCCACCGGATGCAGAAACTCAAAGCCGGCCGGCAATACGCCCACAATCGTGTAGGGCTTGTTATCGAGCGTGATGTCTTTACCAAGTACGTCAGCCGAGCCGCCGAACTCGCGCTCCCAGAGGCCGTAGCTCACCAGAGCTACAGGCGGCGCGCCGGCACGGTCTTCCGAAGCCAGAAAAATGTGGCCTGCGGCGGCGCTAATGCCGACCAGAGGAAAAAAATTCGCAGAGGCCATCTGCGCCTGCAGGCGCTGCGGGTCGCCGCTGCCCGTCATGGTGAAGGTGAGGTTGTGGACGGCGGCGAGGTCTGTGAACGACTGATTCTGCGCGCGCCAATCCACAAAATTCTGGTACGAAGGATTGAGGATCGGAAACGCGGCGAGCCGTTCGCTGAGCAGGCAAAGCCGCGACGAATCATGGAAGGGAAGCGGCCGCAGGAGCACGCCGTTGACCACGCTGAAGATCGCGGTATTTGCCCCGATTCCCAGCGCCAGGGTCAAGACGGCGACGGCCGTGAATCCCGCATTCTTGCGCAGCATGCGGAGCGCGTAGCGAACATCTTGCCAGAGCGTTTCCATCGTGCCTCCGCATTCTATAACGCTGGGAGACACCTGGGCGTTTCGTTGTGCGGCCTATAGCCTCAAATCTCAGAACACCAGCGCATGCGCAATCATTCGTACCGCAGCGCGATCATGGGATCCACTTTGGTGGCGCGCCGGGCGGGTATGTAGCAAGCGAGCAACGCCACCGCCGCCAGCAACAAGGCCACCCCGGCAAAGGTGACGGGATCGGTGGCCGTGACGCCGAAGAGGAGCGATTGCATCGTTCTCGTAAGCACCAGCGAGCCTCCGACGCCGATCGCCACACCGATCACGGCGGTGCGCATCCCCTGGCCCAGCACCATTCCGAGCACATTTTGCCGCGTGGCGCCGAGCGCCATGCGTACGCCGATCTCACGCGTACGCCGTGTCACCGAGTAGGCCATTACGCCGTAAATCCCGGCGATGGCCAGCAACAATGCGGTCGCGGCAAAAACACCCACCAATATCAGGTTGAATCTTCGAGAACCAATCGAAGCCGAATAGATTTGTGACAATGTGCGGAACCGCGGCGGCACATCCGGCGCAAGATTTCGCATGATTCCACGCGCGGCCGAAAAAACCGGAGAGGGATCGGTATCCACGCGCATGACCACGCTGAAGTATCCTTTTGGACGTTGCAGGATGTTTACGTAAATGGTTGGGTTAGCCGGCTTCTCGAGGCTATCTTCGCGCGTATCTCCCACGACACCGACGATCGTGAGCAGCCGTAGATCTCCATCCATGTTGCCGAATTCCACCGTGTGGCCAATCGGATCCTGGCCCGGCCACTTCTTTTGCGCGAGCGATTGGCTGATCAGTGCGACGTGCGGCGCGTTTTCCGTATCGCGTTCGTCAAACATCCGTCCGCGGATCAACGGAATGCCCAGCGCCTTGAAATAGCCCGCACTCGCCGCACAATAATCCGCCTCCCCAGTGCGCGCTGTGTCGTGAAAGAGTTTCCCAAAATCTTCCGTCTTCTTTGGAATCTCCGAGGAGTTCATCTCGACGAACAGTCCATTCGCAAGACCCTCGTCGAGCGGCATCGCGTTTGCGGCGCCCACTTCCTCGACGCCGGGGATCGCGCGCAGCCGAGCGAACAGTTCGTTTTCGAAACTCAACTGGCGTATTCTCGCCGCCGGGTCGTCGCCTTGAGCACCCAAACTCTGGAAAGGCATGGCCACATCCATCGTCAGGATCCGCTCCGTTCGAAAACCGGGATTTACCGAGAGCACCCGCAGCAAGCTCCGGCCCAGTAACCCTGCTCCGACCAACAGCACCAGCGTGATCGCGAGCTGGGCCACAACGATCGTGCTGCCTAACCGCTGGCTGCTTTGTGTGCCCGCTTGGCCACGCCCTCCTTCTGCCAGCGCCCCGCGTGGGTCGGACGAGGTGGCACGCATCGCGGTGAAGAGTCCCAGGCTCAACGCAACCGCCACCGAGATTCCGAGGGCGAAAAGCAGCACGGCCAGATTCACGGAGATCGTGTCCAGCCGCGGCAAATCCTTGGGAGCCAGCGCTACCAGCACGTTCACTCCCCACAGCGCTGCCAACACGCCCAAGCCTCCGGCGATAACGGAAAGTAATAACGATTCCGAGAGAAACTGGCGAATGAGCCGGCCTCGGTTTGCTCCCAATGCCGTCCGAATCGCGAGTTCTCTTTCGCGCGCGGAAGCCTGCGAAAGGAGCAAGTTAGCCACATTGGCACAGGCCACGAGCAGCAAAAACCCCACGGCGCCGAGTAGGATCAGCAGCGCGGGGCGTGCGCGCCCCGTCATCGAATCCTGCAGCGGCAACACATTGAACCCGCGCAGGCTGAAATTGCCGCCATCTGAATATTGCCGCGTCACCTGAGCTCCCACCGCGCCAACGTCACTCCGAGCCTGTACGAGCGTCACGCCGTCACGGAGGCGACCTATGACGCGCCAGTTGTGCGCCGTGCGACTGGTATTGACCTCATCCAATTCGCGCGGAAACCACACATCGGCATTGTCGGGAAACCGGAACCCCGCGGGCATGACGCCCACTATGGAATAAATGCGATCTTCAATCTTGAGCTTCGCCCGGGAAAAATCCGTTGATCCGCTGAGACCCTGCCGCCAGTAGTTGTAACTCACGAGCGCTACCGGAGCCGCACCTTGCCTTTGGTCCTCCGGCGCAAAGCCTCGGCCGATTGCGGGTTCCACTCCGATGGCCTTGAGGAAATCAGCGGAAACTTCAGCTACACTCGCCCGAACAGGTTCGGAGCCGCCCGAAACCGTAGTTACTTGGCTGGCATACTCCGCAGCCGCTTGCAGGCTGCGATTGAGAGAATGCAGGTCATTGAAATTCGGGTCGGCAAAGCTCATATTGCCACCCTTATAGTTCACTTCGAAAAGCGCCACGATTTGGTTGGCGTTAGGATAAGGCAGCGGGCGCAACAGCACGCCATAGACAACGCTGAAAATGGCGGTGGTGGCGCCGATGGCGAGGCCTAAGGTGAGCACCATGATGGCGGTGATCCCAGCGTTCTTGGCCAGAACGCGGCCGGCGTAGCGCAGGTCCTTCAAGAAGTTGTCCATATTCGTCGCCTCCAGGGCTCGGCCTCGGTGGCCGGGAAATTCGCGTTGTTAGACGCCGCGCCGATCTATTCGTAACGCAGTGCGCGGATCGGGTCCACGCGCGTTGCGCGCGACGCGGGTACGTAGCATGCGAAAAACGTAATCGCCACCAGTCCGATGGCCACTGCCAGGTAGGTGAGGGGATCGGCGGCGCTGGCCCCAAAAACGACGCCCTGCGCGAGATGGGCCATGGCCAGCGCGGACGGGATGCCGATGGTGAGCCCAGCCGCCGCGAGTAGCGCACCTCTGCGCATTACCAGCAGGAAGATGTCGCGGCGCTGCGCCCCCAGCGCCATTCGAACGCCGAACTCATGCATCCGCTCCGCGACGGCATAGGCCACCACGCCGTAGACGCCCACGATGGCGATGATCAAAGCAAGTATTCCCAGAATGCCCATCATCCCGGCGATTTGCGTGTTACCGGTGAACGACTCGTTGATTGCGTCGCTCAACGACATCGTGCCAAACACGGGCAGCAGCGGATCGATCGTTTCGAATTGCGCACGGGCCGCTTGCACGAAGCTCGCCGTATCGCCATTCACGCGCATTGCGAACTGTGATTCCGCCAAAGGCGCCTGGGCGACCGGGCGGTAGATCACCGCTTCCGGTGCGCGATTGGTCCAATCATAGAGAACGTCGCCCGTGATCCCGACGATCACCAGCCATGGTCCCGAGTTTGGTGCATCGGGCGCCCCAAGGCGGATTCGCTTTCCCAGCGCGCTCTCATTCGGGAAATAGCGGGATGCCAGTTTTTGGCTTACGAGTGCTACGGGCAGGCCGGATTCCTGGTCCGCGGCGTTGAACGCACGGCCTTCGCGCATCGGAATGCGCAGCAACGGAAGAAACTCCGCCGACACGCTCTGCAAGATGCATCCCGGCGAATGCTGTTCGTCCGGTGCGGGCTTGCTCTCGATCTGGAAATCGGACCAAGTCACGCCATTATTGCTGAGCGGTATGGACGTAAACGCTGCTGCCGACTGAACGCCCGGCATTGCACTCAACTGCCCGAGCGCATCGCGATAGAAACGCGCGCGAGATGCGTCGTCCGCGTATCGCGCCTGCGGCAGATTCACGGAGAGCACCAGGACGTTTTGCGGGTCGTATACCCCTCCGGCACTCAACATGCCCCGCACGCCTTTTACGAAAAGCCCAGCGACCACCAGCAACACGAGGGCCACCGCAATTTGTCCGACGACGAACACGCTACGCAGCCGGTGTTGTGCGCGGCCTCCAGTCGAACTGCGGCCGCCTTCCTTGAGAGTCTCATTCAAATCCGGGCGTGAAGTACCCATCGCCGGCGCGAGACCCGACGCCACACCGCTCACCAATGCCACGCCCAGAGTGAAAAATAATGCACGACCATCCAAGCCGATTTGATCCCAACCGGGAATTAGCCGAGCGATATCTCCGGGCATGGAACGCAGGAGCAATCCCAGGCAGAAAGAAGCAAACAGCAGGCTCAGCCCTCCGCTGATTAGAGCCAGCAGCATATTTTCCGAGAGCAACAATCGCACCAGGCGCCAACGGCTCGCACCGAGCGCCAAGCGGAGTGCCATCTCGCGCTCCCGGCCGGTGGCGCGCGCGAGTTGGAGATTGGCAATATTTGCGCACGCGATCAGCAGTACCACGCCCACGGCACACAGCAGCAGGAGCATCGCGGCGCGCGTGATCGTGCCCTCTACAAACTCAGCTAGCGGCATTACATTTGCTCGGCGATCTTTGTTGGTAATGGGGTAAGCCTGCTCGAGTTGGTGCGAGATGGTGGCCAACTCGGCTTGCGCGGTCTGAATCGAGACTCCGTCTTTGAGCCTGCCAAACACTCGAAGATTGCGCGTGGAGCGGACGGCCCGTTCTGCCGGGGTCAACGCCAGCGGTATCCAAATGTCGGTTGGTACCGGGAATTCGAATACCTTCGGCATCACCCCGACGATCGCATGGGGTTTTCCGTCAAGATCCACCACGCGCCCCACGATGTTGGGATCGGACCCGAAGCGGCTCTCCCAAAGCCCGTGGCTCAGAATCGCCACCTGCCCTTGCCCCGGCCCGTCCTCGCCATTCGAAAAGCTGCGGCCGAGGGCGGGCTGGGATTCTAGCGTGGCGAAAAAATTCGCCGTCACTTGAGCCGCAAACAGCTTCTCGGGCTGTCCCCCACCGCTAAGGTTGATGTCTGTTTGGCGATAGGCGGCCAATTCGTCAAAGGAGCGGCTCTGACTTTTCCAATCGTAGTAGTCGGCTGCGGCGGATGGCGCTTTCTCTCCAATCACCACGGAGGCCAGGCGGCTCAAATTCGGGAAAGGCAGCGGCTTCAAAAGAAATGCGTCGGCGACGCTAAAGATCGCGGTGTTCGCGCCGATGCCGAGGGCCAGAGTCAGCGCCGCGATCAGCGTGAAGCCCACATTGCGGCGCAAAATGCGTAGCCCGTAGCGAATGTCCTGGGCGAGACTCATGGCGCTATTCGATCGATCCGGCCGCGGCCGCGCGCTCACCCGTGAAGTCAAAAGTCGAATCTCCAGCGCTTCCGCTGCCTTTGATCGAGTCGCCGTCAATCGTGCCGCTCATGCTTACGTCGGTCGGATTACCGTCGATGTTTATGGAAAACTTGATTGTAAATTGCGATCCGGTTAGGGAACCGGTGCTGATGGAACTGTGTCCATACTGCGAGTCGATCGTCCCGCTGACAGTGCCGTCGTCGGCTACCGTCAGATCGGCGGAGGCCTTTTGGGGGCCATCGGGCGTCGTGACGTTCAAATCCCATTTGCCGGCGAGCGCAGGCTTTGCCGCTTGGCCATTATCCTGTTGCCTCGCGGCAGCGGCCGGATGGTTGAACGCAAAAGACCGGGAAGGGAGCAGGGCCGCAACCATCAGGAAAGCAACGGCGGAAACCGAAAGGATGCTGCATCGGATGCGCATTCTCGTTCCTCCTGAGACGAACGGATAGACTCTTCGGGCCGCGCGGAGTGCGCGACCGCGTCATGCAGAACAATACGCCAAATCCGGTGAATTTGTTCCGGAGTTCAGGCTTTCGAAAGAGGGCTGGTTACCGGACGGCGCTGGGTTCGGCGCCGGCCTGCACAGGATGCGTTTCGTCCACGATCCAGCCGTCTTTGAGGTTGATGATGCGGTGGCCATAAGCGGCATTCCGCTCGGAGTGGGTCACCTGAATGATCGTGGTGCCGGAGTCATTCAGCCGCTTGAAGAGTTGCATGATCTCTTCGCCCTGGCCGGAATGCAGGTTGCCGGTGGGTTCATCGGCTAGGATCAGCTTTGGATTCATGACGACCGCGCGCGCCACGGCCACGAGCTGCTGCTGGCCGCCCGAGAGCTGGTTGGGATAAAGATCTTTTTTCCCGACGATAGAGAAGCGGTCCAGGATGTCGCACACGAGGCTTTGGCGCTCGCCGCGCGGCACGTTCTTATATGAGAGCGGAATTTCGATGTTTTCGAATACGGTCAAATTGTCAATCAGGTGGTAGCTCTGAAACACAAAGCCGATATAGCGTTTATGGAGTTCGTTGCGCTGCTTGATGCTCAGCTTGTGCACGGGCTGGTCCACGAAGCGATACTCACCGGTCCAGGCCCCATCGAGCATCCCAATGATGGCCAATAACGTGGATTTGCCGGCACCCGAGGGGCCCATGATCGTGAGAAACTCGCCCGGACGAACGTCAAGATTTACGCGCCGCAGCACGAAGAATTTCCCGGCAGCGATATCGTAGGATTTTTCCAGGCTGCGTAACTGAATCAGTGGCTCCGCACCAATCATGTGGAAATCTCCTTAGCCCAACTCGTCTTGGAATACGCTCCGTTGCAGACGATTGTTTCCATCTATTCGTAACGCAAGGCAGCCATCGGCTCGGTTCGCGTAGCGCGGCGGGCCGGGAACCAGCACGCCGCCAGCGCCGCCAAAGCCAGAATCAAGGTGATCTGGACAAAAATCATCGCGCCGGGAGAGCTGATGCCCGATACGTACCCGGCACCGAGCGTTCTGGCCGCCCAATAAGCCACGGGGACCCCAGCCAACAGCCCAAAGCCCGCCAGAAGCATACCGCGTCCAACGATTAGACGTAAGACGTCGCCGGGTAGCGCGCCGAGCGCCATGCGCAGCCCGATTTCGTGCGTCGATTCCGTTACGGCGAAAGCCAGCACGCCGTAGACGCCCAAAGCAGCGAGCACTAAAGCCAGGAAGCCCAAGGCCGTCATCATCACGGCCACATACGTGATCGTGATTGTAGACTCCCGAATCACTTCGCTCATGGAGCGTACATCGTAAAGCGGTTGATCGGGGTCCACGGAGGCTATGGCCGCGCGTACTGCCGGTGCAAGCGAATCCGGGTTCACCGTGGTACGGATAATCAAGGAGGCATATGTATAGGACGCTTGGCGGTAAGGATGGTAAAGCGCATACGGAGGGTAGGGATCGCTCCAATTCATGACCACGTCGCTTACGACGCCGACGATCGTGGCCCAGGGGCTGTGCGACGTGTAATTGCCAGATTTGAGGCGGTGCCCAATAGGACTCTCGTTCGGCCAGTAGCGGCGCGCCAAGGTCTGGCTGATCAGCACCACCTCCGGCTTTCCCGCGGCATCTTCCTCGGTGAATTCGCGGCCTTGGATCAGCGGAATTCCCATCACGCGAAAATAATTTGGGCTGACGATTTCCGTGTTCGCGCTGCGCGCCTCGGCCGCGCTGGTCCAGGGACGTCCTTCGATGCTGAAATCCTGATTGGTATTCGCGAAAATATACGGAAGGAACGTCGTGGTGGCCGCGCCGGTGACGCCCGGCAAGGAGGAGAGCCGCGAGAGCGCCTGATCGAAAAACTCCACGCGCTGCGCCGGTTGGCCATAGCGCGCCGACGGCAAGTTGAGCACCATGGTTAGCAACGAATCCGGATGGTAATCGCGAGCCGCTTGTTGCGCCTGGCGGAAGCCGCGCACGCTGAGCCCGGTTATAGTCAGCAAAACCACGGCCAGCGCGACCTGCGTAACCACAAGCGAATTGCGAAGCCGGTGCCTTCCACGCCCGCTCGAACCCGAGCGGCCGCCCTCTTTCAGCGTATCGCCCAGCCGCACACGCGTATTTCCTAGCGCCGGCAGCATCCCGGCTAGCATCCCGGCGAATATTGCCACGGCCATTGTGAAAGCCAGCGCGCGGAAATCCACGTGAATCGCATTCCAGCCGGCGATGGTTTTCGAAACGTCTCCCGGCATGCTGGCGAGCACCGCGTGGATCGTCCAATAGGCGAACACGATGCCAAGCAAGCCACCTACGACGGCAATCATGATGCTTTCCGTTAAGAGTTGCCGAACGATCCTCCAGCGGCTGCCGCCAAGGGCCGCACGAATCGCGATCTCTTTTGCGCGGCTGGCTCCGCGTACGAACTGCAAGTTCGCCACATTGGCGCAGACGATCAGCAACACGAAACCGGCGGCGGCGAGCAGCAGTAGGGTGTAATCGTGCGCATCGTCGCCAAGGGCAAAGAGCCGGATCGGCGTTAACAACACGTGCCAGCCTTGGAGGGCGGCAGGAAAGGCGTCCCCGAGCCGGGCTTCAATGGTGTTCAGCTCCCCGCGTGCGGTCGCCGCGGTCACGCCGGGTGCGAGCTTGCCCATGACGAAGAGCGATCGCCAACTGCGCATGCCCCAATACTTCGGTGTGTAAGCCAAGGGAATCCACAAGTCCGTCGCCAGGGGAAATTGAAACGATTTCGGCATGATGCCGACCACGGTCAGAGCGCGGCCATCCACATGAATCGAATTTCCGATTATGGCCGGATCGCCGCCGAAACGCCGTTGCCACAGCGCGTAGCTGAGTACCGCGACCGTATCCGCACCCGGCTGATCCTCCTGCGGCAAGAAAGTCCGGCCCAAATAAGGCGCTACTCCGCAAATCGCGAAGAAATTCTTGTCCACGCGATAACCTTGAACTTTTTCCGGCAGACCGATCCCCGTCAGGTTCACGGCGTCCCACATCCAAGCCGTCATCCCGTTGAAAGATTTGGCTTGCTGCATCCAGTCCTGAAAATTGGCGGGCGCCACGCCGGCGCCATAGCGTTCGCCGGGAGGTTGCTCGAGCATTACCACGAGATGATCGGTGTCGGGGAGGTTGACGGGTTTCAAGAGAAAAGCGTCCGCGACGCTAAAAATCGCCGTGTTCGCGCCAATTCCGAGCGCGAGCACCATCACCGCAATGGCGGTGAAACCAGGCGACTTTCGCAGCGTTCGAAACGCGAAGCGAACGTCTTTCCAGAATGTTTCCACGGCAGGTATATTACTCTGCTATACCAGCCGCGGCGCAAGACGGAATCCGACCTTTTTCGCGTGGCGGCGCGGCTGGGCCAGCTTACTCGTGGTGAAGCGCAACGACCGGGTCGGTGCGCAGCGCGCGGCGCGCGGGCACCCAGCACGCCACGCACGCGATTCCGATCAAAACCACCGCACTGCCGGCAAAGGTTACCGGGTTGTTTGCACTCACTCCATAGATGAATCCGGCTAACAAGTGAGCGAGGCCCACGCTCAACGGGATCCCGGCCAGTAACCCGATACCAGTGAGCAGCAGGCCCCCACCGATCACCAACCGCAGCACATCGCGGTGTTGCGCGCCCAGGGCCATGCGAATGCCGATCTCGTGCGTGCGCTGCTGCACGACGAACGCCATGACGCCGTATACTCCAACCGCGGCGAGCACCAGCGCCATTACGCCCATGACTCCCATCATGACCGCGACGTAAGCAATGCCGATGACGGACTCTTTCACCACCTGGGTCATCGGTTTGATTTCATAGAGCGGCTGATCGGCGTCCACGGCCGCTACTGAGGCGCGGACCGCGGACACGAGCGCCATCGGGTCGCCCTCGGTTCGCAGCAACAGCGAGGTGGAACTGCGCGGCGCCTGGCGATAGGGGCGATACATCGCGTATTCAGGGCCCTGATCGTTCCAATCCATTTTCACGTCCGCCACGATGCCGACGATCATCATCCACGGGTTTTTCGAATCGTTCGCACCGATTTTCAGGCGATGGCCAATGGCGTCACCGTTGGGCCAATATGCTCGCGCCATACTCTGGCTCACCAACGCGACACCGGGAGCCACGGCGCCATCCGATTCTCCGAATTCCCGCCCGCGAACGAGTGAGATTCGCAGCAATCGAAAGTAATCCGGGCTAATCACTTGGGACGAGACCGCATGCAATTCGCTCGCGTCGCGCCAGGGCTGGTCCTCGCGCGTGAAATATTGGCTGGTTTGCTCCTGAGATAGTGGAACGGATGTCGTTACGCTGGCCCGTTGCACTCCAGGCAGCGCACCTAAGCGATCTAGCACCTGATCGTAGAAGGCCGCCATGCGTTGCGGCGTGTCATATTTGGCCGCGGACAGGTTCATCTGTATGGTTAAGACCGTTTCTGGATCGAATCCGCGATTCAGGTCCATCAGGGAGCGGAAGCCGCGTACGATCAACCCTGCGCCTACGAGCAGCACCACTGCCGAAGCGACCTGCGTGATCACCAAAACGTCGCGCAGTTTGTGGCGTCCACGGCCGCTGGAGCTGGACCGGCCACCTTCCTTCAAAACGGAATTGACGTCAAACCGCGTCGTTTCGAAAGCTGGAAGCAATCCGGCGACAACTCCAGCGACCAGTGCCGCCAAAATGGTAAAGGCTAGCGCGCGGCCGTCCAAACCAATTTCATCCCAGCCGGCAATCCACTTAGCGACATCTCCGGGCATATTCGCTAGGATCAGCGCTATGGCCCATTTTGCAAGAATCAAACCAATTGCCGCCCCGCCGAGACCCAGCAGCAAGCTTTCCGTGATCAGTTGCCGGATCACGCGCCAACGGCTACCACCTAGGGCCGCGCGGATGGCAATCTCCTTCTGGCGGCTGGCACCACGCACGAACTGTAGGTTTGCCACATTGGCGCAAACGATCAACAGCACGAATCCCACGGCGCCCATCAGCAGGAACGTGTAGGCGCGCGTATCGTCGCCGACGAGGAAGATCGCCAACGGTGTAACGCGTGCGCCCCAGCCGCGATTTGTTGCGGGATAAGCGTCGCTCAAGCGTTGCACCTCCGCGGCCATTTCGGCGTTGGCGCCCTCGCGTGTGACGTTCGATTTCAGTTTCGCGAGTACAAAAAGTCCGTGCGTGTTTCGCGCCTGCCATTGTTGTGGCGTCAACGCGAGGGGTACCCACAACTCCGCAGTCATCGGAAAATTGAAAGAGCGCGGCATGATCCCGATCACCGCGTAGGGCTTGCCATCGAGATGGATTGTCTGGCCCAGGAGTTTCGGATCGGAGCCAAAGGTCCGCTGCCACAGGCCATGACTCAGCACCACGCTATTGTCGTGGCCCGGCTGATCTTCTCCGCCCAGGAACGTGCGGCCCGCCAATGCCCGCACACCGCAAACATCAAAGAAATTGGCGGTGACCGAGAAGCCTTGCACTTTTTCGGGCGTGCCCACACCCGTGAGGTTAACGTCATCCCATTGCCAGGCGGCCATGGACTCAAAAGACTTCATTTGCTCTTGCCAATCGTGAAAATTTGCCGGGGACACGCTGTTCGCGGCTTGCGTTTGTCCAGGCGCACGCTCCAACACCACAAAGAGGTGCTGCGCGTCCGGAAGCTTGACGGGCTTCAGCAGGAAGGCGTCGGCGATGCTAAAGATGGCGGTGTTCGCACCAATTCCGAGGCCCAGGGCCAGCACGGCAATCGCCGTAAAGCCGGGCGATTTGCGGAGCATGCGAAAGGCGAAACGGACGTCCTGCCAGAGCTTTTCCACGGGAACCCCCAGGCGCGATGCAAAGACGTGACCCGGCGGTGACGACAATTCGAGTCACGTCCTTAACAGTCTATACGTGAAGAGGGAAGGGAATGTTCGAAGGCAAATGGCCGTGGCTCAGGCCGACGGTTCTATTCGTCGCGTAATGCGATAATCGGATCGACCTGGGTGGCGCGCCGGGCCGGCACATAACACGCGAAGAAGGCCACCGCCGCAAGGATCACCGGAATGCTCACGAATGTCGCAACGTCTGTGGGCCTCACTTGGAACAGCAAGGATTGCACGAGCCGCGTCAGGAATAATGCGCCGGCGACACCTGCGACGACTCCGATTCCAAGAAGCGACATGCCGTCGCCCAAAACCAGGCGCATTACGTCACGTTTCTCGGCCCCGAGCGCGATTCGGATTCCGATTTCATGGCTGCGCTGCGTTACTACGTAGGACATTACGCCATAAATTCCAATCGCCGCCAAAGCCAATGCGAGACCGGCAAAGATCGTCAGCAGGATCACGGAAAGCCGCCGTGGCGCGGTATTATCGCCAACGATCTCGCCAAGCGTGCGCACCGGTCCGACCGGCACGTCGGGATCGAGCGCGCGCGCCGCCGCGTGGATGGAAGGCGTCAGTCCGGACAGATCACCGGCATAACGGATGACAATGCTTCCTCCTCCGCTGGGCATTTGATCGAAAGGAACGTAGGTTTCCACTCTCGACGGCTGGTCGACTCCATAATTCTTTGTATGCGACACCACGCCGACAACGTTCATCCAAATGGGTTTCTCCGTAGTACCCGACACTGCCAAATGTTTCCCAAGAGGATCCTCTCCGGGAAACTCGGTTTGCGCGAAGGTCGAGTCTATGATGCATACGTTCTCGCTCTTTTCATTGTCGAAGGGCGTGAAGTAGCGGCCGCGGATGAGTCGGATGCCCATGGCCCCGAAAGCACCGGGCGTCATCCGCGAAATGTCCGTGGACGTGCCCTTGCCTGGCTGCGGCAGCGGACGGCCCTGAATCAGATAGCCGCTCTGCCAGCCACCCATAAGCGGGTTCTTCAACCCGGCGGCCTGCACACCAGGAACGGCGGAAAGTTTGGCGACGAGTTGATCCACGAACTGGCGCTTCTTGGAGTCATCTTTATAAGTGGCGTCCGGCATCGAGAAGCTGGCGGCCACCGCGTGCGCCGGCTCGAAGCCGGGGTCGGCTCGCAACACCCTGTACAGACTCTTGATCATCAGACCAGCGCCGATCAGCAACACTACTGAGATCGCAATCTCAGCGATGACCAGCAAAGACCGCACACGCCGGCGCCCGGCTCCCGCGCTGGTGCCGCGCCCTCCCTCTTTGAGAGCGTCGTGTACGTCTGTACGGGAAGATTGCAGCGCGGGGATGATGCCGAAAAATAACGCCGTCAGCAGAGAGGCGGCCATACAAAAGAACAGCACTCGATGATCCACCGAGACATCTTCCACGCGAGGCAGATTCGCGGACGCCATTCCGGTGAGCACACCCACCGATGCATAAGCTGCCGCCAGCCCCAAAATGCCGCCGGCAATTCCCAGCAGCATACTTTCCGTGAGCAACTGACGGATCAATCGCGGCCGGCTGGCGCCCATCGCCGCGCGAATCGCCATTTCTTTCTGACGCTCATTCGCGCGCGCGAGCATCAGGTTCGCCACATTGGCGCATGCGATCAGAAGCACAAACGCCGCGGCAGCCATCACCACCAGCAGCCCAGGACGTTCGTCGCCGACGATGGCGTCCAGTAGCGGTAGGACGGTCGCGGTGGTACCGATATTCGTTTTCGGGTATTCACGAGCCAGCCGATCGGCGATGTCGTGCATCTGCGCTTGCGCCTGTTGAATCGTCACGCCAGGCTTCAGATGCGCGATCGCGTAAATGCCCGGATGTTCGTCGCGCCTCGCTTGGCCGCCGAGCGTGTCTTCGTGGCGCCACAGCGAGCTGAACGCGGAAAATTGGCGCCACGATGTGTGGAAATGGCTGCTCGGTAGCACGCCGATGATCGTGTAAACCTCGCCGTCAAGCGTGAGCGGCCTGCCGATCACGCTTGGGTCACGTCCAAACTTACGAGACCAAAAGGAGTCGCTTAACAGAACCACCGGGGCGGCTCCAACTTTGTCGTCATCCGGCGTCAAGGCGCGGCCCAGGATGGGCTGGACACCCAAAGTTGAGAAAAGCCCTGCAGTGATGGTGCGCATCTGCAGCCGTTCGGCGTCACCCATGCCCGTGAGGACCACGCTATCCGCTTGATAAGGCGCCATGGCGTCGAAAACGGTGTTCATGGTGCGCCAGTCGTCGAAATCCGCCATGGAGATGCTCATGCCCGGCACTTGATGAGAGTCTTCTTGCAGGAGAACGAGATGGCTCGGGTCTTTGTAGGGGAGTGGGCGCAGCAAGACGGCGTCTACGACCGTGAAGATCGCGGTGTTTGCGCCGATGCCGAGGGCGAGCGTCAAGATGGCGATCGCGGTCACACTGGGGCGGCGTAGCAAGACTCGTGCGCCAAACCACAGATCCTGCCAAAGAGTTTTCATCGTGCCTCCACCAGGAGTTTCGTGAATGCCATCACACAGGAATGAACGTCAGAGAGTTTGCAAAAGCAATGGCGAGGCAATTTCATCGAGGAAACTACCATACAAAAAACGAACGCCTTCGGCAGCAGACAATCGTCCAAAACTGCGCCACAGGCGTTCTTTTCGAACCCAAAAGTGAAAAGCTTGCCGCCTTCGAATTAGTGCGCAGCGGCTTCGCTTTCTTCGAAATTTTCCTCGACGATGCGGCCGTCAAACAGGTGAATGCTGCGATCCGCAAACCGCGCATAACGCGGGTCGTGCGTCACCATGCAGAGCGTGGCGCCGCCACGGTGCAGCTCGGTCATCAAATCCATCACCGCTTCGCCGTTTTTCGAATCCAAGTTACCGGTCGGCTCGTCCGCCAGTAGGATCGAGGGGTCGCCGACCAGCGCTCGCGCCACGGCGACGCGCTGCTGCTGACCGCCGGAAAGCTGCGAAGGGTAGTGCTTGATGCGGTGCGCCATGCCGACCTTCTCGAGTGCCTGTTGGACGCGCTGTTTACGCTCGGAAGCGCCCATTCCGCGGTAAGTCAGTGGCAACTCGACGTTTTCGTAAACATTGAGATCGCCGATGAGGTTGAATGCCTGGAATATGAAACCGATCTCGCGGTTACGGATGCGCGTGCGCTCGGAAAGCGAAAGATTTGCCACCGATTTTCCGTTGAGGACGTACTCGCCATCGGACGGCGAATCAAGTAAGCCGAGGATCGAGAGAAGCGTGGACTTGCCGCAGCCCGACGGGCCGTTGATCGCCACATATTCGCCGCGCTTGATCTGGAGGTGGATGTTGGCGAGAGCATGCGTTTCCACCTCGTCGGTGAGGAACACTTTCTTCACGCTCTCCATCGAAATCAAAATATCGTTCGCGTTGGCCATGTTGGGGTTGCTCTCCTTAATTTGCCCGGATTCCTTCTATATCTACGAATCTCGGCCGAAAATGTTCTCACGACATCAGACGTTTCAAAACAAATAGGGTCATCCGCAGGCCTGTTGAAAATTTCGATTCGTTCGTATCTTGTGTGTGCCGTTCGCTAAGCGCATGCTAACACAAGGTTTATCGTTACTGGCATGTTATTTACACCGTTCTCCAACCGTTCCGAGCCAGACTATTCATACCGCAGCGCCACCATCGGATCGACCCGCATCGCGCGGCGCGCAGGTATCCAGCAAGCGATCAGCGCTACAGCCACCAACAATGCCGCCGTGCCAAAAAAACTGAAAGCGTCAAATCCGCCGATATCAAAAAGCAAAGTCCCCAAGCTCCGCACCGCTAACAGGGCCGCCAACAATCCTGCGCCGACGCCGACCAAAACCATCGCCATGGCCCCAGACAGAATGAGGCGAAGAATGTCGACGCGCTGTGCCCCTAGGGCCATTCGCAAACCAATCTCCTGCGTGCGCTGTGACACTGTGTACGCCATCACACCATAGGTGCCCATGGCCGCCAGCAGAAGCGCCAGGACGCCAAATGCGCCCAAGAGGCCAGCACCCATGCGCGGAGCCCATAGCGAATCGTTCATCACCTGCTCCATGGTTTGGACGTTCAAAAGTGGGAGCGATGGATCGAGCGATTGCACTGTTCCCCGGACGCTCGCGATAGCGCCGGAGGGGTTTGCGGTGGTGCGGACGAGCAAGGTCAAAAATGGGTTGTATTCTTGCTTGAGGGGGAAGTAAACGATCGGCTGCGATGGCTCTCCCAACGTCAGGTACTTTGCGTTCTTTGCGATGCCGACAACCACGACGTCCCAATTTTCGCCAAAAAAGCGCATGTGCTTGCCGATAGCGTCTTGTCCAGGCCACACCGCATTGGCCATGGTCTGATTCACCACCGCGACGAGCGGGGAATTGGGACCATCCTGTTCCGTGAAGTCGCGGCCGCGTTCGAGCGACACGCCAGAAGCGGCAAAATAGCCGGGGGTGACGGCGATGACGGGCGTCAGCTTCCCACTGCGCCGGTCCGTCGTATCCACGCCCTCCGGAAATACCGTGCGTTGCAGCCCTCCGGCAAAGGGGGCGGAATCCGTGACGCTTACCGCCGAGACCATAGGCAGCGCGCTTAGGCGCTCATTGACGCTGCGAAGAAATTGCTCGCCTTGCGGCTGAGTATAGCGAGCCGAACCCAAATCAAAGGAAAGCATCATCAGGTGTTTCGTTTCATAGCCTGAGTCAACGTCTTGCGCATTTTGCAGGCTGTGTACGAAGAGGCCGGCCCCGACCAATGCGATCAGGGATAGTGCAACCTGCGTCATCACAAGAATTCCCCGGACTCCATACCAGTGCACGGAACCGGAAGGCACGTTGGTACGATCTCGCAGCGATGCAATCTGCGTGGGTTTTGAAGCACGCCACGCAGGAATCAAGCCAAAAAGCACGGTCGCAAAAATGGCCAGCGCAAACGTAAAAATCAGCACGCGGGAATCGAGCGACAAATCGATCGAACCTTCCGTCAAGAAACTCGGACGTAAGGACCACAGCAGGTTCCGCGACCAGAAGGCAAACAAAATCCCGACCCCGCCGGCTACTGCAGCCAGAAGCAAGCTCTCCGTTAGCAATTGGCGAACTAACCGTTCGCGCGATGCCCCCAGCGACAGCCGGATCGCGATCTCCCGTTGCCTCTGCGTAGCGCGCGAAAGCAAAAGATTGGCGACATTGGCGCAGGCAATCAGTAAGACGAGCCCCACGACGACCATCAGCAACAAGCCCGCTTGCACGAAGTAAGTTCGCAAATTTGGATTGACCAGCGCCTCGGACAAAGGCAGCAAAGTCACGCCGCGCTCCGCGTTGTCCGTGGGATATTCCTCGCGCAAATGGCCGGCCAGTGCGTCTATGGAAGATTGTGCTTGAGCGACGCTTACCCCGGGCTTCAGCCGGGCCACCATGTCTGCCATGAGCGGGCGGCGCTGATCAAACCATTCCACCTGGACTCCCGTAAGCAGGGCGCCGTGCATCATCATAGGAACCCATAGATCGGGCCCACCGAGAGCGTTAACACCACGAAATCCCTCGGGCGTGACGCCAACTACCGTGAAAGGCTGGCGATCGAGCAGGATCGTGCGGTTGATCACATCAGCTTCGCCGCCAAAACGCTGCTGCCAAAGCTGGTAGCTCAAAACCGCGACAGCACTCGCTCCAGGTTTTAGGTCTTCGTCCGGAAGAAATCCCCGGCCGAGGCTGAAACGCGCGCCCAGAACGTCGAAATAGTTTCCGCTGACAAGTTCGGCGTTAACCAGTGCGGGCGTGCCGGAAACGTCCAGGTTGGCTCCGGTATCCACGATCAGCGCGGAGGATTCGAAAACGTCATTTTTCTCGCGGTAGTCTTTCGCGTTCAAAACAGAGCTCTGCATGAACTGGCTGAAGGGCCCTTTGTTTCGCTGATCCGTCGTATAGACGCTGACTACGCGCGAGGGGTCTTTTACAGGAATCGGATGCAGCAGGACCGCGTTCACCAATGTGAAAATGGTCGTGTTTGCGCCAATGCCCAAGGCAAGCGAGAGCACGGCTACCGCTGTGAAGGCAGGCTTTTTTACCAGCGTGCGGATCGCAAAGCGCAAATCCTTGAGAAGTGTTTCCATGAGACCTCTCTTACTCGTACCGCAACGCGATCATGGGGTCGACCGACATTGCGCGGCGCGCCGGCAGCCAGCAGGCTACCAACGCCACGAGCAGCAACAGCGCCGACGTGGCCACAAACGTCACCGGATCGAAATTGCCGATGTTAAATAGCAGGCTATTCATGCTGCGCGTAAGCGCCGTCGAAATCCCCAAGCCCAGGGCCACGCCTACCAGCACCATCGCCATTCCACCGCCAAGCATGAGTCGCATCACGTCGCCGGGTTGCGCACCCATCGCCATGCGCACCCCGATTTCTCGAGTGCGCTGGCCCACCGAATAAGACATCACGCCGTACGTGCCGACAGCCGCCAGCAACAGCGCGAGCACGCCAAAGGCTCCGAGCATTTCCGCGCCGAGCCGCGGCGCCTCCAGCACCAGATCGATCACCTGCGGCAAAGTTTGCACGTTGCGAACCGGAAGCGCGGCGTCCAATGATTGCACGGTTACCCGCACGCTGCTGATGGCCGCGCTTGGATCGCCCTTCGTGCGCACCACGACCGCGAATGCCGGTGTGTAGTCCTGCTTGAGCGGGAAGTAAACGAGGGGTTGGGGCGGCTCGCCCAGCGTCAAGTATTTCACCGTCGGCACCAGACCCACCACTTCCACGTTCCACGTCTCGCCCAGGAAATGCAGGTGCTTGCCGAGCGGGTTTTGATTCGGCCAGGTACGGTCGGCGAGCGCCTGGTTGACGATCGCCACGCGATTCGAATTCATGTCATCGTGATCGTCGAAGTCGCGGCCTTGCAGCATCTGAATTCCATAGGAGGAGAAAAAGCCGGGCGACACCGCGATGATCGGCGTGAGTTTGCCGTTGCGCGAATCGGTGATGTCCACGCCGTCTGGGAATGTGGTGCGCTGGATGTTTCCGCTGAAAGGATCGGTGTCTGTGATGGCCGCTCCCGTTAGCATGGGGAGCGCACGCAAGCGCTCGAGCAATTCGCGGTGAAATTGTTCGGCGCGGGCTTGCGGATAGTGCTCCGCACCCAGGTCGAGGTCAAACACCAGCGCGTGTGCCACTTCGAATCCAGGATTGGATTGCTGTGCGTTGCGAAGGCTGTGGATGAAAAGCCCTGCGCCGACAAGCGCGACGAGCGAAAAAGCGACCTGCAGCATTACCAGCGCGCCGCGCAGGCCGTACCACCGCGTGCTTCCCGTGGGAGCGTCTGTGCGGTCACGTAGCGCCGTGAGCTGGCTGGGCTTGGAAGCCTGCAGCGCCGGCGCCAGACCGAAGACCAGCGAAGCTCCCACCGCCAGCGCGAGCGTGAAGAGCAGCACGCGTAGATCGAGCGAAGTATCCAGATTCGGCCGGTTCGCGAGCAGTAACCTCATGAGCAGCGGACGCACCCAATACGCACACAGGATTCCCAGAGCGGCCGCGATCAAGCTCAAGAGCAAGCTTTCCGTGATCAGTTGCTGAACCAGGCGCCATCGCGAGGCGCCCATCGCTTGCCGGATCGCGATTTCGCGCTGGCGTTGCGTGGCGCGCGCGAGCAACAGATTCGCCACGTTCGCGCAGGCGATCAGCAACACCAGCCCGACGATAGTCATCATCAGCGTGCCAGCCAGCAGGAAGAGGCTGCGCTGGTTCGGCGGGATATTGGTCTGATCGATCGGCAGCATCTCAGCGCTGCGGCCCGCATTCTGCTTTGGGTACTCTCGCTCCAATGAACTGGCCAGCGCTCGAAGGGAAGTTTGCGCCGCCACAAAGCTGATTCCCGGCTTGAGCCGTCCGACCATCGCGGCCGTCCGGAATCCGCGATCGTAATACGATGTCTTGGCGATTCCGGTGAGCAGTTGATCGTGCATCATCAACGGAACCCATACTCCCGGACTGCCGAGGGTGCCGACGTTGTGGAAATCGGCCGGCGCCACGCCCACCACCGTATAGTCCTGTCCGTTGAGCCGGATATTTTGGCCGAGGATATTCCGGTCAGCGCCAAATTGGGTGTTCCACAATGCGGTGCTGAGCACAGCCACGGGCTTCGCGCCGGGGGTCATGTCCTCATCGGGCGCAAAAGATCTGCCGAGCCGCGGGTGCACACCCAGCACGTCAAAGAAATTAGCGTTTACGAGCTCGACGAAGACCTGAGTGTTTTTGCCGGAGATCTCCAGCGGCGCGCCGGTACCGATCACGACCGAAGAACCGGAAAAAATGTCGTTGTTTTCCCGAATGTCGAGCGCGTTATAAACCGTCAACGGCAGAAAGTGCAGATTCGTGCCGTCTCGGCTTTCCTGCGTGGAAAAAACGGCCATCACCCGGCTGGCGTCTTTTACCGGGACACCTTGGAGAAACACCGCCTTCACAAACGTGAAAATCGTGGTGTTAGCGCCGATTCCGAGGGTTAAGGAGAGAACCGCGACGGCTGTGAAGCCCGGCCGCTTCAGCAACATGCGTACGGCGTAGCGAAAATCCTGCCAGAGGGTTTCCATGGTTACCCCGCCAGACCACAGCCCCGGCTTGCCCTTGATGAAACGCTGCTACATGTTTTGACGCACAGGCTGCAACTCCAGCGCCAGGAGGACCGCACACCATCCAAGACGCCGGGACTCCCAACAGTTCAACGCCAAATCGGCCTAATGGCCCTGGATGCGCGGCGAAAGTTCGATACGGTCCACCGCATCCCAATTGGACATATCCGACAGAATCACCACGTCGCCCTCATTCAGCCCGCTTAAAACCTCCATGGTATTCACGGAGGCGCGACCCAGCTTTACCTGGACGCGCGTGGCTTCACTCCCGTCGGGGCTCACTTTGAAGAGGCCGACCGTGCTGTTTGGTTCGCCATGTACGGGCCGGCCGACGTAAAGCACATTCGTCAGGTTTTCGATGGTGATCGTGCCGTCCACGCTCAGGTCCGGACGGGCGCTCGGCGGCAATGGCTCGTCGAAAGAAATGTCCACATCCACGGTGCCGTTGACCACGGCTCCGGCCACGCGCGTAACGTGGCCCTTTACGATTCCGTTGCGCGTATCCACTTCGGCTTTCTGGTTGAGCAGAACGTCTTTCGCTTGGGTTTCGGGAATCTGCACCGTAGCCTTCAGGCGCGTAGGATCGGCCACGCGCGCCAGGTTTGTGCCCAGCACGACCTGCTGGCCCACTTGCACGTCGGTATAGGTGGTGCCCGTAGAGCTACAAACGCACTGCAGAATGCCGTTCATGCCGGCACGCACATGCAGCGCGTCGAGCTGGCTGTGCTTCAGTTCATACAAACCCTTCGCGGAGTCTACTTTTTCCGCCCCGGAAGCCAGTTGCGCTTTATCAGACTCGACCGCGACGCCCAATCCCTGTTGGGAGAGTTTTTCCTGGATGGCCAATTGCTCGACGGACACTTTGTCGAGGTCTACCTTATTTTGCGGTCCAATCCCTGCCTCAAGCATCTGCTGGTCATACTTCAAGGTGGTGACCGCCTGTTGGTACAGGCTTTCGACCTGCGCCGAGGCGCTCTTTTGCGTCATGAGGTCGCTATCGAGTTTAGCCTTGAGGGCATCGTAATCTGCTTGCGCTTGCTTATAGAGAGCTTCGTCGGTGAACGCATCGCTCTGCAATTGAGGGTCGCTCAATTCCATGATGATGGAATCAGGATGGACTTGCGCGCCGGAGCGCAGCAGGATCTTGTCGACCTTGGCGGCGGATTGCGCGGGAATCCAGCGGATGTCCTCGGGCACCAATGTTCCGAGGCCACGAACCTGCCGCAACATGTTGCCGCGCTGGACAGGTTGCGCCCACTCGACCGACCCATCTACCGTCGGTGCGCGAGGCTTGAGGCGCGACAGCCCCAGCGTAACTCCCACCACTACGATGGCCGCCACCAAGCCGTAAATGATGCGCCGAATCTTGCGTTGGCGAGCCGCTGATGGTCTAGCAATGTCCATGGATCAGTCCTTCCCGAAGGGGTCCTATTCCTAATAAGAAACGGCAACTGCCGGGCCGCCCTCGTCCCTTTGTATCATATTGACGGGCAAAGTGTTAAGTGCGACCTGTAGGGTGTCCGGGTGGCGTCATTGGCCGCTTGTGGGATTGCACGTTGCGAAACCGGACATCTTCCTGGCGTTAGGGAAGATAGGTTCGCCGCGCGCGATCACGGTAACCGCCACCTAGGTGAGCGGGCCATTTTTGGTATAGCCCAACGGCGCGCGATGCAGTGCCGGGTTTCGCGTCATCAAGCTCTTCACTTTGTCGAAATCGTTGGCGTCGATCGCCTGCTTCAATAGCGCGATATCCTCCTCCGATTCGACATGAGCTTTGAGTTTTGGCCAGCTGGCAAAACCGTAGAGACGGGGCGATCTGAAATTGGGCATCTGTAAGTGAATGTGCCCCACCGGATTTCAGCAAATCCTTGGCTTGATTTTTCAGATGGCGGAGATTCGGGCGGTCCGGAAGCGGACGCGGCGATTCAGGCAGATCGGTCGTCATAGCGACCTCCTTTCGAATAAATCGCCCGTTGTCCGCACGTCGGGCTGAAAGAAGGTTCGCGAAGCTGAATTTCGAAGAGGTGGGCTTCTGCCCTTTCCGCGGACCGGATGCGCCCCAAGCGCTACGTAATCGTATCATACGTCCGGCGAAGGCGTGGAGGGCCATCGCGCCAATTTCGCCCGGTAAATTGACATACCAGCAATCGCCACCTAGCATGGAAACATTCGATTTGTGCATGGCGGAGCCGTGTATCTAACGTGGCTTTAGAGACCAAATCCGGCACGGTGCTCGATCGCATTCTGGAGGTGCGCCGCGCGGCCATTTCGCATCGCAAGCGCGTGCTGCCGGAAACCGTGTTGCGCATCGCGGCGAAGGCGGCCGCTCCCGTGCGCGATTTTGCCGGCGCGCTTACCCGCTCGGGTACTAACGTGATCGGAGAATTGAAGAAAGCTTCGCCATCGCGCGGTGTGATTCGCGAAGATTTCCACCCAATTGACCTTGCCCTGGGGCTCGAACGCGCAGGAGCGGCCGCGCTTTCCGTGCTTACGGAGGAAGAGTTTTTTCAAGGCTCGCTTAAGAATTTGAGCGCTGCTCGCAAAGCCGTAACGATTCCCGTGCTGCGCAAGGATTTTATCCTCGATCCTTGGCAAGTGTGGGAAGCGCGCGCCGCCGATGCGGATTCCTTTCTGCTGATAGTGGCCGCGCTGCCGGATGGGCTGCTGGGCGAGTTGCTGGCTTTGGGCCGGGAGCTCGGAATGGAGCCGCTGGTGGAGGTGCACACGCGCCAGGAACTTGATCGCGCGCTGGCGGCGGGAGCGCGCATTGTCGGCGTGAACAATCGCGATCTGCGCACGCTCGAGGTTCGCACTGGCGTATCTATCGAACTGGCTGAAGCGATTCCAGAAGAATGCATCGCTGTGAGCGAATCGGGATTTCGCACGCCGGCTGAGTTACAGCGGTTGCGCGCAGCCGGTTTTGACGCATTCCTGATTGGTGAGTACTTGATGTCTCAGCCCGATCCCGGGGCTGCATTGGCGGCGCTGCTGGCAGGCGGCTCCTGATGGTGCGCGTGAAGATTTGCGGCATCACCTCTTGGGAGGATGCCAAGCTGGCCGTGGACGAAGGCGCGAGCGCACTCGGTTTCAATTTTTATCCGCCCAGCCCTCGCGTGATTAGTCCCTACGTTGCTTGGGACATCCTGCGTCGTCTCCCTCCCTATGTGGATCGCATCGGCGTCTATGTGGATTGGCAGCCCGAAGTGATCGCGGCACTCACTCGCGCACTGCGGCTCACGGGAATTCAACTTCACGGTAATGAAAGCCCAAGCGACGTGGAGGAGCTTTGCGTGAAAGCGCCGGTGGTGAAGGCTTTTCCGGTGAAGCGGGATTTCGATCCCGAGAGCCTGCGCAAATTCAGCCGCGCTTCCGCAATTTTACTCGAACGCTTCGATCCGGTGTTGCGCGGCGGTGTAGGAAAGCCGTGGGACTGGGGATTGGCTCGCGAGGCGGGCCGCTACGCTCGGATCGTGCTTGCCGGCGGCTTGACGCCCGAAAACGTCGCGGAAGCGATCGACGTCTCCCGTCCGTACGCCGTCGATGTGGCCACCGGTCTTGAAATCGAGGTCGGGAAAAAGGATCCGGGTCTCGTGCGTGCGTTCATGCGCGCGGTTGAGCGCGCCAACAGCAAGCTCGCCGCGCAAGCCGGGGGTCTGCAATGACGGTTCCCTCACACACCGCTTCTCTGGCACAAATCTGGCCCGACGCCCAGGGCCGATTTGGTCCCTACGGCGGGCGCTACGTGCCGGAGACCCTGATGGCTCCGGTAGCGGAGTTGGAAGCTGCTTATATCGCCGCGCAGAAGGATCCGAAATTCGCGGCCGATCTACTCGTGCTATTGCGCGATTTCGCCGGCCGGCCGACGCCGCTGCAATTTGCGGAGCGCCTGACCGCGCATCTGGGCGGCCCGCGCATCTACCTGAAGCGCGAGGATTTGCTCCATACCGGCGCGCACAAAATTAATAATTGCATCGGGCAAGGCCTGCTCGTCGTGCGCATGGGGAAGCCTAGAGTTGTTGCAGAAACCGGCGCGGGACAGCACGGTGTAGCCACGGCCACCGTCGCGGCGCGGCTGGGCTTGCAGTGCACGGTTTATATGGGTACGGAGGATATGGAGCGCCAGCGGCTCAACGTTTCTCGGATGCGTTTGCTGGGCGCTGAAGTGATTGGCGTGGATTCCGGTAGCCGCACGCTGAAGGATGCAATCAATGAAGCGATGCGCGACTGGGTGACGAACGTCCGCACCACCCATTACCTGCTTGGTTCCGTGCTGGGGCCGCATCCTTACCCGCAAATGGTGCGCGATTTTCATTCCGTGATTGGCCGCGAGGCCCGCGAACAGATTCTGCAAGCCGAAGGCCGCGTGCCCGATGCGCTATTTGCGTGCGTTGGCGGAGGTTCAAATTCCATTGGACTCTTCCACGCTTTTTTGGGCGACGCCTCCGTAAAGCTGGTGGGCGTCGAAGCCGGGGGCCGTGGGCACGGCGCCGGGGAACACGCCGCGCGTTTGGCCGCGGCGGCAGGCTTTGCGGGTGCGAAGCCTGGCGTGCTGCACGGCACCTACACATACGTGCTCCAAAATTCTGATGGCCAAATCGCAACGACGCATTCGATTTCCGCGGGCCTTGATTATCCGGCCGTGGGTCCCGAGCATGCTTGGCTTGCGGACCAGGGCCGCGCCGAATATACCGCCGTCAGCGATACTGCCGCTCTTGATGCCGCGCGCATTCTGGCTCGCCAGGAGGGAATCATCCCCGCGCTCGAAAGCGCGCACGCGGTGGCCTGCTTAATAGAGCGTGCACCCAAAATGCCGCGCGAGTCCGTGGTGATTCTCAACGTTTCCGGTCGCGGGGACAAAGATATGGAGACGCTGGCGAAGTTTCTCTAAGAATAGCCGCGTGCAAACTTGACCTCTCCTATCACATCGGAAATTCCTCATGTGACGCGCATCGGCAAGCGGTTCGCCGAACTCTCGCGCGCGGGAGAGATGGGGCTGGTGGCCTACATCACCGCCGGCGACCCAACGCTGGATGCCGCCCGGCAGATCGTGTTGGCGGCTGCGGAGGCGGGCGCTGACGTCATCGAGCTGGGCGTGCCGTTTAGCGATCCGCTTGCCGACGGCCCTACGATTCAGCGCGCAAGCGAACGCGCGTTACGTGCTGGGGCCACGCTCGCCGGAGTACTGGAACTTGTGGCGGCGATCCGTAAGGAAAGCCAAGTTCCGCTGCTGCTCTTTAGCTACTACAATCCGATTTTGCAGATGGGGCTGGCGAAATTTTCCGAGCGTGCCGCGACTGCGGGAGCCGATGGCGCGCTGATCACCGACCTTACGCCCGAGGAAGCGGGAAACTATCGCGCGGCGCTACACGCACGTGGATTGGACACGGTTTTTCTTGCCGCGCCAACCACGAGCGCGAATCGCTTTCCCGCGATTGCCGCGGCGTCGAGCGGCTTTTTGTATCTGGTGTCGCGCACCGGCGTAACCGGCGCGCGCGAAAGCTTGCCCCAGGATTTGCCGGCGCTGGTGCGGCGTGCGCGGCAGGCCACATCATTGCCCTTGGCCATCGGCTTCGGTATTTCGCTGCCAGGGCACATCTCGGTGCTCGGCGGGCTCGCGGACGCAGCCGTGGTCGGCTCCGCGCTCATGGAAGAGATCGAGCGCGCGAAAACGCCCACCGATGCGGCCGCCGCGGTAGCCGCGCGGATTCGTTTACTGAAGCGCGCCGCGGGCAAAGGAATGAGCCGCCGCGAACCGGGTGCGTGAGAGAATTGGTTGCGGGCAACTTCCATGAATATCGACGACTGGCGCCGCCGCATAGACGAGATCGACCGCCGATTGGTCACGCTGCTCAACGAGCGCTCGCGCTGCGCGATGGAGATTGGCCGGATCAAGCAGGAACGTCATCTGCCTCTTTACCAGCCCGAGCGAGAGAAAGAAGTGCTGGCGGCCGCGGAGCGCAGCAACACCGGGCCGCTGCCGGATACTGCGATCCGGCGCCTGTTCGAACGCATCCTCGACGAAGCGCGTTCGGTGGAGCGCCACGCCATGCAGCCGAGTGGCGAATCTCAGCAGGAATGAGCTGTGCCGCCAGTCACTCTTAAACTGCGATACATTTTAGTCAGGAGAACGACATGGTTGTCGTAATGCAGACGGGCGCAAGCGACGAGCAAATCCAGCACGTAATCGATCGCTTGGTAGCCTATGGGTTTGACGTGCATCGCTCGACCGGGGAGTCCCAGACGGTGCTGGGTGCCGTGGGCGTGCGTGCAGATTTTGATCCGCGCGCCCTCGAGTTGATCGAAGGCGTCCGCGAAGTGGTGCGCATCACGCAGCCGTATAAGCTCGCGAGCCGCGCTTTTCGTCCGGAGGGCACCATCGTTGAGCTTCCGCGTGGCGTCCGCGTGGGCGGCTCGGAAGTCATCGTGATGGCTGGGCCGTGCTCGGTGGAATCACCCGAGCAGATAGGAATCATCGCGGAAGGCGTGGCGCGCAACGGCGCCAAAGTTCTGCGCGGCGGAGCATTCAAGCCGCGCTCATCACCGTATAGCTTCCAGGGCATGGGTGAAAAGGCGCTCAAACTGATGCGCGACGCCGCCGACAAGCACGGACTGCTCGTTTGCAGCGAAGTGATGGACGCGTCGCAGATTTCCATGATTCTGCCCATGGTTGATATCTTGCAGGTGGGCGCGCGCAATATGCAGAACTATCACTTGTTGCGCGCTCTCGGCGAAGTGCAGAAGCCGGTGCTGCTGAAGCGCGGCATGTCCGCGACGATCGAAGAACTCTTGCTTTCCGCCGAATACATCATGGCCGGAGGCAATTACAACGTGATTCTGTGCGAGCGCGGCATCCGCACGTTCGAAACCTACACGCGCAACACCCTCGATATCGCTGCGATTCCCGTGATCAAGAAGCTCTCCCATTTGCCGATCATCGCCGATCCCTCGCATGGGACCGGCCGCCGCGACAAAGTGGCACCGATGGCTCGCGCGTCCGTGGCCGCGGGAGCCGATGGTTTGCTGATCGAAGTGCATCACGATCCCGACAAAGCGCTCTCGGATGGCGCGCAATCGCTTTACATCGAGCAATTCGCACAGCTCATGGCTGAATTGCGTATCATTGCACCGGCTGTCGGACGCCGCGTCGCCTGAGCCATGCCGAAGGCGCCTGCTGAACCGTTTCGCCGCGTGGCCATCCTGGGCACCGGGCTGATTGGCGGTTCGTTCGCGCTCGCCTTGCGACAGCACCTGCCACAGGTGCACATCACAGGTTTCGATCGTGAGCCTGTGCTGTTGGAAGCGCTCGAACGCGGTCTCATTCATGAGAACGTTACCGACATTCGCAAAGCTGTGAGCGACGCCGACCTCGTCTACATCGCGTTGCCGATTTCCACGACGATCGAGCTCCTTCCTCAGATCGCACGTCACTCCCCGCCCCACGCTCTCGTTACCGACGCGGGCAGCACCAAGCGGGCGATCTGCCGCGCCGCAGAAAAGCATTTCGTGGAGGGCGGGCCAACGTTTCTTGGCGGCCATCCGATGGCTGGGCGAGAAACGCACGGTCCGGGCGAAGCCAACGTTGATCTATTTCGCGGGGCCAAATATGTACTAATTGGCGGAGATGTGGCGGGCGCGGAATTTGCGGCGAGCGAAAGGCGCGTGGAGGCTTTCGTCACGTTGCTGGAGGCAATCGGAGCCCGTACGATTTGGCTGGATGCTGAGACGCACGATTGGGCCGTGGCGATCGTTTCGCATCTGCCACAAATGCTGGCAGTGGCTCTCTCTAGCGTGATCGCTGAGGAAACTGATGAGTCCGGCCTGCCGGAGTCGCTCGCGGGGCCCGGGGTCAGGGAAATGCTACGGCTGGCCGGCAGTCCCTACGCGATGTGGCGCGACATCGCTTTCACAAATTCCGATAATTTGAAGCGCGCTCTCGACCGTCTGGCTCAGGCCATCGACCAGCTTCGCAACCAACTCACCACGCGTGACCTCGAACGTTCTTTCGCCGCGGCCAACCGTCTCTACAAGTCTTTGCGCGAAGTGCAGTAGACTCCATTACGGCGCAATTGCGAATGTGTTCTTCAGTGTGACTTTAGGAGTACTCCATGGATAAGCGCGTAGCCAATGCCGATGCCGCGATTATGAATCTGCGGGAAGGCGCCACGATCTTGATGGGTGGGTTCGGCCTTTGCGGCATTCCGGAAAACTTGATTGCCGCGGTGCAGCGCGCGGGCACACGTAATCTTACGATCGCGAGTAACAACGCTGGCGTGGACGATTTCGGCATCGGTCTGTTGCTGCAGACGAGGCAAGTTCGCAAAATGATCGCCACTTACGTGGGCGAGAATAAGCTGTTCGAGAAGCTCGTGCTCTCCGGAGAGCTCGAAGTCGAGCTTAACCCACAGGGCACGCTCGCCGAGCGCATTCGCGCGGGCGGAGCGGGCATCGCCGCATTCTTCACCCCCACCGGGTACGGCACGCTGATCGCGGAAGGGAAGGAAGTCCGCGAATTCGATGGCCGCCCGCACATTCTCGAACGTAGTCTGCGCGGAGATTTTGCGTTCGTGAAAGCTTGGAAAGGCGATCGCTGGGGCAATCTCGTGTATCGCAAGACCTCACGCAACTTTAACGCTGTGATGGCGACGGCAGCCGAGTTCGTGATCGCGGAAGTCGAGCACCTCGTACAAATCGGCGAAATTCCTCCCGACCAGGTGCACACGCCGGGGGTTTTTGTAAACGCTATTTTTCAGGGGACCAACTATCAGAAGCGCATCGAGAAGCGCACGGTGCGCAATCGTGCTTCGGCGCAGGAGAAAATCTCCGCGGCCGCGTCTGGAACCAAGCAGGAATTCATTGCCAAGCGCGTCGCGCAAGAGCTTCAAGATGGCTACTACGTAAACCTGGGCATCGGCGTGCCCACGCTCGTGGCGAATTACATTCCGGCGGGGATGGAAGTGATCCTGCAATCGGAAAACGGAATGCTTGGCGTCGGGCCGTTTCCCTTGGAAGGCGAGGAGGATGCTGATCTCGTGAACGCCGGCAAGGAAACTGTCACGGAAATCCCGGGTACGGCATATTTCTCGAGCGCCGATTCATTTGGCATGATTCGCGGACGCCACATCAACCTGACTGTGTTGGGCGCGCTGCAAGTGGATGAGCGCGGCAATCTCGCGAATTGGGCCATTCCCGGCAGGATGCTCAAGGGGATGGGCGGCGCGATGGATCTGGTCGCAGGGGCGCAGCGGGTAATCATCGCGATGGAACACGCCACGAAGGACGGCCAGCCGAAAATCCTGAAGCAATGTTCGCTGCCCTTGACAGGTGTCGGCGTCGTGAATCGCATCATTACGGAGCTCGCGGTGATTGACGTCACGCCGGAAGGCTTGCTGCTGCGGGAAACTGCTCCAGGCATTACGTGCGATCAAGTGCAAGCAGTGACCGAGCCAAGACTGAGCGTGGCGCGTGACGTAAGAACAATTGTGGTTTAACGCCGCCGTTAATTGTGGTATGGTCTAGTAGAATAGTTCTGCGAAATTTTCCTGAATAATCGTTCGCTCCCCTCTCCTGCAGTGTATAGTCGCTTCGAACCCTAACGCAGTTTCGATCGATTTACAGCACAGCAACCGGCGTGCGCTCGGGTCTGAGCCTTTAGGAAAGGTGAAAGCCCGTGCAAACGACCCTAACGCAAGAGCCACGAAAATTCTTCATGTCTCTTCGCGATATTTCCTTTTGGATTCGCAGCGCGCAAACCGATGCCACCTTGGAAAAGCTCCGCTGCGAACACGGATCGCTCAAGGCCTTCGATTTGCTGTACGCGAATAAGCAAGATCCCTTCGGTTCCACTCGACGCCATTGGCGCTACCAAAATCTCAAATATGAACGCTTGATCTCTTTTTTGCCCAGTCGCCGGTATGCCAGCGCATTGGACATTGGCTGCGGTCTCGGTCCTTTCACACGGCACTTGGCGCCGCATGTGGATGAAGTACTGGGGGTAGACATTTCTCGGGAAGCGGTGTGTGGGGCCCGCACGCTCTCGACAGGCCATGCGAACTTACGCTTCGAGCAGCAGGACGTTCGGTCCATCGCGGAGATCGGCCGCCAGTTCGATCTGATCGCGCTGCTCGATGTGCTGTATTACCTTTCGCCGCTTTCCGATTCCGTGCTGGAAGCCATCGCTCTGCAGGTAGAGGCGCTCCTTGCGCCCGGCGGCGTACTCTTACTTGCCAACCACTTCTTCTTTGGATTTGACGCCGCATCGCAGCAGACGCGCAGAATTCACAATGAGTTCTGCGAGCGCACGTCACTTTGTACTGCCTCCGAATACCGCAGGCCTTTCTTTCTGGCGACGCTTTTCCAGCATTGTCCAAAATCCAGAGTTGCCGCGTAGACCATCCGGAAACGCTGGGCGTGCACCCGGGCCGCAGATCAGTTAGCATTGCTGCACCAGCAACGGCGGAGCGCCCAAACGCCAGGGCGCCTGCGACCCGGCGGAGAATTCAGCGTGGAACCGCATTCTATTGTTATTCTCAGTTTGCATACTCCGAAAGAAAAGCTGTGGGGCGAGCTAGTGCAACTGCAAGCGGCGGGCGTCACCCTTCGGGGCATCGATCTGAATTCGTTCGATGACTTTGTGCATCAGGTGCTCGAACCCGACGGGGCACGCGTCGGACTGCCGACGATTTTTCTCCCAATGCAGCGGATCGAGCGCATCGCGCTGGATGAGCCCACGGGCGCACTGCCTTCCCTCGATGAACTCTTCACGAAAAAGGTGGGACGCTCGCTGCGAGAATATCTCGCGCAATTTGCCTGAGGGGCAGCAAGATTCGGATACATGGCTACCCGCTTATTTAATGTTCCCAACCAACTGACGCTGCTCCGGCTTGGTTTTCTCCCGCTGTTTCTCATTTTGATTATTTACGATCGGTACGGCTGGGGGCTGGCCGTACTGCTGATCGCCGCGATTACCGACGGCTTGGATGGTTTGCTGGCGCGCCGCTTGAACCAGAGCACGGCGCTCGGCGCCTATCTCGATCCGATTGCCGACAAGATGCTACTTTCGTCTTCATTCCTGGTGCTGGCGCTGAAGGGAAAGATTCACTGGTGGGTCACGGTCGTAGTAATGGCTCGGGACGCCATTCTACTGACAACGGCGGTGGTGATTATTTTGGTTGCAGGCTACCGAAGATTTCCGCCAAGCATCTTCGGCAAGGTCACCACCTTCGTACAAATCCTATTGGTTTTCGTGGTGGTTACCGAGGCGGCTTTCCCTGCGGCTGGGCTCGATCCGATGCAGAGCGTGCTGCGTTACTGCGTGGCATTTTTTACCGCATTTTCAGGATTGCACTATAGCGTGACGGTCGCCCGGCGGCTCAGCGGTTCTTAGGTCTCGAAGTGTAGGCGGCGGACGGAGCGCGCATTGAAGTTCGATTTCTCTTCCAGAGGAATATGCGCCGCTGCCTTGGGAGGCCGGATGATTGCCGCGGTAAAAATCGAAGAACATGAAAGCAAAGCACGCAACGATCACTAGCGCAGCAACCCATCCCAGAGCATAGGCGCGCTTGCGCTCGGCCGCGTCCACCGGCTGGCGATCGGCTACAATCCTACCAAGCAGATATCCCGATGCCAGACCACCGAAGTGCGCTGCATTGTCCGTACCGGACATCATGATGCCGAGAATAAAGATATATATGACCCACTTGATGAGCTGGCTACGAAGCACCTGAGCTGCAGCATTGCCTCGTTTAGTGGTTGCGGCAAGCAACAATCCAATCAAGCCCAGGAGCGCACCGGACGCACCGATGCTGGGAATGGGCGGAACAAACCCACCAACGCCCGAATATCTCAGCCACATATACGTTGAGCTCACAACGTAACCAGCGATGCCTGTCGCGACATATAGGAAAAAATAGCGGGCCGAGCCATATAACTCTTCGACGACAGGACCAAGATCCATCAAAACCCACATATTAAACACTATGTGCAACAAGCCGCCGTGCAGAAAGCAAGCGGTGACCAACCGCCACGGCTGCGCAATCATGTAGGGCAGTGGTAGAGAAGCGCCCATGCGGATCAGAACCCGTGCGTCAATCCCGCCCATGCCGAAGAGCGATCCCAGCGCCCCGCCTCCCCCGCCGGAGTTGTCGCCGCCATTATGTAGGGTCAGGAGCAGGCTGATGCCGTAAAACAAGCAACACAGGCTAAGCACCGCATAGGTGATTGGCGATTGCGTAGGCAGCATGCGGCTGAGCGAACGGCTTACCGCGGCAACCGAAAAGCGAAGATTCGCGCCACAGTTGTAACATTTGGTCGCAGTCGTGCCTGCCAGTGATCCGCACGCAGGACACATCTTTGGGCGCGCATTCTCCTTTTCGGCGGAACCAAACATCTGCTTCAGGCTGTCACGCCAGCGATCGAGCTTCCATCGCCAACGGGAAGGAATCGGCACGCAGTCTCCTTGCGGGTCAAAATAACCGTGCCTATAATAGCCGAAATCTTTACGCACCGCCGTAGCTCGCGCTCGGGAGAGCGCAACCATGATCGAAGACTTCGAGGATTTCGGCCGCTGGCTCGATCAGGAACTCGCCCATGTGCGCCATGTCGTTGAGACGGAAATTCGTCCGACCGCCGAAAAGAAGTTTGCCGCGGCGTTGCGCGCCGCTTCGCAAAAACTCTCCGAGTTTGCGCAGGAAATCGAATCGCGCACCCAGCGTCCGGGCGCCTGAACCGAGTGACTTTTTCGAATCGCATATCGTGCGCCCGTTCGATAAGGCAGCTTGTTCCATGCGTGGCCGCTATCGCAGCCTTTGCAACCGGGTGTAGCCAGCAACATATCAGTGCCACACCGCCGCCGGCTACGCCAGCCGCGAAGGCTTCAACCCATCCTGCTCCTCCGAGATCCACGCACCAACCGCATGTGGCGGGGGAGCCGCCAACGTTACCTGGTGGGACAAGCGATTCGTCGGTTTCTCCATCGGGTCCGCCGGCTCCTGGACCGCCTCCTATGATCCCGGGTGCCTATGTCGAGCTGGGCGTCGCGTCCTGGTATGGAGTCCCATTTCACGGCCGCCGCGCGGCAGACGGCGAAATTTACGACATGAATAAAATGACCGCTGCCCACCGCACGCTGCCGTTTGACTCGGTGGTGCGAGTCACAAACTTATCCAATGGATTGCAAACGGAGGTTCGTATCATCGACCGCGGACCTTTTGTCGGTGATCGCGTGATCGATCTTTCCGCCGCGGCGGCGCGCGCCCTCGGAATGATCGGCCCCGGCACGGCACAGGTGCGGATCGAAATGATCTCCGGAACAGTTTCACTTGCAGGAGCTTTCACGGTGCAAGTGGGCGCATTTTCGGACCGCGCAAATGCGGAGAAGCTGAAATCACAACTCGAACTGCGCTATCAGCCGGTGTTCATCCAGGATTACGACGCACCGAGCGGGCATTTCTTTCGCGTACGTGTGGGAAATTTGCCGAGCGAAGGCGCCGCCGAACAATTCGCTCGCAAGCTTTCTGGCGAAGATGGTTTTCGCACTTTTGTGATCCGGCTGGACGATGTGCCGTCGAAGATTTCGGCCAGAGGGGACACGCGGCCATGAGTGACTGCATCTTCTGCAAAATTGGGCGCAAGGAAATTCCGGCGCGTATCGTTTACGAAGATCCCGAACTTTTCGCGTTCGAGGATATTCACCCGCAGGCGCCTATGCATTTGCTCGTCTGCCCGCGCAGACACGTGGCGTCACTGAGTGACGCCAGCGCCGCCGACGCCGAATTGGTGGGACGCATCGTGCTCGCGGGCGCCAAGCTCGCCTCCGATCGCGGTTACGGATCTGGCCACCGCACAATTTTCAATACCGGCGAAGAGGCGGGCCAGACAGTGTTTCACCTACACTTGCATGTACTGGGTGGACGTCCCATGCACTGGCCGCCGGGCTAAAGCAGATCTTTACCAAGTTGTTCGTTTTAGAGCCGCACCAATCAGCCTGTATCGTCGGAATGATCCCGGTCTTTGCCACTCGGGTGCGTCCAGCGCTTGAGCTTTCCCAGCAGCCCATCCGACTGACCAGGCACACGCACGATCACAACTGTAATGTTGTCTGTGCCGCCATTTTCTTTGGCGAGCTCGACCAGCTTGTCCGCAGCCCGCTGTGGTTCGGGGGAGCCGGCCAGCACGCTCGCAAGTTCTTCATCGCCTAACATGCGGGTGAGCCCATCGGAGCAAAGCACGACCTCATCGCTCGGCTCGATGATGTGTTCCGCGGCGTCCACCAGCACCTGTGGATGCGGGCCTAAGGCGCGCGTAAGCACGTTCTGCAGCTCGCTCACTTCTGCTTGTTGTTTGGAAATCAATCCCGTGCGAACTTGCTCGGCCACCAGAGAATGATCGTCGGTCAGTTGCCGCAGCGAGCCCGCGCGCAGTAAATAAATGCGGCTATCCCCGACGTGCGCGATCGAAAGCAGCGGGCCCTCAATCCAGGCCGCCACGATCGTGGCCCCCATGCCCCATTGTTCGGGATTATGCAGCGCGGATTCGTAAATGCGGCGATTCGCCAGAAAAAGCGCGCTCGCCAAACGTTGTGTCCGCGGCGAAAGGCCCGGGCGTGGCTCCCCGTAGAGGGGTAACTCCGGATCGTTAAGGGACGCCTGGCAATGATCGGCGATCACTTCCACGGCCATGGCGCTGGCCACTTCGCCGTGTGCCTCGCCGCCCATTCCGTCGGACACGATGAAAAGCTGCAACGGTTCGACGACAAGGTAAGCGTCTTCGTTATTTTCACGGACGCGCCCCACATCGGTGCGCGATCCCACGTCCAGTCGCAAGAGATTTCCTCGGGCTGGTCCGGGGGAATGCTCGCCGATTCTTCAAATCGGAGAGCGACTTTGCTGTCGCGAAGGGCTCGCGCCAGGAGCAGCCGGAGAGGGAGGCTAACAGAGCGCTCGCCAACGTGCAAGATGCTGCCTTGGTCACGCCGAAAACCTGTCCTTTCGGGTAGGGTTTGCAATTCGGCAATTCACGGGGAAGCGGGCCACGGGTGGCAGACCTCGATTCGCTATACTGACGGTGTTTCCGAACTCCCCTATGCGCTCGCGCTTGCAGGTCTGGGTTTCACCGAAGTGTCCCCGAAAATCGTGGCTAGCATGGCTGCGCAAGAAGTACTCCGTGCGCATGCTTCCTCTGACCGTAGAGGGATACCAGGCAGCGCGCAGGAAGGCAAGTCTGAGAATTCTGTGCCTGGCGGATCCCACCAAGGACGATCCTGCCATGTTGCACGCCATCTCCGAGTTGCGAAACTCTCGCCTGATCGGATTTGGAGCTTTGCGGCCTGCGCAGCATGGGGACCGGCTGCACTGGTTTATGTGCCTGCCGGCGACCGCGCCAAGAGAAATCGTGGAGAGCGTCCTGGCTGCCGCGGTTCACAACATCGAACTCGTAACCCGGGATGCGGCTTCGCAAGCCACCCTCGCGCGCACCGAGCGCGAGATGGAGCAGCTACACGACATCGGCATAGCGCTGCCCGTGGCGCGAGATGTGCAATCCATTCTGGCGCTGATTCTCCGCAAGGCGCGCGAGATCACCGGTGCCGACGCCGGTTCGCTCTACGTCGTGGAAGAAAAGCGCGTCGAAGGCAGTTCGAACGGCCAGACGGAGCGAACGCTGCGCTTCAAATTGGCCGAAAACGATAGTGTGAATTTTCCCACGCGCGAAATCACGCTCCCCATCTCAGAAGAATCCATCGCGGGATTTGTAGCGCTGCACGGTGCTCCGTTACATATCCAGGATGCCTACCGGATCCCCGCAAAGGCGCCTTATCGTTTCAACGATCACTTCGATCGCGAGTTGGGCTATCGCACGCGCTCGATCCTCACGCTTCCCATGCGGAACGGCAAAGGAGAAGTGCTGGGTGTATTGCAGCTCATCAATTGCAAGCGCGATCCGCGGGTCAAGCTCACCAGTCCTCGGATGGTCGCAAAACAGGTGCAGGCGTTTCCGCCTCGCGTACTGCGCATGGCGCACTCGCTCGCTTCGCAGGCCGCGGTCAGCTACGAAAACAGCAAGCTCTACCACGATATCGAGCAACTCTTTGAAGGCTTCGTGCGCGCTTCCATCACCGCGATCGAGCAACGCGACCCCACCACTTCCGGCCATTCGCAGCGCGTTTCGGACATGACTTGCGGCCTGGCGGAGACCGTAAACCGTACCGGCACCGGTCCCTATGCGAACGTGTGTTTTACCGCCGAACAGATGAAAGAAATCCGCTATGCGGCGCTGCTGCACGATTTCGGCAAGGTTGCCGTGCGCGAGGAAGTGCTGGTCAAGGCCAAGAAGCTTTATCCTTCCCAACTTGCCATCGTGCAAAGCCGGTTTGACTACGCGCGCAAAGAAATCGAGTCATGCTACACGCGCCAAAAGCTCGATTTGCTGATGCGGCTTGGCTCGGACGGGGCGCGCGGGGAAATTGAGCGCATCGAGCGCGAAATGCGCGTGAAATTTGCGGAATTGGACGATGCTTATGAATTCGTGCTTCGCGTGAACGAGCCCACCGTAATGCCGGAAGGGAATTTTGACCGGTTGCACGACATTGCGCGGCGCACCTTCTACGATCCGCGTGGCCGGGAACATGCGCTACTCACTTCCGAAGAGGTGCGCTTCCTTTCGATTTCAAAGGGAAGCCTGGATGATGGCGAGCGCGAACTGATCGAGTCCCACGTGGTGCACAGCTTCAATTTTCTGATGCAAATCCCCTGGACGCGCGAAATCCGCGAAATTCCCTTTATCGCCCGCGCCCATCACGAAAAGCTCAACGGTACCGGTTATCCCAACCACATCAAGGCCAGTGAAATCCCGGTGCAGGCCAAGATCATGACGATTTGCGACATTTTTGATGCGCTCTCAGCGTCGGACCGGCCGTACAAGAAAGCCGTTTCCCCCGAGCGCGCACTGAACATCCTCGAGATGTCCGTCCGCGACAATGAACTCGACCCAGCTCTTTTCCGCCTCTTTGTCGATGCCAAGATCTACGGTTTCATGCATCGGCCGTCCTAAAGCCCCGCCGCGCTCCCTCTCCGAAACCCGAAAACAAAACAGTGCGTCTGTGAATAAGCAGGAGCGAGTGGTTCCCTCACAAATCATCTTGTGTCAGACTGCGCCGCGGAGGCTGCCATGAAATTGCGGAGTCGTGCGTCACATCGAATTTACGGATATCTCCTTCTCGCGTCGATCGCGATGCTGCCCGCGCCGTCTGCGAGAGCGCAGCAGGGCTACCAAAAGCCGCCCAAGGCGGTGCTGGATATTCTGAACGCGCCGCAAACGCCGAACGCCAGCGTGAATCCTTCGATGGATTTTGTGGTGCTATATCGCCAGGTGCCTTACCCATCGATCGCGGACATGGCGCAACCCATGCTTCGGCTGGCCGGTTTGCGCATCAACCCGCTCCAGGGTGGCACGCACAATCCTCCGCATTTCACGGATTTCGTCCTTAGGCACTTGCCGGATGGAGCGGAGCACAAGGTGGCGCTGCCGCAGGCCGGCCACTTCGGCGCGCCGACTTGGGCGCCGGATGGCAAGCACTTCATCGTTACCGAAGCCACCGAAAATGCCACGCTATTGTGGGTGGCCGATACTACCGGCGCGGCGCATTCGATTGCCGGTTTGAAGTTGAACGCCGTTCTCACGGGAGGCTTCGGCGGCGCAAATGCGCCCTGTGAATGGATGGGCAACAGCCGGACGCTGCTGTGCCGCACGATTCCCGCCGGCCGTGGCGCGCCTCCCGCGGAGCCGAAAGTACCGCTCGGGCCGCATATCGAGGAAAGCATGGGCCGTGCGACGCCCGCGCCTACGTTTGAAGATCTTCTGCAGAATTCGCACGATGAAGACCTGTTTGATTTTTACGCGCGATCGCAACTTGAGATCGTCGATTTAGCCACCGGTCGTGCAACCCAGGTGGGCACTCCGGCACTTTTCGCAATGGCCAATCCCGCTCCGGACGGCGAACATATTCTCGTCGAACGAATTCACCGGCAAAACGGGCATTACTCCTTCCTGCTGCCGGATAACGAATTTCCGCGCACGATCGAAGTTTGGGATCGCTCTGGCCACGCCGTTTACAAGGTTGCTGACCAACCTCTTGCGGACACTGTTCCGGTTGGTGGCGTGCAGACCGGACCGCGAAGCATCACTTGGCGCCCAACCGATCCTGCAACGCTGGTATGGGTCGAGGCGCTCGACGGCGGCAATACGCGAAAGAAAGGCACCAGCCCGCGCGACAAAGTCATGTGGCTGAAGTCGCCCTTCACCGGCCAGCCCGAACAGATTGCGCAAACCGAGCAGCGCTATGGCGGCCTTTCCTGGGGTGAACGCGGTGATTTTGCGATCCTCCGTGACTCCAGCCGCGCCACCCATCACTCTCGCGCCTTTTTGATCCATCCCGACACTCCCGGCCAGGCGCCGCAACTCTTGTGGGACCTCGATACTGACGAGCGCTACAACAATCCTGGCACACCCATCACGCGCATGCTTGCCAATGGGCATCTCGCCATTCGCGAAAATGATGGCTCGATTTTCCTGGAAGGAGCCGGCGCGTCTCCGCAGGGCGACCGCCCATTTGTAGACCGCTTCAACCTCGGAACATTACAGGCGGAGAGGATTTTCCAATGTCCGGACAAGACCTACGAGATCGCCGTCGCGCTGATTAAGCCGGATGGTTCGGAGATTTTGACGCGCCACGAAACTCCCGACGACCCGCCAAACTATTTCATCCGCACCGCCTCCACGAGCCAGGTCCGGCATTTTACAAATTACTCCGATCCCACGCCACAACTGCGCAGCATTCATAAGGAGCTGGTGAAATATAAGCGCCCGGACGGCGTAGACCTCTCGATGGAAATCTATCTGCCATTGGATTACAAACAGGGCCAGCGCTATCCCGCCGCTTTTTGGGCCTACCCGCGTGAAGTGGCGAACGCCGCCGCCGCGGGGGAAATCACCGGCTCACCGTATCGCTTCACCACCATTCGCGGATATTCGGAGCTCTTTTTCCTGTTGGACGGCTATGTGGTGATGGAAGACGTGTCGGCCATGCCGGTGGTGGGCGATCCGGAAACCGTAAACAACACCTACGTGGACCAGATCGTCGCGGACGCGAAGGCAGCCATCAACAAAGCCGCCGATATGGGCGTGGTTGATCCGAACCGCGTCGGTGTGGGCGGGCACAGCTATGGCGCGTTTATGACCGCCAACTTGCTCGCGCACTCGGATGTGTTCAAAGCGGGGATTGCGGAAAGCGGCGCCTATAACCGCACCCTCACACCCTTCGGCTTTCAAAATGAAGAGCGCACGTTTTGGCAAGCGCAGCAAATTTATCTGAACATGTCCCCATTTCTCTTTGCCGATAAAATCAAGGCGCCGATTCTGCTGATTCATGGTGAAGCTGACAACAACTCCGGTACATTTCCCATCCAAAGCGAGCGGATGTACCGCGCGATCAAAGGCAATGGTGGGATTGTGCGTTACGTTACGCTACCACTCGAGGCGCACGGCTATGCGGCCCGAGAAACCATCGAGCACGTCGTGTGGGAGAAACTGCGCTGGTTTGATCTTTACGTGAAGAATCCCGGTGCGGCGACGTCCACGACTTCCGGCGGCTCCCTGCAGTAAACGACGGCGTGTTTTTGCGTGCGGACGTTTAAGTCGCCTTATCTTGCTTACTAAAGCTTGGCGTCGCATCCACGCGCCACGCTACAATCGTTCCGTGCTCTGCAATCGAGCGAAAGCAACGGCGCTCCTCGCGGCGATCATTGCATGTGCGGTTCTTGGAGCAAGTGGTTCAAACACATTTGCTGCGCCGCAGACTTCTCCCAAGGCGTTTCCTTCTGCCGCTGAGGTGCATGCCACGGTCGCGGAAATCGTGCTTCCCACGCGTCTGGCCACCGATAAGCCTGCCACGCTGGCAGTGCTTGATTCGCAGGGGCGTCTCGCTCCCGGCGTGAGCGTCGAGCTTTCCACCGGAACAAGAGTCGTGACCAACGCAGGCGGTGAGGCCCGCTTCGTCGCGGGTTCTTCCGCCGGCATTCTCACGGCAAGCGTTCCCGGCACGCCCGTGCAGGCTGCCTCTCCAGTGATTGCCTCGACGGGCGATTCCCCTTCAGCTGTGGCAATTGCAAAGTATCCCCGCGTGATCACACGCGCCGAGCACTTCCCGGTGACAGGCTTCAACTTTCGCGGCGACGCCGATCTCGATCGGGTGACGATCAATGGTCAGCCTGCCCTTGTGCTGGCCGCTTCGCCATTCGCCTTGGAAATCTCTCCAGGCCCCGGCCTTGCTCTCGGAAGGGCGAACTTGCAGATCAAGGTAGCCGGCGCGGAGCCTTCACCCACGCCTCTCGATGTCGTCGCGATCCGCACCGACCGGCGCGGTCCGCAACTAACGCCCGGCCGTCGAGACGATTTCGTGATTCACGTGGACGGTACCGCGGAACGCCTCGCCCTCGCGGTGTGGAACACTTCGCCAAATGTGGTGGCGCTCGATGGCGGCAATTTCCAGAAGGTGTTCACAAAGGGCGGCAAAGATAACGTTGCCGTCTTGAAATTCCGCGGTCTTCACGAGGGAGCGATTACGATCAGCGTGCGCCTCGTGACCAACTCTGTGGCGATCGCTGCTTCCAGCCAGGTACAGGCTGAATTGCAGAGTGCATTTCAAATGGCTTCGGGCGATTGGGCGGCTCGGGTGGCCGCGGCGCTGGAACGTTTGCGAGCCGATCCACAAAACGTGGAATCCGTACGTGGCGACCTCGAGCGCATGCTTGCCGAAGCCCCGCCGGCGGCCATGGGCCGTCATCTCGAAAATGCCTGGATGGACTTGCAAAGTTGAGGGCGGTTCTGCCGTACGGCCGGCCCTGTCCTGTGGAACAGAGTAACTTCTAGGAATGGCGAGGCCCCGGCCGCAGCCAGTGACGTGCTAAAATCGTATTTTCCACTCAGGAAAACCTCGCGAGGCGGGTATGAACCAGTTGATGCAGACCGATCCACTTGAATTCGCAGCGATCGTCGTAGCGGGCGGAGCGCTGGTCTTTGCGGCGGCATTTGCCCTTGCCTGGGCCTGGGGACGTTCGCGTCTGCGCGAACAGACCGCGGCGCGCGTGCGCGAACTGGAAGTGACGGCCGGCGGCCACCAGGATATTGAGGCGGAGTTGCGGCGCCAGTCTGTGGAATTGCGCACGGAGCGTGACGTCTTGCAGGAAAGGCTTGCCGAGGAACAGCAGCGCCGCGTGAGCGCCGAAACCACAGCGCAAAAAGCCCGCGAAAATATGGAAGAGCAAAAGAAGCTGCTCGATCAGGCTCGTTCGCAATTGATCGAAGCTTTTCAATCGATTGCTTCCGAAGCCTTGGGCAAGAGTCAGCAGCAATTCCTCGAATTGGCGAATTCCAAGTTTGAAACATTGCGTGGCGACACGGTCGGCGATCTCGAACTGCGCAAGCTGGCGATCGAGGGCCTCGTCGCCCCGCTGGAAGATACGCTCGGAAAACTGAACGAGCGCCTGTCGCAAGTGGAATCCTCCCGCAGCGAGGCGTACGGCGAACTGCGAACCCAATTGCAGATGTTCGCGCAAACCAGCAAGGAACTCCGTGAAGAAACGGGTATGCTCTCGAACTCTTTGCGCCAGCCGCAGGTCCGTGGGCGTTGGGGCGAATTGACTCTCCGCCGAACGGTGGAACTGGCCGGAATGACTTTGCATTGCGATTTCGCCGAGCAGGTTTCCATGGAAAGCGAAAATGGACGCCTCCGGCCGGACATGATCGTCCACATGCCCGGTGGCACGCGTATCGTGGTCGACGCCAAGGTTCCGCTCCACGCGTTCGTCGAGGCGGCCGGGGCGGAAACCGAGGCCGCCCGCGACCTTGCGATGAACGAGCATGCCCGGCTGGTCCGCAATCACGTGCAACAGCTTTCTTCCCGTGAATATTGGAAGCAGTTCGAGCACTCACCGGAATTTGTGGTTTTGTTCGTTCCTGGTGAGTCGTTCTTCAGCGCAGCGCTGCAGAAATCTCCAACGCTAATCGAAGATTCGACGAACAAGCACGTAGTGCTCGCGAGCCCCACCACTCTGATTGCGCTGCTTCGCGCCGTAGCCTACGGTTGGCGGCAGGAACAGCTTGCCGAGAACGCTGCGCACATCAGCGACCTCGGCCGCGATCTCTACGATCGGCTGGCCGTGTTTACAGATCATCTGAACGAGGTTCGGCGCGGTCTTGAAAAGGCCAATGAGGCGTATACGAAGGCCGTTCGCTCGTTCAATGCAAAACTCTTGCCCGGCGCGGCAAAATTCCGCGAACTGGGTATCGCGACTTCCCGCGAGATTGAACCGCTCGATCCGGTCGACAGCCTGCCCGAGCCCATTAGCGCGGTGTCTACGGATTCCAACCCCTAAGAAGCAAGCTTCGTTTTTCGTGTCCTTACTTCTTCCACTTTGCAACCGCTAGAAGTTCAGCTTCAGCGCGAACTGAAATTGCCGCGCATCATAGGACGCCGTCGGCTGTCCCGCCAGGCACGTACTCGGCGAACCCGGATCGCAGACGTTGTTCACGCTCGCCACGTTATTTTTGTTGAGCAAATTGAACATGTCCGCGATCACATCCAGGCTCACCCGTTCGCTCACGGCGATTCTTCGCGAGAGCCGCATATCCCAACTGAAAAAATAGGGCAGGTGGAAGGTATTGCGCCCGAGATCGCCCGTGCAGCCGTTCGGAGGCACTTCCAGCGTCGCGTTGTAGGCTGTCGCGCAAGTCGTCGGCAAAACGAAGTACACGCCGGGTAAGTATGGCGAGGAAACGGCCCCCGCTGTATTGCCCGAGACCACCGACGGACGGTCCGTGTACGGGCTGAAGTCGAGGTTGTAATCCGTGCCGGTAAGAACGGTGAAGGGCAAGCCGGAAGAAACCTCGATGATGGGGGACAAAGTGAAGTCCGCAAAGACTTTGTGGACCACTCCGCCGTCGCCCCAGTGGAAGCCGCTTTCGAAGACCCCGCTCGTCACCCAGCGGTGCCGTTGATCAAAATCCGAATTGCCCCGTTCGAGCTGCGGATTGCTGTTGTCCTGCGGCTCAAGCAGCGATTGCAAGTCGGTGGAGTTATCGATCGCGTGCGAATAAGTGTAATTCGAAAGAAACTGGACGTGTTTCGAAAAGCGCTTCGAAAAGGAAAACGTCACTCCGTTGTATACCGAAGTGCCGGTGGATTCCTGCTGCTCGACGTCGCTAAACGGCGCCACAAGTCCGGCTTGCCCCGTGGGAAACCCCGCCAAGCCCGCAAGCTGTTGCAACGTGCCAAAAGGCAGGCCAAGTTCGCCAAAAGTGGGATTCGGTCCCGTCGGCCGGAAATCGTTGAAAATCGCAGGGGTGCCGATGTAGCCGATGCCGGTGCCACTGCAATTCGGCCCGCTAAACGCATAGGCAAGTGCGATCGGCGCGATCAAAGCCAAAGTGCCGCCACTGGGCGAACTGACGAACTGCGTGCCGGCGGGGAAGGCGCCCGCGACCTGCGCCGGACACGACGCCGCGGACCCGCTCTGAGGGACCGCCACGCCCAACGGACTGCTGGTACCGGCGGCCAGGCCCGCTTGCACGGCATTCGAAAAATTCTTCATGATGATGGATGGATTGGCTGTGTTGATGTTGCGCGGCCGGTTTAGATGCGCGGCGTGGAGGTAGGTGTAGGTCACGCCCAATTTGTAGCTTTTGCCGAACTCTCGTTCAATCGATAGGGTGCCTTGTTGCGCCATCGCAAACTTAAAATTTGCCGATACGGGAAACGTGAACGGCAAAACCGTCAGCGGCAAAGCCGTGCTCGGTGAAAGATAATTTTGATTCACAAAGAAAGAATTGGCCAGGAACGGATCAAAGCGCTGCTGGTTGCCATTGGCCTGATATCCAAGGTTGTAGCTCGATGGTGCGTTCAGCACGCCCATAAAGATGGAGGACGCATTTAGCGCGCTTAGCGCGGTCACGGGATTGATCGGGGCGTTGCTGGCCAATCCGGGACCAAACGTCAACTGCACGGACTGTGCCCCGTCGGCGGTCGCAGCCAGGAAGGCGCTCGCGAGGGGTGGGTGATCGTAAAAGATGCCATAGCCTGCGCGAACCACCGTCTTGCCGTCGCCCCAGGGATCCCAGGCCAGCGAGAAGCGCGGTGCCACGTTGTTATAGTCCCGCGGGATTCCCTCGATCACGCCCAGCTCTTTTTCCGCCGCCGCGTTATACGAACCTACCGGCGTGAAGATCGGCGTAAGTTCAACGTCATAACGCACTCCGTAATTGAGCGTCAGGCGCGAAGTGATTTTCCAGCTGTCCTGGGCGAAGCCTGCAAACACTTTGTTGTCGAAGGTGCGTCCCGAGCTGCCGATGCCCTGCAGGAAATAGCTCGGAAAGCCGAGACCGTAGGCCTGCACGGGCGACAATTCTGTGGGCAGGATTTCGCCTGCGGGAATGGTGCTGAAGCGATAATCGCCGCCGAAGTCCAATTCGAAAATCTGGTTGCTAGGGGAAACAAGCTGAATCAGATTGGCGTCCATCCCAAATTTGAAGGTGTGCCGGCCCTTCACCCAGCTTAGGTTATCGGTCCATTGGAACCGCCGCTCGGTCCGCGTCACCGTCGAGTAAGGCTCGCGGCCGAAGGAAGCGTAACCGAGGATATCGACCCCGGCGTTGCTGCCGCCGGGGCTGTTCGAATAGCCATAGTAGAGACCCCGGCGCGCAAATTGAAAGCGCAGTTCGTTGAAGAGATTGTTCGAAATCGCGGTGGAGTGTTGCGCCACGACCGCAAGATCGCGGGAATTCTGCAGCGAAGTCCTGGAAAACGCCACGGTGCCGGCCACTTGGTTTTGTGCGCTGCCTTGCAGGCCGGTTACGCTCGAAGGCGACACGTTCACGCGAAGAAACGTGCTATTGCGCGGGCTCCAGATCTGATCGATGCGCCCGGACCATAGGCTCGTACCTTCCGAAATCGGGTAGTTGCCGCGCAGCGAATTAAGGCCCACGAACGAGGGTGTGGGGAGTGGCGCCAGCGGGTAGTTCGCCACGGGCAGTACCGGGAAGAATTTTGAACCGAGCGTGGAGGGAATTCCAAGCGTCGTCGAAATCGGCACCGTCGTGCCGTTCGCATTCACGTTCATATTCGCGTTGAGCGCTACGTTTGAACTTGCGGAAGTTAGCAGCGCCGCGCCAACCGCTTGCTGCGCGCCGGCCGAGGCGCACGCGCCACCCTGTGCGGCGGGACCAAGCGCCGCGTTGTAGAACGCAAATTGATCGCTCGTCATCGTGATCGGAAAGGGCAGGCACGGAATCGAAGCGGTCTCGAGGCCAAAATCATTCTGGCCGATGCTGTTGAAACCGGTCTCCTGCCGGCGCGTGGTCTCGTAGGAGAGAAAGTAAAACGTCTTGTCTTTCTTGATCGCGCCGCCCAGCGTCGCGCCAGCCTGCACGCGCGTATAGGCCTGCTTCACCGGGTTGAGCGCGCCGGTGGTGGGGTCCACTTGAAACGAGAATGGATTCCGCGCCTGGATCGCTTTATTTCGCAGATAGCCGAATACATCGCCATGCGTTTCATTCGAACCGCTCTTCGTGACAATGTTGATCACTCCGCCGATGGCGCGGCCGAACTCCGGCATGTAATTGCTCTGAATGATTTGGAATTCCTGCACATCCTCTTGCGAGACCGTGGCGCGGATGCCGTTCACGGAATTATCCACGGCGTCCGCACCGTCGATTGAGACCTCATTCGAACGCGCGCGCTGCCCGTTAAAGTTCAGCCCGCTGGTAGGAGCCGCGCCGATTGTAGGTGCACTGTCGCGGTGTGTATCGGAAAGCGTAAGCGTGAAGTTGATGTAATTGCGCCCATTGATCGGAAGATTGTTGATGCTGGTTTGGTTGATCGTGTTCGCGGTTTGGGTCCGCGAAGTTTCGATCAAGTCTGGGGCGGCGTTGACGGTGACGCTTGTCGCGGCGGCCTGCAATTGCAACTGCGGATCGAACTCTCCGGCTTGGCCGATGGTTAACAGGACATCCGGGTTCACTAATTTCGCGAAGCCGCTCATGCCCTCGACGGTTAACTCATAGTGTCCGGGAGGCAAGCCGACGAACTCATAATGGCCCGAGCTGTCCGCAATGACGTTGCGGGTCGCCCCGTTCGCTAGATTTCGAACACTGACCTTCGCATTTGCCACCGCGAGCCCTTGCGGATCGGTCACTCGGCCGCCGAGCTGGGCCGTATCGATTTGCGCGGCCGTCGGGATTGCAGCAAACAAAACGCCTATGGCGATGACTAAGCAGCCGAGAAGGGACGTGCGGCGCATGGATTCCTCCACTGTCGATCGGTTGCTGATTGAATTTAAGACGTAAACCACCAGGCAGCAGGGAAGGCTGCTTGCGCGCCCACCATGACCTGGTTCGGTTGCTCTTCCTTACTCCAGTGCCGAATGGAATTCAACAGGAAAGGACGAAAAGGTGAGAGGCGGGATATGGGCGTAGTTGCTAGCGGGCTAACCGCGCTACCAATCGCCGCAGGCGTTCGCGATTCTCGTGGGACATGTGCAAAAACTCGATGCCTGCGCCGGACGGCGTTACGTTTCGGACGATGGCGGATAAGCGGATCTGGCGCAGCCCGGCATGCACGCTTACCCGAATTTGATCGCCGGCCGCCAAGCGCGTGCTGCATTGCAGAAACGCGCCGCCCAAGCCAATATTTCGCACTTCGGCCTTCGTTGTGGTTGCAAATTCAATGCTCGCGGCAAAGGGTTTATCGAGTTCGATCCGGCGATACCGCCGCGGGCGCGGATATATTTCCCCCGCACGGGCGCGCTTTTCGTCCTCTGCGCGCAACCGCTTCGCGGCGGGATGATTCTCCATCAGCGCCAGCGCCTCCTCGGCGGCGGCACGCAGCCCGGCTGGTTCGGTATGGACGAGGCCTTGATGCTCGCGAACGATTCGGCGCAAAATATCGGCGCCCTCTACAGCGCGCATACGGCCCAGCGCCTCAATGGCCTTGATGCGAATGAAAATGTCGCGAAGGGTTTCCACTTCTCCCGACGCGATCCGCGTGAGCAACGGCACGGCCGAGACTTCGTTGGCCATGCCGATTTCATCCAGCATCATGGGCGCAACCAGCGAGTGAGCTTCCTGCACCACGGCGGCAAACGCGCGGGCGATGCCTTTTGGACGCACCAAACCTTGGCGCCGCGCCAGTTCAGCCACCGCTAGATCCTGCAGATTCCAATCCCAGCCTGGAAGCACGCGAGGCAGCACGTCCACCAGCCGCTGCGGTTCCGCGGCGGAGAGAAGTTTTATGGCGATACCCACTCGCTGGCTGCGGGCGTCATAGAGATGTGTTTCGAGCGCTCCGATCACCGGCTCCCCACCGCTGCGAACGAGTCGCGCGATCGCGGGCAGTGCGCTCAAGCCTTCGGTCGAGGCCAGCAGTGTCCCCAGGCGTTCTGTGAGGCGCGCAGGGTCGCGCCGCAGCAAGCGCGGCAACGATGGGTCGAGCGGCTTGGGTTCGACGGCAGCGTTGACAAGCTCTAGCCATGAGGATCCTGTTGTTAGACGCCCCAACAAAGCTGACACTTGGGCGTGCTCGGTGTCGTGCGGTAGGCCTTCAAGGGCGCTGACGATCCGTTCGAATTCGGCAAAATTGCGAGTTTGGCGCGCGACCTCAGCGAGATTCTCGGTCAAGTTCACTAACAGTAGCGAAATGCCTGGGGAAGTTTCGGCGGCGAGCGCTCGCAGCACGATGCGAGCGAGTTCACCCGGACCGTCACGCCGCCAGAGGCGCTCGATGAAAGGCGTCAAATCGATCAGCGCGCTCGCCACGGTCCTTCGTGGGCGCGGCTCTTCCGCTGCCAGTGCTCGTGCGTAGTTCAGCAAGACGATGCGCGATTCGCGTAGCGGGGCATCTCCTTGCTTTTCCCGTTCGGGACCGAGAACCTGATCGAGATATTGCCGGAGCGCGGAAACCGGCATGCACCAGGCGTCCTGGCCGCGGAGGATTGCGGCTTTCGAGCGCGCCGGGAGCTCCAGCCAGAATCGATCGTGGAGCGCTTGCACATAAGCTTCGGTCGCCGGAACTGTTTCGAGTGTATTACTGGTACCCGGCGCCAGAATCATGTTTGGGTACAGCGCGCGCGCAGCGCGCACCAGCGCAACGGGAAGAGGCGCTATGGTGGTGCTCGCCTGCGCTTCGGGCACGCCGGCAATTGCTTGCCCCACGGAGATGGCACGCGCCATCGATGTGGACTGCCTCATGGCTTCGGCAAGCGCGGTAAAAAGAGGCTTTACTTCGGTCGCCACGAGCCGGTTTGCCGCGAATTGGCCTGCGAGCGTCTCGAGCAGCAATCCTTCGGCAATTCGCGCCAGGTAACGCTCCGCGGATTCTTCCTCGGCCAAGGGCTGACCGGACATCGTGCGGACCAGCACCGCGAGGGTGCGGCGCTCTGTATCGCTCAAAACGATATGCAGCGCATCGGAAATGTATCGCGACGTTTCTTGTGGAGCGCGCTGCATCAGCGGCTCGAGTTGTGCGAGCAGTTTCAGCGTCGCTGCTAGATCGTCGAGCGTCGTGGGCGCAGGTGTGATCGTACCGCCACCCGCCGGAGAGCCACCGTGTGCGACCAATGCGGCCACCAGCGTCGCCAGCACCGGACCCGGACTCTTCTCGATCGGCACGTTCACGCGAATTCCAGAGATGCGCTCAGTCTCCAGCCGGACGCGGAGGTCCACGGCTACTGGAGTCCGTGTCGTGTTCAACAGACGTGCAAAGGCCTCGAGTTCGCGTGCATTCGTCTGCGCTAGAAATATCACCGACTGCAGTCCGCGCCGCCGCCAATCTTCCGCGATGCCGGCCCAAGGATCTTTGCGGTCGGCGCTTTCCAGGCGCGTCGGGCCATCTCCGCTGGTGCGGCGGAAAATCAATGCGTCGCCTTCCACGGCGACACCGACCTGCGCCACATGCTGCAAGGCGAGGCGCAGTTGAAAGAACGCCGATTCAGCGGCCGCCATAGCCAATGGATGATGGTTCTGGTAGAGGCGTGCTGCGACCAGCAGTGCTTGAAACGCACGAAGAAATCGCGCTACGGCAATTTCGGTGGAATCGGTGGCGGCTAGTTTTGCCTTGCGGTCTCCGGAGTCGGGAGCGGCTCGTTGAATGCCGCCGGGTGTAGGGCTGGAGCGGCGATCCGCTGGAGCATCTTTCTTAGCTCGCGATGAATTCGCCATGATTTTCCAAGCGAAGAGCATTTCGGTGCGCAGGTCTCACAAAGCACACACTCCTGCGCGCCGTCGAAATCCCCGCAGATCTACGTGCAAGATTGCCTTCTTATTAGATTGGTTTACAGCGAATTGCGAAGCTGCAGCGCCTAATCCCTCATGGAAATGTGCCCAACCTGTTAACGCCCGGACGGGCTATCTCTTATGGGGCGGCGTCCTCGGAAAATGCGGGTGCCTTCGCCAAGCCCCTACTGGATTTGCACCAGTTCGCGCGGCGGCGGCGGGGCGGCTTGCGGTTTCAGGGTTTGTTCGCCGCGCCAATTGTCCACCACCGCAATTTGTTGTACGCACGAGACGGTACACCGCGGCGCGCAGGGTTTGCGCGTGAGGTATTCGCGCCGGATATCTTCCTTCGTGTAAGTGGCAAGCGGCACACCGGGCTTGCCGCGCTGCTGCGAACACCAGTGCACCAGGCCATCTTCGCAAATGTAAAGGTAGCGCGAGCCGGAGCGGCAGCGCCACTCATTCGGTTTACCCTGCGCGATGTTGTGCTGGAATTTATTGAAGCGCGAAAAGGAACGCTTGCCGAGCGACATAATCTGCTCGAAAAGTTCTCGGTCGCGCGCGGCCAGCGGACGAAGTTGACCGTGCCCATCGTGAATGATGCCCACCGTACTCGTGAACCCCAATCCTAAAGCGCGCTGCGCTACGGCGAGAGCGTCTTCCGAATTGGCGACACCGCTGCCGAGAACCGAATTGATATTCACCTGAAAAATTGCGTGTGCTGCGAGCAATTGGAGCTTCTGATCGAGCACCTTGAGGCTCTTCTTCGAGACCTCATCCGGCTGCGCGTTATCAATACTGATCTGTAGGTGTTCGAGCCCGGCACGATTCAAGCACTGGATACGCTCGGCCGTGAGCAAATAGCCGTTGGTGATAAGTCCCGCGATCATACCGCGGCTGCGAATATGCGAGATCACTTCGTCCAGCTGGGGATGCAGCAGCGGCTCTCCGCCGCTAATCGTGATCACGGCGGTACCTAAATCGGCCAGATGGTCCAACCTGCTCTTCATTTCGTCGAGCGGCACGGGCTGCGAGAAATCGTCGAACTCATTGCAATATGTGCAGGCCAAGTTGCAGCGCCGGATCGGAATGATGTGGACCAAGAGCGGATGATTCGTCGAAACCAGCCCCCAAGCGATCATCCGCAACTCGCGCACACGGGTCCGCAAGAACCGCAATTGGCGGCGCAGCGCAAGATACCGGGGCGGTGGCGTGGCGGTAGCCATGGCTCGTTAGATCAGAACCTACTCCGATTGTATCAGAGGCGCCGTAGAGGAGATGACGTAACTCCCGACTTGTCACGGAAGGCCACTGATGTTTGCGATTTGAAAAGGCTTCTCTATTTGCCGATGGACACGCCATTCCAGTCAGGCGAAATTAGTAGAGAAGCGGTGCGACGCGGCCTCTTCCGCTATTTGTACCCCTATGAGTTTATTGCAACAAAACGTCCGCATTCTGCTTTCGTTTTATTGGGACTGGATCGCCTTAGTATTTCTGTTAATTCTTGCGTGGCGATTCCCACTCTTGGGAGACCGCTGGTTCGGCCGTATAGAAGGCTTTGGCGCTCGCATTGCGGCGCATAAACGCACGGCGGTGCTCGCGATCGCATTGGTTACGATCGCGGTACGGCTCAGCCTTTTGCCAATCTTTCCGCCCCCGGTGCCCACTATCCATGATGAATTCAGCTACCTACTGGCCGGCGACACGTTTGCCCACGGCCGCTTGGCGAATCCACCGCACCCCATGGCGGTTTACCTGGACACATTTCATGTGCTTCAACGGCCCACATACGCCTCCATGTATCCGCCGGCACAAGGGGCCGTATTAGCGCTGGGAGAATTGCTGGGCCACCCTTGGGTTGGAGTTGTTCTTAGCATGGCGGCTATGTTTGGAGCGGTACTGTGGATGTTGCAGGGTTGGTTTCCCCCAAAATGGGCGCTGTTAGGGGCAACACTACTTGTACTGCGGATTGGAATCTTTCCCTATTGGATGAATAGCTACTGGGGCGGGGCGGTCGCGGCATTCGGAGGCGCAATCTTGATGGGTGCGCTACCCCGGCTTCTTCGGGGGACACACTGGCGGCATGCTGTGCTGCTGGGATTGGGAACCGGAGTCCTCGCCCTCAGCCGCCCCTTCGAAGGCGCTGCGTTGTGCGTACCGGTATTCGTGGTTTTGGGATTGTGGCTCCTGCGCCATCAAGGCCCGCCATGGAACGTGAAAATAAGGAGCGTCATCATTCCCCTCGGCGCGACGCTCGCCTGCGTGGCAGCATTCACGTTTTACTACAACTGGCGCGTTACGGGGCACGTTCTGCTGCTGCCCCACGCGCTAGATGACCGCATCCATCTAACTGTTTCGAACTTCATTTTTGCGCGGCCCAAAGCGCCACTGACGTATCTGAATCATGAATTTGAGATCTACTACAACCATTGGCAGCCAAACCAATACCACCACACGTGGGCCAGCTTGGGGGAGATCACTCTAGAGAAGGTGTCGCTCTTCCAATATTTCTTTCTTGGAGCCGGACTCCTGTTGCCGTTCATAGCGCTGCCTTGGTTGCTCCTCGACCGGCGGACTCGTCTGCTCGTAGTCCAATTCCTGCTGTCTGCGCTGGCCACGGTCACAGTGATTACCTACTACCCTCACTATTCGGCCCCGGCCGTCGCAACTTTTGTGGCGCTCGAAGTCCAAATGCTGCGTCACTTGCGCCGCTGGCAGCACGCTGGTAGGCCGGTCGGCGTAGGCCTGACCCGCGTTGTGGCGTTTCTGGCAATTGCCGCTTTTCCTGTCAATGTCGTTCACATCGCGCGCGACCCATATTCAGTCATGGCGCTGCTGTACGGATTGCCCCCCAACACTCCCCGAGACGAGATCGCGCGCGTGTTGGCCAGAACTCCTGGGCGGCATTTGGTGATTGTGCGCTATTCACACGAACATCACCCGATTGACTATGAGTGGGTCTATAACGCTGCCGATATAGACGGAGCAAAGATCGTTTGGGCGCGGGAACTGCGCGGAACCGACATGCAGCCTTTGCTCGATTACTTTAAGAACCGAAGGGTCTGGATCGTGGATGCGGATGGCGCTCCACCGCTCCTACGGCCCTATTTGCCAGATGCGAAGCAACCTTAGCGGAAAAGACCTTTGCGGCCCAACGACATTCCAATGGCATCCTTAATCACCTTTCTGTTGGTGTTTGCTTGGCGGTTTCCGCTCTTGGGGGATCGGTGGTTCAGCGCAGCGGAGAAACTCGGCGTAACGTTTGCCAGGAGAAAATCGCTGACGATTGTGGTTGTCGGCCTATTCGTTGTTGTAGTTCGCCTGGCGCTTCTATGGATTTTGCCCGTACCTGTGCCATCGGTCCATGACGAGTTTTCCTATCTTCTCGCAGCCGATACTTTTGCACACGGACGCCTCACAAATCCCCCGCATCCCATGTGGATTTATTTGGACACGTTTCACGTTTTACAGCACCCCACCTACGCTTCAATATACCCGCCAGGGCAGGGAGCGGCGTTGGCAATAGGGCAGCTTCTTGGCAGCCCATGGATTGGGGTCCTGCTAACTATGGGACTGATGTTTGCAGCGATCCTTTGGATGCTGCAAGGTTGGCTGCCGCCGGAGTGGGCTCTGTTGGGCGCGGTTCTGATGGTTTTTCAATTGGGGATCTTTAGCTACTGGATGAATAGCTACTGGGGCGGATCTGTGGCGGCAATTGGTGGCGCACTTGTAACGGGCGCCTTGCCCCGAGTTTTACGACACCAGAAGGTTCGGGATGCGATGCTCTTGGGTTTGGGAGGGGCGATTCTGGCGAACACGAGGCCTTTCGAAGGAGTTCTTATTTGTATCCCGGCCGCCATCGTGCTGTTTTTGTGGCTCTACCGCAGAATTAGCGCCCCGTCGCGGTTCGCTGTTCTTCGCATTGTGGCGCCCATTGCTGGAATTCTCGCGATTACCGCAGCTTTTACCGTATTTTACAACTGGCGCGTAACCCGCAATCCCTTTTTACTCCCGCATGAAGTCGAGAACCGCACGGACCATATTCCGAATTTCGTGGGCGAGCATGCTCAGCCGATGTCCTACCTAAATCACCAGTTTGATGTCTTTTACAATCACTGGGTCAGGAACCAATCATTATACAAGTGGCGGGACTTCCCTTCGTTTTCCTTGAAGAAGCTAGCGACTTTTCAGAGATTTTTCGTATCGGTACCGCTGCTGTGTTTGTCATTTGCGACATTGCCATGGGTGTTGCTTGATCGGCGCACTCGATTTCTTGTCGCGCAGTTTGCACTTTACAGCGCGGGTGCCCTGACGGTCGCCTGGTTCCAGCCGCACTACGCGGCGCCTGCACTAGCCACTTTCACGGCGGTTATCGTGCAGGGTTTGCGTCACCTGCGGCGTTGGAAGTCCCATGGGCAACCTGTAGGGGTCGGACTCACGCGAGCCACATTTCTGCTCGCGGCACTGAGCTTTCCGATTTGTATGCTGCATGTTCTGAGAAACCCCCATACGGACAGTTGCTTGGGTTACGGTCCTCCAGGTAACTGGGATCGAGCCGCTGTCGCCAGCCGCCTTGATGCATTACCGGGCAAGCAACTCGTGATCGTTCGCTATTCGCAGGAAAAACACGACGTGCTACAGGAGTGGGTATACAACCATGCCGACATTGATCAATCCAAGGTTGTCTGGGCTCGCTACATTCCCGAAGTCAGCATGCAACCGCTGCTCGACTACTTTCACAACCGGATTATTTGGACAGTCAGACCGGATATTTCCCCGATACGCTTGGAGCGCTATTCCGCACCCCGTTCGGCATCTGCAGCAAGGAGATCAATTCCGCCGGGTGGGGGTGAATGATTGCCAGCGCAACTGATAACTATCCATTGTTTTGCAGAGAGGAATCATCCCAGACTACTGTTATGCCCTCGGGAACGCTTCCGGTTGTCCAAGATTCGAGGAGTCCATATTCCCAATATCGCCGTGCCTTGCTCTCGTCGAGCCAGATCAAGGCATTGAGCATACTCAGGCCTTGGCGCGCGATTTGCGACGTTATTATTTGCTGGGCTTGGATTGTAGCGGCGATGTGTTTTGTGGCTATTTACACGTCATGGTGGACCGTTCTAATTGCTATCCCTGTCATCGGCAATCGTTATTACGCGCTCTTCATCATCGGTCATGATGGAATGCATCGAAGGTTTTTTCCTGCGATCAAGAGAAATGATTTCTGGACCGATCTTCTCATCCTCGGACCGATTGGGGCAATCGCCCGCATAAATAATCGGAATCATTTGACCCATCACCGCTATCTCGCAACTTCGGAGGATCCGGACCGTCACAAACATGTGTGTCTTAATAAGGCCGACCGTTTGGCCCTACTGGAGTATTTGTCAGGACTCGGCAGCGTCTGGCAGTCGGCAAAAGCGGTTTTCGTTACACGCGGGCGAAGGGGTGTGCAGAATTCTCGGGAAACCGAAAACTACACGCTTCGTGATTTCTTGATTCTGGTAACTTGGTTTGGAGCATTGGCCGGTGGCCTGACTTTTGCCATCGGTTGGTGGGCCTATCCAGTCCTATGGCTGGTCCCCGTCTACGTTTTCACATTTCTCGGTGATAATTTTCGCTCATTTGCTGAGCACTCCCATCCCGAAGGCGACGAAGCTGGGGACCGCCATCGTCTGATCACATACCTCAGCAACCCCGTCGAGCGCATGTTGATCGCCCCGATGAATATGAATTTCCACACTGCGCATCATCTCTGGCCATCCATTCCGTATTACAACCTGCCGGTTGCCGATCGCATGATCCGACAGAACCCGGGTTCCGCGGGTTTGGAATGGCGTGGTTCCTATTTTGCTTACCTGCTTGCCTACTGGAATCTATTGCCTATTACTGACTGCCTAAAAGCGCGATGACAGGGACTCACGACGATTGGTGTATCCCTGAGGAATTCCGCCGCCGAGGCTCGCCTATTATTCAAACGGAGGAGGTCCCGCTCTGTCCGATCTGCGCCAGTTCTGAGTATGAGGAATTCGCGGTTGGCTTCGATTATGAGCTATTGACCTGTTCGAATGTCTGGCGCTTGGTGCAGTGCCGTAATTGCCAACATGTCTGGCTCAACCCGCGTCCTGCACTCACAGAGCTTAGCGTAGTCTATCCAACGACCTACTACGCCTACAATTACGACCGCATCAATCATATAGCTCGGAAAGCTAAAGAATTCCTGGATCGTCGGAAGATTGCGAAGATTCTTCGGTATTGTTCGAAAACACCCCAAAGCTATCTGGATATTGGTTGTGGCGACGGCCGATTCCTTCGCGTCCTGGAAAAATCCGGTATCTCGCCTTCGGCCCTCTACGGTCTTGAATTGGACAAACGTGTCGTCGAACGCCTCCACGTACAGGGCTACAGGGGAGTCTTCTGCGCCCGCGTCGAGGACGTGTCAGGTTTGCCGGATTCACAAATTGAACTCGCGACTATGTTTCACGTCATCGAGCATGTGGACAACCCAAGTGCTGTGATTGCGCGCGTTTATCGGTGGTTGTCCCCGGGTGGTGTTTTGGCTTTGGAAACGCCAAACTTAGAGAGCTTCGATGCTCGGCTTTTTAAACGGACCTATTGGGGCGGCTATCACATTCCTCGTCATTGGAATCTCTTCACCCCGACCAGCATCGCTCGATTACTTGAGGACAACGGGCTGGTCGTGCTAGCCACGATATTTCAAACAGGTCACTCCTTCTGGTTGTACTCGTTGCATCACGCGGTGCGCTACGATGGCAAATCGCGGCCTCGCGCCGGTGCATGTTTCGATCCGACCCGGAGTCTTGTGGGTCTGGCAGGATTCACCGCTTTCGATTTGTGCCGCAGCGCTCTTGGCTTTAAGACCTCGGCAATGCTCGTAATCTGCCGCAAGCCCTTTGATGGCCCTCCATCTGAGCGCCGAAGTCACGAAATTCATCGGCAGCCAGGTTTGTGAGCCACGAGTAGGTTGTTCATCCCGACTTCAAAGCGCCGGTGAAAGAAATTATCGAACCCGACCCGGGAGAGCATTCGGAGGAGTTCAGGCAGCGGTTTGCGAGGCTGATGTTCCTGGCTTTCCATTTCATGGCTCACGAGACCAGTCCGATGAAGAATCGCAAGAGCCGGGTCCACTAAACTTTCGGGCCAGGTCAACACCAGTGATCCGGCCGCAGCGAGTACGCGAAAAGTCTCTTGAAGCACCGGCTCGGGGTTAGAAAGGTGCTCGAGAACGGCGAGCATCAACACATGGTCAAACTGGCTATCGCGTAAAGGAAAGCCGTGAACGATATCTGTGCGAATAGAGGGCCATCGCCGAGAGTTGTGGCCCGTAACTTGATCGTCCAGTCCGACTCCAAACGAGACACGGTCACCGACAAACGTGAGAAAGGCAGCGTCGATGCCGCAACCCACGTCACAAATTCTGGATCCTGGTTTTATGTGCGGTAGCGCGGCCTGAAACCGCTGGCGCGCCAGAAAACGATCAAAAGCTGTGTAGGCCATCTATTTTACGCGATCATAGTCGCCAATATAACTACCCCTGCTGATGCCAAGCATGCTGAGGAAGAAAGAGGAAAAAATCACCTGCACTCCCAGGAAGAGCCACATGGACCAGAACAGAACTTCGCGCACCCGAAAGAGCGCCCCGAAGCCGCTCTTGGCCCAATCCCAGGCTACGTTTGCGTCTCCCGCGAATCCCGCCAAAAACATCAGTGCTCCAATCGCCAAACCGTCTTCCAGTGACACGCGGCGCAGCACGCGCTTCAGTGAAATCGCATTGCGATCGAAACGCTCGCAATAGCTGAACACTTTTGCAAACAAGCCCACCGAGACGATCTGCGCGCCTATCAGCGTGAAGATCATTCCGAAGATCATGGAGTGTACATCGACAATAACGTGTCCTGTGAGGTGGCGTGGTCCCGGCAACAGCCAAAACACCATACCGAGACCGAATCCGCTTAGCAGTATTCCCGGTAGCAGGAAAAGCCAATTCGGCGCGTATAGCAGCATAAAACGCAAATGTCGCCAGCCGTCACGGAAACTGCGCAAGTGCGGCGGCCGGCCGCGCTTATCCGGCCACAGCGTGATCGGGATTTCGGTGATATTCGCGCCAAGCTGCGCCGCCTTGATGATGAACTCTGAAGCAAACTCCATCCCCGTGCTGCGCAGGTCCATTTGCTCGTAGATCGTTTTGGAAAAACCACGCATCCCGCAGTGGCTGTCTCGAATTCCCGTTCGAAAAAACAGGTTGAGCAACGCGGTCAGCCCGGGGTTGCCGATATACTTGTGGTGCCAGGGCATCGCGCCTGGCAGTACTCCGCCGGCAAAGCGGTTGCCCATCACCACGTCGTAGCCTTCGCGCCATTTCGCCACGAACTGCGGCACTGTGGAGAAATCGTAGCTGTCGTCGGCGTCACCCATCACGATGAACGCACCGCGCGCTGCCGCGATTCCCGCGCGCAAGGCTGCGCCATATCCCCGCTGTGTGACGCTCACTACCCGCGCGCCATGCTCTTCGGAAATTTGCGTCGACCCGTCCGTTGAGCCATTGTCCGCAACGATCACCTCACCGCGCAGACCGGCCGACTCAAATGCGCGCCTGGCTTTATCGATACAAAGGCTGACGGAATTTGCTTCATTGAGGCAGGGAATTACAACGGAGACATCCACCGTGGAAATCTTCGATTCTGACATGCTCGCCGGAGCTTCGCTTAGCGCTGTGGGGCACACGGGTCGGGGGATCCTTCGGCCATTTGACCACGCCTGACGCTTAGGGAGAACAGCCGTGCGAATCGCGTGTGTCTAGCCAGTGAATCGGCAATGCCGGGAACGTTCGCGCCTGGCATTCGTGAGAAACCTTTTGGGCCGGACGGCGCGCGGGAAATCGCCGAATCTCACGCCCCAGTCGGCCGCTTGTGGGTGCGACGCCCCACCGCGCGCATGCTATGATTTCGCCGCCTGCATGGCGAACTCAAAAGATAAGCGCGCAAAGAAGCGGCTCGAGATTCTCCGCAGCGCCGCCAGTGCGTTTCGCCGACATGGATACCACGGCGCCAGTGTAGGCCGGATCGCGCGCACGCTGCGCATGACCAAAGGGAGCCTCTACTATTATTTTAAGAACAAAGAAGAGATTCTCTATTTTTGCCACGATTATTCGCTCGATCTGCTGCTGAACCTGCTGAAAGAGGTGGAAGCGAGCGGCGCCCCACCAGACGAAAAGCTGTACTCGCTGATCGTGGCTTTCGTGCACATGATTATTGACGAACTCAACGGCATTGCGCTCACCATGGACCTGCAGCCCTTGTCGCCCGTCCGCCTCCGCAAGATCATCGCCAAACGTGATGCGTTCGATCGCGGCATTCGCCACATCTTGCAAGCCGGCATGCAAAACGGAGCGTTCCGGCCGGGCGATCCCAAGCTTTTAAGTTTTGCGATTCTCGGCGCCGTGAACTGGATCACGCGCTGGTTCAATCCTCGAGGACCGGCGGATTCGGACGAAATTTCGCGCGCCTTTGCCGATTATCTGATTGCAGGTCTGCGCGAAGGGAACCTGCGGAGCCATGCCGCCCTGCGCGAAATTGCCGGCTGAATCGGCGGCTAGAGGGTTTCGCGCAGCATGCGCCGCAGGATCTTGCCGGAAGGATTGCGGGGAATCGCGTCCACAAAGCGAACTTCGCGCGGCTGTTTATAGCTTGTGAGCCGGTCCGAGACGTAGCCGCAAAGCTCCGTTTTGATGTGCGCGCCGGATGCAAATCCATCCCGCAACACGATAAATGCGCAGGGAATTTCGCCCGCGGCCGAATCGGCCCGGCCAACCACGCCGCAATCGCGAACAGCAGGATGCTCGAGCAGCACCGCTTCGATTTCGGCCGGCGCCACCGAAAACGACTTGTACTTAATCATCTCCTTGCGTCGATCGATGATGTAGTACAGGCGTTGTTCATCTCGCCGCGCGACATCGCCCGACCAATACCACGTGCGATCGCTCGGCAAGGAACGTCCTTCGGCCGCAATGCTGCTTGGCAACGGCCGCAGCACCTCCGCGGACGCTTCCGGCGCGCGCCAGTAGCCGCGCATAAATTGCGGCCCGCGCATCACCAGTTCGCCCGGCTCGCCATCGCCGCATTCCGCGCCATTCTCCGCAATCAACCGGCAGTCGGTTTGCGCCACTGCCAATCCAATCGAACCAACCATCTCCATGCAATTTTCCGCGACGCCAATGTGCGTCACCGGCGACGCCTCCGTCATACCGTAGCCCTGCACAACCGGCACTCCGGTAAGCGAAATAAATCGGCGGCCCAAATCGGCCGCCAATGGCGCCGCGCCGCTCTTCACGAAGCGCAGCCGGTGCTCGCGGGGGAAAAGCCCCTGCTCGGCAGCCAGGCAAAAAGCATTCAGGACCGCAGGCACCGCTGGAATAAACGTAACGCCTTCCTCCCGCACAAGGTGCAGCGCACGCGTTGCTTCAAATCGCGGCATCAGTACCAGGGTTGCGCCCAAAGTGAACGAGGGATTGAGCACCACATTGAGACCATAGATGTGATAGAGCGGGAGGAAGCAGAGTATGACCTCTCCATCCGAGAGGCTGGAGCAACCCGGACCGAGCAACTGATACACGTTGGCCACAAGATTGTGATGCGTGAGCATCACGCCTTTTGGCAGACCGGTGGTGCCGCTCGAATAGGGAAGCGCTGCCAGGGTTTGGTCGCTCGCTTGGTCCGCGTGAGGAAGCGCCGTTTCATGCAGGCGCAACAAATCTGAGAACGGCCCCGCGCCCGTTGCGGAGGAATCTCGCGTCGCATAGATGCGGCGTAATTCCGGCAGACCGGCCAAATTCATTCCGGAAATCAGCGGCCCATCGGTGATCAGCAGTACTGCGCCGGAATTTTCAAGCTGGTAGCGTACTTCGCGCTCGCGATAGCTGGGATTGAGCGGCGTCGGTGTGCCGCCCGCAAGCGTCGTGGCGTGATAGGCGACGCAGTATTCCCACGAATTCGGCAGGTAGATCCCCACACGCTCGCCCGGGCGAAGACCGGCGGCGACGAGTCCCCGGGCCGCGCTTTTCACGAGTGCGCCGTACTCGCCATAAGTGAGACGCCGCGCTACCGCGTAGGACGTATCCACAAGCAGCGTGCGGGCAGAAAACCGCCGGCAGGCCTCCAGCACCAGATCGTGTACAAACACGCCGGTGGGATCAGCGCGGAGTTCGCTACGAATGTTCATGGACGGATTCTATCGTGACTCTTGTGCCCTGAGCATGAACGGTTGCACAGCGGTCATTGCTATGCGAATCGCTGCTTTCGATGATTCGCAAAGGATGTTTCACGTGAAACAATTCTAAGTCATGTGCTGGCAAGCACTTGATCTCGAAATTTCGAAATCATCGCGCCGCGCGAGAGGTTTTCCGTTTTCCGTTACGGCACCGCGGGCGTCGGCGATTCCGGCGCCGTCTTCGGGAAATATTTCTCATACCAAGCAATCGAGCGCTTGATGCTATCCACCGTGTGCCCCGATTCGCGGATGCCGTGGCCTTCGCGCGGGTAACGCACGAAAATCGTGTCCACGCCCACGTCTTTCAGCGCGATGTAGTATTGCTCGGCCTCGGCGATCGGTACGTCCGCGTCATTTTCGCCGTGCATGAACATGGTGGGCGTAGCCGCCGCGGCCACATGCTTCAGCGCGGATCGCTCCCACATGATGTTCATCATGTCGTCTTGATGCGGAAGCTGGCCGAACTCCATCTGCTCGTACTGGTTGTAGTAAGTCATGTAGTTGTAGCTGATCAAATTCGAAATTCCGGCGGTGGGAATCGCAGCACGGAACATGCGCGTCTGCGTGATCAGCCAGTCGGTGAGCTGTCCACCGTAGCTAACGCCCTCGATGCCCATGCGTTCGCGATCGAGCCACAGATAGCGCCGCAGCGCCGCGCTGACGCCATACAACACGTCCTGCGCCTCATTGCCGTCCTGGTCGCCAAAGACGCCGTCGGCAAACGCCTGCCCGTAGCCCGTTGAGCCGCGATAGTTCACGTGCAGCACGGCCCAGCCGCGCGCGGCATAGACCTGGTCCTTGAAATTGAATGCCGGGCCATTTTGTCCGTGCGGTCCGCCGTGGATATTCACGATCAGGGGATGTTTCGAATCCGCCGTCAGGCCCAAGGGCTTTACCAAAAACGCTTCCACGTCATACTTATTGTCGTTGCTGACGAATGTGAACGATTCCACGTCCGCGATCTGCTTGCCGCCGAGCAAATCGGAATTCAAGTTCGTAAGCTGTTTCGAATTGGCGCCACTGCGAAGATAGAGCTCCGCCGTGTCGCGCGGACTTGAAAAGGTGTAGGCAATTGCGCCCGATTTCGCCACGGAAAACGCTCCCACCGACCCGCGATCGCCGATGACGAGCTCCGGCTTGCCGCCTGCGAGCGGTTGGCGATAGAGCCGCACATTGCCGCGCTCCTGCGCCGTGAAATATACGGAGCGGCTGTCGGGCGCCCACGCAGCCTGTCCCTGGCGGTCGTCCATCGTCGCGAGTTCACGCCGGTTCGAGCCGTCCGCGTTCATCACCCACACATGCGTATCTTCCATGGTGGTTTCGCGATCGGTGAGTCCGCGCTTGGTAGCTTCGAACACGATCATCTTGCCATCGGGCGACCACCGCGGATGATACTCGGCGGTCTCCGTAGCGATGATTCGGCGAATCGAGCCGTCGCTTACTTTCACGGCAAAAACGTCATAATTGAAGAATTGGTCCGCGGCGGGTGAAGGATCGGATAAAAATAGAATTTCATCGCCATCGGGCGACCAATCAATCGAATGCTCGTACGCGGCGCCGTTCGTGAGCTGGCGCACCTGCTTGCTGGCCACGTCCACCACGAAGATGTGCAGACGGCGATTGTCGTTGAAATGGGTGAGGCCCTCGCCCGCATCCGGTTTATATAGATAGCGCGTGATCACCATCGGATCGCCCGACGCGTCGGCAGTTTCGGGACCGGGCGTGGCGGAAACAAAAGCGATCTGCTTGCCGTCGGGTGACCACGTCACCGTGTTGCCGGTGGAGGGCAATGGAGCGTTCGTGCCGCTGACCTCCGCGAGAAATGTCGCGCCCGAGCCATCCGGATGCGCGACTGCGAGTCCGTGTTTGCCTTCGGCCTCGCCCATGTAGGCGATCCAGCGGCCGTCCGGCGACCACACTGCGCCGCCCGAGGCTTCATTTTCACCGCCGAGCCGCGTGGATTTGCCGGAGGCAAGGTCCATCACCCAAAGCTGGCCCCACGGGCGTCCGGGCCGGTCATAACGCGTGACGGAATAGGCCAGAAGCTGCCCGTCCGGCGAAAGTTCGGCTTGCCCGGCAGATCGCAGGCGTTGATAGTCATCAGGCTGCAGGCCGTTTGTGTTTTGCGCGAATGCGTGAGGCGCGCTGACTGCGAGCATTACGAGCGCGGTAAAAAGGGAAGCGAGATACGAGAAGCGGATACGCATGGAATTTGCACCTCGTTCAATGGAGTTTGCCGGCGTGTTGAAGACATGGCGAGCGTGGCGAGCACCGGCGGCACGTGGGAGCATTTCGAATTCGCGGCATTCTATCGAAGAAGCTCGGTTTGCGCATCATTAGTCCCTGCGTGGAATAGGTGTGCTTTGACTAACCTTCCGGGGTATTTTGGGTCGGCGATGGCTGCTTTCCACGTGTACTATATAGTACGCCGTGCAAGATGCGGACACCCGAGGCGACACCTAGCGCATCTATTGCATCAACGTGTTCCTAGAGGCTGTCTCTCTAAAGCGACAGAGATATGAAAAAGTTGTTAGTGGCTGCGGGCACGGTTCTCTTGATCGGAGTCGGTCTGGCGCGGAGTTTCGCGCGAAATATGGGCGAGCGACTGGACCATTTGTATGACGAATGCGCCACGGCCATGAATGACGCACCGGCGCAAGCCAAAAAGCCATGCCAAGCGTACCTTGCTCATGCGCCATCCACTGACTCGGACCGCATTCAATTCGTGAAGGACTGGCTGTTGAAGTATGACCAACTGAAATCCTACATTTCCTTCTCGAGCTTGGCACCAGATCCGAACCTGAACTGGTTTATTTTCGAGCCAGACATCTTTATCGACCTTCCCGAAGTATCAAAGACCGGTGGCCGCTTTGACATGCAAATCTCACGATCATTTGCTGGCCCGAAGGAAAATGCGCTACTGAAGGTCGCGGAAGCTGTTTATCCTGGATCGGGGCCAATGATCCAGGGTCCGGATCTGTCGATGCTCTGCAAACAAGATATTAAGAACCAAGTGGAGCCGGTGTGGGGGCGATGCGGTAATGACAATATCGAGATGACGGAGGTCGTGACAGCACGGGCTGTCCGCTATTACTACGACCTCACGATACTTTCTCTAACAAGCCCCCTACTTCCGTCCGGATTTAGGGCGCAGAGCACGGAAATGATTTATACAGGTGAGATCAGATGGCTCAACAACTACTCACATGCTAATTATAAGTTCAAGGACGTCTATGTGGCCGATCTTACTCTCCAGTGGGGCTTTGATTGTGGCTCACTTTGCGGCGTGGGATTTACGCGCAACAAGGTAGTGGTGCTGGACGGTCAAGGCAAAGTGCTTGCGATGTACCTCGACGCACCCGTGAACAATCAATCCTGGGTTAGCTAATCGCGCCGCTTGTCAGGTGAGGCCTTGTCTCGCTAGGTAGCGCAGCGGATGCGGGTTGTTGCCTTGGTGCTAAGCTAACCGTACCCCGGAGGGGACGGCCGCGGGGCTTCGCGAGGACGTTCCGTCGTAATTCATGCGCAACGCGCCGACCAGGACTACACCACGATTGCTTCTCTTCTTTTTTGCCAAGCAAGAATTGGGCAAGTGCTTAAACTCTAGCTCCCACCCCTTCCACGAATTCGTTGATCTTCGCCCTGAGTTCATCGCGCACTTCGCAAAATGCCTGTTTCCTCTCTTCGGCTGTACCGTTCACAACGGTAGGGTCTTTCAGGTTCCAGTGAAGCAAGTGTGGTGTAAAGGGGAACACTGGCGATCGCTCCCTCGCCGTATCGGCGAGTGTGATCACATACGCGAAATGCTCTTTGAACCATTCGCGGACGTTCTTGGGGAGCTGACCGCTAATATCGACGTCGATGTCCGCCATGACCTCAATCGCAATTGGATCAAGCTCGTTGCCGGACTCGACTCCTCCGCTTGTGGCAATGAAACGATCGCCGGCCACGGATCGCAAAAAGCCCTCGGCCATCTGCCCTCGAACCGAATTGTGCACCGATAAAAACAGTACTCTCTGCCTTTCCTCCATGCCTCCTCCGCAGTCTTGGACCGTAGTGTCGCGATAATGAAACGGGCAGGTCAATAACGAAAACGCTGTAGGTTCTGCGTGTCGGTCTCGGTCTATCCCGACGCGATCTTGGCGACGCTATTCCTGATTGCTTGGTTCAAGACAAAGCCAGCCGGGCAGCGGTCTTAGTCCACTAGAGGCAGGACGCAAACGACGCGGCGTCCGCACTTCAATTGCCAATGATGCCACCGAAGGACGTCCATTCGTGTCCATCGAACCGAATCAGAAAGAGCTGCTTAATCGGCTGGTAGTCCGTAGAGCTGGTCTTGATCCGAATGCCCGGCCGGAGCATACCGAGTTCAATGTCCAGGTTGGCGGCCTGCCTCATCACGTTGGCGCGCGTCAGATTGTCTCCGCACTTTTTCAGAACTTCCGCGAGAGCCTGCGCGCGCTCGTAGCCGGCGACATTGTTCTGGTCGCGAAGGCTGGCCTGCGGATTGTACTTGCTCATCCAATCAAGAAATTCGCGCACGGCGGGGTCGGCCTGCGCGCGGGCATTCTGCCAACCTTTCGAACGCGCGTTGCTGATCACCCCCGCGGCTTTTTCGAGGCCTGCGGGATCAAGAAATGCGGCCACCGAAAGGGAAGCGTTAGGAATAAATTGCAAGGGATGCCAGCCAAGATCGTACGCGGCGCGAATCGTCTGCGTGGCAAACGGCCCGATCGAGAAATTCAGGAAAACATCGGCGCCTGAGTCCTTCAGTGCAGCAACCTCCGGTTGCACATCACGTTGCGAAACTTCGTAGGGGATTTCTTTGACGATCAGCGCCGAAGCTTTCGCTCCGAGCCCTTCGTGCACCCCCGCGACGTATTCTTTTCCGCCGTCATCGCTTGCGTACAGCACGCTGATCTTCGCAGCCGGCTTGTGCTCAAGAATATATTTCGCATAGGCCAAGCCTTCGCTGCGGTTCGTCGCGAAAAATCCCATGGTCCAGGGGAAATGCGCGGGATCGTCAAAGGCCGCGGAGCTCGACTGCACGAAAAGCTGCGGCACTTGTTTCTCGTTCATGTATGGCCGGATTGCCAGGTTGCTCTCGGTGCCGATCGAGCTGAAGATCAGCAGTACCTTTTCTTCTTCCACCAGTTTCCGCGCGAGTGGCAAAGCACTCGCCACATCCGAAGCATCATCCACGCTCACGAAGTTGATTTTGCGGCCGTTGATTCCGCCGCGGTCGTTGATCATCTGGAAGTAGGCAGCCTCCGCGCGCGCGACGGCGGCATACTCCTTTCCCCACCCGGTATAGGGCGCGGTATTTCCAATCTTGATTTCGCTGTCGGATGCTCCGGCGTCGTAGGACTTTTGCGCTAAAATCGATCCGCCGATCCCGATGGCGGAGAGCGCTACAAAAACAGCCGCACGCGCTAGAGAGCGCTTCACAAAACCTCACCTGGAATCGAGCCGGGCGCCAGCACATTCGGAGCGGGCAGGCTCAGCGATATTTCTCCGCAAGGTTGCATCGCTGCGCGAAACGATACTTCCTGCTGGCTTTTCGAGTCAAATTTGAATCATTCCCGCGTGCACGATCGGTTCGCGCGAAATATTCAGGCGAAATGCGAACTCAGAAAATCGGGTATCATAGTGGCTCGTTGGGGCCGTAGCTCAGTTGGATAGAGCGAGCGATTCCTAATCGCTAGGTCGTGGGTTCGACTCCCTCCGGCCCCATGAACATTCCTGGATTTTAATTTTCCCACTACGATCTGTGGTAGTACCCGGCGCCGATAGGGGTAGCCTTCCGCGCTTATGCCCAACAAACCTCTAAAATACACATTCGCGACCCTCTGTATGTTCGTTGTCTTAATTCTTTCGGCCACCGTCCTTCGCGCGCAGACCCGCGACCTTGCCGCACTGGAAGGCCATGTCCTGGATGAACAGGGTAAGGCCATTGCCGGCGCCCAGGTAAAACTGACAGACACCGATACGGGCGCGGAACGCGCTGCCCAAAGCGACGCACAAGGCAAGTACGATTTCGCGGGGCAAGCTGGCAAATCCATCCGGGGATTGATATCCGGCTGGCAGCGGCACCTACTGCTCCCTGAGCGCGAGCGAAACACCACTTCTGAAGCCTGGTGTTGTTTTTCCTCGCCCTGAAAGGTAAGATCGTCTTACCATGCAAACCAAACTTTCCACGAAGGGCCAGGTCGTCCTGCCCGGCCCGATTCGGCATAGGTTGGGCTTGCGGAGCGGGGATGCACTCGACGCCAGCGTCGAAGGTGGCCGCATCGTATTAACACCGCGAAGGAAACCCAGGCGAAAGGCGCGGATCGTCACTGACCCAATTACTGGGTTGCCGGTTTTGACCGCGGGTGCGGGAGCGCCCGTGCTGACGAGCACGCAGGTTCGCGAGATTCTGTCTGACTTCCCATGAAATATCTTCTGGACGTCAATGCGCTCGTTGCATTGGCCTTCGCCGAACACGAATTTCACGTTCCAGTTGCCACTTGGGCAAGTGATTTGCCACCTGCTCAAGCGCCCGAATTCGCTACTTGCGCAATCACGGAACTGGGGCTTCTGCGTACGCTCTTGCAGGCAGGCTCGTACGGTTTCGCTATTTCCGATGGGCTTGCTCTTCTGGTTCAGTTGAAGAGGTCAAAGAACTTTCGCTTCACATTTATCGCCGACGATCACGGCGTTGCTCAACTTCCGAGCTGGGTGAAAACCGCCCGGCAAACGACCGACGGCCACTTGGCTCAGCTCGCCAAAGCTCATGGCGCTGTGCTTGCCACGCTTGACAAGAAAATACCGGGCGCGCTACTGATACCGGCCGCGCGCTGAGCTTCCGCGGGCCTAGGCTTAGTGCACCAGGAATCCCGCGATGGCGCTGACGAGTCCCGCCGCTCCAAGTGCCATGCCCGCCCACCAGAAGGGCTGGCGGCTGGTGATCAGCGCGATAGATGTGACGACCAAAGCCATTTCGAGCAGCGCTTCTCCAAGATCGTAACGGTCGGCGCGGCGTTGCTCCGTTTGCACCTCTTCTTCGAAATTCCGCGCCTGCTCGCCCAACACCTCCTTACTTTTCGAATAGGTCTGCGACTGGCGTTCGAATGCTGCGCGGATGCTCTCCGCCTTGGGCGCATCCTTGAATTCGCTCACGGACATCAACTGCGCGAAGCTGTCGTAGGTATGCTGGCGAATGCTTTGCGCCTGATATTCCGCCCAGGTGTCGCTGGCCTTGCTTTGCATTAACAGCTCGTGAGTGTGCGCGCGATGTCCCATCAGCGTCACGAGCGCCACGAAGACGGCCAGCACCGCCATTGTGAACGTGATCGGCAACAGTTCGCGATTCTCACGCGCATGTTCCGCCTGCTCGTGAATTTCGTGCAACTCATCGGCCATTGGCGCGCTCCCGCGGACGCGGTGCGTCGGACGCCCGCTCTGGTAGAAAATGAAAGGTGACAGTGTACACTCAACGGCGCCAAATCCTGTTTGGGTCGCCTCTGAGGTGAAGCCATGAATTCGAATGCGCCAACCGGCTCGAGGGAGCCGCTGATCCGCAACATTTCCGACACCGCGCGCTGGGTCGCTGCTTATCGCGCGATGGAAACCGAGCGGCCCGACGCGCTATTTCACGATCCCTACGCAAGACGGCTGGCGGGCGAGAAGGGCGCAGAGATCGCCGATGCCATGCCGTTTCAGGGCAAGACGATGTGGCCTTTCACCATGCGGACCTATTTGATCGACGAGTTCATTCGTGGGCAGATTCAAAAGGGAACCGATATGGTGATCAACCTGGCTGCCGGCCTGGACGCGCGGCCTTACCGCATGGATTTGCCCAGTTCGCTGCAATGGGTGGAGGTCGATCTGCCGGAAATTTTGGCGTACAAGGAGCAAATTCTGGCAAACGAAAAGCCGAAATGCGCGCTCGAGCGCGTGCGGCTGGATTTGTCCGATCGGGACGCGCGGAAGGCGCTTTTCCAGCAACTCGGCAGCCGTTCGAAATCCACTTTGATTCTCTCGGAGGGCCTGCTCGTCTACTTGACTCCCGAAAATGTTGCTTTGTTGGCGTTGGATCTTGCGGTGCCACCGAGTTTTCGAAACTGGATCCTCGATCTGGCTTCGCCAGGTTTAGTGAAGATGCTCGCAAAGCAAAAGATGGGCCAGGAACTGAGCAAGACCGGCATTCCCTTTAAGTTCGCTCCGCCGGAAGGCCCTGAGTACTTCGAAAAGTTTGGCTGGAAGCCCGTCAACGTGCGGTCCGTGTTCAAAGCCGCCGCGGCGCACAAGCGTTTGCCATTCTTCATGAGCCTTTTCGCTTTTTTCCCGGACACGAAGGAGTCGCGCATCAAGCGCCCTTGGACAGGAATCTGCCTTTTCGAAAAGCAATCAGTCTGACGCGGACGGGGACTCGACGGGTCGGTGCGCGCGAGCAGGCCGCAGCCAGGTTTGCAGGCGATCCATGTAGAGATACACCACCGGCGTGGTGAAAAGCGTTAGGGCCTGGCTGACAATCAGCCCACCGACAATCGTGATGCCCAGCGGCCGGCGAAGTTCCGCGCCCGTGCCGCCTCCAAGGGCCAAAGGCAGCGCCCCAAACATCGCCGCCATGGTCGTCATCATGATCGGCCGGAACCGCAGCAGGCACGCCTGATAAATCGCGTCGAGAGGTGATTTGCCCTCGCCGCGCTCCGCTTGAATCGCAAAATCAATCATCAAGATGGCATTCTTCTTGACGATGCCGATCAGCAGAATGATCCCGATCAGCGCGATCACACTCAAATCGGTATTGAAATAATAGAGCGCCAGGACGGCGCCAACTCCCGCGGAAGGAAGTGTAGAGAGAATCGTGATCGGGTGAATGTAGCTCTCGTACAAAATTCCAAGCACGATATAAACCGCGGCCAGCGCGGCCAGAATCAAATACGGCTCCGAGGAAAGCGATTGCTGGAACGCCTGCGCGGTCCCTTGAAATGTGCCGCGAACCGTGTCCGGCATGTCCAGTTCGTGCTCCGCGGCTAGCACCTCATTTACGGCCGTGCCGAGCGACGCGCCGGGCGCAAGGTTAAAGGATAGCGTGATGCTCGGGAAGATGCCCGTGTGGTTTACCGTGATGGGCGTGTTCGAAGCCTGATAATGCGAGAGCGCGCTTAGCGGCACCATCGTGCCGTGGTTCGAACTGACGTAGATATCTTTCAGTGCTTGCGGATTTGCCAGGAATTTGGGATCGACTTCCAGAACCACGTGGTATTGATTGATCCCCATATAGATATTCGAGACTTGCCGTTGCCCGAAGGCATCGTTGAGCGTGCTATCGATCGCGGACATGGAAACGCCCAGGCGGGAAGCGGAATCGCGATCCACCACGAGCCTGGCTTCGAGGCCGTGGCTTTGTGCGTCGCTATTGGGATCCTGCAGCTCGGGAATCTTACTGAGCCGGTCGAGCAGGACCCCGGACCATTGGTTGAGCTCGCTAAGGTCGTCATCCTGCAACGTAAATTGAAATTGCGAATTGCTGCCGCGGCCACCAACGTTGACGTCCTGCGGAACCTGCAGATAGACGGAAGCTCCGGGTATGGTGGCGAGTTTGTCACGCAGGCGATCGATCACCTGATCGGCGCTGACGTTCCGCTCGCTGAGCGGCTTGAGTTGCGCGAACATACCAGCGCGCGTGATGTTGCTGCCGCCGGAGAAGGCCATCACCGTCTGGATCGCGGGGTCGTCCTGGACGATCTTGCAAAGTTGGAACATCTTGCCGTTTGTTGACACCCAGGAGCTCGATTGGTCTCCGATGATCGCGCCGCCGATCCGCCCCGTGTCTTCCTGCGGAAAAAATCCTTTGGGAACGATAAAAAAGAGGTAGCCATTCAAGCAAACGGTAAGAATCAGAATGGTCAGGACAATTGCCTGATGCCGCAAAACCCATCGCAGGCCGTCATCATACGAATGATAAAGCCAGTTGAAAAAGTGCTCTGTAACGCGATAAGCGGCGTTGTGCCGGCTGGTGCTGTGGCGTAAGAATCGCGCGCACATCATCGGCGTGGTGGTGAGCGAAACCAGCAGCGAAACTCCGATGGCGATGCTGAGCGTTACGGCGAACTCCCGGAAAAGCCGCCCCACGATTCCCGCCATCATTAGGATCGGTATGAATACCGCTACCAGCGAAGTGCTCATGGAGATAACCGTAAAGCCGATCTCCCGCGAACCCTGTAGCGCTGCCTGAAACGGCCGCATTCCCGCTTCCAGATGCCGCGTGATATTTTCAATCACCACAATCGCGTCATCCACCACGAATCCCGTCGAAATCGTAAGCGCCATGAGCGATAGGTTATCGAGCGTGTAGCCCAGCAGGTACATCACACCAAAAGTCCCGATTAGCGAGAGCGGCACGGATATGCTGGGAATGGCCGTGGCCCAGGCATTCCGCAGAAACACAAAAACCACTAGAACCACCAGCACGATCGAAACCAGCAGTGTGATCTCTACGTCATGAATCGACGCGCGAATCGTGGTAGTCCGGTCGTTCACGACCTTGATGTGAATCGAGGGCGAAATCGAAGCTTGCAGCTCCGGCAGGATGGCGCGGACCCGGTCGACCGTATCTACGATGTTGGCACCCGGTTGCCGGTTGATGAACATCAGCGTGGCAGGGACGCCGTTGGAAACACCGGCATTTCGAAAGTTCTCCACGGAATCGGTTACGTTCGCGACATCTTCGAGTCGAACGGCCGCGCCGTTTCGCCACGCCACCACCAAAGGCCGGTATTCCTTTGCCGCGAAGAGCTGGTCGGTGGTGTTGATCTGCCAGGAATGTGAGCCGTCGCTGATCACGCCTTTCGGGCTGTCGGCATTGGCGCTGGAAAGCGCAGCGCGCACCTGCTCGAGGCTAATACCGTAGCTGTTGAGCTGATCGGGGTTGGCATCCACCCGAACCGCGGGACGCGCGCCGCCGCTCACGTTCACTTGGCCGACGCCAGGCACTTGGGCAATCTTTTGCGCCAAGATCGAGTCGGCGGCGTCATAGATGTCGCGGCGCGGAATGTTGTCCGAAACCAGCGCCAGAATCATGATCGAGAAGTCCGCTGGGTTGATCTTCCAATAGCTCGGCTCTCCCGGCAGATCGGCGGGCAATTGCCCGCGAGCTGCGTTGATTCCGGCCTGTACGTCGCGAGCTGCAGCGTTGATGTCGCGGTTCAGGTCAAATTGCAGCGTGATGCTGGTCGAACCGAGGCTGCTCGAAGACGTCATCTGCGTAACCGACGCAATGCGCCCGAACTGGCGTTCGAGCGGCGTTGCCACGGCTGAGGCCATGGTCTCGGGGCTCGCGCCAGGCAGGCTGGCGTTTACCGCGATGGTGGGGAAGTCCACCTGGGGCAGCGGTGCCACCGGCAAAAACCGGAAGCTAATGGCGCCGGCCAGCAGGATCGCGATGGTCATGAGTGACGTCGCAACAGGTCTGCGAATAAACGGGGCGGAAATGTTCGAGGAGATATTCAAGGCTGGCTGCCCAGCTTGCGCCGAAGCTCTAATTCTATGGGAAAATTCGCGCGCGGGCCACTGCTTCAGGTAAGGCTTTTGTAAAATTACTGCAACCGGCCGCGAAGCGATTATGAGAGTGCGGCCAGATCCTGTTCGTGCGCGGGGCAGAGAATGCGGAAATCGCAACTCTTGCAGACGAATCCGGCGTTCGGGCGCGGCTCGAAGTTTAGCGCGCGGATATCCGCCGCAGTTTCCGTGATCGTGTCGCGAACTTTCTTGAAATGCTTTTCATCGCGCGTAGTTTCCACGCGGCTGTTGTCCTGCAAATTGTGGAGAACCAGACGCGCGGGATTCAGATCGAGCACTTCGCGGGCCGCAAGCGCGTAAATGCTTAGCTGCACATCTTTGTGCGCTTGTTCGCTGGACTTGGGCTTGCCGGTCTTGTAATCCACGATTTCGTGCTTGCCACGGCCTATGACGTTGATCTGGTCCATGCGTCCGGTGAGCAGAATTCCGCCATCCATGGGCAACTCGAACCCTTTTTCCTGTTCGTGCACGTTCTGTTTTTCGGCAAGCATGAAGGAATGAAAGACGCGAAGCTGTTCCAAGCCATCTTTTTTGTAACCTTCCTGCTGGTACTCGTCCTCGTAACCCGCGGCAATCCACTCGCGCTCAAAAATGGCGGCCACCTCTTCGAAAGGAATGAATCGGCCGGCCCGCAACTCCGTCATCAGGTGCTTGATCGTCGTGTGCATGGTACTTCCGAAGCTCATCGCGCCTCGGGGACCTTCCCGCAGCCCCCAGAACGCACGAAACAAAAACTTTTGCGGGCAGGTCTTATAGGTATCAATCGCCGATGCACTCAGTTTCAACGGTAGCGGTATTGGCGGCCGATAAGTCTCCGCCCATTGTGCCACGCGCGAGAAAACGAGCGCGGCCGCAGCCTCGGCCTCGAAGAGTCCGGCTTGTAAGGGAGCATCCGCGGAGCTTTCCGTACTCGTATTGGCGCTAGGCGCCAAACTATCCTTGGGAGCGAGCCGCTCGATATCTCGCCGCACCAAGGCGCCGTTCTCCAGGATATCGTCGAGAAAAGTGGAAGGCTTATTGCGCTTGTTATCCACCACCGCCGTGATCGTCAGCCGGTCGCGCGCACGCGTAAGCGCGACGTAAAAAAGCCGCCGCTCCTCCTGCACGTGGAAATCGCCGCGCGGCCGCTCCTCCTTCATCAGGTCATCCGGAAACTCCAGGACTGGCGTGCGCTGCCCTTTGGGAAAATTTCCCTTCGTCAGACGCAGCAGGAAAACATGGTCGAATTCCAGGCCCTTGGCGGCATGCACCGTCATCAATTGCACGGCATCTTGGCCCAACTCTTCTTCCAGATTGATTTGCCCGCCGGCCTGCTGGTAGAGATCGAGATATTCCACAAATTCCGCAAGGCGCTGCGTTTCGCTCTTCGGTTCCCACTCGCGCACGAAGTGCGCCATGCGGTCGATATAAGGGCGATAGTCCGCGCCTGCTTGAGCGCTCACGTCCAGCTCGGCGCAAAGATCGCTGAAGAAATCCCACACGGCGAACCGTCGCGCGCGTTGCTGCATTTTCTGGATGAATTCCACCAAGTGCGTGCCGCGATTGCCGGGCGTTAATTTGCCGCGACTTTGCGGATCGGCCAGAATCGTGATGAGCGCGTCCCACAGCGGCGCCCGGTGCATCTTTGCGGCGGATTCGGCGATCCGCGCCAGATCCTTCGCCTGGAAACCCCAACCCGGGGCCGCCATCACGCGGGCCAGCGCCAGATTATCGCGCGGGGAGGCGGCAACCCGAAGATATGCGATCAGATCGCGCACCAGTGGATTAGTGAAAATCGAAAGATTGCGGATGACGAACGGAATCCCGCGCTTTGCGAGTTCCTTTACAAGTCGGTCGCGATTCGCGTGCGCGCGATAGAGCACGGCGAAACCTCTCCACCGCGCCCCCGCCTTGTGCAGCCGTGCAATGTCATCCGCCACCCAGCGTGCTTCGTGCGCCGCGCTGGCCAATTCCGCCATCCGGATCTTCACACCGCCCTTTTTTGCAGCCACCAATTCCTTCGAAGGAAACATGTCGGATCGTTCGTTTTGCGCGATTACCTGGTTCGCCACTCGCAGGATGCGCTCGGTCGAACGAAAATTTTGCGTCAGCGATTGCACCGGAACGGATTCAGCTCTTGCGCCCGGCGCCGCGAAGCGTTCCACGAAAAGCTTGAAACTGCCGAAAGAGGCACCGCGGAAGCGATAGATGGCCTGATCGTCATCGCCGACGGCGAAAATGTTGCGATGCTCGCCGGCCAGGCGCCACAGCAATTCGAGTTGCGCGATGTTGGTATCCTGGAATTCGTCCACCAGCAGGTAGCGGTAGCGAGCGCGTAATTGCGCGGCAAGCGCTGGATCGGCGTCGATACGGCGCACGGTCTCGAGCAGCATGGATCCGAACGTCAGCATCCGGCCATCGCGCAACAGCGTATCGCTGGCCCGATAGGCGCGTGCAATTTCCTGCTGCCGCGCGGCTTCCTCCATTTGGAGCAACGCCTCGTCCGGCACGAGCTTTCCCTGCGCCGCCTCCGCGCGTGCGGTGCAAGCATCTGCGTACCGCTGATAATCATCCGGCGTCACCAGTTCATCCTGGCAGCGCGAGAAAAATTTCACGAAATCACCCAGAAATTGTCCGGGCTCGGCAAGTCTGCGGTAGCGCTCGAGCGCCAGCAGGCGCAGGTTCCGCCGCAACAAAATCCAGTGATCGTATTCGTCCAGGACGCGAAGACCGGGATCAAGCTCTTCCAGCAGCGTCTTGCAATACGCATGGAAAGTGCTGAGCTGTACATCTCTGCCGCGTTCGCCGCTCGCGGCGGCTACGCGAGATTTCATCTCGCCTGCGGCCTTGTCCGTAAAGGTGAGGCCCAGAATCTGATCGCCTCGCAGATCGGGTTGCGTTTCCAGCAGCGTGCGGATGCGTTCGGTGATTACGCGCGTTTTCCCGGTGCCGGCCCCCGCCACCACCAGCATCGGCCCGTCGCCGTGAATCACTGCGGCGCGCTGTTGCGGATTCAGAAGCTCGAGCGGTGGCGTGCCACCGCCGCCCTGCAGATCAAACAAAGTGGACATTCGATTCATCCTAGCGGATTTGGCGGCGGTGGGGAATGGATGCACCGGTTGGCCACGCTCGCAGCGAGCCCACAGGCTCGTTCGCGCACACGAATTGCTGAAGGACCGGCCTATAGAGCGCGGGCGATTCTTGGGTTGACAGTCGACACAAGAGAGTTTACATTCCTGTCGAATGACAACCCAAAAAGACGATCGCGACCGCATTGCGCTTCTGCAGGGCACGCTCGATTTGCTGATCCTGCGCACCTTGATCTTTGGCCCGCAGCACGGCCAGGGGATTGCCCGCGCCATCCAGCAAAGCTCCGACGACGTCTTACTCGTGGATCACGGCTCGCTGTATCCCGCCCTGCAGCGCCTTGAGGCGCAAGGCTGGATCAGCGCGCAATGGGGCACGTCGGAAAATAATCGCAAGGCGCGTTTTTACACGCTTACAAAGCAAGGTAGGAAACAACTCGCGCGCGAGGCTTCGCAATGGCGGCGCATCTCCAAAGCGATTCACAGCGTGCTCGGACCTGAGACCGCGGAGAGTTAACCGATGCTGAAGAAACCGCAGCGGGACGCGCAAGATTTCGCCGGAGAAATCCAGGCGCACATCGAGTTGGAGGCTGCACGCCTTCGCGGCGAGGGCCTGAGCGCCAAGGACGCACTCGACGCCGCGCGCCGCAGCTTCGGCAATGTGACCACCGCACAGGAACGCTTCTACGAGTCCTCGCGCCTCATCTGGCTGCACCATCTCGGCCAGGATTTGCGATATGCCGCGAGACTGCTTCGCAAGAGCCCGGGCTTTACGCTGGTGGCCGTACTCACGCTGTCGCTGGGCATCGGTGCAACCACGGCAATCTTCAGTGTCGTGGACGCGGTGCTTCTGAATCCGTTGCCTTACGCGGATTCTTCAGCACTTGTTTTTGTCAGCGAAGCCAAGCCTCAAAACGGAGTCAAGACCACCGGCGCGTCCTATCTGGATATGCAGGCGTGGCGCGAGCAAAACACCGTTTTCACCGAGATGGGTGGCACGCAGGCGCACGATCTTTCGCTGACCGGCCGGGGCGATCCGACCACCGTTCACACCGTGGTCGTCACGCCGGAGCTTTTTTCCATGCTCCAGCAAAAACCACTGCTTGGCCGGACATTTTTCGCCGAAGACAACAAGAAGGGCGCCGCGCCCGTGGTAATCCTGAGCGAACAACTCTGGCGCGAGCGCTTCTCCTCCGATCCGCAAGTGCTCGGCACGACGGTCACACTGGATCAACGGGGGTTTACGGTCGTTGGTGTGATGCCGGCCGGCTTCCACTTCCCGCCGCCTTCAAAAAATGTGGGGATCTGGATTCCGATTGTGCAGGACCCGGTCTTCGGTACATTCCTCCCCTCTCGTGGAGGACATTATCTGAGCGTGGTGGCGCGGCTTAAGCCCGGCGTGTCGCTCGCGCAGGCGCAGGCCAACATGGACGCCGTCAACGCCAATATCGCGCGTCAATTTCCGGCCATTAATAACGGCTGGCAAATTCATCTACAGCCCCTTGAGCAGGTAACCGTCGGAAGCGTGCGCAAGGCGCTGTGGGTTTTGCTCGGGGCGGTTCTGCTGGTGCTGCTGATTGCCTGTGCGAACATCGCGAATCTTCTGCTTTCCCGCGCCACGTCGCGTGGAAAGGAAATCGCCGTGCGGATCGCGCTGGGGGCTGGGCGCCGTCGCATCATTTTTCAATTGCTCACCGAAAGCGCCGCGCTCGGGCTCTGCGGCGGAATCGCTGGCGTTCTGCTCGCGTACTGGGGGGTGAAGGCGCTGGCGCCGTTCCTGCCTTCCGATTTGCCCCAGGCCGACGCGATTCACGTCAACGGCATAGTTCTGCTGTTTGCGCTTGTGTTGGGCTTGGCCGCGAGCGTGCTCTTTGGATTGGCCCCGGCGCTATTTGCGGCGGACACCAATTTGCAGGCCAGCTTCCGGGAAGAAACGGGGCGGGGAAGCTCCGGCGGGAAGCGCGGACGCGTGCGAAATTTGCTGGCCGTGGTCGAAATTGCTCTGGCGATGATCTTGCTGGTCGGAGCGGGCCTTTTGGCGCGCAGCTTCTTGCTGCTTACCTCGGTGAGCCCGGGATTCGATGTGACCCACGTCGTGAAGGCCGAGGTGTCGCTGCCGCAATTTCAGTATTCGAAGCCTCAGCAGTGGGACACCTTTGCCAACGACCTGCTCCCGCGCGTGCAGGCGCAGCCGGGCATGCAGGAAACGGCGATTGGCCTTCCGCTGCCAATCGTGCACCCCTTCGTCAATCTGGGCTTTTCGCTGCCGGATGGACCGCCGCTCCCGCCGGGCATGCCGGACACCGCCGACTACGCTTCGGTGAGCCCGAATTATTTTCAGGTGATGGGGATTCCGCTGCTGCGCGGCCGCGTTTTCAACGAGCACGATTCGGCGTCCGCGCCTCCGGTTGTGCTCATCAGCGAAACGATGGCGCAAATTTATTTCGCAAATCGCGATCCCCTGGGCCAGCACGTGAAATTCTTTTTCCTCGCTGATGCCCCAGTCAGCCGCCAGGTGGTGGGCATCGTCGCGGACGTGCGTGATGTTTCGCTCAGCCAGGCCCCTGGACCGATGATGTACGCGCCTTTTTCGCAACTTCCGCTTTGGGGCGCCATACTCGTTACCAGGACCTCGCTGAGCCCGGGCGCCGTAGCCACGGCGGTCAGACAACAAGTCGCCAAGATTGACCGCAACCTGCCCGTGACCGACGTCGGAACGCTGCCGAGTTTCATTGGCGCGACCGTGGCGCAACCGAGATTCCGCACGTTGCTTCTCGGTATTTTCAGCGGCCTCGCGCTTCTGCTGGCTGCCGCGGGAATTTTTGGCGTGGTTTCCTATTCCGTCGCGTGCCAGACGCGCGAGATCGGCATTCGCATGGCGCTTGGCGCGCTACCGAGCGACATTCTCCGCAGCATGGCAAATGGGGTAGGGAAGATGGCGCTCGCCGGTATCGTGCTGGGCATCGCCGCGTCGTTAGGAGTCACGCGGTTGATCTCTACTTTATTGTTTGGCGTGCGCGCCACGGACCCGGTCACCTTTGGCGTGGTCGTCGCCGTTCTGCTCAGTGTCGTTGCTATCGCCGCCTATTTGCCCGCGCGCCGCGCGATGCGCGTCGATCCTGTGATAGCCTTGCGCCACGAGTAAAACGTCGTAAAAAACGGATGTTCGAAAACGAACAGTAACAATGCTGGTTTTGTCGCTTTCGCATCGCACGCTTTCACGAAAAAATCATACTTCCTCAGAACATTCCTGTACTGCTCTTCGTCTAAGCTGGTAGGGTAGGTCGGGGTGGCCGCCGAAAATTCGGCGGCGGATTCACGATCTGCTGGGGCTCATTCTGGCCGCAAGCGCGGGATAGCGCCTGCGGTAAACGCCGGGCTTTGCTGTTCCGATTCTGCGGACGCAAACTTCCGGCACGCGGTTGTGCGAATCGGATTCCGGTGAAAAAAAGCCTCGCGGCGGTAACCGCGAGGCGGCGACACAAAGACTTCACCGGTTGTGTGCAGCGAGGTTCCTGTGTCCACGGCAGCCTACTCGCGGCTACCGCACGCTGTCAACCTCTTGTTCGTCTCGCACGCCCGCGGAACACTTCAAATCGACGAAAATGGGAGGTTACGATGCGTAGGAGTTCACTCGCGGTAACGTTGGCATTGCTCGCGGCCAGTGCATTTTCCGGACCGGCCTTTGCGAAACCTTTCACAAAAGTGGTTTCCCTCACCCTGCCGGCCACGGTCGGCGGCACGCAGCTCGATGCCGGCGACTATTGGGTCACGGTCAATCACAATCAAGTCACCATCGTTCGCGATCACAAGGTGGTGGCGCGGGCCGAAGGACGAATCGAGCAAGGCGTTCGCGATGACGGCGTCACCATCATCGTTTCCGGCGCCGACGGCCAGCTCAAGGAAATCCATTTCGACGGCGGCACCCAGGTTCTCGTGATGAGGACCGCTTCTTAGCCTCAGGCTTCTAGCAAAATCTGTAGATCGGGGCGTTCGTTATGATTTGACGGACGCCCCGGCCTTCTTGCGGACGGTCTCTGGGCTTTCGGTGTTTGTAGGATTTGCGCGGATACACAACCAGTTCTAATTCTCTGCACATATTCTGCAAGCGGCTGGTATATCTCGACGGCGTCGAATACCGGGTCTACTGCTTCTAAAGCACTTACCTTTCGCAGTTTTCTGGCATTCAACTTGCCTTCACTTTCAGACCGTTGTTCAGCGAACTTTTATCTTTTGTGCCGAGATTTCGACACGATTTGCCAACGGGCGCGGGTTCATTCCGCGCCCGTTGCATTTTGTAACGCCTCATTGTCATTCCGCCTCGAAACTTCGCGCGTTCCACCCGCGCTTCATCTATAATCCCGCCGCTGGCGAAGCGCCGCTTAGCAGCGAGGACCTCATGCCCATTACCCGCAGGGAAGCTCTTTTAAGCGCAACCATGCTCGCCGCTGCGGGCTTGCCCGCCATGGCTGACGCGTTCCCGGACGCGAAAAAGCCCCGCCCCGGCGTGCCGGCATCCGCCGCCGAACCGCAAACGGCGGCGAATCTGACCCCGCAGCTTTCGTGCCTTTCCGATTTTGAGGCCGCCGCGAAGGGCCGCGTCCCGCACATGGCCTGGGAATTTTTCAATGGCGCGGCCGCCGACGAGATCACCATGCGCTGGAATCTTGAGGCCTATCAGCGCATCAAGCTGAAGCCGCACGTCCTGGTGGACGTTTCGAAGCTCGATACACGGGTTCACTTGCTCGGCCAGGAACTCGCCTTTCCCATCATTCTTGCGCCCACTGCCTATCACAAACTCGCCCATCCCGAGGGCGAACTCGCCACCGCGCGCGGAGCGGGCGCAGCGCACGCCACCATGGTGGTCAGCACCGTCGCCACCACCAGCATCGAAGATATCGCCAAGGTTGCCACGCAGCCGCTGTGGTTCCAGCTTTACGTCCAGCGTGATCGCGGTTTCACCCGCGAACTCGTGCAGCGCGCCGAAGCGGCTGGCGTTCGCGCGCTGTGCCTCACCGTGGACACGCCCATCACCGGCGCGCGCAACCGCGAACTTCGGGCGCAGTTTGAGCTGCCGCCCGAGCTCGATCGTCCCAACCTGCGCGGGCTCAAGGTCGGCGGCGTGGCCGTTGCCACTGATCCTTCTGCGCATCTCGCCACCGGTGAATCCATCTACACCAGCGCCACCGACCCTTCGATGACCTGGAAAGATCTCGATTGGCTGCTTTCTTTCGCCAAGGTGCCGCTGCTTACGAAAGGTATCCTGAATCCGGAGGATGCCGATCGCGCCGTGAAGGCCGGCGTCGCGGGAATCATGGTTTCGAATCACGGCGCACGCAATCTAGATACGCTTCCGGCCACGATTGAAGCTCTGCCGCTCGTCGCCGAAAGGGTTGCGGGGCGTGTGCCCGTAATCGTCGATGGAGGCGTGCGCCGCGGCACAGACGTCTTGAAAGCTCTCGCCAATGGCGCGAACGCCGCAATGATCGGCCGCCCGTATCTTTACGGTCTGAGTGTGGCGGGAGATGCAGGCGTAGCGCGCGTGGTGGATATCCTGCGCCGCGAATTCGAAATGGCCATGGCGCTCACCGGACGCCCCACCATCGCCAGCATCGACCGCACCGTCCTCTGGACCTGAAAGTCTCAGCGGCTGCGATGTTCGACGCTTCTGGAATGGACGCTGGATCGTTACTAAAGATGGTCCTGCGCCGACGAATTTCCTGAGTCAGCGCCACGTTTTTTCTCGGCTCTGCTGTAAGCCGCCCAACCCATGAGCGGACAGAGACAAAGCATAACGGTTGCAGCGCCCAAGGCGTAGCTCCGTACCATAAGACCCAAACGAGCTCCGTAATAGTAGGAAAGAATAATGAAAACAGCGAAATACATCGTAACGGCAACATAGATCGGGCGCTGTCCGTGTTTGCCATCGAGCGCTCTTTCTTTCGCCCAAAACAGCGGCAAGCTTAAGAGCGAGAACACCCCCGCGAAGACGCCAATGGGCTCGAGAAGATCGGAAGATCTAATTTTGAAAACGTAGTGTAAAAGAAGATAAAGCTCCGGGACCGAAAGGACGGCGCCGCAAAGATATCCCAGAAACCAGCGCGCTTTTGAATGCTGGCTCATGACGCGGCGCAAGTCTAACATGGCAACTTTGCTAGAATCGATAGATGCGCACGGCACTACTTACCCTGACGCTTGTCGCTTTTTCCGTTGGCGCTCATAGCCAAAATCTCGCCATATTGGGCGCTAAAGTCTACATCTCGCCCGACGCGCAAGCTGCCAACGGCGTCACCATCCTCATTCAAAACGGAAAGATCGCGGCCGTCGGTAAACATGTGCAAGTCCTCGCCGGTACGCAGGAGCTTGATTGCGCCAACTGCGTGGTCTTCGCCGGTTTCTGGAACAATCACGTTCACTTCACCGAGGATAAATGGGCGGACGCCGCGCATCACCCCGCGTCGAAACTGACCGAGCAGTTGCAGCAAATGCTTACGCTTTCGGGCTTCACCACCGTCGTGGACACCGGCTCCGACCCGCGCAACACACCTGTGCTGCGCCGCCGCATCGAATCGGGCGAGGTCAGTGGACCGCACATCTACACCGCGGGCACGCCGCTCTATCCTCCGCACGGAATTCCGTATTACCTCGGCGATCTTCTGCCGGAGATACGCGCGCTGATGCCGCAGCCTGCCACTCCCGCCGAAGCCGTGGCCGCCGTGCAGCAAAACATCGCCTTCGGCTCGGACATCGTCAAACTCTTTACCGGTTCGTATGTGGCGCGAGGCCACGTGTTGCCCATGCCGCTCGAGGTCGCGCGAGCCGCCGTGGATGCCGGGCACCAGCACGGCCAGCTTGTCTTTGCGCACCCCTCCAATCTCGAAGGCGTTCGCGTCGCGATGCAGAGCGGTGTGGATGTTCTCGCCCACGCGCCGGACACCGTCAAGGGCGTGGACGATGCGCTGATCCACGATCTCGTCGCGCGCCACATGGCCATGATTCCCACGCTCAAACTTTTTTCCGGAGATTCGGATATCGCCGCCATTCGCGCCATCGTGGCGAAATTTCACCAGTTCGGCGGTCCGCTCATGTTCGGCACCGACACCGGTTTTGTCACCAATTACAATTTGACGGAAGAATATCGCCAGCTCGCGCTCTCGGGTTTATCGTTCCGCGACGTTCTGCGTATGCTGACCACCACTCCAGCGGAGCGCTTCCACGTTTCCGATCGCAAAGGCCGCATCGCCGTGGGACAGGACGCCGACCTCACCGTGCTCTCCACCGATCCCGCCGCGGGCGACCTCACTGCGTTCACGCGCGTCCGCTATACGATCTGCGCCGGCCGCATCATCGCCGCTGCCAAGTAACTCCTCGGCCGGCGTGTACTCGGCTCACATTTTTCGGCACGCCAAGCGGGGGTGTTCAATTTTGGACAGATATAGAGTTCACCGTATATCTCGTGCACGCTGCAATCCGCGATTATATGTTCCGGTTTCGTTTGGCACTGGAACTGGACTTCCGCGAAGTGAAATTATTTCGTGACCGATAAGCCCCCATCCCAGGATGAATCCCCCGACAAGGCGGCGATCACTCTGCCGGCAACGGTGGAGAAGATCATCCCGCCCATCACGCCAGCCCAATCCGAAAAAGCGCAGATTGTCGTTGAAGGTGCCGAAGAGCTCTACCGCGAGATTCGGGTGGAGAATACCTTGCAGGATGAGGCCGGGAATCCCGTCCATTTGAAAGAGGGCGCCCAAGTCGAGGTCACTATCGAAGCAGGGCTGGAGGCGACGGAGCCGCTGACCGCAGGCGGCGCGAAGGGAGACCGTGTCCGAAGCTCCGGTGTAACACCGCGCGTCTTGATTGTGGACGATCACCCTCTGGTGCGGCGAGGGACGGTTTCTTTTTTGGGAAGCGACCGCCGCTTCGAAATTTGCGGCGAAGCCTGCGACGGCAAAGAGGCCGTCGAAAAAGCGCTGGCGCTCAAGCCGGATGTAATTCTAATGGACGTCACCATGCCGGTGATGAATGGCCTCGATGCCGCCCGGGCAATTTTACGGGCGTCTCCAGGCATGCGCATTATCCTTTTGACCATGCACGATAGCTCGCAGATCGCGGCCCACGCGAAGGCCGTGGGGGCCGCTGGCTACGTCTTGAAGAGCAGCGCGTCCGAGGTGTTAGTCGAAGCGATCAACGCAGTTTCCCGCGGTGGCACGTATTTCGCGGCGAACAAGAATCAGCCGTAATGTCCGAGGATACTCCGGCGTCTTGCTGTCCCTGATCTCCGAAGTTAGTAAGGCTGCAGTTGCGAAGCCGGCTCAAAGTACGTCTGCCCTTGCGAAACGAGATCGATGGCTTCCACCAGCACGGCGGCCGCATGCCCTTTCGAGATGTAACCCCGCGCACCGATTTTTTTCGCCTCGGTCGCCAATTCCGGCTGGGTGCGTGTCGTCATAATGATGATTTGCGTCATGGGAGACGCCTGTAGGATGTCGCGGGCCGCATCAAAGCCGCCCATCCTCGGCATGGTCACGTCCATCAGCACAATATCGGGTTTGGACCCGGGCGCCTGTTCCACGGCCTGTCTGGCGTTTCCGGCTTCTCCGCAAATCTCAAAACCATATTCTCTCAGAAACGCCGCAATTTCCCGCCTCGCGATAACCAGGCTGTCCGCGATCAGAATGCGCGTTCCGGCGCGTGCGGCAATTGGCCGCTTCACCGCGGCCAGCAGTTTGGCCGCGCAGCCGGTTTCCTTCCACTTGCTCGGAGGGCAAAAGGCATACTTGTCGCCGGTGGTGGTGTGAATGATTTCTGCGTCAGGACAATCCCAACAGGATTGTTCACTGGATTCGGACGCCGATTTCAGCTTCGAATCGGTCTCAGGCTGGCGGCTGGGCACGGGGCTACCACGTATTCCTTCTCCCCCGTACTTAGTATCGCTCCAAACGCGCCGCTTGCGGAGCCAGGACGTTTCTTCGTTGTTTAGTTAGTAATCGCATCGCGCTATGCCGGGTCGCGGAAAAGCCTTGCGCATAATGTGAGGCAAGTTGGGAATGGCGCGGTTTGTGGGAGCAATGCACGATGCCGAACAATGCCGAACGTTCTCACCGTTTCAAACCACGGCTAGAGTGTTTGCTCTTCGAAATCCCTAATTGTATGACCTGATCTTCGGCTTCACCCATGGATCGGACGCGCGGTGGCCACTCGGTTGCCTCATCCATTTCCAGCATGGATGTAAGATTTTCGGTGAGTTCTTTGCCCCAGCCCTGCTCCACGCCAAGCGCAATTGCATACGGCGTGACTTTCTCTAGGATTGCCGGCGATTCTTCGGGCTGATTCTCTCGATTCAGCCGATCTGAGTCCGCGCGTTCGAGAAACTCACGGAAGCCGTGCAGTTCGGCCAGCACTTCGCGCCCTGCGCGCGTCGGGGCTTCGAGGAAGTGACGAAACAACACCGTCATCACCACAGCCGCCGCGGGCGACCTCACTGCGTTCACGCGCGTCCGCTATACGATCTGCGCCGGCCGCATCATCGCCGCCTCGAAATAGGTCCGAAGCCGCTCCGCCGGAGGATCCCTTTTTGCCGCAACATCCGGGGAAGGGTTCAATTTGCTCCGGCCAGAACCAATTTCGAGAGCCAACTCTTAGTTCCACATATCGCATAGCACCACCCCGTTTTACCATGATATGAATGTCTGCGAGCGATGAAGTCCCGCAGACGATCCGCGCTGCCCCAATACGCAGATTTCTCTCGCACGAAGTTCTTTACTTCACTGGATGGATTGCGCGCCCTGAGCATCCTGGGCGTGATCTGGAGTCACGTTTGGTACACCAGCGGACTGCGTTATTTCGATAAACTCGAAACGATCCCGGTTCTTCGCATGGGAGGGTTTGGCGTAGACGTATTCTTCTGCATCAGCGGTTTTTTGATCACCACGCTTCTTTTGAGGGAGCGATCTAGGAATGGAAAAATCTCGCTTCGTGATTTCTATATCCGGCGCTCGCTAAGAATCTGGCCCCTCTACTACGTGACCCTGGCGGTGTACGTCGTCCTGGTTTTGACTCTCCAGCGTGGCACCGGCAGGGACAAGATTTTCTTTCATTACTTTCCCTACTACCTCACCTATACGTACACCTGGGCGCGAGGATGGGCCGCGTCCGGCGCCATTTTCAATTTTGCCTGGTCGCTCTCGGTGGAAGAGCAGTTCTATGTCGTCTGGGCGGTTGTATTGCGAGTTCTGAAGGGCGTGGTTCCGGTGTTCATCATGTTAGCGATGATTCTGCTTCGCCTGTCCACCAACTGGAGCGCGACCACTCTCATTATTCCGCAGGACTCACTTCCATGGCGAATTGCTGCGGCCATCGCGATTCCCATATGCCTCGGTTCCATCCTGGCCCACGCACTTCATTCAGAGGTCTGGTTTCGCAGAGTGCGGATGCTCCTTGGTTTCCGCTGGTCGGCGCCGTTGTTCCTGTTGGCGCTGACCGTCTCTCTGGCGTTCTCGGGCGTCCGCTGGTCTGTTGTCCAGTGGTTCGTGCTCCCGTTTTTGATCGGGTCGTCGGTAATTCGAGAAGATAATGGCCTGAGTCCCTTTTTGAGGTTTCGCCCGCTCGCCTACATGGGCGTCATCAGTTATGGAATGTATATGCTAAACACGCTCGCGCTGGATTGCCTCGTTCCAGTGATGAAGCGCGTTCACTTGTTCAATCCGGTTCTTCGATTTCCAATTGCGGTTGCGGCCACGGTGCTGGCTGCGGCGATAAGCTACCGATTTTTAGAAACACCGTTTCTGCGCATCAAAGACCGCTTTTCCAGAATCCATTCAGCGAAGTCCGCCCCCAAGACATCCCCATCCGCGCTCGCTCCCGAGTCTCACCCATGAGTCCATAGATCAGCGGCGTCCAATTTTGCGCTAACTCGCAAACCACATGTGAAACCGGTCGGTGGCACCAACTAACCCTTGGAAATCTGTGTCCCGAGTTTTTTTCGAATCGTCCGTGTTCCTTCGAGGCGATGCGCATTTCACGGGTGATCAATCGGGAGCGGGGTAGTTAGGATCTAGTCTGCGCGATCGAGGATCGTGAGCTGACCCGCGAGGTCGTCATCGCGGTGCTCCATAGTTAATCTCTGCGCATCGGGCGATAGCGACCAGCAATCGCGGAAATGCATCTCACGCTCACCGGCTCGCATCCACGATTCAATAATCAGTTCGGCGCCTTCCCATCGTGAATTTTCGCGCACCGTTTCGCCATTCAGTGAGTGTCTGCCCGGCCGTCCATCCGTCCAGCATTGGAAGACGGCTCGCTGTTTGCTTCCGTCCATTTTCGAAACGATCATTTCCGCTCTTAGTTTAGGATCGTTATGTTCGATCCGCGCCGAAATGGCTTTGGGTGCTTCTCCACGCAGAGTACTCTTGCCCAAATTCGCATTCCAGAAACCGGTGAAATTAACGTTTCGGCATTCCATCCTGTTTTCGTCCCCGTTCAACGTTGTACCTATTTTTCGAAAGTCCTAATTGTAAGACCTCATCGTTATTTTCATCTTTTACGCGAATAGGACGGGGCCATTCAGTCGCCTCATCCATTTCCAGCAGGGAGGTCACATTTTCCGTCAGTTCTTTGCCCCAGCCCTGCTCCACGCCAAGCGCAATTGCATACGGCGTGACTTTCTCTAGGATTGCCGGCGATTCTTCGGGCTGATTCTCTCGATTCAGCCGATCTGAGTCCGCGCGTTCGAGAAACTCACGGAAGCCGTGCAGTTCGGCCAGCACTTCGCGCCCTGCGCGCGTCGGGGCTTCGAGGAAGTGACGAAACAACACCGTCATCACCACAGCCGCCGCGATCGTAACGGCGAACAAGGGCGCGGTCCAATAGCTCAGCATTGCGAATCCAAATGCTGCTGCCACTGTCATGTGAAAGGGAACTCCATCGCTAAGATTGAGCGGCCGATGGGGCACGCCGCGGCCGGGGAGATAAGATGCGAGTTTCCCGAGGGTAATCGGCCAAGTATGAAGCGCTCCCACGAGGGCCGTGAGACCCAGCACGATCCAAAAGCTAAAATATGCGATCCCCAATAACGAATTCGCATGCTCTGGCCAGGGAAGCGACAACAGAAGCAGAAGGATCACCGCGAGAGATGCCACCGCTCCGAGAGCCCACAGAAACGTATGAGGTGAGAGGAGTTCCGGTTCTGCGATATCTTCCACGCAGCGCTTGAACTTTTGAAACGCGCGGCCCAACTCGGCATAGTCTGCGGAGCTAAACGTGTATTGAAATCCCGGCGCGGGACACAGCGCCCTCACCAGTTCGGTTTCTTCGGAAGTGGCATCGCCATTCGGGTCGCCGAGATTGGTGATGGCCAACCAGTCCTTCTCTTGCCGGACCTCGATGGCTCCGTTACAGGCGAGAGAAACCAACGAGGCGACAAACGCGCACTCGCTCCGCCCGTTGCGGAAAATATAAGCCGCAACACCGGGGGAAATACCTTGGGGAGGCTCATAGCGGACGGGCACAGCTACATGCCGCCTCACGCGTAATACAACGGTTGCCACGATGTAGTAGACCAACACCAAACCCAGCTCCATCCAAGCCTGAACGTAGATTGCCTCCGAGCCGTTGAAGTCGATGGACATAAATGAAATCCGCGAAAGAGTGCGATTTCCAAATTCTAGCCCAATCATTACTCAAAAGTTCACCTTATTCAGTGGCGCGTTACTCGGAGTCATCGCTGTCCTCTTCACTGGCGACGCCTGCCTAAATTGACCCCATTCGTCCCTCCTCCTATACTTTTCTCGTAGTGATTTCTGCACGCTGCAATCCATACCGTTCCTGAACCGAGGCCGCCATGGAAAAGCCCGTCATCTTAAGCGCCGTCCGCACCCCCGTAGGCAAATTTCAGGGCGGCCTGGCCTCACTTTCCGCTACCGAACTCGGCGCCAAAGCGGTCGCCGAAGTGGTGCGCCGCGCCGGCATCGAGCCCAAGCAAGTCGACGAAGTCATCATGGGCAATGTGGTTTCTGCCGGGCTCGGCCAGAATCCCGCGCGCCAGGCGGCACTCCATGGCGGACTCGATCCGCGCGTCGCCGCCATGACGATCAACAAAGTTTGCGGCTCGGGCTTGAAAGCCGTTTCGTTGATTGCCAATGGCGTGATCCTCGAGGAAATTGAAATCGGCATCGGCGGCGGTATGGAGAGCATGTCCAACTGCCCCTACCTGTTGCCCGGCGCGCGCAACGGATACCGGCTCGGCAATGGCGAACTCGTGGACTCGATGATTCACGATGGCCTGTGGGACGCCTTTAACGATTTTCATATGGGGCAGACTGCCGAACTCGTCGCCGATAAATACAAGATCACGCGCGAGGAGCAAGACCGTTACGCGCTCGAAAGCCATCAGAAGGCCGTCCACGCCATGCAGTCCTGCTATTTCCAGGCGCAGATCGTGCCCGTCGAAGTGCCGCAGAAAAAGGGCGCGCCTATCGTGATCAGCAAAGACGAATCGCCGCGCCCCGACAGCTCCATGGAAACGTTGGCGAAGCTCAAGCCCGCCTTCAAAAAAGACGGCACCGTAACCGCGGGCAACGCGCCCGGCACGAATGATGGCGCCGCCGCTGTGGTTGTTACCAGCGAACGAAACGCGGCGCGGCTCGGCAAAGAACCGATGGCGCGCATCGTCGCGCAGGCCGTCAGCGGCGTTGAACCGAAATGGGTGATGATGGCGCCGGTGCAGGCCGTCGAAACCTTGCTCAAGAAAACGGGGTGGGACCGCGATCGCGATGTCGATTTGATCGAACTCAACGAAGCCTTTGCGGTGCAGGCCATCGCCGTGATGCGCGAACTGCGCCTCGACCCAGCCAAGGTCAACGTAAATGGAGGCGCGGTGGCCCTCGGACATCCCATCGGCGCTTCGGGCGCGCGCCTATTGGTCACGCTGCTCTACGAAATGCAGCGCCGCAACGTGCATCGCGGGATCGCCACGCTCTGCCTCGGTGGCGGCAACGCCGTAGCGCTCGCCGTCGAGCGCTAAATTTAGCTCTCGCCGTAAGTAGCACAGGCACTCTTGCCTGTGAGGGTTTTGGAACCGTACGAACGCTTTCGCGCCTACCTTCCGCCGCGAACCAAATTTCAGTCTGTAGCCTGGGGCGACCCGTCGACATATGCCGGGTGCCCCGGGGCCTTTCCGTCCGCTTACCTTCAAACGCAAAATGTTGACGCCGCGTCCCGAATCGTGTTTTGCTTCGACTGGTTACCGACGCTCTCAGCGCGCGAAGCCACAAATAAAGTCATGTACTGCCCAACCTGTGGCGCCGAATACCGGGATGGCTTCTCTCGTTGCAACGATTGCGACGTAGCGCTCGTAGCGGAGGCTCCGCGATCTGGCTCCCGTGCCGATGGCCGCCCAGACTCGCTACTTTGGCAAGGCGCCGATCCACACTCGCTCGCAAACATTCGAAGCATCTTGAGCGAAGCGAAAATTCCTTACGCGGCCCACGAACCGGACACACCCATCTTTTTCACCTCAGCGCCGCGTGTCTGGCAGATTCGCGTTTTTGCGGACGACTTGCCGCGCGCAGCCAAGCTGATTGAGGATCAGGTCGAATCCGACGATGACCCCGACGCGCCCGCGGATACGCTCGACGGCGACCCGGCGGAAATGGCGGGGAACGAGCTGGCCGCTGAAGGTGATTTGGAAGAGTCGAGCCCACCGGGCCGGGATTACGTCCCCGGCGATTGGGATCCCGAACAAGCCACGTGTGAAGTTTGGTCTGGTGATAACAGGGACATGGCCCAAAATCTCTCCGTTTGTTTACGTGAGATTGGCATCGGCTCGCGCCTCTCGCCGAAAATGATGGCTACTCAAGTCTTCGTGTTGCCGCAGGACGAAGCCCGCGCAAGAGAGATCGTCCGCGAGATCATCGACCAGGCTCCTCCCGCATAAATGCCCGCCGTGAATCGCATTTAGGCATGTAGCCTGGGGCGACCCGACGCTTTTTGCCGGGTGCCCCGGGGCTTTCCGCCCATCCACCTCGTGGCCTCCGCCTTGACGCCGCTTCCCGAATCGTGTTTTGCTCCGGCCAGCGAACAAACGTTTTTGGCGTTCGGCGCCTCTAATAGACACATGTTTTGCCCGGTCTGCAAATCCGAGTATCAGCAGGGCTATACGCAATGCGCGGAATGTGGTGTCGCCCTCGTCAGCAGCTTGCACGCGGACGATCCGTCGGGCACCCCGCAGCGCGAGCCTCTCGTGGTGCTTTGGCGCGGGCAGGACCCCGTGGCGTTTTCCGCAATTTTGAGCGCGCTCGCCGACGCTGCCATTCCCTACCGCGAATCGCATAGCCGCGATTACGCCGCCTGCCTCTCGCAACCTTTCGCGCTCAGCTTTTACGGATTGCCACACTGGCAGATTCTCGTGCATCCCTCGGACCTGGATCGCGGCAAATCCATTGCGGAAGACGCGCTCAAACCCGTCCCGGCGGGGCCGGTGGAACTTGACGGCGAATTACGGGAGCAGGTGAATCCACTCGAAGCCACGGCGAGTCCCGCCGGTGGGGCGCAGACGCCGCTGTGCATTTGGTCGGCAAAAGATTCGTCGCAGGGCCAGTCTCTGCGCGATGTCTTGCTGGCAAACGATGTGCCTTGCTGGACGATCTCCGGCTCCTCTGGCGACATTCGCCTGTTGGTCCGGCGCGAAGATGAGGCGCGAGCCCGAGAAGTGATTGGCGGCGCAATTGCAAAGGAAGGAGCGGCATAATCCGCGCGGGATCCAGTCACCCTTCGGCAAGTGTTCCATTGCGCGCTCGTTTCCCCGGACTTCCCCTGTCACTTGATTTTCCACACCCCGGTATGGTTGGCTGCTTCCTTGCATGTTCGTGGTTGCGAAACAAACTGGGGTGCGCGTGAGCCTGGAATCCATTCGAACGGTCGCGGTGCTCGGTGCGGGCACAATGGGCAATGGCATTGCTCATGTGTTTGTGCGCTCGGGATATGATGTGATCTTGCGGGATGTCGAGCAGCGCTATCTCGATCGCGCGCGGGACACCATTTCAAAAAACCTCGACCGCGAGATCAAAAAGGGCAAGCTCGCCGAATCGGAAAAGCCTGGCGTTCTCGAACGCCTGCGCCCGACCACCGATATGAGCGCGCTCGCTCGCGCGGATTTTGCCGTCGAGGCTGTGCCCGAGCGCCTTGACGTGAAACTCGCCGTGTTACGCGAAGCCGATACTCTGCTCCGCCCGGGAGTCATTCTCGCGAGCAATACATCCTCGATATCGGTGACCACGCTTGCCGCAGCCACCAAGCGTCCCGAACGTTTCATCGGCATGCACTTTATGAATCCCGTGCCGATGATGGCGCTGGTGGAGGTGATTCGCGCCTTGCAAACCAGTGACGACACGTTTTCGAATACCATCGCGCTGTGCGAAAAGCTCGGCAAGAAACCTGTGGCTGTCAATGACGCGCCCGGGTTCGTGAGCAATCGCGTGCTCATGCCCATGATCAACGAGGCCGCGTTTTGCGTGATGGAAGGCGTCGCCACCGCCGAGGCTGTGGATGCCGTAATGAAATTGGGCATGAGCCATCCCATGGGTCCGCTCGAACTCGCTGATTTTATCGGTCTCGACGTGTGCGTGGATATTCTCGATGTGCTCTACAAAGGTTTTGGCGATCCGAAATATCGCGCTTGTCCGCTGCTTCGCAAGTTGGTCGCGGCGGGCTGGCTGGGCCGCAAGTCCGGCCGCGGATTTTATCCCTACGATAAAGCCTAGGGTTTTTTGAGGAGGAAAAGTGATCACCACTATCTTCGTCGCGGACATGGACCGCGCCGTGAAGTTCTATACCGATGTTCTTGGCTGCCAGGTGGACATGCGCTTCGGCAATGAATGGGCGCAGCTCAAGTCCGCCGATGGAGGCGCCACCCTCGGCTTGCACCCGGCTTCGCCGGAGAATCCGGCCGGCGTCAAAGGCTCGATTCAGTTGGGCATCGAGGTAAAGGATTCCATTCAGAAGCGTGTCGAGGAGATGACCGCAAAAGGAGCAAAATTCTCCGGACCTGTGCGGGATGACGAGCAGCTCTGGTTTGCCAATTTTGAGGATCCTGACGGCAATCGCCTGTATTTGGCGCAAGCCAAGAACAACTGGGTGTGAGCCGGTCCGGCAGGGAAGAGACGTGCTCGCAGGGGTGCCAAATAGTATTTGCTTTTTGTTCGCCCTTGCGGTAGGCTGCTGTTCGGGCAAGTGCAATTCGTACTATGCGGGCCATAAACTCTTTGGTAAACTCCGCGCTTCCCGGATACCAGGTTCGCATTCGAAATCGAGCATTCGAAATTTTCGCGCGAGGTGGCCCATGGCCGACGAAAAATCAACGAATCTAGCTAACGCAATCAGCCAAATCGAAAAGCAGTATGGCAAGGGCTCCATCATGCGCTTGGGAACGCGCGACGTTCTCGTGCCGGTCAGCGTGATCCCCACAGGATCGATCTCCCTTGACGCAGCCTTGGGCGTGGGCGGATTCCCGCGCGGCCGCGTAATCGAAATCTTCGGACCAGAATCGGGCGGCAAGACGACCCTGGCGCTGCACGCCATCGCCGAAGCGCAGAAGATCGGCGGTCAAGCTGCTTTCATTGACGCTGAGCACGCGCTCGATCCCATCTACGCCCGTAAACTCGGTGTGGACGTTGATAACCTGCTGGTTTCACAGCCTGATAACGGCGAGCAGGCTCTGGAAATTGCGGAGGCTCTCATTCGTTCGAGCGCCGTCGATATCGTGGTAGTGGATTCGGTCGCCGCGCTGGTTCCCAAGGCCGAGCTCGAAGGTGACATGGGCGATCCGCAAATGGGCTTGCAGGCGCGCCTGATGTCGCAGGCTCTTCGAAAGCTCACCGCCATCGTTTCGAAATCCCGTACGTGCCTGATTTTCATCAACCAAATCCGCGAAAAGATCGGCGTAATGTTCGGCAATCCTGAAACCACCACGGGTGGCCGCGCGCTGAAGTTTTACGCCTCCATGCGCGTTGATATCCGCCGCATCCAGGCCATTAAAGAAGGCGATAAGGTTGTGGGCTCACGCACCCGCGGAAAAGTGGTAAAGAACAAGGTCGCTGCGCCCTTCCGCGAGGCCGAATTTGACATTCTGTATGGTGAAGGCGTTTCCCGCGAAGGCGATTTGCTCGACGTTGGCGTCGAGCGCGGCCTCGTCGAAAAATCCGGTGCATGGCTGAGCTACGGCGGCGAACGCATCGGGCAAGGCCGCGAAAATGCGCGGCTCTTCCTCAAGGAGAACGTCGCGATCCGCGACAAGATGGAAACCGCGCTGCGCAAGCAACTGGGCTTGCCCATGCCAGCACAATCGGGCGTAAACGGCGCCGCGCCAGCCGAAAAGACCTCCGAAAAGGGAGCCCCGGAAAAGGCTCCGGCTTCGGTCTCGGCCGCAGCCGCTGGAGCGGCTGGCAACATCAACCGTCCCCGTCCATCGCGATAGCAGCCACAAGTCTATCTGTTTCAGCAATTTGGCCGCATTCGGTGTGTACCGGGACCGCACCAAACCTCGGGCGCGCAACCGGGCGTGCCTCTTGCACGTCTATTACAGAGGAAGCGGTTGCAGAGCGTCACCGCCCGCTTCTCAGTTTTTGAAGTGGCACAACTGATCTCATTCGGAGCACTCTGCTGTCCAGCCCGCCCTGGTGTTCCGTTAGGTACCAAGGGTTTTTCTGTTCGTACCTGCCACGAAACAATACCGTTTTCCTATTGCTCCGGATCGGGAATTTCCCGTACACTGCAGCCCTCCAGGGTACTCGGATTGCACATACCCCGGTGACGGAATATCGGATGGATCGGGTGTAACGAATGACAAGACACGGCTATGCGGTTCGGCTGGCAGCGTTTGTAGCGACGTTTCTGACGTTTGTAATGATTTTGCAGCCGGTCGCTTCGGCCAAGAAAGCTACCACCCGCTCGCGCACCACTACAACGCGCGCGCACCTCACTCCCGTGCATCATCGCGTGCTCACGCACCGATTCTTCGGCGTCCCCACTTTTGCGAACTCCACGGTAGACGACGTTACGCAGTATGACGATCCAGTCGTCCGCGCCGCCGCGGTCAATGCGCTCGGGCGCTACAACGGTTCCGTCGTAGCGATCGATCCGCAGAATGGCCGCATCCTCACGGTCGTCAATCAGAAGCTGGCGTTTTCTTCCGGCTATATTCCTTGCTCGACCATCAAGCCCACGATCGCGTTGGCCGCGTTGCAAGAAGGCGTGGTCAGCCGTGACACCATGATTCGCGTTGCGCCGCGCCGCTACATGAACTTGATCGAAGCGATGGCGCACTCGAATAACGCATTCTTCGAGGAACTCGGCCGCCGCATGGGTTTTGACACTGTTCGCAAATACGCGCATTCCTTGGGCCTTGGCGAACTCGCCGGTTACAACATTCCCGAGGAGCAGGCCGGCAGCTTGCCGAGCGCGCCGCCCGTGAATGGCGGTGTCGCGCGCATGTCCAGCTTCGGCGAAGGTATTCAGATGACGCCGCTCGAGCTCGGCTCGCTGGTAGCCACGGTGGCCAATGGCGGCACGATGTATTACCTCCAGTATCCGCGTAGCGATGAAGCTCTTCACAATTTCGAGCCGCGCGTCAAGCGCCAGCTCGATATCAGTCCCTTTGTCTCCGAAGTGCGCGACGGCATGGAAGCCGCCGTTCTTTATGGAACCGCGCGGTTGAGCTACGACCACGAGGGCGAACAGCCCCTCGGCAAGACCGGCACGTGCTCCGATTCAGCCTCGCGCCTCGGCTGGTTCGCTTCGTACGCCGATCAGGAACATCCGCGCATCGTGCTCGTGATCCTGATGCGCGGCCAGTCCTCCACCGTGAAGGGTCCTTTCGCCGCGGAGATCGCCGGCCGGATCTACCACACGTTGAACATGGATAACTACTTTACCGCCCGCCGTTCGGACGCCGAATTGAATCCCCCGTCACCGCGCTAAGCGCATGCGTCTGGCCTTCCGCACTTTTTCGGCTGTGCTAATTTTGGCGGCCGCGTGTGTGCTCGTCTTCGCAATGCGGCAGCGTTCGCAGACGGCCGAGCGTTTTGCTCAGGAAGCGCAGTCGGCGGCGCAGGAAGCGCAGAGAATCGCGCACGACGTGGTCCTCTATACCAGCGCGCGCGTCGGCACCGGCGCGAATTTCGCAAATTCTCTCCAACACATGGGGCTGGACGCCGCTACCGCCGCGGACGTGACCGGCTCGGCCGGTTCGGTGTTCAATTTCCGCCGCTTTCATGCCGGAAACCTTCTGTGGATTGGGCGCTCCGTCAGCGGTGCCGTGCGTGCCGTAAAGTACCAGATTGATGCTGACCGCATGCTCCTGATCGAAGCGCGCGAAGCCGGCTATCATGCGGAAATTCAGCCCATTCCCTCACGTGTAGAGACGCTCACCATCACCGGTACCGTACGCGACTCACTCTTTGGCGCCGTCACCGACGCGGGAGAATCGCCGGAACTGGCCATGCGCCTGGCGGAAATCTTCGGATGGGACTTGGATTTTTACACCGACCCGCGGCGTGGAGACACCTTCCACGTGGTGGTCGAAAAGAAAGCGTATCTTGACGGCAAGACCGCCGGCTACGGCCGCATCCTGGCCGCCGAATATAAGAACGCCGGACATCCCTACCAAGCCGTGCTGTTTCATGATTCGACCGGCGCGGCCGCCTACTACCGTCCCGATGGCGGAGCGCTCCAAAAAGCATTTCTGCGTTCGCCCCTGAAATTTGCCGCGCCGATCACATCGCATTTCAGCATGTCTCGTTTTCATCCCATCCTGAAAATGTACCGTCCGCACCTCGGTATTGATTACGGTGCGCCGGCGGGCACGCCCGTGCAAACCATCGGCAGCGGACGCGTGGTCTTTGCGGCATTCTCGGGCGGCTCCGGCAACTTAATCAAAATCCAGCACACGAATGGCTTCGAAACGATGTACATGCACCTCTCGCGCATTCTGGTGCGCGCAGGTGAGCATGTGGAGCAGGGCCAAACCGTCGGGCTCGTGGGTATGACGGGTCTTGCCACCGGGCCGCATCTCGATTTCCGCATCACGCAAAACGGCACCTATCGAAATTTCGAAACGCTGCATCTGCCGCCTGCGGAGCCCGTGGCGCGCCAGAATCTCTCTGAATTTGCCGCCGTCCGCGATCAGTGGGTTCCGCTGCTGAGCGCTCCCGTGACTTTGCAAGCCAGCACGCACTAATTTCCACCTTACCGCATAGCAGTGTTTTCTAGCGCAGGGCGTTTCCGTAGCCCTGGGGCTTTCCTTCACGCCAGGCATGCAGCAGCCCTCTACGTTATTTGAGGCAGGTGGTTCCCGCGTTCGGCCATAGGTCATGCTTCAGCCTTCAACGTCGCTTCTATCCGCACGCGCGCGAATTCTCCTTTACACAAATGACGCAGGCGGCCTTCTCTTTCCAGTGGATTGTTCCAATGCCGCGCATTATCATTGCGCAAAAATTTCTCTGGAGACGAATGAAAACGTTAGCCAAGATCGCCGCCTGTCTGCTGGTCATCATCGTGTTGGTAGCCGCCGCCGGCATCACCTTCACCATCGGCTGGCGCCCCTTCATCGGCCCGCGCGCGCGTCCGCTGACGAATCGCACGTTCGAGCGCACGCCCGAACGCTTGGTTCGCGGCAAATATCTCGTCGAAAACATGAACGGCTGCCTCGAGTGCCACACCCCGCATGACTGGTCCTCGATGGTTTCGCCCACCGCGCAGGGGTCGGCCGGCGCCGGCGAACAAATGCCATTCAGCGATTTGCCCGGGCGCATCGTCGCGCCCAATATCACACCCGATCCCGAGACGGGTGCGGGTACCTGGACCGACGATCAGCTCGCTCGTGCCATCCGCGAAGGCATCGGCCACGATGGCCGCGCCCTTTTTCCCATCATGCCGTATCAGCACTACCATTCGATGTCGGATGAGGATTTGGCTTCTGTGATTGTCTATATCCGTTCGCTGCCGCCGGTCCGCAACGCGCTTCCTCCCACGGGGATCATCTTTCCTGTTAAATATTTGATCCGCAGCGTGCCGGAACCGCTCACCGCGCCGGTCCAGCCGCCCGATCGATCCACGCCCGAAAAGCGCGGAGCCTATCTCACGAACTTGGCAGGCTGCTCGGACTGCCACACCCCGCAGGATTCTCATGGCATGCCGCTGGCGGGGTTGGATTTTGGCGGTGGGTTTATTTTGCAAGGTCCGTTCGGCCGCATCGCGTCCGCGAACATCACCCCCGACCCGTCCGGCATCCCTTACTACGACACGGCCCTATTTACGGAAGCGATTCGTACCGGTTCCGTCCGGGCGCGCAAGCTGAGCCCGCTGATGCCCTGGCCCGTGTATCGCGGAATGACGGACCAAGACCTCGCCGATATCTTCGCGTTCCTGCGCACGCTCAAACCGGTGCATCACCGCGTGGACAACACCGAGCCGCCTACCTTTTGTCCTATTTGCAAACAAACGCACGGCGCCGGCAATCAGAACTGACGAATTCCTACCGCATGTAGTAGAGTTCGCAACGGCGCGCGCTTGGCGCGCGTCTACCGATTTGATCCTTCGTGTCATCCTGGAAATGAGTGGAGAGCGTATGAAAATCCTGCCGTCTCTTTCGCGGAACGTTGCGCGAAAGCTCGTGGTTACTTTGTCCGCATTTCTGGCGGTGCTGTCGTTCGCGCCGGCTCGCGCCGCGGCGCAAGAGGTCGATTCCAGTCTTTACTCGGGTTTGAAGTGGCGCACGATCGGACCATTTCGCGGAGGCCGCGCCGTCGCGGTCACGGGCGTACCCGGCCAGCCCACGCATTTCTATTTCGGCTCCGTCGGCGGCGGCGTGTGGGAAAGTTGGAACGCGGGCGAGACCTGGACGCCCATCTTCGATTCACAGAACGTGCAGTCCATCGGCGCAATTGCCGTGGCGCCCTCGAATCCGAGCGTCATCTACGTGGGTAGCGGCGAAGCGGACATGCGCTCGCAAATTTCCTACGGAAACGGTATGTACAAGTCCACCGACGCCGGCAAGACGTGGACGCATATTGGCCTCGAGGACACGCGGCAGATCGGGCGCGTGCTGGTTGACCCGCAGAATCCCGACGTCGTCTTTGTCGCCGCCTTAGGACACGCCTATGGGCCTAACGCCGAGCGCGGCGTGTTTCGCTCTACCGATGGCGGCCAAAATTGGCAGAAGGTGCTCTACAAGGATGAAAACGTCGGCGCGATCGACTTGGCCTTCGATCCGCAGCATTCGAAAATCGTCTACGCCACGCTTTGGGCCGCGCGGCGTCCGCCCTGGTCCATCTATCCGCCTGCGAACGGACCTGGCGCGGGGGTCTTCAAGTCCACCGACGGCGGCAGCAATTGGCAGCAGCTTACCTCCGGCCTGCCCACCGAAGGTGTTGGCCGCATCGGCGTGGCCGTGGCGCCGAGCGAGCCGAACCGCGTCTACGCGATTGTGGACGCCAAGAAGGGCGGCCTCTACCGCTCCGACGATGCCGGCGCTTCCTGGAAGCTGATGAACGAAGAGCAGCGCGTCTGGGGGCGCGGTTGGTATTTCGAAAACGTTGTCGTCGATCCGAAGGATCCCGACAAAGTCTACCTTTCGAACACGTCCGTCTACCGCTCCGACGACGGCGGCAAGACCATGACCGCCGTAAAAGGCGCGCCCGGCGGCGACGATTACCACCAATTGTGGATCGATCCCGCCGATGGCTCGCGCATGATCCTGGCCAGCGACCAGGGCGTCGAAGTCAGCGTGGACGCGGCGAAAAGCTGGAGCTCCTGGTACAACCAGCCTACCGCGCAGATCTACCACATCGTCACCGACAATCTCGATCCGTATTCCGTTTACGGCGCGCAGCAGGATAGCGGCGCGGTGAAATCGGAAACGCGTAGCACGCAAGGCTCGATCACGTTTCTTCGTGGCTGGTCGCCGATCTGCGCGGGCGGTGAAAGCGGATACGTCGCGGTCGATCCTGCGGATTCCGACATTCTCTACGGCGGCACGGTTTCGAAATGCCGCCAGTCCACGAACGTCAGCCAGCAGGTTTCGCCGATGCTTGGCTACGCCGATCTCGGTCCTTTCCGGCATACCTGGACTTTACCGCTCGTTTTCTCGCAAGCCGGTATACACGCTTTGTATTTTGGCAATCAGTACGTCTGGAAGACCACCAACGGGGGCGAGGGCTGGCAGCGCATCAGCGGCGATTTAACGCGGGAAAATCCCGGCGTGCCGCCGAATCTCGACGCCGCCACCGCTGCGGATTCCTTCAAGGGCCGGCAGGGGGTCGTCTACACCATCGCGCCTTCACCACTCGAGGCCGCTACAGTTTGGATCGGCACCGACGACGGCTTGATCCAGGTGACACACAATGATGGCAAGACCTGGGCAAACGTGACGCCGCCGGAATTGACCGGTTGGAGCAAGGTGGCGTTGATTGACGCGTCACATTTCAACGCAGCGGAAGCGTATGCCGCGGTGGACCGCCACCGCTTGGAAGACTACAAGCCTTACATCTATCGCACGCGGGACGCCGGCAAGACCTGGCAAATGGTCGCCGCAGGCATTCCGGAGGGCAGCTACGTCAACGCCGTGAAGGAAGACCCCAAGCGCAAAGGCTTGCTCTTCGCGGGTACCGAGCTCGGCGTCTATGTTTCGTTCGACGATGGCGATCGCTGGCAATCGCTCCAGCTCAATCTACCGCGTTCTTCCGCGCGCGATTTTGCGATTCACAATGACGATTTGATCGTCGCCACGCACGGCCGCGGTTTCTGGGTTCTGGACGATATTTCTTCGTTGCGCGACCTCAAACCGGACATGACGAACGCTCCCGCCACGCTTTTCAAACCGAAGACGGCTTTGCGAATGCGTACCGGAGGCGGCGACGGCTCTCCGCTGCCGTTTGGCATGCCCGAGGCGGATAATCCCCCAAATGGCGCGATCCTCGATTACTACTTGAAAGAAAACGCTTCTGGCCCGGTGACGCTCGAGATTTTTGATAACACCGGTAAATCGGTGCGCAAATATTCGAGCGAAGATCGCCCCGCGCGCCAGAACCCGCAGACCATGAACATTCCGGCATATTGGATCAAGCCGCCGGAAGTTCTATCCGCGCAGGCCGGCATGCACCGCTGGATTTGGGATGTGCGCTACGCCCCCGTGGCGGGCGGTGGCGGACGCGGAGGGGGCGGAGGATTTGGCGGAGGCGGAGGAGGCCTGTGGGCGTTACCCGGCGTGTACACGGTGAAGCTAACCGTCAACGGCCAGACCTACACGCAACCGCTTGAAGTGAAGCTCGACCCGCATGTGAAAACGCCGCTTCCCGCATTGCAGCGCCAATTCTCCTTGGCGCAAGAGGTGCAGCAGAAGCAGATGGCGGTGAATCGCGCGCGCCAGGAAGCCACGCACGTGCTTGAGCAAATCGCTTCCCTGAAGAAACAAGCCGGCAGCAACGCCCAGCTTGTTGCGGCGCTTGACGCGCTGGATACGAAGGCCGGCCAGATCGGTGGCGTCGTCGCGGTATCGAGTCCCGATTCGAGCGGTGTGGGCGAGCCTTCGTCGGACTTCTCGAGCCTGCTGTTCGTCAATGGCGAGCTCGGGCAAGTCTTCGGCGCCATCGAAGGAGGTGACTCTGCTACCGGCGAACAGGTACTGCACGCCTGGACGGAAGCACAGAGAAAAGCGGACGCGGCGCTGGCAAAATGGAATGCGCTCAAGAGCGGCGAGATCGCCAGCGTCAATGCGCAACTCAAGCAGGCGAACTTGCCGGAGATTTCCACCGAAGCCCCGGCCGGAGGACGCGGCGGTCGCGGAGGCAGAAGCGGGCAATAACAGGGCCGCTTTTGCCACAGCATTTCGTCTAGAAAAACAAAAACGGCGAGACTCTCAAACGAGTCTCGCCGTTTTTGTTGCGGATGCGGATAAGCTTTTAGGCTTTTACTTCCCAGGTGTCGCCCGCGCGTAGCAGCTTCGCCAAATCGCCCTTGCCGCGTTGCGCGATCACTTCATCAATCTGGCTTCTTACCACGTCTTCGTAGCGCGGCACGTCGTTCCAATTGCGCAGCACGCCGATGGGGGTGGGGAATCCGGGCCGCTGCTCCATATGCGCGAGCAGGAAAGCGTAGGAGGGACGCGGGTGCGCTTCATCGTGGACGAGCAGGTCCTTCTCGCTGACCCCATTGCCCAGTTGCACCACTTCCAGGTCGAGGCCGTTCAGGCGAATGCCCTTGTCGCGCTTTTTGCCGAAAATCAGCGGCTTGCCGTGTTCGAGTTGCACCACGTGCTCGCTGCGCGCATCTTTTTCGGTGATGTCCAGCCATGCGCCGTCGTTGAAGATGTTGCAATTTTGCAGGATCTCGATAAACGCCGAGCCTTGATGCGCGGCCGCCGCCTTCAGCACGTCCTTCAAATGCTGCTGGAAGACGTCCACCGAGCGCGCGACGAATGTGGCCTCGGAACCGATCGCCAGCGAAATCGGATTGAACGGCCGGTCCGTGGTGCCGTAGGGAGTGGACTTCGTTTTCTTGCCGAATTCGGACGTCGGCGAATACTGGCCCTTCGTCAGCCCGTAAATTTTGTTGTTGAAGAGCAGCACCTTCAGGCCCACATTGCGGCGCAGCATGTGAATCGTGTGGTTGCCGCCGATGCTAAGCGCGTCGCCGTCGCCGGTCGCCACCCAAACTTCGAGGTCCGGACGCATCAGCTTCACGCCCGTCGCCACGGCCGGCGCGCGGCCGTGAATCGTGTGAAAGCCATAGGTGTTCATGTAATACGGGAAGCGGCTCGAGCATCCGATCCCCGAAATCACCACAAACTTTTCGCGCGGAATACCCAGCTCCGGAAAAACGGCCTGCACCGCGTTGAGAATCGCGTAGTCTCCGCATCCGGGGCACCAGCGGACTTCCTGGTTCGTCTGAAAATCTTTCTTGGTCAGCGGCGCTTGTGGCGGCGGTGGCAGTGTGGTCGTAGCCATGGTGAATCTCCTCGTGGGCCCGGAGCCCGAACGCTATTCCAAAATCTCTTCGATCTTGGCCTCAATTTCCGATTGCTTGAAAGGCCGGCCTTGAATCTTGTTGTAACCCTGCGCATCCACCAAATATTTTGCGCGAAGCACCCACAAAAGCTGGCCCATGTTCATTTCCGGCACCAGCACGTGACGGTAGCGCTCCATCACTTCGCCCAGGTTGCGCGGCAGCGGATTCATGTGCCGCAGGTGCACGTGCCCGATGCGGTGTCCCTTCGCCCGCTGCGGCCCGAGCGCCGCCGTGATCGAGCCGTACGTCGAGCCCCACGCAACGATCAGAAGTTCGCCGTCCGGATCGCCCGCCGGAACCACGTCCGGCACATCCTGCGCGATCGCCTCCACTTTTGCGGCGCGCATGCGGACCATGTTCTCGTGATTCAGCGGCTCGTAGTTCACGTTGCCGGTCACTTCTTGCTTCTCGAGCCCGCCCAGCCGGTGTTCCAGCCCCGGCGTTCCCGGAATCGCCCACGGACGCGACAGCGTATCCGGATTGCGCCTATACGGTTGGAAACCTTCCGGGTTCGTTTCGAATTTCACCGGAAACGCCGGAATGTCCTCCACGTTCGGAATGCGCCACGGCTCCGCGCCATTCGCCAGATAGCCATCAGACAAAATGATCACGGGGATCATGTACTTCAGCGCGATGCGGCTCGCTTCAATCGCCACCCAGAAACAATCTCCGGGTGTAGACGCGGCCAGCACCGGAATCGGAGCTTCCGAGTTGCGGCCATACAGCGCCTGCAAAAGATCGGCTTGCTCCGTTTTCGTCGGCAAACCGGTTGAAGGTCCGCCGCGTTGGATGTTGCAGATTACCAGCGGCAATTCCGTCATCACCGCGAGGCCCAGGGCTTCCGTCTTCAGCGCCATGCCCGGACCGGACGTCGTCGTGATGGCCAACGCCCCGGCGTAAGCGGCTCCAATCGCCGAAGTAATCGCGGCAATTTCGTCTTCCGCCTGAAACGTTGTCACGCCGAAGCTCTTGTAGCCCGAAAGCTCATGCAAAATGTCCGAAGCCGGCGTGATCGGATACGATCCCTGAAAAAGCGTCAGCCCGGATTTTTGCGACGCGGTCACGAATCCCAGCGCCAACGCCTGGTTGCCGCTCATATTGCGATAAACGCCCGGCGAAAGTTTCGCCGGCGGAATCTCATACGTAATTTGAAACGCTTCGGTCGCTTCGCAATACGAATACCCGGCCTTCATCGCCAGCTTGTTCGCCTCCGCGAGCAGTGGCTTCTTCGCAAACTTGCCATCCAGCCAGCGATAGGTGGATTCCATCGGCCGGTTGTAGAGCCAGTAGCACATGCCCAGCGCGAAGAAGTTCTTGCAGCGGTCCATGCTCTTCGCATCCAGACCCAACTCTTGCAGCGCCGCGCGCGTCAGCCGCGTCAGTTCCACAGCAAAGAGCCGATACGCATCGAGCGAATGGTCTTCGAGCGGATTCGTCGTGGCCTGCGCCTTGCGTAGATCGCTCTCGCCGAAGTCGTCGCGGTTCACGATCAGAATGCCGTTCGGCTTCAGGTCGCCCAGGTTCATCTTTAGCGCGGCGGGATTCATGGCCACCAGCGCGTCCACCGAGTCTCCCGGCGTGTAAACGTCCGACGAGGAAAATTGCACTTGGAAGCCGCTCACTCCCGGTAGGGTGCCGGCAGGAGCGCGAATCTCGGCGGGATAGTCCGGGAAAGTCGCCAGGTCGTTGCCGTAGAGCGCGGCCGTATTTGTGAACTGGCTGCCGGTAATCTGCATGCCATCGCCCGAGTCGCCGCAGAAGCGGATCACCGCCCGGTCAATGACTTCATTTTTTCGCTTGGGTAGCTCGATAGTCGTCGCCATAAGTCCTCTACTGCCTCTATGAAAATCCGAACATTCGCCGAAAATATCCGCTGTTTAGCTCTCCCACATTCCTACTGATAAGAAGGGCAGAGTCCTACGCAGCTCGCCTGCTCGCGCAGACAAAAATCATACCATACAAAAATGACGTTACCGGCCCCCGAGAAGTTCCAAGATTCGAAGCTTCTCACCTTGATTTTACCACTGGCGAGCGCGTCCCGCTGCGCCTTTAGTTCGTTGTGGTTACGCGGCTATAATGCATCGATCCAGAATACACGGGGAGCCCCGCATGCGAGCCGCGCACCTGCACAAATTTGGAGCACCGCTGCTGATCGAAGATGCGCCTCGCCCTTCGCCCGGCCCCGACGAAGTGCTTATCGAAATCGAGGCGTGCGGTGTCTGCCATTCCGATCTGCACCTGGCTAGCGGTGACTGGCCTTCCTTTGCGAAGTCCATCCATTGGCCGCTGGTGCTCGGCCACGAGGTCGTCGGCCGCGTCGCCGAAATCGGCCCGGGAGTGGATACCCGCGTGATTGGCACGCGCGTCGGCGTCGGTTGGGTTTATTCCAGTTGTGGCGCATGCGACAACTGCCGCGACGGCCGCGAAAACATCTGCCAGAATCGCGGCATCACCAGCGTTACCTCCAACGGCGGCTTCGCGGAATTCATGTTGGCGAAGGCGGGCTACGCGATTCCCGTTCCGCGCGAACTTTCTCCTCAGGAGGCCGCGCCCCTTTTCTGCGCCGGGGTCACCGTCTATCGCGCCCTGCATAATGCTGAGGTCGAACCGGGCCAGCGCGTTGCCGTTTTTGGCATCGGCGGCTTAGGCCATCTGGGTGTACAAGTCGCGCGCGTGATGGGCGCTGAAGTGATCGCGGTGGATGTGGATGACTCAAAACTCGCGCTGGCCCGCCAGTCCGGCGCGCAGCGCGTGGTAAATTCCTCGAAGGAAAACGCCGCCGCCGCGCTGCAACAATTGGGTGGCGTGCACGTCGCGCTGGTCACCACGCCTGCCTTGGCCGCGTATCAATCGGCGCTCGGCGGATTGCGAGCCGGAGGTGCCGTCGCCATCGCCGGTCTCCCGAACGAACCAATCCCTCTCGAAGCCGCCAAACTAGCACGTAACGAAGCGCGCATATTGAGCACCGTGGTCGGCACGCGCCAGGACCTGCGCGACACCCTGGCCCTCGCCGCCCAAGGCAAAATTCATTGCCACACCGAATCCCGTCCACTCGAACAAGTCAACGAGGTCCTCGACTCCATGCGCCAAGGCACGCTGTTAGGCCGCGTGGTTCTAGTTCCCTAATTGGCCTTGTCCGCCGCCTTTGTGTAGCGCAGGGCCTCCTTGCCCTGAGGAACGAATGGGTGGCCCTGCGGCTTTCGCCGAACCAAGCATCACGACGCCAATCACGTTTTGAAAGTTTGCACCCGTGCAATTTGCCGAGCTTTTCCGGGTGCCGCATGCTTGCGCCTTTTCAAGCGTGCGGTCTTTCCGCGGCGAACCGAAACTCTCGTTCGTCGCCGCTACCGAAACTTTACTTCCCACGTAACCCGCCCCGTCTTCTCCGGCACAAACGAAACCGTCGCAATCTCCCCGCTCGTCTCGACTTTCGCAGCGGCGCCATCCATCACGGCGCTCTCCAGCACAAATCCAGAAGGCACCCGCACCGTGATCGCATACCGATCCAGCGCCACCACGTCGCTCGTCCCGCTCAACCGCCGCTCGCCGCCCACCCACCGCACATCCTCCAGGTCCACGCCGCCCTGCGTAATATGCCGGCTCGTGGAAACAATCTGTGGATGATCTTCCTCCTCGCGAATCGCGAAAACGCGCGTCTCTTTCGCCGCCTGCGCCGCCACCGGAAACGAGCCGCGAAACGCGCCCAGAAATTGTTTCGACCAGAATTCATAAACCAGATACTTGCGATCCTCTCGTAGCCCCAAATCTGCAAAATGCACCGTCGTGGCCGGCAGCGCCTTCCCGCTCATGTGCGCCAGCACCGACCACCGCCCAAACGGCCGGCTGATATCCATCAGCCACCACGGACACTCCACGCCCCACTGGTCCGCATCGAGCGGACCGCTATACGTGCCCCCGGTCGCATTTCGCAGCCCGGCCACCAGATGGTCCGTCTTCGTAGGATCGAAGTCGTAGAGCTGCCCCGGCAGCGAAAACAAAACCGGCGCCGCACGCCGCGCGCCTTCGAGGCGCGAGCCATCCTCATAAAAGTCCACTTTGTCCGTCAGCAGCATTTGCGCGCCCGCCATGCTCACCAGCACGGGACGCATCACGTCCTCGCCTTCGCCCGCGATATCCACGTGATCGGGATCGTTGCGCCACACCACATTGTTCCAGGAGTTGTATTGCGCGAGCGTCGCGGGACCGAACCCGTCCGTCCCCAGCCGCGCGCCGTCCGCGATGCCCACCGTTTCCGGCAGCACCCCCCAGCAAGCCAGCAGATACACATCGCGTCCCAGCGACTCGCGCATCGCGCCGAACACGTTGCGAAACGCCCCCTCTGGGCTCGATCCTCTGTGCTCCAGATCGCTGCGCACCGCGTAGCTCCCGTCGTAGAGCAGGTGCCGCAGCGTATCCACCTTGATGTATTGCCAGCCCATCTGCCGAAGCTGCCCGTAGGCCGGCCGGATCAGCGCGTCAATCATCGCGGGATTGCTGCCGTCGAGACCGTAGCCCACCCACGGCGCCTTGAAAGGCGCGCCGGCACGTTGCAGAAACCAATCCGGATGCTCACGCGCCAGCGCATCGTCCTCGACTTCCACATTCAGCCACAGCGCCGGCTTCAGATTCTTTCCGCGAATGTAGGACGCTAGATCGGCCAGCCCGCCGGGAAATTTGTCGTTTGTCTTCAGCCAATCGCGCGGGTAGCCCGCGTGCAGTTCGTAGCCGTCGTCGACCTGAATGTAGCTGTAGCCGTAATCGCGCAGTTTCGCGGAGAAAACGTCCGCGACGCGATGGATCAGCGCTTGGTCGATCTTGTCCTCGTAAGCCCACCACGAGCACCAGCCCGCCACGGAATCGGGCCACACGCGATAGGTCCACGGCTCATAGAAAGAAATGTTGCGATGCTTCTGGTAATAGCGCGGCTTGAAGGTCAGCACAAAGGCGGTGCCGCGAAGGGTCATCTGAAAGGAAGTTTGGCTTGCTTCCGCAGGAGCGCTCGCCAGGTTTTGCTGCTCGGCCTTTCCGCTTACAGCTTTCGTTGCGCCGTTGGAAAATGGCGGCTCTGGCTCGATCCGCGTGGCTCCATCGCCGGGACCATACAGCACCCAATCCCAGTGCCGGTCATACACCGCATTGTTCCTCAGATTGCGGCTTGGACCCACGCTCGTGCGGATCAGCGGAAACCGCCGCTGCGCATCCGAAAGCGTTTCCGCCGCAAACGCCTCGCCGCTCGCGTTGACCGCGCCAATCAGCTCGAGTTCCGCTCCCGGAATCGCCCGCGTAAGCCGAAACCGGAAATCCTGCTCGTAGGCGTCATGATTCCCCCGAGCCTCCATCACTCCAAAGCTGAACACGGGCGCTGGCGCGGTATTTCCAGCGCCGGCCGTTATCTTTGCAGCGTTCGTGGCGAAACGCCCCGGCAATCCGTTCCGCTGCGGGGTGCGAATCCACACTTGTCCTGTGAAAATTGCCGCGCCGTTGTAGCGCAACGTAACTTTCCCGCTCACGTTGTCGACTTGCACGTCGGCCGGCCCATTCGGCGGTCCTGTCAGGGACCGCAGCCGCCCCTTGCGCGAACATCGCGCGCGGAGCAAACAGGCGCAGCGCGCAGACAAATAGCAGAGCAGGAAATCGGTCGGCCGGTTTGCTTAGCTGACGCATGCGCGGATGCTATTGAGCGCGCACAGGAAATGTCAAACGCCAACTGTAGGCGCTATACTCTAGTCCCACGAGGAGCGTGTATGCTCACCATCTTCCGCGCAGTTGTCTACTCCTCGTTGTTTACCGCCCCTCGATCGATTTGCCTGTGGCGTTGGCCCTCAGACGTTCCCCTCGTCGGCATTCCGGCTGAAATAATACGTTAGCTTGTCCCTAAGGTGAGCGCGCGTCGTAACTGTTAGCTCGGAAACTTTGAGTCCAATGGGGGCTTCCTTTTCCCTCTCTATGAGAGCGCATTCAACGCGGAAGATACTTTTGAAGTCAATCATACGGCACCGAAGTTCTGCGAGCGCAGTGTACTTTCGTTTGACCGTGAGAGGTTGCGGACTAATCCATTCGGTTCATAAACGAAACAGTCGAGGTAGGCGTACTTCGGACCCTCAGAAAGAAGCTCCGCTCGCTTGGCGGAATCCATCTTCGCGACTTGTTCCTCAGTGAATCCATCCTTGGGAGGGAACGGAACATTGATGCGTGAAAGATTATTGTGCAAGACGGGATGTTTAGAAACGATGGCGTCCCGAACCTGGACTAAAGGAGCAAGCGAGAATGAGCTGGATTCGATCTCACAGCAAGGGCTCATCACAGCAAAGTACTGTGGTCGTGTCACGCTGACTCTTAAATCCAGAATACTATCAAGGGTGTCGATGCGGACGCTCGGATGTTGAAAGCCTGTTACAACGTCCCCGAACCGAATGTCCTTGGTGGGTGGGTCCAAGTAAAACGGCTAGGGTACCTCTACTCAGTCGCGAAGCGCTCCATGTCAACATACCCAGCAGATGCGATTCTTTGCCTGACATCTCTGAAATCTTTCTTCTGGCGGACCTCTACAACTCCAAGAACTCGATCATCGGCCGTCACAGCAAGCACGATCTCATACTGGTCAAAGCCCAACACAATCGTGCGGCCGGGGGCGGCGGTCGCATTTAACCCTGTACCTGTCAGGATTGTCGGGAAGCTTCTTTTCTGGGCTCTGGTCGAATATGTAGCTCATCAGATTTGGACCTTTCTCATGCACTCGAGTATGGGTTCTTTGACGTCATCCTGAACTCTGAGGCATCTGCTTCGTGTAGTGCCTCGGTCGCGGACATAATATCGTCGGATGCAACACTCTCCATAGACGCATCCAAATCAAGCAACAAACTGTCGCCGCTCGGCGTCAACCGGAGACCCTCAACATGTTGAATCTGAAGCTTACCCTTCGCTGCAATTGCTACGCACTCGGCCCTTGAAAGACTCTCCAGCCCAAACCTCTCTACCGGCAAAATACTATTATAGCAATCGTTGAATGTCTTGGTCGTTTTATTTAGGAGCGGGCACTCGTTCACGTAGCGAAGCCCCACTCTTTGCACGGCGGGAGTTGGACGAACCTAAAAAACTCAGAAATCGTTTTTTCGATAACGCTACGAAACGATTTTTCTCCGCCTTCGCGATATGAGTTATGTTTTTCGGACACTAGAACAAGATTCCTGATCGAAATTTCCAACTTGGTTCCAGACTCAGCCTTGAACTGCCAAATCTTTTCAATCGCATCCGCTGATTGTTGCTTCGCCAGTTCCTGGACTTGTGGGTTTTCAGGGTTCCCGGTGAAGATCATTAGATTTCGGCGGTGAACGAGTTCAGACTGAGGGAAATCTCTCATGATTCGTACTTGAAACTCGCCTATGCGACCTTCGAGGAAGAAGAGATTCGGGAAACGAACCTCAAAAAATACTTGCTTAACCAACGGTGTTGGGAATACTCCGTGTGCTTCCATGTGAGGAGCGTCTCAGATTTAGCGGCTGCAATCTTAGCACACGTCGAGAGAGTTCTCTTGAACGCTAAGAACGATCCGAAGCGGGCCCTCGCAAACTCAAAGTATATGTTGGTCCCTTTTTCATAGTCAGCCCTTGACGTTCGCTTTTGCTTCGCCTACAATGCACTCCACGTTGCTCCAGATCATGTTGCCACTCATGCGAGGACGCCGATGACGCTGACCAAACGCCAGAAAGAAGTGCTCGATTTTCTCGTGGTCTTCATGAACAAGCACGGCTACTCGCCCAGCTTTGAGGAAATCGCCCGGTCGCTCCGCCTGCACTCGCTGGCTACCGTCCACAAGCACATTAGCACCCTCGAAAAAAAGGGCTTCATCCGCCGCGGCTATAACCAAAGCCGCTCGATCGAAATTCACCAGTTGCCCAAACCGGTCCGCGAGCAGGTGGCCGACCGTCAAACCGTCGAGTTGCGCCTGGCCGGGCGCATCGCTGCCGGACGTCCCATGGAAGCCGTGGAAGACCAGGAAACCCTCTCGCTCGGTGATTTTGCCAATGGCGGCAATAGTTACGTGCTCCAGGTGAAGGGGAATTCCATGGTCGAGGACCACATTCTGGATGGCGATTACATCGTCGTCGAGCAAACGCAGGTCGCCAATCCAGGAGAGATCGTCGTCGCCCTCGTCGGCGGCACCGATGCCACCCTCAAGCGCTTCTACCGCGAAACGGGCGGCAAAATCCGCCTCCAGCCCGCCAATAGTGAGATGCACCCCATCATCGTTCCCGCCGGGGACGTCAAAATCCAGGGCCGCGTGATCGGCGTCCTGCGTAAATACTGAGCGGACTCACTCGACTTTTGATCCAGGGCGCGGTTTTAGGCCCCGCCGTACAGTATTGAACCCGACACTTTTTTTAGCTTTCTGCTTGCCCCGTTTTGGTCCGCAGGGCTACAGTGCTTTGCACCCCGGTCCAAAAACGCCAGCCTGCTGTCGCGTTCGCGGTCCAGGGAGGGTCCATGTGGGGCAAGAAACCAGAGCAATCGGCCCCATCTGAGGCCATCGATCCAAGGGCTGCGAATCCGCCGAAGCCAGCTCCGGCATTCGTGGAGGGAAAAACGATGAGTAGCGATGCCATGCGTCCGCTGGCCAACTCTTCCGCAACCGCGCGGTTGGGAGCCAGCCTGCACGTGAAGGGCGAGATTACCGGGCACGAAGACCTGCTGGTGGATGGCAGCGTCGAGGGCCTGATTCAGTTGGAAGACCGCAAGCTGACCGTCGGCGCCTCCGCCAAGGTCAATGCGGACGTGGTCGCGCGTGAAGTGGTGGTCTATGGCACGGTAAAGGGTAACCTCCGCGCTCGTGATCGCATTGAAATCAAGAAGGATGGTTCCGTCGTGGGCGACCTTACCACTGCCCGCATCATGATCGAAGACGGCGCCTACTTCAAAGGCTCGATCGAGATTGATAAGGCTGGCGAGGCTGGCGATTCCGATCTGGAAAAGCCTGCGTACACCCGCACCGTTGGCGCCGGCGTTCCCAAGACCAGCTAACGCCGCGTCTCCATCCTAAGTTCGGCGGACCCCACGGGCGCCCGGTTAGCACCGCGCGCCCGTCCGCCTTTTTGTGGCGGCTTGTGTCCTCTTGTGTCAAGAAGGTGGGAACGATGAATCCGCCAATAACTCAATTTCTGCTGTGCGCTGTGATACTTAGCACGGCAGCCGCACTGTCTGGGAAGACGGCATCTCCTGCACAGAACTTCGTTCCCCCAGATGGTTTTGTTCCGGATCGTCAGACAGCGCTTATGGTCGCACAGGCCATGCTTGGTCCAATCTTGAGGCAACCTGGTCGAGTGCCGCTGGAAGACCTCACATGTTCCGCCAAGGCCAATGCCGACACGTGGCACATTACATGCAGCCCTGAGAATCCGCTTACAAAGGGTGGCGGCGTGTATCTGGACATCTCGAAGAACGACGGCCGGGTCAGTTATTTTGAGTTCTACAAATAAGTTGCGCGAGTGGCTTGCCCTACGTGCAAGGGATCGGTAAGCCTCTGCTTTTCCGGGTGCCGCACTCTTCGCTGTTCGAAGGGTGCGGGTTTTGTAAACTCCGGGCCTCCCCTGACAAGTCTCTGCGTTGTCATCCCGAACCCGTCTTCGGTGAGGGATCTGCTTGTTCTGCATTGCGTGCAGCTTTCGAAAGCATCCATCTCATCACACATCGAGCCCTCATTTCGTACACTCAGTTCTGCTAACCCATTTATTTGCAACACCGCGTGTCACAATCCGCGAAATCGCGAATTTGTAAGCCATGTGTTTCCAAGCCTTTGCGCACATCGGATTCTGTAAGTCCAATCCCTGCCGTATTTACATGAAAATGGCGGGGTACCCCCCGTATCGCGGAAGTCAACACGGGCACGCCCGCAAGTGGTTTCCAGCGGCGTCATGAGCGCTGATGCCTCAGCTCGCCAGCAAGATTGACTCAAAGTGTGCCGCATTCTAATATCGCGCTCACATGCCAGCAGAAGAACCCTTATCCGGCAGAACGATCCTGCATTTCCGCGTGCTCGAACGGCTTGGCGGCGGAGGCATGGGCGTCGTCTACAAAGCCGAAGACACGAAACTGCACCGCGCCGTCGCGCTGAAATTTCTGCCGCCGGAATTTGAAAACGATCCGCAGGCGCTCGAGCGTTTTCAGCGCGAAGCGCAGGCTGCTTCCGCTCTGAATCATCCCAACATTTGCACGATTCACGATATCGGCGAAGATCGCGGACGCCCCTTCATCGCCATGGAGTTTCTGAAGGGCCGCACGCTCAAGCACACGCTTGATCAAGGGCCGCTCGATATCGAAATGCTTCTGGAATTGAGCATCGGAATTGCGGACGCACTCGACGCGGCGCACGCGGAAGGCATCGTGCATCGCGATATCAAGCCCGCGAATATTTTCGTCACCGATCGCGGGCAAGCAAAGATTCTGGATTTCGGGCTCGCGAAGCTGGTTCCCGCCGCGGGCGCCAAACCCGTCACCACCGCCGCGGGCGCAACGATGGTGGACGATGCGCACCTGACGAGTCCCGGCACCACCGTCGGCACCGTGGCCTACATGTCCCCGGAGCAGGCGCTCGGCAAGGAACTCGATGCGCGCACGGATATTTTTTCCTTTGGCGTGGTGCTCTACGAAATGGCTACCGGGCACATGGCTTTTTCCGGCAGCACCTCGGTAGCGATTTTTGACAATATCTTGCATGCCGCGCCGACGGCGCCCGTGCGTTTGAATCCCGCGGTGCCGGCGGAGCTCGAGCGCATCATCAACAAAGCTCTCGAAAAGGATCGCGAATTGCGCTACCAGCACGCCTCGGAAATGCGCGCCGATCTGAAGCGCCTGCGTCGCGATACGGATTCCTCGCGCGTGCTGCGCGCCGCCTCGCCATCGTCGTCCGCACCGGTGAGCGCGGCCGCTGCGTCCACATCTGTAGCGCCCGCTTCACAGAGCAAGCTTGGCGCCCACTGGAAGACTCTCGTAGGTGTAAGCGCGCTGGCGCTCGCCGTCATTGCCGGCGGACTCTATTATTTCTCGCACCGCACCCTTGCGGCGGTCACCAAAGGCTCGATCGTCGTCGCCGATTTCACGAACACCACAGGCGACCCGGTATTTGACGACACGTTGCGCCAGGGCCTGACCGTGCAGCTCGAGCAGTCTCCTTACTTGAGCATCGCCTCCGATCAGCAAATCGCGCAGACGCTGCGGCTGATGAGTTTGGCGCCGAACGCGCGGCTGACGAGTGACGTCGCTCCGCAAGTTTGCGCGCGGCTCAACGCCGCCGCAGCGATGCAAGGTTCGATCGCGCAAGTCGGTTCGCAGTACAACTTGATCCTCAAAGCGGTGGATTGCGCGAACGGCGGAACTCTCGCCGCTTCCGAAACGCAAGCCGCCGACAAGAATCACGTCCTCGGCAGCGTCACGCAGCTCGCGAGCGAAATGCGCCGCAAGCTCGGCGAATCCATGAGCAGCGTGCAGAAATTCGACGCGCCGCTCGAACAGGCCACCACGCCTTCGCTCGAAGCCCTCAAGACCTTTACGCTCGGCAGGAAGTCTTTGCTGAGCGACGACCCCACCGGAGCGCCCGCGCTCTTCAATCGCGCCATCGCACTGGACCCGAATTTTGCGATGGCCTATGCGACCCTGGGCACCTGGTACGCCAACAACTCCGAGCGCGGGCCATCGGCGGAAAACGAAAAGAAGGCTTTCGATTTGCGCGACCGCGTGAGCGAACGCGAACGGTTTTACATCGAAAGCCACTACTACCAGTTCGCGCTGGGCGATCTCGAAAAGGCGCTGGAGAGCTATCGCTTGTGGGAGACCACCTATCCGCGCGACGTGACGACGATCGCGGTAAATATGTCCATCATCTATACCGAACTGGGGCAAAATGAGCGCGCGCTGGAGGAGATGCAAAAGGCCATGCAGGCGGGTGCGAACGACAGTCTCGATTACCTCGATCTCGCGGCGGGCTTTCTGACGCTGAACCGTTTCGACGAGGCCAAGTCGTTGATTGAAGATCGCCGCGCTCATGGGATGGAGAATGTGATCTTCGATCAGATCATGTTTACCGAGGCCTTCCTGCGGCACGACCGCGCCGCCGAGGAGCAAGAGCTGAAAAGAGCCGAATCCCATCCGCTTGGAGATCTTTTCGCCGTGGGTGACCGCTTTGGCGAAAAGCAGTACTTCGGCCAATTCCAGCAATCGCACGAACTGGGGCGACGGATCGTGGAATTGGCCGGCAAGGGCGGCGATAAAGAGCAGCAGGCCAGTCAGGAAGCGCTTTCGGCGCTAAGCGCGGGGGAATCCGGCGATGTGGCCTTCGCACGATCGAGCGGCGAAGAAGCCGTTCGGAACTCGACGGCGCCCGATACGTTGGTGTTCGCCGGTCTGGCGCTGGCATTTGCCGGTGAAAACGATCGCGCGCAGGCGATTGTGAACGATCTGGAGAAGCGATTTCCTGCCGACACGCTGTTGCAGAATTTCTGGCTGCCCACCATCCAGGCGCAAGTCGAGCTCAATCGCGGCAATGCCGCGCACGCCGCGGATTTATTGCAGAAAGCTGCACCATATGATTTGAGCGAGCAGGGCGGAGGCGATGGCGCCATGGCCCCCGTATGGGTGCGTGGTGAAGCGCTGCTGGCGCTGAAAAAGGGTGACGACGCGGCCAAAGAATTTCAGAAGGTGATCGATCACTCCGGGCTGGTGGGCACGTGGCCCATCGGGGCGCTGGCGCATCTCGAGTTGGGCCGCGCGCGGGCCATGGCCGGTGACACGCCGGGCGCGCGCCAGGCCTATCAGGATTTTCTCGCGCTGTGGAAAGACGCCGACCCGGACATCCCCACCCTCAAGCAAGCCAAAGAGGAATACGCAAAGCTGCAATAAGCACGCCGCTTACCGTGACCGTTGACGCCGCAGAAAACCCGCAGAGTCCCATTCGTTACTCAGGGACGAAAATCTCTAAAATTAAACGGTTCTGAGCACATACTACGCTCGTAAACGAGGAGAATACGAATGGCTTACGAACCTGGCTTGGCCGGCGCGGTGACCTGCTTCACGGGAATGCTGCGACGGGATTTCCTCGCTACGTTTGCCGTGGCGATGGCCGCCACAGCAGCGTGGGGCGCACAGGAGGGGCAAGAGATGTACGGGCAGATCGGGAAACTGATTGCGGCTCCCGGCAAGAGAGATGAGCTGATTGCGAATATCTTAGGGGGTGTGGGAAGTATGCCCGGCTGCCTCAGCTACGTCGTCGCCAAGGACGCGAGCAACGCTGACGCTATCTGGGTTTCGGAAGTTTGGGACAGCAAAGCCAGCCATGAAGCGTCGCTGGCAATTCCATCCGTCAAAGCTGCCATTACGAAGAGTCTGCCGATCATTGCCGGATCGGGTGACCGCATCATCACCGTGCCGGTAGGCGGGCAGGGGTTGGGCGAATCGAAGAGTAGCTGATCGCGGCGCGGCGAACCGGTGCTCGAAGCCGACCCGAGTATTTGGAGCAGCCGCGCTATGACAGAAAAGCGAGAAGCGAGCAGGTCTCCGCGCGGAAAGTTGCCTCTCGCACCCTTTGCAAATGCGGCAAAGGGATGCGGCACCCGCAAAAAGTCTCCCTATCATTGCCGGATCGGGTGACCGCATCCTTACCGTGCGGGTCGGCGGACAGGGACTCGGTGAGGCGAAGAGTAGCTGATTGCGGCGCGGCGAGCAGGCGCTCGAAGCCGACCGGGGTATTCGGAGGAGGACATCCAGTGAACGCGACGAAGCCGGTCTTGTTCGCATTGTTGTTTCTGTGCGCTGGAAGCGCATTCGCGCAGTCGGCTGACAAGGAGCCGGTCGCAGTCGTGGAGCTTGGAGGGGCTGCGAATTGGAATTTCAAAGGCGGCGGATCGAGCTTCGGCCCCACCGTCGCCGTGGAAGTTACGCCAATAGAGAACTGGCTGGAACTGGAGGCCGGAGTTACGCCGCTTTTCGCCCGTCATTCGAGAGAATGGGACACCGACCTTCTCTTCAAAAAGCCCTGGACGCTCTCGAAAAAAGCGGAGTTCATGTTGGGCGTTGGTCCGGAATGGGTTCATACCACGAAATACGGCGTGACGACGAACTCCGTGAGCGGAGAAGCCGTGCTGGATTTCATGTTCTGGCCCTCCGCGAAGCATCGATTCGGTTGGTACCTGGAACCCAGCTACGAGTACAACTTTGGGCCGGGGCATGAGCAATCGCTAGGCATCAGCGGCGGCCTATTGATAGCGATCCCATGAGGCTAATGTTTGCCTTGCGTCGCTGTCTCACGGATGGGATAAACACTGAGGCCAGCCTTTCGGCTGGCCTCGCTCCTGAGTTCCGAAGAACGCAGGGGGGTAAATTGGTAAAATCGGCTTATTGCGAGCCGGAATAATGGCAAAAGTAAACGTCTACATCGACGGATTCAATTTCTACTATGGGACCGTAAAAGGCTCTCCGTACAAATGGCTCGATCTTGGAGCGTTGTGCCGCCGACTACTCCCGAATGACGACATCCAAACTATCGAGTATTTTACCGCGATTGTTAGTGCGCGTCCATATGATCCTGACTTGCCGGTGCGACAGCAAATGTATCTTAGGGCGCTGAAAACCGTGCCCAATTTAAGAATTGTCTATGGGCACTTCTTGACGCATTCGTGCCGCATGATGTTGACTGGGAGTAACCCTCCGAAAAGGTGTGGGTCGATAAGACGGAGGAGAAAGGCTCGGACGTTAACATTGCGGCTCACCTTTTGCGCGATGCCTACAATCATGCCTTCGAGGTCGCGGTCGTGGTAACGAATGACTCAGATCTCGTCGAACCGGTGCGGATCGTCAGGCACGAACTGAGTCTTCCGGTCGGAATCCTGAATCCGCATCAGTACCACAGTGTGGGATTAAAGAAAGAGGCGACCTTCATCAAGCGAATCCGGCAATCCGACGTCGCTGCCTCTCAATTCCCCAGTGTGATGGCGGATGCAAAAGGACAGTTTCACAAGCCGGCAACCTGGTAGTTGTGCTCGCGCTTTCGTTGACAAAAAACGAGGGTTCCTCTATTGTTGGGGTTTGTCTTTTGGGGAAAGGTGTGACCGAACGCATGGGGACGTACGTACCAAAGGGGCGGGAAGCCGACGAGATGCAGGCCGGCCCAAACTGGTTTGTGGTGGACGCCAGCAACCAGGTGTTGGGACGGCTGGCCACGCAAGTGGCGCGGATGCTGATCGGCAAGGACAAGCCCAAATATACGCCGTATCTCGATTGCGGTGACCACGTGGTGGTGATCAACGCGAACAAGATTCGCCTGACGGGCAACAAGCTCGAGCAGAAGGTCTATCGCCGCCACAGCGGCTATCCGGGCGGCCTGAAGGAAATTCCGGCAAAGCGTTTGCGCCAGGATCGGGCCGATTTCATGGTGCGCGAGGCCGTGCTTGGGATGTTGCCGAAGAACAAGCTGCGCGCGCGCCGGGCCCGCAAACTGCGAATTTATCTGGACGATAAAGGCCTCGCGCGTCACACCGGTCAGAAGCCCCAGCCGCTTGCTCAGTAGCCGCGTGGGTTTTTAAACGGAAAGCGCTTTTCGGAGCGCCGTAGTGTCCGATGCGGCCGGTGCTTTGCGCGGAATGGGTTCCTGTTTTTGGAGTGGCGTGGATTCGGAATCGTAAGTTTGGTAGGAGGAAAGTTGAGTTCGAGCACACAACCGATCGAGGGCGCCAAGCCCGAGGTTTTTATCGGCACGGGCCGCCGCAAGGAATCCGTGGCGCGCGTGTTTCTGCGTCCCGGGTCGGGCAAGTTAACGATTAACGGCCGCCCGCTGGACGATTATTTCAAGAACGTTGCGTGGCGCAATGCCGCGTTTGAGCCGCTGAAGTTCACGAATACCGCGGACCAAGTGGACGTGGTAGCCACGGCCAATGGCGGCGGCGTCGGTGGGCAATCCGGCGCGCTGCGCATGGGCATTTCGCGCGCCCTCTCAAAGTGGAATCCCGATCTGCGCATCCCGCTGCGCCGCAATGGATTCATGACGCGCGATTCGCGTATGAAAGAGCGCAAGAAGTACGGGCAGAAGGGCGCCCGCAAGCGCTTCCAGTTCAGCAAGCGTTAATTGCTGGAGTTTCTTGCTGTACCCTGCCGGGGGGAAACTTCCGGCGGGCAATTCGCGGCCGGTAAGGAACCGGCAAAACGGATGCTCTCGCCGCGGCCAAAAATGGCGCGGCCCGCAAGCTTCCGATTCCACGAGGAGGGAATTTGGCGGTAGAAATTACGATGAAGGAATTACTGGAGGCCGGCGTTCACTTCGGCCACCAGACGCGACGTTGGAACCCGAGAATGAAGGAATATATTTTCGGGGAGCGCAACGGCATTCACATTATCGATTTGCAGAAGACTTTGAAGATGTTCCGCGAAGCCGCGCGCTTTATGGTGGAAATCGCCGCACAGGGCCGCACGGTTCTGTTTGTGGGAACCAAGCGCCAGGCACAGGAAGCCATCGCCGAAGAAGCGCAGCGCTGCGGAATGTATTACGCGAACCACCGCTGGCTGGGCGGCACGCTCACGAACTGGTCCACGCTGCAGAAATCCATCAAGCGGCTGAAGCTGCTGAAGGCCATGACGGAAGATGGACGCATGGCGCAGCTTTCGAAGAAAGAATCGGCGCGGCTCGACCGCGAGATGAAGCACCTGCTGCAGAATCTGGCCGGGCTCGAGAACATGTCGGCGCTGCCGGACGTGATGTTCGTGATCGATTCCAACGCCGAGGATATCGCGGTGCGCGAGGCGCGCCGCATGGGTATTCCGGTGGTCGCGATCGTGGATACGAATTGCGACCCGAGCATGGTGGATTGGATCGTGCCGGGTAATGACGACGCGCTGCGCGCGATTCGCCTTTTCGCGTCAAAGATTTCGGATGCCATTGTCGAGGGCCGGCAGCACTTCGAGCAATCGCAAATGTCCGGGCAGAAGGCCGGCGAAGGCGCGGAACCGGGGCAAGAAGGTCCGGAATACGTGGACACCAGCGCTTACGAGTCTTACGAAAAGCAGGAAGGCGACTTCGTCGAGCCGGTGGTAGAGCCGACGATGGAGCAAGTGCTCGATCCGGTTCCCGAGCCGGAAAAGACGCAGTAAAGCGGGCGCCGGTTTGTGCGCCGGGTCGTGGCGCCAAACGGTTTGCAGGAAGCAGCGCCTGCGGCTTCCTGCGCATCTCCGCACTGTGGTAATCCAAAGCTGACGACGGAAAGGTATTTTCGCAACCATGAGCGCGAACACGAATACGAATCCAGAGACGACCACGGCGCCGGCGCACCTTGTGAAGAAGCTGCGCGAAACGACGAACGCGGGGTTTAGCGATTGCCGCCAGGCGTTGATCGAATCCGGCGGCGATATGGATAAAGCTGTCGAATTCCTGCGTAAGAAGGGACAGGCCACCGCGAAGAAAAAGGCGGACCGCGAGGCGACCGATGGCCTGGTGAGCACGTACATCCATGCCGGCGGGAAGATCGGCGTGCTGATCGAAGTGAATTGCGAATCGGATTTCGTCGCGCGCACCGATGAATTCCAGAAGCTGTGCCATGACATCGCCATGCACGTGGCGGCGATCGATCCGCGCTATCTGCGGCGCGACGATGTGCCGCAGGAGATCGTCCAGCGCGAGCTCGAACTCAACCGGGAACAGGCGCGCCAATCCAAGAAGCCGGAAGCGGTGATCGAGAAGATTGCCACCGGGCGCATGGACAAATTTTACGAGGACAACTGCCTTTACGAGCAGCACTTCATCAAGGACGAATCGATGACCATCAAAGAACTGGTGGATCAGGCGATCGCGAAGATGGGCGAGAAAATCTCCGTCCGGCGTTTTGTGCGTATGAAGGTGGGCGACGTGACCGCGACGTATGCGGCCGGCACGCCGGCACCCGCAAACGATGACGGCGCCGAGCCGAGCTCTACACCCGCAGTGTCCTGAGCCGCGAATCTCTGCTAGAATGCCCGCCGGTCCGCCGAAGATTTCGGCGGACTCCACGGAATGGCCACCAAACAAGCGCAGAAGAGCACGCCGTCCGGCAAACCGGTCTACGAACGCATTGTGCTGAAGCTTTCCGGCGAGTCGCTGGCTGGGCCGCAGGGCTATGGAATTCACGCCGAAACGGTTGCTGCTATCGCGCGTGAGATAAAGGAAGTAAAGGACTTAGGCGTTCAAGTAGCGATTGTGGTGGGTGGTGGAAATATCTTCCGGGGCACACGCCAAAAGGCACTAGCCATCGAGCGCGCCACGGCCGATTACATGGGCATGCTGGCCACGGTGATGAACGGGCTGGCGCTCCTGGACGCTCTTGAAAAGCAGGGATGCTTCACGCGGCTTTTGAGCGCGATTGAAATGCATCAGATCGCCGAGCCGTTTATCCGCCGCCGCGCCACACGCCACCTGGAAAAAGAGCGCGTGGTGATCCTGGCGGCGGGGACCGGCAACCCCTATTTTTCCACGGACACGGCCGCGGCCTTGCGCGCCATGGAAATCAAGGCGCAGGTGATCCTGAAGGCCACGCGGGTGGACGGCGTTTACGATGCCGATCCGGAAAAAGTGCCCAACGCGCGGATGTTTGACCGCATCACTTATCTGGACGTGATCCGGCAGGGCTTGTCGGTGATGGATACGACGGCGATTTCGCTCTGCATGGAAAACAAGATGCCGATCATCGTGTTCAATTTGAACGTGCCGGGAAATATCAAGCGTGCCGTGTTGGGAGAGAAGGTCGGCTCGCTCGTTAGCCCGGCGTAGAATTTTATCCGAGCTTTCCATCCGAATGCCATTCGCGGAGCCGAAACCATGAGCACGATCACGAACACGAAAGAGGCCCTGGCACAGGCCAAAACACGCATGGAGAAGGCCGTCGAGGATTTTCGCAAGGAGCTGGCCACGCTGCGGACCGGGCGCGCGAACGTCACGATCCTGGACCACATTCGCGTGGACTACCACGGCACGCCGATGCCGGTGAATCAGCTTGGAGCACTTTCCGTGCCGGAACCGACGATGATTCTGATTTCTCCATGGGATCCGGCTGCGGTGCCGCTGCTCGATAAGGCTATCCGAACCTCCGATCTAGGCTTGAATCCGACCAACGACGGGAAGGTGGTTCGCGTGCCGATTCCCGCGCTGACCGAGGAGCGCCGCAAGGACCTGGTAAAGCACATGCACAAAGTGCTCGAAAATCACCGGACGGCGGTGCGCAACGTGCGGCGGGACGTGAAAGAAGCCATCGAAAAGCTGGAAAAAGAGAAGAACGTCAGCGAGGACGATCGCAAGCGTTCGGTGGAAGAGCTGGAAAAGGTGACGCACAGCGAGACCAAGAAGATCGAGGATATGGCGGCAATGAAGGAAAAGGAAATCATGGAGGTCAAGTAAGGCAAGCTCACGTAACTGATTGATATTGATGTAGTTCGTGGCGAACCGGGGTATCAGGGTTGGGCGTAGCAGGCGAACCGATGCGGGTGCTGCCGGGGCCAGATCAGCCGGCGGGTTTTCCACCGCAACCGGGTTTTTTGATTTGACACAAAACCGTCTTGTCCCTATACTTACGTGTTTGTCAGGGAGTTTGTACCCTGTTGTGGAAGGGAATCTCCTGTCCCGGAACAAAGTAGGAAGGAACGGGACGAGGAGAACGGCCGAAATGGGGCGCCAGCCCCGCAAAGCCGAGTAAGCCTCTCCGCTTAATCCAGCTCGGGTTACTCGTTTTCAGAGTCTCGCTGTGCGGAGTTTTGCGCAATACCTCCGGGGCTGCCTTTTTTGCCCCTAACGTAAAAGAACTGTCGTCTTTTTGTGCGGACGCGAATCCACGGCGCACGAAAAGCAAATTGTGTCGGAAGATTCGAGGGGAATCCGTGCCCACGTTTTCGCAATTGGTGCGTAACGGCCGAGAGCTGATTCGCAATAAGACGAAGTCGCCGGCGCTGCAGGGCTGTCCGGAAAAGCGCGGCGTTTGCATTCGCGTGTACACGCAGACACCCAAGAAGCCGAACTCGGCGTTGCGTAAAGTGGCGCGTGCGCGCCTGACGAACAGCGTGGAAGTGACCACGTACATTCCCGGTATCGGCCACAATCTCCAAGAGCACTCGATCGTGCTCGTGCGGGGCGGCCGCGTGAAGGATCTGCCGGGCGTTCGCTATCACATCATCCGCGGCACGCTCGACGCCGCGGGCGTGGACAATCGCAAGCAGGGGCGCTCGAAATATGGCGCCAAGCGGCCCAAAGCCGCGCAGAAGTAAGGAGATCGAGGAATGCCGCGCAAGGGAGCCGTCGTTCGCCGCACACCGGATGTGGATTCGGTCTACGGAAGCGATCTGGCGCAAAAATTTATCTGTTCGATGATGTGGGACGGCAAACGTTCGACGGCGCAGCGGATTTTTTACGGCGCGCTCGAGCAAATGGCTGCGAAGGCGAATGACGACGCCATCAAGCTCTTCAAGAAAGCGGTCGAGAACGTGAAGCCGGTGCTCGAAGTGAAGTCCCGGCGCGTGGGCGGCGCGAACTACCAGGTGCCGGTGGAAGTGAACCAATACCGGCGGCAGGCGCTGGCGATTCGCTGGCTGATCTCGAATGCGCGCACGCGTGGCGGCAAGACCATGCAGGAGCGGCTCGCGGAAGAGTTGCTGGATGCCGCGAACGGCCGCGGCGGCGCGATCAAGAAGAAGGAAGACGTGCACCGCATGGCGGAAGCGAACAAAGCTTTCGCGCACTATCGCTGGTAGCGCAATCCCGTCATTTTAGGAATGAATCAGCAGGAGTCAGGGGAGAAACGGAAGCTGTAGAAATGCCCAGGCCAAACAAACTCGAGGATACGCGCAACATCGGGATCATGGCGCACATCGACGCCGGCAAGACCACCACGACCGAGCGCGTCCTGTTTTATACGGGCGTGACCTACAAGATCGGCGAGGTGCACGACGGCACGGCCACCATGGACTGGATGGAGCAGGAGCGGGAGCGCGGCATTACCATCACCTCCGCGGCGACCACCGCTTTCTGGACGCGCTTTGGCAAGAGCACGCGTGTGAATATTATCGACACGCCCGGCCACGTGGACTTCACCGTGGAGGTTGAGCGGTCGCTGCGCGTGTTGGACGGCGCGATCGCGGTGTTTGACGCGGTGGCGGGCGTGCAGCCGCAGTCGGAAGCCGTGTGGCGCCAGGCCGATAAGTATCGCGTGCCGCGCATTGCGTTCATCAACAAAATGGATCGCGTGGGCGCGGATTTCGATCATTCCATCCGCTCGATGCGGCAGCGGCTGGGCGCGCACCCGGTGCCGATCCAGTTCCCCTTGGGCAAGGAAGACACCTTCGTCGGCATCATCGATTTCATCGAGGAAAAAGCGATCGTATGGCTCGAGGAAACGCTTGGGGCGAAATCCGAGGAATTTCCGGTGTCGCAGCTCTGGGATGCGGCGTTTGTGGAATCGCGCCCGGACGTGGCGGCGGCGCTCAAATCTTCCGCAATCGATAAGCAATTCTACGAAGAACACCGCAACAAGGTGGTGGAATACATCGCGGAGCACGACGACGCCATTCTTGAAAAATACTTGCAGGAACACAAACTGACGGCCGAGGAGTTGCGCGCATCGATCCGGCGTTCGACGATCGCGCTGAAATTGGTGCCGGTGGTGGCGGGCTCGGCGTTTAAGAACAAGGGCATTCAACCCATGCTCGATGCCGTGGTGGATTACCTGCCGTCCCCGCTCGATGTTCCTCCAGTTGAGGGGATTTCGCCGGACGATGAAGAGCCGGTGCTGCGCCGCGCAGCGGACGAACAGCCGTTTTCCGCGCTAGCGTTCAAGATCATGTCCGACCCGTTCGTCGGGCAAGTGACTTACGTGCGCGTCTATTCGGGCGTGCTCGAGGCCGGCAGTTATGTGTTCAATTCGAGCAAGAAGACGCGCGAGCGCGTGGGCCGTTTGTTGCGCATGCACGCCAACAAGCGGGAAGAAATTGACGCCATTTATGCGGGCGATATCGCGGCCTGCGTGGGTTTGAAGAGCGTAACCACCGGCGACACGCTGTGCGATGAAGAAAAACAGGTAGTGCTCGAATCGATCGAGTTCCCGATGCCGGTGATTTCGGTGGCCATCGAGCCGAAGACCAAGGTGGACCAGGAAAAAATGTCCGCCGCGCTGACGCGCCTGGCACAAGAAGACCCGACGTTTCGCGTGCATACCGATCCCGACACCGGCCAAACGCTGATTTCCGGGATGGGCGAGCTGCACCTGGAAATCATCGTGGACCGCATGATGCGCGAGTTCAGCGTGCAGGCCACGGTGGGCCGTCCGCAGGTCGCTTACCGCGAAACGATTCGGAAGACCGCCCTGGCCGAAGGCAAGTACATCCGGCAGACGGGCGGCCGAGGACAATACGGACACTGCAAACTCGAAGTAAAGCCGCTGCCATCTTCCGACCATGAAAATATGAAGGAACTGTCGAGCGACGATCTCGACGCGCTCTCGAAGCAGGTGGCGGGTTCGGGCGGCAAATGGAAATTCGACAAGGAACATCGCCTGCTGTTTGTGGACAAGATCATCGGCGGCTCGATTCCCAAGGAATATATCGCCCCCATCGAGGCGGGCATCCGGGAAGCGATGGAAACGGGCGTGTTGGCCGGTTACGAAATGGTGGACGTAGCGGTAGTGTTGCTCGACGGCAGCTATCACGATGTAGATAGCTCGGAAATGGCGTTTAAGATCGCCGGTTCGATCGGTTTCAAGGAAGCGTGCCGTAAGGCCGGCCCGACACTACTCGAGCCGATCATGCGCATCGAAGTCGTGGTTCCGGATGAATATCAGGCGCAGGTGTTTGGCAACCTAAACGCGCGGCGCGCGCAGATTCAGGGCAGCGATTCGCGCGCGGGCAGCCAGGTGATTCGCGCGCTCGTGCCGCTGGCGGAAATGTTCGGCTATGCCACCGATTTGCGCAGCCGATCGCAGGGCCGCGCGAGCTTCACGATGCACTTTTCGCATTACGAGCCGGCGCCAGCGTCGATTTCAGAGGAAGTGGTGGCGAAGACGACGGGGCGGTCCACGCGATAACAGGGTTGAGCGAGATACAGAGCGAGTCTAGGAGCGATTAGAGAAATGTCGAAGGAAAAATTTGAGCGGACGAAGCCGCACGTAAACATCGGGACGATCGGACACATCGATCACGGCAAGACGACGTTGACGGCGGCGATCACGAAGGTATTGTCGAAGCACAACCCGAAAGTATCGTTTCGGGCGTTTGATTCGATCGACAACGCGCCGGAAGAGCGCGAGCGCGGGATCACGATCGCGGTGGCGCACGTGGAGTACGAGACGGCGAACCGGCACTACGCGCACATCGATTGCCCGGGGCATGCGGACTACGTAAAGAACATGATCACCGGAGCGGCGCAGATGGATGGCGCGATTCTGGTGGTGGCGGCGACCGACGGACCGATGCCGCAGACGCGGGAGCACATTCTGCTGGCGCGGCAGGTAGGCGTGCCGTACATCGTGGTGTTTCTGAACAAGTGCGACGCGGTGGAAGACCCGGAGTTGCTCGAGCTGGTGGAACTGGAAGTACGCGAGTTGCTCAAGAGCTACAAGTTTCCGGGGGATGAGATCCCGGTGGTGCGCGGGTCGGCTTTGGGAGCGCTCAACGGCGAGGAGAAGTGGGAGAAGACGATCCTCGAATTGATGGCCAAGGTGGATGAATACATTCCTTTGCCGACGCGGGATATCGACAAGCCGTTTGCCATGCCGATCGAGGATATTTTCTCGATTTCCGGACGCGGCACGGTGGTGACGGGGCGGGTCGAGCGCGGCAAGGTGAAGGTGGGCGAAGAAGTGGAGATTGTGGGGTTTCGTCCGACGATGAAGCGGGTGGTGACGGGGATCGAGATGTTCCGCAAGCTGCTGGATGAGGGGCTGGCGGGAGACAACATCGGGTTGCTGCTGCGCGGGACGGAAAAAGAAGAGGTCGAGCGCGGGCAGGTGATTGCGAAGATCGGGTCGATCACGCCGCACACGAAGTTCAAGGCGGAAGCGTACATTTTGAAGAAGGAAGAAGGCGGGCGGCACACACCGTTCTTTACCGGCTACCGGCCACAGTTTTATTTTCGGACGACGGATGTGACCGGAGACATGAAGTTGCCGGCGGGAGTCGAGATGGTGATGCCGGGCGACAACGTATCGGTGGAAGTGAGCCTGATCACGCCGGTGGCGCTGGAGAAGGGGCTGCGCTTCGCGATTCGCGAAGGCGGCCATACCGTTGGGGCCGGCGCGGTTGCCGAGATCATCGAGTAATTATGCACACTGGAGAACGAATTCGCATCCGTTTGAAGGCTTACGATCACCGCATTCTCGATCAATCCACGCGGGAGATTGTGGAAACCGCGAAGCGCACCGGCGCCGATGTGGCCGGGCCGATTCCGTTGCCCACGGTGATCAATCGCTGGACCGTGTTGCGGTCGCCGCACGTGGATAAGAAATCGCGCGAGCAATTCGAGATGCGCACGCACAAGCGGCTGATCGACATTCTCGAGCCGACGCCGGATACGGTGGACGCGCTGATGAAGCTCGATCTGCCACCGGGTGTGGACGTGGAGATCAAGGCGTTTGGACGCGAGCACGCGGCGAAGTAAGTTTCGGATCAACTTTTAGCATCGAGCAAAGAGAGCGGATCGCATGGCCGTCAACGGAATTCTGGGAATCAAGATCGGTATGACGCAGGTATTCACCGGCGCGGGCGAAGTGGTGCCGTGCACGGTGATGCAGGCGGGCCCGTGCGTGGTGGTGCAGCGGCGCACCGCGGATAAAGACGGCTACGAAGCCGTGCAATTGGGCCTCGTGGAATTCGTGAAGCCGCATCGGGTGAACAAGCCCATGGGCGGGCATTTCAAGAAGGCGGACGTGGCGCCGGTAAAGTTTCTGCGAGAATTCCGGCTGGAAGCTTCGAAAGACGAAGTGAAGCCGGGCGATCGCGTGTTGGTCGACAAATTTGAGGCCGGCGAATTCGTGGATGTGTCGGGCGTCAGCAAAGGACGCGGCTTCGCGGGCGGCGTCAAGCGCTGGCACTATCGCGGCGGCGACGCCACGCACGGGTCGATGTTTCACCGCGCTCCCGGCGGCATCGGCGCCAGCTCGTTTCCTTCCCGCGTGTGGAAGGGGCAGCATTTTCCCGGGCACATGGGCAACGAGCGCGTGACCGCGAGAAACCTGCGCGTGGTGAAGGTGGACGCGGACGAGAATTTGCTGCTGGTCTGCGGATCGGTGCCGGGACCGAACGGCAGCTATCTGTATATTCGCAAGTCAAAAAAGGCCAAGAAGAAAGCCTAACGAAGGTTTGAGCGAAGGACGCTGACGATGCCCGTCGTGGACGTGATGAATCTCGAAGGCGACAAAGTAGGCCAGCTCGAACTGGCCGACGCGGTCTTTGGCGCAAAGGTGAATCCGCACCTGCTGCACGAAGCGGTGCGCTGGTATCTGAATTCGCAGCGCGCGGGCACGCACAAGACCAAGGGCCGCAGCGAAGTCAGCGGCTCGGGACGCAAGCTCTGGAAGCAAAAGGGCACCGGGCGCGCGCGTATCGGTTCGATCCGCTCGCCGCTGTGGCGGAAGGGTGGCACGGTACACGGCCCGCAGCCGCGGAGCTACGCGTACCGGCTGCCGCGCAAGATGTTTTTGGGCGCATTGCGCTCGGCGCTGTCGTCAAAGCTCGCGAGCGCGAAGCTCACCGTGGTGGACGCCTGGCAACTCGAGTCGCACAAGACCAAGCCGTTTCGCGCCACACTCGATAAATTTGATGGAGAGGCGCGCACGACGCTAATCGTGGAAACCGGCGCGAACCCGAATCTGGAATTGGCCAGCCGCAACCTCGAAGGCGTGAAGTTGATGATTTCGGGCAATCTGCAGCCGTACGATCTGCTGCGGCACGACCGGATCATGCTGTCCAAGGATGCCGCGGTAAAGCTGGTCGCCGCGCTTTCACACGGAAATGAAGCGGCCGAAGAAGTTCGCGGCGAAGGAACCGAAGAGCCGGCGGAGAAGGCCGTGGCGAAAAAGCCGGCAAAGGCTGCGCCAAAGACGAAAGCGCCAAAGGCGCACGCCAAGCCGCATGCGAAGCCTGCAAAGGCTGAGCATAAGGCGGCCAAGACGGCGAAGCCCAAGGCCGCCGCAAAGCCGAAGAAGAAAAAGGGTAAGGAGTAAGCGATGGCGCTGCTCGATCCATATCACATTATCCGGCGGCCCATCGTCACCGAAAAGGGCCTGGGCGTGAAAGAAACGCAGGGCACGGTGGTGTTTGAGGTGGCGGTCGCGGCGAACAAGACGCAGATCAAAGATGCGGTGCAGAAGATTTTCAAGGTGAAGGTGGCCGCGGTACGCACGGCGAATTTTGTAGGCAAGATGCGACGGCGCGGCATGATTTCCGGCTACCGGCGCGACTGGAAAAAGGCGTATGTGAAGCTGGCCCCGGGCGAGAAGATGATCGAGTACGGGGAGAATCTGTAGATCGCCGGACTAGGCACGAAGGGAAGCGCGAAGCGATGGCACTCAAGAGTTTCAAGCCTTATACAGCATCGCGACGTTTCGTCACACTGCTCGACAAGAGCGAGTTGACGAAGGATCGCCCGGAGAAGTCGCTCGTGGAGCCGATTAAGCGCACGGGTGGCCGAAACGCGCACGGAGAAATTACCAGCTACCATCGCGGCGGCGGCCACAAGCGGCAATACCGCGTGGTGGATTTCCGCCGGGATAAGCAGGGCATTCCGGCCAAGGTGGCGGCGATCGAGTATGACCCGAATCGTTCGGCGCGCTTGGCGCTGTTGCATTATGCGGACGGCGAGAAGCGTTACATTTTGCATCCGGTGGGGCTCGAAGTAGGCGCCACGGTTTCAACCGGCGAAGGCTCGGACATTCTGCCCGGCAACGCCATGGCCATACGGCTGATTCCACCCGGTACGCAGCTGCACAACCTGGAGCTTTATCCAGGGCGTGGCGGGCAAGTGGTGCGGTCGGCGGGAGGCTCGGCGCAGCTTCTGAGCAAAGAAGGGGAAGTCGCGCTGGTGAAATTGCCATCGGGCGAAGTGCGGCAGTTCCGGCTCGATTGCATGGCGACCATCGGGCAACTGGGAAACCTCGATCACGAGAATCAGACCTACGGCAAGGCGGGCAAGACGCGCTGGCTGGGTGTGCGTCCTACCAACCGCGGTGTGGCCATGAATCCGGTGGACCATCCGCACGGAGGCGGTGAAGGCCGCGTAAAGGGCAATCATCCGCAAACGCCATGGGGCTTCCCGACGTTGGGCGCCAAGACGCGCAGGAGTCACCGCTCGGACCGGGTGATCGTGCAGCGCCGCAAGTAGCGCAAGAGTTTTTAGCAGGAGCAGCTTACCCCCGGGCGCGGCGGGTATGGCGGGTGGAATATGGCAGCGACACGAAGTGCACGGCGCAGTTCAAGGCGCACACCACGCGTTCGCAAGACGGCGCGGCGCGTGCGTCCGGTAAAGCCAGTGCGGCCCGGCGCAAAGCCCAAGGCCGCAGTACGGGTTGGGCGAGTGGTGGCGGTGCCGCAGCCGCCGATGTTGTACCGGCTGTGCAAGCCGGGCTGGAGCGTGATTGTGGACCGGGCGCCGAACGCGCAGGGAACGCGGTTTGTTTGTCCCTTTTGCCCGGTATCGCATCGTGTGCCGGGGCCGGTGCGCGGGTTCCGCAAGATGCGGCGTCCGCAGTGGTCCAGGCTGCGCAAGGTGGAAGAGTAGCAAAGAGAATTACGAGGGGAATCGAAACGCATGGCACGCTCGCTTCGCAAAGGTCCATTCGTTGACGGCCACCTGCAGCTCAAGGTGGAAGGGCTGAATTCGCGCAACGAAAAGAAAGTAATTAAGACGTGGTCGCGGCGCTCGACGATCGTGCCGGAAATGATCGGGCACACGATCGCGGTGCACAACGGCCGCAAATTTATTCCGGTCTATGTGACCGAACAGATGATCGGCCACAAGCTCGGTGAATTCGCGCCGACGCGCACCTTCAAGGGACACGCCGTAAAGGCGGCCCTCGAGCGCGCGGCGGGTGCGGCAGGCGCACCGGCGCCGGCCGCGGGCGGCGCGGGCGCGGGAGCTCCGGCCCCAAAGGGATAAGGGACGATGCCGCCAGAGGTCACAGCAGCAGCACCATCGATTCAAGCTCGCGCTCTTGCGCGGCACGTGCGCGTATCGCCGCAGAAGGCGCGGCTGGTGCTCGATCTGATTCGCGGGCAGCGCGCGGAAACGGCGCTGCAGATCTTGCGGTTCACAAAAAAGCGCATCGCGAAGAACGTGGAAAAAATCCTGCGCAGCGCGATCGCGAACGCCGAGCGCAAAGCCGACGATGCGGGCGAATCGCTCGACGTGGACCACTTGTTTGTGTCGGAATGCTATGCGAATGACGGCCCGCGTTGGAAGCGGCTGCGTCCGGCGCCCATGGGCCGCGCGTTTCGTTACCAGAAACGCACGGCGCACATCGTGGTGGGCGTGGCCGAGCACGTGGCGGGCGTGGAGCAGCGCGCGGCGGCGGCGGCAGCCGAAGCCGAAGCGAGCAAGGGCGTGAAGGGCGCGGTAAAGAAGGCGCGGGCTGCACTCGCGGGAACGCGCCGCCCGGTGAAGAAGCGCGCGGCCAATCCGCATCCGAAGAAGGGTCAGTAGGGGGGAACTGGTGGGGCAGAAAACACATCCGTACGGATTTCGCGTCGGCTACAACAAGATGTGGAAGTCGCGCTGGTACGCCGGGAAGGATTATGCCGACCTGGTGCACGAGGACGTGCTTCTGCGGAAGCAGCTCAAGGAGCGGCTCAAATCCGCGGGTATTTCCTCGATCGATATCGAGCGCGCCGCCAACAAGCTGGTGATTCGCATTTATACCGCGCGGCCGGGAATCATTATCGGGCGCAAGGGCGCCGAGATTGACAAGCTAAAGAGCGAAATTCAGCAGCGCACCAAGCGCGAAGTGCATATCGATATTCAGGAAGTGCATCGTCCGGAGCTGGACGCGCAACTGGTGGCCGAATCGATCACGTTGCAGCTCGAAAAGCGCGTGGCCTTTCGCCGCGCGATGCGCAAGGCCGTGGATTCGGCGCTGCGGTTCGGCTGCAAAGGCATCAAGGTACACGTCGGGGGCCGATTGAACGGCGCGGAAATTGCGCGCAAGGAATGGTATTTGCAGGGACGTTTGCCGCTGCAGACGTTGCGCGCGGACATCGATTACGGTTTCGCGCAGGCCTACACGACCTACGGGGTGATCGGCGTGAAGTGCTGGGTATATGGCGGCGAACGCGTTCCGGAACGGAACACGGCCCCGAGCGAGCGAAAGCCGGCGGCATAGAGCGGTTCGCGGTAAAAAGGGACTGGAGCAGGGATTCTTATGTTGATGCCGAAGAAAGTGAAGTTTCGCAAGCAGCAGCGCGGGCGCCGCAATGGGAAGGCGTGGCGCGGCGGAAGTCTGGCGTTTGGCGAATTTGGATTGAAAGCGCTCGAGCCGGCCTGGATCACCGACCGGCAGATCGAGGCGACGCGGGTGGCCATCACGAGGTTTATCAAGCGCGGCGGCAAACTGTGGATTCGCGTGTTTCCGGACAAACCCTTCACCAAGAAGCCGGCGGAAACCCGCATGGGCAAGGGTAAAGGAATTCCGGAGCGGTGGGTAGCGGTGGTGAAGCCGGGACGCATTATGTTTGAGATGGCCGGTGTGGATACCGCCACGGCACAGGAAGCCATGAAGCTGGCGTCAAGCAAGCTTCCCATTCGCACGAAATTCGTATCGCGGGCAGGAGAACTCTGATGGCGCGGCCGAGTGAAAAGCTTCGCGACCTGGATACGCCGGAACTCGAAGTACAGCAAAAGGAGCTGGCGGAACAGATTTTCCGCCTGCGGTTTCAGCTCACCACCGGGCAAGCGGAAGCGCTGGCGCGGCTGCGTGGGGCGCGCAAGCAATTGGCGCGGGTGAAGACCTTACTCCGGGAAAGGGAATTGAGGCAGGCGAATGGCAACTGAGAACACAGCTCCAGCGGCGGCCGCGGCCCCCGAGACTCCCGCGCAGCGCGGAAGCCGGCAGGAAAAAATCGGCCTGGTGACCAGCGCGAAAATGGCCAAGACGATTGTGGTCAAGGTCACGCGCTTATCGCGGCACCGGTTGTATGGGCGCGTGGTGCGGTCCACCAAGAAGTTCTACGCGCACGATGAGACGCGACAGGCCAAGGTTGGCGACCGGGTTCGCATCATGGAGACGCGGCCGCTCTCGAAACTGAAACGCTGGCGGCTGGTGGAAGTCTTGGCGCATCGCGATGGCGCCAAGTAAAGACGACGCGATGGCGAACGGGAGACAACGGCAATGATTCGCATGCGATCGTGGCTGACGGTAGCCGATAATTCCGGCGCGCGCCAGTTGACGATGATTCTTCCCATCGGTGGAGATACCGGGCTGCGAGCCGGGCTGGGTGACGTGATTACCGCGGCGGTAAAAGAGGCCGCGCCCGACAGCCAGATCAAGAAGGGCAAGGTAGTACGCGCGGTGGTGGTGCGCACCCGCAAGGAACACCGCCGGCGCGACGGATCGTATATCCGGTTTGACGACAACGCCGCCGTGCTGATCAACGACGCGAACGAGCCGGTGGGAACCCGGGTCTTCGGTCCGGTAGCGCGCGAATTGCGCGAAAAGAAATTCGCCAAGATCGTATCGCTGGCGCCCGAAGTTTGGTAACGAAAATGAGAGAGCCAAAACCAAAAATACGTATCCGGTTGAACATTCGTAAGAACGACCAGGTCCGCGTAATGGCGGGCCGGGACAAGGGCAAGGTGGGCCGCGTGCTTTCGGTGAACGCCAGCAAGGGGCAAGTTACCGTCGAGCATGCCAACATCATCAAGCGGCACACGCGCCCGAACCCCTCGCAAAACGTGAAGGGCGGCATTCTCGATAAGGAAGGGCCCATCGCAATCTCGAACGTATTGCTGATGTGCCCCGCGTGCAACAAGCATGCGCGGGTGGGCCGGAGCAAGGGCGCGGACGGCAGCTCGGTGCGCGTGTGCCGGCGTTGCGGCGCAACGCTCGAAAAGTAGCTCGAAGAGAATGGAAGAGCCGGCCATCCGCCGGTAGGCGAAGCCGGAAAGAAAGAGCAGGTTGGGAACGGAATTATGGCCAGTCGAATGAGAGAGCGGTATCGCACCGAGATCGTCCCGTCGCTGATGAAGCGCCTCAACGTGACGAACCCGATGGCGATCCCCAAGCTCAAGAAGATCGTGGTGAATATCGGGCTGGGTGAAGCGAGCCAGAACAGCAAGCTGCTGGACGTGGCGGTGGTCGAGTTGGGCCAAATCGCCGGCCAGAAAGCGGTTTTGACGCGCGCGAAGAAGTCCATTGCGAACTTCAAGATCCGCAAGGGCATGCCCATCGGGTGCTGCGTGACGCTACGCGGCGACCGCATGTACGAATTTCTCGACCGGCTGTGTAACGTGGTGCTGCCGCGCGTGCGCGACTTCAAGGGCCTGCCGGCCAACGCTTTCGACGGCCGCGGCAATTACACGCTGGGGCTGCGCGACCAACTGGTGTTTCCGGAAATCGATTACACGCGCGTGGATAAGATTAAGGGGATGAACATCACTTTTACCACCAGCGCGAGGAACGACGAAGAAGGCCGCGAGTTGTTGCGCGGACTCGGTGTGCCGCTCCGCGGCTGAGGAGAACTATGGCGCGAGATTCGCAATTCGCGAAGATGAAGAAGAAGCCGAAGTTCAAGATTCGCATGCGCAACCGCTGCCGCATTTGCGGCCGCCCGCGCGGCTTCCTGCGCAAGTTTGCAATGTGCCGTATCTGTTTTCGCGGGCTGGCGCTCCGCGGAGAAATTCCCGGCGTGCTCAAGGCGAGCTGGTAAGAGGACGAATTCTCGATGATGACCGATCCGATTTCCGATTTGTTGACGCGCATCCGGAACGCCACGAAGGCCAAGCACGCGCGGGTAGACGTGCCGGCATCGAAGCTGAAGACCGAAGTGGTGCGCATCATGAAGGAAGAGGGGTTTATCCAGACGTACAAGCTTGTGGAGGAATCAAAGAGCCACAAGATCCTTCGCGTGTTCTTGAAGTATTCGTCGGACCGGCGCAGCGCCATCACGGACCTGAAGCGCGTGTCGAAGCCCGGCCGGCGCCAGTACTCGAGCGCGAAGGAACTGCGCAGCATCATCGGTGGCCTGGGCATTAGCATCGTGACGACGCCGCGGGGCGTGATGACGGGCCGCGCCGCGCGGAAGTCCAACGTCGGCGGCGAAGTACTCTGCGAAATCTGGTAAGGCGAGGCCAAGGAAGAAAAAATGTCGCGCATCGGAAAAAAGATCATCCCGGTTCCCAGTGGCGTGAAGGTGCAAATCTCCGCCGCTGCCGTGGACGTTCAGGGACCCAAGGGCAAGATGAGCGTGAAGATTCCGCGCGGAATTCGCTTCGAGCAGAAAGACGGCACGCTGCAGGCGCTGCGCGATTCCGACGAGCAGAAGGCCCTGCACGGATTGGCGCGCGCGCTGGTCGCCAATGCCGTCACCGGCGTTACCACGGGGTTCAAAAAGGATCTCGATATCGTGGGCGTCGGATACCGCGCGGAAGTCAAAGGCAAGAACGTGGTTTTCCTGTTGGGCTATTCGCACCCGATCGAGTTTCCGATTCCGGAAGGAATCCAGGTTGTGGTGGAAAAGCAGACGCACATGACGGTGAGCGGTGCGGATCGCGCGCTGGTCGGCCAGGTGTCCGCGAACATGCGCGCGCTGCGTCCGCCCGACCCGTACAAGCAGAAGGGCGTGCGTATCACGGGCGAGCGTCTAAAGAAGAAGGCCGGTAAGGCCGGAGCCAAGGCCGCCGCGTAAGCGGCCGGCGGAAAGAAAAAGGAGCGGGCAGTGGCGAAGACTCCAGTCACCAGAATTTCGCGGGATGCGCACCGCATGCGTATTCACCGCCGCGTGCGGCAAAAGGTGTCCGGCACGCAGGAACGTCCGCGGCTTTCCGTGTTCCGCTCGGTGGGCCACATTTACGCGCAGGTGATCGACGATCTGGCGGGCAGGACGATCGTATCAGCAAGCTCGATCGACGGGGATACGCGCAAGGAAACCAAGGGTGGCGGCAATGTCGCCGCGGCAAAGGTCGTCGGCCGGATTATCGCCGAGCGCGCCAAGGCGGCGGGGATTGAGAAAGTAGTGTTTGATCGGGGCGGGTATAAGTACCACGGCCGTGTGGAAGCGCTGGCAAATGCGGCCCGGGAAGCGGGGTTGAAATTCTAGCTCATGTCGAAGCAGATCCTAAGAGATACACTCGCGGTGCGGCAGCCGATTGAGGTCAGCAGCAACAGCCTGAAAGATCAGGTCGTGGCCATCAACCGCGTTACGAAGGTCGTCAAGGGCGGCAAGAACCTGAGCTTTTCCGCGCTCGTGGTCGTGGGTGACCAGCATGGCCATGCCGGCTTCGGCATGGGCAAGGCGCGCGAAGTCCCCATGGCGATTCGCAAAGCCATCGAGCAGGCGAAGAAGAATCTGCTGCGGTTGAATCTAAAGGGCACCACGATTCCGCACCAGGTGGTAGGGCTGTATGGATCGGGCCACGTGCTGCTGAAGCCCGCGCCGGAAGGAACCGGAATCATCGCCGGTGGTCCGGTACGCGCGGTGATGGAGGTCGCGGGCATTCACAACGTGCTCACGAAATCGATCGGCACCTCCAACCCGCACAACGTGGTGAAAGCCACATTCGACGCGTTGCTGCGGCTGAAAGACGTCGACAAGGTCGCGGAGTCGCGATCGAAGGCCGCCGACGACTTGAGCAGGTAAGCGAAAGCCATGACCAAAGCCAAGAAGAGCGGCACGCTGAAGATTAAATGGATCCGCAGTTTTATCGGCTGTACGGCCGATATGCGCCAGACGATACGCGGCCTGGGTTTCCGCCGCATGCACCAGATCGTCGAGCGCGAGGACACGCCCGCGATTCGCGGCATGGTTCACAAGGTCCGCCATCTGGTTGAGGAAGTCGCCGAATAGCGGCGCGGTTTCGAGCGAGGGAAAATGGGCACCGAACTTTCCAATTTGAGGCCGCCGCGCGGGTCGCGCAAGCGCCGCACGCGGGTGGGCCGCGGCATCGGCTCGAAAACGCCGAAGACGGCCGGCCGCGGCAACAAGGGCCAGAAGTCGCGTTCGGGCTATAGCCGCCGGCGAGGATTTGAGGGCGGCCAGATGCCGCTACACCGGCGCATCCCGAAGCGCGGTTTTCACAATCCAGGCCGCAAGGAATTTGCCGTGGTGAACATCGCCTCGCTCAACGCTTTTAGCGCGGGCGAGACGGTGACCCCTGATCTGCTCCGCGAGCGGAAGTTGATTCGCCGCGCGGGAGATTCGATCAAGGTGCTGGGTGACGGCGATTTGAAGGTGGCCATCACCGTGCAAGCACATGCGTTTAGCGGTTCGGCACGCGAGAAGATTTCGGCGGCCGGAGGCAAGGTGGAAGTGTTGTCATGACCTCGTTTTTCCAGGCACTGGCGAATATTTTCCGCATTGCGGATCTGCGGAGACGTCTGGGCTTTACCCTGGCGATGCTCGCGGTGTATCGCCTGGGCGCGTGGATTCCCACGCCGGGGATCAACACCGCGGTCCTGGAAGATTATTTCAGCCAGAACCAGGGCTCGATGCTGGGCATCTTCGATCTCTTTAGCGGCGGCAATTTCCGGCGTCTTTCGATTTTTGCGCTGGGCATCATGCCGTACATTACGGCTTCGATCATCCTGCAGTTGATGACGGTGGTGTGGCCCTACCTGGAAAAGCTGCAGAAGGAAGGCGAACTAGGCCGCAAGAAGATCACCCAGTACACGCGCTACCTGACGATTGTGCTGAGCTTGTTCCAATCGCTCTCGATCGCCCTCACGCTGCAGAAGTCCACGTTCGGCGCCGCGGGCCAATCGATGGTCTACAACCCGGGCGTGGCCTTCACGTTGATGACGATTCTGACGCTAACCACGGGCACGGCCTTCATCATGTGGCTGGGCGAACAGATCACCGATCGCGGCATCGGCAACGGAATGTCGCTAATCATCTTCGTGGGCATCGTGGTGGGCCTGCCGCGCGGGATTGCCGATCTATGGGATCGCGCGAAGACGAACCAATGGGGGCCGTTCACGGGCCTGGCGCTGATTTTGCTTGTGGCGTTTATGATTGCGGTAGTCGGCTTCATCGTGTTTGTGGAGGGTGGCCAGCGCCGCATTCCGGTGCAGTACGCCAAACGGGTGGTGGGCCGCAGGGTGATGGGCGGCCAGATGACGTATCTGCCCTTGCGCGTGAACTCGGGTGGCGTGATCCCGCCGATTTTCGCGAGCTCGTTGCTGACGTTTCCCGGCACGATCGATCTTTTCTTTCAGAAGAAGAGTAAGTTTTTAGACCAATTTGCGCATGTCTTAGGTTGGGGCGAGCCGCTCTATACGCTTGTCTACGTGCTCCTCATTATCATTTTTGCGTTCTTTTACGTCGGCATCGTTTTTAATCCGACCGAGCTCGCCGACAACATGCGCAAGTATGGTGGATTCATTCCCGGGATTCGGCCGGGCCGCAACACCTCGGAACACATCAGCCGGATTTTGAAGCGGCTGACGTTCGTGGGAGGTGTGTATCTGGCGGTCGTGTGCCTGATGCCGGAGTGGATGATTTCCGGAATCCATCTGCAGCATCTTCCTGGAGCGCTGGGCGCCTGGTTTGACCAGCACATGTGGCGTTTCGTTCTCAATGGCCTGGGGGTCACCTTCTATTTCGGGGGCACCTCATTGCTGATCGTTGTGGGCGTGGCCATGGATACGGTCCAGCAGGTTGAGGCGCAGCTTGTCATGCGAAACTATGAAGGTTTCGTGAAGAAGGGCAAGTTGCGAGGCCGGCGGTATGGATGAAGCGCAGGGATCAAGGCGCCGCCAGGCCGTCATCTTTTTGGGACCACCGGGCGCCGGCAAAGGAACGCAGGCTGCGGAGCTTTCCCGGCGATGTGGTGTCCCCCACCTCTCGACCGGCGAAATGCTCCGGGAGCACATCGTCCAGAACACCGAACTGGGCAAGCTCGCCAAACCGATCATGCATCGCGGCGATCTGGTGCCGGACGAATTGGTCCTGAAAATGGTGGAAAAGCAGCTTTCGCGTCCGGATTATGAGCGCGGCTTCCTGCTGGACGGTTTTCCGAGGACATTGCCCCAGGCCGAAGGTCTGGACAGGCTTCTGGAAACCGGCGGTTTCGGCAAGCCGGTGGTGATTCACTTTATGGTGCAGCCGAACCAGTTGTTGCGGCGGCTGGCGGGGCGCCGGACTTGTACGGTTTGTGGGCGCACCTATAATGTTTTTGAGCGTCCGCCGCAGGTTCCCAACGTTTGCGACGACGATGGCGGCGCGCTGATGCAGCGCAAGGACGACAGCGAAGAAATCGTCGGGCCACGCCTGGACGCGTTTTACAAGCAGACCGAGCCGCTGGTGGAATATTACCGCTCGCACGGATTGCTCGAGGATGTGGCGGCCATCGGGGAGGTAGAAACGGTCACCAAGGCAGTGATGGAAGCGGTGTGCCGTCCTCGTTGAGGGATCAGCCATGATCGTGTGCAAATCGAGCGCGGAAATCGAGACGATGCATCGCGCCGGGCTGATCGTTTGGGAAGTGCTCAACGAGTTGCGCATGATGGTCGCGCCCGGGGTTTCGACGCAGGATCTGGATCGTGTGGCGGAAAAGCGCGCGAAGGAGCGTGGCGCGCGGTCCGCGTTCAAGGGCTACCGGGGCTATCCGGCGTCACTGTGCGCTTCGATCAATCAGGAAGTGGTGCACGGGATTCCGTCAACGGGCCGCAAGCTGAGCGAAGGCGACATTGTCTCTCTGGATTATGGCGTCGAGCTCGAAGGTTATTTTGGCGATGCGGCGGTGACAGTGCCGGTTGGCAAGGTGCGGCCCGAGCTGGAAACGCTCATGCGCGTGACGCGCGAATCGCTCGACCTGGCGATTGAAAAGGTACAACCCGGAAACCGGCTGAGCGACGTAGGCGCCGCGGTGCAGCAGTGGGTGGAGCGCCACGGGTTTTCGGTGGTTCGTGAATTTGTGGGCCACGGTATCGGCACCAAGATGCACGAAGAGCCGAGCGTGCTGAATTACGGCCAGCCGGGGCACGGGCCGCGCTTGCAGGAGGGCATGGTTCTCGCCATCGAGCCGATGGTGAATCAGGGCACCCCGAACGTGCGCGTTCTGGACGATGGCTGGACGGCGGTGACCGCCGATGGAAAGCACTTCGGCGCATTTTGAGCACACGGTGGCGGTGACGGCCAACGGGCCCTGGATTCTGACGCGGCCCAAAGAAGTGACCGGGCCGGCTTGGTAAGCGCATAGGAGAGTATGCCGAGACCTCAACCAAAAGAGAAGAAGCCGCGCGACGCGGACAATCCCAAGGAAGACGCCATCGAGGTGATGGCTACGGTGATTGAGCCGCTGCCGAACGCCATGTTTCGCGTGGAACTGGAAAATAAGCACCAGGTACTCGCGCACATTTCGGGAAAGATGCGCAAGAACTTCATCCGTATTTTGCCGGGAGACAAGGTGGCGGTGGAGCTTTCGCCCTACGATCTGACGCGCGGACGCATCGTGTACCGTTATAAGTAAGAGAGGAATCAGGGATGAAAGTCCGGGCATCGGTAAAGAAAATTTGCGACAAGTGCAAGGTGATTCACCGGCGCGGCGTGGTGCGCGTGATCTGCGTGAACCCGAAACACAAGCAGCGCCAGGGTTAGGCCGAGGGAGAAAATTATGGCACGTATTGCTGGAATCGATCTGCCGCCGAACAAGCGCCTATGGGTGGGACTCACGTCTATCTACGGGATCGGCCAGGAGCGCGCGCGCAGGCTGTGCGCCAAGGCCAAGGTCGATGAAACGAAAAAGATCAAGGATTTGACCGAGGACGAAGCGAATCATCTGCGCCAGGCCATCGAAGCCGAAGGCGGCGTGGAAGGCGATCTCCGCAAAGAGATTCAGATGAACATCCGGCGGCTGATCGAAATTCAGTCCTATCGCGGGATCCGGCATCGCCGCAATTTGCCGGTCCACGGGCAGCGGACGCATACCAACGCGCGCACGCGCAAAGGTCCGCGCAAGGGCGCGGTAGCGACCAAGAAGAAGATCGCGATTCGGAAGTAAGACGCCGCCAGACGATGGAATTTTGCGGCTCTCGGGCCGCGTAACGAGGTGAGCAGTGGCGAAGGAACCAAAGACGCAGGATGGGCAGGCCGGGGCAGCAGCTCCGGGCGCCAAGCCCACCAAGCGCAAGAAGGAATTCAAGAAGAAGCGCGAGAAGCGCGTGGTGCCGCACGGCATCGTGTACGTTACCGCGACCTTCAACAACACGATGATCACCATCACGGACTCGGAAGGCCGCGCGCTGTGCTGGTCTTCGGCCGGTTCGGTGGGCTTCAAGGGTTCTCGGAAGGGCACGCCCTACGCCGCGCAGCAGGCATCGGCGACCGCTGCCGCCGCCGCGCGCGATCAATATGGGCTGAAGTCCGTGGAAGTTCGCGTCAAGGGCCCGGGTTCCGGGCGCGAGTCCGCCGTGCGCGCGCTGGCCTCCGTGGGCGTGCACATCGTGCACATCAAGGACATCACGCCGATTCCGCACAACGGCTGCCGGCCGCCGAAACGCCGCCGCGTCTGAGTGCAAGAAATTGCGTTAATTGTCGTTTGGCTGTAAAGGAGAATTCGCTTTGGCAAGACATCGTGAAGCAGTTTGCCGTTTGTGCCGCCGGGAAGGGCAGAAGCTCTTCTTAAAAGGCCTGAAGTGTTTTACCGAAAAGTGCGAGATCGAAAAGCGCAACTTCGTTCCGGGCCAGCACGGCCAGGCGCGCCGCCCGAAGCTCGCGGGGTATGGCTTGCAGCTCCGCGAAAAGCAGAAGGTGAAGCGCACCTACGGCCTGCTGGAGCGGCAGTTCCGGTCCTATTTTGAGAAGGCCGCGCGTGCCAAGGGCCCCACCGGCGAAAACCTGATCATCATGCTCGAACGCCGCCTGGATAATGCGGTGTGGCGCATGGGTCTCGCCAGCTCGCGGGCGCAGGCACGCCAGATCATTTTGCACGGGCACGTGAAGGTGAATGGACACAAGGTCAATATCCCTTCGTACCTCGTGCGCGTGGGCGAGGAAATCGCGCTGCGCGACGACATGCACGATAACACCATGGTGCTTGAAGCGCGCAACGTGGCCCAGAGCCGCAACGCCGTGCCCTGGATCGAACTCGACCGCGAAAATTTCAAGGGGCGCGTGATCTCGTTTCCGCGTCGCGAGGATATCCAGACGCCGGCGTTTAACGAGCAACTGATCGTCGAACTGTATTCGAAGTAGTTCGGCTCCGATTTTCTTTGTTTTGTTTCTCCGGGATTCCGGAGAGGAAGGATCGTGAAGATGTGGAAAGGTTTTCAGAAGCCAAAGCGGTTGGCGGCCGATCTCGAGTCGCTCACCGATAAGTTTGGGAAATTTAACGCGCAGCCTTTCGAGCGCGGCTGGGGCACCACGGTCGGCAACACTTTGCGCCGTGCGCTGCTCAGCTCGATCGAAGGCGCGGCCATCACGGCCGTGAAGATCGAGGGCGTGTTGCACGAGTTTTCCTCGATTCCCGGCGTGGTCGAGGATGCCACCGACATCATCCTTAATTTGAAACAGGTTCCGCTCAAGCTCAATACCGATCTGCCGAAGACGATTTACGTCAACATTGAAAATCCGGGCGTGGTTACTTCCGCGATGATCGAAGAAGACGCGGATTTTGCCGTACTCGATAAGGCCGTGTACATCGCCACGGTAAGCGAGGGCGGCAAGCTGCAGATGGAAATGCGCGTAAAGAATGGCCGCGGCTACGTGGGCGCGGACCGCAACTTCGACGAAGATCTTCCGATCGGCTACATTCCCGTGGACTCGGTGCATTCGCCGGTTCGCAAGGTGAACTACGCCGTGGAAGCCGCGCGTCTTGGCCAGATGACCGACTATGAAAAGCTGGCCCTGGAAGTCTGGACGAACGGCGCCATCACGCCGCAAGACGCTATCGGTTTGGCGGCCAAGCTGGTGAAGGACCACATGAGCATCTTCATCAACTTCGAGGAACCGCCCGAGGTTAGCGACGAAGCCGTGGAAACCTACAGCGACCCGCGCATGGAGCATCTGGACCGCTCCGTCGAGGAACTGGAGCTTTCCGTGCGCTCTTACAACTGCTTGAAGAACGCGAATATTCAATCCATTCGCGAGCTCGTGCAGAAGACCGAAAGCGAAATGCTGCGCACCAAGAATTTCGGCCGCAAATCGCTCAATGAAATCAAGGAAATCCTCCACAAGATGGGGCTCGCGCTCGGCATGAAGTTTGACGAGCACGGCCGCATCATCTGGCCGCCGCTCCCGAGCCAGACCGCGCCGCCTCCTTCCGAGGAGACCGCAGGCCTGTAACCGGAGCCCGGGGAAACTTAACTATGCGACACCTGAATTCCGGATCGAAGCTAGGCCGCCAGCCGGCGCACCGCCGCGCCACGCTGCGTAACCTGGTGACGAACGTGATCGTCCACGAACGCATCACCACCACCGTGACGCGAGCGAAGGCGGCCAAGCCGATCGTCGAAAAGATGATCACGCTGGGTAAGCGCGATTCGCTCGCTTCGCGGCGGCAGGCGGCGGCCTTTCTGATGACGCCCGCCGCCACCCAGAAGCTCTTCGCGGATATCGCGCCGCGCTTCAGTGATCGCGCCGGTGGCTACACTCGGATCATTCATGCCGGATTCCGCATCGGCGATGGCGCCAACCTGGCCATCCTCGAGTTGCTCGGCTCGAAGTTCCAGAAGAAAGAGAAGAAGGAATCCACAGGAGCCAAGAAGGAAGAGCCTGAAGAGGAAGCCGAAACCGCGAAAAAATCCTGAGGATTACGCCCAAGCCCTCATGATGCAGCGCGCCCGCTCGAAGGAAGTCCTTCGGCGGGCGCTTTTGCTTTCAGGCGCAGCGCACGTCGGGGTCGTACGCGGGCGCTAAAGATCGGCGTTTCTTGGTCTTCGGGCCAGCCACCATAGAAACAACATCGCGACCAGAGCCGCGGCTGCCGCGGAGGTATCCAACAGCGAATCCCAGGGTGTTGCCGTCCGCCCGGGAACGAAGTATTGGTGGAATTCGTCTAAGGACGCCACACAGGCGCAAATAAAGAGCGTCCACAGCGCCCAACTCCAGCGCCACTCGCGGCGTCCCCCGCGAAATCCGCGCATCACCAGCACGCTGAAAATAAAGAACTCGACCACATGGCCGCATTTCCGCAGAAACGCATGAATTCGCAGCAATTCCCGCAACGGAGCGTGCGGCAGCAGCCAGCGTAGCACTGGTATTACGACACTTTCGGTATGTTCGGATGTAAATAAATGGGTGGAAAATGTGGAGATCACGCAGGCCCACACGATCACCGGGCCCCAGCGGTGCACCCATGGCATTTCGGATCGGTTCTGCATGCGGAAGGTTTGGTCGCGGAGATCGGATGCGCTATTCCACGCGATAGTTCGGCGCTTCGCGGGTGATGATCACGTCGTGCACGTGACTTTCGCGCAGGCCGGCGGAACTGATGCGCAGGAAGCGTGCCTTCTCCTGTAATTGGCCGATATTTTCCACGCCGCAGTAGCCCATGCCGCTGCGGAGTCCGCCCACCAACTGATCCACCAATGCGCCCAGTGGACCTTTGTAGGGAACGCGGCCTTCGACGCCTTCCGGCACAGACTTGCCGCGCTCGGCGCCTTCCTGCGCGTACCGATCGGCGGAACCCGCGTCCATTGCCGCAAGCGAACCCATGCCGCGATACGATTTGAATGTGCGTCCCTGATACAAAATCGTCTCGCCGGGCGATTCTTCCGTGCCGGCAAAGAGGCTTCCGATCATCACGGCCGAGGCTCCCGCCGCAATGGCCTTCGTAATGTCACCGGAATATTTCACACCGCCGTCCGCGATCACAGACACTCCCGTGCCTTTTGCTGCGCGCGCGGCCTCCTGGATAGCGGTGATCTGCGGCACTCCGGCTCCGGAAATCACGCGCGTGGTGCAGATCGAACCCGGCCCGATTCCCACCTTCAAACCGTCGAGGCCCAGAGCAATCAGATCCCGTGCCCCCTCGAAGGTTGCCACGTTGCCCGCAATCAATTGCATGTCCGGCAATTTATGTTTCACGGCACGAATCGCCTCCATCACGCGCGAAGAATGGCCGTGCGCGGTGTCGATCGCAAGTACGTCCACTTTGGTGCGCGACAATTCCTGCGCACGCTCCAGAAAATCGCCGGTCGCGCCTATGGCTGCGGCCACGCGCAGCCGTCCTTGCTCATCCTTGGCGGCATTGGGAAACTCGAGCTTTTTCTGGATGTCTTTTACGGTAATCAACCCTTTGAGGTTGAAATCCTTATCCACCACGAGCAGTTTCTCGATGCGATGTTTTTGCAAGATGCGCTCGGCTTCCTCGAGCGTGGTGCCCACGGGCACCGTCACCAGGTTGTCCTTGGTCATCGCATCGTTCACGGATTGGTTCAGGTTCTTTTCAAACCGCAGGTCGCGATTCGTCAGGATGCCTACCAGTTTCGTGCCGCGTGTGGCCGGCAAGCCGGAGATGCGATATTTCGCCATGATCTCCATGGCTTGCCGCACGGAAAGATCGGGCGAAATCGTGACGGGATCGACGATCATGCCGCTTTCCGAGCGTTTCACGCGGTCTACTTCTTCCGCCTGGCGCTCGATCGTCATATTGCGGTGAATCACGCCGAGGCCGCCCTGCCGGGCGATGGCGATGGCCAGACGCGATTCCGTGACGGTATCCATGGCCGAGGAGAGCAGCGGAATCTGGATGGCGATCTTGCGCGTGACGTTGGTTTGCGTGTTCGTCTCGGTGGGCAGCACGGACGACTTGCCGGGCACGAGCAGCACGTCGTCAAACGTCAACCCTTCAGGAATGGCGGCATCAATCGGCACCGCGGGAAATCTCCTTTCGGTCGCATGAAAGGCTCTCTAAACACGACCGCCCAGCGGGGTGCCGCTGGGCGTAGAAAAGTGAAAATCGAGAGCAGAACAATGCATTGATGAAATGCATTCTAAGCGGCGGCGCGAGCGAGGTCAAGGAGGCGATCCATGAGCCGGAAGTCCCCGCCCGTCGCGCCGCAAACTCCCGAAACGCTCTACGTCGTCACTCGTAGCGCAGCGCGATAATAGGGTCGACGCGCGTCGCACGCCGCGCCGGCACATAACATGCCGCCAAAGCCACCAACGTCAATAGAATGGCCACGCCACCGAACGTCAGCGGGTCGGCCGCGCTGACGCCAAAGAGCATCTTGGACATCAACCGCGTCAGCATTAGTCCGGCGACGATCCCGATCCCGACGCCGATCAGCGCCATCTTGGTGCCCTCGCCCAAGACGAGCTTCATTACGTCCGATCGTTGCGCACCAAGTGCGACGCGAATGCCGATTTCATGTGTCCGCTGGCCCACCAGGTAGGAAATCACGCCGTAGATTCCAACGCTGGAAAGCACCAGCGCCAGCAGGGCGAAAATGCCCAGCAGGATCATCGAGAATCGCCGCGAGGCCAGCGAATCCGCTATGATCGCGTCCATCGTATCCACGTTGTACATCACTTGCTGGCTGTTCATTTGCTCGACGGTTTGCCGAATGGCAGCGGTGAGCCCGAGCGGCGTGCCCTGGGTGCGCACCATTTGGGTGAGACCGTTCGCCAGCAGCGGCATGAACTTATCGGGCGTCTGCAAAATCGGCAGGTAGAATTCAGCCTGGATGCTTTGCTGCGAATCGGAATCGAGTCCCCATTGCTTGATGTGGCCGGCCACGCCGATGATTTGGGCCTGGCCCAGCAGCATCATGTTGATGCGCTTTCCCAACGGATCTTCGTTGGGAAAGAATTTGTGCGCGAAGGTTTCGTCCACCACGATCACCATCGGCGCATGCTCGTCGTCATGCTCGTTGAAGAAACGCCCACGTTCGAGGGGGACGTTCATCACCTTGAGGTAGTCCGGCTCAACGAGGTAAAAGAGCGACCAGCTCATATCGTTGTCGCTCGCCGGTTTTTCCTGACCATCCTTCCAAAACGGCAATTCGGAATCGCCCTGCATCGGCGAGGACCCGGCCATGCACGAAACTGCCTCGACTCCAGGTACAGCCTGAATCCGCTGGTGCAATTCCCGCAGCGCGCCGCGAGCGCCATTGGCGTTCTTGATCAGCGCCGGATCCAAGGTGAGGTCAAATGTGAGCACATTGTGCGGATCGAAACCCGGATTCACTCCCCACAAAATATACAGGCTGCGAACCATCAGTCCCGCGCCGACCAGCAGCACGAGCGCCAAAGCCATTTCCGCGGCAACAAATACACCCTGCGCCCGATGCTTCGCGCCGCTTGCCCCGCGGCCGCCTTCCTTCAACGTTCCCGACAGGTTCGGACGCGCGATTTTGAGAGCCGGCGCCAGGCCAAACAGCACTCCCGCAAAGAGCGAGATTCCCATCGTAAAAAGCAGCACGTGTGTATCGAGCCCAATCTCGGTCGCACGTGGCAAAGCGCTCGGCAGTATCTTGAGCACCGACTGCGTGCCCCATGCCGCGGCCAGGAGTCCCAACGCGCCGCCGGCAAAAGCCAGCAAGACGCTCTCCGTCAACAATTGGCGAATCACACGTCCCTTACCGGCTCCCAAGGCCGCGCGAATCGCGAACTCTCGCGTGCGCCCAGTAGCCCGAGCGAGCAGCAGGCTCGCCACATTCGCGCAGGCAATCAGCAAAACGAATCCCACCGCGCCCAGCAGTACCCAGAGAAAGGGTTGAACGTCACCGACGATCGCCTTTTTCAGCGGAACCAGCCCCACGCCGACGCCCTTGTCGGCTTCCGGATATTGCGCCGTAAGGCTGTTGGCAATGGCGCCCATATCGGCGTCCGCCTGCTGAATCGTTACGCCTGGCTTAAGGCGTCCAATGGCGCGCAGGCCCATGCCGACCCGGCGATCGAGGAACGTGGGGTCGGTCCATTGGCCGAGAGGCACGTAGACGTCATTATTGCGCTGCGAGTGAAATTTGGGGGGCATTACGCCGATGATGGTGTAGTCCACGCCGTTGAGCGTCATCGACTTACCGAGGACGTCACGCGCCGATCCGAATTGGCGCTGCCAGAATCCCTGGCTGATCAACGCGACCGGAGCCGCTCCGGCATGATCGTCTTCGGTTGTGAAGTCCCGGCCCATGATGGGCTGGACGCCAAGTTGGGAAAAATACGGCGCGGAAATCATTTCACCGCGGAGGCGCTTGGCATCACCGCTACCGGTGAGGTTGAAGCTGTCCGAGCGATAGGCGGCCATGGACGCGAAGCTGCGGTTATCTTTCACCCAGTCGAGGAAATTGGGATAAGCAATCGAGCTATCCTCAAACTGTCCCGTCCTCTGGGACATGGCAATGAGCTGATTGGGCTGCGAATAGGGAAGTGGATTTAGCAGAACGGCGTTCACTACGGAGAAAAGAGCGGTGTTCGCCCCGATGCCGAGCGTGAGCGTGAGAATCGCGATCAGCGTCACGCCGGGCGTCTTCACCATCATGCGAAGACCGTAGCGAAGATCGTTCCACAGGCTTTCCATGTTTGCCTCCGCTGCTTGTAAAGCTTTTCGGTGCTACTGGATATACGCGACCGCGGAGACAAAAGTTCCGTCGGGCGCTGTAAGGAGGGTACTTTACAGTTCGCTTGCGGCGCGGCCGGCGACGGCTATGATACAAGATCGTCCTAGTGCAAGAGTGAAACCCTTTCGTCCTCATCTTCTGCTGCGCCAGCGCGACCTCATGACGGTCGCCGCCGCTTTTTGGTCGCGAAAGTATCCCGATCTGCCGCCCGCGGTTCCGCGGCTTTTCCAAGTCGAGCCGGGCAGCAGGATTTTGGGGCAGTGCCACTGGCAACGCACGCCGGAGCGGCATCCGACGCTGGTATCGGTCCATGGGCTCGAAGGTTCGGCGGAATCCGGCTACATGCTAGGGCTTGCCGACCGCGCGTTCGCTGCGGGCTTCAACGCGATTCGCCTGAACCAGCGCAACTGTGGGGGCACCTCCGATCTCACGCCCACGCTCTACAATTCCGGGCTCAGCGGCGATTTTTGCGCGGTGCTGAGCGAGCTGATCGAAGGCGACCGCTTGCCGGAAATTTTCTTTGCCGGTTACTCGATGGGCGGAAATCTGGTGCTGAAGATGGCGGGCGAACTTGGCGCCGGCGCCCCCAAAGCCTTGCGCGGCATTTGTGCTGTTTGCGCCGCGCTCGATTTGGCTTCTTGCGTAAATGCTACGGACGGCTTTCGAAATATTCTCTACCGGCGGTACTTCGTTCGAAAGCTGAAGCGGCGTTTTCGCGAGAAGCTGGCGATTTTCCCGGACCGCTATGCGGATCCAGGTCTCGATCGCGTCCACACCATCCGGGATTTCGACGACATCGTCACGGCGCCCAATTGCGGTTACCTCAGTGCGGCGGATTACTACCACCGGGCGAGCGCTATGCGCGCGATCGCGGGGATTCGCGTGCCAACGTTACTGCTCAGTGCGGAGGACGATCCGATGGTGCCGCCGCGGACTTTCGCGGATCCCTCGATCCAGGGAAACCCGAATCTCAGCGTTGTCATCAGCCAGCACGGCGGCCACTGCGCGTTTCTCTCCGCCGATGCTGCCGAGCGCCACTGGGCGGAAGCACGGGTGGTCGAATTCTGCGCGGAGCGTTCGAAATTGCTTTCGCCGGATGGACCAGATTCTGGTAGCGCCGATCGCAGGGCTAAAGAATTCTAGCTATCCGACCGGCTTCTCAAGCGATTGGCTCAAGCTGGGCGTTAGCAGGTGTGCCGGGCCTTCCGGCATCACCACCATATCGTCCTCGAGCCGCAGGCCAAAATCGCCGGCGATATAGATTCCCGGTTCATTCGAAAACGTCATGCCCGGCTGCAGTACGTCCGTCGAGCCACGCACCAGATACGGATGTTCGTGGCCATCCAAGCCGATACCGTGGCCGAGCCGGTGCGCGAAGTGCGTGTAGTCCTTGCCATAGCCTGCGTTCGTCACTACCGCACGCGCCGCGTCGTCCACCGACCCCGTAACGTGCCCGGCGCGGCAAGCATCGAGCGCGGCTTCCTGCGCCTTGTGGAGCGTGTCGAAGGCTTTCTGGATCTTCTCCGGCGGCTTGCCCATTACGGTGCAACGGGTTACGTCGGAAGCGTAGCCTTCCACCGACGTGCCTGCGTCAATCAGCAACACCTGACCCTCTTCCAGTTTTTGCGGCGTGGTGGTGCCGTGCGGTTGCGCGGCCCATTTGCCGACCAGCACGAGTCCGTCGCCGCCAGGAAGTCCCATCTTTTCGAGGCCGCGGGAGTACAGGCTCGAAACGTCATACTGCGTCATACCTACTTGCACGGACGCGAAAATCGCGCGGTAAACGTCAATCGTGGCCGAGCAGGCCAGGCGCATCAGCTCCAGTTCGTGCTCGCTCTTGCGCATCCGGCAGCCGGCTGTGATGGGATCGCCGATCGCGTATTCGAAAGCGGGCGCGGCTTTGCGCAACTTGTCGTAATAGGCGTACATCGTGGTTTCATTGATTCCGATTTGCCCGCTGCGTATACCTTTGTCCGCAAGCCACTTGGCCACGAGTTCGCCCGGATTTTGATCTTCTTGCCAGACGCGAACTTCCATGGGCCAGCGCATCAGCTCGCGGTAGCGGCTTTCTTCAAATCCCGGGCAGAAGAGCAAGGGGTCCCCGGAGCGGGGAATTACGCAGCCCGCGGCGCGTTCGCTCAACCCCCAGCGAATGCCCGTGAAGTAGTAAAGCGAAGTTCCTCCCGCAAGATACAGCGCTGCAAATTGAGGCTTCGCGTCGGTCATTAATTGCTGCGCGTGCGCGACACGGCCTTTGTATTCTTCGACCGTGATGGGCTTTACGCGATCCCCGAGCGGCTTCAGCGAATCAAACGCTGGAGGGAGCGGTGTATTCGAAGATGGCGCGCCGCGCCGCTGCGCACTTGCCGCCAATTCGAAAACCGGAAAAATTCCGGCCGCGCTGGCAAGCGCTCCGCCCTTCAACAAACTACGGCGAGAAACATTCATCATTCCTCCGAATCCTGCAAAAGTAAGATGACGCGCTTTTACCTGTGTAGAGGGAGGAAGTCAAGGAAAGACGAGGCCAAGCCGCTTGAATGAGTGGGGCTGAGTGAAGAGTCCTATTTTGCCGAAGGGTCCGCCTGGAAGATGCCGAACGTATTGCCTTCTAGATCTATGAAATACCCTTGCCAGCAGGTGCCGGGTACGGCGAATTTCGGCAACGCGATAATGCCGCCCAAATCCCCGATCCGGCCAGCGGCTTCGTCGAAATCCTTCACTTCCATCGAGCACACGAACGCATTCGTTCCCGAAGCCGGCGGCGGAGCCTGCGCCGGACGCTTCAACAATCCGCCACGGGGCCCCTCGGTCTGAATCCCCCAATACTCAATCGGCAAGCCTTCAATTTTCTGAAAGCTCCAGCCAAAGAGTTCCTTGTAAAAGCTTATGGCTCGATTCGGATTGTCAGCTTGGATTTCGAAATAGGAGGGCGCATTCATGGCGCCATAATAACATCCCTCTACACGAGCTTTCGATATCGCGGTGTGTGGAGCTAGTCTTCCGCGCGGCCGGCGACCAATTCATCGCCCTTCAAATGCACTTCGATTCCCAGAGGTGGCCGGCCTCCGTTACCTCTTACGAGTTCGCCGCGCGCCCAGGAACCATCGGCCAGTGTGCCCATGCGAAGCGGATCGTACACCGAGCCATCGCAAGGATCGATGATCATGGGGTGATTTGCATCCACACCAAATTGCTTCGAAATCGCCTTTACATCCGAGACGTATTGGAGCTGGCAGCGCCCGAAAGGGGTTTGCAGCAGCAGCCCCCAATACGTGGCCGGGCTGCGCTCGCTGCCGCCGGGCAGGCGTACGATCATGGCCGGGACTTGTTCATGCGTCACAGGCTGCGAGTAAGTGAATTTTTTCGAATCCCAGGCTTTGGGAAATTCAGAGACTTTCCCAATTTCATTCGCTGGGCTTGCCGGTGGCGGGTCGGGCAAAGCGTCGACGGGCGGTTGCGCCGCCGCAGGGGCAGCGGCCGCGTTGACAGGCGGCGGTGGGGCGGCCCCTCCGTTGCGTCCGTGCAAGATCCACCACGCGCCGGTGACTGCCGACACCAAAAATGCCGCCACAACTAAAATCGTCCACATACGCGGCGGGTAGGCGGAATGCTGGGGCATAACCGATTGCGCTTCGCTTTTCACCACACCCGGGATCGCGGGCATGTCAGCCTTGAATTTTGGAGCTGGTTTCGTTGGTTGATTCATTTCTGTGAATCGCTTTCCGCTTGGTCAAAAGCTGCCGCTCGCATTTACTTCTCTTTCGTCTCGCGCGTACTGCTCCGGCGCATATGCTCGTTCAGGTTTGCCACGCCAAGCACCAGTTCGATCATGCGCTCGCGATTGGCAGACGCTTCCTGCGTCTCGTTCCCGGCGAGATGATTCACCGCGAAGCGCGCCTCCTGAGCTAATTTTTCGAGATCGCCGCGTTCGATCGTGCCGCCCTTTCGGCAATCGGCTAATGCCGAATGCAAGCGCTTCATGGCGTCACCGACGTAGTGCTCGAGGCAGAAACCCTGTGGCTCCAATTCGGGAAAAACCGAAGCTTGGCAGCCAGCTACATGACATGCCGCGACCTGGATATTGCTCAAGACGCACTCCCAGTATGTCCAAACTGAATAGAGGCGGCAATCCGGCTGCCAGTGCGCGTTGGATTGTAAGTTGTTTTGAATGAGGTCGTTAGATCAAAGCTCGGACAGCGGGCACAGCCACGAAGTTGGGCCATCGGGTAGAAAACTCACCGTTCGGGTACCTGTCCGAACGTGCCAAGCGTCTCAGGCGGCCGTCTTGCCGCAGCACTTCTTGTACTTCTTGCCGCTACCGCAGGGGCACAGATCGTTGCGCCCGACCTTAGCTCCCGCTCGTACCGGTTTGGGGGCTTCGGCCTGTGCGGGACCGGCCTGGAATTGCAGATTGCGCTGCTGCCGCTGCTGTTTGCGCTCGAGCTCGCGAGCTTCATCTTCGGGCCGCACGGGCTGCACGAGGAAAAGATAGCGCACGGTTTCTTCGTCAATGCGCGCCATCATGTCTTCGAAAAGAATGAACGCTTCTTTTTTGAACTCGACCAAAGGATCTTTTTGTCCATAGCCGCGGAGATTGATGCCTTCCTTCAGGTGGTCGAGCGTGAGGAGATGGTCTTTCCACTGCGTGTCCGCGCGATCGAGGATGATGCGGCGTTCGAGCCAGCGCATCATTTCGGCGCCGAAAAGCTTTTCTTTTTCCTCGTAACGCGTGCGCAGCGCGGCGTGGAGCTGGTCAATCAATTCCTCGTGATTGAGCTCCAAGGGATCGATACCAATGGTTTTTAGATCAAGCCCGTATTGTTTGAAGACTTCCGCTGTAAATTGCGGAACGTTCCACTGCTCGGGATGCTTGTCCTTTGGACAGTACGTATCCGCCAGCGTGGTTGCCAGGTCGCCGGCGATTTCGAGCACATATTCCTTTTGGTCGCGGCCCTCCAGCATGGAACGGCGAATCGAATACACCGTTTCGCGCTGCTTGTTCATCACGTCGTCGTATTCGAGCAGGTGCTTGCGCATTTCGAAGTTGTGACTTTCGCGCTCCTTCTGCGAGTTCTCGATCTTCTTCGAAATGAGCTTTGATTCGATCGGTATGCCTTCTTTCATGCCGAGCCGGTACATTAGCGCTTTGATTCGCTCGCCGCCGAAAATGCGCATCAGGTCGTCTTCGAGTGACAGAAAGAATCGCGAAGATCCCGGATCGCCCTGGCGCCCGGCACGTCCGCGAAGCTGGTTATCAATGCGTCGCGCTTCATGCCGTTCGGTGCCGAGGATGTGCAGCCCACCCAGCGAAATCACTTCGTCGCGTTCGGCGCGGCACTGCTCGGCAAATTGATCGTAGATCGGCTTCCACTGGTCGATGGGAACCTGGAAGATTTTGCCTTCGATTTGGAAAAGCACCATTTGCGTCGGCGAACTCTTTTGCGCGGCGATGGCTTCTTCCATGGTTTCTTCGTCGCTCTTCTTCTCGCCGGTTCCGTTCGTGCCGGAGCCGGCAGGAGCGCCATCGGCGCCCGCCCCGATCACGGAGCTAGCCGGTGCGTAAGGGAATGCCAGACGATTCTTCAGACAATATTCGCGAGCCATGAACTCGGGATTGCCGCCCAGCAGAATGTCGGTTCCGCGGCCGGCCATGTTCGTCGCCACGGTAACGGCGCCTTTGCGGCCCGCCTGCGCAATCACTTTGGCTTCGCGCTCATGCTGCTTGGCATTGAGCACCTGGTGGGGCACGCCCGCCTTCTTCAGCAAATTGGCTAGATGCTCGGACTTTTCGATGGAAATCGTGCCCACGAGTACCGGCTGGCCCATGGCGTGGATTTGCTTGATGCCGTGATCGAAGCTGTTGTCTTCCTGAATGATTCCGGTTACGACGGCTTCGTATTTTTCCCCTTCCGTGCGGTACACGATGTCGGGGTTTTCCAGCCGGATCAGGGTGCGGTTCGTGGGAATCACCACCACATCGAGCCCATAAATATTGCCGAATTCTTTCGCTTCGGTTTCGGCCGTGCCGGTCATGCCGGAAAGCTTTTTGTACATGCGGAAATAGTTCTGGAAGGTAATCGTGGCGAGCGTCTGGTTTTCGCGCTCGATTTTTACGCCCTCTTTCGCTTCGATGGCCTGGTGTAAGCCATCGGACCAGCGGCGGCCGGGCATCTGCCGTCCGGTGAACTCATCCACGATGATGACTTCGCCATCTTTCACCACATAGTCGGTATCGAGCTTGTAGAGCGTGTGCGCGCGCAACGCCTGGTAGACGTGATGGATCACTTCCATGTGCGCGGGGTCGTACAGATTGCCCAAGCCCAACAGGCGTTCGCACTTGCTCACGCCCTCTTCGGTGAGCGTGGCGGTGCGCTGCTTTTCGTCGATCGAATAATCCACATCCTGAATCAGCTTCGGAACGATCTTATCCACGCGGTAATACTTGTCGGTGGATTCCTCGGCGGGTCCGGAAATAATCAGCGGTGTGCGCGCTTCGTCGATCAGGATCGAGTCCACTTCGTCCACGATGCAGAAGTGGTGGCCGCGCTGCACGCAATCCGCGAGATCGAACTTCATGTTGTCGCGCAGATAATCGAAGCCGAATTCGTTGTTCGTGCCGTAAGTAATGTCCGCCGCATAGGCCGCGCGGCGTTGTTTGTCGTCCAGGTCGTGGACGATCACGCCGACCGTCAGCCCCAGCGAACGATAAATCGGAGACATCCACTCCGCATCGCGCCGCGCCAGGTAGTCGTTTACGGTGACGATGTGCACGCCGCGTCCGGCAAGCGCGTTCAAGTAGGCGGGAAGGGTCGCGACCAGCGTCTTGCCTTCGCCGGTTTTCATCTCGGCGATTTTGCCCTCGTGCAGCACCATGCCGCCGATCAACTGCACGTCAAAATGCCGCATGTTGAGCTTGCGGCGTCCGGCCTCGCGCACGGCGGCAAAGGCCGGCACCAGCACCGGCTGTAGCGCTTCCTGCAGCCTCGCACGATAGGCCCTGCGTGCTACGAGCTCCGTATCGTTCGGATCGGCGCCCTCAAGGCCTTTGGCGACAATGGCCTTTAATTCCGACGTCTTCGCCGCCAATTCCTCATCCGTCAGCTGTTCGTATTCCGCGGCCAAGTCGTTGATGCCCGCAACCGTCGGCTGGATGACCTTGATGTCGCGTTCGTGCTTGCTGCCGATGAACTTCGCGACGACGTTATCTATAAGCTTTTCAATTTCCATGGATCAGGGACGCCCTCGGACGGCAGCGTTCGAAACTCCGCCTGCTTGTGCAGAAACCCGTCGGATATGGCTATTTAGATGCAGCACTCTGCGCCGGGTTCCAGAATTGCTTTTGCCAATTTCGCACCGTGCTTCATTGTATCCGGCCAGGGCGGCTATGCGCAAAGCGGCGCCACTCCCATGTTTCCGGTTCGTGATGCCTTTCGAAACTTGGGATGGACGCGAGGCATCGAAGCAGCATGGATCTTCAACTTGAAGGGAAACGCGCACTGATTACCGGCTCGACCGCTGGGATCGGGTACGCTATTGCGGAGGCGCTGACTCGCGAAGGCGCCACGGTGATCGTCAACGGGCGCACGCAGAAGCGCGTGGATGACGCTACGAGCCGGTTACAGGCAGCCAAAGTGCGTGGCAAGGTCCACGGTCTGGCTGCTGACCTGGGCACCGCACAGGGCGTCCAGACCGCCATTCGCCAACATCCGGACGTAGACATCCTCGTCAATAACCTGGGTATTTTCGAGCCAAAACCTTTCGAAAAGATCACCGACGCCGATTGGCTCCACTTTTTCGAAGTGAACGTGCTGAGCGGTGTGCGCCTGAGCCGGCACTATCTGCCGCCCATGAAAGAGCGCAACTGGGGCCGCATTGTTTTCATTTCCAGTGAATCGGCGCTACAGATTCCCGCGGAGATGATTCACTACGGCATGACGAAGACGGCGCAACTCGCCGTCTCACGCGGGCTAGCGGAAACGACTGCCGGCACGGCGGTTACCGTGAATGCCGTGCTGCCCGGCCCGACGGCTTCCGAAGGGGTCAGCGAGTTTGTGAATCGTCTCGCGGCAGACCAAAAGGAAAGCCAGCAGGCCTTCGAAAAGGATTTTTTCACGCATATGCGGCCCACTTCGCTGCTGCAGCGCTTCGCCCGGACTGATGAGGTGGCCGCGCTGGTGGCATTTGTGTGTAGCCCGCTGGCCTCCGCCGTCAACGGCACCGCGCTTCGTGTGGACGGCGGGGTCGTGCGCTCGATCGCATAGTTTAGGCTTAAAGCATCTGAGGCGCGCCTCCTCCTGACCCTATTCGCGATCATGTGAAGATCGTTTCAAAAAAGATGCCGGCCTGAATGCCGCGCTACATAACCCTCTACCTTGCCCGGCATACTCCTGACCGCTATCATCAACGTTTCTCGAATGCGCGCCGAGGCCGCCGTGGGGCGCGATAACCTCATAGTCAAGCCATAGGAGATTTCGAATGCCGCCAATGGGAGCACAGGGTCCGCAAGGGCCGGGAATGGGTCCGGGAGGTCCGCAGGGACGCGGTCCTGGCATGGGGCCGGGCGGACCGGGCATGCAGGCGCCTCCGAAGCTGCCGATCGAGGGCGTGAAGAACCTGATTGCCGTGGCCAGCGGCAAGGGTGGCGTGGGCAAGACCACGGTGGCCGTGAACCTGGCGCTGGCGCTGAGCCGGTTGGACGCGAAAGTTGGCTTGCTCGACGCGGACGTCTACGGACCGAACGTGCCGCTGATGCTGGGCACCACGGAGCAGCCACGCGCGACGGAAGCGCGCACGATCATTCCCGTGGAAGCCTACGGCATCAAGGTGATCTCCATCGGGTTGCTCTCTCCCGGTGACGCGCCGATGATCTGGCGCGGCCCGATGCTGCACAGCGTGATCCAGCAATTCCTGCGCAGCGTGGAGTGGGGCCAGCTCGATTATCTCGTGGTGGACTTGCCGCCGGGCACCGGCGATGTGCAACTGACGCTGATCCAGACCGTGCCGCTTTCGGGCGCGGTGTTGGTCACAACTCCATCGGTGGTTGCGTTGGCCGACGTCCGCAAGGCCATCGAGATGTTTCGCCAGGTGAGCGTGGAAGTGCTCGGCGTGGTCGAGAATATGAGCTCGTTTCTGTGCCCTCATTGCCACCAAAGCGTGGATGTGTTTGGGCACGGAGAAGGGCGTAAGATCGCCGAGGCTTACGGCGTGCCGATTCTCGGCGAAATTGAGATCGATCCGCGCATACGCATCGGCGGCGATACCGGCAAGCCGGTGGCGACGCTCGGCGAGCAAGCGCCGGAGGCGCGCAGCGTCTATGCCATGGCACGCGCGGTGCAGGCGCGGCTTGAGGAAGCTCGGGCCACGGCGCCGAACGTGGAGATCCTCTAGAAGTTGCCGGACGTGTCTACCGTCCGCGCTCACTTCTTTGAAAATGGAGCCGTGTTTCGGATTCGTTCGAGTACCACAGGCACACTTGTCTGTGCGGTGCTCGCGATCAGGTGCAAAGGCGCACAGGCAGGAGTGCCTGTGCTACGCAAAGCGCGATGCTGCGCGGCTGCGCCCAACCTTCCTTGTAAGCCCGTAAAGCGTGTGTTAGCGTTTCGGATTCACTTTCGAAGTGAATTTGCGGCGGAACGTGTGCGTCCGTTTGCGCCGGCGTAAGGGGATGGCCATGATTCGCAGCTATAAGGGACGCCTGCCGCGCATCGCGGCGAGCGCTTACATCGATCCGGCCGCGATCGTGATCGGCGACGTGGAGATTGGCGACGAGTCAAGCGTCTGGCCGTGCACCGTGATTCGGGGCGACGTCCACTGGATTCGCATCGGCCGCCGCACCAACATTCAAGACGGCTGCGTGCTGCACGTGATGCGCGATGAGTGGCCGCTGACGCTGGGCGACAACGTTACCGTTGGGCACGGCGTGATCCTGCATGGTTGCACTGTTGAATCGCGTGTGCTGGTCGGGATGGGCTGCGTGATTATGAACGGCGCGCGAATCGGCAGCGGCTCCATCATTGCCGCGGGCACATTGGTGCCGGAGCGGACCGAAGTGCCTCCGGGCAGCCTATTTATGGGGCATCCGGGCAAGTTGCGCCGCACGCTCACGCCGGAAGATCAGGCGAGCATTGATGGCTATGCGCAGCGGTATGTGGAGTACAAGGAAGCGTACCGAAATGAAAGTGGCTAGTGGCGAGTGACTAGTGGCTAGTGGAAAGAACGCGAGCGGCAGCGCGACGCATTACAAAGAACTGCTTGTGTGGCAGAAGGGAATGGCGCTTGCAACCGCGATCTACGAGCTTACGGCACGGTTTCCTGCGGATGAGCGCTTTGGGTTAACTTCGCAGATGAGGCGGGCGGCCGTCTCGGTTCCTTCCAATATTGCCGAGGGGCAGGCGAGGCATGGTACGCGCGAATTTTTACAGTTTCTATCTCATGCCAGTGGATCGTTGGCCGAGTTAGAAACACAATTGGCATTGGCTGCGACGTTTGGTTTTTGCAAGCACGAGGAATCCGCAAAAGCGGAGGGAGCGATTGGGGAATTGCAGAAAATGCTGGCAGCGATGCGCCGTTCGCTTGCAGAGCGGTTGTGAATCACTAGCCACTAGTCACTAGCCCCTAGCCACTTCTTATGGCTGAGCAAAAGCAAATTCGGGCGATCAAGGGCGTGCGGGATATTTTGCCGCCGGCGTCTACCGCGTGGAATCGGGTAGAGGAGACGGCGCGCGCTGTCTTTGCGACTTACGGATTTGGCGAAATTCGGCTGCCGATTTTTGAGCAGACGGAGCTATTTGCGCGATCCGTTGGCGGCGACACAGATATCGTTTCCAAGGAGATGTACACATTCGAAGACCATGAATTGGCGGAAGTCGCCGCCCTGCGAACGTTACTGGTGGCCAAGCAGCCCTACATCGGAGATCTCAATTTCTTCTGGTCTTACGAAAGGAGGATTACGGAATTTACGGAGAGACTTCGCAAGGGGCTGGCAAACGACACGATACCCACAACACCGGGAAATCTTCGGGCTTGTAACGATCTCGTGCCCTGGCTGGATACTTTGGCGTTCGATAGACAGACATACGGGAATAGTGGCCCCAGCGAAGAGATACTGGCGCGGTTCAATAGCGCTGTTGGTGTGGTGCGCGGCATTTTAATGTCCGTGGAACTCGGAGACGAAGTGTCGTTGCGGCCGGAGGCTACTGCTAGCGTTTGCCGCGCTTATATCGAGCATGGGATGCAGACGCTGCCGGGGAATGTGAAGCTCTACTACATTGGGCCAATGTTTCGGAGAGAGCGTCCGCAGAAGGGGCGCTACCGCCAGTTTTATCAGATTGGCGCAGAAGTGCTGGGGCAATCGGATGCGCCGGGGATCGATGCCGAGTTGATCGAGATGTTGGTGACGTTTTTCAACAAGGCTGGGCTCACCGGCACAACGCTCTACGTGAATTCGATTGGCTGCAAGGATTGCCGGCCGAAATATGTGGAGCTGCTGCGCGAGGAACTGCGCAAAGTGCGCGACAAACTTGGCGCGGACAGCCAGCGGCGCATCGAAACGAATCCGCTACGCGTGCTCGATTCGAAAATTCCCGAGGAGCAGCCCATCATCGAAACACTGCCACGGATTGCGGATCATCTTTGCGCCGCATGCCGCGAACACTTTGCGCAACTGGAAAAGCAGCTCGTCATGCGCGGCATCGTTTACGAGCGGAACTGGCGGCTTGTGCGTGGACTCGACTATTACACGCGCACGACGTTCGAAATTATCGCGCCGGGCCTGGGCTCGCAGAACGCGGTTTGCGGCGGCGGACGCTATGATGGTTTGGTGGAATTGCTCGGCGGTCCGCCCACGAAGGGCATCGGCTTCGCGATAGGTACTGACCGGCTGATGCTTTCGCTTGAAGCGGCGGGGAAGCTGGCGGCGGAGCGCGCGCTCGACGTGTTTATCGTGTGGATGGGCGCGGTGGCACAAGCGGCAGCCATCCAGCTTGCGCAGCGGCTGCGCGCGGCGGGGATCAAAGTGGAATTGCCCGCCGCCGAAATGAAACTCGGCAAAGCATTGCAGTTGGGCGACAAGTTGGGCGCGCGCTACGGGTTGATTCTGGGCGAGAATGAGGTGGCGGCGGGGCGGTATACGCTCAAAAGGCTCGCCGACGCAGTACAGAAGAGCTTGACGGAAGCGGAATTGCTGGTTGAATTGCGGAGCGAGCGATAGCCGGCCGAATGAGGAGTAAACGTGCTTGATTCTTTGGGTGATCTGAAGCGCACACACTATTGCGGGGCGTTGCGTGGCACGGACGCGGGCGCTGGCGTGGTGTTGATGGGCTGGGTGCACCGGCGGCGCGATCTGGGCAACCTGATCTTCATTGATCTGCGCGACCGCACCGGGCTCGCGCAGATCGTCTTCAATAAGGAGCAGCACGCAACAGCACAGGCCAAAGCAGAAGAATTGCGTTCGGAATATGTGGTCGCCGTGAAAGGCAAAGTGCTGCAGCGGCAGAAGGCGAATCCCGATTTGCCTTCCGGCGAAGTCGAGGTGATGGCTTCCGAGCTGCACATTTTGAACACGGCAAAGACACCGCCATTTCAGGTGGAAGACGAAGTGAGCGCGAGCGAGGAAACGCGGCTGCGCTATCGCTATCTCGATCTGCGGCGCTCGCGGCCCGCGCACAACCTCGAGCTGCGGCATCGCGTCATCTTCGATATTCGCAAGACGATGGACCAACTCGGCTTCTACGAGATCGAAACGCCCATGCTCACGCGCTCCTCGCCCGAGGGCGCGCGCGATTATCTGGTGCCGAGCCGCGTGCATCACGGACAGTTTTACGCGCTGCCGCAATCGCCGCAGCTTTTCAAGCAGATCCTGATGATTGGCGGACTCGACCGCTACTTCCAGATCGTGCGCTGCTTCCGCGATGAGGATTTGCGCGCCGATCGCCAGCCGGAGTTCACGCAACTGGACGTGGAAATGTCATTTCCGCGGCAGGAAGACGTGTTTGGCGTGATCGAAAAAGTGATGGTGAGCGCGTGCGCGGTGGCGGGGATCCAGGTGACGGCGCCTTTTCGCCATATGGAATATCGCGATGCGATTCGCCGCTATGGCAGCGACAAGCCCGATCTGCGATTCGGCATGGTACTGCACGACGTGACGAAGTATTTCGACGTAGCCAAGGAGACGCTGCACATCGAAGGCAGCGTGTTCGCGATGGCCGCGCCGAATGCAGCGCAGTTTTCGCGCAAACAACTCGATGAGTTGGGCGAACGGGCCAAGTCGCTCGGCGCGCGCGGTGTTTACACCGCGAAGGTAGCGGCCGAGGGCGTGACGTCTTCACTCGAGAAAAATCTTGGCGCGGAAACGCTGAAGCATATTGCGAGCGCCATGGGCGCAAAGCCCGGCGACCTGATCGTGGCCGCATCCGCCAAGGAACAGATTCCCGGCACCGATTCCGCGGCGCTGATTGCGGGGCAATTACGCTTACATCTGGCCGACCGGCTGGGCCTCGTGCCCAAAGATCGTTGGGAGTTTCTGTGGCTCACCGGGTTTCCGCTTTTCGAATGGAGCGAAAACGAGAAGTGCTGGGCGAGCGCGCAACATCCGTTCACGGGAGTCATCGACGAAGACGTGGACCTGCTCGAAAACGCCGAGCGCCGCGGCGAAATTCGTTCGAAAGGCTACGACTTGGTGCTCAACGGGGTCGAGCTCGGTTCCGGCAGCATTCGAATTCACCGGCAGGATATTCAATCGCGGGTTTTCCGCGCGATTGGTCTAACGGACGAACAGGCGCGTAGCCGCTTCGGATTTTTCCTGGACGCGTTGAGCTATGGCACGCCGCCGCACGGCGGTATCGCGCTGGGTCTTGACCGCGTAGTGATGCTGCTCGCCGGCGAAAAGTCCATTCGCGAGGTGATCGCGTTCCCGAAAACCACCGCGGCGCAGGATTTGATGGCCGATTCGCCCTCCGCCGTGGATGCCGCGCAGCTCAAGGAAGTCGGTATCGCGCTGCGCGAGGAAGGGAAGTAGCGCCGCGCCGCCATGAGCCGGATCCGCATATTGCCGGAGGCGGTAGCGAATCAGATCGCCGCGGGCGAGGTGGTCGAGCGGCCGGCGTCGGTCGTAAAGGAACTGCTCGAAAATGCGCTCGATGCGGGCGCGCGTTCGATTCGAATCGAAGTCGAGGCCGGCGGCAAACGGCTGATCCGCGTGATTGACGACGGGTGCGGCATGGCGCATGACGATGCGCTGCTGGCGTTCGAGCGGCACGCCACCAGCAAGCTGCGCAGCACCAACGACCTGCTCTCGATCGCCACGCTCGGTTTTCGCGGCGAGGCGTTGCCATCCATCGCGGCGGTGTGCCGGCTGGTGCTCGAAACGCGCACTGCCGCGGAGCAGGACGGCACGCGCATCGAATTCGCGGCGGGCAAGCTCTACGGCGTGAAGCCGGCAGGCGTGCCGGCGGGAACGTCGATCAGCGTCTCCGATCTTTTTTATTGCGTGCCGGCGCGGCGCAAATTTCTGAAATCCGAAACTACGGAACTGGGCCACATCGCGTCCCTCGTGACGCACTATGCTTTGGCGCATCCCGACCGGCAATTCGTGTTGCGCACTCCCACGCAGGAAATCATCAACGTGAGCGCCGCGGCAGCGCTGGCACCAACGGAGGACGAGAAGACCCTGCCTGACGAAAACGCCGCCGCGGCCGTGCCCTCCGCCGAAAACGCGGCCGAGACGCTCGACGGCGGCGACAGTGCCGCCTCGCACGCAGCCGCCGCAACGGACGAGATCGCGGAGCCCGCGAAATCGAAGTCCGCGGGAATTTCCGGCCTGGCCGAACGCGTGTACCAGATTTTTGGGCGCCAGGCGCTCGAAGAACTTTTCGAAATCCCGCCGACCTCCGCGCCGGTGCGGGCCTCGATCACCGAACCGCAGCTCGAAGCCGAAGAGCGCGCCGCGCAAGTTACGATCAGCGGATTTGCTTCGCGCCCGCAGGTGCAGCGCCCCAACCGCAACGGGATCTACCTCTTCGTGAACCGGCGCCTCGTGCGAGACCGGCTGCTGCTGCACGCGATCGGCGAGGCTTATCGCAATGTGGTACCGCCGGCGACGTTCCCGGTGGTGCTGCTCTTTGTGGACTTGCCCTACGAAGAGGTGGACGTAAACGTGCATCCGGCGAAGGTCGAGGTGCGCTTCCGCCATCCACAATTCGTGCACGATTTCACGCGTGACGCGATTCGCCAAGCGCTGAGCCACGCACGGCCGATTGCCAGCTTTGTGGCCGCGACGGAGGGCGGGGCCACGCACGGCCAGCCTGCGGTGGCGGCGATGGCCGCGGGATTCGGCGCGCCGTCCTTTTCATCCGGCAGCTTTGGTGGGAGCACGCTGGGAGCCGAAGCGCACGGCGGAGGGAGTGTGGGCGCATCCCTGATTCCGCGCGCGGTGATCCCGCCGCTGGCTGTGCCACTCGATTCTGCCGCTGCACCCGCAATCTCAGACGGCGGTTTCGAGTTGAGCAGCGCTCCGTTGCGGCCCGAAGCGCAGCGCTTTCGCTTCGATGCGGCAAATCCGATCAGACTGGACCTTGCATCCGGCGAGATCGCCGATCGCTTTCGAGAGGGCGCCGCGCAACAGCTTGCCGAGAGCGCAGCGTCGGCGGAGAGCCTGGCCACGCTCAAACCGTTGGGCCAGGTAAATTCGAGCTTTATCGTAGCCATCAATGGCGAAGGGTTGTGGATCATCGACCAGCATGTAGCGCACGAGCGCATTTTATTCGAACAACACCTACGCGCGCGCCGCGAAGGACAAATCACCGGACAGCGCATGCTGGTGCCGCACGTGGTGGACCTGACGCCGCGGCAGGAAGTGATTTTCGGCCAAATTGTCAACGAGCTCGGCCCTAATGGATTCGAGGTTTCGCCCATTGGCCCGCGCAGCGTGGCGATTCACGCGACGCCCGCGGGAATTTCGAGCGCCGACGCCGAGCGATTGTTGCTTGAAATCCTCGATGGCGTCGAACGCGAAAATCAGGCCATCTCGATGGACTGGCTGCAATCGCGGATCGCCGCCTCCACCGCGTGCCACGCCGCGATCAAGATCAATATGCCGCTCGACCAAACGAAAATGGAATGGCTATTGAGCGAGCTCGCGCAGACGGAAGCCCCGATGAGCTGCCCGCACGGACGCCCCGTGGTGCTGCGCTACTCGGTGCGCGATCTCGAGCGCGCCTTTCACCGCATCTGACCCGCGTCTCCGCCTTTTCATGAGCAAACTCATCATTGCGATCGACGGTCCGGTCGGCTCGGGTAAGAGCACGGTGGCACGCCGCGTGGCGCAGGAGCTCGGCTATATCTACCTCGACACGGGCGCGATGTATCGTGCGCTGGCGCTGAAGGCTCTACGGCGCAGCGTGACCATGACGGACGCCGCTGCGCTCGAATCGCTGGCCCGGCAAACGCGCATTGACTTGACGGGAGGCGACGACGGGCACCGCGTACTGCTGGACGGCGAAGACGTCTCTGCCGCGATTCGCACGGCCGAGGTTGCACAGGCGGCCTCAAAGGTCGCCGTGGTTGCGGGTGTGCGCCACGTACTGGTGGCGGAACAGCGCCGCGCGGGCAGCCGCGGAGGCGTGGTGATGGAAGGGCGCGACGTGGGCACCGTGATTTTTCCCGATGCGCACCTGAAGATTTTTCTCGAAGCGTCCCCGGAATCCCGCGCGGAACGGCGTTGGCTGGAGCATCAGCAGAAAGGCGACGTGCTGACGTTCGCGCAGGTGGTGGAGGAAATTCACGAGCGGGACCGGCGGGATCGCACGCGCGCCACTTCGCCCTTGGTGCGCGCCGCGGACGCGATCCTGGTGGACAACACCGCCATGGGTCCGGAAGAGACGGCGCGGCTGGTGGCCATGCTGGCCCGCGAACGCGAGAGCCTGGAAACCTAGGCAGTCTTTCTTTTTACGAGTCTGGTTCCCTTATTGCCTCAGTATCTTCGGAACTTTTGTGCCGCTGCGGTGTAATACATTCAGTGTACGTCTAGAACCATGTTGGGGAACAACCAACCCAAGCAGAGCTACATCCAAGCTTTGGATGTGTAAGGACCCAAAAACTGAGGGGAGATTTCCGTGTCGAAAGTTATAATTCGCGTTCTACCGCTACTGTTGGTTTTAATGTTCGGCGGAGCCGGTCTGGCCAGCGCCCAGGGATTCAGCGCCTACATCGGACTGGGGACCGCGCAAGATAGTTCATCGAATCAGGGAATCGATACCTATGGCGACGGGAATATTTACTACACGCCGCGCCTGGGTGGTGTGTTTATGAATCTCGGCGGCGATTTTATGTTTTTTCCGCATCTTGGCGTAGGGGCGGAGACCTCATTTCGCGTGACGCAAGGCGGCTATGCCGGGCTCAACTACCGTCCGGTGATGTACGATTTCAACGCGGTGTGGGAGCCGGTGGCGGTTACCAGCCGGGTGGTGCCGGAGATTCAAGGCGGAATCGGCGGCGTGGACACGCGGTTTTATTACAACTCGCAGTATTGCGATCAGTTTACGGGCTGTTCGAGTTCCAACAGCTATCTGGAAAGCTCGAATCACTTTGACGTGCACTTTGCGGCTGGCGTGCGGTTCTATGTGAAGAACGGCATTTTCGTCGAGCCGCGAGTGGATCTGCGCTACGTGCATAACTTCTTCCAGTTCGGCAGCGATTTTGTGCCGGAATATACGGTGAACGTGGGCTACACGTTCGGACGGCACTAACCAGATCCGTCTGGCGAGAACGCAAGGCGGCAACGGACAGCGGCGTGGCCTTTGGCGCGCCGCTGTTTTTATTTTAGAGGAGCTCCCGCAGGCGAGAGCTAAGCCGGGCTCGACATAGACGACAGGAATTCCGCGTTATTTTTGGACTTGGAAAGGCGCCCCAGCAGAAGCTCCATCGCCTCGACCGGCGATAGCGGGCTCAGCACCTTGCGCAGCACCCAGATGCGATTGAGCTCATCGGGTGGCAGCAGGAGTTCGTCCTTACGCGTGCCGGATCGAAGAATATCGATGGTGGGGAAGATGCGCTTATCCACGAGGCGACGGTCCAAATTGATTTCCATGTTCCCGGTGCCCTTGAACTCTTCGAAGATCACGTCGTCCATGCGGCTGCCGGTATCGATCAACGCGGTGGCGATAATGGTGAGCGAGCCGCCTTCTTCCACGTTGCGCGCGGCCGCAAAAAAGCGGCGTGGGCGTTGGAGGGCGTTGGCATCGATACCGCCGGAGAGGACTTTGCCGGAGGGCGGCGTCACGGCATTGTAGGCGCGGCCCAGGCGCGTGACCGAGTCAAGCAGGATCACGACGTCCCGCTTGTGCTCGACAAGCCGTTTGGCCTTTTCCAGCACCATTTCCGCGACTTGAATATGGCGTTGGGGCGGCTCATCGAAGGTCGAGCTGATGACCTCGCCTTTCACGGTGCGCTGCATGTCCGTGACTTCCTCGGGGCGCTCGTCGATCAGCAGAACGATTAAAGCGACTTCGGGATGGTTCGTGGTGATGGAATTGGCTACGGATTGCAGCATCATGGTCTTGCCGGTGCGCGGAGGCGCGACGATCAATCCGCGCTGGCCCTTGCCGATGGGGCAAAGCATGTCCAGCACGCGCCCGGTAAGATTTTCCTTGGTGGTTTCCAGGCGAATGCGCTCCTGCGGATAAAGCGGCGTCAAATTGTCAAAGAAGATTTTGTTGCGCGCGACCTCGGGGTCCTCAAAATTGACGGCCTCCACTTTGATCAAGGCGAAGTAACGTTCGCCATCTTTCGGCGGCCGCACCTGGCCCGACACGGTGTCGCCCGTTCGTAAATCGAACTTACGGATCTGCGAAGGCGACACGTAAATGTCGTCCGGTCCCGGCAGGTAGTTGTATTCCGGTGCGCGCAGGAAGCCGAAGCCATCGGGCAAGCACTCGAGCACGCCTTCCGAGAAGATCAGCCCGTTCTTTTCGGTCTGGGCGCGCAGGATCTGAAAGATCAATTCCTGCTTGCGCATGCCGCTTGCGCCTGGGATGTCCAGTTCCTTGGCGATTTTTGCCAGGTCGGTGATATTTTTTTCTTTGAGTTCTGCAAGACTAACGCTCATGTGTTTGATTCCTTCAACTTTGCTTTCTGCGTAAAGTCCTCGGCCTGATCGATCAGGCGAAGTTTTGGATTTCCAGCCCGGCCGGGAAGGTCGATCGCAAGGCAGGCTGGATTTGCTGCTGGTTTAAACTCGTTTGAAAATACCCGAATAGCCCCGCCCGCCGTCTGCAACGTGGCGCATGTCTCCGGGAAACTTCAGTTGGCCAACCCCTGGTCTTCTTTCGGTTCCGACTCGAAACCCGCGGGCACATCCGGTACAGGCGAGTGCACCGAGGAAAGCACCGGCCGTTCGAGCGCGTATTGCAGCACTTCGTCCATATTTTCCACAAACTTTACGGCCATGGAGGCAAGAATTTCGGCGGGAATTTCGCTCAAATCTTTGTCGTTGGCTTTCGGCAAGATCACGGTACGCAATCCCACGCGATGGGCTGCAAGCAATTTTTCTTTTACGCCGCCGATGGGCAGGACTTTGCCGCGCAGCGTAATCTCGCCCGTCATGGCCAGATCGCAGCGGACAGGAATTTTGGTGATGGCGCTGACCAGGGAAGTGGCAATGGTGATTCCGGCGGAGGGGCCATCCTTCGGAATCGCGCCCTCCGGAACGTGCACGTGAATATCCAGGTGACGGTAAAAATCGGGAGCCAGGCCGAGTTGCGCGGTCCGCGAGCGAATATAGCTCATCCCAGCCTGTGCGGATTCTTGCATCACGTCGCCGAGCTTTCCGGTGAGCGTCAGGCGTCCCTTGCCGTGCATCAGGCTGGCTTCTGTGGCGAGCACCTGACCGCCGACTTCGGTCCAGGCCAAGCCGATGGCCAAGCCAATTTCGTTTTGCTTTTCTTCCCAGATTTCGCGGAACTTCATTACGCCGAGGAAGTCCCGCGTGTTCGCGGGCGTTGTTTCGACGTGTACCTTGGCGCCTTCTTTTACCACCCGGCGGGAAACTTTGCGGGCCACGTTGGCGATTTCGCGCTCGAGCGTGCGCACACCAGCCTCATGCGTGTAGTGGCGGATGATGTGGCGCAAGGCGTCATCGCTGAAGGCCAGGTTCTCTTCGCTAAGGCCATTCGCTTCGCGCTGCTTCTTCACCAGGAACCGCTTCGCGATTTCGAGTTTTTCCTGTTCGGTGTAACCGGCGAGGCGGATGATCTCCATGCGGTCCTGCAAAGGTTGCGGGATGGTGTGCAGCACGTTTGCGGTGCAAACAAACATCACGCGGGAAAGATCGTATTCCACGTCCAGGTAATGGTCGGTGAAGGCATGGTTCAATTCCGGGTCGAGCACTTCCATCAACGCCGCGGACGGATCACCGCGAAAATCGGCGGACATCTTGTCCACTTCGTCGAGCACGAAAATTGGATTCACCGTGCCGGCCTTCTTCATCATCTGGATGATTTGGCCGGGCAGCGCGCCTATGTAGGTGCGGCGGTGTCCGCGAACTTCCGCTTCGTCCCGCACGCCACCTAACGATACACGAACGAACTTGCGTCCCGTGGCGCGCCCGATGGACATTGCCAGGGAAGTTTTGCCCACGCCCGGAGGACCCACGAAGCAGAGAATCGAGCCGCGAGGATTCTTCACCAACTGGCGCACCGCCAGGTACTCCAGGATGCGCTCTTTGATTTTTTCCAGTCCGTAGTGATCTTCGTTGAGAATCTTTTCCGCAAGGTCGATATCGCGGATTTCCTTGGACTTCTTTTTCCAGGGCACCGCGAGCAGCCAGTCCAAATAATTCCGGCTGACGGTGGATTCCGCGGACATCGGCGGCATGGTTTCGAGGCGCTTCAATTCCTGAGTCGCCTTTTCCTTCACGTCTTTCGGCATGCCGGCGGCTTCGATTTTTTTGCGGAGCTCGTCGATTTCGCTTTTTTCGCCGCGGCCCAGCTCTTTCTGAATGGCCTTCAACTTTTCGTTGAGGTAGTACTCTTTTTGCGCGCGCTCCATCTGGCGCTTTACGCGGGCATTGATGTTGCGCTCCACGTTGAGTTTCTCGATCTCCACGTCCAGAATTTCCGAGATCCGCTGGAGACGCTGCACCGGATCGAACGTCTCGAGCAATTCCTGCTTTTCCTCGAAGGGAAGCGTCAAGTTCGCGGCGATGGCGTCCGAAAGCCGCGCGGGATCTTCCACGCGGGCCGCGGCGATCACCGTATCGTAATTCACGGCCTGCGAAAGCTTCACGTATTGTTCGAAGACGCCGCTGACGCGGCCGACGAGTTGTTCCGCTTCGGGCGTATGCTCGTATTTCACCGCGGACACGCGAAGCGTGGCGCTGAAAAAGCCCTCGTGGGTGGCTACTTCGACGACTTTGGCGCGCTCCACGCCCTCGACGAGCACGCGAATGTTGCCGTCCGGCAACTTCACGCTCTGCACGATATTGGCGATGGTGCCGACCTGGTAGATTTCCTCGGGTTTGGGGTCGTCGATCGAAGCGTCATGCTGGGTGGCCAGAAAGATTTTCTTATCACCGGCCAGCGCTTCCTCGAGCGCTTTCACCGATCCCTCACGGCCGACGATAAACGGGCTCATCTGCTGGGGGAAAATCACGATTTCGCGCACCGGCATCATGGGGACGCGCCGGAGGTCGTGTTTTTCCCGGTGAAACATCGGATCCTGCTCTGGGGTTTTCAAACTGTTGTCCGTTCCTTCATCCTGCTTTTTCGAGCAGGCTCCAATTGATTTCGCGCGTACGCACCATCTCGGCGGTCACGATGAACTCGCGGATCTTGCGTTGTGCGGGCAGGTGGTACATAAGGTCGAGCATCAAATCTTCGAGGATCATGCGGAGGCCGCGTGCTCCGACTTTGCGTTGCAATGCCAGTTCGGCAACCATCTCGAGGGCATCGTCGGTGAAGCGCAGCCGAACGTTCTCAAATTCAAACAGACGCTGATACTGACGCACCAGCGCATTTTTGGGCTCCGTGAGAATGCGCATCAGCGCGCTCTTATCCAGATCGGCAAGCACGCCCATCACCGGTAACCGTCCCACAAATTCCGGGATCAGGCCGTAGCGAATCAAGTCGGTGGGTTGCGCCTGTTCGAGCATCTCAATATTCCGGCGGCTCGGCGTGGAAGGCTGCGCATCCGTGTGGAAACCCAGCGATTTCTGGCCCACACGCCGCTCGATCACCTTCTCCAGCCCGACGAAGGCCCCGCCACAGATGAACAGGATGTTGGTGGTATCCACGGGTGTGAATTCCTGATGCGGGTGCTTGCGGCCGCCCTGCGGCGGCACGTTTGCGACAGTGCCTTCGAGAATCTTCAGCAGCGCCTGCTGTACGCCTTCGCCGGAAACATCCCGCGTGATGGAAGGATTCTCGTCCTTCTTCGCGATCTTGTCGATTTCGTCGATGTAGATGATACCTTGCTGCGCACGGGTGACGTCGCCATCCGCGGCCTGCAACAACTTCAATATAATGTTCTCGACGTCTTCGCCGACGTAACCCGCTTCGGTGAGCGTGGTCGCATCCACGATCGCGAAGGGCACTTCGAGCATGCGCGAGAGAGTTTGCGCCAGAAGCGTCTTTCCGGTTCCGGTCGGACCCACCAGCAAAATGTTCGACTTTGTCAGCTCGACTTCACCAGGCTGGCGATTCAGGAAGATGCGCTTGTAGTGGTTGTAAACCGCTACCGCGAGCTTCTTCTTGGTTTTGTCCTGCCCGATCACATAATTATCGAGGAAGGACTTGATCTCCGGGGGACGCGGCAGCCGCCGGTTGACGGGCGTGGCCTGCTCGCGCTTCTCATCATCCAGGATCTGTTGGCAGACGCGCACGCAGTCGTTGCAAATGAAGGCGCGCGGATAGTCGGAAGGCGAACTGATCAGCTTTTCCACCTGCTCTTGCGTCTTATGGCAGAAGGAACAGCGCAGCGGCTCTTCAGTGCCGATCTTTTTCACGGGTTGTTTGGCCTCGAGCCATTCCCCTGGGAACGGCGGCTAACGTCGGGCATCATTCTAGGCTCAATCCCTCACGGACGCGGACTCTCCGCGCCATATTGCTACTAACTGATTGGTACGGCGCGGGAGCAGCAGGATCAGCGGTGTTTGAAAATAATTTCGTCAATCAGCCCGTACTCTTTGGCCTGCGCCGCAGACATGATGAAATCGCGCTCGGTATCCCGCTCGATCTTATCAAGCGACTGGCCTGTGTGTTTTACGTAGAGGTCATTGATCGAGGCGCGCATGCGCAGGATTTCTTTTGCGTGGATATCAATGTCAGATGCCTGACCGGAAAGCCCGGACATCCAGGGCTGATGGATCAGGATGCGCGCATTGGGCAGCGCAAAACGTTTCTTGGGTGCACCCGCGGTCAAGAGCACGGAGGCGATGGATGCGGCCTGGCCGACGCAGATGGTGACGACATTGGGCCGCACGAACTCCATCGTATCGTAAATGGCCATTCCGGCCGTGATCGAGCCGCCGGGCGAATTGATATAGACGGAAATGTCCTTCTCCGGGTCCTCCGCTTCCAAAAAGAGAAGCTGCGCGGTCACCAGGTTCGCCACGTGATCGTCAATGGGCGTACCGATGAAAATAATGTTGTCTTTCAACAGCCGTGAATAAATGTCGTAGGCGCGCTCTCCACGGTTGGTTTGTTCCACCACCATCGGGATGAGCGTCGTCGCGTAAGCGCCGGGATCGTCAGGTTGCCGCATATTAGGAAGTTTTTGGGAAATGCCGAGGAGGTTCACCCGCCCGCTTATTTACCCCTTGCCTGCTTTTTCTGTGCGGATGCGGGAGTGTTGCTGAAGCCAGGCCAGAGTTTTTTCACTCCGCAGCTTCGATTTCATCCTATCCACCGCTCCCTGCTTTGTCAAGCGCGCGCGCACGGCTGTTGCGGATTCGCCACTGCGCTCCGCGAGCGCTTCAATCTGTTTTTCGAGGTCTGCTTCATCGGCTTCGATAGTTTCCGCCGTGGCGATACGGTCAAGGATGAGCTCCGCCTTCACATCTTCCACCGCGCGGTCCCGCTGCCGCTGGCGCATGGAGACCCAATCCACGTTCACGGCTCGCGGATCGACACCCTGCGCCGCCAGGTTACGCACCGCGCGCTCGAGACGCGCGTCCATCTGGTGCTCGACCAGGGCATCAGGAACAGGGAAGTCGTTCGCGGCGATCAATGTCTCGATAATGCGGTCGTGGACGTGTTCGGCGTGCCGCTGATCGCGAGCGGCCTCGAGCCCCTGGCGGATTTTGGCACGCAGTTCATCGATCGTTTTCGCGTCGCTGACGTCCTTGGCGAACTCGTCATTGGCTTCGGGGATTTTCTTTTCCTTGATGCCGGTGACGTCCACCACGTAGTGATAGATCTTGTCCCTCAGTTTCTCATCGGGGTAGTCGGCGGGATAGGTGAGGTCGAAGCGGCGCTGCTCTCCGGGCTTTGCGCCACGAAGGTTCTCGTTAAACGCGTCGAGAGTTTCTTCCGCTCCTATATGGCACAGCACGTTTTCCGCTTTGAGCGGCTCGCCGCCACCCGCGGGGGTGCCCATTAACTTCAGCTGCGCGTAGTCTCCATCGGCGATGGCGCGATCCTCGACGGGTACGAAAGTCGCAGCACGCTCGCGCATTTCGGTGAGTGTTTTCTCGACATCTTCGTCGCTCAACTCATGGGCTTCGACGGCGATTTCCAGATCCTTATAAGGGGCCAGTTCAAATTCCGGCAAGACCTCGAAGCTGGCACGGAATTTCAGGGGCCCGCCCTCGCTGTAATCCACCTGATCGACCTGAGGCTGAGTGACGACGTTGAGCTTCTGCTCGGCCACCGCGTTGCCGATGCGGTCGGGCACCAGTTGCTGCACCAATTCGCTGCGAATGTCGCCCGCAAACTTGCGGCGGATCAACGCCACGGGAGCTTTGCCCGGACGAAAGCCGGGCACCCGCGCCACGCGGGCTATTTCCTTCGCTATTTTGTCGCTAGCTTTTTGGACTTCGTCGGCCGGGATTTCCAGTTCCAGCTCGCGCCGGCAGGTGGCTGTAGCTTCACTATCGCTCATGAAGGGCTTCGTAGCCTCGGAAGTTTGCTTGCGGCGCTGCGCTCACAATGCTTTCACCTTTCACCGCTTTCGTTTCCGGGAAAAGGAAGGGCAGGGAGGACCGGCCGCCAAGCCTGAATGCACAGGGTCCTGAAAGAAAGATCAGTATAGATAAGGAGCGCATGGGCGTCAACATGGCCAGGAATAGCTCACGGTGCGGAAAAAAGTGACTTACGGTGTGATTCCTTCGCCCGCGATTCCAATCGGCAACTTCATTGTGCGCGATCTGTTTCTCAATTACGAAGCGCGGGCGCAAGCGATTTCCGCACCCTGGCCGCCCGCATCCAGTCCCGCCTCTGAATTTCTAGCGCGGCTTCACTTCGTACCGCGCGCTCATTCCCGCCAGCATGTGATCGCTGATGTGACAATGGTAAAGCCAGATGCCGGGCGCATCCGGAGTCATGTCTGCCGTCACCATCTGCGCGGAGCCCACCTGAATAACGTCAGTGCGCTGCCCGGCAACGAGCACAGTATTACCGTGCCAGTGCGGAGTGTGTACGTTGTTGAAATCGCCCAGCGTCGCAACGTACCAGCGGACGCGGTCGCCCTGCTTCATCGTCATCAGCGGCATATTTCCGTAGATGTATCCGTTGATCGTCCATTTGATGTTGGTGTCCACGAAGCCCGTGCCAGCGATCGTTCCCGCCATCCCTTTGGGAGTAATCAGCGAAGTCTGCGCGCGGTCCACGCCCTTTGGATCGGTGGTGTGAGCGCGAATGTTGTCCTCCAAGTACCAGCTTTCGTTTTCGTTGATGGCGATATACATGTTCAAAAATTCCCGGTCCACGTCTTTTGGACGGCCATCAGGCAGCGCCATTCCGCGCCGCACCACAACGATCATTCCAAAAAGTCCGGAGGCGATGTCCTGCAGCTCATCCGTGTGCGAATGGTAGAGCCAGAAAACAGAACTCGGATCATTTGGCCCGGGTCCCGCCCGCTCCGGTATTTGCCAAGTATAAATATGCGTCGCATGTGGAGGCACGCCGCCATCGGATTTGTCCGCGCCGGATGTGCCGTCGTTATAGTCGGCGCCTTCGGAATCTTTCAGATACAAAACTCCATGTGGATGCATGCTGTAGGGATGCGACGCGTTGTTCCTGAATACGATCTTGATCGTGTCACCCACTTCTCCGCGCAGGATCGGCCCGACTAGACCGAGATATTGCTCTTCAGCGCCGCGCGTCTTCAGAGTGGAAAACGATGCGTCCGTGTATTCGCGGTAGATCGCTTTCTTGTACACGCGGCCGATGCGGTGAGGTCCTGATTCGGCGTAGCCCTTTTGCAATTCGTCGAATGGCATTCCCATCGCTTCGTCGCGCCCGGTGGGCGCGTAATCCCAATTCACTTCGTCGGCCGCCACGAAGTACGTCCGCATTTTTCCCGCAAGCGCGGCAGATTTCTCGGCGGGCCCGGCGATTGCCGATTGCGCGTGAACCGCCGACGTGAAGGCTAAGGCCCCGATCAAACATGTGGCGCCAACAAAACTGCATGCGACACTTCGCTTATTCAAAGTCCCTCCCGATTGGTGCTTCACTCACCGTGTGTACGTGCGGAGTTTCCGCACTTTCTCACATTCGATCCGGGATTTCGATTTTGACCTACCAGGCGACCGACGCGCTACGACCGAGAACGGTAGAGAATAGCCCGCGAAGGATCGATAGTCGAGGTATCTCTGAGTCAACCAGCAAGAAATTGAAGTTCATCTCGAAAGACATGAGTGTTCCGCACATCTATCAACCCATCGTGCTCATGGAACTGATGTCGTAAGCTATTCCGTCCATGGAGGCCCGGCCAGCTGCTGGCGCCGGTCCGTCTTAGCACGGAAAGTTCTTGGGGAAATCGACTGCCCGCCTATTTGGCCGGGGGCTGCGCGGTGGGCGGCAAGATTCCGTTGAGCCGCAGGTACATTGCCGCCGCGGAGTAATGATCGGCCCAGTCGTTTGCGAGTGAGATGATGGCGCCGGCTTTGGTCGTCTGCCGAGTTCCGAAGAGCGTAATCGAGTTGCCCAGCCCGGAATCGTCCACGTTTGCCAAGGCAGTGGTGCAGTAGGTGAATGACTCTTTGAGCGCCGCCGCGAGCTTTTCCTTGCCGTCAGTTTCCTTTAGGCCCGCATCCGCCGGAGCCGCGGCACCGCTGATCTTCGAGCAGAGCAGCGTGTTCGATTGCGCAATGTGCATCATCAGGTGGCCGAAGGTAATCTGCTCGGGCGTCGGATGATAGCTATACTTATCCGCAGGCATTGCTTCCGCGGCGGCCGTAAGATTCTTCGCATTTCGTGCGAGCAATTGCCGCAGAGTGTCGCTTACGGGATTCGCGCTGGAGCCGCCCTGCTGGCCGGATACCGCGAATGCGCAGAATAAGGCCACTACCAGAACTCCCGCGAGCCGCTTCATGCGAATCCCCCTGGGCGCGTTGGCGCGCACTGCGCATCCTAACCTCACGGCATCGCTTTTTGCAATCTCGCAGGGCGGCAAATCGCAAACGAGACGTGCCGGATCGTTTCCCGGCACCATTTTCTCTAAAAGATCATCTAATGGAGTGGCATGGAATGGGGAATTGAGTGAGGGGGGCAATTGATTCCGTGCACCGAATGTAATATGATTTAAGCCCGCCCTCAACGAACGCCCGGAAAATCGGAACGTCTGAGAATTCCAGCCGCTCCGGTGTACCTCGGTTTCCGGCATATCCCAGACGATACTCGAGACAATTTCACGACCGGAGGAGCACCCATGATACGCAACACCGCAATGCCGCTGTTACTGGCGCTGGCGCTGGTGGGCGGGGGCTGCGCAACCAAGAAATACGTGGCGCAAACCGAGCAGCCTATTCAGCAAAAAGTAGACCAAGAGGCCACAACGCAGCAGCAACAGGGTGCTACGCTCGATCAGACGCGCAAAGATCTCGAGCGCGACGAGACCGAGCTGAGCGCCACCTCGGAAAAAGCCAACGGGGCCGATTCGCGCGCCACGGATGCGCTCAATAAAGTCGCCGCCGTGGATCAGAAGACCGACCGCAACACGCAACAGATTGCGGACCTGCGCAGTTCGCTTGGCAATCTGGACGACTATAAGCAGGCGCAGCAGGCCACCGTGCTGTTCAAGTTCAATAGCGACAAGCTGAATGACGACGCCAGGCAACAACTCGATCAGCTTGTGTCGCAGGCCGGCAGTTTCAAGCGTTTTTACATCGCCATCGAGGGCTTTACGGACAAGACTGGCTCTGTGGTTTATAACGAAGAGTTGAGCCGCCGCCGCGCCGAAGCCGTGATGGATTACCTCGTCGGCGAGAAGAACCTGCCCGTCTACCGCGTACAGTTCGTGGGATTGGGCGAAACCCATCCGGTGGACGATGGCCGCGGGCGCGAAGCACGCGCCAAGAACCGCCGCGTGGAAGTAACGGTGTATAGCGCCGATTCCGGCATGGCCGGATCACAAGCGCCGTCGTCGCAGCGCCAGTAAGTTCGGCGCCGCTTTATCAACGTGCACCGGGGCGAGGGTTTTTTCCCGCCCCGGTGCCGTTTTTATTTTCGGAAAGTTTTGGCTCGCGACCGAACCCGGTTGCGAATCGCAAGAAGGAACTACTCTGGGGTACTGCTAACGATTGCTACGCAATTCGTCGTCTTGTTCTTTTGCCGAATAAGGTCTTGAGCTTCAGTTCCAGCCACGTGCGCAGGTCGCCGCCTGATTGTGCCTCGCGCACTCTTGCCTGTGGTCCCAAAATGGCAATGCCCACAGCCACCAAGTGCACAACGTCTGAGGTGCCGAAAGGATTTCGCCGGGCGTAACAGATCTCGACAATTGCGCCGAGATATTTCTTCGAAATCTGCCGTTGCAATTCGGGTAGCGATTTCTGTACCGCCGCTATATCGAGCACCGCGCTGGGGAAGGGCACGATGCCCAGGGGTTTGCGGACAGCCCTTTCGCCGACGATGCGGATCAGCGGCATCTGACGTTGGTCTCCCCGGTCGCGATCGTACCTGCTAACCAAGCAAGCGCTTGGTAAGTTAGCTGAGGATTCGCCAATGCGCAAGAAGCAAATGAGAAGTTGCGGCGGAAGATTCCCCAGCCTCTTCGAACGGAAGCTTGCGATCGAGTGGAAGTGCGCCTGCCTTCGTCCCCTTCTACGAGCCCCGCGCTTTGCACCATTCGGCACAGACTTGCCGCAGCCTTCCGGGATACAAAGAGCAGCGGGGGCAACCACATGGCAGACCGCGAGTACGATCTATTCGAAAGGGCTTCAGATTCCACCGTAATTTGGAAATGTTCCGTTCAGGGGATTCTTGCCGCAGAAGAAAAAGTCAGCCTGCTGGCGCTACTCACCGACCGGGAAGTTTTTGCAATGTTTGTAGGTACCAAGGAAATCGTGGCATGCGCCAATGCCGTCCGGGACAATTAATCATTCGTTGAGTCGGGAGCGAGACGCCAATCGCCCGTCCTTTTGGAACGGCGCAGTTTTCGTAGGAACCACCTGATGGTGCGCATACTTCTAGCGGATGACCATGAATCGGCAAGACGGATGATTCGTCACGTGCTCGCGGCGCGAAGCGATTGGCAGATCGTCGCCGAGGTCGCCGATGGGGACGAAGCGGTGCAAAAGGCTCACGAGGATTGTCCCGATGTGGCGATCCTGGATTTTCAAATGCCACGGATGAACGGCATCGAGGCAGCCAAGAAAATTCTGGAACATTGTCCTGCCGCTATCGTCGTGACCGAGAGCTTGCATGACCTGGCCACCCTGATGAGTAGCCTGCGAAAGGCGGGGGTGCGCGGGTTCGTTCCCAAAAGTGAAATCGGCACCGACCTGATACCTGCCATTGAGACCATTCTAAATGGCGGAGAGTGGTTCAAGGTAGACCCTCAGCCTGCTTTGGTTACTGCCTAATAGCGGCCCGGGCGTCTGCCGGCTTTTCCTATTGAATTGCAGCAGTTAGACCTTACGGCGGCAACCCCGAACCGGTTTCTTCATCCTCAAACTGTCAGTAGTAAGGTTCTTAGCGCTGCAGTTGGCGTTGCGGAAACGAATCCCCGATTCAGCAAATGACGTGGTAGCGTGAGAGTCGATGACAAGGCGAGTCCAAGCTTGCTGTACGTCGCCCGCCGCGCTCTGCTACTGGTTTATTGTCTCCCTCGTGGCGTGGGGAGTGTTGAGTCTCATAGGACTCTATTGGCGTCCACTCCATGCGTCCGGGGCGGCGTGTTTATTCGCAATGGCCATCGGCTGTCTAGCCAACTGGTCCAGGAATCGCTCTTTTCATTGCGCGATTACTGGCCCACTGTTTTTGATTGCTGGCGTTGTATTTTTGCTATCGGGTGTGGGGATGATTCACGTGAACACCCGTTTGGTCTGGCCGCTCGTGCTGATAGGAGTTGTGATTGCGTTTCTGTTCGAGTGGCGCTATGCGCGGCGGGCTGCATCATAGCGGAGGGGGAACAAGATCGCGATTCGGCACACCCGCGGTCGTCATGGCTTAGGCTCGACGCTGATAAATGTGCGTATCGCTGGGTGATTCGGCGAAGGGCACCTCGCTAGCAATCAAACTCTACTCAGAAGATCCTGACGGCTCGGTGATCTTTCGCCGGGCCGTTTTGCTTTTGCGAAACGTGTTATTGGCGACGGCGAAAGAGGTGGCGAATCGCCAGAGACATCACCGCGAGGCGCCGCATGGCCGGTCGCTCAACGCGCAGACGGGAATGCCGTTCGGGTATTTGGTCCACCTGAGGAAATGGTTTATTCTTTGCCGAACGTCCCCGTTGCGCGAGGAGGAAGTCCGTGGAAAGGAATCGCCTGCCAAGCTGGCTTGCGTTTGAACGCGTGCGTCCGGCAGCCATCACCGGACTCGTTCTCTTCTTTGCCAGCTACGCGATGGACCTGCTGCTTGAGAGGGTGGGTATTTCCGGCGCCTCAACCCTATTGAACGATATTGCCATTGGAATTCTGGGAGCTCTGCTGTTGCTGTTTTATCTTTCGGCAAGTTACGAAACGGCGGGGCTGGCGCGTTTGAAGGAGCGAATGCTTCTTGTCGCCAACCTCAACAGACAAATGCGTGAAACGGTTTCCGCCATTGCGAACTCTGCTATGATTGACGAGCGGGAAGAACGGCTCCGCGAGCTAGATCGAGCCGTGGTCGAACTGGATGCGGTTCTCGCCAACCTTGGATCTTTCGCAGAGATCGCCCCTGTAGCTACCAGTCCAGCGGGAAAACACGGGTGAGGTACGGCGGAAGTATAACGAAGGGCGTCGCGCTTTGATTCACCGGTCATATCGAGCGCGCTGCCCAACGTTCATCAACAATTAATTTGCTTAGGTGTTCAGCGTGCTTTAGACTTCGTGCTCTGCGGTCTTTTGGGGAGGGCCCATTGCGATACAGAATATTATTCATTGTTTGTAGCTTTGCTCTATTTTGCGGCGGCGCGGTCCACGCCACTGCATTGTTTGGAACTTTTAACATGTCAGGGAATTTCGGCATCACCTCTAGTTCCGTTTCGTTCTCGTCCCTGACCAATGTCTCCGACCAATTTACGCTTAGCGGCGGCACAGGCTCATTTGTCGGGTCCGACGGCACAAATGACGTCAATTCGATTTCGGGTGCGGTGAATCCGGTCGGCACGGCTTTTACGCCAACCGTGTTCATCAGTTTTCCGTCAGGGCCGACCCAGACGTTGAATTTGGACTTCATTGACGCTGGCGTCAACCCTTCGGCGGGTTGCGCTGCAACGCCACCTGCTGGGGGGCAAACTTGCACTCCCGCTGCGGTGTCGGGTCACATCCTGAGCATGCTCAATTTGGAGAACACCTCCGCCAACGCTTTGACGGTGAGTTGGACGGTTTCCGGAGTAACGAGCGACGGGTTGAGCACATGGAGCGCCATTTTTTCAACGCAGATCACTGAGCCATACCAAACCTTCCTGGCTGCCATCGCCGCCGGTGGCACGGTGACCGATACGTACAGCGCTACTGTCGATGTGACTCAGAACGTTTCGCCAACGCCCGAGCCGGGGACGCTGGTCATGTTGGGCAGCGGACTTTTGGGCATGGCTGGGTTGATTCGGCGAAGAATACGTCTCTAGATCAAACTCGACTCAGAAAATTCTGACGGCTCGGTGATCTCTCGCCGGGCCGTTTTTGTTTTTGCAGCAAAAATCACCTTAGGTCTGCGAACGTCAGTATACTTTCGCAAGATGAAACGGCCCATCCGAATAGCCTACGTGGTGGTTGGCATGGTTTTGACAGCTTGTGTGGTTGACGCATGGCACGTTTCGAGGCAGCGAGCGCATCAACGACGTGAAGAAACTTACGAAGTGAGTCTCCAGCGCTATTCAAGAGTCGCTATCCCCGACATGAACCGCAAGCAAGTTGAGAGCTATCTTCGAGACCAGAGCACGGCTTTTCAGCAAATGTGCTGCATTGATGAGCACTCTGCATACGCCGACTTGGTGCTGATTGGACGAGAGCGAGCCGGTTTCCCCTTCGATTACGAGGGAATCTATATAGCGTTTCAATTTGCCGCCGCCGAACAGCACAACGGAATAGGAATGATTTACGACTCAGACGTGCTTAGGAAGGTAAGCATCTTCCGATGGCCGCAAGGCTGTTTGTAGCTAAACCGTTCCCAAAGTTCCTCGTTAGGGCCTGAGCCCACGAGCAAACGCTTGTTTGACGTGCGGCTTTAATAGGTACGACATTATCCATAGGCTGAGCGCGAGTAAGAATATGTGCTCAAGAACTTCAAACCATCGCACCAAATCCACGATGGCCTGAAAAGTAGTGATCCCGACCGAAATGATTTCGGCGATCCTAGCCCACCTTTTCAACAACAGCAGGCCAATGCCAATCGCCGTGTAAATCGCGGCGAATATAAGACCAAATACTGCCGGCCCGCCTATGAGTCGCATTGCACGCAGAGTGATGTCTGCACCTGGGCCTGATGAGAGGATCGTCATCTCTGGGTTCGATAAAAAGACAATCGAGACGACGACAGCCATGGCGGCGGTCACAAAATCAAAGATCGCCAATATTGTTATTCCTCGGGGTCGGCTCATAAGTTGGCGACTCTACCAGACTTGCGAGCCCACCAACCATTTGAAATAATCCGGACATGGTGATCGGCGACAGACTACGAATCCTGCGGGACGAAAAGAAATTAAGCCACCTGCTGCGGCCTCGACTCACACTCGCGCTCCTAAGAATCGAAAGGATGAATACGGGACGGGACGGTCTATTTCTCGGGCACATTTTCGTCACGGGATCTTATCGCGTACGCTGAAACCAGCATAAACATTGGTGATTTACTGGTGCGGAAGGAGGGATTTGAACCCCCACGACTTTTCAGCCACGGGATCCTAAGTCCCGCGCGTCTGCCAGTTCCGCCACTTCCGCACCGCGGACTACAAGCCTCACCGAAATTCGTGTGTATGTCAATTCCGTCTAAGGCGGCCGGCCCAGCCTGGCACACCTGTTCCTACTGACCTTTGGCTGCCCTTTAGGCGCCAACCGGCCTTTGGTGCTATTGCGTAGAACAAACGGGGACCGTACGCTCGATGAATGGACTCGGCAACCGCCGCGCCGCCTACAAATCGGCGACGCTATACGCGTTTCCGCGCGCCCAAAGGGACGTTCCTGGGCTGGCAGGGAGCGGGGGTGCGGCACGTATCGCGCGTCTCGGAATTCTCGCTCGGCGGGATGTTTATTATGACGGAGCACGCTTGTTCCGTTGGCACGCCGCTTGAGATTCTGTTTGACGTGCCGGGCGGGGAGATTCGCCTGCGCGCCGTCGTTCGCAACGTGCGCCCTGGGAAGGGCATGGGCGTCGCCGTCATCAAAATGGCCGGCGATCACCGGGCCAGATTTGATGGATTTCTCAAGCAGTTATCGTTGCTGCCCCAGCCGCCGCTCACGGCCGAGCGGCGCAGAGCTCCACGTGGAGGCGGTGAAGCGAAGACATCACCGCGGGCCGCGCCGCGTACCGCAGCAACTCCGGCGGCTTCCCGAAAAGCAGTTCACGAGGATATCTTCACGGAGGGCGCGCGCCTGCTGGTCTTTGCCCGCAACCGCGATTTCTACGGCCTGCTCGGCGTGATGCCTGGCACCGTTCCGGAACAAATCAGGAGCAGCTTCTATTCGCTGGCCAAGAAATTTCACCCAGACTTGCACCGCAAGAACGAGCGGCTACTTCCCTTGGTGGACGAGCTGATGGAAAACCTTACCGAGGCCTATCGGACGCTCTCGCACGAGCCTTCACGCGCGCGCTACGACAAAGAATGGGCGGACCGCGGCGCCTGGACCTTGCGCGGCACGAGATCGGAATCGCAGCAAAGGGTCGAGGAATTTCTGGCCCGCGCGCAGGATCTGATCAAGGCCAAAAATTATCCCAGCTCGATCGTTTGGTTGCGCAAGTGTGTGGAACTCGATCCTGCAAACGCGGTGTGCCGCGTACTGTTGGGGCGCAGCCTCGCAACCGTGCCGCAATATCGGCAAGAAGCGGTGCAATGTTTCGAAAATGCGATCGAGCTCGACCCTTTCAACGTGGGCGCGCATGTCGATCTGGCGCACCTTTGCTTGGCACTGGGACTGCTCTCACGCGCGCGCTCCCTTTGCGATAAGGCGCTCGAGCTCGATCCGTTCAGTACCCGTGCCCGCTCCATTCTTTCCCAGCTTAACGTTACCGACGCCGTCAAACGGCGCTGACGGCGCGCGTCCTCGCTTCTTGGCCGCGACACCCTTTAGGACCTCCTCGATCGCCCACGCCCGGGTTTGTTTCAGTGGGAAATTGAGTTATTTCGAACAGGCAGGACATGCAGAGTTACAATTCCAGCATTATGAAGACGAGGCTCGCCAAACTCCTCGATCGTTTGGAAAAGTACTACGGCAAACCGAAGCCGCCGTACCCTGTGGATCCGTACGAGATGCTCCTGCACCGCAACTGTGGCTATCCGCAATCGGACGACCGCTGTGACAAGGGATTCCTGGCTCTGAAGCAAAATGTGGGTTTGCAGCCTTCGCAGATTCTCGCTATTCCGGACAAGAAGCTCACCGGGACGATGCGCGCGGGCGGCATGGTTCCGGAGCTTCGCGCGTGCCGCCTGAAGGAGATCGCAGCGCGGGTTGAAAGCGAATTTGGCGGTGATTTGCGCGCTACCATGAAGCAGCCGCCGCCCCAGGCAAAGAAAGCCCTGAAGAAATTTCCCACGGTCGGCGACCCGACCGCCGAAAAGATTCTACTCTTCACGAAGACGGCGCCGGTCGCGGCCATTCCTTCAAATTGCATCCAGGTGTTGCCGCGTCTCGGTTTCGGCGAGGAACAGAAAAACTACGCGGCCACATATCGTTCTGCACAAGAAGCGCTCCGCGGCGAACTCCCGGAGGATTGTTCGGTGCTGCTTCGTGCGTATCTCTTGATCAAGCGCCACGGCCAGGAACTTTGCAAAGCGTCACGCCCGAAGTGCGAAGAATGTCCCGTCAGTTCAGATTGTACCTATTTTCAGAATCAACGGCGGGGTAGACAAGCCGCGATCAATCAACGGCACTGACGGTCACCGCCCTCACGATTCTAATTTGTGATTCTCTCCAGCTTGTAGAGCCGCATGGTGTGCGCGACCGCCGACGCCACCAGCATCGCCGTCATGCCCAGAATTGCGCCCGCGCCGCCGAAATCGAAGAGCCGAAATTGCGATCCGCTGACACGCGCATCTGGACGCAGCCATAAGGTGATGTTTCCAGCAGCGAGCAAAAGACGAATTTCGGTAGGACCAAACTTCCAGAAGGAGAGCCGGAACGATCCCAGCGTGTACGTGGCGAGATAGACTTCGATGGAAAGCAGCAAGAACGCCACGAGCATGCCGATCGCGATCCGCCAGTCCATATAGCCGGAGGCTGCCAGGCCGCCCATCAGCAGAAGCGCGCCGACCGAATCAATCATGTGATCCACATAGAACCCGTAGCGCGGACGCTGACGCTCGCGCACGCGCGCGAGCGTCCCGTCAAGGCTGTCGCCAAACCAGTTGAGCGCCAGCGCAAGCGTCGCGAGCAGCAGACCAACGTGATTCCACCGCGCAATGACGTAACTACCGCACGCCAGCCACATGGACGCAAATCCTAGGATGGTGAGGCCGTCCGAACCGACCCACGGCGGCAGCCTCCGCGCGATCCACAGCAAAATCCGCTTTTCGAAATTTGCCGTGGCACTTTGCTGGATTCTTGCCGCATTCGAAAATGCAGGCACACTATCGCGGCAAGCGGGGCGCTCTGCAGTGGCAGCGATCGACTCTGTGCTATGAATTTCGCCGGATGCTGTTTGCATTGACATCGTCTTCTCCTCTCATGCTTGTCATTTTGCTGACAGGCTTCCCATACTCGCGAATCAGCGCGGCGCGGGTGGATTCGAGTGTTCGCCGCAAAGATTCACTCGGAATTTTGGTGATGAAGGGACTGACGAGCCAACCAAGACCCTCGGGAATATCACGCGTCAGCGAGATTGCTTCGCACTGGATGTACACGCCGCCGCCGGCTTGGAAGAAGCGCCAGTAAGAATCGAGTCGCCAGAGAAAACCGTCATCCTGTCCGACAGGCTTATCGGATTCGCTGGATTCATCAGTGTGCTGCACTTCCGCGATTCGCGTGCTGTAGGAGCGGCTTTGTGCGTGGGTCGCGTCGAGACTCGAGTAGCGTATATCGTATTCGGTGTCGAAGACCGCGGTGATCACCTCCTTTCGCTTGAGCCGCAGATATACCTGGAAGTCGTCGCCTGAGCGCGATAGCAACTTCGATCGAGTCACATCCGGTTGGTAGAACTCGGCGGCGCGGTTGTAATCCTGGAGCAGCTTTAGCGTTTGTAACAGCGAGACTCCAGGAACAAACACAATCGCGGTCCAGTCGTGGATCAGGCCGCCGCCTTCCGCCGCAATACCAATCGATGAATCGCCCGCTTCGGAACGTTCCACGATGATCTCGCCGCCCTGCAGTTTCGCGTAGGCCTTGGCGCGTCCCTCCCCGGGCAGGGCATCCATCCACAAAAAAGAATCGCGCGGCCGCAATGCGAACATGCGCGCTTCGCTCGTCTGGATATAGCGGTCGAACGCCTGAACCGTCGCGGGTTTGAGTTCTGCCGCCGCAGCCCGCGCAGGCGTAACCAAGAGTGTCATGGTGACAGCAAGCTTCAGAAGCGATCTTTCTCCGACCCTATTGTGCGGTTTCGATCCGTATTCCAACGGAGCTACCTCCGCGGCCAGAATGCGCCGAGTGCGTATCTGCCGGCAATGCACCGGACGTCAAATGCAGCTCACCCGCAGGTCATCCGTTAAGGCATGCATAATCAGAGATATACCCGCATCGTGTGGAAAACGGCCAATTCGCAGGCCGTCTCTCTTACAATGTGTGCCGCGGCTCACCGCCATGTCGAACGATCCGACTTCCGCCAAGCTCTACCGCTTCGGAGCGTTCGAATTGGACGCAACTACAGGAGACTTGCGAAAGCAAGGTTCGCAGAAGCCCAGGCTGCAAGCGCAGCCGTTGCAAGTCTTGCTGATCCTTCTTGCGCATCCGCAACAGGTGGTGACGCGGGATGAGCTGCGCCAGAAACTCTGGGCGTCGGATACGTTTGTGGATTTCGATCATGGGCTAAACACGGCGATCAACAAGCTGCGTGGAGCGCTCGGTGATTCCGCCACCGATGCGCGTTACATTGAGACGTTGCCTCGGCAAGGTTACCGTTTTATAGCGCCGGTGACTGCTGTAAGCTCCGCGTCCAGTGGCTCGCAGCACGACCTCGTCAACGAGATCGAATCGGAGATTACCGCCGCTATTGAGGCCGCGCCCTCTTCGCGCACCACGCTCCTCAGCGACCCGGAAGATTTGCCCGCTGCACCGCCAAAACGCGTGCGCAAGCTATTCGGATTGATTCAGCTGATGTACCTATGCTTTTACTTGGCCGCTCTGGCGAAGTTATCTGCCGTGGAAGCAATCGTGGTGGAAACGAGCGGCTATGCATTCGCCGTGCTGTTGATCACTGCCGTTGCGGGCATTCCCATCCGGCTCTATTTGCTTTCCGCTTTGTACTTTCACTATCGCGGCGTGAATCGTAAGTTCTTCAAGTTGTTTCCTTTTGTGTTCCCGCTGGACATACTTTGGGCGCTCGCGCCGCTGCTAATTGTCCGCCAAATCGGAATTGGCTTGGCGCTGGCAGCCGTCGCCGCGCTCTTGTACGTCCCGTTTGCGGAGCGCAGCCTGCTGTTGATGAAGCCCGCCGCACAATCCGAGCAGCCCTGAGCGGGGCGTCCGATTCGTCCGAGCGTCGCGATCCTGCTTGACAGAGCGAAGACGGGTCGAGTATCAACGCGCCGCGCGGGCTCCTTCGCGCCCCGCCTTGGAGCATTCGATCGTGTGGCCGCAGACCTATACGCCCGTCGCCGATAGCCTGGCGCTTTCGGCTCTTGCGGCGGCGCTACCGATTTTCGTGCTGCTCGTCCTTCTCGGATTGAAACGGCGTCCTGCTTGGGAGGCTTCGCTGGCGGGCGTCGCTGCCGCGGCACTTGTGGCAGCAGCGGTCTACCGCATGCCCATCGGGCCGCTGCTGCAATCGGTGCTTTATGGAGCTGCATTTGGTCTCTTCCCGATTGGCTGGGTGGTTTTCACGGCGATTTTGCTCTTTCGGCTCACCGTAGAGACCGGCCATTTTGAAATCATCAAAGACTCGATCGGAAGCATCTCCGCCGATCCGCGTTTGCAGGCGCTGCTGATCGCGTTTGCTTTCGGCGCGTTTATCGAAGGCGCTGCGGGCTTTGGCACGCCCGTCGCCGTTGCGGGAGCGATGCTGGCCGGCGTGGGCTTCGCACCATTTGAGGCGGCCGCACTGTGCCTGCTTGCAAACACGTCTCCCGTGGCGTTTGGCTCGATCGGGGTGCCGCTGGTAACGTTGGCGACCGTTACGGGGCTGCCGCTCGCGCGGCTGAGCGCGGCTGTAGGCAGCATCTGCGCACCGGTCTCGCTCTTCGTACCGGCATACTTAGTCGGCGTTCAGAGCGGCCGCCGCGGCCTCCGCGGAGTGTGGCCCGCTGCGGCGGTCTGCGGTGCGGCCTTTGCCGCTACGCAATTCGCGGTCTCCAACTTCATCGGCGCGCAATTGACGGACATCCTCGCTTCGCTCGCTGCCATGGCCGCATTGCTGATGCTCCTATCATTTTGGAAGCCAAAGGTCAGTCTTGCTGAGGCGCCAGAAACGCCGGTGCGTGAACGTAAGCGTCACAGTACGGCCGTGCTGATTCGCGCCTGGGCTCCTTATGCTTTCCTCGTCTTATTCGTCTTGTTGTGGGGTTTCGGCCCAGTGAAGGCGCGGCTCGACCGCACCACGGTTTCGTTCGCGTGGCCGGGATTGCACAACGCAGTAGAACGCATTCCGCCGGTCGTCTCGCATGCGGCTCCCTATGCGGCGGTTTATTCGTTCCCGTGGCTGGCAGCGTCGGGCACGGCGTGTTTGCTCGCGGCCATTTGCGGGGCATTTCTGGCGCTGCGGATGAAGGCCGCGGCGTTCGTTCGCGTTTGCGGATCCACGCTGCGAAAGCTCCTGCTTGCGGAATTGACGATAGCAGCCGTGCTCGCCCTGGCTTTCTTGATGAACTACTCTGGAGCCACAGCAACCCTCGGCATGGCATTTGCGGCAACTGGACGCGCGTTTCCGTTTTTCAGCTCGTTGCTCGGATGGCTTGGCGTGTTTCTCACCGGGTCCGACACGTCGTCCAACGCTTTGTTTGGCAATTTGCAGGTAGTCACGGCAGGGCGAATTGGTTTGAGTCCGGTGCTGATGGCGGCGGCGAATTCTTCAGGCGGCGTGATGGGGAAGATGATCAGCCTACAGAGCATAGCAGTGGCCGCCGCCGCGACGGGCTTGGCGCATTCTGACGAAGCTCGATTGTTCCGGTTCACGCTAAAACACAGTTTGCTGCTGGTGGCGATTGTTGGCGTGATTGCCACGCTCTACACCTATGTTTGGCCCGGCTGGATTCCGTAATGGTGTCGACCCGCGGTTACGCCGCTCCTGTAATCACGCGATAGCTCTCCGGGTCGGTGGCGCCTTCGGTGTTGATTACGAAGACTCGAGAATTCGAATTCAAGCGAAGGTCTTCGCGAACGGCCCGGAATTCATCCTCTCGAAGGATGGCCGCGAGGGCAGCGATTCCGCATGCTCCCGATTCTCCAGCAGCGAGGGGTGGATCGCCGGCGCTTGGGTGCGCCAGCTTGCGCATTGCGGCGGCGCATTCTGCGTCGCGAATTGCAACGCAGGCATCGAGAGCGTCTTTCAGGATCGGCCAAGCGAGGGAAGAAACTACTCCGCAGCTAAGCCCCGCCATGATCGTATCGAGCGAGCCTTTGAGTTCCACAGGGCATCCGGCGCGCAGCGACTCGAGCACGCAAGCGGCACGATCTGGTTCGCAGCACACTACAAACGGCCGCTGATTGCCAAACTCGTGGAGCAGCCAGCTCAGCACTGCGGCGGCCAATCCGCCCACACCTGCTTGCACCAACACTACGCCAGGCATCGCACTCCACTGCGAAGCTGCCTCCGCCATCAGGATGGTGTAACCGGCCATGATGTCGCGCGGGATCTGTTCGTAGCCCGGCCAGGACGTGTCGGAGATGACGACCCAACCGTGCTCCTGTGCGTCACGAGCCACGGTGCGGACCGCATCATCGTAATTGCCGTCAACGATGACAACTTCCGCGCCTTCATCGCGAATGGCCTGCACTCGCGCGGTAACCGCCCCCTTGTGCATGTAAACTTTCGCATTGAGTTTCATTTCGCGGGCGACACGGGCCACCGCGCGCCCGTGATTGCCGTCCGTGGCGCAGGCGAGAATTGAATCCGCCGGCAAGGCACCGCTCTCGCGCAGCCGGTCTATCGCGTAAGCCACGCCGGTGATCTTGAACGCGTTCAATCCCATGCGGGAAGATTCGTCCTTCACGAGCAACTCGCGAATCCCCAACTCGCGCGCATAATCCGGAAGGCTGATCAGGGGCGTCGGGTGATAGTTCGGCTGAGCGCGGTGAAATCGGGCGGCGCGGGTTAAGTCCGGTAGGGCGAAGAGCTGTCGTTTCGGACTAGAACTGCGCGCTTCGGAATTCAGCACGTAACGCGCGCCGTTACCTATGTCCACCCGAGCCATGCTTATTCGAGTTGCTTGCCCTTCGTTTCCGGCAGAGCCAGTGCGAGCAGCGCGCTTATAAAAAAAGCACCGGCTAGGACGTAGAACGCAGCGGTAAAGTTGTAGCGCGTTGCAATCGCACCTACCGCCAGGGGCGCCAGTGCCGAAAACCCGCGGCCGATGTTATAGGTAAGGCCCATCGCCGTAGCGCGAATCTCGGTAGGAAAGAGTTCGGCGGCGATGGCGCTGAAGCCTGAAAAATATCCGGTCCCGAAGAAAGCTACCGGCAGCCCGATCAGGAGCAGCGCAATTTCGCTGTGTGCGTGCCCGTAAATCGGCACGAGTACGGCCGCAATCAAGAGATACCCGGCATAGCTGATCTTGCGTCCTGCGGAATCCGCGAGAAATCCAAAAAGAGCGTAGCCCAGCCATTTGCCGACGCCCATCAGGATCAGCCACGTGGTCGTCTTCATGATGTCGAGATTGCGTCCACCTTGCGCGACCGGCAGCGAAAGGTACGCCGGAATCCACGTAAACAGTCCCCAGTAGCCGAACATGCTGGCCGCGTTCATTAGCGTAGCGATGATCGCGGGTCCGCGGATATCGGATCTAGCCAGCAATCGTAACGAGCCGCGCTGCTGCGTTTCACGCGAAACCCACATCTCCGATTCGGGCACCGAGCGCAAGATCCAGAAGACGACCCCCGCAGGGATCACGCCGAAGAAAAACACGGCGCGCCAGCCGAAATGGGGAAGAACCAGCCCAACGACCGCGGCGGCGATCATTTCACCGATCGCCCAGGTGGATTGCATCAAACCCAACGCCTTGCCGCGATGTTCGGCAGGCCAGGTCTCGGCAATCAGCGCCGCCCCGGTGCTCCATTCTCCGCCCATGCCCAGACCAAGGATCAGCCGGAAAATCGCCAGCTCAACCACTGTGCCGGAAAAGCCGCAAGCACCGCTGGCAAGGGAGTAGACGAGGATCGAAGCCATCAACGCGCGCGTGCGCCCGACGCGATCCGCGATAAAGCCGAACAATACGCCGCCCACCGCGGAGGAAGCCAGGGTCAGCGAGTTGAGCAGGCCACCCGTTTCCTTGGACATGCCCAGCGCCACCATCAGGTGCGCCAACACCATGGAGTAGAGCATCACGTCCATGGCGTCCAGCATCCAGCCTAGGCCGCCCGCAATCAGGGAACTGCGCTGCGCGTGCGTGACCTTCGCGGGCCAAGGGAAGCCGAGAATGTGGCGCGTAGACGCGTCCGGCGCGTTTGCGGCTGCAGTTACTTGCGTGATGGGTTCGAAAGCCAGTTGCAACTCCGAGGATGGGTGATTCTGCCGCGCCACATACTATATGAGAATCCCGCCGCGGTTGCGCCCGCGATAGAAAACGTGGAACCCTACGAACCCAGAGGCCGTCAACTCCTGATTGCGGCCATCGGCTCCTTTTGTTAGCCTCGCCAGCGACGCGACACTGCGCAGGAGGTAGCGACAATTGGTTTCTTGCACGAAATGCCACGCGCAGATCGCGGAAGGCTCCACATTCTGCTCGGAATGCGGCCATCAGCAAACCGCCACGCTTCCGCCTCCGTATGACATTTATTGCTCGAAATGCGGCCAGCCGCTGCATCCCGCGCAAAAAGCGGCGGAGGCTGCAGAGCAGGCCGGCTTCGGCGTCAAGTCTGTACAGTCCGCCGTGCCCGATAACGCCGCGTGCGTGCTCTGTTATTTGTTCGGGTGGGTCACCGGCATCGCCTTCTTGTTGACGGACAAACGCAGAAACGTCCGCTTTCATGCGGCGCAATCTACCATCGTATTCGGCGGCCTAAATCTCGCACTGATATTTCTGGGGCGTTACGCAAAAAACGCGTACATCGAGCAGTTGCCATATGCTTCCATCTACATGTTCTCCACCGCGATCCTCGGCATGATCGGCGTCGGGCTATGGATCATCCTCATGGTGAACGCTTACGAGCGCAAGGGAATCCGGCTGCCTGTCGTTTCCGGGATCGCCAATGCTCTGGCTGGGAAGCCTCCTGTCGATTCGAGTTCCTGAGCTCGTCGGGGAACCGAGGGCGCCTCTTTCTTACTTGCTTGCTACTGGAATGCCACTTCTGCTAGCCTCCGCATACGTCTTGCGGACGACACCCATCACCGGAGGTTCCTATGGCGTTTTGCACCAAATGCGGCAATCAAGTGGCCGACGGCACGGCGTTCTGTCCGAGTTGCGGTCAAAGCATGGCGTCGGCTCCGGCATCGGCGCCGAGTAGCACTCCGGTGGTCGCTCCCGCAGGAGGCACAATGGCGAACAGCTCACCAGCCGAAGGCATATCCGAGAATGTGGCCGGTCTTCTTTGCTACATCGCCGGCTGGCTCAGCGGTCTAATCTTCTTGCTGATCGATAAGCGTCCTTTTGTGAAGTATCACGCGGCGCAATCGATCGTGGTGTTTGGCGGGCTCACGATCATTTATTTCATCCTGGCCCAATTTTTCGTTACTAGTTTGTTCTTGGGCGGATGGGGACTCGTGTCTCTGCTTTTCCTGGCGGTGCGCTTAACGTTCCTGATTCTCTGGATTCTGCTGATGGTGACGGCCTACCAGGGGCAGCGCTTTCGCGTTCCCATCGCGGCGGAGTTCGCGGACAAGCTCGCGGGGAAGTAAGCGCAAGTTAGCGGTGCGCGATAGCGCTCTCTAGGCGCGCGAATGATGTGCTGCGGCAGCCCCGGTTTCTCACCGGGGCTATCTTTCTGTTCACCCTGTTGCGAACGGCCGATTGCCCGCGCAGTTCAAACTGGCGCATGATTCCGAGTGAGGAGAGCCGTCTTCCTTTTGGATGCCATGGCCGCCGAAAACAAAAAGAACCTGCTACCCGAAAACGTTGCTGGGGCACTCTGCTACTCCCTCTTTTGGGTGAGCGGTGTGATTCTACTTTTGACGGACAAGCGCCGCAGCGTGAGATTTCATGCCGGGCAATCCATCGCCGTCTTTGGGGGGCTGCAAATCTTGCGTACCGCAATTGAGAAAATATTTATAATCAGCTTCGTGGTGGATTCCGCATGGATCGGGATCACCATCCAGCAGATCTTGCTGAAGCTGATCTATGTAACCGCAATCCTCCTGTGGATTTTGCTGATCGTAAAGGCTTATCAAGGAAAACAGTACCAGCTCCCGCTCGCCGGCGAATATGCCGAAAGCCTGGCGCGCACCGCCAAGGCCTAGATCGCCTGACATCCGTCACTAGCAAGCGGTCGAGCGCAACGAAATCATCGGGCTGCCGTAGTGACTCAGTTTGAATTCAGAATTGCTTGAGTGGCCATCTTATCGCGCTCACTGCAATTCTGCCCGCAAGTTATTGATGCCCGCTTAAACTCTTTCGGGAACAGGGCAAAGCTCCATGCAATGGTATTGACCTCGTGACGGTCAACTCCGGTCGCCCTTCCCACACAGTCGTCACAGAGCCACTTATTGGGGTTTGCTTTCAAGAAATCGTGCACCTTCCTTGGATTATTCATGCCTGCCTTTGGATTGTCCATGAGGCACCTCGCGCGCTAGTTTGCCAGAAGACCCGAACGTACGCGAGATGGCGGAGGCGGTCTGCGCCCTCGCTTGACAAATCCACCCTCCCCGTCCATCTTAAAGGACTTTGCGCGCGAGGAATTGCGTCTGATTTGTGCGCGCGAGCAAAAACTCAATGCCTCCAACGGTTAAGGCTCGCGTATTCTTCCACGATCGCTGTTTTGATGGCGCATCTTCGGCCGCTATCTTCACGCGATTCATGCGCGAGCGCGTCCATCCCGGCGCGGAGTTTCACTACACCGGAATGACCCATCGCGCGCGCCGCCCGTTCGAGGAAGAAATGTTCGATGGCGATGAAAATGCCATCGTGGATTTCAAGTATTCCTCATCGCCGCGCCTCACGTGGTGGTTCGACCATCACCAGAGCGCATTTCTTACGCCGGAGGACGCCGCGCACTTTCGCGGCGATCGCAGCGGACACAAGTTCTACGATCCGGACTATAAGTCCTGCACGAAGTTACTTGCGGATGTGACCCGCGCGAAATTCGGTTTTGACACCGCACCGCTCGCCGATTTGATCCATTGGGGCGACATCATCGATGGCGCGCAGTATGCGAATCCCGAGGTGGCGGTGAGCATCAGCGAGCCCGCCACGCAAATCGCGCTGGTGATCGAAGCCGCCCCCGAACCGGGCATCCCGGCGCGGCTGGTGCCGGAGCTGGCCTCGCGTCCGCTGGCCGAAATCGTGCGTCTGCCATGGGTGGCGGCGCACCTAAAACCTCTGCTCGAGCGCCACGAGCGGTCCATCGAACAGATTCGCCAGCGCGCCCAGGTGAGCGGCGGGGTGATTTATTTTGACGTGAGCGATCTCGATCTCGAGGGATACAACAAGTTCATCCCCTATTTGCTGCACCCCGATTGCCTCTATTCGGTCAGCGTGAGCGCTTCTCCGGTGCGCACCAAGGTGTCGCTCGGATCGAATCCGTGGAAAGGCGACGAGATTGATAAGAATCTTGCTTCGCTCGCCGAAACGCACGGCGGCGGTGGGCACCCGCGCGTCGCAGCCATCTCGTTCGAACCCAATGACCTCGCGCACGCGCGCCAAGTTGCGCAGGAAATTGCCGCCATGTTGAGGAGCTGAACCCGGCATTTGCCGCGCGCGAGCAGCCATCTTCCCGAGCCGCGGGTTTTGTGATCCCAGATTAGCTGGTCAGCAAGTCTTCATCGCAAGTTCGCGATTCGACAAATCTTCCGCACTCAGTATAATAAGAGGCCTTTTTCCTCGCGGGCCGCTAGCTCAATTGGTAGAGCAGCTGACTCTTAATCAGCGGGTTGCAGGTTCAAGTCCTGCGCGGCCCACCACCTAATCCTTGTTGATTAAATGGGATGCGGTGATTTACTTCTCAGCTTTGACTGCGTGTGATTCTTGACTGTGCCCAAAATTGTGACCACCTGCAGGCAGCAACGGAATCTCGCCGGTGCCGAGCTTTGCGAAAGCTCGCTCGATTGCCTCAGCTTGAGGGTGGACATACCGCTGAGTAATGGTGATTGAGGAATGCCCTGCAATACGGGCAAGCGTGAAGGCATCGCAACCGGCTTCACCGAGCCGAGTTAGTGCTGTGTGGCGCATCACGTAGGGTTCAAATCGCTTTAGCTCAGGTATCTTGTTCTTGGCCGCGTGTTCATTGACATTCTTGAGAGCGCGAGCATGAAAGCCTTTTGCTGTGGCACCCTCGAAGTGCCCACACTTGGACGTAGAAGGGAAGAGCCACCCGTCCGTTGGTTTGTTGGCTGCTATCCAGCGCGACTCCAATACGCTAAAGACCGCGGGGACCATTGGAAGAACCCTTCGAGCAGCTTTCGTCTTTCCCTGTGAAATCTGAATGAGACCGCTATCCCCATTGAGCAGGACGCGCTCCCATCGCAACGCAAAGACTTCGCCGGGTCTCATTCCCGTGCCAAGCATGATTGTTGCAACATCCCGCCACGGTTGCTCACACACTTCGAGGTAGCGGCTGACTTCAGCGTCAGTCAAAACTCTCTCTCGCTGCCGCTCACCTTTTGCAAGCGTGATCTTTGGTCTGCGGTCAATTCGTCCCCAGTCTGTCGCCAAGTAGAGGGTGCGTCTCAAAGTCCGAAGGCCGCAATTGACGGTGCTAGGTGAGAGGTGCCTCAGTCGGGCAGCGTACTGCGCCGCATGTTGACCGTTTATCTCATCTATCCGCAAGCAGGACAGGGCGGAGCTATACAAAAAGAACGGAGACGTTGCATACATCTCACCCGCGAAATTCAAAGTCTCGAATCTCGTCAAGGATGTCTGCAGCTACATTAAAAACCATTAGGGCCGCCGCGAAACGGCAGGGCGACATTATGCAGGCAAAAGTTGCTGGTGCTTGTCTGTGTGGATCATGTCTGTGATGCGATCCCCAGGACTGATTGATAGAATCTCTGATGCGAACAAGAAAGCGAACCAAGTGTGGAGAAAGAGGCACTAGCCATCTCAGCGGTGATTTGTAAACTCACGAACTCTGGCGTCTCTATCTGCGAGCACTTCTGGCGAGTTGAGTAACTTCGAAAGTTCTTCGACGGGGACGACTGTTGCGATGCCGCTATTGTCATGCACTTCTCCAGTTAAGACCGTCGCCGCGGGCACGCTGAAGGTTTCGCCCTCAGGATAGTAGCCACTGATAATTCCTATTAAGAGATATGATTCAGATAAGATTGCAGCGCCGTGTCGAAATCCACCAGTGCTCACGAAAAGGGGTGAGCCACTGTTCCCATGAAAAGCATGCGCTTCAGCAAAGTAGAGTCTCCCTGGCTTTTGGAGGGTCGTGTTCAACTGTTCGTCCGGCATCATTGCGAGAACACCCTCACGCACAATCGGCTCAATCCGATTTTGACCTGGGAACTGATAAAAATAGCCTGCAAAAACAACTGAGTCTCCTTCCGCTATGCCTTGGTTCTGGATTTGGTCTGGTGTTGCGAACGCACTACTTGGAATAGTTCTGTATTCGTACTTATTTGGGTCTGGGTCCAACGGCAGAATCGCTAAATCAACAGCATCGTCTTTGGGGATGAACCAACGTGTCGTTCCCCCCATCGGCACTTTTTCTTCCACCGATTCAGCGCCATTTTGCGGCGAGCGTAGATTGAGACGTAAACGAACATTCTGAACGGGATATATCTCGCCTGTTTCAATCCTTGGTTCAGCCATATGCCGGTTCGTGACAAGATAGGTTAACCCCTTGCCGTCACCCCACCGCGCATCTGGCACCCAAACGAAAAAACACGTTCCCTGAATCGTCTGAAGCTTAGCATCTTGTGTGAACGTAACACTGAGAAAGCCAACAGTGTTTCGAAGTTGACGGGTAAAGGCTATAGACGCGGCAGGTTGCTCCGCAGTCTTCACGCCTCCTGCTGGAGTTGATTGTTGAGCCGCACTACTGAGAGCCGCCAAGTTGCAGCAAAAAAGAATAGTTAAATAGCAACGTGAGTGCTTCAAGTTCGGTGTAACCTCCTAATCCTAGAACGGACGAGCTAAGTTTTCTTGCACGGGATTCTAGCCGAACGCGGGTGCTTAAAACAGAATGGAGTCCGCCGACGACAGTGGACTTCGAGATGGGACCAATGTTGCGCGTCTCCTACACGTCACCATCGGATGGTGGCGAGGTTTCGCGGGTCTGGCGGTTGTATTGGTTCCAGCGCGTTGAGCTATACTTCGTCCAGCGCCATGCCCATCGGTAACTGTGCTCGTTGTCAGGGAAGCGGAAAATGCCTGGTCTGTGACGGAAGCGGGAAGACTCTCACGGCGAAATGTGTGGTCTGCTTTGGCACAGGGAAGTGTGAGCAGTGCGACGGCAGTGGCAGCAGCGCGCAAAAATCGCTATTCCAGCGACTCGATAACTTCGTTAGGAAATTCGGTCAGAAGAGGCGGCTACGAAATGAAATGTCATTTCCACGTTCCGCGTACATCCGCCTCAAGTTTATCCAGCTTGTGTTCACCCGTGCCGTGTAATGTCCTTCGCTCGGAATAAAATCAGCTACGAGCAATCTCGATCAATTGCGGGTTCGACAAGCTTGAAAAGAAGAGGACCTTATCGAACGCGGTCGAAACCACCCACTTGTCAGCGCCCGCTGGAATCGACACGCTACGAGCAACCTGAACGCCGCTGTACACAAGCAGCCAGATTTCTGATCCGGGTAGGTTGGCCCGGTACTTTTCAACTAAAGAATTCTTTGCACTAACCAGTGAGGCAAAGGCCGCAAATATTCTGCCATAGTCGCTATGGTAAGTTCGGCCGCAGTTCCATTCTTTGCCGCCGCGTCGGTCGATCTGAATTAACCCAAAGCCTTCTGGCACCCTGTCCAACTTCGTGAATATGCTCTTCTTGGTTCTCCGAAGTTGCAGTTTCACGTACTCAACCAACTCGACCGCCATCCCGTGTGGAGTAAGCTTTCGAGCTTGGGCGGGGTTGCGGTAGGTGAACACACGAACAGGCACAGCATCGGGCGACGAATAATATAGCCTTTCGGCGATTTTCAAAGCTCGGTTTTGAATTGCCTCCGCCTGGACAGGCAAAAGTGCGCCGTCGCCAGGAGGCAAGAATTCGGTTAGTTCGATGCCCAAGAGGCCAGTTGAAGTCACTATCTTGAAATCTGGCTCTTCAGATTCCACGATGGCCCCGCTCGGAATCATCGAGCCGGTGCTGCGTGCGGCCTCCAGAAACCATTTTTCGATCCGCTTCTTGTTGTACTGTTGCGAAGTTGCGTTCACGGTTGGCACGAATATCTGGTCCGGCTGCAAGTGTGCCCAATTTTGTGCCTACCAGCAATCCCGATTGAGAGCGACCGATTGCGATGCGGGCACTGGTGTCGCTTGAATACGCAGCGGTTGGCGGCAATCCATCGCATTTCCTCGTAATTGATGTAAGTCGTTTGTTCTCCGTTCGAGCGCAACTCTTAATCAGCGGGTTGCAGGTTCAAGTCCTGCGCGGCCCACCAACATTCCCAAGGACTTTGCGTGGTTCGTCCTCGCTGTTACGGTTTGTTTTGTTCCTGCGGCGTGAAATAGCTATCGTAGATCTTTTTTTGTAGTTCGCTCGGATTGTCCATGGGCTTCAGCGTATACGTGATGGTTGGGTCTGTCGCGGACGTCACCGAAATCGTTTGAGGCTTGGCGAAACGCGTCACCGTGAGATCGAACTTATCCCCAGGATGGCCTGCCGCCAACGCCTCATCAAGCGCCTTTCTGTCCACGGCTTTTCCGTCGAGCGCGGTGATCACGTCTCCGCGGTCGAGCCCGTCGTGTTCCGCAGGGCTTCCCGGAATGATGTTGGTGATCAGCACATGACCTGCGGGATCGGTGTCCAGCGTGGCTCCCACCCACGCGGCCGCAGACGTTTCCTGCTCCAGACGAATGCCCGCGTAGGCAAGATCGCGTTCATAGGGCGGCAGATCCTTACCCGTAACGTAGTGAGCGAAAAAACTCGTCATGTCCGTTCCCGCAACTTCCGAAGCGGCGCGGACGGCGTCGCCGGGTTCGAATCCAGGCTTGGGCAGCGCATAGCGTTGGTACATCAAGCGCATCCAGTCGTCGAGCGATTTGCGATTTTGCGTGGCGTGCCGGATTTCCAGATCGAGCAGCAGGCCCAGCACATTTCCGCCGTCGTAGTAAGAGTAGTTCGTGTTCACGAGATTGGTGGAATAGGCGCCGGCTCCGAACCCGCCGCCACCGCCCCCAAACCACGTGTCCCAACTGGTATCGGCGATGCTGCGTTCTTTGCGGCCCGGGGACTGTTCGAGCGCTGTAATTACGCGGCCCATGTGATCCAGATAATCCTGCGGTGTGAAAATGCCGGTGCGAGCGAGCGCCACCGCGGCGTAATAGTCCGTGATGCCCTCGGAGATCCACAGCGACCGCGTGTGCACCATTTGCGTGTAATCAAACGGTCCCAGTTCGCGCGGGCGCAGCCGCTTCACATTCCACGCGTGAAAAAATTCGTGCGCCGCTACGTCCAGAGTGTTCTGGTAGGTGTTCACGATGTAATGGCGATTGGTTGGGCGGCGGTCATCCAATTCGTTAAAGCATCCGATGCTGGTGGAGTTCAGATGCTCGAGGCCTCCGCACGTGCCGCGCCACGGCCCGTTGATGTGAATGATGAAGTAGTAGTCGGAAAAGGGAGCGGCGGTTTTCCCGCCCTCCACCGGGGCCAGCACGGGCACAATTCCTTTTTCGATCACCCGTTGCAAGCCCTGGAGAAATTCGGGAAACTCGTCGCTTCCCAATTCGTCGTGAACGATCACGTGATACGTGGTGCCGAGCGCGGTGAAATCCCGTTCGACGAATTTGCCGAGTTCGAGCGGGGCGTCCGCAAACCAGTCGTAATCCTCGGCCGCATAGATATCCTCGCCCGTCTTCCTCATACCGGTCGCGATCTTCCAGCCGGAAGGCAACGAACCTGTGTCGACCTTTAGCTGCGTGGGCCGGGTTTTTCCGTCGACGAGGTACATCCAAATCGCCGGACCCTGCAGAGCGCCGTGTTGTTCGTTGTAGGTTGCGCCGTGTCCATTTGCATAAATCTTGTAATGGACGATTACGCTCGTCGCGCCATGCAATTCGATTCGCCACGTCTGGCTATCCGTCTTGTGCCAATCGGCTGCATGGCCGGTCTCATCCGTCGCGCGGAAATCCTGCACGTCTTCGGCGAAATTCTGGATGCCATAGCCGCCCGGAGTCCAATCTGGAATCGCAAATCGCACCTGTTTTCCGTCAAGCTCGCCGGCACGAATCGTGATGTCCAACATATGAGTGTTGGGTGGCTCGAAGCTGATCTCGTAGCGGATGGGCTCGGCCGCAACCGCGCCGGTTGCTAGCAGCAATGCCAGCACGGAAAACCCTGCAAACTCTTTCCAAAAGTGAAGCTTCATGATTGCACCCCTTGTTCCCTGGCCTCTAGCTCGAGGGGCCTAAGCATAGGTCGCAGCGTTTTCGGATGTCAACGAACCGCAACGGAAAATCTCGTCCTCTTCGGCCAGCTGTCGTCAGGTTCGGGCCTCGAACCACTCGCAGTTTATTGCCGCTGGTGTACCATGACCCAGCGGAGGCGACCATGAAAGCGCTTTTTACTCGGTGCACACTATTTGCGTTGCTAGCGTCGGGCCCATTTGCAATTGTCGGATCGTCGCAACAGAGCGAGCTTCAAACGCAACGCTTCCCGCAATTCGAAAATGATGATGTAAGAGTCTGGAAGTCGCTCGTGTTACCAAATGCACCGCTCACCATGCACCGGCACGATCATCCGCGCGTGATCATCGCGTTGCAGGGCGGCACCATGAAGATCGTCGAGCAAGGCGGCGCCAGCGAACAGCACCTATGGGAAACTGGAAAGGCCTACTGGCTGCCTGCGAACCCGCCAAACACGATGCACGCCGACGTCAACGCGGGAGGCAAGCCGATCGAGGTGATGGTAGTGGAGTTAAAGCGCGAAAAGTAGCGTGCCAAGCCCTATTCGCGAGTGCGAGTGCTCCCGCGGCAGGCGCGGCGTACCTCTAGGCGAGCGCAAATTCTCCGTGCGCTCCTATAATCCGAGCCCGCAAGGTTGGCGTGGGTGCTGTCTCGACGGTCACGTCAACCCCCAAGCGGCGGAACGTCTCGCGAAGCTGTTCGGGATGCGGTCCGGCCACAGCAAAAGATGCCAATCGGCACCCGCTGGGCGCGTCCTTCGAAGGGTGCGCAGTATCCGCTCCCCATTCGATGAAGAAGGGCAGCGTCCCTTCCGCGTCGTCCTTCAGCCGTAACGTGTGCCAGTGCAGCATCGCGCCATCGGGACGCTTACGTGAACCTTCCAGCGGACCGTCTGCCGCGATTCCTTCCTTGCGCAACCGCGCCGCCGCCGCGGCGATGTCATGCGTGTGCACGGCCCAGCCGATTAATTTCGGAACGCGCAATTCCGCTAACCCGCCGTGCACGGCGCTCGGCGCGGAACTTTGTTGGGGATCGGGCGCGATAATCTCCAAATAACGCTCGGTGCCAAGCGCCAGCAGAGCATTTCGCGTGCCGGCGCCGGGATGCGAACCGCCTGCCGCCGCGCGTATCCCAGACATTTTCTCAACGAACGCAATTCCCGCATCCAGATCGCTTACACCCAGCAATATGTGATCGAGCATCGGCGGCGTTTCCTCCTTTGCCAGCACGAATTGTGGCATCGCAACGAAGCCGCCCGCCAAAGTCAGAAATATTCGTCTTGAAAGGAAAGAGGTCATGATCGCTGCATTCTGCGGCAATCCTCGGGAATCAGCAACCCTGCGGAAGTGCCGTACTTGCCCCGATTCGACAGAATACTTACTTCCGTATCATTGAAATGAGCCAAGGCCGGAAATCTGTTAAATTTTGCGGAAATGATTGGGGACTCGATGTAAGATCGGCAGCAATTTTCATCGGGAGGCGGCAGATGCGACTTCTACCTGTTCTGGGCGTGAGTTGTTTGGCAGCGTTCGCGGCTTGGTCGTGTGGGAGCGCCACGGTTAGCTCGACGGATAGTGCCGGTCCGGGCAGCGCGGCGACCGCCGCGGGAGACGCGGAAGGCAAGTTGACGGGTTTTGCGTTCGTCGATTCTTCCGTGGCGGCAGCAGGAGCGCAGGCGAAGCTGCCGGCCGGCACGAAGATTTACCCGCCGGGATCGAAGATCACGGGCACCGAAGGCTGCTCGACGAATCGCTATCACACGGATGGACAACCGATCGTGATCATCGACTATACCGGACGTCCGACGGCCGGCAGCGTGCAGGTCACGCGACACCCGGCATCCGGGGGCACGTTTCAGGACCCGCCGTACTACATCGACCTCAACGCCGGCCGTACCCTGCAAAATATGGGGCCGATCTTCGATAACGGGACCTACGACGTTCTCTTTAGTTATAACTACAATCAAGGAGCTGGAAAGAAAGTCTCCGGCACCTTGGTTCTCGCGCGAAACTGCCCGGCAGCGCCTTAGCAACAGTGGCGAGGCAACTGTGCGGAGCGCCAATTCCGCAGACGGACCAAATTCCCGACGCGCGTGCGCGCGGCCGCTACAGATGCGCCTTCTGCGTCGCAAGCTTGTACTGCTCAATAGCGGTGCAAACATCGAGCGCGAACTGCTTCACCTCGCTTGAGGCAACGCCGCTAGGCAGTTTCATCAAACCTGTCGACACCAAATTATCCACCAAGGTGGACAGTCCTTTGGTGACCTGCAACCAGTTCACCGACGCGGCAGCGCCGGACGCCGAGCTTGTAGCACCTACAAGATAGGAATCAAGCGTTCGCAGAAGAGCACCCGGCGAAATCAGCAAACCGGTATTTTCCCCGGCCATCGCCGTCATATTTTGTGCAACCTGCTGCAATTGCGTCAGCGACACCCCGGCCGGTAGCGTGAAGAGGGCGTCCTTTAGCCCAGCCGCAACGACGGCGTTGATCGCCGTGAGTTGCGCGGATTCGTTTGCCGAACCGTTCGCGTCCTTCGCAGGAAGCGCGTCGGAGACCGCGCTGGTCATCCCGGCCAAGAACATCAGCACCGTCGGCGACTGCAGGGTCTTCGAAACAGCTACGCCGTAAGCTTCGTACTGCGCCATAGACATCCCGCTCGGCAGCGACGCGAGCCGGGCACTTACTGCGTTTTTCACAAAGCACTGCACGGCAGCGTCCTGGCTTGTGGTGCACTGCGTTTGCGCGGAAGCAGGTGTGGTGGTGAAAAGGCTGGCAATCCCCAGGATCAGAACAAACAACGGTTTCTTCATGAAATCATCCCCCGCAGAGTAGCGCCCCATGGAATTTGTTTTGATGCTTTGGCGCACTTGATCTGGATGATGAGCCTCAGCCAGGTCACTGCCAACTGGTATGAAGTACAGCAAAGGACGGGATGGTAAACTGGCCTGCGGGACACAGCAGTGCAACCGCGAGATGAGCGGGGCCGCACTTACGCGCGATCGAGGAGCGGCTTAAGTGGAAGTCTGTTTGGCGCGATCGAGGGCGGAATCAAGATTGAGCGCAGCCGTAATCAAGCCAAGATGCGTGAGCCCCTGTGGGAAATTGCCCAGCGCTTCGCCCGTCTCGCCGATTTCTTCTGCGTAGAGACCTAGGTGATTCGCATATCCCAACATCTCCTCGAAAAGGAAACGGGCACGTGCGAGAAGTTTCGGGCTTTCCAGACCCGCGCGCGTTAGGGCATCGATCAGCCAAAAAGAGCAAGCGCTGAAGGCCCCTTGTCCGCCCTCGAGTCCATCCACATTGTTCTGCGGGTTGTAGCGATGGACCAGACTGCCGGACAAAAGCCCGCCCTTTTGTCGCGGCGAACAGATCGCCTCGAGCGTCCCAAGAATCCGTGGGTCGTTGGGGGAAAGAAAAGAAACCAGTGGAAGCACCAGTGCCGCCGCGTCGAGCGACTCCCCGCCGTAATACTGCACAAAAGTCTTTCGCTTGCTGTCCCATCCCCGCTCCATCACCTGCCGGTAGATGAGGTTGCGCATTTTCAGCCACCGGTCGGTGTCGGCGGGAAAGGAGCGTTTTGCTGCAATTCGCAAACCACGGTCTAGAGCCACCCAGGCCATTACCTTCGAATGCACGAAGTGCTGTGCTTCTCCGCGTACCTCCCAGATGCCGTGATCTTTGTGTTGCCAATTTTCGCACACCCATTCAATCAGGCGGTAAATCTCAATCCACAAATCGTGCGGAATGCGGTCCTGGTGCTGGTCGTAGAGATAAATGGCGTCCAGCAGCTCTCCATAAACATCGAGCTGGTGCTGCTGATAGGCCGCATTTCCCACACGCACCGGTTTCGAATGGCGGTAGCCGCTCAGGGTTTTCAGCAGGCGTTCTTCCAGGTTTTTACCGCCCTCGATTCCATACATCACCTGCAGCGATCCTCGCGGACCGAGTTCATGGCAGCGAAGCTCGAGCCAAGCCATGAACTCCTTGGCCTCATCGTAGTAGCCCAGGCGCATCAAGGAATCGATCGTGTAAGACCCGTCACGGATCCAGGTATAGCGGTAGTCCCAATTGCGAATCCCGCCGATGCTTTCCGGAAGGCTTGTTGTGGGGGAGGCCACCACCGCGCCAGCCGGCGCGTAGGTGAGCAATTTCAACATTAGCGCGGACCGATGCACCATCTCGCGCCACCGGCCACGGTACGTGCATTTAGAGAGCCAGTCTCGCCAATAGCGCACCGTTTGCTCGAATGCTTGCCACGTTTCCTGAAGTTCCGGGGAAGGTCCCATTCCTTCACCTGCGCGAACCAGTGTCAAGTGGAAGGCGGCGCTCTCTCCTTCGCCAATTTCGAATTCGGCCACGGCACTGCCCGCAGGACCTTTTCGCAAGGCGATTTTTGAATGTAGCGCCACACCGATGGATTTCGAAACGAAGTGCGCGCCCTTCCGATTGATTTTCACAGTGTGTCGCTCTTCGCCGTAATGAAATGCCGGTTGGCATTCGATGCGAAAGCGTACCGAGCCGCGCGTCACCTTCACCAGCCGCACGACCTGATGATGGCCACGCGCCCGTGGGTCCTTGCCAATGGTGATGAAATCCCGAATCTCACCAACGCCACCCGGAGAAAAGAAGCGCGTCACCAGCACATTTGTTCCCGGCCAATAAAATTGCTTTGACCGGTTTCCATCTGCCACCGGAGCGATACTGAAATAGCCTCCGCGCTTTCGGTCCAGCAGGGAAGCAAAGAGGCTCGGCGAATCGAAATGCGGCATGCAAAGCCAATCTAGGGTACCGTCTGTCGCCACCAGACCGACCGTATGCATATTGCCTATCGCTCCGTGGTCTTCAATTCGCGGATATGCGGGCAAAAGCCCTCCTCGTCGAATCTTTGGCCCGTTGTTCGATGCTTCCGTCTCAACTTCACATGATTCCTTCATTTGATGCAATGGCCGGCGAGGAGTGAGCCACGTCTCCAGCACGTTCGACGCGAATTGGTAGACGATGGTACGAAGGTCCTATAGCTATGGTTTGCTTGCTTTGTAACAATTCCGTATAGCTGCCCCAAAAAGCACCCCATTGGTCGAGTGGGTGGAGCAACCATGAGCACCAGGATTATTGATCCTCCTGTATCGACGTCCCCATCCCCGCGCAAGGCAGGAACGCCGCGGCGATCGCACCCGGTCGCCATTGAAATTCCTGTGACGGTGCAAGGTTCACGCAGCGCGCCGGGCCGCCAATTGCCGCAGCAATTCGTGGAAGAAACCCGCACCGTGCTTGTGTTCGTCGAGGGCGGCGTATTGCGAATCTCGGAGGAGGTGGCGCCCGGGCAATTCTTGATTCTGAAGAATCTTTATAACGGCGAGGAAACGCCCTGCGTTGTGGTGCCCAAGAATATTGGCAGCGCCAAAGGCTACGTCGAGGTGGAATTCGCGCAGCCAGTGGAGGATTTTTGGGGCATTGATTTTGCCACCGGCCAGCCGCACGGGGCCCCCATTCCGCCGGCAAACGAGGTCCCCGCCCAGACGCCAAAAACGCCAGCCTCGGAAAAAATCAGCGCTACGCTTCCCGCCGCTCCGGTTGCAATTGGCCCGGAAGCGGTGCCGCCTTCGCCCGTCGACGCGGAAATGATGAAGCGAGCCCTTGACGCGGCCTTTTCTTCGTTGCCGGTGTCCTCTCCGAATCCAACAGTGGTTGAGCCGCCGAAAGCGCGGGATGCCGCCGCGCAAAGTTCTCCGCCAGCCTCTAACTGGGCGAAGCCGTCTGTCTGGACAGAGACGCCTGCGCGTCCGTCCGCAAGTCCGACGAATTCCATTCCACCGGCATTATCTGGGACTTCCGCGGCCACTACGGTGTTAGCGTTGCAGGGTACGGATTCACAGGGAACTTCGCGAGGGCTCGTCTCGCTGACCGACGACATTGACCAAATCGTTTCGAAAACACCAGAGCCGCCGGCCATCCTTCGAAAAGCTCCCACCAAAGCCGCGCAATTCTCCACGGCGCAAACGCGAAAACTCAATCCGCTATTCGATTTGAGTGTGACGGAGAGTTCCACCCATGCTCAGCAGGCGGTAAACAGCGCCGATTTGCCAGCGCACAGCGAGGTTGTGGCAAAACGGGTTGGCGCGCGCTCCGGATGGAAATGGATGCTCACCGGATTCGCGGTAGCGTTGCTCTGTATGGCTGTTGCTGCCGGGGGTTATCGCTGGTTTATCAAAATGCCTGAGCTGCCAAAGGCCTCGCAAGCCACGGCTTCGGAGCCGTCGGGTACTACTCCGGCCGGCGCATCCGTTTCGAATCCCATCGAGAATTTGAATAGCGTGGCCTCTCAGAACTCCACGAAGCCCGCGGAAACCACGGCCTCGAACGAACCCGCCTCGAATCATCACGCGAGCACGGCGTCCGCAATCACCGTCGCAGCGGCCACCCCGGTCACGCCGCGCGAGACTGCGAGCCAACCCACACATCTGCAATCGATGCTTGCGAAAAGCGGCACACCGCAAGCACCGGTGGCCAGTTCGGCGCATTCGAATTCGGCACCGGCGCCCGATACGATCAACGGCATCTCGGGCACCCCGACGAAATTGATGGCCGGCACAATGGGATCACCCTTGCCGGGCACCGTCGAAAGTTCCGCTCCCGCGCCGCCTCTGGCTCCGGAAGTTCCCGCGCCTGCGGTTCCTAGAAGCGTCTTGCAGCCTGCACTGTTACTGCGGTCCGTGCCACCGATTTATCCGCGGGAGGCCGCCGAACGTGGCGACGAAGGCGAAGTCAAAATTGACGCGGCGGTGAACGAAGCGGGAAAAGTCACCGAGGCTAAGATTGTATCCGGTCCGATGGACTTGCGTACCGCGGCGATGGCAGCCGTACGTCAGTGGAGCTATCAACCGGCCAAGCTTGACGGCAAAACGATCGCCACCCACGTGGTCGTGACCCTCAAATTCGAATTAAAACATTAGAACGCGAACGGCTAATCTAATTCTGCCCCGGGTCGGACGCATCGTCCCGCGTCTTCACACTAAAAAGTTGAAATGCGCTGAATTCGTGCTCCTGACGGTAGAAGCGCTTGCGTACCCGCGCGTAAACCTCGGCGCTCACGGGTAGCCACAATTGTCCCTTGCCGCTGGGAAATTTCACTGGTGCGTAATCGATGGCCGCGTGTTCGTAGTCGAGTTGAATCTCCGGAATCGGTTTAGCCAAGTCGGTCTCAATGCGTAGCAGGCGATAGGATGATGCCGAGAGCCATGCCCGGCCTTTGATGCTCGCCGGATACTCGCGATCTTTCACTTGCCAGCCATGCATCCGGGCGGGCCGATCGTCGCGCTGTTCGAAACGAACCTGCCACGCCGGCTCTCCGCGCCACTGCCCCAACCCTTCGCAGGAAAAGTTAAAGTCTTGAGCGTATTCCGGCAGAAAGACCAGGCCAATGCCGGTGATCCCCTCGCTCAGGCCTGGCGGTGGCAGACCCTTGGGCGCAAAGTCCCCGTTGCGCATCTCCTTCACTACGATAATTTCCGGCCGAGGGCGTTCGAGCAAGGCGAGATAATTGAACGAGTTTTCATAAGACTTCCGCGTCACACCAGCGCGATCGAGCGCGTCGATCGTCACGTCCTCTTTGGCAGAAAAACGTTCGAGCGCGACCACAAACTCTCGGGCGCGGACTCCTGCGCCCTTGAGCGCGTCCGGCAAAGAGCACGCTATATTTTTCTGCACCAGCGGAGTGCCCTCATCCACGCCCCGTGGTAGGCGCAGAAACGAGCCGGGCGGTACGTCCAGCAGCAACGTTGAGCCCTTCATCGCGTGAATGGGCAGCAGGCTACGGGAGTCTTCCGCGGTAGCGGGAATCGCCGCATCGATTTTTGCGAGGATGATCTGCGCGCGAGGCGCGCCCACGTCCTGCGGATTGCTTTGCAGGAATTGCTCGAGACGAGCGTGCGCAGACTCGTTGTCTCCATTGTATGAATCCGCTATCGCTAGGGTGATTTCCGCATCTGCCGCTTGCTGTTTGCCAAGCTCCAACGCACGGTTTGCGTGGAATCGAGCTTTGGCCACATTGACCGGAGGTTGCAAGAGCGCCTCCGCCAGAAGCCAATGGCCACGCCAGGAATTGCCGTCAAGCGAAAGGGCTTTCTCCAGGTGTGGAATCGCTGCAGCGGCATCTCGCTGCGCCAGCAACAAATTTCCGAGCGTGACCTGCGCGCTGAAGTGCTCCGGAAAGATTCCGACCGCAGACTGAAGATGCTGTTGCGCGCTTTCCGAATCCTTCAGAGAGAGAAAATAGATCGCGGCGATGTAATGAACGTCTGGGTTGGCCGGGGCGTGCTTGAGCGCATACTCGATGTGAGGTTTTGCCGCCGCGGCGAGATCGGCGTGCAGGGCTGTGATCGCGAGATCGAGTTCCCGGCGGGACTTTCCCGCCAGCAGCGGCGCCACCGTTCGCCGCGTCTGCGAATCGCTATTCGGCTGCAACTTGATATAGGCATCATTCTCTCCACTGCTGCCCATCACCATCACGGTTTCGCGAACCGTTGCGTATCCGGTTGCGGTTACTTGTACTGTGCATTCACGGCTGGAGACGCCGCGAAACTTCGCGATGCCATCCTGGGTATCCACGACGAATCCGCCGGGGTCGTCCGTGGAATTCAGAGTAACGGTGGCGGGCTGCTGGAAGGGGCTGCCGCTCATTTCCTCCAGGTGGACGATGACGACGGCGCCGCCCCCTGTTGTTCGACCCCGGACCTGAGAACGAATCGGAGAAGCGCTAAGGGTCGCCAGCATCGCGCCGGACAACAGAGCAGACGCGATGCGGACCCTCTCGAATCCCTGCATAAGACCTCCAGGCTCCGATTTCGCTCGGGCCTGGCACCGATCTGACATCCCTCGGGTGATGTTTCAGTGTGCGATGCCGCCTTGCAGATTCGCTTGAAAGAAATCGTCCACGCGATGCCACGCATCCCGTAAAACGTGTTCGCGTGTGAAGTAGTGGAACTCGCCTGGGTACATCATAAACGTAAGCAGGTTGCCTTTGTCCAGTTTTAAGATCGTATCTACCAGCCGCACGGATTCAAGATATGGCACGTTTACGTCCGCTGTCCCCGCAAGCACCAGCAACGGCCGCTGGAGCCGGTCCATGTGCGAAAGCGGCGAGGCGTTCGCATAGACCTGCGGATTCTGCTCGGGTGTACCGATGCGGCTCGCAGTCCATCCGCCGTGATAGGGGTCGCCGTAATACATCTCGTAATCCACCACTCCTGCGACGTCCACGGCGGCGCGAAATAGCGTCGGCTGGTCGGTCACCGCAATCAACGTGAAAAATCCACCGTAGCTTAAACCCCATATCCCAATACGGTCCCCATCCACATAAGGGAGCGTCTTGAGATAGTTCGCGGCCATCCAGGCGTCTTTCGCATCGCGATCACCGATATCGTTATAGACGGCGTCGCGCCAATCTCTTCCATATCCGATGCTGCCGCGATAATCCGGAGCGAACACGATATAGCCCTTCTGCAGCAAATACTGGTGAAAGCTGTAGTAGACGGCGTAGTTTCGCTCCACATGCCATCCGTCATAGTTCTGATTGATGCCGTCGCCGTGGATCCAAATGATCACGGGATGTTTCTTGGTCCGGTCCATGTTCTTGGGAACAAAGAGCCAGCCGGGCACTTCTGCACCATCGGCCCCGGGATAATGCACGAACTGCGGCTCCACGAAAGCCGAACGATCCATGCTCGGGGGCATGGAATCCGAAAGTCTTACGGGCTTAGCGTTTGCGGCCGCGCCAATTGCGAATAAATCCGCCGAATTGTGCGGGTCAGTGTGCTGGTAGACGAGACTCTTGTCGTCGGGTGCCCAGATCGGAGCAATGTTGGTTCCGCGCCCCGCTGTAATCATTCTTACGGTCGCATGGGCCGGGTCGTTGCCGATCGTGGCGATGCCCAGATGGCGGTCGCCGGGATGCTCTGGTTCATTCGCGTCGAATGCGATGCGCGTGCTGTCGTGCGACCATTGCGGACGCCAAGCTTCGAAATGCCCCTTCGTGATTTGCACCGCGTCGCCGCCGGAAGCGGGCACCACGTACAAGTGGTCCCAGCCGTCGCGGTCGCTCAGAAAGGCGATCCAGCGTCCATCCGGTGAAGCTTGCCCGGCGTCGCCCGCATTGCCCGGGATGCTCCAGAATTTCTCCTCGACATCCTCATGCGCCACGCTTGGTGCTCCTCCGGAAATGTCTGCGATGTAGATGGTCCGCTTCTTGTAATCGCTCGACTCGCGATCGAAAACGACGCGCGTTGCATCTACCCAACGCGTGCCGCCAAATCCGCCCGGTGTGCCGATGGCCACCGGCTCGCCTCCGGCAGCGGCAACCACATAAAGCTGTCCGGGCGTGCGCTCCGTCACCGTATAGATGATCTTCGCGCCGGAGTACGCGGGAGCCTCGTCGTGATGAATTGTTTTCGAACCCGCGCTGTAAGCCAGATGCGCGCCGTCCGGCGACCAACTGACGCCACCTATGCTCGAATCATCGTGAGCGACTTCCGATTCCGTGCCGTCCGCAAGCGAGCGCACGAACAGGCCAGCGCGATGAGGCATGCCACCACCACCGCTCGGGCGAACGAAAGCGACACGGGAGCCATCCGGCGAAAGCACGATGTTGTTTTCGGGCGCCGGCGTGGTCCAAACAGGCTTGGGCTCCCCGCCCGTAGCCGCCACCTGCCATAGATCGCCGCCGTGTGGGAAATAAACAGTCTGCCCATCATGGCTCCAGAACGCACCACCGCCTATGCCTTCCGGATAAGACGTCAATGCAACCGGTTGCGCGTGGCCACTAAGGTCGGCCACGTAAAGGTTGCTCACGCCGGCGAGGTCCCACACAAACAAAATGTGCTGCCCGTCAGGGGACCATTGAGGATTCGAAGGGTGCTTGATCTCAATCAATTGTTCAATCGTAAGGCGGTGCGCACCACCCGTTTGCTGTGCGGAAGCGACGCCGGTAAACACAAGCCACGTTGCTGCTAACGCGATCAGTAGCGCTTTCACGGTTCTCATAAGAACCCCGATTTGATTTTCAACGGCTTCGATTTGCTGAACGCGAACATCATTAACACCGCGAGACTCTTCCCACAAGACCCCGGCGTTTGCAAACACTCGGCGTCACCGAGCATTCTGCAAATGCCGGGGGGCGGATCGCTGCGATTCCCAAGGCCGTTTTCGCCTCAAAAATTCAGCCGGAGACCGATCCTCGCGAGAAATGGATTAACCGTGTTGCTCGGCTGCAGGTAAGCCGAGCCATAGAAGCTATTCTCCGAAACCACTTCCTGGCTGTTGGTTATGTTGAATAGATCGATGAGCGGCTCGAGGTGAATCCGGTCACGAAAAACGAAATCACGTGAGATTCGCAGATCTAGCAAGTTTATGCTGGGATAGCGAACCGGCCCGGCCGGCAACAGCGCTACCGTCTCATTTCCCTGATTGAGTTCCGGTCCAGAAAAGAACTCGACGGGACGAATCGGGAAGCCCGTGTAGTGCTGGAAGTTTGCGCTCAGCGCGAACCCCCAAGGCATTTGGTAAGTGCCGTCGATCTTGAACACATACGTCGCGTCCATATTCAAGATGTTGTTTGCGCGGTTGATATTCAGGTTGGGGTCGTTGAAGTTGTCGCCCAAAGCTTCGTCCGCTCCCCCAGCCCCGTAGGTTCCTTTTTGCTGCTGAATTGTAAAACCTGCGAGCAACTGAAGGCGGTGCGACAGCCGCTTTGTAGCCGTGAACTCGAGCCCGTTATAGGTGTTCGTATCCAATGCCGGAATGTTGGTAATCAAATTGTTCGTCAACCCGACGAATGGGGCGTTTAGGCTGTAAAGCGTCAACGGCTGCTTCGTCAGCGGATTCACGATCGGTTGACCGTTGAGGGTCGTGATCGCAGTGTAGTCGGCGGGTGTCGCCGCCAGGTTTTCCTGGCCGAGCAGATTACCCTTGTCGCGGAAATAATAGGCCACCCCGACGACCATGTCCTGCCAGATCTGTCTTTCATAGCTCGCGCTGATTTCATCTGAATAGGGCCGTTTCAGGTTCGGATCCACATGGGTAAAAACTCCGCCGCTCTCGCCGATTGGAGTCGTTCCCAAGAAGCCCGTGGGAATTCCGCCGGCGGTCGTCGCGCCGTTCCAGTTGTAGGTGATCGTCGAGAACCCTGCGGGGTTTACCGCCTCACCCAATTGTGTGCCCTCCATCAAATAGTAACGGCCATAGCTGAAGCGCACTACTTGGGTTCCGTGTCCCGAAAAGTCGTATGCCAATCCGATTCTCGGTGACACGTTGTTCCAGTCCACGAGATTGCCCGAAGCCGGGAACTGTTTCGCAGGGAACTGAGTGGGATAAAAGGGTGATGCTTGGATGCTTTCTGCCGGGTAATAAGTGTTGAAGTGGTCGTACCGTACCCCGAGATTCAGTGTCAGTCGCTGTTTGATGGTCCAAGCATCTTGCAGGAATACGCTGCCATCGCGGAAGTAGGTATTCACGGTGAACGGGGTGTTGTAAATGCTGACGTTCGAAGGCATCCCGTTGTTCAATTGCTCCGTAATACCTTGATTGACGTTATAGACGTATGGGTTCAGCGCTTCGCCGGTTTCGAATCCGAGTTTCAAATTGTGCGTACCGCCCCACCCGGCCTTGTAATAGCCCAAGGTCGCTGCACCCTTTGCGACCCACGCCGCGTTCACAAATTCGAAGGGCGCGGCGTTTGTTTCCGTGGAAAGAGTCACATCCGTGATGTTAATCGCCGTTGGCGGCACACCCGGGGCGTAGGAAAGAGGGAACACCTCTTTGTTGTACCCGGCGCGAACGTCGAGGATTAAGTTGTTCGTGATCTGGCTGGTCCACAGCACTTCGAGGATGTAAGCCGGTTCGATCTGGAGCCAGCTTGCGTCCTGCGATACAAATTGATAGGAGGTGTCGCGGCGTTGGAATCGATTTTGCGAGTTGTAGAGCCAGATGAACCCAATCCTATTTTTGGAGTTGATCTGCCAATCGAGCCGCAGCGCGGTGTTGCTCTGATGGTCGGTATCGGGGATTGGCGATCCGCTGGCGGTCTGCACGGCGAGAATGTCCTCCCGTAAATCGTACCGGCGATAGGACCCAAAGATCCATAGTTTGTCCTTGAAGATCGGGCCGCCAACCCCAACCGATGTGTCTCGGTCATGAACGATTGGCGAGGCCGCATTCACCGGCGAGCCATTGAAAATAGGCGCCTTTGCGGCGGCCTCAAATGCAGCGCTCGCAAAATACGCCGCTGCTTGCCCGTGCCATTGATTCGATCCTGACTTCGTTACCATGTTCATATAAACTCCGCCGATTGCGACGGAAGCGGGCGCGTTGTCGGTGACTACCTGAAATTCATCGAACGAGTCGTGGTCCGTATAAAACTGCGTGTACCCCCCGTTTGCGCCGGGCCAATTCAAATCGAGGCCGTTGAAGCTGAAAATCTGCTCGCCAGGCGTGCTGCCGTGTACCTGCATCGTGGATTGCTGATAGCTTTGGTTTCCACCGACGTCAACCGTACTGATCGTGGTTCCCGGCGCTTGGGCGACCGTGGACCAAGGGTCGCGGCCGCTGGGAATATCCTGCAACAGATTCTGGTCGAAGGTCGTTTCCGTTCCAGTTCCCTTGACGTCTACTGCCGGCGCCTCGCCGCTGACCGTAACTTCCTGCGAAACTGCGCCGACCTCGAGGCGCTCGCTGACCGTGGCGGTAAATCCGGCGGTGATGATGATGTCTTTTCGAATGGAAGTCTTGAATCCGTCCGCCGTAACGCTGATTTCATAGGTCGCAGGCGGCAGGAGATCGAAGAGGTAGCTTCCGTCTGCCTGGGTTGACATCGATCGGGGGCTCATCAAGCCAGGACCTGAGACCGTAACCTTGGCGTTCGCAATCGCGCCGCCGGAAGCGTCCGTCACAACCCCGGTAATTTTCCCGGTAATCGCCACCTGTCCCCATGCCACCGCAGGGAAAACGGTGACCAGAAACGCCAAAGCGAGTATGCGCCTGCTCATGTTGCCTCCTAGGCTTTTTGCAAACAGGATCGAAGGATCGGTACGACTCGTGGCCGCAGGGCACCCCGCCCTGGAATGGATACTGTATACGCTCACTCGCCGCCATTTGCAACCTGCCCCAGAATTCCTCAACATTCTCGTCCTTTGCCGGTTGAGCCGGGCTCTGGAGATTGCTACTGGGTTGGCCGGCGATCGAAGGATAGGGCGTAGAGCAGCGCGTTGACGTGTTGCGGCGAGCCTTGAAAAAGATTCGAGGGCACGGCACGGCGGTCAATGATTTGGCGATAGATCGCGTCCTGCATGTCAGAGTTTATGCTCCAGCCCGCGAGATACTGGAGTCGCAGGTCGCGGTCTCGGTTGAGTTCTGAACCGGCGAGCCAGGAAGCTAGATCAGACTGCTGGCCGGCAAAGGTGGCAAACAAGTCGGTGGCGGAGCCGACTCCGATTTCGCGCAGCGATTGCGCTACGGGCCCATAGTCAGGACGGCGCAGCCGTTCTTGCACTTCGTCGAGGTCAATCCTCAGCGGCTCTACTTGCCCCATGAAGACCATGTCATAACCGCGGCCATCAATCGTGTTTCCCCAGATCGTCCCATTCGGGAATACGTCAAAAAAAGTGGCCAACTCGCTCTTCACCGTGCGCTCGTCGCTTTCATACAGCGGCACGTAGAGGGTGAACATACCGCCGGGATTCAAATGCTTTTTGACCGATTCGAAGTATTCTTTCGAATAAAGAGCGGCGGTTCCTTTCACGAACACATCGAGCGGATCGGAAGCGATAATGTCGAATTTTTCGGTGGTGGTCAGAACGTAATGGCGCGCGTCATCATAGACGATTCGCGTACGCGGGTTGTGCAGCACATCGTAATCTTCGTTGGCGAAATAGCGCGTCGAGGTTGGCGGAATGATGGGCTCAATTTCGCACACGGTGATTTTTTCCACGCTCGGATATCGGGTGAACGTGCCGGCGGAGACACCCGCGCCAAATCCGATGCCAAGCACCGAGCGCGGCCCGGGGTGCAGCAGCGCCGGCAAATGCCCGACCATGCGCTGCAGCTTCATGTCGTAGGATTCCGTGCTCGCCTCCACGTGCCCATTGACGTCAATCTCGACGGCCCCGTCATTCCACTGCGAAATAGCCAGCGACGAATTTCTTCCCTCGGCGGTGTACAGAATTCTCGATTTGCCGGCGGAGGTTGCCATGCGGCGCCCATAGGCGATCAGTTCACCTGGGATCGGCGCTACGCTCCACACCAGAAAAGCGGCTGCAACTAACGCAATAGCCAGTCCGGCCGTGAGTAATTTCGATCTTCTTTGTAGGGCGTACGGCGCTAACACGAAAAGCGCGCTGATGGCGGAGATTGCCAGCAACAAACGCTGCGTCTGCTGGGTCCCGATCCAGGGAATGAGGGCTAGGCTGACGCTGAGCGCGCCCACGATGGCGCCCAAAGTATTTGCCGCGTAGATCTTGCCGACCACGCTGCCGGGATCCTCGTCCGGCTCGGCGACGGCGGCCAGCGCGAGTGGGAAGCTCGCTCCCCACAGAATCGTAGGTGGAAGAATCGCGACGAGGCATCGCACCAGATCGAGTTGAAATGTGAGCCACGGATTTGCGGTCAGCAGCGGATCAACCGGCCAATAGGGAAGGGCTTCGGCGATCGTATAGGCGGTCCACGCAATCGCCGCAGCGAGAAGGATCTGGCACCAGCCTAACGCTGCCCGTGCGTCGATCCGCGCCAGTACAACCGAACCAGCAGCGCTACCGAGCGCAAGGCCTACCAGGAACACCGCCAAAATGATGGAGAAGACGTAGACCGTCGCCCCCAGCATCATGCCCATCAGGCGCGTCCAAACCACTTCCGCGCCCAGCGCGCACGCACCAGAGAGCGCGATGGTCACATAAACCGTCCAAGCGTTCGATCCTGGAACCAACACGCGTTGTGCCGGCGCCGGTCGTCGCGCTCCATACAAGGCGTTAGTTGGAACCGTGGTGCGCCGAGCGAGCCCAAAGCTGATCGCCGCGATCGTGACGTTGATCGCCGCGGCCACAAACGTCGCAACCACGGTGTCGTAAATCCGCAATAAGTAGAACCCGGCGAAGAGACATCCAAAGACTGCGCCCGCCGTGTTCCCGCCATACAATAAGCCCCACCACATTGCGCCGCGTGCTTCGGGTTCGAGCGAGCGCACGATCGCCGGCAGGGAAGCTCCCATGAGCACGGTTGGCGGCAGCAGGCAAATCGCGCAAATCAGCCCCCGCAGCAACATTCCCGGCAATCCGTGTTCCGCGCCCGCGATGTAAGCGCGATCGATCAAAGGAACTCCGACGAGCACCAGGATCGCGCAGATCGCGATTCCCAATTCCAGTAGAGCGTAAATACGCAAGGGCTGCCGCTCCGCGAAGCGAAGCCGCGGTAATGCGAGGCTTCCAATACAAAGTCCGCCCATGAACGTCGCCAGCAACACGCCGAGAGAAACGGCGGTCGAGCCAATCGCGAGCTGCAGCAATTGGTACCAGACAATTTCATAGATCAGCGCGGAGCATCCACTGCCCGCGAACAATAAAAGCAGCAGCGGCAGAAAACGCGGCATGCGAGCGACTGATGGTCGAGCTGGCGTAGCGTAAGACATATAGCCGATGACTGGATTATCTCGGGCGAGCCACATCATAACCGAGGATCGCCGCGGATGGCGCGTTCAAGTCGATGAGGCTTCAAGAAGCGGGTCGTTCACGATCGGCCGGTTGCTGGCCCAAAAAGAAAAGAGGGGCTCTCTTGAGAGCCCCTCGAGGGAAGCGCCAACCTTGCGGTTGCAGACTAGGAGTTGCTAACGAGTTTGCGTCGCAGGATGCCCGCCAAGCCGAGCAAGCCGCTGCCGAACATCGCGAGCGTTCCCGGTTCAGGTGTCGGCGTCGGATCGTAGATATATTCCTGCGGCCGATTGGCGTCATTGCTCCAATCGGTCGGGGTGATGATCAGGAACTGGCTGAAGTTGATCCCGGTGGCTCCGCCTGCGTACCAACCAGAAGCCGAAGTCAAAGCAGCCTGTTCGCCCGTGACCGCGTTCGCGCCAACAGAAGGATCGAACAGATCCCAAATCGCGAAGTTGTCCGCGATCGCATTCGCAGCCGTCGGATTCATCAGGTAGCTGTTGTAAAGGTATGCGGCTTCCTCATAATTCTGTTGGGCGTTGGCCTGGCCGGCAAACAGTGCGCCGGTAATGTTGGCCACCGTCTCAATGGACGCCGTCCACGGAGCCTCGCCGTTCTTCACTTCGTCCGTGTAATCGTCGCAAATCACGTTGATGGTCGCGCCGCCGTTAATGCTCGAAACTTGAAGCTGATAGGGCGTGACGTAAACTCCATTTGCCTGGTTCGGTCCTGCGCCAATAAACGTAACAGTATCCGCTTTTGCAACCGACGGGATGAAGCATCCCAGGCCCAACAGGCACGCAGTGACGAACATCTTATTCTTAGCCGACATCAAGGTCTCCTTGGAATGATGAAAAGTGCTTGTTCCTTCACTGCATAATGATTCGCCACCGCATTAGCCGGGGCGGGAGCAGACACGAAGCGCGTTGCGCAAAGCAAAGAATTTAGTGAATCTACCGCGCTGCCACACACGTATGGGCACTTCGCCAGCCAAAGCGGAGCATATTGGCGAGCATCTTGCTAAAGGCTTTATAGCGAACCACTTGCGAGGGTTTTGCCGGGTGCGCTACGCTGGCAAAGGATCCCGGGAAACGGGAAGTATTCGGGGCTTGGAGGCCGGCCTGTTCTCTCCAGTGGAAAATCTTTTCGCGTATCCCGCCCGCCCAACATATGCGGTTTTTCGGCACTCCACAACCCACTAATTCATCTGCTTCTGTACTTTTGCGGGACTCGCGATAGAATGTGGCGTCGCACGGTTCAACGCTTGTTAGCGGCAATCAGGTCCGGTGCGATGCTGCTTCTGTTTTTGCGACGCTTCACCCCTTTCAGCGAGAGCTTTTCCCAAGGTTTGAGTTTGTGTGCCTGAGAGCGACGAAGTAGGAGAAGTAGGAGAAGTAGGAGAAGTAGGAGAAGTAGGAAAGGAAGATACGCCCCGTGATCGTAGGCGTACCAAAAGAGATATTTCCCGGAGAGCGCCGCGTCGCGCTGGTGCCAAGCGTCCTCCCGAATCTTGCAAAGGCTGGTTTGGAAGTAATTGTGGAACCGGGGGCCGGAGCGGCCGCCGGTTATCTCGACTCCGACTATGTTGCGAAAGGTGGCAAGATCGCGTCCGATCGCGCTGCTGTCTTCGCTGCTGCGGATATTATTGTGCAAGTCCTCTGCTATGGCTCGAATGACAAGACCGGCCAACTCGATCTGCCTCTGTTTCGCCGCGATCAGGCTCTCATCGGCTTTCTCCGGCCCTTTGGCACGAAGGACGTCGTCCAGGCTCTGGCCGCCACGGGCGTGACGTCTTTTTCCGTGGAGTTAATGCCGCGAACCACACGCGCGCAAAGCATGGACGCGTTGTCCTCGATGGGAACAGTTTGCGGCTACAAAGCGGTCATTTTTGCAGCCGATGCGCTCCCGAGGCTCTTTCCCATGATGACCACTGCCGCCGGCACCGTCACTCCGGCGCGTGTTTTTGTGATGGGATGTGGAGTTGCCGGGTTGCAAGCGATCGCTACGGCACGGAGGCTCGGCGCTGTCACCAGTGCTTACGACGTTCGCCCGGCCGCCAAGGAGCAGGTGCAGAGCCTTGGGGGACGCTTTGTCGAGTTGCCCATCGAAGCCAAGGACGCCCAAGACGCTCGTGGCTATGCGCGAGCCCAGGATGAAAGCTTCTACGCAAGGCAGCGTGAGTTGCTTGGCAAAGTTGTCGCCGAAAGCGAAGTGGTGATCACCGCAGCCGTGATTCCCGGAAAGAAATCGCCCATTCTGGTGACCGCTGAGATGGTCCGCAGCATGGCCCTCGGATCGGTGATCGTGGATATCGCCGCAGAGCGCGGCGGAAATTGCGAGCTCACGCGCCAGGGCGAAACGATTGTCGATCATGGTGTGACGATCATCGGACAGATCAACATCGCCAGCGGCGTGCCCTATCACGCGAGCCAAATGTACGCCCGCAACGTAACCGCGTTTCTGCTGCACCTGGTAAAGGATGGGAAGTTGCAACTAAATCTCGAAGACGAGATTACCCGTGACACGCTGTTTACACGCGGCGGGGAAGTATTCAACCCGCGCGTCCGCGAGTTTTTCGCTCTGCCCGAACTCGCGCGCAAGACTTAAGGAGGAGGCCATGCCGGCCGATTTCATTTCGAGCTTGTTCGTCTTCATCCTGGCGGGATTTTTGGGAGTCGAGCTGATCAAGCGCGTCTCGCCGCTGCTGCACACCCCGCTGATGTCTCTTACCAATGCGCTCGACGCCATCGTCGTGGTGGCCGCCATCATCATCGCGGGCCGGCATGAAACGAAAATCTCCACCATCCTCGGATTGATCGCCGTCGCTGCCTCCTTCAGCAATATGGTCGGCGGGTTCCTGATCACCGACCGCATGCTGCACATGTTCAAAGCCACGAAAGCGAAGAAACCGTGAATCCGGCTTCTCTCCAGCAACTGATCGATTTCAGCTATATCGCCGCGGTCGTCGGGTTCATCCTGGCGCTCAAGTGGCTGAGCTCGCCGGTGACGGCCATGCGCGGCGTCTTGATCGGAGAGATCGCGTCGGGAGTGGCCGTAATCGCGACGCTTTTCGATCCGCAGGTCGTTCACTATAAATGGATCCTTATCGCACTGATCATAGGTGCCGGCATCGGTGTGCCGCTCGGCATGGTGAAGATGACGGCTGTGCCGCAGCGGACGGCCTTGAGCCATGCATTCGGGGCGATGTCTGCGGCTCTGATCGGCGTCGCCGAGTACTATGCCGGCACGCCGAATCTTTCGAAATTTGGGATGGCCGAAATCGGCCTCGAAGTGATTATCGGCTCGCTAACCTTTACGGGGAGCATCATCGCGGCTGGAAAATTACAAGAAATTCTCCCCCAGCGGCCGATCACGTATCGCGGGCAGAATATCGTCAGCCTGTCCGTGCTAAGCGCGGCTATTGTTCTGATGATGATTCTTGTTTTTCATCCGGGGTACGCGCACCTCTTCGCGGCGATGGTCGTTGTAGCCCTTATTTTTGGAGTCATGCTGGTTATGCCAATCGGCGGGGCGGACATGCCGACGGTTATTTCGCTTCTGAATTCCTACGCCGGATTTTCTGCCGCCCTTCTGGGCTTCGTCCTGAGCAGCAAAGTGCTCGTTGTCGCCGGCGCTCTCGACGGCGCTTCCGGCTTCGTCCTTTCCGTCATCATGTGCAAGGCCATGAACCGCTCGTTCTCCAATGTGCTGTTCGGAGCGTTCGGGCAGGTGCAAACCTCCGCCGCAGGAGTGACGGAGGAAAGAACTGCCCGCAGCGCAACCGCCGAGGAAGCGGCGGCAATCCTGGCCGCGGCGAACAAGGTGGTGATCGTGCCCGGTTACGGCATGGCCGTTGCTCAGGCGCAGCACAAGGTTCGTGAACTTTACGACGTGCTCACGAAGCGGGGCGTGGACGTGAAGTTCGCCATTCACCCCGTGGCCGGCCGCATGCCGGGACATATGAACGTGCTGCTCGCGGAAGCCGACGTGCCTTACGACCGCCTTGTGGAAATGGACGACATCAACGCGGAATTGCCGCAGACCGACGTCGCACTGGTGATCGGCGCAAACGACGTTACCAATCCCGCCGCACGCAGCGATGCCGGAAGCCCCATCTACGGAATGCCGATCATTGACGTGGATAAGGCACGCACCGTGATGGTGATCAAGCGGGGAATGAGCCCCGGATTCGCGGGAATTGATAATCCTCTCTACTACCTCGATAAGACCCTGATGCTTTTTGGCGACGCGAAAGCGTTTGTGGGCAGCATTTTGCGTGAGCTTTCCGGCAACGCACACGGCTAAGGCGAAAAGAAATACGGGGCCGCGCTCGCGGCCCCACGCTTCGTCAACTTTCTTTAGAGCGGAACTAACTTTTCGAGGGGCGCGGCGCTTTCGCCGGCTTCACTTGAGGTACGTCAATCCCCAGCGCAGTAGCCAAATCGATCTGGTGTTCTTGTTCGGCCACCAAAATCGTACGGATTTCTTCCGCCATGGCATATTCGCCGAGACTCTCGCACTGCCTTATACGTTCTCGATAATTGCGCACCGTGTCCATTTCATTGTCCAGATCGAACCGCAGCATTTCCTTATTGCTCTTGCTGGTTTTTACCGGCAAAGGTGTAACGGTCGGCGACCCACCCAGATAATCGATCTGTTTCGCAATCGTGAGGGCGTGCTCTAACTCCTGCCCGGCGTGCGTCACCAACTCGTCGGCTATATTCATGTACTCCGCGCCTTTCAACACCTGCGAATACACCACGTAGGCGATGATCGCTTGATATTCACGGGCCAAATCCTCATTCAGTCGCTGAATGAGCTGCTCACGCGTAATCGAACCGGAGTCTTCTGTTTGTGCGTTTTGGGCGGCAGCCACTTTTCCTCCTGGGCGGTCCATCATGGAAAGTCGAGAGCCACAGTCTACTACGTCCCGCGGATGGACGCCCGCACCCTCAGCCGGGCGGCTCCCTGGCCGCTGAGAGTGCGGTACTTTGCCCGACACTATATCTTGGAAGAAAGAGCGTCCAGAGCGTCCTGTGTGGTATTCACGACGCGGGAGATGGTGTCTCCGCTCCTTTGGACGATTTCCTGGACTTGCGCGATGGAGCGGCGGCCCTTGCGACGCCAGCGGCTGATCTGGCCCTCCGTCTTTCCGTAAAGCTGACGGCCGATTTCTTCTCCGCGGTCGGACGTAACCAGCAGCGTGACTGCTACTCCGATGCTTAAACCCGTTACAAACGCGCTAAGTGTGCGGGCGTTCATGGCTTCTCCTTTTTCGCAACTGCGTGCGTCTTCGATCTCGCCGAACCGGTTGCGCATGCCACCCATGCCGAAAGAGTTCTCTTTCCGCGATCTAATCGCGCGGTCGCTATGCCTTGCTGGCTTGGTTCAACAGCCCTAGAAAAGCATGTCTGCGGCCCCGCACCAATACAGGGAAGTGCGGACAGCGTTACCAGAAACCCTTCACTCAGATCGGACCTCCGTGCTGAGTTCAGAATCGGATCGTCGGGCCGAAGGTCACCCGTAGAGTATTGTGCGCGCCACCCTGGAACCAGATTTCGTCGCCCGCTTCCAGTCTGAATCCCACTGGGCCCAGGGAAGCCTCCACGCCGCCACCGGGATACAGCACGGCGCTTACATTACTTGCTCGGGCATTGGCCACCGAACTGGTGAAATTTCCAAAGGTTGCCGGTACGTCACTAAAGAACATGTCCAGCGCTCCGCCCTTTACGGTCGCGAAGAGGCGGACTGGCCCTTTTGTCTCAACCTTCGGTCCGAAAAGCCCTGTGATCGTCCGCAGATTTGATCGTTGGAAGGAAACCGTTCCATTCGAATTATTCGTGAACCCTTCGGTGAAGGCCCGGCCAAAATCATAGTTCATCTCGGCTTCGAGCTCCACATGTCGGGTCAGATGAAACCCGGCGCGGCCACCAACGCCGATGAAATTCTCATTGCCGGCGCCGAAGTTCAGCCGCGTGTAATCGGCGAATGCGCCTAGTTCGGCGTGGTCTTGCGCGAATGCCGCCGGAATAAAGACAAAAAAAGCACAGATGAAAACAAAAATGGCTTTCCTCATTTAACCCGCTCCTCACGATAGTTTTTGAGACTCTATTACCGACGCGACTAGCCCTTGATGGTCGTCATATCTGGAGATACATCGGGGAAGGGACCGATGCGAAACGAATCTCACCTCACCACATTGCCGCGGGCCGGACCCAGCCTGCATTTCACCAGGTCCGGCTGACTTAATACAAGGCTTTTACGACGCTTCAGCTTCCCAGCGAGTTTTCAACGTCTGGCGCAATTGCATGCGCGCCCGCCGCAAGCGCGTTTTCACCGCGCTCTCGGTCAGTTGTAACGTACGTGCGGTTTCTGAAGTCGAACATTGCTCGACCGTACGCAGAATAAATACCTCACGATGGATGGGCGACAAACTGCCAATCGCTTCCATGAGGGAGTTGCGCAGCTGGCTGCGCGAAAACGATGTTTCCGGACTCTCCGGCGTTGGGAAGAGTCGCGGACAGCATGTGTCTTGCGACGTCCGTTCGCTCACCGCTTCCAGAGGCACATGGATCGAATCACGGCGTTTCCGCAACGTCATCAAAGCCTCATTGATGGCGATTCTGGAAATCCAGGTTGTGAACCGCGCACGCCCTTCGAACTGCTCCAAATGGCGATACGCTTTCAGCATGGTTTCCTGGCGCGCTTCCTCGGCGTCCTGATGATTTCTCGTGATCCGCAGGGCCAGGCGATATACGCGCTGATCGCATTGATTCACCAGCCCTTCGAAGAATGCCGGGTCTTGTTGAAGCTGTCGCCTCTTCAAATCGGCGTCGGTCAGTTGCAGCGCCGGTGCCACCGGCGTAACTTGCTTCTTTGGCGTGGCGATTTCGAGCTTGCGCCTGCTCTTCAGTAGAGGGCGTTTCGATCCTGTCGAAAAGGGAACGTGAGACGTGGTCGCAGACAGCCGCGAAATTTCAGCATGCGCGAGATTTTTAGCACTCACTTGAGCTTTACCCCCTGGTATCACGATTTCCACCTTGAATTAGGTTGCTGACCCTGTCCCCATACCGGAATTCGTTGTTAATCCGTGCGCTGTTCCGCGCCCACCAAGGAAACCATGAGGGGTGATAACCCGAAATACCCCGAATCCCTGAGAGGCCCACGGGGAGGCGGGTACGGGTAAAATAGGCTCGCTTTTGGCGAAAAGTAGTGATTTACCGGGCCAGATTAAGCTGCCGCCACCCCGCCCAGAACGGGATCCGCCTTTGCCGCTTATGCTTCGATGATCTTGTTTCGAATCGCGTAACGCACAAGCTCGCTCACGGAATGGCAGTTTAGCCTCCGCATAATGTTGGCCCGATGCGTTTCCGCAGTCTTCACGCTCAAGCAGAGCGCTACGGCGACCTCTTTACTGCTCTTGCCTTCTGCCAGCAATTGCACGATTTCACGTTGCCGGGGCGTCAAGCGAGCTCCGGGGGCCTCGACCTCATCTGGTTTGGGATCTTTCTTCAGATAGCCGTCCAGCACCATCTGTGCCACCTTGGGTGTGAAGAATGTCTTATTTCGGCGCAGCGCGTCCACCGCGGTTACCAGGTCAGAACCGGCGTCAGTCTTCAGCACGTAACCCCGCGCACCCGCGTTCAAGACTTCGCGGATCAGAGAATCTGAATCGTGCATCGTTAGGATCAGGATCTTGGTGTTGGTAACTTCCTTCAGAATCTGCCGGGCGGCTTCCAGCCCATTCAAGAAGGGCATTCCAATGTCGAGCACGGTGACGTCGGGTTTCACCTTCTTCGCCTTTTCCACAGCCTCCCGGCCGTCACTGGCTTCAGCGGCAATTTCCCACCCAGGTTGTTCCTCGAGAAGAGCGCACAACCCCTTCCTCACCACCTCGTGATCGTCCGCCACCAGCAATCGCAAAGTTGCCATCTGTCCCCCTAAAGCGAGGCAGCTCCGTAGACCTCTTGATTCTGGGCCTACCGGTAGAGCTTCCCGGTGTTGCTCGAACGAAGACCGTATTGTCCTACCTTGCGGGGGTCCCCGCAATAGCAGGGGCAATGGTGACCTTACGCCAACGTCTTTGGCTGAACGTTCACGTCAAGAATTAAGCCTCGCACGAATTCTGTCCGCGAAGCCTCTACAGCAGAAAAGCCCAAAGACCCATCCTGTGCCGCCCGGGCTCGCAACTTCGTTCCAGTACTGCGCTTATAAGATGCGAGAGTCAACGGAAACGTGCCATTGCCGCGTCACCAACGGCGCTGGCTAAGTTACTCTGCTGGCCGGTCACGATGCCCTTCATCCTGGCTTTCATGAGTGTCGGCCCTGCTCCAAGCCTTACACGATTCTACCCCCGCGACTAAGGGCCGCGGAGTATAGCCAGGCTGGGACATCCAGCCTATAACTGGGCTGCATCGCGCTAGTGTTAGAGCTACCTCATCCAGGTTCTTGCGGCTCTAGCTGTGAGAAAAAAAACTTTTGAGGAGGAAACATGCTGCGTTGGGCGCTTGCATTCTTTATCGTGGCTCTCGTTGCCGCGGTATTCGGATTCACCGGGATCGCGGTCGCAGCGGCGGGAATCGCGAAGCTCCTGTTTTTTATTTTCCTGGTTCTGTTCTTGTTGGCCCTAGTAGGTTCGCTATTCCGTAGGGTTTGACGCGAAACAAGCCCCACGCAGCGCGCTTGTTCGAGCGATACGGCTCGAACAAGCGCCGAGGCGTTTTGCGGCATACGCATAAAGGAGCAGTAAATGAAAATGGCCGCCGGCGTCGGAATCATCCTCATTATCGTCGGGCTGATTGCCCTTGCTTATCAGGGCATCACCTATACGACGCATAAGAAAGTATTGGATATCGGTCCAATTCAGGCGACCAAAACAGAACACACGACAATTCCTTTGCCACCCGTTCTCGGTGGTGCGGCGTTAATCGCCGGCGTAGTTCTGCTGGCGAGTTCACGCAAAACAGCTTAAGCCCGCGCCTGTGTAGGCCAACGATAATTCCAAGATAGATTGAGGGGAAGGCAATGAAAGTGAACGCGCCGCCCTTGGCCGATAACCTCCTTCACATTCTCCAAAGAGTGTCTCCGCGTTTGCACGCCTCGTAAATATCTCGCCACCGGGAGGTGGGACACGTTCCCACCTCCTCTCGCCTTCTCTGTTTTATAGCATCACATCCGATAAGCTTTCAGAACTCTCTTCTGCTTTGCGTAGACCTACAAAGTGCCGGTTCGGCGCTGAGATTAAATGCGGCGCGATGCGCCCTACGCCGCTCTCAGGTTATTAGCGATGGTGAAAAGCTAATGGTGGGAGCGCGGATCGATAGGCGCGGACACCGCATCAGCCGATGTGGCGCGGGTTTTCTTGGCAGTCTTCCCTAGCACAAACATAAAAATCCCAAACGCAAGCATCACCAGGCCCCAAATCAGGTTCACGTTAATCCCGAGCGATTTCTCGTATCGGGCATCGCCGCCAAACAGACCAAACGCGCTCAGGATAATTCCAAACGTCGAGAAGAGCATTCCGATCGGCAGCCGAATATCAATCCACATGATCGCTCCTCGCTAGCACGCCTTCCAAGACGGAACCGGCCTTGCCAGCGCCCGTTACCAAAAAACAATATTCAAGATCACGGTGATGCACAGCACCGCGATCGCCAGCGTCATCGGCTTCGCATACCATGCCAAGTGCTGCTCCTGCGGCCGCGGCGTCAGCGAGTACACCAGCCCCACCAGCTTGCTTTCCTCGGCCGGCCTCGTTATCAGGCTGATGACGATCGTCACCACGAAACACGTGGTCCAGGCAAAAATGGCCGTCCAGAAATTTTGTGCCATCTGGCTCGGATACGTATGCAAGACCGCTACCCATCCGCCCTGAATGCCGGGATCGGAACCGGCCGGTAACGTAAGTGAATGGTGTACGGCCGCAGCCATGGTCCCGCTCAACAACCCAAAAAAAGCACCATGGCCTGTGCTTCGCTTCCAGAACATCCCCAACAGAAAGGTCGCAAAGAGCGGCGCATTCACGAACGCAAACACAAGCTGCAACATGTCCATGATGTTGTTGAAACTATTCGCTAGATACGCCGCGCCGATCGAAAGCGCGATGCCCGCCACGGTTGCCATCCGCCCCATCCACAGATAGTGCGCGTCGGTCGCATTCGGACGGATATAAGATTGATAGATGTCATACGTCCATACCGTGTTAAATGCCGTCACGTTTCCCGCCATGCCGGACATAAAGCTCGCTAATAATGCCGTCAGTCCAACTCCCAACATTCCGGAAGGGAAATAGTGCAGCAGCATGCTAGGGATCGTAAGGTCGTAATCTAGTTCGGGCTTGCCGTCCTTGTCCAGCATCGGCTTGCCGCTCGTGGCATCCACCTTGTACGGAATTAATCCCTGTCCTGGCGCGCCTTCAATCCTGCTCGTGATTCCTGCTGCCGAGGTGTGCTGCTGCACGGGAGGAGTCGGCAATGCGATCGCGATCAGCCCCGGCAGAATCACGAGAAAAGGAAACAACATTTTCGGCACGGCAGCGATCAACGGCGTTCGCCGCGCCGCGCTCATCGAATTCGCGGCCATAGCCCGCTGCACCACGAGAAAATCCGTGCACCAGTACCCGAACGAGAGTACGAATCCCAACCCCATCACCAATCCAAACCATTCCACGCCCAGCCGGTTCGTCGCCGAATTTCCCATTCCCACCCACGAATGCACGTAACTTGGGTCCAGCCGCGACTTCAATCCCGACCAGCCGCCGACATTCTTCATCCCCAGCCACACCAACGGCGCAAAACCTGCGACGATCAGAAAGAATTGCAGCACTTCGTTATAAATGGCGCTGGTCAGCCCGCCCAGGAAAATGTAGCCCAGCACAATCAGCGCCGAAAGAATGATGCCCACATGAAAGATCCAGGAAGGATCGATCCCGAGCCGTTTGAAGGGCCCGTCGAACACGTGCAGGGTCAGAATCAGCTTTGCCATCGCGTACATCGAAATGCCCGATGAAAAGACCGTCATAGTTGCGAAGCTGATGGCGTTGAGCCCGCGTGTCTTTTCGTCAAAGCGCAGCCGCAGATACTCCGGCACCGAGCGCGCTTTCGAGCCGTAATAAAACGGCATCATGAAAAGACCCACAAAGATCATCGCGGGAATTGCACCGATCCAGTAGAAATGGCTCGTCGCGATTCCATACTTTGCGCCGGAAGCGGCCATGCCGATCACTTCTTGCGCGCCTAAATTTGCGGAAATGAACGCGAGGCCGCACACCCACGCAGGGATAGCCCGCCCGGCGAGGAAGAAGTCCGTGCTGGTCCGCATGGCGCCCTTTAGCGCCACGCCGATTCCCAGCACAAACACGAAGTAGATTAGGAGGATTGCCCAATCAATGCCGGACATGCCGCGCCAGCCTCCCTTCGCGGAACAACATCGTCCCGCGAGCCTACAGGAGCCACGCAGCAGCCGCAAGTACACCAAATGCCGTATTCAGAGGGTGAAGGTGACTCGGGGCGCGCCTGCCGCGAAACGCAGCGTTCTATTTGCTTCCCTCAACTTCCGTGATGCATTCGTCCAGAATCCGCATGGCAAACTCCGCCTGCTCTTCGTCAATCAGCAGCGGAGGAGCTAGCCGGATCGTGTTCTCGCCCGCGCCCAGGACTAGCAAACCCTTGGTAAACGCCAGGTCCACGATACGGTCTCGCAGATCATGCGCTCGCTCGCGCGTCTTCTGGTCGAGCACGAACTCCACGCCGATCATCAGGCCCGTGCCGCGGACATCACCCACGCTCTTGTGTTTCTTCGGCCAGTCTGCCGTGCGTGCCAGGATAAATTCGCCCATGCGGCGCGCATTTTCCATATATCCGCCTTCGAGCAGCTTAATCGTCGCCAATGCCGCGGCAATGCACACCGGGTTGCCACCAAAGGTCGAAGCGTGCGCCCCCGGCTTCCAATCCATCACTTCCGCACGCGCAACCACCGCACCCAGGGGCATTCCGGACGCAATTCCTTTTGCCAGGCACAGGATATCCGGCTGAAGTCCGGAATGGTCGCCGGCCCACCACTTTCCCGTGCGTCCCATGCCACATTGCACTTCGTCTGAAATCAGCATAATTCCATGCTGCGTACAAATACGCCGCAATTCCCGAAGGAACTCCGGCGGGGCGCTGATGTAACCCCCCTCGCCCTGGATCGGCTCCACGATAATTCCCGCGATGTCGCTCGGGTCAACCACACGCTTGAAAAGTTCGCGCTCAATAAATGCAATGCAACTCGTTGCGGCGCGCGGCCCCAGGTGGTACACGTCCGGATACGGCGCGTGAAACACCCCGCTGAGCAGCGATCCGAAGCCTTTGCGTTGCACCGCCTTCGACGCTGTGAGGGAAAGGGCTCCCATCGTGCGCCCGTGGAAGCATCCGTAAAACGCAATGAACTTTTCCCGCTTGGTGTGATATCGCGCCAGCTTGATGGCCGCCTCGATGGCTTCCGCTCCCGAATTGCCGAAGTAAACTTTCTTCGCGCCCTTCATCGGCGCGATCGCCGCGAGCTTCTCGGCCAGCTCTACCATGTTCGGGATGTAGAAATCCGTCCCCGAAATGTGAATCAACTCCGCCGCTTGCTGTTGGATCGCGGCCACCACGTCCGGATGGCAGTGGCCGGTCGCCACCACGGCGATTCCCGCAGCAAAATCCAGAAACACGTTGCCGTCCACATCTTCGACGGTCGCGCCGCGTCCTGCTTTGACTACCAATGGATATCCCCGCGTGTAGGAAGGCGAAACGTATTGCTCGTCCAGTTTCAATATTCGTTTGGCATTAGGACCCGGCAGCGTCGTAATCAGATGCGACAGCTTGGTCTCGGTCGTGGACTGCGTCATGGTTCCTCCAGGAATTGCTGGCCTTTGGGTGTTTGGAGTTCGAATGCCGCTGCGCTCGAATCCGTCCAGATCAATCGGGACGCGCAGCAGGGAAGAGGGTGATCGCTGATTCTGAAATCAGGAGCGAGCGTTCGCGCCCAGCGCGGACACCGCGTGAACTTTCTGGAGGGTTACTGGTTACGCGGCGCCAAAAAGATTCGGGCGCTCAAGTGCAGGCTGGGAGTGCAGTGGAGCCGAATTGTTCCAGGACAGCTTCATGAAAGAATTCCAGACAAAACCATTCTACGCCTTCAGCGGCGCTTCCAGCGCACACCTTCGCGCTTATCTTCCAAAATGACACCTGCATCCGCCAACTGTTTCCTGATGCGGTCGCCGGTCGCGTAGTCGCCCTTGCGGCGCGCCTTATCGCGCTCCGCGACTAGCTTCTCGACTTCTGCGTCTGTAGGTCCGGACGCTTCCTGCGCGAATCCTAGCACCCGCAGCCGCTCGGCATCATCGTTTACCAGCACGCTGAAAATGCCGTCGAATTCGGCCAGCGCTGCCAGTGCCTCGGCGGCATCGGCCCGGCTGAATTCTCCTTTATCCATGGCGATGTTGGCGTCACGCACCAGGTCGAAAATGGCCGCCAACGCCTGCGCCGTATTCAAATCGTCCGCGAGGCCCGCGTCGAAATCTTCCTCTGCCTTTCGTACGCGCGCGGCGAAATCCTTCCCATTCGGCTCCGCTAGCTTCTCGGTGCGGAGCCTCTCGACGAAGTTCCGCAGGCGCTCCACGCTGGAATTCGCCTGCTGTAACCCCTCCATCGTGAAATTGAGCTGGCGCCGGTAGGGGACTGAGGCCAGCAACAGCCGGATCGACGACGGCTTATACCCCTGCGCGAAAAGATCCCGCAGCGTGTAGAAGTTCCCAAGTGACTTCGACATTTTCTGTCCGTCCACCAGCAGGTGCTCGGCATGGAGCCAGAAATGCACGAACGGTTTGCCCGTCGCGCCCTCGGACTGCGCGATTTCGTTTTCGTGATGCGGGAAAGCCAGATCGATCCCACCGGTGTGGATGTCCAGCGTTTCTCCCAAGTAGCGCATCGCCATCGCGGAGCATTCGATATGCCAGCCCGGACGTCCCTTTCCAATCGGCGTTTCCCAGAAAAATTCGCCGGGCTTCGGCGCTTTCCATAATGCGAAGTCGCGCGCATTGTCTTTCTCGTAGCGGTCCACATCCACGCGCGCGCCGGCCTGCATGCCTGGCACATCTATTTTGCTCAGCTTTCCGTAGTTCGGAAATTTCGCGATGCGATAGTAAATCGAGCCGTCGCTCGCATACGTAAACGTTTTCTGCGACAGCCGCTCGATCAACCCAACCATGTCGTCGATATGATCGGTGGCCCGCACCAGCTTTTCCGGTTCCTCAAGTCCTAGCGCGCGACAATCCTCCACAAAGGCCTGGATGTAGCGGTCGGTGTATTCGCGAATGCTCTTACCGGCGGCCGCCGCATTCGCAATGATGCGATCGTCCACGTCGGTCAGGTTCATCACCTGAAACATTTTGTAGCCCCGGCGCTTCAAAAATCGCCGCAGCAAATCCTGGAAGAGAAACGTCCGAAAATTTCCGATGTGCGCAAAGTCGTAGACCGTTGGCCCGCAGGTATACATCCGCACTTCACCGGGATGCACCGTATAGAACGCTTCCTTGCGCGCGGATAGCGTATTGTGAAATTGAATTTCGGCGGCCATGTAATTTGTAAGGGTCTCTGATCGCGAATCGCTCCGCAAAAATCAGATTCGCCATTCTATCCGAGCGTCCCGAGCGCCGCAAACCGCGCCCAAGAGCCCCGCATTCGCGCCATTCCGCATTGCTCAAGGTACGGTAACGTACGGTTAAGAGCCGGTGCAATGCTCGCGCCATCCGCTTGACTTACGCCACCCGCCGCGTTACAAACATAAAGCCGTCCCTCTTGATCTGTACCCCCGGAAACAGGTTTTTCGCAGTTCAAGTGTGGCCTTGGACGGAGTTTAAGCAATTCCTCATTCTGAGTAGCATTTCCTTCTGCGGTGGTGTGGCCCTGCAACAGCCTGCACGCGCCCATTTCTCACAGGATGCAATGCTCGCCGGAGGCTGGTTTGCCGAAATATAGACAGCATGGTTATCAGGATTCGGATCGTCCTGAAAAGCCGCAGAAGCGCGAACGCGCTCCCTTGCCGCGGCCCGCACGCCAGGAACAAATTGGCCCTCGCACGCCGCACATGGTTGGCACGGTGATGCGCACGCGCTGCTCCACTTGCGGCTACGCACTGGCCCCCACTTCCGATCCAAATGCGAAATGCCCCAAATGCGGTTTCGAGCTGCACTGCTGCAAACAATGCGTGCATTTCGACACCAGCGCGCGCTTCGAATGCACGCAGCCGATTCCGGAACGCATCCCCAAAAAAGACGCCCGCAACGATTGCAAGTTCTACGAATGCCGCGTTACCGTGGAAAAAGACACCGCGCCCGTTGCCGCCGCGCCGCCAACTCCCGCGCATCGCGAATATTCCGGCAGCGCATCCCGGCCCACTGACGCGCGCCGCGCCTTCGACGATCTCTTCAAGAAGTAGTCTGCCACTTATTCCATTCAGAGGAATCTGCGCCGTCTTATCCGCGCAATTTGGATCGGCGAGGCTTCTTTCCAAAATGGCTCTTGAACAGTCGCCCCCCGCTCCGCCATCATCACACTTCTTCCAATAAACGCGCGCACACGAGGAGCACCCATGCCCGAAACTCCGCAGCAATACCGCGAGCGAATTTTGCGCCATCTCGAAAACGAATCGCCCGAAAAAATCCGCTCCAGCACCGCCAAAAGAATCGAACGCCTGATTGCCGGCAAGTCTTCGGCACGTCTCGCCAAACGTCCCGCGCCGGGCAAATGGTCGGTCGCCGAGATCATCGCGCATCTTGCTGACGCCGAACTCGCGATGGGCTACCGCATACGCGCCATCGCCGGAGCCCCAGGCACCCAGGTCCTCGGCTTCGATCAGGACGCCTGGGCCGCGTCCATGAATTACGCCAAGCGTCCCGTCAAGAAATCGCTCGCGGCCTTTCGTGCGCTTCGTGACGGTAATATCGAGCTGCTGAAGCTCCTGCGGCCCGAGCAACTCGAGCACTTCGGCATACACTCCGAGCGCGGCAAGGAGTCCATCGCCACCATCGCCCGCATGATGGCCGGCCATGACGTAAACCATTTGCTCCAGATCGAGGCGATCCTCGAGTCCCGCTAGACTCCGCCGTGCGGCGGTCACCGCTTCGTTCTACCGGTCCGGCTTTATATCCAGCAGCATCCCTGGACCGTTCGAACCGGTTTGCACCTGCGGCACTTGTCCGTTCCATTTGGTGATCCAGCGATCCGTCACCGCAAGTTTCTGCCACTCGATAATGTTTGGGCTGATCGACGCAGCGCGCACCCGGTTCGATTCCGCTTCGCCATTGGCCACCGCAATTTGTGCTTTCGCCTGGCCCTCTGCCGCGGCCACCAGCTTGGCCGCGTCCGCCTGTGACTGCACCAGCTCATTTTGTTTCTGCACGGCGATTTGCTGCGCCTGCACCTTGGCATTGATCGCGTCGATCACTGATTGCGGCGGACGCGGCGACCCGATGAAGCCAAACTGATCCACCACCACGCCGATGTCCGCTACTTGTCTCTGCAAATCCAATCGCGAATTCTGTTCCAGCTCCGACTTCTTCTCGCCCATGATTTCCTGCACCGTATATTGCGAGCCGGTCCGGTTGATGGCGTCGCGCGCTACGTTCCGCAGAAATCCGTGGGTGAATTGGCCGATGTCATCGTTGCGAAATTTCACATAAAACGCCGGGACCTTGGCCGCGTCCAGGTGATAGGAGACGGAAAGATCGCCGTAGACGGTCAACCCATCCTTCGTGTTGAACGACATCTCCTCGTTGTTCACCGAACCCTCGTTCGGATCTCGCGTCCATTTTGCCGTCTGCACCGACGTGGGATATTCCACGATGGTCGAGGAAAGAAAGTTATAGAAGACCCAGCCCGTGCGAATTGGTAGATCTTCCACGCCGCGTTGCGATCCCGCGAGGTCCACTTTGATTCCCACACGTCCTGGACCAATTCGCTTCGCACAGCCGATAAAGAACAACACAATCACCAGAGGAATTGCCAACAAGCCGTATTTACGCGTCATTTTCTTCTCCTATCGATACAATCGGTTGTGCGGCGTGGTTTTGTGATGCCAGATCCATCGAATCGCGGCCAGAAACAGCACGATCACCACCACGATCAGACCGATGCCGCCCGCAACTTTTAATCGCTGGGCTGGTTCATCAAATTCATTCCCTGTGTCACCAGGTAAATCGCTCCACACACGACCAGCACGAGCGCCGCATACACAAAGCTCTCTCTCATCGCCGTTTTGCCCCTCGGTCTGATTTGGAACGATGCGAGCATACTCTACCTGCACGGGCAGTTGTCCATCCGTAAATACTTGTCCAGGGATCTTGCGAAGTTTAGCCTGGGTCTACTCGTGGGTTGGCTGAATGGTCCTTTGCGGGTCCCTCACCCTTAGCGCCCCCGCAAAGGGCGAGGTTTTTGATTGGCGCCGATCTTCCCGTCACTTCAGCCCTTATCGCTCGCAAATGCGTGGGTCCCATGCGTGATAGCCGCGCCCGCGCGCAACGCCGCGGCCACCGTCACCGCCTCGGCCATTTCCTGGTCCGATACGCCGGCCTCCCGCGCCCGCTTCGAGTGAATCTCGATGCAGTAGGGACATTGTGTGGTGAACGCCACCGCCATGGCCATCAGCTCCTTGTACTTCACCGGAATCGCGCCAGCCGACATCGCGGCTTTGTCAAATGCCCAGAAGGCCTTCATGGCCTCCGGCGCGCTCACGTCCATCGTCTTCAACTTGCCCAAATTCTTCATGTCGTACACGGCCACTCTCCTGTGTTCACGTTTTTAGTCTTGTAACGTCCGGCGAACGAAATCCGAGTGCCCGGATTGTACTTGAGTCGAGCGCCCCGCGCACGCATCTCGCCTTATCCGAACGCGGCGAATTTTACCGCCCGCGATGAATCCCCGCGCGCCCGCATCGAACCTGTGGCGCCATAATTAGCCTTCGCGCGTGCCGCAATTCATTATGCAAACCTGAACAAGATACCGTCTTTTAAACTAACTCAAGCTCGACTTCGTCGCGCTCTTCTAGGCCGCCAGGGCCGTGAATGCGAATAATTTCAACAATAATATCTGCCAAAGTAGGACCCTCACCGCGTCGCGCCGCTTCCAGTCTTTGTTTCATGTGCGTGATACTGTCGGGATGGCAGCGTTGGAGTGCGTCGGCAAGCCAACGGACCGTTTCTGCGTAGCCAAGAGTTTTCTGAGATTTGCCAAAATTCAACCAACGAAGCGTGAACCCACCTCGGGGTGTTCCAAAGCCACCTTGAAGGATGTCGTCGAAAGCGTCCAGGTTTCGTCCCCACCAAGCTCCGGGAATAAGCCGTTGCGAAACTTCGTCCCAGAATCCTTCTAAGCTCGAAAAGCGCGAGCCGTCGATTTCGAGAATTGGCTTCGCCGTATTTGTTTTGTTCGCCATTGTGGAACCACCGGCTGCGGCGGTTTGATCGAATGTGCCTCCGTCCACCCGCAGCAACCAAACAAGGTGCGGTGTTCAACTCTCGTTTGAAACCGCTACGCATTCCCATCTCTCATTTGTCTTTCGGAATCCAAAAAGAGTGGTTTCGGCACCGGGCAACCACCTCCCGTGAACAGCCGCCCTTTTGTGGCGCAGAGTCCGCGACGGAAGCGCGACTCTGAAAACCCTGACCTTCTTACCGGGAATTTTTGCGACAGGTTTCCATTGACCATCACGAAATAAAAGAATCACGGACCAATCCAATTCAGGCAAAGAATTCAAGTATCCGGAAGGGTATGGGAATCCGCCCCCAGCGCGCCAGAAACTGTTATGGTCTAACCCAGTGCGAACATGCCCCGATAACCATGGCCCACCCTTTATTTGAAGCTTCCGCGAAATAACGCCGGACGAACTCATCGGTCAGGGCGGAAAGCGCTACCTGCCAAAAAGCGGGGTCGTCTCCTGATGACAGTTTGGTTTTGGCCGCTTCGAACGGCGTGACCGCGGTATCGCTCACCGATTCGTCCCGTTGAAATTTACGTCGATCGTCGTTGCCACGGCGTTTCCGCTTCGGTCCTGCGCCGGCGAAAATTTCCACACCTGCACGGTTTCCACCGCTCTTCCATTTGCCCCCTGGTTCGAGCCGCTCCGGATGAAAATTTCCGCCGCTTCACCTGTTGGCAACACCGTGAGCGCGAGAGACACGGCATCGCCCGGTTTTAGCGCGCCCCGCGTCGCGTTGCAGTTCAAACAGGCCGAAGGATGTTTCAAGGCCTCCGTAGACAAGTGCACTTGCGGAAGCAGCAGCGGCTGCATGCCCGCTTTCACAACATCCGCGTCCAAGGAAATCCCTTCTTTCTCCGACGCTAGCGGTTTTCCCCCTTCTGGACGGAAAAGCTCCGCCCCCAGCTCCACTCGATCTTTTTTTGCAGACTTAATTTGCACGGCGACGTAGGAATCCACGTTGAGTTTCTGCGTGATCCAGCCGGCCAGCACGTCCCTTTCCAGCATAAATGCAGACACGCGCTCCCTTTGCAAAAAGGCTCGCAAGGCGGGTCGGCCCACAACCGAAAAGCCCGCCTGCTGCGCGGCCAGCGACTCGCTTAACGCGTTCGCCAAAGTATCGCCCAAGCGCGTCATCTTTTCGTCAGGACCACCGCCACCAATCACGGCCACGCTTTGTATGTGATTCTGTGCAATATCCTTGGCAATTCGCGCAGCCAGCTCATTAACGCCCTTCGCATAGGCTGGGGTCACATTGGCCGGTTCTGTCTCCTGCGTCGCCGCAGTTCCAGAAAATCCCAGCAGCCCAACAGCGCACGCCAGCGCCGTGCCATAGAGCCGAACGCCCCATCGTTCTCGACCGGTCATATGCGAGCGGGCTATATTATTCTTATCTTCCACTAGAGATTGGCGATGCTAGCAAACACCCGTTCAATAAGCATAGCAATTCTGGCCGCTTGTGTTGCGGCCGTCGTCGCCATCGCCGTTCGCAAAATGAACCAGGGTAAAAGCTCCCGCCAGCCATTCTTCATTCCCAGATGGTCCGCACCCGGAGTTCGTACTAAACTCCTTTGGCTTCGTGAGTATCGGGATCGAATCGAAAATGGACGCAGGGGAAAAGCGTGCGCCCGGACCGCTCGAGGGCGTCACGGTGCTGGACCTGACCATCGCGCTCTCCGGGCCGTTTGCCACTCTGTTGCTGGCGGGGCTTGGCGCGCGCGTAATCAAAGTGGAAAATCCTGCCGCTGGCGATATGTCGCGCAGCAATGCGCCTTACCTGGGCGCGAGCGGCGTGAAGCTGGCCCGCACCCGCGAAGATGACGTCTCCGTCTCCGCGATCAATCGCCTGCGCAACAAGCTTGGCGTCACGCTCAATCTGAAGCACCCTCGCGCTAAAGAGGTGCTTTGCAAGCTTGTGCGGCAATCCGACATCGTGATGGAAAATTTCAGCCGCGGTGTGCTGGACCGGCTCGGCTGCGGATATGAATTTGTCCACGGTGCCAATCCAAAGGCGGTGTTCTGTTCGATCACCGGCTTCGGCAGCGGTGGCGACGAAAGCTCCACAAAAGGTTTGGACACTATTATTCAGGCGCTCAGCGGCGTGATGTTTGCTTCGGGTGGCCCGCAGGATGGTCCCGTGCGCTTCGGCCTGCCGATTGCCGATCTCAGCGTGGCGCTGTTTGGCGTGATCGGTGCGTTGGCCGCGCTCCATCACGCACGGCAGACGGGTATCGGGCAGCACGTGGACGTCTCGATGCTCGGCGCGCTCACCTCATTGGTCGCCGGTGAGGCCTACGATGCGCAGGAGCTTTGCGGCATCCCGCTACGCACCGGGCGCACCATTCCGCGCCTTGCGCCCTTCGGCGTCTATCCTGCCGCGGATGGTTATGTAGCCATCTGCGCCCCGACCGAAGCCTTTGCGCAGTGCCTCTTCCAAGCCATCGGAAATCCAGAGATTTCTGCGGACGAGCGCTTCCAAACACGCGATCTGCGGGTCACCAACGTCCAGTCTCTTGAAGCTCTGATCGAAGGATGGACGCGCTCGAAGACCATGACCGAAATTATTTCGAAACTGGACGCTGCCGGGGTTCCAGTTGCGCAGGTGCGCGGTCCCAAGCAAGCTGTCCATGATTCGCGCGTTACGGCGCGTCAGGAAACCGTGCCGCTGGCCCACCCAAAGTATGGAAGGGTGGGCGAAATTTACGGTTCGGGTCTGCCCATCAAGTTCTCGGGATCGGATGCGGGATTCGATCAGCCACCGCCGGGGCTTGGCCAACACAACCAGGCCGTTTATGGCGGGATTCTTGGCTACAGCGACGCTGAAATCGAAGAAATGCGCGCAGGCGGCGTCATTTAACGATCCTTCGACACTAAGAAGCAGGGAACCGATGAACCACGGGCTCACCAAACAGCAGCACCTCGATCTCTACTACTACATGTCGCTCAATCGCGCCGTTGAGGAGACGCTCGAGCTTCTGTTCGCGCAAAACAAGGTCATTAGCAGCTTGTACCCGAGCCTCGGCCAGGAAGCGATTTCCGTAGGCACCGCCTACGCGCTTGGGCGCGAAGATTGGATCGCGCCCATGATTCGTAACATCGGCTCGCTGCTCGTGCGGGGCGTGCCGCCGCGCGATATTTTCACGCAACACATGGGAACAGTCACTTCGCCGACGCAAGGCAAAGACCGCACGAGTTACTTTGGCGACCTGAAAAAACGCCATATCGTTTCCGCAATCTCCATGCTCGGAGAGCTGATCCCCGTAATGGTTGGCGTGGCCATGGGCAGCCGCTATCTCGGGCACAAGACCGTCACCATGACGTGGATTGGCGACGGCGGATCGTCCACCGGCCCATTTCACGAGGGCCTGAACCTGGCCGCCGTGCAGCGCGCTCCCTTTGTACTGATCCTTGAAAACAATCAGTTCGCCTATTCCACGCCCGTGGGCCGGCAAGTGCCGCTTCGCGATTTCGCCGACCGCGCCAAAGCCTACGGAATTCAGAGCATGATTGTGGACGGCAACGATGTGGTGGACGTGTACACGAAATCGCGCGAAGCTGTCGCGCTCGCTCGCGCGGGCGAAGGCCCCGTCCTCATCGAAGCTAAGACCATGCGCATGAAGGGCCACGCGCAGCACGACCGCGCGGAGTATGTGCCGAAGGACTTGATCGCATACTGGAAGGCGCGCGATCCGATCGCGCTTTACGAGAAGTACCTCACCGAAAAGAAACTATGGGATAAGAAAACGAAGTCCGCGATTCAAACCAAAATCAAGCGTCTGGTAGACAAAGAGCGAGAAATCGCCGAAAGCGGAGCGCTTCCGCCGCCCGAAATTGCCGAGCAGGGCGTTTATTGCGATGGTTGCCACGAAATCAGAGCAGACTGGCGTCGCTCCAAGGCCGAGATGCTCCCGCCCAAATCTTCAACTCAAGCTTTGTATGAAGTGAGCGACTTCGGTCAACTTGCCGCTCAGAAAGCGGCTAAGACTAAATCTTAGCGATTCGCCGCGCCAGTTCGAGTCGAACTCGGCACTTTTGGTTTACCGGCTTTCTCAACCACGCCCTGCGCCAAAGCCAGGCTTACGGGGCACGCCGTATCGTTGACGCGGCATTCCGCGAGCGTTAAGCCGCATCCGCAATTGCATTTTCGCTCGTTCAACTCCCGCAAGGCCACTCTCTTTTGCACGGCAGTCAGTTTCGAAAAATCCAGTCCCGGCAGTTCCGTGGCTTTGGCGGCGTTTGCCAGCCAAACCTGGCCATTGTCGTCAAAGGTTTCGATCGGCGCATCCACCGGAAGGTTCAGCACAGCGCGTACTTCGTCGTCCAGCAGCGCGGCCCGCTGAAGACCCAGGTGTTTTTGGACAACCCCGCCCTTCGTATCCAGCACAAAAGTAGTCGGTAGCGCACCAATGCCACCAAATTTCTCCTGCAATTCCAAAGGAGCGATCGCTACCGGATAGTTCATTCCCATCTTTGTCACAAACTGTTTCACTTTCGCTTCAGGGCCCTCGTCAACGGAAAGCCCCACGACGAGTAACTGCCCGGCATACTTCGCCTGCAAGTCCATCAACTCGGGAATTTCCTCCCGGCACGGCGGGCACCAGGTCGCCCAAAACGCCAAAATCACCGCCCTGCCGCGCCACTGGTCCGGCGAAATCGGCGTACCGTCCAGCGTCTGCAGCGCGAAGGTGGGCACCGGCGTGGGGTTCTTCACCAGCCGAATGGTTTTCACGGCGTCCGCTGCCGTCGCCGCGCTGGATCGCGCTCCGGCGTGCACCTCACGCCCAGCGGGCAGCAAGAGCAATGCGACCGTTATGCCAGCCGCGACAACGCCCCGATTTCGCAGGATTCGCTTCATTCGAATACCAGTTTACCGCGAATCAGCCTCCCGTGCCTGGTTTCACAGTAGGCCTTTTGAATGCAGAAACTCGCGCGCCACCTCCGCCGTGTCGCGATGCTGTCCATCCACGGCGAAGTTCATCTTCTGCATGTCGGCGGTGGAGATTTTGCCGGAGAGAGCCTCCATTGCAGCACGCAATTCCGGGTGCCGCACGAAAGTCTCGGCACGCACAATCGGCACGCCTTCGTAAGGAGGAAAGTACTGCCGGTCGTCCTCGAGCACGGTCAAATCGTTTGCGGCGAGTAGACCGTCCGTGGAATTTCCGGCGACCACGTCCACTTGATGATCGAGCAAAGCTCGATAGAGCAGTCCGAGGTCCATGATCCGCGGAGGCGCGGCAAAATACAGACCGTACGTGCTAGCGAGTCCCGCGTAACCGTCCGGCCGTTCCATAAATTCGTAGCCAAATCCGGCGCGCCACCGATGCACCACGCTGCCCAAATCAGAAATAGCCTTCAGCCCCATTTGCCGCGCGTCTGAACCTCTAACAACGATGGCAAAAGTATTGTTAAAGCCGAGGGAAGGCAAAACGTCGAGCGAGAATTTCCGCGCGTACTCGGCGCGGACTTGATCGAGCACCGCTCTTGGATCGCGTTTCACAGGATCCTTCAGGATCGCGGTCAGTGCGGTGCCCGTATATTCGATGTACGTGTCGATCCGGCCCGCCAGCAATGCCTGCTGGCAGATGTAGCTGCCCGCTAGGTAAAATCGGCGCTCCACTTTCAAGCGTGTGTGCGATTCGATTTGTTGCGCGATAATTTCGCCAAGGATGGCCTGCTCGGTGAAATTCTTCGATCCGACTACAACCGTATCGTTGCGATCGAAGCCGCACGCCGAACAGAAACACGCCACGCATAGCAGAAAAGCGCAAGAGAATTTCATCGTGCGTAACGCAGGCGCCGTTCGAGCATTCCCAGCAGCACATCCGCGCCTAAAGCCAGGATCGCCGCCGGAATCGCCCCGGCAAGAATCAACTTGTTATTCATCATCGCCAGCCCGCGAAAGATGAATTCGCCCAGGCCTCCCGCGCCCACGGCGGCGGCAATCGTGGCGATTCCAACGGTGAGCACGGTCGCCACGCGAATTCCTGCGAGCAAGTAAGAGTACGAAAGAGGCAGCTCCACCTGAAACAAAATTTGCCTGTCCGTCATGCCCATCGCGCGAGCGCTTTCTCGCACCGCGGGATCGACGCCATTGATTCCCGCCACCGTATTTCGAATGATGGGCAGCAGTGCATAGAGGGTGAGCGCCACAATCGCCAGGCGGTCGCCGCGGGCTCCCAGCCACGGTATCGGCAGCAGGAAGCCAAAAAGCGCCAGGCTTGGAATCGTCTCCGCGGCATTGGCGCTGCCGAGGATCGGTTTCGAAAGCCACGGCTTGCGGGTGACCAGAATTCCGAGCGGCACGCCGATCGCCGTCGCCAGCAGCATCGTCGCGATCACCAGCCACATGTGTTCGAGGGTGGACTGCTCGATCTGGCTGCCGTTACGTTGCATGAATTCGAAAAACCCGGCCATCTCAGCCCTCCAGACGCGCTTGGGGATTTGGCTCGCGTGCTTCCAGCGTGGCCACATAGGCGGCTGCCAGCGGTTCTGGCGCCCGCAAAAATGCCTCTGGTGTGTAGAGACCTACCAGCTTGCCTTCCTCCAGTAGGCCGATTCGCGTACCCAGCAGCAATGCCTCCCGCAAATCGTGCGTCACAAACACGATTGTTTTCGAAAGCTCACGCTGCTGCGCCTGGAATTCACCCTGCAGCTCAGCTCGCGTAAGCGGATCGAGCGCGCCGAAGGGCTCGTCCATCAGCAAAATTGCAGGATCGGCGGCCAAGGCTCGTGCCACCCCCACGCGCTGCCGCTGGCCGCCGGAGAGTTCATGCGGGTAGCGCGATTCGAATTGGCCATCGCCCAGGCCGGCGATGCGCATCACTTCGCCGATACGCGTTCGAATGCGCTCGGCCGGCCAATTTTCCAAACGCGGCACAAGCGCCACATTCCGTTCCACTGTGAAATGCGGGAACAGTCCAGTCTCCTGAATCACGTAGCCGATTCCGCGCCGCAATTCGATCGGGTCCCATGAAGTCGTCGACCGTCCGGAAACCGTCACCTCGCCGGCATTCGGTTCCTGTAGCCTGTTGATCAGCCGCAACGCCGTTGTCTTCCCGGAGCCGCTACGCCCCAGCAGCACGAGCGTTTCGCCCTCGCGAATTTGCAAATTGAAATTGTCGAGGATGGTTTTGCCATTCACCGCGAAGCTTACGCCGCGAAACTCAATCACCGGAGGGCGGTCTGCGGCACTCATCGGCTGGCAGGCTAGCAATGGCGGCGGAGCGTGTCAAACAACGGCATCGCTTTGCCTTTCAGGGACATTGCCGACTCGTTCCTACAGCATTTATGCGATTGATCGCGGTGCGCTTTGCTGCGATGTTAAACTAGCTTCAGAAAGTGCCGTGACAGGCCATCCATGACCCTGAAAGAATATCGCCGCAAACGCCGCTTCTCGGTTACGCCCGAGCCCGAAGGCGAACACGCTGCCGCGGCCAAACACGCCAAGCCATTGCTCTACGTGATTCAGAAGCATCAGGCTTCGCATCTGCATTACGATTTTCGTCTCGAGTGGGAAGGCGTGCTTCTCTCCTGGGCGGTGCCGAAGGGGCCTTCGCTCGATCCTTCCGTGAAACGCCTGGCGATGCCCACGGAAGACCATCCGATCGAGTATGCGGGTTTCGAAGGCACGATTCCGGAGGGGGAATACGGCGGTGGCACGGTGATGGTTTGGGACCAAGGGGAATGGATGCCGGAAGTGGAAGACGTGGATGAAGCTCTCGAAAAAGGCGATCTGAAGTTCACGCTCCACGGCAAAAAGCTCAAAGGCTCCTGGGTTCTGGTTCGCACGGGCGGCCGATTCGGTGGCGCTTCGGGACGCCCGAGCTGGCTGCTAATCAAACATCGGGATTCGTTTGCTTCGCAGAAAGACGTGACCATCGAGCAGCCGCGCTCCGCTTCTACCAATCGCTCGCTGGCCGAAATCGCGCAGGCTGCAGGCGGCGACGTAGCCAAAGCTGCGGCTGGCGATGGTCTCACGGCGAAAAAGCCGGCTCCCCCCAAATCGCCGGGTCGAAGACGCCCGCATCAAACGCAAGGGAAGAAGAAATAGAAGCTACATCTGGAACTTTCTTCCGTCATTCGGCTTCTCGATGAATCTTGAGCGAGGTTTACCTGCCAGATCGCATCCCATTCCGCGTTCGGCCCATGCTCGCAAGACTGGTTCGCAAGCCTTTTGATAGGCCGGGCTGGACCTTCGAGGAAAAATACGACGGATACCGCATACTGGCCTACAAAGAGGGCAGCCGCGTTTCGCTCTTCTCACGCAATGCGATCGATCGTACCGCCAGCTATCCTTCGATCGCTGGGGCCATCAGCGCTTTAGCACGTCGCACGCTGGTGCTTGACGGCGAAGTTGTGGCGTTCGATCGCGGCGGCATTTCCCGCTTCCAACTCATACAAAACGCCGCCGCGAAAGTCGTCTATGCGGTTTTTGACTGCCTGTACCTCGATGGCCGCGATCTTCGTCGCGAGCCTCTCTCGGCGCGCCGGGCGGCCATGGAAGAAGCGCTCGCTCGCAGTAAAGGCAAAATCCTGATCCCCTCGAAGCGTCTAGCCAGGAATGGCCTCGAAGCCTTCGAAATCGCCAAAGAGCGCGGCCTCGAAGGACTCGTCGCGAAGAATCTCTCGTCGCCTTACATCGAAGGCCGCTCGAGCGAATGGCTGAAAGTGAAAGCGCACCAGGAGGAAGAGTTTGTAATCGGCGGCTATACCGAGCCCGAGGGTTCTCGCGAACATTTCGGCGCGCTCCTGTTGGGCGCCTATGAAAACGGAAAGCTGCGGTTTATCGGCAAGGTCGGCACCGGATTCACGCAGGAAACACTGGCTTCCTTGATTCGCAAATTCCGTCCCCTGGTGCGGAAGAGCTCTCCCTTTGCCGATCCTCCACGCGAGCGCGACGTCACATATCTGCAGCCGAAGCTCGTTGGCCAATTTGCGTTTCAGGAATGGACCTCAGGCAAAAAGTTGCGGCAGCCCGTCTTCCTCGGTCTGCGCAACGACAAAAATGCTCGCGAGGTCGTGATGCCAAAAATGGAGGAGCTATGAGAGGGAAGAAGAGCGCCGCCGGCTCAGCGGAACTGCCGGTGGCGATCAGCAATCCGAACAAGGTCTTTTGGCCGGACGAGGGCTACACCAAGCTCGATCTAGCCAGGTTTTATGCTTCGATATTTCCGAAGCTCGCGCCTTACGTGAAGGATCGCATGCTCACCCTCGAGCGCTGCCCCGACGGCATGGAGGGCCAATGTTTTTATCAAAAGCAAATGCCGAAAGGGATGCCGCCGGGTACTCCCAGCAAACGAATCAAGCATACGAATCGAGTGACGCAATACGCGGTGGGCGGCGCGCTGGAGACACAACTCGCACTCGTCAACTTCGGATGCATCGCAGTGCACGTGATGGCCACCTCGGCCAAGTTTCCGCGATTGCCCGATTGGATGTGTTTCGATCTCGATCCCGAGTCTGGCAAATTTGCCGATGCCGCGCGCGCCGCGCTACTCATGAAGGAAGCACTGGATCACATGGCACTCCTTTCCTTCGCGAAGACATCCGGCAGCCGCGGGTTACACATTTTTATTCCGCTTCGCGCCGGGATGGACGCGAGCGATGTGCTCGCGTTTGCGGAAAACGTATCTTCACGCGTGGCCGCGGCGCATCCGCGCGAGCTCACATTCGAGCATTCCATCGCGAAGCGGAAAGGACGCGTTTATCTCGATCCTTTCCGCAATGGCTTTGGGCAGACTGTGGTCGCTCCGTATTCGGTGCGTCGCAGGCCGGAGGCGCCCGTGTCCACACCGCTGGATTGGTCTGAAGTGCAGCCGTCGCTCGATCCGTCAGATTTCAACATTGCCAACTTCGCAAAACGCTTGGAACACGCCGATCCCTGGGCGGAATTTTTCCGCGGCCGGCAATCACTGAAGGCCGCGTCCAAGAAGCTCGCTAAACTATAGCGCCAGGTTCCCGCACAAAGCTGCGGGGATTCGCAGCCCTGTTCGGCTATACTCGCAGACCGCCGGGCGATCCCGTGTCTGAGCTTGCAAAGACCACCATCCTGATCGTGGGCGCGCTGTTTCCGATCGTGAACCCGCTCGGAAATTGCCCCATCTTCTTGGCGCTAACGCCACACTACACCACGTCTGCGCGCAGCGCGCTGGCATGGCGCATCGCCGTGAATAGCTTCATCTTGCTAATCGTTTCCTTCCTGATCGGCACGCACGTGCTTTCGTTTTTCGGCATCTCGCTACCGGTCGTGCAGATTGGCGGCGCACTGGTGGTGATTTCCACTGGCTGGACCATGCTCAAGTACGAAGACCCAGGGCCGGCCGATGTAGGGGACGCCGTCAAACCGCGCGATATGAGCAGCAATGCCTTTTATCCGCTTACTTTGCCGCTCACAGTTGGTCCTGGCTCGATCTCGGTGGCCATCGCGCTGGGCGCGAACGAGCCCAGGTATCACGGCGTCGTCAATCTCTTGGGCCTTCTGGCGGCACTCATCGGCTCGCTGCTGATCGCTGTAAGCATTTTCCTGTGTTACGGATTTGCCGAACGCTTGGGGCGGCTGCTGGGCGCTTCCGCGATGAACGTCATCATGCGGCTGTCTTCGTTCTTGCTGGTTTGCATCGGCGTGCAGATCCTGTGGAACGGCGTAAAAGCTCTGCTTGTCACCTTGCCCCCTGTTCACTAGCGCGACACCACAGATCCAGCGCTTCGCGCGAATGAACCATCCAATAGACAGCACACAGTGCTTCTTTGCCAGATGAGGAACCCTTATGCCAAACCATCAAAGTCGCACCGTCCTTGATCCCGGCGGCCGCAAGCCTCCTGCGGGGTCTTCAAAGATCGGACCTGCCGATCCCAACGAGCAACTAGAAGTCACGCTGCTTTTGCGGCGCCGCCAGGAATTGCCTGCGGCCGATCGTTTCGGCCGGATTGCCGGCTACCCGTTTACGCGCGAAGAATTTGCCGCCCGGTTTGGCTCTGACGCGGAGACAGTTGCCGCCGTTCGAAAATTCGCCTCGGAATTTCATTTACGCGTAGTTACCGAGGATGCTGGGAGCCGCACGATAAGGCTTTCCGGTACGGTCGACGCTTTTCGAATCGCGTTCGAAGTCGAACTGACGAGGTATCAGCATCCTTCTGGCATTTTCCGCTGCCGCGGAAACGCTCTAACGCTGCCCAGCGCAATCTCCGGATTGGTCGAGGCGGTACTTGGACTCGACAATCGCCCACAAGCACGCACGCATTTCCGCATTCGAAAGGATCTCCGCGGCAAAGTGATGCCCCGGGTTGTGACGGGAGGGTATGACCCCACGCAAGTTGCCAAACTGTACGACTTTCCCGCCTTTGATGGCTCGGGCCAAGCGATCGGCATTCTGGAATTGGGCGGCGGATACAGTGAAAGCGACCTCACCAGTTTTTTCTCAGGGTCGAACCTGGTCACTCCCTCCGTGAGCGCCATCTCCGTCGACGGAGCAAAGAATTCGCCGACGGGCGACCCATCCGGGCCGGACGGCGAAGTTGAGCTGGATATCGAGATAGCCGGCTCGATCGCGCCCAAAGCAAAAATTGGAGTTTATTTCGCGCCAAATACCGATCAGGGTTTTCTCGACGCGTTGACGCAGGCCGTACACGATTCAAATTTGAAGCCGAGCGTCATTTCCATCAGTTGGGGAGGCCCGGAATCCACATGGACGGCACAATCAAAAAATGCGTTTGAATCCGTCTGCCAGGATGCGGCCACGATGGGCATAACCGTGCTCGCTGCGTCAGGCGATGGCGGCGCGTCGGATGGCGAGTCCTCTGGCACGCTGGCCGTTGATTTCCCCGCATCGAGTCCGCATGTGACGGGCTGCGGCGGCACGAAGCTCATGGGTTCGGGCGGCACGATCACCACCGAACAAGTTTGGAACGAGCTGGCAAATCAAGAAGGGGCCACGGGCGGGGGCGTTAGCGAATTCTTCCCTCTACCCACGTGGCAGCAGGGTGCGGGTATTCCAGCGGCGCCAAACGGCAAAGCTGGTCGTGGCGTGCCCGACGTTGCGGGAAACGCCGATCCGGAAACCGGCTATCGAGTCTTCGTTGACGGATCGGCCACGGTGATTGGCGGCACCAGCGCTGTGGCCCCGTTGTGGGCGGGCCTCATCGCGCTGATCAATCAATCTCGCAAACAGCCGGTTGGGTTTCTTAATCCGCTGATCTACACCCAAACGGCCGAAGCAAGTTTTCATGACATCACCACGGGAAATAATGGTGGTTATAGCGCCAGCAAGGGTTGGGATCCCTGCACCGGGCTGGGGAGCCCGGACGGCGCAAAATTGCTGCAAGCTATTGGCGCATAAGCTGTTCAGATTCGCGAAGATCGGAAAAAAAAACGTCCGGCGACACCTGCTCGCCGGGCGTTTGCCTGACCATCGCTATTGTTTTCTAGTTTAGTGGTGTCCACCGCCGCCACCGCCTCCGTGGCCGCCGCCTCCGCCGTGGAATCCGCCACCGTGGAATCCGCCGCCACCGCCGAACCCGCCGTGCGAACCACCGAATCCGCCGCGGAATCCGCTAAATCCTGAACGCGGCGCCGGCCCGGCATGGCCTCGGAACGTGCTGAAGCCGCCAAGGTTGCCGCGGCCCGCGCGCCCAATCTCAAACTGAGGCCGCGCGATGATCGGCCCGCCGCGGTAGCCATATCGGCCCCAAGTTCCCAGGTGATAGACCGGAGCGTATCCGCAGTACCAGGGAGAATAGAATCCCCAGCCAAACGGGCTGTAGAAAATTCCATCGCCCGGTATGAACGAGTACGCGTCAAACCACGGATCCCAATACCAGCCCGCGCCGCCCCACCAACCCGCTCCATACCAGCCCGGGTCGGAGACGTAAGTTTGGGCCGAGTAAACGCTCGCCTGCGAAAGATATTGTGAACGCACGCTGCTCCACTCGTAGAGATCGTCGTGCTGCGACGCATTGAAGTCCTTGGCCTTCAGCTTTGCGGCCAACATCACTTCGCGGCCTTTGCCCAGATTCACGTGCGAGTCGCTGTTTTCGACTTTGACCTTGCCGTCGTAGACCATCACCTGGCCGGGATTCGCACTGAATTCATACAAGCCGTTTTTCTCGATTGTCGCCGCCGTCGTGCCGATAATTACCTTAATATCGTTACCTTTCAGCACGTCGGTCGCTTCGACCATCGCCTTCCCGGAGGAAAGTTCGATTCGAGTATCGGAAAGACTGTTGGCAACCATGCAGACCGCGCTGTTGTCGTCCAAGCGAAGAAAAACGCCTGGCGTTAACAGCATTTCCGCCTTGCCTTCACTCGTCTGCAAAACCTGCCCCGGCTGAACGTTCGCTGATCCGATCGCTTTTGAATCAACGGGATTTCCGTCAATCGCGACCTGACCCTCTACATAGTTCACTGTGCCGGGATAGGCCCGGTTTTGTTGGGTATCCTGCGGTGTAACTTGTTGAGACCAGGCCACTGGCGTAGCCAATACCCCCACCAATAAGGCTATTAGAACGAGAGGCTTGGAAAAGAACCGGGTGCTTATAATGGCTCTCATAACCCTCCCCCTTCTTACTGCTTCCACTTACATAAGTTTAGATGCCTGCGCTCAACTTCGAGTCGCGAAAGAATTTGTCGGGTACCAAACCTACTTGTTGAGTAAATTGGGGGGGCGGGGGTGGGCAAACCAAAAGTTCCGCCCCGCAAAGCAGGGGACAGGGCACCCGAAACACATCCTTGTCATCGTACGCCGCGCACCTAGATGTAGCAGTGGTATCCTCCGGCGTACGTGGCGACGTCAAGCGAATCCTGACAAGGGGCGGCCGCCCAACGCTTTATCGGAAGCTCGGTAAACAATGACCAAGGGCACATCTGATGACGCCAAACTCTTCTCGGCAGGCCTTCTTGGAACATTGGTTCTGAGCGGCGTCCTCGGGCTCAGTATTTTTCCAAATGCAGCCTTTCGCGCCCTATACAACGGCGTTGATATGCATGTCAGCGAGCAAGCGGGGTCACATGAACAGGAAGAACACGAATTCCTGAGCCGTTTTCGTAGCCTATCGCCCCAAGAGCGGGTTCAAGTCTGGAAAGATTCAAACACCCTGCGTCACCAACACGGCGTCGCCAGAAAATACGAAGTGCAAATGCAGGATCTTCTTATCGCTGAAGGAACGGACACGGCACCATACCTAGCTACCATTCTCCGCGATGAGAATGCGCCGTACTTCTATCGCTTTTGGTCGATTCGGATTCTTTCCGACATGGACCGCTATGTGCCTAGCGACGATATGCCGGTCGCTGCCCGTACGACGATCTATGTCAAGGGCATCGTATCCGGTGCAGTGAATCCGTTCCTCGAAATCACCCGCAGACGGATCGGCGCTGAGGGTGTTGAAGCACTCCGCTGGGCCGCCGATCATGCGAAAGATCAGGAAATTCGCAGTCATGCTCAAAATGCCCTTGGAGAAATTGGGGCGAACTTTGGCGCCCTGACTCTTCATGAGGTAGTTCAGCAATGGCGCGCAACCACGGCCCAAAGCAAAGGCATCGAGTCTGATGGCTTGCCGGCCTTGCCGAGCATTGAAAGCTTCAAGCTCGGCCAAGTCCTAGTCGAGCGTGCGCCCGACAGCTTGCCCGAAATCACCGAGGCGTTGCGGAATGATCAGAATCCTTACGTGCTTGAATACGCCATTTTTTTGGTTAAGCAAATTGATCTTCGCCGCGTACGGCTGCGAACCATACCCGAGGGACGCGACGCCGTTGAGAGCGCCCACCTTGTGCTTCTTCATAAGAAGTTAAGAGGGGATTTGGGCACCGCGGGCGAGCGAAGCTTTAAATGGCAAACGCTGGCCGATCAGGTCTACAACGATAACTTTGGGCTCGCACCTGCGACGGAGGGTGCGTTCTATGCACACATGCTCCACCTTCTATACGGCGAAGATGCAGTAATCACCCATGCAGGTGACCGGATGCATCAGGCGGCGGTACCAGCCATCCGTGCCTTTTTCACTTACCTCACAAACAAGGACGCGTACTTTCCAAGTTGGGAATACACATATACGTTGTCTGACCCGAGTCTCCAGGCGTTTCTTCCTAAGTTCCGGCAAAAGATGGACAGGGTCGACGCCGCATGGAAGGAATTTCAGAATGGCAACCCGTCAAAACCGTGAGAAGGATTTTGGGGTGCCCTGTCCCCGGAGTTGTGGGCTTTATACGCACGGAGCAGTAGAAGCGCCTGCTAGCCCCCGGCGCTACGCGCGAATTTCAGCGCAGAAGTTTGCGTGGCTCTGGGTCGCGGGGGTCCTTCGTCGCGAAAGGCAAAAGCGCTCCTCAGGATGACTACGAGAAGCACCGGCAAAATCAAATCGTAAACAAGAAGGCCCGCGCCTTTCGGCGCGGGCCTTGTATATCGCAGGGCTCTGCGCTCGCCGCTGTTAATTGTGCGCAGCGGCGGCTTCTCCGCCGCTTGTGTCTTCCTTCGCGGGCTCCTTCTTTCCGGCGTCCAACGCGTTCCAATTCATGATCGCGTTGAAGCCAAGCGAGTAGGTCCCTTGCGTTTGCCAGCGCCAGAAAGGCCGAATGGCAAACATCACCACATGTCCGGTCCCCAGAGGCACGTCCACCACCGCCGCTTTGTTTGCGAGGAACTGGCCATTCGCGAGCGTCCCGGAAAGCAACATATCTTGCGCGCGCGCCGGGAAGGTCATCACCACGCGCGGATGCGATTCGTCGAGCGCAATGCCGAATTGCCGCGCTTGTTGGCGCAGCGTAGCCACATCGTCATTTGCCGGGCGCTGATTGCGTTCCTGCGACGCGGCTTCATCTTCATCCCAAGGTGACAGGCGCTCGGGCACGGCGTTGGGCGTAATATTTTGGCCTTCACCGCCATTGATCGGCCCGCCTCCGCCGAGAAACGCTCCCAAGCCACCTCCACCGCCGCCGAACCCGCCGCCGCTGGCGTTGAGTACCGGGTCTTGGTTGAAATAAACCGGCAGATCAGTGCCCTCGAAGCCATACGCGATAGGGCTCTTCGCGTCCGCAATCTTTGCCCGCAGGATCGAGCCGCGCACGAAAAGCTGCGCGGGGTGTTCGACGGTGACGCCGCTCGTCAGGCCGTAGTCGGGGAAAATGGTCGTGTTCGAGCCGTCCACGATGAGCGTGCCGCCTTCCTGCACGAATTTCGCGAGTTCGAGCAATCCGGCAAGCCCCATACCGCCGCGAATGTCGTCGCTCGAATCGAGATAAGCCAGATTCGGTGTGGCATCTGTTTTCTGGTAAGGCAGCGGATCCTTGCCGGTCATGGGCATGCCGTTAACGATCGAGGTCGCGCTGGCGCCCACATGCGGGAAGATAATCACGTCATATTTCGCGCGCAGATTGCCTTCCTTCAACTTCTGGTCGGCGAAGTATGTGTAGGGCACTCCGTACGTATCGAGCGCGGCGCGCCACCACCCCTCATCCTGCGTGCGCGTCCAGGAATGGACGTAGCCGATGCGCGGAATCACGAGCTCGTGCGTCTTCACACTGGGCGCGGAACCCGTGGCCCAGGCGGAAAGACCGAGGTCTTTCAACGACGATTCGAGCTTCGTGCGATCTCCATTCGAAACCACGATCGAACCGGCACGGAATTTGTGTCCGCCCATTTCGAAGTCATCCTCGGCCGCAGCCATCTTCGTGTCCGGATTCTTGAAACGGAAGGTGATGAGGCTGTTGTCCGAGGTGTCTTCGACCACGAGCACCGGCCCATCTCCCTGAATTCCGCCAGGAGCTTTTACGTCCGTAGTGATCAACGCCATCTGCTGATCGAGAACGCTCTTGTCCAGGATCGGCTTCACCGTAATGTCACGCATCAGTTGAAACGTCCAACCGGTGTCGTCATAGGGACGCGGATTTTGCGGCGGATAATTCTGCACGGAGAAATACATATCCGCGAGGGTGCGGCAGGGTTGATCGCCGCGCACGATGTAATCCCCGGCGGCCACGCTGATTTTGCCGGCGGTGAAGGCCGAATTTGCGCGGCTGATCTCCAGCCCTTGGTGACGCAAATCGTTTACCGCGTCGGCTGTGTCGGCTTTGCGGCGCTGTCCAGCGGGAATCACCCAGCCATAGATGGGACCGTCCTTGCCTTTTTGCACGGCGCGCTTGTTTTTGAGCCAGTAGTTATCGAGATAGAGGTCTTTATTCTTGGCCACATGATTCATGGCAAAAAGAATCGCGGATTCCTGAATGTTGGTGTTGTTACGCGGGCCCCATTTGATCGAGGCGAGCGGGGGATTCGGACGGAACCACTCGCGGCTCGTCACCGTGGCGTTCGGCTTCACTTCGTAAGGATCGGGACCGTAGCTTTGCACTTCGTAGAATCGCCCGATGGCGTTGTGGCCATGCGCGATAAAGAACATGTAGTTGGGCACCCAACCGTCGTAGAAGCCGTAGGTCCACACGCCGGGCACGCCGCGCTTGGTCATTTCCATCACATCGTTTTCCGCGAGCATCCACCATTCATCGATCGTGATGGGATCGAGCGCGTCATTGTACGGGCCGGTGCCGGTGGAGGCGTAAAGATAGGTCTGCGCTTCGTGCAGATCGTGCAGCACGGTGGGATTCCACTCGTTCTGCATTTTCATGATGGCCTGCGTCAGTTTCAGGAATTGGCCCATGCCGTCGCGATTGTTATCATGCTGCACGTATTTGCCCCAGTACATCAGCGGCAGGCGCGCATCGTCCTTGGGGCGCTTCTTGTTGAAATAGTAGGTGTCCACTTGCGCTTCGCGGCCATCGACTTCGATCACCGGCGTGATCAGCGTGATCACATTGTTACGGATGTTCTGAATGAACGGAGTTTCTTCCACGATCAAGCGGTAGGCCAGCTCGATCAGCATCTCGGGGCCGCCGGTCTCGGGCGAGTGCATGCCGCTGACGATGTAATAGATGGGCTTCGCGGTCTTGAGCAGCGCTTGCGCCTGGTCTTCAGTGGTTTTGCGCGGATCGGAAAGGGAAGCGAGCATGCCCTTGTAGTTATCGAGTGACTTGATCGTCGCTTCATTCGCGATGGCCAGGCACACGATGTCACGCCCCTCTTCGGTGGTGCCGATTTTCCAGAACTTCGCGCGCGGCGAAGCCTTGGCCAGCGCTTCGTAATAGCGGTAAATGTCTTTTGCGTAGGTTAGTTCGCCGGGCGTCCCGGGGATGCGTCCGAGAAACTTCAGCGGCGAAGGCACGGTATCCGACGCCGGCATGTGATCCACCAGTTCCGTGGTGATGCGCGGATCGGAAAGGTATTGCTTAATCAGCTTGTTGTATTCCTCGTCCTGCTTCTGCGGCTGCGTCGCCGCGTTCGCGGACGTTTTGTGCTGTGCCCGCAGCGGCGCGGCACCGAGCATTAGCGCCAAAGCCAGAATTGCGCTACCAAAAAACGTAAAACGAGACTTCATAAGGCCATCCTCCAATTGAAAAATGTTTGAATATTGCTACAGCTCGATCCAGCACCATTCTTTCGAATACGGCACGCGGCTCATGCGGTAGCCGGACTTCAAGCCGGTGACCACATGGTCGCTCCAGTTGAATCCGCAACCGTTCTCGGGATCGTAAAGCCCCGGCTCCTCCGAAAAGCACATGCCGCGATGCAGTACCGTGTTGTCACCCAGGGCCATGTATGGCGGCTGGTGGCCTTCGGAACCCTCGCCGTGCGCCGGGCGATGATAAATATATCTGGCGACGCCGTTGTCGATCTGATATTTGTGAATTTTATAGGCGATGTTTGAGCAGACGGCGCCCTCGATTTGCAACTCCACCTGCATATCGCAGGTGTGCTGGCTCACACCCCAAAGCTTCTGCATGTGCGCATCAAAGTTGCCTGCGGAATCGGCGATGATGCCGGAGCGGTAATTTTCGCCGCCGTGGCCGCCGACGTACGAATCGCCCTCGATTTGAAAGGCCATGCCGCGCTCGAGGCGATGGTAAAGCGGCTGATTCGGGTGCGCGTACGCGGTAAGCGGCCCAACGCGGACTTGCAGCCCGACTTCGCTGGCTACACCGTGATGCGAGGCTCCGTTGGCGAGATCGAGTTCAGATAAGAGAATGTCGTTGATCCAGAGCGTGGTGGCCGCGCCGACTTCGTAATCGGTCACGTCGGTGCCGTGCGTGAGCATGTAATCCCGCGCAAAGGCATGGGCGCGATCGAAATAGGTATAAGCGCGGCGTGTAAGCGCCAACTCCTCCGGCGTTTTCATGATGCGCATATTGAGGATGATGTCGCCGACGTCCACCCACTCGATCTCCGGCAATACCTCTTTCGCTTTGGCCAACTCCTCAGGATAAAACTCGCCGTCGAGACCGATCTTCTTGCCCTGAATGCCATGCTTCTTGATGCCTTCGAGCATGAGCTTGAAGAGATCGACCGTTTTGCCCTGCGTTAGCTTGCCTTCGTTTGGGAATCCGCCTTCGGAGTGCTTGTAGTCGAAATACATCAGACCGTCGCCAAACCACCAGCTCTTCACCAAATCTCGATCGAGCGCGGGGTAGAGGTACCAGGGATCGGCGTCCTTTTCGTTCATGAAGGTGGCTTGCGGGCGCTCGGTGGTGGTGTGCCAGTAACCCGTGAGATAGATCACATTCAGGGGATCGCGCATCAGAAAGGCTTCCACGCCCCGCGCTTTGAGCTTGTCTTTGAAGATTCGCGTCTGTCGCTTGTTCCACTCAAGTGGCAAACGGTCCGCGGTCGTCGGCTGCGGCGGACCTTCTTCGCCGGGCGTGGAGCCGAGCAGTAAGCTTTGGCTTGGGCCGGAACCTTGCGATTTCAACGCAGCGGTGAGGTTTGGGCTGGGTGCGTTCTGCTGCATGGCCGATACCTTATCCATCCGCGAAAACAAGCCTCCGCCCAGCAAAGCCAGGCTGCCGCTTTTCAGGATTTCACGGCGATTGTGCTTCATGATTCCTCCGGCACCGAAACAGTATTCCAGTAACACGTTCGAGTGGAAGCTGCGGATGCTAACACATTCACGCTCACGCGAATCGCAGAAGTTGTTCCAGATTGCTGGAACGGGGCGATTACAATGCCAGGTGCGTAATACTACCAGCCCCCGTTGTAGGCACAGGGTGAGAATAGCGACGTCTGCCGATCGCCATTCAACCCAATGGCGGATGCTTGGTGTGCCAGTCCGTGTGCGCTTGAAATAGATTGGCCGCTTCGAGCGCGCGATGATCCTCGAGCGTCTTCGCCATGAACTGGATACCGTAGGGCAAATGAAGGTCCGCGCTGAAGCCGCACGGCACCGAGACGGCTGGCAAACTGCAAAGGCTGGAGATGCCGTCCGGCTGAGCCGGCGCAGGACGCTGCTGGTTGCCCCTTCCGCCGCCCCGTCCTCCGCGGCCGCCGCCCTCTGGTGGTGTTCGCTCGAGTTTCGGCGCGGCTGAGCTCGCGCTGGGCGCCGTCAGCACGTCATATTTGTCGAACACGGCCTCCATGCGATTCTGCAGGATCGTTCGAATGCGTTGGCATTGCAGGTAATCCCAGGAAGAAAATTCCATGCTGGCATAGCCATTGATCTGTCCGACGGGATCTTCGAGTTCCGAGCAGCGTCCGGAATTCACCAAGTCCCAGAATGCGGAGGGCGCGTCCATCAAAATAATCAGCTCGCACACGTCCTCGAACGGACCTTCCGGCACCTCCGCGTCCTCCACGTGCGCTCCATTCTGCTCCATCACCTTGAGCGCGGCGTCGATCGCGGACTGTAAATCGGCATTGTTCGCGCCGGCGGCATTCTTGACGCGGCCAATGCGGAGCGGTTTGGAGGGCGTCTCCTTCGTGGAATATGGGAACTTTGCTTCTTCCGGTGGCAGGGAATCGTGGTCCTTGGGATCGGTTCCGGCCATCGCAGCAAGCACCAGCCCGCAGCAATCCGCAGTCCGTCCCATCGGCCCGACCTTATCGAGTGACCAGGAGATCGCCATCACGCCGGTACGCGGCACGCGGCCAAAGCTCGGACGCATCGTGGAAACACCGCACATGCCCCCAGGGCAGATGATCGACCCGCGGGTGTCCGAGCCGAGCGCAAACGCCGCCAATCCAGCCGCCATGATGGCGCCCGAGCCGCTCGATGAACCGCAGGTCCAGTAGTCCGTGTTCCACGGATTTCGCGCGGGGCCAGTGACCGACGCGAAGCCATTCGAATATCCGAGCCCGCCCGCCAGCTCGATCATGGCCGCCTTGCCAATCAGGATCGCGCCGGCGGCGTCCAGGCGTTGGATAATCGTGGCATCGTAATCGAACGTGCGGTCCTTGTAGGGCGCGGCTCCCCAGGTGGTGGGGTAGCCTTTCACCGCAAGCATGTCTTTCGCCGCGTAGGGGATGCCGTGCAGCGGCCCGCGATAGTGGCCTGCGGCAATTTCCTTTTCGTAGGTGCGCGCCTGTGCCATGGCGCGGTCGCGCGTGAGCGTCACGTAGGCGTTGAATTTCGAATTAAGACGCTCGCTGCGATCGAGATAGCTCTCCGTCAATTCCACGGGAGAAATCTTGTGCGTTCGAATGCGCTCGCCTAGTTCGCGAACCGGCAGATAGAGAATGTCTTCGCCCAACATGGCTACTCCTCCTCGTGGCTGGCAGGGTTGGCGCTCTGTGCGCGTTTCGGGGCACTCGATTTCGAATGCGGGTCTGCACCGGGCTTTTCTTCCAGGATGCGCAAGACCGGCGCCGGCGGGTCGCCATTCTCGAGCGGGAAGCTGCGGACGGATTCGAGCATGCGAACGTGGCGCGTCACGGTCGCGCGAAGACGGGTGCGCTGATCTTCCGAGAGGCGATCGCCCCAACGCGCGATGATGTGTTGCACCTTGGCGTCGATTTCGGCGCGCGCTGCGGCAGAAAGATCGGCGGCCTGATCCTCCTGCAGCGCCGTCAAGTCGCCAGCGCGCACGCTCCGAGGCAGCATTAGTCCTGCGGGTGCCAGGGTGGCACTCGCCAGTGCCGCCGCGACACCCCTGCCAAAGTCACGCCGCGATTCATTCGGGCTGTCGCTTTTCTCAGTTTTCCTGGCCATGTTTATTCCTCCCGGGTGTGCCATTCACGTTTCCGCAAAGCAGCAGCCCATTTACCCGACGCAAGGCCGCGGCGTAACCGCAGCAGCGTGGATCGTCACGGTCGCTGTCTGCAAGCCGTCTGCTTTCGCAGTAAGCACCAGCTCGCCGCCTTGCTTCTGGGACTGCACAATCACCTGCGCCAGCCCGTTAAACACTCTCCGCTTGCTGCCCTTGTCCGGTTCGTGGCTACTCGGATTGCCGTTGCCTACTCCGATGATTTTGCCCGGCCCCTCGACCGTGAAGGTTACTTCGTTCTCTGCGACCGGCACGAGGCGGCCTTGCGAGTCCATCACACCGACCGTTACCACCGAGACGTCTTCGCCGTCGGCGTCGATCGCGCTGCGGTCCGGCGTCAGCTTGACGCCTGCCGGTTCCCCGGTGGTTTCGACGCGCTCTTCCGCGATTGCTTTCCCGCCAGCGAAGCCGCGCGCCACCAAAGTGCCCGGCGCATAAGGTACCTGCCACTCGAGGTGCGAATTGCGCGGCATGGACTTCCTGCCGAGGCTTGTGCCATTCAACTGCAGCTCGATCTCTTCGCAGTTGCTATGCACCCATACTTCAATCGGCGTGCCTTCTTTACCACGCCAATTCCAGTGAGGCAACACGTGCACCATGGGCTGCGCCGTCCACCACGCCTGATAATAGAAAAAATTGTCTTTTGGAAAACCGCAGGTGTCCATGATTCCAAAATGCGAACTGATGCAAGGCCACGAGTAGGGAGAAGGCTCGCCGCGATAATCGAATCCGGTCCATACGAACGCGCCCGCAATCCACGGACGCGCGCTGTAATACGTCCACCATTCTTCAGCGCCGCATCCGTAGCTGGGCCGGTTCACGTCGTAGGCGCTGATGTAACCGCGCTCTTTGTCATTTTCATAAATGCCGCGCGTGCAAAATGTGCTGGCCTCTTCGCTTCCGATGCAGGGCTTCGCGGGAAAATCCTTGTGGAATTGTTCGGTATTTCCGTTCTTTTCGTAATTGAATCCCTGCACGTCCACCACTTTCGAAACGCCCTTGCCCCACCCGCCATTCATCGCTTCCGTCACCGGGCGCGTCGTATCGAGTTCGCGGATCAGTCGCTTCATCGTCGCGGCGATGCGCTGCCCGCGCTCGGTGGATTGCACCGGCTCTTCATTTCCCACCGACCACAGGAACACGCACGGATGATTGCGATCGCGCCGCACCAGGCGTTCAAGCTGGCTCAAGCCTTCGGAACTCGATGAAAATAGCCGCGTTTCGTCCATCACGAGCATGCCGAGCCGGTCGCAGGCATCGAGCAATTCCGGTGTGGGAGGATTGTGCGAGGTGCGGTAGGCATTGGAGCCCATGGCCTTGAGACGCTGAATGCGGTAATACTGCAAGCGATCCGGCAGCGCCGAGCCGACGCCCGCGTGATCCTGGTGATTGCAGGTACCCTTCACCACTACGGGCTGGCCATTCAGCAAAAAGCCTCTATTCGCGTCGAATTGAACGGAGCGAATGCCGAACGTGTTTTCATATTCATCCACGACACCGCTGTCCGTTTGGACTCGCGTCCGCAGTTTGTACAGGTGCGGATTTTCCACCGACCAAAACGCAACGTCATTCACGTGGACTTGCACCTGAGCCGTATAGCGCCCGCCGGCGGCAATCTGCTCGCGCGATGACCGCGCGGCGCCGAACCTTCTGCCCTCGGAATCGGTGACCGTGGACTCCACAAAGCAACTCGTTTCGGAGTCCCCGTCGTTTTCGATGTCCGTGGATATCGAAAGCATCGCGGACGCACCTTGCACATCCGAAACCACATACGTGCCCCATTGCGCGACGTGCAGCGGATCGGTCTTCACCAGCCAGACATGCCGGTAGATTCCCGCTCCTTCGTAGAACCAGCCTTCAGTTTCCGTGGCGTCCACGCGCACGGCCAGGTAGTTTGCGCCGCCGTAATTCAGGAAGTCCGTGATGTCGTAACGAAACGGCGCATAGCCGCTCAAATTGCGACCCAGGAAATGTCCGTTAAGCGCCACGATCGAGTCGCGAAACACGCCGTCGAATTCGAGCGAGAGCCTGCGCCCTGCATCGCTCGCAGGAATCTGAAAGACGCGGCGGTACCACCCAATACTTGTCGCCGGATAGGAGCGGCCCAGAGGCTTTGCGCCATGCTCGATCAGCGTTTCTTCATTTTCGAATGGCAGTTCGACGGCGAAATCATGCGGCAAATCCACGGCGCGCCACTGGCTATCGTCAAAGCGCTGCGTCGCGATGTTCGTGAATTCGTTGGATTTCGCAAAGAGGCTGCGCTCGCCAAACCCGAAATCCTTACTCGGATCGTTAGCGTGGCCCAGCGCGAAACGCCAGCCAAAATCGAATAGCAGCCGCTCTCGTTTGCCGGAGCCTGCAGGTGCGGCGGATTCCTGCGGGATTGTTTCATCCGCCGATTCGAAAAGTGGCTGGCTCGAGGCCAATCCGGCGAACGCACCGGCAGCGGCGGGAACGAACGCCCCGATTTTCAGAAGGTCGCGTCTGGTCCAGTCGGTCATTTGGCGCACCCCAATTCGCAGCCGCGCAAGCAGGCGATGGAATCTGGTTGAAGCGGGCCTATATTACTCGAACGGAAGGAAACGTCAGTAGGATTCCGTGAAGAGCCGGCGAGGGCTTAGACGGCTTTGATTTCGACCGTGCGCGCATAAAAACCGCTATCGAGCCGGCGCGTTCGAACGCCCGCATCGGCAACGCGCATGCGCAACACGTGGCGCCCTGGCTTTTCCGGCGCCCACGCGAAGGTCCAGAATCCCCAGGAACGGCTCGTTGCAGCCCTTTCAATATCAACCGGGAAACTTTTCTCGCCGGGATTGACATCGATCATCAGGTTCTTCACTGGCTCGGTGCCGCCCCAGACGATTCCCACCACGCGATATTTCACGCGTCCGGCCACGCTCCATTTTTCGATGCGAATGGGCATCGCGGAGGGATCGAGCACGGCGGGCTCGTAATCGCGCGCCAAATCGGGCATTCCGCGCTGGTGCGTGCGGGATGCGTATTCCTGCATTTGCGATGTTGCGGGCGCCGCATCATCGGTAAACGAAATTTCATTCAGCCACTTGATGCAGGTGCAACCATACCAATTCGGCGCGATCAAGCGCACGGGCGCGCCGTGATCGCGCGTAAGTGGTTGCCCGTTCATTTTGGTGGCGAGGAACGCTCCGGCATCCAGCAGTTGCTCGCGAGTGAAAATCCAGCTCGCACCGGGCGTGGACGTGGTGCTCTTCGTCGCATAAGTATCGAAGCCGGAAATGAGGACGCGATTCCCGGCGCCCGGGACGCGGTTCAACACGCTCGCGATCGGTACGCCCTCCCAATCCGCCACCCCCAACATCCCGAAATGTGCGGAAAGCGAATTCCCGGCGCATTCCATCAGGCGCAAACCTTGGGGTTGCGTCTCGCGCATCAGGTCTTCCATCGGGATTATCATCGGTGCGTTCGACGAACCCAGACGGATAATCCACGGTTTCCGAAGATCCAAAAGTTGCGACGCGCGCGTGCGGATGTAAAACCAATCGGTGGGAATCACCGAATCATTTGGCGCCATCTTCGAAAGATCGGTAAAAAGCCTGCCGTCGAGCTCCTCGCCTAACGGCTGATCCATCGGCGGCTTACCTTCGCCATAAAACTCCACGGTGCCGAGCAGCTTTCCACCTGCAAATGACTCATCCTGCATACTCCCGACAGGTGAGTTGGCCGAAAGCAAGTCCAGACCGCATAGCAGCGTACCGCTCGCCAAAAGCGTCGCGGAGAGCCATTCGCGGCGGCTCATTTCGAATGGAAGCGGTCGCGGAAGGTCCTGGACGCGATCTCGAGACGGATCTCTCATAGCATTACGTGGCTCTATCTTATCTGACTGGTGTAAATGAACGGTCGAATTCTATCGCTTCCGTGGCGTCGCTTCGAAAGCGGCATGAATTTCTAAGGGACGTTGCTTTCCCACCCGGAATTGCATATGTTCTCGACGTTTTGGTGTTCGCACTGGAGCGGTTTTACCAAACCAAGGCTTTCCGTAATATCCGCGGGGTGAATCATGCGCAAAGTAATGCGAAATGCGTTTTCATTTGAAAAACTGCTGGGCCGTGTCATGGCCGTTACGGTGCTGGCCGCTCTCTCCCTTTTGCCGGCTCTTCGAGCGCGCGCGCAGTCTGCGGTGGCAAATGCCCCTGCGGCGCAAGCCTCGACGCCTAAAGGCACTGAACCCCTTGCGAAGCGGCAAGCGGCCAACGTATCGCAGCGCGGCGCGCAACCGGACCTCACCAAGCAGCCGACGCTCTATGTAGTGGCCTACGCGCATCTCGATACGCAATGGCGCTGGGAATATCCGCAGACGATCAACGAGTACCTGACCAAAACGATGCGGAACAATTTCGATTTTTTCGAAAAGTATCCGCATTACATTTTCAACTTCACGGGCGCCAATCGCTTCATGATGATGAAGGAATATTTTCCTTCCGACTTTGCCAGACTGAAGCATTACGCCACGACTGGGCGTTGGTTCCCCGCCGGATCATCGGTTGAGGAAAATGACGTCAATTCGCCCAATGCGGAATCCATTCTGCGGCAGGTTCTGTACGGCAATGAATTTTTCCGTCACGAATTTGGTGTAGCCAGTTTCGAATACATGCTGCCCGATTGCTTTGGTTTTCCCGCTTCGCTGCCGAGCATTCTGGCGCATGCGGGACTCAAAGGTTTTTCCACGCAGAAACTGAATTCCGGCTGGCAGCCGGCCGCACGCGTGGGCGGTCCGGATTCTCCGGAGAAGACGCCGGAAGGCATTCCATTCAACGTGGGGGTGTGGATCGGTCCGGATGGAAAGAGCATCATCGCGGCGCTGAACCCTGGCGACTATACTGGGCAAGCCTTCACCGACCTCAGCAAAACGAATCCGGCTCCGGCGGTAAATCCCGCGAACAGCGATTACGTTTGGGATTGGCCCGGGCGCCTGGATATCGACGGCAAGCTCACCGGCGTTTACGCGGATTATCACTACGTCGGAACGGGCGACATTGGTGGCGCGCCAAACGAAAGCTCGGTGAAGTTGATGGAAGCCATCATGGATCACGCGGTCACGACGCTGCCTCCTCCGCCACGCCGCGGACAGCAGAATGCCGCGCCGCCCGAGCCCGGTCCGGCGGTAAAGGTGGGCGACGGTTCCGTGCACGTAGAGTGGTCGCGCGCGGACCAGATGTTCATGGATATCAAGCCGGACGAAACCTCCCGCATGCCCACTTACGAAGGCGATCTCGAGCTGATCAATCACTCGGCCGGTTCGATTTCTTCGCAGGCGTACCACAAGCGCTGGAATCGCGAAAATGAGCTTCTGGCGAACGCGGCGGAAGAAGCTTCCGTAGGCGCGGCATGGCTGGGCGCGCGCGATTATCCGCAACAGCGGCTCACCAACGCCTGGCGCCTCGTGCTGGGTGGCCAGTTCCACGACATTATGGCCGGCACCGCGACTCCGCGTTCCTACAACTATTCGTGGAATGACGATGTGCTGGCGATGAATCAGTTCGCGCAGGTGATCACCAGCGCGACCGAAGGCATCGCTTCGGGAATGAATACGCAGGGGCAGGGAACTTCGATCGTCGTCTACAACCCGCTGAACATTCGGCGGCAAGACGTCGTCGAGGCCGCGATTTCGTTCGCAGGCGGCACGCCTCAGAGCGTCCGCGTGACCGATCCGCGCGGCAAAGAAGTGCCGTCGCAGATCGAAGCGGGCGCGGATGGCACCTCAAAGATTGTGTTTCTGGCGGACGTCCCGTCGGCGGCCTATGCCGTGTTTGACGTGCAGCCGGATGGTGGTTCGGCGGCCTCGACGCTTAAAGTCAGCGAGAACTCGCTGGAGAATGAGCGTTACCGCGTCAAGATTGACAATCACGGGGACGTTTCGAATATTTTCGACAAGAAACTCAATCGTGAACTGCTTTCGAATCCCATCCGGCTCGCGATCATCACGGATAACCCCGAGCACTGGCCTGCCTGGAATATGGATTTCGAAGACGAGCAACGCGCGCCGCGTGCGTATGTCGGTGGTCATGCTGAGATGCGCGTAGTCGAAAATGGTCCGGCTCGCGTGGCCGTCGAGGTCAGCCGCGAAACCGAGGATTCAAAATTCGTCCAGACGATTCGTCTTTCGGCAGGCGACGCGGGCAATCGCGTGGAATTTGGGAATGTGATCGATTGGCATGCTAAAGCGGCGAACTTGAAGGCCACGTTTCCCTTCACCGCTTCGAACAAGATGGCCACGTACAACTGGGATATCGGCACCATCGAGCGACCCAACGAGGACGAGAGGCAATTCGAAGTGGCCTCGCACCAGTGGATCGATCTGACGGAACAGGGCGGATCGTATGGCGTCACCGTGCTCACGGAAGACAAGAACGCCTCGGATAAGCCTGACGACAACACGCTGCGGCTGACGCTGGTGCGCACGCCCGGCACCCGCGGCGGCTATGCCGATCAGGGCTCGCAGGATTGGGGACACCACGAGTTCGTCTACGGGCTGGCGGCGCATGATGGCGATTGGCGGCAGGGCGGCACGGATTGGCAAGCCTATCGGCTGAACCAGCCCTTAATGGCCTTTGAAACTTCCCAACATTCTGGAGCACTTGGTAAGGAATTCTCTCTATTACAGGTCAGCAATGCACATATTCGGGCGCTGGCCATGAAGAAGGCCGAGGAAAGCGACGAGGTGATTATTCGCCTGGTAGAGACCGCTGGCCAGCCGGAAGCCGACGTTCATGTGAAATTTGCGGGAACGGTAACGGCCGCCCGGGAAGTGAACGGCCAGGAAATGCCCGTGGGAGCGGCGAAGATCGAGCACGGAGAACTCGTGACGTCGTTCACGAAGTTTCAGCCGCGCTCGTTTGCGGTGCGGCTAGCGCCCGCAACATCGAAGCTTGCGGCGCCGCAGTCGCGGCCCGTTACGCTCGCGTATGATGCCGCGGTCGCCACGCCTGACGGCAAGCCGGCCGAAGGCGGCTTCGACGTGAATTTGAACGCGCCGAGCTCACCGCAAGGGCTAGCGCTTCCGGCGGAAATGCTGCCCCGCGACCTCGACTATAGCGGCATTCATTTCCTGCTGGCACCTGCGGGCACGGGCAAACCGGACGCCGTCACCGCTAACGGCCAGACGATCACGTTGCCTTCCGGCAAGTTCAATCGTGTTTACATCCTCGCTGCCTCGTATCAACCGCAGAGAGACGATCAGGACGCGGCGCGCGCAGCCTCCAGGGATGACGCGAAGGCCACTTTTCGCGCGGGCGGCCAATCGACCGATCTCACCATTGAGAATTGGAGCGGGTTTATCGGGCAGTGGGACAACCGCCTTTGGGAAACTAAAGATGTGCAGGTGCCTATCCGGCGTCCCGCCAATGCGCCGCCTCTTCCCGCCGGAGCGCCCACCACGCGCACCGAGCAAGTGATGGAATTTACCGGCCAGATCACTCCGGGTTTTATCAAGCGCGCACCGGTGGCGTGGTATGCGTCGCACATTCACGACTCCGCGGGAGCGAACGAGCCGTACGTCTATTGCTACCTTTTCGCTTACGCGCTTGACGTGCCGGCCGGGACGCATACCCTCACGTTGCCGGATAACCCGCGCATTCGCGTTATGGCCGTTTCCGTGGCGGATGAACCCTACGTGGTGCGTCCCGCGCAGCCACTCTACGATACGCTCGAACAGCACTAGGTCGATTTCAACCCAGCGTGGGAGAGGATCGCTTCCGCGGCCTTTTTGGGGGTTGTAGCGGCTGAGCGTCGCGGCCTTCATCAAGTACGCGACGCCCCATTCAGTCGTCTTTTGCGGCTGATTGCCAAGCAATCGCGTGCATTATGTTTTCCGTGGCGGCGTTCGCTTTTGAACGAATTTGGATGTATGTTGGCGTTACTCGGATCGTCCTCGCATTGCTTTTGTATTGCTTAGGCGGTGGGCTTCTCAAACTGAATCGTAGGTTCCGCGGATACTGCGGTCCGCCCAGGAGGAACCATGGTTTTGACGCGTGGAGCGATTTGTGCTGCAGCCGTGTCTTTGGCGCTCGTGGCGGCTTCGTTTATGGCGGGCGCGCAGGAGAGAACGGTGCCGCCACCAAAAGCGAAGACCGAGTTGCGCGAGCGCTCCTGGACGATCCTGCAGGAGGGCCTTCAAGAAAAGGATTGGAAAAAGCGCGCCGAGGCGCTGCACGCCATGGGCGTGATGCGTCCGGAACCGCCGATCGTCAAGGTGATCGAGGGCGCCATGGACGATAAATCGCCTGAGGTACGTGTCGCGGCAGCGAGTTCGCTGGGTGAAATGCATGCCACAAGCTCGATCCCTCGGCTGCAAGCGGCCGTGGACGACAAGGATTTCAGTGTGAGCGTGGCAGCGGCCGCGGCGCTGGTGCTGATGAAAAATGACGCCGGATACGATGCCGACTACGAAATGCTCACGGGCCAGCGCAAGTCCGGCGAGCCGCTAACGCAGCAGGCGGAGAGCATGCTGCACGACCGCGACAAAATGATGTTCCTGGCGTTCGAAGAGGGTATGGGATTCGTGCCGTTCGGAGGGATCGGGGTGGCGGCGCTTACGACGCTGCGGAAGGATTCCGCCGGTCCGATTCGCGCTAATGCAGCATTGGCGCTGGCGCATGACCCCGATCCACGCAGCGCCAAGGCACTCGTGTTAGCGGTCGGCGATAAAGATTGGATCGTGCGCTCGGCGGCCATCAAGGCGATCGCGTTGCGCGGAGACGTTTCGCTCTTGAACCAACTTGGCGAGCCGCTGGACGACAAAGTTGCCGCGGTACGCTACGAAGCCGCGGCAAGTATCCTGCGGCTTTCACCGGGAGGCGCCAGCGTCCCCGCGTCAAAGTAAAAAACGCTTCTTCTACTTCACTCGTAACGCAGGGTGCGGATCGGATCGACCTTGGTGGCGCGCCGCGCCGGCACGTAACAGGCCCCGAGCGCGACCGCGGCCAGAATCAACGTAACGCTCACGAAAGTGAGCGGGTCGGTTGCCGTCACGCCGAAGAGCAAGCTCGCCATCAGCCGCGTCAGAATCAGCGCCGCCACCAACCCTGCGCCAATTCCCATCACCAGCAGGCTGACACCTTGCCGCAGGACCAAACCAAGCACATCGGCCCGTTGTGCACCCAGACACATACGCAGCCCAAATTCCTTGGTGCGCCGCGCCACCGAGAACGAAATCACACCGTAAATTCCGACCGTGGCAATCGCCAAAGCCACAATGGAAAAAAGGCTCATCAGCATCGTCAAGAATCGTGGACGCGCCTGTGCTCCGGCCAAGACGTCGTCCATCAGCCGAACGCTTGCCACCGGCAGGGAAGGGTCGAGCTCGCGGACATCATTTCGGACGGCGTTTACGAACCCGGCAGAATTGCTTTGCCCGCGCAAACCGACATACATCGAATTCGAGCCCGATCCCTGCGGTTGGAGGTAGGGCAAATAGAGTTCCGTGCCGGCCGGACGATCGATGCCCGCATTCTTCACGTCCTCGACGATTCCTATCACGGTGCACCACGTCTTCGATCCGCCGGAACGTACGTGCCGGCCGATTGGGTCGCGTCCCGGCCAGAAAGTTTGCGCCATGGATTGATTGATGATGGCGACCTCGGGCGCCCCGCTTACGTCGCGGTCGTCAAAGAAGCGTCCGGAAGTCAAACGAATTCCCATGGTGGTGAAGTAGTTTTTGCTGACGATCTGGTAGAAGTCCACGTTCTGAATGGGACCCTTCTCCGTCTGCACGAAGCCTTCGATGTCCGTGTCGTTCATGTTTGGCGGACGCACCGGCGGTAGACCGGAAAAGAGCGCGGCGGATTGTACGCCGGGCAAGCCCGATAATCTTTCTTCGAGCTGGCGCCAGAAAGCGTCGATCTTCGCGTTTTGCGTGTAACTGCCGCTCGGCAGGTCGACGCGCATGGTGATCACATTGCGCGAGTCCACGCCCGTATGCACCTCCTGCAATTTCCAGAATGCGCGAACCATCAAGCCGCAACCGATCAGCAGCACCAGGGCCAGAGAAAGCTCGCCGGCCACCAGCGCCCGGCGAAACACCTGCGCACCAGCCGCGGGGGTGGTATTGCCCGCGGTTTCCTTCAGCGATCCCGCGATATCGCCGATTAGAAATGACACGATGGGCGCCAAGCCGAACAGAATTCCGGTGATCACGGAAGTAACCAACGTAAACACCAGCACCCGCCAATCAATGCCGATCTCCGCAGCGCGCGGAATACCGCCGGCGTTGGTCAGTTGGATGAGCCGCAAGCCAGCCATGGCCAGGGCCAAACCCAGCACTGCGCCGCATAGCGACAGCAGAACTCCCTCTGTTGCGAACTGGCGCGCCAGACGCGAGAGGCTGGCGCCCAGCGCTCCGCGAATGGCGATTTCCCGGCGCCGCGCTTCGGCGCGGGCGAGCAACAGATTGGCGACGTTCACGCAGGCAATCAGCAGCACGAAGACCACAGCGCCCAAAAGCATCAGCAGCGCCGGACGCACGCCCCCTACGACTTCGGCCTGTAACGGGAAGCTGACCAGGGTGTGCGTCGCGGGATTCAAGGCATGCGTGTGCGGTGCTTTGTGTTCGCCATACGAAGCGACCAGCGAAGTCAGCTCCGCCTGAGCGCGCGGCTGGGTCACACCCGGTTTCATGCGGCCGAGCAGATAATAATTGTGCGAACCGCGGCCACCGGGATTCGCCGGATCGAGTTGCAAAGCCGACCAGATTTGCGGCGTATCGAGTTCGCCCGGAGGGAATTCGAACCCCGGCGGCATCACACCAATGATCGTGCACTTCCGGCCGTTCAACTGGGTGTCCCGGCCGACGATAGTCGGATCTCCCCCGAAGACATTCTTCCAGGTGCCATAGGAAAGATCGACCACGAGGTTCGCGCCGGTAATATCGTCCGCAGACGAAATGGCGCGTCCCATCACCGGCGATACGCCCAGGCTTTCCAGGAGCGTGCCGCTGACAAAGGCGGCATTCACACGCACGGGTTCGGTCTGGCCCGCCAGGTTTGCGCCGGCCTCGGCCCAGGCGTCAAGTGTGGCCCAGGAATGAGCGTCCCTTCGCAAATCAATAAACTCCGGACCGGACACCCAAAATTTGTGCAATCCACCATGGGGGAAAGTGGGGAACTCGGAGTAGACCCGCACGAGTTGCTCCGGGTGCGCGTAGGGCAGCGGGCGCAGCAGTACGGCGTTCACCACGCTGAAGATACCGGTGGTGGCGCCGATGCCCAGGGTCAGACAAATAATGGCCGCAGCCGTGAAGCCAGGATTCTTGCGCAACATGCGCAACGCGTATCGCATGTCCTGCCAGAAAACGCCCATGAAGATCCCCCCCACATGTGCTACGCCGAGAGATGGTCGAACGTTCCGGATGAAACGCCCCCTTCGGCGCCGTCCGCCTTGAAGACACATTAGCACTACGTTAGAGTGGCCTTCGCAAACAGAGGTCATTTTGGGCACGAGCGGCAAAGAACATCTGAAAGTGATGTTGCGCAGGACCGCTATCAGTAAACGCGTCCGCGAGTTGGCGCAGCAGATTTCCAAGGACTTCAAGGGTGAACGCGTCCACCTGATCGGCGTATTGAAGGGCGCATCGATTTTTCTTGCCGACCTGATCCGCGAGATCGATCTCGAGGTCTCGCTGGACTTCATGGCGGTGTCCAGTTACGGCAAGGGGTCACGCACATCCGGCGAAGTAAAGCTGACGAAGGATTTGGACACCAGCATCGAGGGATTAAACGTCCTGCTGGTGGAAGATATCCTTGACACGGGACTGACCCTCAGCTACCTGCTGCGCGTGCTGGAGCAGAGAAAACCGAAAACGCTGCACATGGTGGCCCTGCTCGACAAGCCCGATCGCCGCATCATCAAGAATATCAAGGCCGACTATGTCGGTTTTCAGATCCCCAACGAATTCGTGGTCGGCTACGGACTGGATTATGCCGAACGCTACCGTAACCTAAAGGACGTCTGCATCCTTTCCTTGCCGCCACAGTGATTGGCGGGGTCCGCGTTCATATTTTAGTCGTCTCCCGGCGAGATAGACTCGTTAGGCTTTTGCCGCCGCTTTCGCAGGAATGTTCGGGGCCCGAAGCGCTCCTGTTATACTAAATACTTCGAGTGGATTCTTTGTTCCTGCGCGCGGTGCGTCGCAGGGTGTTTCCTCTGATGGAACCGATCGCCACCAAATCGCAAACCGAAGTGCCCGCGGAGGTTCTCGCGACGCTTGCCGAAATCGGCGAGGAAATTAATTCCTCGCTCGATCTGCAGGAAGTTTTGGAGAAAACGTCGGAGCTCGTCAAGCGCCTGATCGACTACGAAATTTTCAGCGTGATGCTGGTGGACGAGGAATCCGGGCGGCTCTATCACCGCTTCACAATCGGCTACAAACAAGAGGAATTCGAGAATTGGCGAATCCCGATCGGCCAGGGAATCACAGGAACCGCGGCACTCACCGGGCAAGCCGTGCGCGTGAGCGATGTCAGCCAGGATCCCCGTTACATCAACGCGATCGAATCCGTTCGCTCCGAACTGGCCGTACCGCTCATGTTGAAGGGCCGCGCCATCGGGGTATTGGATATTCAGAGCCCGCAGCTCGATTACTTTACGCGCGATCAACAGAACATCCTCACATTGCTGGCCAGCCGCTTGGCGATCGCCATTGAAAACGCACGGCTCTTTCTGCACGCACGCCGCCAGGCGGAAACGCTCCTGGTGCTCAACGAGGTCGCCCGCGAAACCAGCTCGATCCTCGAACTCGAAAAGCTCCTCACGCGCGCAGCTGAGCTGATCAAGCGGCTCATCGATTACCAGATTTTGAGCATCATGCTGTACGACGAGAAGACGCACACATTTCGCCACCGTATCGACGTGAAATATGGCCAGACCGTGCAGGGCAAGCTTCGCGTGGCTGCTACCGAGGGCATCGTCGGGGCGGCCGCGGCCTCGCGACAACCGGTGCGTGTGCCGGATACAACCGCCGACCCGCGCTACCTGATGGTGAATCCGGAGACGCGCTCCGAGCTCGCTATTCCGCTGATGCACAAGAATCGTGTGATCGGCGTGCTCGATCTCGAGAGCCCGGAGCTGAATTACTTCAATGAGGAGCACGTGCAAGTGCTCTCCATTCTCGCCTCGCATCTCGCAGTTTCGATTGCGAACGCCGCGCTCTACGAGCAGGTGGCGCGCGACGAATCGCGCATGGAGCGCGAATTGCAAGCCGCGCAACGCATGCAGGGTGCGCTGCTGCGTCCCGTTCCTACGGAAGATTATGGCCTCGACATTGCCGCGCGCATTCGCTCCGCACGTGAGGTTTGTGGCGATCTGTACGATTTCCTGCGGTACGGCCCGCAGCAACTTGGCTTCGCGCTCGGCGATGTCAGCGGCAAAGGGTCGGCGGCCGCGCTTTATGGCGCCGTGGCCACCGGCATCTTGCGCAGCATTGTGCCGCAGAAGCTGCAGCCTGCGGATTTGCTGCGTCAGCTCAATCAATTGCTCTGCGAGCGCACCGTTGAAGGCCGCTTCATGACCATGTGTTTCGCCACCTGGCAGAGAAACCGACAAAAACTGCGCGTGGCCAACGCCGGGCAATCGCAGCCATTGCTGTGGAAAGATGGCCGCTGCGAAAAGCTCGATCTCAATGGTTTCCCGCTCGGTCTGTATGTGGAAGCGACCTACGACGAGATGAGCTTCACGCTCGATGCCGGCAACGTGCTCGTGTTTCATTCTGACGGCTTGGCGGAAAGCAACAGTCCCGATGGACAATTTTTCGGCACGGACCGCCTGATCGACCTGATCGCGGCAAACCACGAACGCACCTCGGCCGAAATCGCGGACCTTTTGCTTGCGGAAGTCGAGCGCTTCACGGGCAACGCGCCGCTTTCTGACGACCGCACGCTCGTGGTGCTTAAAGTGAAATGACGCGCCCGCTCGATCCCACCGAATACACGCCATGTTTTCGCTGGCGCAAAAATCAAATCGTGTGCGAAGGCGTTGCTCTTGATGCAATTGCTGCGCGCGTGGGTACCCCTTCTTACGTCTATAGCCGCGCCGCCATTGAATCCGCCTATCGCAAACTGGATGCCGCTCTGGCCAAGGCGCTCGGCAAAACTCCGCACACCATCTGCTATGCCGTAAAAGCAAATTCCAACCTCCAGGTGCTGCGTTTGCTATCCCGGCTCGGCAGCGGCTTCGATATCGTTTCCGGCGGGGAACTCGAGCGTCTGCGGCGTGCGGGTGTAAAAGGCGAACGCATCGTATTCTCCGGAGTCGGTAAGACCCGCGAGGAAATCGCCGCCGCATTGCGGGCGGGCATCCTGCTCTTCAATGTGGAATCCGCCGCGGAGCTTGAGTTGCTTGCCGCCGAAGCCGCCCGTTTGCGCCGGCGGGCGTCTGCCGCGCTGCGCGTGAATCCCGACGTCGAAGCCGGCGCGCATCCACACATTTCCACCGGAAAGTATCAGCATAAATTCGGGATCGACTGGCAGCACGCTTGGAAGCTCTATCTGGCGCATCGCGATTCGAAATGGATCGCGTGGAAGGGAATCAGCGCGCACATCGGTTCGCAAATCTTGAGCGTTGTGCCCTATCGCGAATCGGTGGGCAAGCTGGCGGGCTATGTACGTGGATTGCAGCGCGCCGGCGTTTCCCTACGCTACGTGGATATTGGCGGTGGCTTGGGCGTGCGTTACACCACTGAGAATCCGCCGCCATTCGAAAAGTACGCCCAGGCGCTCGCCGCGGAGCTGAGGGGCATCGATTGCCACGTGTTCGTGGAACCCGGCCGCGCGCTCGTCGCAAACGCGGGCGTACTGCTCATGCGCGTGCTCTTCACGAAAGACGCTCACGGCAAGAGATTTGTGATCGCCGATGCGGCCATGAACGATTTCTTGCGTCCGGCGCTCTACGATGCCGTGCATCCGATCACGCGTGCCACGCGGTCCCGTGCCGGAAGACACCGGCGCGCGGGCGATGCCGCGATCGCCGGCCCCGTTTGTGAAACGGGTGACGTTTTTCTGGATTCCTGGCCGCTGCCGGAAACCAACCCAGGAGATTTATTGGTCCTCTGGGGCGCTGGAGCTTATGGCTTCGTACAAGCTTCGAATTACAATTCGCGTCCGCGTCCGGCCGAAGTCCTGGTCGAAGGCTCCCGCTTCCGCGTGATCCGCAAACGTGAATCCGTTGCCGAGTTGATGCGCGGCGAGTGAATCGGCGTTTGCGTCCTAGGCTCGCCTTTCCTTATTCCTGTCGTAAGACGCCCATTGGATCGGTGTGCGCCGCCCGGCGTGCGAGAAAATAGGCGGCGAAAAAAGCCACAACGATCAGCACAACGGCCGAGAAAGTCATCGTCGCCACATCGCGCGGCGGCAGATTGAAGAGCATCTTTTGCACGAAACGCGAGCAGAACGCGGCGATTACCAAGCCCGCCGGAATGCCGACAAGCAGCAACAACGCCACGTCTCGAAACACCAGCCGCAGGATGGAGCTGGCTTCCGCGCCTAGCGCCATGCGGATCCCAATTTCCTTCTGCCTCTGCGTGACGATGTACGCCAGCACGCCATACAGTCCGATCATCGCCAGCAACAACGCCAATCCTCCGAAGAAGCCTGAGAGCGTGGCGAGCAGGCGTTCCCTCGTTAGCGAATCGTCTACCTGCCGTGAAAGCGTGTTGAATTGCAGGGAGATAGATTTGTTTATTCCCGCGGCCGCATCCTGCACCGCGCCGGCGAGCAACGTCGGCTGCATGGCGGTGCGGACCTCGAACCTGGGATGCACGAATACGCCCGGACCACCTTCCGGCATCTGCCGAATCGGAAAGAAAGCCTGAGACAGAATTTCTTCGCGCATGGAAGTGTATTTGGCATCCCGCATCAATCCCACAATTTGAATGGGCGCGGAGACCGAGGGCGGTTTGTTCGGCGTGACCTGCGGCACCCGAAAATATTTGCCGATGGGGTTCTCGCGGCCGAAGAATGTACGCGCCATCGTCTCATTGATGATCGCCACGTGCGGCGCGGCTGCCGAATCGTGCTCGGTGAAATTGCGTCCCGCAAGCAACGGGGTGCGCAGCGTCGCGAGATAATCCGGCGTGATGTAGTTCATGTACGCCAGTGCGTTGTCCCCTGTGGGTGCATTCGGTCCGTCCACGATGATGTCGTCGTTCCATTGCGTACCGCTGATCGGCGTCACCACCGATTGGCTCGCGGAAAGCACTCCTGGAATCGCTTGCAGGCGGGCGAGGATTTGTTCGTAGTAAGCGGCCTGTTGATCGGCGGGAATGTGCGCATTGTGGATGTCCATTTCCACCAGCAGCACATTGTCGCGATCGAAGCCGGCGTCGAGCCGAGCGTTCGAAAGTAGTCACCGCTGGTGTAAAGCCCTTGTGCGTAATGGGCTTCCCCGCCCTGCGCGAGATCGAATTGCGTGGGCGACCATGCAAAGATTCCGGAAAACACGTCTTGTTGGTCGCGAACCTGTTCCCACAGCGGATTTGTGAACGAACTGTTCGGCGTGCCGCCCTTGGCCGAGCGCGTCAACAGTTGCTGCAATTCTTCCGGCTTCTGTACCGGCAGCATCCGCAGCATCACGGTATCAATCAGGCTGAAAATTGCAGTGTTCGCGCCGATCCCCAGCGCAAGCGAAAGCACCGCGACAATGGTGATGATCGGCGTTTTGGCGAAGATCCGAAAAGCGTAGCGGACATCCTGCCAGAGCACTTCCAAAGGATTTTTCAAGCGACGCCTCCGGAGATTAGAGCGCAGGCGGATACACTTCCGCCTGCGTCAATCCAGACCTAATGCTTGGACGCGGCTTGCGACGAAAGGTCTCCCGAATAGATGCTTTTACCGCCGCTCACATGCCACACGGCATCTTCGTCGCTGGACCAACAGCAGGCTCGAAGAGTTACAAATTAGCGTTCTCCCCACTTCAGCTTGGTGCGCAGAATTTCGAAGTAGGTCTTGCGCTGCGGACGCACCAGGCGCAGCCGCTCGGGTGCTCCCGTGATGTGCACGCGGTCGTGAGCCAGCAGTTCCACGCCGATCTGGCCGTCCAAGGTGATATAGATCGGTTCGTCGCCCCCGCGGAAAACAATCTCCACCTGCGAAGTGTCTGGTATGACCAACGGCCGGTTGGTAAGCGTGTGTGGGCAAATCGGCGTAATCACAAACGCTCCCACGGTCGGCTGCACGATCGGCCCGCCTGCCGCGAGGGAATAGGCCGTCGAGCCCGTGGGCGTCGAAACGATCAGGCCGTCCGCCTTATAGCTGCACACGAATTCACCGTTCACCGCAAGATCGAGATCGACGATGCGCGACATCGCGCCCTTGTTCAGCACCGCGTCATTCAGTGCTCGATATTTCGCGCGTTCCATATCGCCGCGCAAAACCACAGCTTCGAGCATGGTTCGTTCGCTGATGCGGTTTCGCCCGGCCAGCGCGTCCTCAAGGATGGAAAAAAGCTCGTTTTGATTGACGCTGCTGAGGAAACCCAACCCACCGAGATGGATCGGCAACACCGGCACGGGTCTGCCGGCCAATGAGCGCGCCGCTGCGAGAAGCGTGCCATCGCCGCCCAGCACGATGATCAGATCGGCCTGGGATGCCAGTTCTTCCCGCGTGAAGCACGCATCCGGCTGCGAGAGACATAGTGCGGTCTCGCTATCGTAAATCACCCTGGCGCCCCGGCTGGTAAGCCATTGGCTCAGTTGCGGCACCACGGCCGCAAGTTCCTCACGTCTGGGACGGGAAATGATTCCGACGGTTTTATACATGTCTCAGGGCAAATTGTACTCTAGATGGGCGATTCGCAATATGCGAAGGCCTGGTTGGACTATCGGCCCGCGGCGCTTGTGCGGCGTGCGTGTAGGAAGAATTCCTGATTGCCTTCTGCGCCGGCGAGCCGGCTCGGTTGCACGCCGAGCACCTCTAGGCCCGCGCTGCGGGCCGCCTTGGTGGCGCGTTCAATGGCGCGCTGGTGCAATTTCGCGTCGCGCACGATTCCGCCTTTGCCGATATCGCCGCGGTCGAGTTCGAACTGTGGTTTCACCAGGATCAGAAAATGGGCGTCAGGCGCCGCAAGTGGCGCCACGGCCGGCAGCACCTTGGCAACGGAGATAAACGAAAGATCGATCGTGATTAGTTGCGGCGTTTCAGGTAGGTCGGCGGCAGCAATCTCTCGGGCATTGCGATGAATGAGCTTCACCCGTTTATCCTGCTGGAGCCGCCAGGCCATTTGCTCGGGGGTCACGTCCACAGCGTAGATGCGCGCGGCGCCACGTTGCAGCAGGCAATCGGTGAAGCCTCCGGTGGAAGAGCCCACATCAAGGCATACCTTTCCCGCAGACTCGACCACAAAATCCTCGAACGCACCTTCGAGCTTAAATCCAGCACGGCTGGCATAGCGAGATTGTGTGGAGATGACTTCGATCCGCGCACCGGCAGCGATACGCTCGCCCGGCTTATCGCGCCGTTGCCCGTCCACTCGCACTTCGCCCGCCAGCAGCATGGCCTGCGCCTTTTGCCTCGATTCGGCAAGTCCGCGCTCCACAAGCAACACGTCCATTCTTTGCTTGGCGGGTTTTTTCTTCCCGGATTCGTTCGCGGGCTTTGCAGAGGAGGGAGTCATTGCAGTCGGAAACGTGGCACAGCTGCCGAATCGCTATGCGCGCCGCAAAACGAGAAACTCCGCCAATTCCCGCAGATTCGCGACGCGAGCTCCATAAACATCGAGTTCCGCAATCGCGCCCGTCGCCAGTTGCTTGGCAAACTCATGCGATTTCGCCAGACCGAATAGCGCCGGGTAGGTCGCTTTCTGCTGCGCCTGATCTTTGCCCGCCGTCTTGCCCAGCGCCGCCGACGACTCCTCCACATCCAGAATGTCGTCCACCACTTGAAACGCCCAGCCGATGTTGTTCCCGAATCGCCTCAGCCGCTCGATATCTTCAGGGCCGGCTTCGCCGCAAATCGCGCCGGCCACAACGGACGCGCGAATCAGCGCCGCCGTTTTCGAACGGTGGATATAGCCCAACTCCTCCGCAGTAACCCGCTTGCCTTCCGCCTCCAGGTCGGCCACCTGACCGCCCACCATGCCGTCGCGCGTCCCCGCGGCTTTCGAAATCTCCTCGACCATCGCGACAGCGCGTTTCGCGTCCGTCGGCACCGAACCAAGCGTCTCGAACGCCAGTGTCAGCAGGCCATCGCCCGCGAGGATCGCATTCGCTTCGCCGAATTTCTTGTGGCAGGTGGGCTTGCCGCGCCGCAGATCGTCGTTGTCCAGCGCGGGCAAGTCATCGTGAATCAGCGAATAGGTGTGAATGAACTCGAGCGCGCACCCAGCTTTAAGCGCGGCAGCAGTCTCTGCTGAAAAAATGCGCGAAGCTTCCAAACACAACATCGGCCGCAACCGTTTGCCGCCGGCGAAGACGCTGTAACGCATTGCTTCATGGATCGATGGCGGCGGAGTGTTTGCGGGCGGCAGCAACGAATCGAGAGCTTGCTCGATCGCGCGAACATTCTCTTCGAAAAAGTCAGGATATTTCATCGGTGAGGAAAGTGTCGAGCGGGGCGGGTTGCCAAGCGGCTGCAATTCCGCCAATGGAATGAGGTTGAATCGTCAGATTTCCTCTTCGCCTTCCGGCACAAACGGCTGCGCGGTCAGTTCACCGCCGGCCTTTTTCATCAGAATCTCGACGCGGCCTTCGGCCTGTTCGAGCTGTTTCTGGCAATCGCGTGAAAGCGACACGCCCTCTTCAAAGAGTTTCATGGCATCGTCGAGCGAAAGGTTCGCATTCTCGAGCTTTCGAACGATTTCCTCAAGCCGCGAGAGGCAGCGCTCAAACTCCGGCTTTTTGGCCGGAGCCGCCGCCTCCGGTTTCTTTACCGCTCCTGGGTTCACTGTGGTCATTCCGATTTGGCACCTGTATTAAAACGGTTCCACATAGCCATTCGAAATTAACATCCGGTCCGCTCAGCATTCTAAGGCACGCGCGATGGCCTCCACAATGGGCTTGTGCAGCGGTCGGAGCGCCGTGACGGAAGCTTCAGCGTTTCCCAGGCTTCAACAGCAGCGTATGCACGATCGTAGGCCTCACAGCTTCCTCGCTATAGGGCGCCGGAAGCGGCTGGCCGCCGAACCAGGCAGGGAACTGGTCGCGATAATGCTGGCTCCCCAGTTCGCCCGATTCACCCGTGGTTATTTCCATGAACGAGGCGTCCCAATTCGAAAGGTCGGCCACCATGCGCATCGCCGGGCCAAAGCTATGCCCCGCGGCTTTGATCACGTCATGCGCGCCGGATTGCGGCATCGGGCCGAGGCTGAAAATCCTCGCCAGCAGCCCCGATTGCCCAAAGGGATGGGCGATCAACAAGGAGTTGCGCTGGCCCCACTTCCATTTGGATGTATCGTTGCCGATGGAAGCTGTCAATTCCGAGACGGCCAAATCGGCGCTGGCCAGTAGTAACTCGTCGTAGTTGTGAAAGCCGGGCGGAAGCCACATCGCGGGGCGTTCGCGGAGCACGCGTTCCAGGAAAACGTCCAACCGTGGATTCGACACGTGTACGTTATCGCCGAGATAGGGATGCAAGATGTTTCGCTCGATATCGCTGACGGCTTGTTCCACGAACGTCGCTTCCACTGAATCCGCATCCATGCGGCCGTTCCACGTCGCCAAGCGGCCGATCAGATCGCCGGTGCGCGAATCGTGCGGTTTGGCATTCTCGCTGGCCTTTACCAACGCCTGCGCCACGATCACGTCAATCTCGCTGTAGATATCGCGTTCAATTTCCGCGAAATCTTCTGGGCGAAACTTCGTCGGAGCCGCTAGAAGTTTGTAGATACGATCGGTGCGCCACGGCGGTCCCCAATTCGAGGTAATAAAATGCGGGTAGCTGGGACCTACCACGCGCGCATTTGCCGTGGCAATGATCCCTCCCGGCGGATCGAGCACCTGTGGCAACTCGTCAAAGGGTATGTAGCCCGTCCACTCGTAGTCGTCCGTGTTCCCCGGCATCGGCACCGATCCGCAAGGCGTGGTCAGTGGCAGATTCGAGCCGGCAGGCGGCCAGTTGGCGCAACGGCGCATCGGGATGTGCGCGGCCACGATGAAGCCGATATGTCCATCCACATCGGCATATACCGCGTTTTGCGCCGGCCCGGCGGCATCGCGCATGCGCTCGCGAAACTCTTGCCAGTTGTGCGCGGCCGCCAGCCCAAAATAAGCGTGGCTCAGCCCGCCGGGCTCGGTCGCCGTCCATTTCAATGCATAGCCGGTGTTGCCGTCCTGCTCGACCACAGCTCCGTGGCGCGTCACGATCACATCCATCGTCCCGTCGGCCTGCCCCTTCACGTGGATCACTTCGTGCCGCACCTGCGTTGTTACCCATTGCCCGTTCACCTGATATTGCTGCGGATTGGCGGGATTGAACGTTTCCGCGTACAGATCCTGCACGTCGGCATAATCGTTCGTGAACCCCCACGCGATGCGGTCGTTATGGCCGATGATGATTCCGGGGGCGCCCGGCAAAGCGAAGCCTTCCGCATTCGTTCCGGCGCCGTCGAGCTGCACCAGGTACCAGATATCCGGAACGCCCAGCATCAGGTGCGTGTCGTTTTCGAGCAGCGGTTTGCCGGAAGCAGTATGCGTGCCGTCCACCACCCAATTGTTGCTGCCCAGCGCCGCGCGGACATTTTGGTCAAACGCCAAAAGAATGCCCTGCGCCTCGGCAGTGATGCCGGAGAGGTCCGCACGGGGCAAATCATTCGAATTCGGCATAACCGAGGAAATCGCGTCGACCGCCGGCACCGATTCCGCTTGCTGTGGCACGCCGCCGGTCGCGACAGTGTTTCGTCCGGACGACGCCATATTTGCAGCGGCTTGTAGAGTTCCAGGCTTGACCGGAGCGCCAACAATTGGGTGGTCGTAGGGAGAGCTATCGTCATAAAAATCCGCCGCGCGCTGCGTGCCGAGGCGTTTGCTCACCTCCGCGCGATTCAAATCCCATCGCCAGGTGCTTGTCAGCGACTCATACATATAGCCCACGATCAGCAGCGTATCCGCTACGCGCCAAGGTTTGGGTTGGTAGCGAAGCAAGCGGAATTCGATAGGCAGCGAACCAGTGTGATCCTCGATAAACCGGTTAACGCCGCGAGCAAACGCCTCGGCGGGTCCACGGAACTCAATGCCGGCCTGCGCGGCATCGCGTTCGGCGGCCTGCTGCAAGCCGAGCACGCGGAAGCGCCGGTCGATTTCAATCGTGCTCGGACCTAGAATTTCAGAGAGCTCGCCAGCCGCCGCACGGCGCAGTACGTCCATTTGCCACAGACGGTCCTGCGCCATCACATACCCTTGTGCGAAATAGAGGTCATCTGTGCTCTGCGCGCGAATATGCGGCACTCCCCGGACGTCGCGCGTGACTTGCACCTCCGCTTTCAGCTCGGGCAGCGAGATGGTGCCGTCCACCTGTGGCAGCGCGTGATGGATGGCGAACTCCCACCATGCGAACGCACCGGCCACGAGGAGGATCACAACCAACAGGACGAAGCCAATGGCTCGACGCATGTCGCGGGTTTTCTCCCGATCGCTGCCCGCAAGGCGCGGGCGGATCGCGCTTGAATATATCGCGGCCAGGCAAGCGAGTCATCTGCAAGCGTGCCAACGTATCTTCCGCGCCACCAAGCCGGTTGCCGATTGGGGAGCGCCTTCAAACGCTGCTAGAATCGCGAAGTGATCATTCTGCGCCTCTTTGCCGTGTTGCTGCTCGTGGGCGTAAACGGATTTTTTGCGGCCACGGAGTTTGCGCTGGTGGCCACGCGCACCTCGCGCATCCGGCAATTGATCGAACAGGGCAATGCTCGCGCCAGGATCGTAGCCGAACTCGTCGGGCAGCTCGAACGCGTCGTCTCCGGCGTGCAAGTCGGTATCACACTCACCACATTAAGCCTCGGTTTCATCGGCGAAATCACCGTTGCCAGCGCGATCGAGCCGTTTCTCTGGTGGGTGCCCGGAAACCACGCGGCGCTCGTAGCCCACAGCCTGGCGCTGGGCCTTGCCTACGTGTTGCTAACGGTGTTCCACGTGGTGTTTGGCGAGCTCGTGCCGAAGAGCGTAAGCCTGCACCGTGCCGAACGCGTGGCGTTGTTGGTGGCGCGCCCGTTTCAGTGGTATCTCGGCACCTTCCGCTGGGGTATTGATCTGCTCGATGGAATCTCACGCCGCTTTGTCCGCGTCCTCGGCGTTTCGCCCCGGACCAGCCACACGATGGTGCACTCTACCGAAGAGCTGCAAATCCTGATACAGCAGGCGCACGAGCGCGGCCTGCTCGCGGCCGGCGAGGAACGCTACGTCTTGGGCGCCCTCGAACTCGGCCAACTCGAAGTGCGCGAACTGATGGTGGCACGCCCGGACATGCACGCGCTGCCGGTCGAAGCCACTTTGGCGGAAGTGGCGCAGCTTTTTGCCCGCACGCAGCGCTCGCGCATCCCCGTCTACGAAGGTTCGCTCGATCACATTCCCGGCTTCGTGCATATCAAGGATATCTTTGGCGTGCTGCTCGATCGCCAGCGCCGCCTCGATCAGGGCCGCCCCGCGCCGCCTTTCGATCTGCGTCGCCTGATGCGCGAGCCCTTGATCGTGCCCGAGCGCAAGCCTGCCTCCGAATTGCTCGCCGAGCTGCGTTCGCGGGGAATCGGCTTGGCGCTGGTCGTGGATGAGTTCGGCAGTATCCTCGGTCTCGTGACGCTCGAAGACGTACTCGAACAGCTCGTCGGCGAGATTCACGACGAGTTTGATCTGATCGAGCGCCCCGTCACGCTCGCGGACGGCGCGCTCATTTTTGACGCTTCGCTCAACGTACGCGACCTTGAAGTGCAGCACGGTATCGAGCTGCCGGAAGACCCCGGCTACACCACGCTCGGGGGTTTCGCGCTCGCGCAGCTTGGCTTTATCCCGCGCGGCGGTGAAACGTTCGATTTTCGCGGGTACCGTTTCACCGTGCTGGAAATGGATCGCCGCCGGATCGCGCGGCTAAAGGTCCAGGCGCTTGACCCCCAAGCGGCCACAAAGCCCGACCAACTGGCCGGCGGTCCACACTCCAAACCGGATCGCGAGCCCGCGAAGATTGCCATTCGAGACGAATCGCGCGCCGCTGGTTCCGCGCGCTCGCGCACCTGAACACGTGAAGATACTTCGCCGCATCGCGACGCGAATTCTGGTCACGCTACCTGCCATCTGGTTAATTCTCACCATGGTTTTTCTACTCGTGCACATTGTGCCCGGCGATCCCGTACAGCAGATGCTGGGTGAAGACGCACGCGCCGAAGACTTGCAGCAACTGCGTCACGCCTTGGGACTCGATCTGCCGCTGCACACGCAATACTGGCATTACTTGAGCCATTTGTTGCGCGGCGATTGGGGGCGCTCCTTTCATTTTGGAGCTCCGGTGCTTCCGCTCATCCTGAACCGCTACCCCGCTACCTTGGAGCTGGCTTTCGCCGCGATGCTCGTGTGTGCGCTGATCGCGATTCCCGCGGGCGTGATGGCCGCGCAACGCCGTGGCCATGCCGCCGATCACGCGATTGGTTTCTTTACGCTGCTCGGGCTGTCCGTGCCCAATTTCGCTTTAGGCCCCGTCTTGATTCTGGTGTTCTCGATCGAACTCGGCTGGCTACCGGTATCGGGCCGCGGCGGATTTGCCCATTTCGTGCTCCCCGCCGTCACCTTAGGCGCTGCGCTGGCCGCGATCCTCACGCGCATGGTACGCAGCTCCATGATCGAAGAATTGGGGAGCGATTACGTGCGTACCGCGCGTGCCAAAGGCCTGCCGGAGCGGCGCGTGCTCTTCCGCCACGCTTTTCCCAACGCTCTCGTGCCCATCGTCACGATTCTCGGTTTGCAATTCGGCACGTTGCTGGCCGGCACCATCGTCACCGAGTCCATCTTTTCCTGGCCGGGGATTGGCCGGTTGACGGTGCAAGCCATCCAGCAGCGCGACTACCCCTTGCTGCAGGGTTGTATCTTGCTGATCGCGCTTTCTTACGTGATCGTCAACTTGCTTACCGACGCGTTTTACACACTGATCGATCCCAGGATTCGCGTGTCATGAGTTCTGCAACTTTACAATTGCCGTCCATCTCGCCCCCCACGCACCGAAAGCGCGGACCGTGGAGAGAATTCTTGGTTTATAGTCCGGCGGGGCGTATCGCGTTTGCCATGACGCTCGCGCTCGTCTTGCTGGCGTTGCTCGCGCCGTGGATCGCGCCGCACGATCCCGCCGCGCAGAATTTGGGAGCGCGGCTTCTGGGTCCCGGAGCCGGGGATTGGATGGGCACTGATGAACTTGGCCGCGACATTCTTTCTCGCGTCCTATTTGGCGCGCGCATTTCCATGTCCGTCGGCATTTCCGTGGTTCTTGGAGCGGGCTTCGTGGGCTTGGCGCTGGGCGCAATTGCGGGCTACTTCGGCGGCTGGTGCGACCGCCTGATCAATGTGGTCTTGATCAACGCGTTCCTCTCATTTCCGGGAATCCTGCTCGCCATCGCCTTTGCGGCCTTTATGGGACCGGGCCTCGACAAAGTTGTGCTCGCACTGGTGATCACCGGATGGGCCGGTTATGCGCGTCTGGCGCGCGCTCAAGTCCTCAAGGTGAGGGAACTTGATTATGTGCTCGCCGCCCGCTCGCTTGGTGCATCGGACCTTCGCATTCTGCTGCGGCACGTTTTGCCAAACGCGATCCAGCCGGTACTCATCCAGGCCACGATCGGTATGGCCAGCGCAATTCTTGCCGAATCAACCCTGAGCTTCCTGGGGCTGGGTGTGTTGGCCCCCGCGCCAAGCTGGGGAGCGATGCTCAACGATGCGGGCGGCTATCTCTTCAGCGCCCCGCACATGGTCGTGTTTCCCGCGCTGGCCATTATGGCCGCTGTTCTGGCGTTTAATTTACTGGGTGACGCCTTGCGGGATTGGCTCGATCCGCGCACACGAGCCTATTTGATGACCCTCGATCTGACGCGGTAAGGAACTACAGGAGGAACTATGAAGCCCCAGCGCGGAATCCTTAGCTAAGCGCGATCACTACTTCGGCGCCCCGTCCAACTCCAAGCGTCCGCGCCGCGCTGCCTTTGTTCACGGCGATCTCCAGGAATCCGGTTGAGCCCACCAACGCCACCGGCTCGCCGTTTTCGCCCTGCGCAAACGTTTCCACGAACTTCTTCACGGGTTTGCCGCCCACCGTCATATCGATGGGCCCGACGCAGCGCGAAGCTTCCGGCAGGTCTTGCATGCAGAAATTCGTCATCAAGTTGCCAAAATTATCTACACGCAGCACCGCGCCACGCAGCCCGCGATCGGCTTGTTTGGGACGCGGCACCGCAAAGCGCGTAAAGTCGGTGATTGGGTCACCGAATGCTTCCGACTGCGAATTCTTGGCGAGCCAGGCGGCTACCGGCGCAAAAACGTCTCGTCCGTGAAATGTGGTGCTCAGCGGACGCAAGAAATAGTGCTCGGCCGTGATGTGGCGTACCGTCAAATCCTCGGCGCGATCGTAAATCATCGAGAGCACGCCATTATCCGGGGCGACGTAATACTGGTTGTCCGCGGAAACCAGGATTGGCCGCCGTGGCGAGCCCACTCCTGGATCGACCACCACCACATGCACGGTGCGCGCGGGGAAGTAGCGGCTGGCGGCCGCAATCGAAAGCGCGCCATCGAGCAAATCATAAGGCACCACACTGTGCGTGATGTCCACGATCTGCGCGTCCGGAAGAATTTTCAGGATCACACCCTTGAGCGTGCCCACCAAATGATCGCTCGTACCGTAGTCGGTGGTCAGCGTGATGATGGGGGCAGGCAAGAAATCCTCTCGACTCGCGCGAAAAGGGCGCAGAAGGCCACGCTATAGAACGCGCCAAGGGTTGTCAAGATAAGCTACTGCGGCCGCGTCCAAACACGTAATCGCAGGGACGGCGATTGCAGTGCAGCCGGGAGGGTCTGGAATAACTGACTCGTTATAGCTCCCGCAGCGCCGCCGAAACGGGCCGCCGTGCCGCGCGAATGGCTGGCGGGGTGCCGCCCACCAGACCCATCGCCAGAGCGAAGATCATTCCGGTAATGAGCAGCAGCGGTGTGATCTTGAATGCAAATGCCAAGTGGGAAAACGTCTGGAAGTTCAAGGTGCTGGTGGTCAGTCCATTCAGTGGCAACACCGCGATGCACCCGATCAATCCGCCAATCCCCGCGATCAGCAGCGCTTCCATCATGAAAGAGAAAATTACGCTGCCGGGACGAAAGCCCAGCGCCCGCATGGTGGCGATTTCGCGCCCGCGCTCGGAAACCGCCGAGTACATCGTGTTCAACGCGCCAAACACCGCGCCGATACCCATCACCGCCGCCACCATCGAGCCCAGCACGGTAATCAGCGTCGTTAGCGACTGCGATTGCTTCGTGTAGTAATCGATCTCGCGATCCACGGACACTGTAAGCTGCGGATCGGAGGTCAGAGTGTCCTTGAATTTCGGGAATGCGTCCGCCGATAGCAGACGGACCGTCACGGATTGGTAGATGTTGGCAGGGCGCTTATAAATTTGGTCGAGGATATTGGCGTCACACCACACTTCCGAATCGAACGCGCTGCCACCCGCGTCGAAAATCCCCACCACGTTCCAGGTGCCGCCGCCGAACTTCACGGTCGTACCGAGGTCCAGTCCCGAATATTCGGCCTCCGCATTTTTCCCGACGACGATCTCGCTCAAGCCCGGTTGCAAGAATCGTCCGGCGATGATGTGGACGGTAGGCCGGACCTCGAGCGCTTTGGCAGAGACGCCGCGAATTTGCACGTTGGCGTCTGTGCCCGTGGACTTCATGGGGAACGGCGCGATCACCACGACTTCCGGGCTTACCAAGGGCCCATTTGCGTCGCGGCTAATTCCCGGCGCGCTTTCAATTACATGCACTTGATCGAGCGCGACGGCGCCGACCATCTCCGTGTTCGAACCGGCGCGCATGATCAGCGCATTCGAGGCCGATCCGGAAGCCACCAGCGTCGCCCGAAATCCGCGCGCGAGCGACAGCATCGCCACGAACACCCCCACGGTACCGGCAATTCCCAGCACGGCAACCACGGAAGACGTCCAGCGTTGCCGCACGCTGCGCAGATTGTAGACGATCGGAATCGCCATCTCGGAGTCCCCTAGATCTTTCTCAGCGCTTCGACCACGCGCAACCGGCTCGCCGCGAGCGCGGGGAGAAATCCCGCGAGCGCGCCAATTCCCAGCGCGAAGAGTATGCCGCCCAGCATCGAATTCATCGGCAAGTAGAAGAGTGGCAGCAATCCGTGCGTCGGATCGCCGCCACAGTGTGATCAGCTTGGCCAGCGCGATGCCCAGGATTCCGCCGATTAGCGCGATAAACACCGACTCGGCCAGCACGTAAACCAGAATAAAGCGGTCGGAGAAGCCGATCGCTTTCAGAATTGCCAGCTCAGCCGTGCGCTCGCGCACGCCAATCGCCATGGTGTTGCCGGTGACGAGTAGCAGTGTGAAGAACACCACGCCGCCAATCGCCGTGATCAGGAAGCCGATATTTCCCATCTGCTTCGCAAATCCCGCCGCGAATGATTTCTCCGTGTCCGACTTCGTCTCCCAAGGCGAATTCGCAAACATCGCATCGATCTTTTTCACTACCTCCGTGGCGTCGTCCGGATTATTCAGCCGTACGATGTACCAGCCCGACCAAGTCCTTCGAAAACTTCGCCGCCGGGCTTTCGTTCAGATAATCGTAGTGAAACCAGAACTGCGAAGTGTCGTCCGCGGCTTTGCTCCCGGTGTAAATGCCGTCGAGATTAAACTGCCAGTCGCCCGCGTAGATCGCGCCTTTGATGGGTATCCGGTCGCCGACTTTCCAGCCGAATCGTTTTGCAAGCCCGGCGCCGGCGATGGCGCCTTGGCGGTCCTCGGCAAACGTCTTCCACTGATCGTCAGGAACGTTGAATTCTCCATACATATGCCGCCAGGTGCTCACGTCCACCGCGAATTGCGGAAAGAAATTTCGCTCGTCCTGATAAATGCCGCCAAACCAGGAAGCATGCGTCACTTCTTTAATTCCGGTCGTCTGCGAGATGCGATCCATATACGAAATGGGCAGCGGTTGAATAAACGAGATGCGGTTCATGATGATCAGCCGGTCCGCGCCCGCCGCTTCGACGCCCTGATTGAAAGCCAAATGCACGATGGTGAGCAGCCCGAAGAGAAACATGGCCACTGCAAACGAACCGATGGTCAGCGCGGTCCGGAATTTCTTCCGGGACAAGCTCACGCGAAATAGCCGCGCGTACTTCATGCCGTGGCTCCCGCCGCTTCCACCAGCACTCCTTTTTCCAAGTGCAGCAGCACGCCCGCGTGTTCGGCCGCGCGCGGATCGTGCGTCACCAGCAAAATCGTCTTCTTGTGCTGGTGCACGAGCTGGTCGAGCAGATCGAGCACTTCGTCCGCGCTCTTGCGATCCAGGTCGCCGGTCGGTTCGTCGCAGAGCAGGAACGTCGGATCGGTGCAAATCGCCCGCGCGATGGCCACGCGCTGCTCCTGTCCGCCGGAAAGCTGCCGTGGAAAGTGCTTCATGCGGTCCGCGAGACCCACCAACGCGAGCGCCGCTTCCACATGTTGCCGCCGCTCCGCTTTGCTCAAGCGCGTAAGCAACAGCGGTAGCTCCACATTTTGAAACGCTGTAAGCACCGGGATGAGATTGAACATCTGAAACACGAATCCTACGTGCCGCGCGCGCCACGAAGTGAGCTTACTAGCGGACATATGCGTAATTTCATCGCCCGCCACGCGAATGCTGCCGCGCGTCGGCACATCCAACCCGCCCATGAGGTTGAGCAATGTAGTCTTGCCGGAGCCGCTCGGGCCCATGAACGCCACGAAGTCTCCGGCATCCACGTCCAGGTTCAGCCCTTGCAACACGTCGATCTCTTCGGAGCCGCGCCGATAGGTCTTATCCAAATTGCGCACCGTGATCAGGCTGTTGCCCGCGCCGCGACCGTCTACTCGAACCATATTCGTTTCCTCACTGTTTCTTCGTGACTTGCTGGCCGTCGTGCAAATCGGGCGGACCATTCGTTACTACCGTGTCTCCCGGCGCCACCCCGGCGAGTACTTCGATGTTTGGTCCGCGTGTTGCGCCGGTGCGCACCGCGCGGCGCTCGAGCGTCCCATCGTGAAAAAGAAAGACCGCCGGTTGTCCGTCGATCGTGCGCACGGCTTGTGGTGGCACCATCGCGACGGCCCTGGATGCGGCCGCCTTGCCATCCTTACCTGGGGACTTGATCGCTGCCGGCTCATCATCCAAAAACGCCACCTTCACGCCCATGTCCGGCAAAATTCGCGGGTCGAGGTGATCGAATGATGCCCGAACCTTCACCGTCCCTTTTTCGCGGTCGGCGGTGGGAATGATGGTCCGCACGTGCGCCGGAATCTGCCAATCCGGATACGCGTCGAGCGTCGCCATCACCTTCTGTCCCGGCTTCACGCGCGCGATATAGTTCTCGTTCACATCCACTTCGATCTCATTGGAATTCATGTCCACAATCGTGGAGATACCCGTGCGCGTAAATCCTCCACCTGCGGAAATCGGTGACACCATTTCGCCCGGCTGCGCATCTTTCGAAACCGCTATGCCGTCAAAAGGCGAACGCACGATGCAGTTCTCAATGTTCTGTTTGTCGATGGACATCTTTGACTCGGCCGCTTTCACCTGTTCCTGGGTTTGTGCGATTTGCGCCTTCATGCGATTGACGAGCGTCTGCGCGGCGTCCAGCGCCTCCGGCGTCTGTATGCCCGCGTCGGAAAGCTGGGTCGAGCGGTGCAATTCGCGCTCTGCGTTGCCAAGCTGCACTTCCAGGTCCTTCATCAAAGCCGCTGTCGCGTCGCGATCCGCTTTGTCGGATGCCAGAGCCACTTGGTAATCCGAATCGTCGAGCGTGGCCAGCACTTGCCCTTGCGTTACGCGCATGCCCTCATCGACGTAAACGCGCGTAACCTTCCCCGTGATTTTTGCCGCCACGGTCGCTCTTCGCCGCGGCGTCACATAACCGCTCGCATTCAGCAGCGTCGTAGCCACGGGCTTATCGCTTGGCGGCAGCGCCACCGCTACCTCAACCTCGGGCTTTCGGTTGCGCAACGCAGACGTCGCCCCCAGCGCGATAATGACGATGCCCACCGCCGCGGCAAACAGTCCTAGCCATTTGCCGGTCGAGCGCGGCTTGCGCTTGCTGTCGTCAATACGCAACCCTGAAAGATCGGGCGGCGTGCTGGTCTGTTGCAGAGCCATGGTTCCTGCTGGATTTAGGCAAGCTCGTGTTGAAGGAGCTTGCTGAAATGTCTCCGGCCGCCCACGGTTCCACCCACACAACCAAACGGCCGCGGCGCCTCAAAGGTTACGGTCCACCGTTTCGTGGGCCTTGGAAATATAAGTACAAACACACGGCAAGCCGACGAAAGGAGAAATCCGGTGCCTTCAAGATAGCATACGTATTCGCATGGCTAAAATTTCAAAAGCAGGTTTTTACCGCGGGAAGATTTGAGGCCGGCAACCGTATTCAATATCCGAGCTGTGGATCGCTTCTTTGTATGCTACGCCAGTCAATCCTCGTCTTTATACTCCGGCAGGATGTCCCCTTCGCGCGCTTCTTCCGTTTCCACTTCCTCTCCGTCATGATCGGTCGCGCGTTCCACCCCGCTAACCACCGCCGCTTCGTAGTCCTGGCCCTCTTCCGACAATTCGGCCACGCTCTCGGAATCGGCATCTGCCACATCGGACAGGCCTTGCTCGCTTCCGCTCTGGCCCGCTGCGCGCGACCCCATGCCTTTTTGCGGGAAGGTCGCCGCCCCTGGAATCAGCTCCACTTCTTCCGAGCGCATCCGCGAAGGGCGCTGGCTCTTCGCGCTCCGGCCTGCTCCTGATTTGGGCGCTGGTTTCCTGGCTGTGCCGCGTGCATCCTTCGCGGCTCCTTTGCTCTTTGCCGCGTTCGTGGACTTCCTGGACGTGCCTGCGCTGTTCCGAACGGCAGCGCGGCCCGCGGATTTTGCCTTGCCAGCCGTGCGTCTCTTCGGAGAAGCCTTCTTTGCAGTCTTTTTGTTGGCCATGCGCCACCCTATCAATACCGGCGGCTCCGCGGCAATACAGCGAAACACCTGTAGCTTCTTGGTGCACCGCGCCCAGCCAGCGCTATTTATTCTTGGTTCCCGGCGGCTCGGCTTTTTGCATTTCTCTTGGCCGGACTCTTTTCCGCCGTCCTTTCCGCTCTTCTCTTTCGAATTGGATCCCCGCCCGGTGCCGGATTGTTGCCCGGGAGGCTGTTGGCTCCGGAAGTATCTGGTGGACGAACGTCACAGCGCCACGCGCGCGGCCTATCCTGCGGCGCCACGCACACACTTCCTTGACCCCTGTTTCACAGCCAGTTATTCTCACCATAAGCGAGTTTCACAGCGCAGGAGCTGCCATTGCACGCTCCGGAATCGAGAGCCATGACCGCGCACGTCTATTTTGATAATAATGCCACCACTCCCGTCGATGCGGCTGTTCTCGATGCGATGTTGCCCTATTTTTCCACCGAATTTGGTAACGCCAGTTCGATCCATTCTTTTGGCCAGCGGACGCGTGGCGCCGTCGAGCGTGCTCGCGCGCAGGTGGCGGCCCTGTTGGGCGCGCAACCCGCCGAGATCACCTTCAGCGGCGGCGGTACCGAATCGGACAATTTGGCGATCCTGGGCATTGCCGGCGCGGCTTCGGGCGAGCGCAAGCACGTGATTACCACCAATATCGAGCACAGTGCGGTGAAGAACCCCTGCGAAGCGCTGCAGGAGCGTGGTGTCGAAGTAACTTTCTTGCCGGTGAATTCCGCCGGTGTAATCAATCCCGAAGATGTTCGGCGCGCATTGAAGCCCGATACCGTTTTGATCTCCATCATGCACGCCAACAACGAAATCGGCACGATCCAGCCCATCGCCGAAATCGGCAAGATCGCCGCGGAAGCCGACGTCTGGTTCCACACCGACGCCGTGCAATCCGCCGGCAAGGTTCCGATCAACGTGGACCAGCTGGGCGTGGACTTGCTTTCCATCTCCGCGCACAAGATTTACGGCCCCAAAGGTGTTGGCGCGCTTTACGTGCGGCGCGGCACGCGGCTCGAGCCGATCCTCTTTGGCGGCCATCATGAGCGCGACCGGCGTCCCGGCACGGAAAACGTCGCCGGCATCGTCGGCCTGGGCAAAGCGGCCGAACTGGCGCTCCAGAGTTTGCAGGACGAAAGCCAGCGCGTTTCGAAACTGCGCGACCGTTTCGAGCGCGGCGTGGCGCAAACCGTTCCTCAGGCGCATATCAATGGCGCCGCTTCGCCCCGTGTGCCCAACACCGCCAGCATCACCTTCCCGCACGTGGAAGGCGAAGCCTTGGTGATTGCGCTCGATCTGCGTGGGCTTGCTTGTTCCACCGGCGCGGCCTGTTCCTCCGGAGCCATCGCTCCTTCGCGCGTGCTCACGGCCATCGGACTTAGCCATGCGGACGCGCGAGCCAGCCTGCGCTTCAGCCTCGGCCGGCACACCACGGAAACGGATGTAGATCGCGCGCTTTCCGTCGTGCCTGCCGCCGTCGAACAGCTTCGGCAGCTTTCTCCGGAATACAAGAAATCCGCGGCGCTGCAACCTACCGCATAGCGCGGCCGGAAACCTAGTCGACCGCCTCTATAAGGTGCAACGGAGCGCCACATTGCTTGGCACGGGATCGCCTGATTCGATGACCGCTGAAATCGCCAACTCGGAACTCACCGTCGTCGCCATGAGCGGTGGTGTCGATAGCTCCACCGTCGCGGCGCTGCTGCGCGAACGCGGAGAGCCCATCGTCGGCCTTACCATGCAGCTTTGGAATCAGCGCCGCCTGCCGGACCTCGCTCCCGGCGGCCCCGTAGGGCATCGCTGCTGTTCGATGGACGATGTGTATGATGCGAAGCGCGTCGCCGAACATCTCGGCTTTCCCCATTACGTTGTCAACTTCGAAGACCGCTTCGAAGAAACCGTGATCCGGCCCTTCGTGGGCGATTATCTCGCCGGCCGCACGCCCATTCCGTGCACCCTTTGCAATAACCACGTCAAGTTCGATCAGCTTCTTTCCACCGCGAGGCAGATCGGCGCGGAACGCCTCGTCACCGGCCATTACGCGCGCATCCGTTTCAATGAGGTCACTGGACGCCACGAATTGCTGCGCGCCAAGGACGATACGAAGGACCAGTCTTATTTTTTGTTTGGCCTGACGCAGGAGCAGATGAGCCGTAGCACGTTTCCTCTTGGCGAACTCACCAAGGACGAAGTGCGCTCCATCGCCCGCGCCGCAAGTCTCCCCGTAGCTGAAAAGCCCGATAGCCAGGAAATCTGCTTCGTGCCCTCCGGTAATTACGTGCGCTTTATCGAGGCCTATCTCGGCGAGCAGGGAAGCGCGCTACCGGCGGAATCCGGCGAGATCGTAACCACAGGCGGCGAAATCCTCGGCCGCCACGCGGGGGTGCACCACTTCACCATAGGTCAACGGAAGGGCTTGGGGGTTGCAGCAGGCCGGCCGCTCTACGTCGTCGCCATCGATCGCACCACCCGTCAGGTCACCGTCGGTGAAGATGCGGAATTGCGCTCGGCCGTCTGCGAAGTTCGCGACGTCAATTGGGTCAGTCGCCCCAAGCTGGCGGAGTCTGCGCGCGCCATGATCAAGATTCGCCACCGCCATGAGCCTGCGGCAGGACGCGTCGAACCCACCGCCGACCCATCCCGCGTTCGCGTGGTGTTTGACGATCCCCAGCGCGCCATTACTCCCGGCCAGGCCGCCGTGTTTTATGTGGGTGACGCCGTTTTGGGCGGCGGCTGGATCGTCTGAAGCAAGCCTGTCTGTCTGAAAATAATAAAGGGCGGAAGCATCGCGCCCCCGCCCGCCAAAATCCACGCAGAATCTAAATAAACAATCCTTCGTCCGGCGATTCACCATTTCCGTCGGCGCCCTTTTGCCGCGCCCGCAACACATCCAGTCCGGCCTTCACTCCGCGGATCACGGCCGTTGCCTGCTTCACGGGTTTCAGCACCGACCGTTTCACCGCGATGCCCGTATCTTCCACGGTGTCGAGCGCCCCGCTCATCATCTGGTCCGCATGAATCAATTGAATACGCAGGCGGTCCAGCGTCTCCGTCAGTATGCGATCCACTTTTTGCGATTGGTTGCGCGCCAGGCTCACTACCTCGGAAGCGTCCGCAACGATGCTCACGATCCGCGGCTGCGTTTCTCCGATCAGCGTGTCGATCTTTGAGATCAGCGGCGTTACGCGCAGATGCAAATCATCCAGCGTCTGCCCGATGCGGTCGTTTGCCCGGTGGAATTCACGATACATCCCGGCCATGATCGCCGCCTGCACCACAAACGCGCATGCGGTGACGATGACGAAAATCATGATCGCTGTTTCTTGCATTTGCATCGGACGCCTCGCTTCTTACGAGCTCGCCTTCTCGCGCTGATACGCTTCCCGGCCCGCTTCCACCGCCGCCGAAATCGATTCCTTTTGGCGCGCGGCTGCTTCCTTGCCGCGTTCGATCAATTCGTCTGCGCGTTCCTTGCCGCGTTCCACCAAATCTTCCGCGCGTTCGCGCAGCTCGCGAGCTCTACGTTGCGCGTACTCTCGGCCTTCGTCGGCGCGATCCGACAAATATTCCCGTGTTTCCTCGCCAGACATAGGAGCAAATAGGATTCCCAGGAGAGCGCCCACGCCCAATCCGATCAGAAAGTAGCTGACTTTACCGCCTCCACTGTCACTCATCTCAAAGGCCTCCCGTATCGAAACTAGCATACCTATTAGGGCCACGCAACCGAGGACAGCCTGTAAGCAAGTGGGGGCAACACGTTACGGTCGTGCGGCTCGCTTACACCAGCAATCTCTCGATTTGTTTGATGTGATTTACGTCGTGCGCGGCCATATGAGTCGCGAGCTCGCGCACCGTCAGCCTTCCGCGCTCGCTGTGTACGCCCCCGCACTCCCATTGCTCGGCTGAGAGGTGGCACAACATCCGCAAGTTTGCCTCGCGCAGGAGCCGGAACATCTCCAGCGCTTCGCGCGCATTCCAGGAGCTGTAATCGCCCAGCCGCGCCCATTCGTCCTGATCGAATCCCAGAAGCGGCGCGCCATCGTGCTCGATCATCTGGCGGTATCGCCAACTGCTACTGAGCTCATCCTCCGCAAGATGCGCCAAAATCTCTACCACCGACCATTTCTTCGGGCCGGGCCGCCGTCGCAGACGCTCCTCCGAAACGCCGGCGATCAGCCCCTCGAGAATTCGCGGCGCCTCTCGCTGCAATGCGAGCGCATCTTTGCCTCGAACGTACCCCGCCAGCCTCGCCTGATACTGCTCCGGCGTCTCCGCCTTGTCGCTCGTGCCGCTAGTCGTCATCGTCCCCTCGAGTTATTCCACAGGCGGAGGTGTGTCGGTGGCGGCCTCCGGCGAGCGGAAGTATTCCGCGAGCTTTTCCGCTTGAGGACGCGTGATGATCTTGGCCATTTCGTCCACGGTCGCGCCGCGTAGCCTCGTTACGCTGCCGAAGCGCCGCAGCAACTTTTTCGCCGAGCGCTCGCCGACGCCCGGAATCTCCGTCAATTCGGTGTGCAGCGTGCGTGCGGAACGCCGCTGCCGGTGAAAGCCCACCGCAAAGCGGTGCGTCTCGTCCCGAATCTGCTGAACCAAATGCAGGATCGGCGAATGGTGATCGAGCACGCACGGCTCATCTTCCTGCCCCAGCACGTAAATAATTTCTTCGCGCTTGGCGATGCTGGCCACCGCCTGGTTAATCACCCCCAGCGATTCGAGCGCTTGCGCCGCCGCATGAAGCTGCCCCAGCCCGCCATCGATCAAAATTAATCCTGGAAATGGTTTGTTCTCGTCGAGCAAACGGCGATAGCGCCGGGTGACCGCCTCTCTCATGGACGCGAAGTCATCCACGCCCTCGATGCCGCGAATAATAAACTTGCGGTAATCCGATTTTCGCATCCGCCCATCTTCCCAAACCACCATGGACGCCACCGTGTCCGCGCCCTGGATGTGCGAAATGTCGAAACTTTCAATACGCCGCGGCGGCTCGAGCAGGCTCAGGGCGCCTTGCAACGCTTCGGCAATCGCCTTCGAGGTGGGCTTCAGCACGCGAAAGCGCTGGTCAAACGAGTGTTTCGCGTTTTTCTCCACCAGCTCGAGGAACGCATACTTCGGCCCGCGCTGTGGAAACAATATCTGCACCCGATGCCCGGCGCGCTCGCTCAGGCTTTCCTCCAGCAGGGCCCGATCTTCGAAATCCATGGGCACATGAATGATCTTTGGCAAATACTCCGCATCCAGATAGAGCTGTTTCAGCAGTGACGGCAAAAACTCCGCCGGATCGAACTCGATCAAGTCTTCCCAATAAAAATCGCGTCGGTCCACCACGCGCCCGCCGCGAATATGAAACAAGTTTGCCGCCACCTGTGGCGGCTCTGCATGCCACGCCACCACGTCCGTATCGTCGCCTTGCGCAGCCGCAATTTTTTGTTTCTCATCGATTTCTTCCACGGTATGCAGCAGGTCGCGGTAGCCGCCGGCTTCCTCGTAGCGCTCTTCCGCCGACGCCCGCGCCATTCGTTCGCGCAGGCTCGCCGCCAATTCACTCCGCCGTCCTTCCAGAAACACGCGCGCGTCGTGCGCCGCCTCCGCATAACGCTCGTTCGTCGTCAGCCCCGGCACGCACGGCCCCAGACAGCGGTGAATGTAATATTGCAAACACGGACGCGGATGTGTCCGCGTCAAATCCACCGTGCACGAAGGCACCAGAAAATTGCGATGGATAAAGTGCACGATGCGATGCGCCAGACTGTGCGGAAAATACGGCCCAAAATAGAGCGATCCGTCCTTCTTCAGGCGGCGCGTCACGTACACCCTCGGATACGGCTCAAACGCCGTGTAGCGTATGTACGGATAGGTCTTATCGTCCCGCAGCATCACGTTGAACTTCGGCTTATGCTGCTTGATCAGGTTGTTCTCGAGCGCCAGCGCCTCCCGCTCGTTATCCACCACGATGTAATCGAGGTCGGCGATCTCGCGCACCAGCGAACCCGTTTTCGCATCGAGGACTTTCGAGTCCAGAAAATACGACCGCACGCGGTGCCGCAGCGACCCCGCCTTGCCGATATAAAGAATCGTGCCCATGACGTCTTTGAACAGGTAGACGCCCGGATCAAGCGGCAGACTCGATACTTTCTGTTGGAGTTCCATGCAGGGAGCCGGGTAAAATCAATGCAGGCCCAGAGCCAACCATGATGATACCAGAGCGAATCTCACCCTATCTAGGCAGGGAATGTTGAGGCCGGCCTCGTTCGCACATCTAACAAATTGAGCATGAAACGGCAAACTACAAATCGCATCCTTATCGCCTCATTGTTGCTGGCTGGGTCTCCTTGGTGCGCGATAACCCTCAGCGCGCAATCGGACAAGATCAATCCGAATATTCCGCCGCCTCCGCCGCCCTCTTCCGCCAGGCCCATGCCACCGGCGCCAAAAACCGCCCCCATCAATCCTGATATTCTTCCGCCACCGCCGTCCGGCGAAGCCGTGGCGCCGAAGCCGGTCTTCGATCCCATCGGCGCTAAGAAGAGCGTTGAGGTTGGCGCGTTCTACATGAAAAAAGGGAATTACGACGCAGCGATCGACCGCTTTCATGACGCGACGCGACAAAACACCGCGTTCGCGGAGCCCTATCTCAGGTTGGGAGAGGCTTACGAAAAAAAAGGTGATCCCGAAAGCGCGCTAAAAGCCTATAAACAATATCTGCGACTCTATCCCACCTCGCCAGAGCGGAAGACTGTGGAAGGCCGCATTGCTGATTTGGAGAAGAAGCCACAATCCGCCGAGAACAAGCTGCCCGAAAAGTAGCCTTCCAGGCCGCGCGCACTCCAAGTCAGTTCATCCGGTCCAGAAACTTCTGCGCCTGTTCGTAAGACGCATACCGCCGCTCCTCGCGCCGGAATTCCGCCGAGTGCGCTTGCAATCCGCACGCCGCCGCGCGGATCGGATGTTTCACATGCAGCATCTCGTGGTACAGCACGTATTCCACAACGTAGGCCGGCACGTTTTCCCGGTCGAGCCGCGAGTTCATCACGATCTGATCCACGCCCGGATCGAAGCAGCCGAGTTGTGCGCGCCACGCTCGCGAACTCCATCCCAATCTAGGCCGGTGCAAGCGGCTTCCGAAGTAGCGCTTATTGAGCGCCGTAAACATCGGTGCCAAATCGTGAATCGCGCCGGTCGGACCGCCTTCCACGCGCCGCCCGCGCCGCGAACGCGTTCGCAGCACGCGTTTTCGCGTGCCGTGCGCCGTTGAGTAGCGCCGGTACGCCTCCACCAGCTCCCGCGGGGCGCGCCGCCGGTAAAGCCGCGAAAGCAAAATCGCCGCCGCCGCTTCCATCACTTCCAGTTTGGCGCCGCGCAGAATGTCCGAAAGCCGTACCAGTGCGGAATCCTCGCGCAAACGAATCGTATGCACCAGATTCGCGTAGGGATAAAATTCCACGATGAATTGGGGCGGCCTCCCATGGCAGCCCAGCCGCGTGTACATCCGCTGGAAAATCGCGGCGCCTCCGGAAACCGTCAGGCCGTTGTCCGCGTTCGCGCGAGCTGCGCTGGTTTTGCCGCTTCCCAACCTACGTGCCCACGAAAATAGCTTCGTCATCATTGTGCTTTATTGCTTTCTCCGGATCGGTGTCGAGTTGTCTTTCTCCGCTTTCGTCGCGTCCTGCAGCGCATCCTGCGTCGCTTCCACCGCGTCGTCGAGTGTGTCCTTGTACGAATCGAGTTCCGGCCCGCTTTTATCCAGCGCTTGCAGGTACTCCAGAAATTCCTGCGTCTTCGCCTTCAGCACCTTTACGCCGGCGCGGATATCTTGCTGCTTTTCGTGCGCCAGCCCCACCTGATCGGCGGCGTCGTCCACGCAACCCGAATACGCGTTGATCAGCCCGTTCAATTCTTCCGAACGATTCTTATCGAAGCTGTTCGGGTGTGCAAGTGTGTATTTTAATTTCTTGATGCGATCGTCCGCAAAATCCATATAGAGCTTGATGCGCTCGGATGGCGTCATCGCTTCCCGAATTTTATCTGCCTCGGAATCCGTCAGATATTCCTTCTTCTCCTGCGCGCTCGCAAAATGCGGCGCGGCGGGAATCAGCATTGCGGCGAGCGCTGCCGCCGCAAGCATTTGTGCGATCGGGGCTGGCTTGCGCATAACTATCCTTTCGGGGGTTGTTTCCAGAATCTCGCTGCGCTGGGAAAGAGTTCGTGAATCAACCGTTTTTCCAGATCGGCCAAATCGTCGCGAATGGTGCGCACTTCCGTGCGCAGTTCATCGGGTACGGCGGGTAGGGCACGGTCAATTTCCCAAATCCCTCGCCGCAGATGGATCTGCAATTGGCGGTAACCCTCCGGCTTGCGTTCGGCGGTCGCGCCCATGGCTTTCAGCGAATCGTAAGTCTCGTGGGCTTCCTTGCGATAATCGCGCAAGTCTTCGAGGCCTTCGCCCGTTTGATTTTCGTCGGCGTTCCGCGCGAATGCGGTCACCTGTTCGTCGCCCAGCTTTTCAAAATCTTTGGCTTTGTGAAGCGCGTCCGTCTCGCGTTCAAATTTGTCCTTGTCTTGCGCGATTTTCGCCTGGATCGAAATTCCCGATCCGAAGGAAGCGGCAAGCGCCGGTATCAGCAGAATTTGCAACCATGCGCGCTGCAACATGAGGGCCTACTTCTTCTTGTTGAGTTCCCGCTCGAGCACTTTGAGCCGCTCGCGTGCCTGAAAATCCTGCTTGTCGTCGCGGTTTTGGTCCATGTCGAGAAATTTCTGATAGGCGCTGGCCGCCTCGGCAATTCGCTGCTGCTTATCGTAGCAGGTCGCGCGCAGAAACCAAGCTCCTGCTTTGGGCGGCTCGTGCTGTTCGAGTTGATCCAAAGTTCGCAGCGCCGCCGCGCAATCTCCGCTCAGATACTCCGCGTCCATCAGGTCGCGGCGCACTTCGATCGGCTTCGGATCAATTCCCAGGGACTTCTGCAACTCCCCGCGTGCGTCCACATAATCTTTTTTTTGGAGCAGCACGTGTCCCAGTTCTGCATGCAACACGGCATCGTTCGGGGCCGCGGCCAAGTCGCTCTCGATTAACTTCGCCGCGGTATCCCATTGCTCCTGCGAGATCGCGATCGAAACGCGCAGCCGTGCGCTCTCACTCGACGGAGTTCCGCCCGCATCCGCGCGATCGAGTTCGGCCAGCGCGTCGTTCGGCTTGCCCGCGTCAAACAGCAGCGAAGCCAATTGCAAACGCGCACCGCGATCGGCAGGTTGCAGCTTCAAGTATTCCGCAAACTCCGCCGCTGCGGCGTCCGACTTGTGCTGCTCGGCGAGAGAATTCGCCAGACCGAGACGCCCCGGCGCCGAATCCGCGCGTAAGGCCAGCGCTTGCCGAAATCGCTGCTCGGCTCCGGCGGCGTCTCCAGAGCGCAGCAGCGCGCGGCCCCACGCAAAATAGATATCGAAGCTCTTGGGATCGAGCTCCGCCGCTTGGCCGTAGAGCGTTACGGCGTCCGCGTCATTCCCGCTTCGTTCAAGCGCCGAGCCTTCCAGAAAGAGCGGCTTGGCTTGCTTCGGCATCAATTCCGCTGCGCGCTTGAAGGACGCCGCTGCCGCGGCCGGATCGGTTTCCAGCAAGGCGAGGCCCAGATTCAAATGCGCCTCCGCAAAATCCGGCTTCAACTCCGCCGCGCGCGCGTATTCCTTCGCGGCATCGGCATCATGCTTGATGCTTGAGAGCGCATAGCCAAGCTGGAAGTGCGCCACGGCATCATCCGGCTTCAGCGCCAGATACTGGCCAAGCGCCGTGATGGCGTGCGGAAAGTCGCTCTTGTTGAGGTATTGCTGCGCTTGCGATAGGAACTCGGGTGCATTTGCGGGCGAACTCTTGGCTGCCGAAGTTTTCTGCGGCGCATCCTGCGTTGACATCTGCGCGCCAATCGGTTGTCCGAAACTTAAGAGCGCGGCGAGTAACGCGGCAACCGGCAACCCAGTCCGAAACGTCCGCGCCGGCTTGAGCTGGAATTGCATCGTTGCGCCACTGCCTCGAATCTCGTCCCTAGCGTTTTCCCAATGTCCCGGAACCTGCCGCGCCATTTCCGCGTTGCGTCCGCGAGCCATTGTGATTTTCCGCCAGCACCGCGGCCAGGAATTTTCCCGTTTGGGACTGGGAATTCCGCGCGATCTGTTCCGGAGTTCCGGTAGCGATCACTTTCCCGCCGGCCGCGCCGCCCTCCGGCCCCAAATCGATCACCCAATCGGCCGATTTGATCATGTCCAGATTGTGTTCGATCACCAGCACGGTCGCCCCACTATCCTGCAGCTTGCGAAAGGCTGTCAGCAGCTTCTGGATATCATCGAAATGCAGGCCGGTCGTTGGCTCGTCGAAAATGTACAGCACCCCCCGGCTTTCCTGCCGCGTGAGATGCGCCGCCAACTTCAGGCGTTGTGCCTCGCCGCCCGAGAGCGTCGTGGCCGATTGCCCAAGGCGAAGGTAACCGAGTCCGACTTCGTCCAGAATCTTCAAACGCGACAGCACCTTGCCCGCGCCGGAGAAAAAGTGCAGCGCCTCGCGCACGGTAAGCTGCAGCACCTCGTGAATGTTCTTGTCCTTGTAACGCACATCCAGCACGCTCGATTTGAAACGCGTGCCCTTGCAGTCGTCGCAGATCAGCTCGATATCCGCCAGGAACTGCATCTCCACCGTAACGGTGCCGTCGCCTTGGCATGCCTCGCAACGCCCGCCGGGAATATTGAAAGAAAAGTGTCCTGGAGAAAACGCGCGCCGCTTCGCGTCTGGAGTTGCGGCAAACGCCTCGCGGATCGCATCGAACGCCTTCAGATACGTCGCCGGGTTCGACCGCGGCGTTCGCCCGATCGGCGATTGGTCCACGATCACCACTTCTTTGACGTATTGGTCGCCATCGATCCGATCGCACACGTCCTTGAAGCTCGCTCCGGTTTGATTCGCTTGCAGCGCTTTGTAAATCACGTCGTAGACGAGCGTGGACTTTCCGGAACCCGAAACGCCCGTAATCGCCGTCATCGTGCCTAGCGGGATCATCACGTCAATATTTTGCAGGTTGTGCGCGTGCGCCCCGTAAATGCGCAGGAATCGATTTTCGGGCTTGCGGCGCATCGCGGGAATCGGAATACGCAATTCCCCGGAAAGATATTTCGCCGTGATCGAATGGGGATCGGTATCCAGCGCTGCGCGCGGCCCGGCAAAAAAATCTTGCCGCCATACTCGCCGGCTCCCGGACCCAGATCGAGAATGTAATCGGCGGCGCGAATCGTATCGGGATCGTGCTCGACAACCACGATTGTATTTCCCAGATCGCGCAAGGATTTCAAAATGTGGATCAGGCGATTCGTGTCGCGCGGGTGCAGACCAATGCTTGGCTCATCCAGCACGTACAGCGCACCCACGAGTTGCGATCCAAGCGACGTCGCCAATTGAATCCGTTGCGCCTCGCCACCCGAAAGTGTCGAGGTCAGCCGGTCGAGCGTCAGGTATTCCAGTCCCACTTCCTCCAGAAACCGCAGCCGCTGGCAAATCTCTTCCAAAATCTTGCTGGCGATCTTTTGCTGCGCTGCGCTCAGTCGCAGCCCGTTGAAAAATTCGCGCGCCTCCGTCACCGTGAGCAAACACGTCTCGGTGATCGCCTTGCCTTGAATGAGCACGGCGCGGGCTTCGGGACGCAGCCGCGTGCCCCTGCATTCGGGACACGTGGCGTATCCTCGATAGCGGCTCAAAAAAACGCGAATGTGCAGTTTGTATTTTTTGCGCTCGAGCCAGTCGAAAAACCCCTTTACGCCGGAAAAGCCCGCGGCCGGGTCGCCTTCCATAATTCGCGCGCGATGTTCCACCGAAAGCGCTCGGAAAGGCACATCGAGCGGAATGCCTTTGCTCTTCGCGTATTTCCGCATTTCCTGTTGCAGGTTGCGGTAACGTGGCTTGGTCCACGGCTCGATCGGGCTCTCATCGAGCGTTTTGCTCGCATCGGGAATCACCAGATTCGGATCGAAATCGACGGTGTTCCCAAATCCTTGGCAGCGCGGACACGCACCGGCGGGATTGTTGAACGAAAAGAGCCGAGGCTCCGGTTCCTGATAGACTAGTCCGCACTTCTTGCACTCGAACCGTTCGTTGAAGATCAACCGCTCGGAGCTTCCGTCCGGTTTGGCCGCGGGAAATTCCAGAATGGCCTCGCCGCCGCCTTCGCGATAGCAAATCTCCACGGAGTCAATCAGCCGCGAGCGCGATTCCGGCGATACCGCCAGCCGGTCCACCAGCACAAACGTGGGCTTTCCAAAATCTATGTCCAACAGCGCTTCCGGCGACGAAAACTCAAAGATTCGCCCATCCTGGTAAAGCCGGTTGAACCCGCGTTTCTGCAAATCGGAAAGCGTCTGCCGCACCGCCTCCGGATCGGGTCCCGCGCTTTTCTTGCCTGCGCTTTTCCGCGGAGCTGCCGGCACGGGCAATTGCAGTTTGTAAAGCACGTAGAAGCGCGCGCCCGCCGGCAGCGCAGAGACGCGTGCCGCAATTTCGTCCATCGTGTCGCGCCGCACTTCCGCGCCACAGCGCGTGCAATAGGTGGTGCCCACACGCGCGTAAAGCAGCCGCAGGTAATCGTAGATTTCCGTCGCCGTCGCCACGGTCGAGCGCGGGTTGCGCGTCGAGTTCTTTTGGCGGATCGCGATGGCCGGAGCGATCCCGGTGATCTCGTCCACGTCCGGCTTTTCGATTCGCTCTAGGAATTGTCGCGCGTAGGCGGAGAGTGACTCTACATAACGCCGCTGCCCCTCGGCATAAATAGTGTCAAACGCGAGGCTGGACTTGCCCGAGCCGGAGACGCCGGTCACCACCGTGATCGCGTTATGTGGAATCTGGAAGCTGACGTTCTTCAGGTTGTGTACGCGCGCGCCGCGCACCACGATCGCTTCCTGCGATTCCGGCTGCGCAGTCGCCGTCGCGGGCGTGCCCTGTCCTGATGTGGGGATGCTCTCGATGATGGGTGCAGGCAATGCTCGGCCTCTCAGCCCACGAAAAATGTCACTGTCCAAACCTGTAAGTATACGGCGCAAAGAATCCGCAGTAAACCGGGGGCCCGGGGGACCGCAAAATGGCGTGAAAACGCGGGGCTACTTTTCTTCGATCAAGTTAATTTGCCCGATCCCTCCTTTCACGGTCATGTGGATCGTTATCGGGGACTTGCCAAAGGCGTCGTTCACATACTCGTCGCCGTTCTGGTGCAGACCGGTGGCTTCCACCGAGCCGATACCACCGGTCGCCTCAACCTGTACCCCAACATCGTGCGGCAGGCGAATCGTGACCTCGCCCACGCCGCCATGGATCTCAGCATTCAAATCCTTCTTGCGGTCGCCCGTCAGGTCGAGATTGAGTTCGCCCGCGCCCATGTGCACTTCCAGCCGCGTCAGATCGATGCCTTGCATGTGCAGGTTTCCTTCGCCGGCGCCCATTTTCACTTCGAGATCGAGTGGAACATCGTCGGCGAACTTCAGGTCCCAATCATTATCATTGTTCCCCATGTGCACGCCCCCACCGTGTTGCGTGATTCGCAATTGCCCGTTTTGGCCGGACACGTTGTAGTCGACCTGAGGTTGGCCTTCGCTTCTCGCGTAACGAAAATCGGCGTCGAGCAGGTGGGACGCTCCACCATTCAGATTCAGCTCGCCCGCCGGAACCTCCAGCGTGGCAACCACCGATGTGGCGCTACCCTTGTCAACGCTCTGCGCTTGATGTTCCAGGGTCGAATCGGCTTGCCCGCGCTTCGACATTCCAAAAATCAGAAGAAGCACCACCACCAGAACCACCGCCCCGGAGACGATGCTCGGTCCGCGAGTTCCGGAGCCGCCCTTGGCGATCAGAATCTCCGCCAGCTTCGCGAGACCTAGCACGATCAGAATCACCGGCCAGTAGTGAAAGAGGAAAGGCCACGGATCTAAACCCGGCCGCAAATTCAGCACCAGGAAAAACACTCCCACGGCGATCAGAACCAGCCCAAATCCCAGTGAACTCCGGCGGCGATTTCCATTGAGCGGCATGATGCCCCCTTGTTTATTGGTACGAGTCCCCACCTGGAATTGTTTCAACGGCGCGTGAGAGGTGCCGAACAGACGGATTGGTAGACCGCGCGCACCTGCGCTGCCGAGCGCTCCCACGAATAGCGATGCACCAGCGCGTAGCCTCGCCGCACCAGAGTTTCGCGTAACACGCCTTCGGTGAGGATCTGCCGAATCCCGCGCGCCAGGTCGAACACATTCTCGGCATTCACGAAGAGCGCGGCGTCGCCCAGCACTTCCGGGATGGCCGACGCGTCCGATGCGAGCACCGGCGTTCCATTGGCCATGGCTTCAAGGGGAGGCAGACCGAATCCTTCGTAAAGCGAAGGGAACACAAATGCCCGCGCTTTTGCGTAAAACGCCCGCAACGCCGCAAACGGCACGAAGCCGAGAAACCGCACATCCTCTCGCAGCCGCGCGCGAACCACTGCACGCCGCAGATCGGGATGCGGCGCCAGCGCATCGCCGATCACCAGCAGTTTCAGGTTGTGATACTCGAGATCGTCGCGCAGCTCATCCTTCACCACTGCAAATGCTTCGATCAGGCGCGCAAGATTTTTCTGCGGACGCACATTGCCCGCATACAATATGTAGGGACCGCTCACTGCGTGGCGTTCCAGTATGCGGTCCGCGTCCGAGGGCAGCGGCTCCGAGAAGAACCGCTCGTCCACTGCGTTGTAAATCACCTCGATTTTTTCGCCTGGCACGCCGAACACTTTCTCGAGCTCGCGTTTCGCGCTTTGCGATACCGCCAGAATCCGGTCGGCACGATCGAGCGCACGCCGCGCGAACCAGAGCCGTCCGCTGCGCACCACCGGCGAAGTGCCCACGCTAGGCGCGGCAATTTCCGTCAGGTCGTGCATGGTGATCACCAAGCGGCAGGGCACCATCGCCGGCGCGTAAAACCAGGGCATGTGCAGCAGGTCGATGCGGTGGTTCTCCAAAACGATCGGCAGGTGTACGTGGGTGCGGAGCGATCCAGGTTCCGCGTCGTAGGGTAGGAGCGTGAAGTTCTCCGGCAGCGGGCCGAGTTCATCGAAGTGGCGCCGCGATCCGATCAGCGAATATTCCGTGCCGTCGTCTTGCCGCGCCAGCTGTTCGAGAATGTTACGTAGGTACGTGCCGATTCCGAAATCGCCCGCGCGGCGGATGTCCATGGCGACGCGCATCGGCGGAGGTTCTCAGGAGGCCGCGTGCGGCGCGCCAGGTGAATTCGGGGGTGAGCCCGATTCCTTCCAGCGGCTCGAATAGAGAGGGAAATTCTGAGTGAAGGCTTCCACTTCGGCCCGAACTTTGGATTCCACGGCGGCGTCGCCAAGGTGCTCAAGAACTTCGGCCACCCAGCCCGCGATGCGATCCATTTCGGGTTCCGTCATTCCTCGCGTGGTGATGGCGGGCGTGCCCATGCGGATTCCGCCGGCCGTCATGGGCGGCGTGGGGTCAAAGGGGATCGCATTTTTGTTTACGGTGATCGCCGCGCGATCGAGCGCGGGTTGCGCGGCTTTGCCTGTCAGCCCGCGCGAGTGAATGTCCACGAGGAAGAGGTGATTGTCCGTGCCGCCGCTCACGATGCGGAATCCGCGCTTGGCCATTCCGGCGGCGAGCGCCTTTGCGTTGACCACTACCTGCTTCTGATAGGTGGTGAACTCGGGCTGCATCGCTTCCTTTAGGCACACCGCTTTGGCCGCGATGATGTGCATCAGCGGCCCGCCCTGGATCCCGGGGAAGGTGAGCTTATCGAGTTCTTTTGCGTATTTCTCCTGGCAGAGCACCATACCGCCGCGCGGACCGCGCAGCGTTTTGTGCGTGGTGGTGGAGACATAGTCCGCGTGCGGCACCGGAGACGGATGCACGCCCGCCGCTACCAGTCCCGCGATATGCGCCATATCCACAAACAGCAGCGCGCCATTTTCGTGCGCGATGCGCGCCAGCAGCGGGAAATCGATAATGCGCGAATAGGCGCTCGCGCCCGCCACGATCATTTTGGGCTCGTGCTCGCGCGTGAGCTTTTCTACTTCGTCGTAATCGATCGTTTCGGTCTCGCGCGTAACGCCGTAGGGAATAAACTTGTACATGCGACCCGAAAAATTCAGCGGATGGCCATGCGTCAAATGGCCGCCGTGCGCCAGATTCATGCCCAGCACCGTATCGCCCGGCTGCAACGCGGACATATACACTGCGGTGTTCGCTTGCGAACCGGAATGCGGCTGCACGTTGGCGTGGTCCGCGCCAAAGAGCTGCTTTGCGCGATCGATCGCCAATTGCTCGGCGCGATCCACAAATTCGCATCCGCCGTAATAGCGCTTGCCCGGATAACCCTCGGCGTATTTATTGGTGAGCACCGAGCCGGCCGCTTCGAGTACCGCTTCGGAGACGAAATTTTCCGAGGGAATCAGCTCGATTCCGGTGGATTGCCGCCGCGCTTCCAGGCGCACGATCTCGGCGATCTCGGGATCGACGGCCGATAGAGGCAGCGTCATGCGGTCCGCAGCTTTGCCTGGTGTGCTCACGATGTTTTGCTCACGATTCTTTCTGGCCTTTGATTTCAGATCCTCGCGCGTTCGACCGATTTCTTCAGCTCTTATGCGGGACGCGCGCCTCGTCCATCTCTGTAATCTTATCAACACGCCGTTGGTGACGCCCACCGGCAAATTGCGCGCCCAGAAATTCGCGCACGATCTGGATCGCGGCAGCATTATCCACCACGCGCGCGCCGAGCGTAAGCACGTTTGCGTCGTTATGCTCGCGGGCGAGCCGCGCCGTGGCGAGATCGTGCGCCACCGCCGCCCGCACGCCCTCCACTTTGTTCGCGGCGATGCTCATACCGATGCCCGTGCCGCAAACGAGGATTCCCAATTCATCCGCTTGCGTGGCCACGCGCTCGCCCACACGCCGCGCATAGTCCGGATAATCCACCGACTCTTCCGAGGACGTGCCGAAATCCTCGACACGATAGCCCTCGCCGCGCAGCGCATCCGCAATGGCATCCTTGGTGCGGAATCCGGCGTGGTCGGCTCCCAGAACGATGGTGGGCTTGGGGGAAACTTGTGCCGGTTGGTCGGTCATCTTCGGAGGCGCGATTCTATCGGATTGGCTCGCGCGCTGGCAAATGCGTGCGAGGCTTCGACAAAAATGCTGGGACCCCCACCCCCGTTTTTCATGTAAATACGGCAGCGATTGGACTTACAGCATCGCATGTGCGTAATTGGCTGAATCCAGGCTACTTAATTTTCGTCACTTCCGCCGTTTTGAAGCCCGCACGTTGAAAACAAATGGTTTGCGTGACGCTAATGTACGCGAATGCGACCCCAATGCGAAGCCTCCACGCATGGCTAGAAGCCGTTGCCGCGGCAGCGATTGAGGCCTATCTATTAGCTATATAGTAACACAAGCGACACCGGCCGTCCATGTTAGAGTTTACGGCCAAGGAGGAATCCTGCAATGGGGGCGACGGCTGAGGGAACGTTCCAGATGAAAGAATGGGGCGAGACGCCCTGCTGCGAGGATTCCGGCGGCGCGCTGAAGATGACGCGCGCGAGCGCGAAGGCCGCCTTTCGCGGAGGCCTCGAGGGAGAAGGCGCAACGGAACATGTGATGATGTACCGCGAAGATAAGTCCGCTACTTTTGTGGGCCTGACACGCTTTGTCGGCCGATTGGAGGATCGCGAAGGAAGCTTCGTTTTGCAATCCAGCGGCACCTTCGATCCCGCGACGCATACTGCAAAATGCGATTGGATTGTTGTGCCGGATTCCGGCACGGGCGATTTGAAGGGCCTGACCGGCAAGGGCCGCTTCGAAGCGCCCGGAATCTTGGCGGAATATTCGCTGGAGTACGACCTGGAATAACATCGCCGAAGCGATAATGCTTCGCCACTCTCGATGACCCTCAAGGATTTATCTGCGGACATTCGGAAAAATGCCTGGCGCGTTCAGCGATGCGTTATTGATTGGAAACGAGCTTTCAGAGAGAGAAGTTAAGCCCCGCACCCTTTGCAAAATTCGCAAAGAGTGCGGCACCCGGAAAGGCGTTTCGCTCGCGAAGCGCGGTTAGTTCCGGCGGTCCCATCGTTTATCGGCGAGGGCAAAGCAAAGGAGAAGTGTTTTGCGGGTGCCGCACTCTTCGGTTTTTAAAGGGTGCGGGTTTTGACTTAAAGGGTTGGTGCGACAGGGATCTTACAGCAGAACGAAAACCCGCACCCTTTGCAAAAGGCGCAAAGAGTGCGGCACCCGCTGAATGCCAGGTTGTGAAGTGTGCGCTACGGCGCGCCATTATTGAAGGATGACTCTCTAGAATGGGATTTGCTAGGTCGCCCTACTTGACGATGATGCAAGGTCCTCTGGTGCAAATTCATGAAGAGGGCTATTGCGTTCTGCGGCAGTGCTTTTCGCCAGACCTGGTTCGCGCTTGCCGCACGGCATTCTGGCCGATCTTAACTGCCTATCTTGCGAAGCATCGCGATGCGCCCAATCGCGGACCGCATCGCCACTTTATGCCTATGCCGTTTACACCGCCCATTTTTGCCCCGGAATTTTTCTTTGACGACGCGGTGTTGCGCATCGTGCGCGGGGCGATGGACGATCGTGTGGTTGCCGACCAATGGGGATGCGACGCGCCCGTGCTCCGATCCGAGTATCAGGGTGCGCATATTGATTATCAGCGGCCGTTGTTTCCTGAGACGCCCGATCTGAAATTGCCGATTTATATGCTGGTGGTGAGCTTCGGCTTGGTTCCCGTCACTTTGGAAAACGGGCCGATTGAAATCGCACCCGGCACGCACCGCTTACCTCTTACGGAAGCGCAGCGCGCGGTCGAAGCCTCTGAAATTGCGATGCAGCCGGTTCCGCTCGAGATTGGCGACGTTTTGATTCGCCATCCGTGGACGTTGCATCGCGGCTCGCCCAATCGCACCGATACGCCGCGCGCGCTGCTCACGATCCGTTACGTCCGGCGCTGGTATGCCGACGACAGCCGGGAAGTGCTTGCGATTCCGCCCGCCGTGTGGGAATTCTTAAGGCCCGAGCAGCAGGCCGTGATGCGCTTTCCGGTGGCTGACGGCTAATACCATGGTTACGCGAGCAATTAGTTTGGAGTGGTGCAATCTGCGCTTTTTGAAGGGTGGGGAATAACGTCAACATGTTGAATGTATGACTCGTGCGAAGCGGGAGTTCGCCGCGGACCAAAACCCGCACCCTTTGCAAAATTCGCAAAGAGTGCGGCACCCGGAAAGGCATCTCGGTCGCGAAGCGTGGGTAGTTCGGGCGGCGGTTCCCATCGTTTATCGGCGAGCGGAAAGCAAAGGAGAAGTGTTTTGCGGGTGCCGCACTCTTCGGTTTTTGAAGGGTGCGGATTTTGACCTTATGGGTTGGTGCGAAAAGAATCCTACGGGCAAAAGCCCGCACTCTTTGCAAGAGACGCAAAGAGTGCGGCACCCGCGACACATCCTTTTCACCCGCTCACGCCAACTTGGTTGACAGTCCTGTGACCCTTCGTTACGCTGACCCCTCGCTGACCCATTCCACAGATCGGCGCATTCACACGAACATTTTCGGCGCATAGCGCTTGGGAGGATGGACTTTCGTTTATGGCGGATATGAAGCTGCCTTCGCGTTCCGAAGATTACAACGAGTGGTACAACCAGCTCGTGCTGCGCGCCGAAATGGCGGATTACGCGCCGGTGCGCGGCTGCATGATCGTGCGTCCGTATGGCTGGGCGTTGTGGGAAAACATTACGGCGGCGCTCGACCGGCGCTTCAAAGCCACCGGCCACCTGAACGCGGCATTTCCGCTGCTGATTCCGAAGAGTTTCATCGAGAAGGAATCCTCGCACGTGGCGGGTTTTTCGCCCGAACTCGCGGTGGTCACGATCGGCGGTGGTGAAAAGCTCGAAGAACCGCTGGTGATTCGTCCCACTTCGGAGACGATCATCGGCCACGCGTATGCGAAATGGATCCAGTCCTATCGCGATTTGCCCGTGCTGATCAACCAATGGAATAGCGTAGTGCGTTGGGAATTGCGCACGAAGCTTTTTCTGCGCACGCTTGAATTTTTCTGGCAGGAAGGGCACACGGCGCACGCCACTCTCGAGGAAGCCGAGTTCGAAACCCGCCAGATGCTCGATATCTACACGGATTTCGCGGTAAATGACGCCGCCGTGCCCGTGATTCCCGGCCGCAAGTCCGCATCGGAGCGCTTCGCCGGCGCCGACCAAACCTATTCTATCGAAGCCATGATGGGCGATGGGAAAGCTTTGCAGGCGGGAACTTCGCACAACCTCGGCCAGAATTTTGCCAAAGCTTTTGAAATTCGCTATCTCGATAAGGCCGGCGTACTACAACACTGTTGGACAACGTCGTGGGGGCTTTCCACGCGCTTCATCGGCGCAATCATTATGGTGCACGGCGACGACCAAGGGCTCGTGCTGCCACCAAAGCTCGCGCCTTACCAAATCGTGATCGTGCCGATCTTCAAGAACGACGAGGAAAAGTCGCAGACCATCGAAGCCGCGCGCAAATTGAAGACCGATATGATCGCCGGCGGTTTCCGGGCGATCGTTGACGAGCGTGAAGGGCAAAGCCCCGGCTTCAAGTTCAATGACTGGGAGATGCGCGGTGTGCCGCTGCGCATTGAACTCGGACCGAAAGATCTTGCCAAGCAGAGTGTGATGCTCGCGCGGCGCGATAAGCCGGGACGCGAAGGGAAAGCGCCGGCGGCGTTGGCCGGCCTAGCGGAAACCGTGGGCAAGCTTCTGGGTGATATTCAGGCTTCGCTCTATATGAAGGCACTGGCCTTCCGCGACGCGCACACCGCCGATGCGAAAACTTACGATGACCTGAAGGGTGCGGTGGAAACCGGGTTCGCGTTTTCCTATTGGTGCGGCAGCGCGGAGTGCGAGGCCAAAATCAAGGAAGAGACGAAAGCCACCATGCGTTGCATCCCGCTCGACCAGCAGGCCGGCGATGGCGTCTGCGTCCATTGCGGCAAGCCTGCGAAAGAAAAGGGGATCTTCGGCCGCGCCTACTGAACGCAGGCCTTCTTTGAATCTTTGACCGCACCGCCGACGGCGGCGGCAGGATCGCTGCCCGGCAGCGTGATTGGATCGCCGCGTAAGTCCTCCCTAACCAAGTCCATCCGCTGTAAGTCATGTGTAATGTGGCACATCCTGCCATAGCGACCGGTCCGGCGGCCAGTTACCTTCCTGGAAACTGGTACCGGCGTTTTATAGACGCAGGCAAAGCGCGATGCTAGCCTCGAAACAGTATGATTCCGGCATCCAGCACGGGCCTATCAACGAGCGCCAAAACGAGCCAGCGTGGATCCGCGCGTGCCCGCCTGCTGGTATTCATCCTCGTGGCTGCGGTGGCTATTTACGTCGGCCTCAAGCTTTTTCCGCCCTACATTTCGAATTACGAGATCGAAGACTGGATGCGTACGCAAGCGCCCTTCTTTGTCGTGAATCACATGAACAATGACGCCGTGACCGCCGCCATCGTCAAGCAGATGCAAATGGAAGATATTGAGGTCACCAAGGACAACGTAAAGATCATCGCCAATAGCGCCACGCAGGTGCATATCGTGGTGGCATATGATGTGCCCGTCGATTTCGGCTTCTATCAGACCACGCTGCATTTCTCCCCGACCATCGAAACGCAGTCGCTCGTGCAGTAAACCTTTACTTTTCGAATCGGTTACTTCGTTTGTTTGGCCCGTACAGACCAACCTATCCGTTTCCGCTACAATCTAATGTGGGCAAGGGCATCGGGAGGCAGTGTTGCGCATTCGCTTGGGCGGAGGCTTCTGGTCTTCGCGTTGGGGGCTTGCTTTGCTGGGGGTGGCGGCTTGCGCGCTGCTCACCGGCGCCACGATTTTCACCTACTACTACATCGTTTACGCCCGGATGATCGATCGGCGTCTTTCCGGCGACGTCTTTGAAAACGCATCCGGCATCTACACCGAAGCCGGCCATATCTTCATTGGCCAGCCGATCACGGCCGCGGAGCTTGTGGAATACCTGCAACGCAGCGGTTACACCACCGACGGATCGAGCAAGGTGGGCCGCTACGCCCTCCGAAAATCGTCATTGGAAATCACCCCGGGGGCCGAATCTTATTTTCACGGAACGAATGGACTCCACGTGGAATTTGACGGGCACGCCATCGAAGACATTCACGAAGTGCAGAATGGCGCGGACGTAAGCAACGCCGAGATCGAGCCGGAACTGCTCACCAACCTCTTTGATGATTCCCGTGAAAAGCGGCGGATGATTCGTTTTCAGGACCTGCCGAAGCCGATGGTGGACGCTCTTTTGGCCGCGGAGGACAAGCGCTTTTTCGAGCATGGCGGTTTTGATGTGTTCCGGATCGTGGGCGCGGCGTGGGCCGATCTCCGCAAAGGCGCGGTGGCGCAGGGAGCCAGCACGCTCGATATGCAGGTAGCGCGCAGCTTTTTCTTCAGCAGCGAACGCACCTTCCGGAGAAAGGTGGCCGAAACGATGGTCGCGTTTGAACTGGACCATCGCTTCACCAAGCAGCAGATTTTTGAGCTTTATTCCAACGAGATCTATATCGGAAATCGCGGCAGCTTTGCCATTCGCGGCTTTGGCGAGGCCGCGCAGGCGTATTTTGGAAAAGACATCCGCGAAATCAGTCTGCCGGAAGCGGCCTTTCTTGCGGGCATCATTCGCCGGCCCAATCACTATTCCACTCCCGAAACGCACCCGGAACGCGCCGTGGAAGCCCGCGATCGCGTGCTCACGCAGATGGTTGAGGACCATTACATCAATGCGGATCAGGCGCGGGACGCCAAGCGCGTGCAGCTTCGCTTCGTGCGCGATTCCGAAGCGGGCAGCAGCGCGCCCTACTTCGTGGATATGGTGAAGGAAAACGTTCTCGACCATTTCAGCGAGTCGGAGGTTTTGTCGCAGCGGCTGCGCATTTACACCACGCTCGACCCGGCCCTGCAGCGCGCCGCCATGGCTGCCGTGGATATCGGCATGAAGAACGTGGATACGTTGCTGGCGCCGAAGATGGCTCGCCTGCGCAAAAAGCTCGCGAAGGAGCACTCGAAAGAACCGATCCCCGAGGCGCAGGTTGCCATGGTGGTGCTTGATCCGAAAACCGGCGCGATCAAAGCGCTGGTCGGTGGGCGCGATTACGGGCAGAGCCAGCTCAATCGCGTGTTGGCGCGGAGGCAGCCGGGTTCGGCGTTCAAGCCCTTTGTGTACGCGGCGGCTTTCGATGATGCCGTGGAAGGTGAAGGGCCGGTCGTTACCACCGTGACGACGGTAGACGACGAACCGACCACGTTTGAATTCGACGGGAAGGAATATACCCCCGACAACTTTGGCCAGGATTTTCGAGGCACGGTGACGCTCCGCGAAGCGCTGACGCATTCGCTCAATGTCGCCACGATCAAAGTGGCGGAACTGGTGGGCTATGGGCACGTGGTGGCGGTGGCCCGGAAGATGGGGTTGGCGGCGACGATTCAAGCTACGCCGGCGGTAGCGCTCGGCGCGTATGAAATGACTCCGCTCGAAGTGGCGGCGGGATACACGGCATTCGCGGACAGCGGCGTGCGCGCGGAACCGATGTTTCTGCACAGCGTCGTCAACAACGAGGGCAAGGTGCTTGAGGAGGATCAGCCGCGGACGCGTCAAGTGCTCGATCCGCGCGTGGCGTATCTCGTGACCAACGTGATGGAAGACGTGATCAATCACGGTACGGCCTATCCGGTGCGTGCTCGCGGCTTCACGGCGCCGGCGGCCGGCAAGACGGGCAGCTCGCGCGACGGCTGGTTTGCGGGCTACACCTCGAATTTGCTCTGCGTGGTGTGGGTCGGCTTTGACGACAACCGCGATCTTGGTCTGGCCGGCGGCGCATCGGCCGCGCCGGTTTGGGCGGAGTTTATGAAGCGCGCCGTGGCGCTACCCGAATACAAAGATACGAAGAACTTCTACGCGCCCAACGGCGTGGTTACCGTGAACATCGATCCGGAAACGCTGCAATTGGCCACGCCCAATTGTCCTGTGACGCGGCAGGAAGTTTTCATCGAGGGCACGCAGCCGACGGTCTATTGCGAAAAGCACAACGGCAATGGCTCCGAAGGACCTTCGTGGCTTTCGCGGATATTTGGCGGAGGGAAACAGGCGCCTTCCGCGATCCCATCGGCGGTAGATTCTCCGGGCCGGCCGTCTGAACGGAGCTCGGCCCCGCGAAACGGGCCGGCGCGCAATGCTCCAGAGGCCTCCGGCGCCGCAAAATCCAGTGATGCGCCTACCGAGCAGGCCCAGCCGGAGAAAAAGAAAGGCCTGTGGCACAAAATCTTCGGCATCTTTGGCGGCCAGGACAACAGCGACAAAGATAAGAAAGACAAGAAGGGCCCGGGCGGAGACGATCATCCGTAATCACGCCAAAGAAAAGTCCGCCGCTTTACCCCAGTTTTGCTATGCTTGGGGCAAGGAAGGCCGCAATCCATTTACCGCATAGGCCACTCCTCCAGGGAGGCACCGCCATGAAAGCTCTCTTGATGGCGAGTATTTCGCTGGCTTTCGCAGCCAGTGTTTCCGCGCAGCAGCCTCAAGATATTTCTCATTTAACCGCACAGCAATCGGGCAATTTTAGCTCGGCCTCGGCGTCGCCGGATGCCCAGATCGCGCAGGCTTCGCTTTACATGGTTCATAAGCAATACGAAGCAGCTGCGGCGATTTACCAGCAGATGCTCAAGACCTCCCCGCATGACCCAGGGCTTTGGAACCGGCTGGGCATCGCCTATCACCAGCAATCGATGTTGAGCCCGGCGCTCAAGTGTTACGAGAAGGCCAGCAAGTACGATAAGACCAGCGGCGACTCCTGGAACAACATCGGCACCGTTTATTACCAGGAGAAGAAGTATCCCAAGGCGATCCGCGCGTACCGCCGGGCGCTCGATCTCGATGCGAGTAGCGCCATCTTTTACAGCAATATCGGAATGGCGTATCTCGATCACAAGCAGTATCCCGAGGCCATGACGGCGTTCCAGCAAGCGCTGCGGATCGATCCGGACGTCTTCGACCATTCCGGACGCAGCGGCACCGTGTTGCAGGATCGCTCCGTCAGCGATCACGGACTTTTTTATTTTCTGTTGGCAAAGTCTTTTGCTTCAGAAGGGAACGTCGAGCGTTGCGTTTATTATTTGCGTAAGTCCCGCGACGAAAATTACGCGGACATCGCCAAGGCCAAGACCGATCCGGTATTCAGCCGCATGCTGCTCGATCCGAAGGTGCGCGATATTCTCGGCATGCCCGAATTGCCGCCGGTGCCTCCCAAATCGCAGGGGGAGTAGCCGCACGTGCCGCGGTAAGCTGAGCGCGCGCAGGGAGCTGGGTGAACGCGTGCTCTTCCGTAGAAATGCGGCCGCCGGGAAACTCATCGTCCCATCCTGCATCTGCTAGAATGCTCTGCACATGACGCCTCGTTTCGTGCGGTGCGCTTGGATTTTGGCCGCCATGCCGGTCATTGTCGCGGTTGTGTCTGCGTGTTTGCTTTCCCCAAGTGCGGCGGCTGTTCCAACACCGGCGCATGCCACCTCCGTGGTCATCTTCCCGTTTGAAAATACCGGGCATGCCGGGGAAACGGATTGGTTGGGTGAAGGCCTCAGCGAACTCGCCATCGAGCGATTGGATGGCCATGGCCTCACGATCTTCACGAGAGAAGAGCGCTTGGATGCGCTCGAGAAACTCGGCCTTCCCGCTTACGCTCATTTCAGCCGCGCCACCATGCTGAAGATTGCCGCGGAAATTGACGCGGATTACGTGATTTTCGGCGAGTACTCCGCGGACGGCAACCATCTCGAGTTGAGCGCGCGTGTGTTGCGTGTGAGTCCGCCCAAGCTTTCGAAGGCCATTGCCGAGTCCGGGGCGCTCGAGGGGCTGCCGCAAATGGGTACTCAGGTAGCGTGGCAGGCACTTTGCGGAATTCAAGATTCGCTCGAGGACTCGGGCTCGTGCAGCGCGGATTCAGCGCCCGGGAGGGAGTTCCTGGCGGGCGCAGCGGGCATTCGTCTTGATGCATTTCAGTTTTACGTGCGTGGACTTACAAGCGCCGACGACGAGACTCGCTTGCGCGATTTACGGCAGGCGGCGCAACTTCAGCCGGATTGGGACGAGCCCCTCCTGATGCTCGGCCGCGATTATTATGCCAAGCGGGATTGCGAGCCGGCCTTGCAATGGCTAGCGAAGGTGGCGTCCACCGGACCGCATGCGTCCGAGGCGAATTTTGATGCGGGCGTTTGCTATCTATTGAGGAACGATCCCGTACGCGCGGAGTCTGCATTCTCCGCCGTGCACGTAGGGGCGCAAGCGGGCGCGAACGGCTCCGCGGACAATCCTGCTGTCGCCAGCAATTTAGGCGCGGCTTTACTTCGGCAGGCCCGCTACAAAGAAGCCATCGCCGATTTCGAACGCGCTTTGCGCCTCGATCCCGGCGAGCCGGATTATGAATTCAATGAAGGGCTGGGGAAATATCTCACTGGCGATTGGCCGGCCGCATCCGAGGCGTTGCGGGAAGCTTTGCGCCTCGAGCCGAATGACGCGCAGATCAAGGCGCTGCTGATCGTGTCGCTCGACCACTCCGGTAACGCGGACGAAGCCAGCGCTCTTCGCGCGCAAGGCGCGGTCTCGCCGCCGCCGGCCGGATCACAAGATGCCGCCAAAGATGCTACGCCGCCGCGCCGCGATATGGCCAAACTCGATCCCACTTCCTTGGCGCGCTTGGCGCGAGTGCGGATGGTTTTCAGCTCGGGAGCGGCGCAGTGATCGCTTCGCTGGATGTACGAACCTCTTTCTCGTGCCGTCTTCTCAGAATGGCCGCGCGCCTTATCGTGGTGGCGATAGTGTTGGGTTTTGGCGTGGCCGCAATAAAAGCTCAGCCGCAATCATCCGCCACGCAAGGCACCCAGCCAGTTGTGTTTCAGCTTTCGATCCACGATGAGGTTGAGCCGCTTCTCGCTGAATATTTGGATAGCGGTCTCGACCAAGCTGCCGCTCAACATGCAAGCCTCGTCCTGATCTCCATGGATACGCCCGGCGGGTTGAGCGATTCCATGCAGGACATCATCCAGCACATCCTGCGTTCGCCCGTTCCGGTGGCGATCTACGTGGAGCCTTCGGGTTCGCGCGCGGCCTCGGCGGGTTTTTTTATCTTGCTTTCCGCGGACGTGGCGGCCATGGCCCCCGGCACGCACACCGGCGCCGCCTCGCCGCTGCTGGAAATCGGGGGCTATCCGATCAGCGCGGACGACACGCTCAAGCGCAAGATCCTGAATGATGCGACCGCTTTTCTGCGTAGCTACGCCGCGCAGCGCAATCGCAACGTAACCCTCGCGGAAACCGCGGTGACCGACGGCAAAGCTTTCACCGAGACCGAAGCGCTGAACGGCAAGCTGATCGATTTGGTGGCGAGCTCCGAGGATGATTTGCTCCGTCAGCTTGATGGCCGCACGATTCGCCGCTTCGATGGTTCGAGCGTCACGCTGCATCTAGCCAACGCGCAACGCGTACACCTGGATCTCAGCTCGCGCGAGAAATTTCTGGCGCGCATCGTACAGCCCGATTTCTTTTTCATTTTGTTGATTGCCGGCGTGCTTGGGCTTTACACCGAGTTCACACATCCCGGCATGGTGCTTCCGGGCGTGATCGGCGGCATCTGCATCGTGCTGGCGATGTATGCCATGCACCTTTTGCCGGTAAATATCGCCGGGATCCTGTTGATCCTGCTCGCGCTCGGAATGTTTATAGCGGAGGCAAAATTCACGAGCCATGGAGTGCTGGGGGCGGGCGGCGTGGTCGCCATGCTGCTCGGCGCGTTGATGCTGATTCGCTCGCCGCTCACGGCCGGCGGCGTCAGTCTCTGGGTTGCGTTCTGCGTCACGCTGCCTTTCGCGCTCATCACGATTTTCCTAATGCGCCTGGTGCTCAAATCCCGCCGCTGGAAACAAACCACCGGCATCGAGCAATTGATCGGCGAGGAAGGCGAAGTGATGCAATCCTTGCCGGGAGCGGATGGACCGGCACCGGGCCAAGTGCGCATTCACGGAGAATTGTGGCGGGCGCGCGCGGCCGCGCCGATCGCGGCGGGAATGGCGGTACGCGTGATACGCGTCGAGGGTTTGACGCTCGTCGTCGAGCCCGCCGCACGGAACACATAGGATTTTTCCTTCACACTATTCAAAAGACAAGTTTTCCGCACGGCCGGTGAGCGGCAAAAGGGGGCTTCATGGAAGGTTTTGCGATTGGCTGGATCGTCCTGATCTTGATCGGCCTGATCTGGTTTTGGAATTCTCTTTACGTGATCAAGGAATGGGAGCGCGGCGTGGTGCTGCGGCTCGGGCGCTTGATGCCCACGGCCAAAGGGGCGGGCTTGCGCCTGGTTTTCTGGCCGATCGAGACCCTCTACCGGATTTCGCTCCGCACCGAAACGCTGGACGTGCCCGCGCAGGACATCATCACGCGCGACAACGTGTCCGTGAAGGTAAACGCCGTATGTTACTTTCGCGTCGTGGACGCGAATCTGGCCCTATCGCAAGTGCAGAACTATCTCTATGCTACTTCCCAACTTGCACAGACCACTCTGCGAAGCATCGTCGGCCAGTTTGAATTGGACGCGATTCTTTCCGAGCGCGAAAAGGTAAACAGCAAGTTGCAAGTGATCCTTGACCAGGATACGGAGCCTTGGGGTATCAAGGTAGCGAAAGTGGAAGTAAAACAAGTCGATATTCCGGAAAACATGCAGCGCGCGATCGCCCGGCAAGCGGAAGCCGAACGCGAGCGCCGGGCCAAGATCATTCATGCCGAGGGCGAATTTGAAGCCTCGGCGAAACTGGCGGAAGCGGCGGGCATTTTGGAAAAGGAACCGACCGCGATCCAGTTGCGCTATTTGCAAACTCTGACCGAGATTGGCGTGGAGAAAAATACCACCATCGTTTTCCCGGTTCCGATCGATATTTTCAGCGCGTGGGGCAAGCTCCCCGGAGCGCAGCAAGGTAAGTGAGCGATGGCAACGGGTTCACGAAATGCGAATAGCGGCGATGTAGTCCTCGAAGGCCGCCACCTCATCGGCTTGTTCGTGATGATGGTGGTGATCTTCGGCGTGGTCTTCGTGCTGGGCTACGAACTGGGCCGCAATCAGATGGGGCAACAGGTGAATGCGGCGTCCAAAGCGCCGGACATGGTTGCGGCGACGCAGCCTGCGCCAAAGCCTACCGAGTTACTGAAGCGCGGCACGCCTTCGAGCACATCCTCCTCTGCCGCCAAAGATACGCTCGTTGCAGGTCAGTCGGCCGAGCAACCTCCCGCGGATTGGGATTTTTATAAGGCTGGCGATTCGCAGCCACCCGACGCGCATCTGGAAAAGCCCGCCAAGATTGTGTCCTCGAAAACCAAGCCGGCGCCTTCCGCCAGCGTACAGGCGCATCAGGTGGCGCCGCAGCAAACCGAGCCCGTGAAAGTCTCCGCCAAGCCGCAACAGTCGCTGAGCGCGTCGTTATTGCCGCGCGGATCGATCCTATTGCAGATCGCGGCGCTCACCCGGCAATCCGATGCGCTCGCCATGGCGCAAGTGCTCCAGCAGAAACGGTTCCCGGCCGTCGTTGTCCCTCCTGGCGCGGACCGCTTCTTTCACGTGCAGGTCGGTCCCTATCCGGATATGGCCGCAGCGAATCAGGCGCGGCAGGCACTTGAAAATGAGGGCTTCAAGAGCATTATTAAGAGGTGACGTCCGCCTCCGTAGCGCGATCCTCTAAAGTGGCATCAAAATCAGTTGTGATCGCCACGCCGGAACTTCGCATCGCCGCTCATTGGCGGATTCTTCTGGCGGCTGCGTCGGGCCTGTTGCTCGTCCTTTCCTATCCCCGGCTTGATTTGTATCTCCTGGCGTGGATCGCCCCCTTTCTGCTGATGATAGCGGTGGCTGGCGCGCGGCTGAAGATGGCCGCGCTCTGCGGCTGGCTCTCGGGATTTCTTTTCTACGTTTTAACGCTGAGCTGGCTGGATACTACATTTCAACTCCACGGCGGCGTAGGACCTTTCATGGCGGCGTTTACGGTGGCGCTGATTTCAGCAGTCGCCGCACTCTACCGGCTGGCGTTTGCGTGGTGTTTTGCGGGGCTGCTACGCCGGAACTTGGCGCTGGCTTGCATCGCCGCACCCTTCTTGTGGATTGCCTCGGAGTTTGGCCTTTACAGCATGCCGGCCATCGGCTTCCCGTGGAATCTGCTGGGCTACGCTGCCGCGCATAGTTTGGCGCTGCTGCAGCTCGCGCCGATTGCCGGAGTCTGGGGATTGGGATTTCTCATCGCGGGCTTCAATGCGCTGCTCTTTTGGAGTTTGGCCCATTTTCGCGCGCGGCAGCGTTTACCTTTGGCAATTGCGGCGGCGTTCACGGTGCTGCTCGTACTGATCGCGTCATTCGGCGATCGCTGGGTGCCCAATGCAATTCCCGACCGCATTGCGCGTCTGGTGCAAACTGACTTCCCGGAACCGGATAGCTTTCCGCCGGACTGGTTGCAGCAGCACGCGGGAGAAATGAACCAACTTCGCTCGATGAGCACGGATCCGGACACGCCGGGCGGGCCTCCGCCGGGTTTGGTGGTCTGGCCCGAAGTGCCTGCGCCATTTTCCATGCAGGAGCCGCGGTTTGCGGCGGAAGCCGCCGCGATTGGGCGGGGCACGTCCGATGGATTCCTGGTAGGCGTGGTGGATTGGAAAGTACAGCCCGGCGCCCACTGGCACGCTTACAACAGCGCAGCCTTGATCGACCCGGGCGGCCGCGAAACTTTTCTGTATGATAAAATCCATCTCGTTCCGTTCGCCGAATACGTGCCGTTTAGCAATTGGTTTGCGTTCGTCCGGCGGATTTCGGTAGAGGTCGGCAATTTTCAGCCGGGAACGGATTACAAGGTTGGCACGCTCGCGGATGGCCACCGTTTTAGCGTTTACATTTGCTACGAGGCCATTTTCGGCGGGGAAGTGCGCCGCTTCGTGCGCAACGGCGCGGAGTTGCTGATCAATATCTCGAACGATGGCTGGTTCGGACGTTCCGCGGCTCCCGAGCAACATGTGGAGATGGCCCGCGTGCGCGCGGTGGAAAATCGCCGCTGGATGCTGCGTTCAACGAACAACGGCCACACGCTGGACGTGGATCCCTATGGCCGGGTCGTCGCGAGCTTGCCGGTGGATGTTCGCGCCAGCCTCGAGGCGCCCTACGCTTATCGCTGCGATTTGACGCCCTACGCGCGTTGGGGCGATTGGCTGCCGCTGCTGGCGGTCTTCGCGTCCCTTGGTTTTCTCGTAGTTGGCCGGTTCGGCGGGCGCGAACGCAAAGCGCCCGTGAGCAAGCGTCGAGCACAAAATTAAACTGGAAAGCACGCGCTAACGCGCATCGCCACAGACCATGATCCTCGAAGACCTCGAACGACGTTACGCCGAACTTGGCAAGCGCATCGCGCTTGTGCGGAGCTATCTTTGACCCGGCCAAAGACCAGCAACGCATCGCCGAACTCGAGAAGAAGGCGGCGGCTCAGGATTTCTGGCAAAACCAGGAGCACGCTCAGCGCATTCTGAAGGAACGCAAGGGGCTCGAAGCGCGTGCCGCATCCGAAGCGAAACTCCGCCGCGTCGGCGAGGACCTCGAAACCTACTTCGATCTCGCTCACGAAGAAAAAGACGCCGCCCAGCGGCAAAGCCTGGTGGAGGAAGCGGCGCGCGAACTCGATGCCGCCGAAAAATTCGTCGGCGATGTGGAGACCTCCACTTTTCTCTCCGGCGAAAACGATTCACTCAATGCCATCCTTACCATTAAGCCCGGCGCCGGCGGCACCGAATCGCAGGATTGGGCGGAGATGCTGCTGCGTATGTATCTTCGCTGGGCGGAAGATCACAAGTTCCGCACCACGCTGATGGACTCGACCCCGGGGGAAGAGGCCGGCATCAAATCCGCTACGGTCCTCGTCGAGGGAGAAAACGCGCACGGGCTGCTTTCCGCCGAGAGCGGCGTGCACCGGCTGGTACGCATCTCGCCGTTCGACCAAGCGGCGCGCCGTCACACTTCGTTCGCTTCCGTCTTCGTGATTCCTGAAATTGACGACAATATCGAGGTGGAGATCAAGCCGGACGATCTGAAGCTGGACACCTTTCGCTCGGGCGGAGCCGGGGGCCAGAACGTCAACAAAGTCGAGACCGCCGTGCGCATCACCCACCTTCCCACCGGCGTGATCGCGCAGTGCCAGACTGAGCGCAGCCAGCACAAAAATCGCGAACTGGCCATGAAGCTCTTGCGCTCGCGCCTGTACGATCTCGAGCTCAAGAAGCGCCAGGAGGAAACCCGCAAGCGCGACGAAGCCAAGATGGACATCAGCTTCGGCAGCCAGATTCGCTCCTACGTGCTGCAGCCCTATCAAATGATCAAAGACCACCGCACCAAGCTTTCCACCGGTGACGTCAACCGCGTGCTAAATGGTGACTTGGACCCGTTTATTCACGCGTTCCTGCTCTACCGCAAAACGGGGAAACAGGCTGCCGATGGCGCTGGAGGAGACGATGAGGAATAGCACGGTACCGAGAATGGCCATGGTGGCAGCGGCGATCGTAGCGTTGGGCCTCGCGGCAGCCGGTTTTGCCCGGACCGCCGCTACGCAAGAGCCGGGCGAGACCCAAAATCCTTGGACCACGCGCCAAACTATGCAGCCGGAAACCCTCGCTGCGCGATTTCTTCGGAAGAATTCGGACCCTCCCTTGATCGTGTGTGTTGGCTTTGGCACGCTTTACCGGCAGGCGCACATCCATGGCGCGGAATTCCACGGGCCGGCCAGCACGCCGGACGGCTTGGCCGATCTGAAACGGTCGGCGGCGAATCTGCCGCGCAATCGCGAAATCGTAATCTATTGTGGCTGCTGCCCGTTCGCGCATTGCCCGAACATCCGTCCGGCCTTTACGGCGCTCCAGGAAATGGGATTCAAGTCCATCCGCGTGCTTGTGCTGGAAACGGGGCTCGGTCAAGACTGGGTGGAGAAGGGTACAGAAAGAGGCTATCTCACCGATCGCCATGGCAATTCGTGAGCCTTGCTCACCCTTTGGTGCTGCTATTCAGGCGCTGATTTTCGCCGTTGAGGACGCGATTCTGCCCGTTCGGCAGCGCCCTTAAGCCGCGTGGCGTCAGCGCGTTGACACTCGCTTTCGGCGCATGCTACGGTACTAAGCTTGTACCAGACGTGTGCCAAATCTTGAACCCTTACATCTGATACTGGAGCGCTTGGGGCTTCCGCAACACTCTTGGGGGATCTTTTGAGTCAGGACAAACGAAAGTTTCTTTTTACCTCGGAATCCGTCACCGAGGGGCATCCCGATAAGATCGCCGACCAGGTTTCCGACCGCATCCTCGATGCGGTGCTGGCCGAAGACGCCATGGGCCGCGTGGCCTGTGAAACGCTGGTCACCACCGGTTTGGTAATGGTCGCCGGCGAGATCACGACGACCGCGCTGCTCGACTACTCCGACCTCGCGCGCGAAGTGATTCGCGACGTCGGCTACGATCGCGCCAAGTACGGCTTTGACGCAGAAACCTGCGCCGTCATCTCCTCGATCAAGCGCCAGTCTCCCGATATCGCCATGGGTGTGGACACCGGCGGCGCGGGCGATCAGGGCTTAATGTTTGGCTTTGCCTGCGACGAAACCGATGAGCTGATGCCGCTGCCGATTATGCTCGCGCACAAGCTTGCGCGGCGTTTGAGCGAGGTTCGCAAGTCCGCCTGCGTGGATTTTCTCCGCCCCGATGGCAAGTCACAAGTTACCGTTGAATATGAAGGCCACCGTCCCGTGCGCGTGGATTGCGTGGTGATCTCCACACAGCACAGCGACCGCGTCTCCAACGAAGACCTGCACGATTGCATTCGAAATGAAGTGATCACGCACGTCGTCCCCGCGGCTTTGATGGATAAGAACACGAAGTTCCACATAAATCCCACCGGGCGCTTTGTGGTTGGCGGGCCCATGGGCGATGCGGGCCTCACCGGGCGCAAGATCATCGTGGATACGTACGGCGGCTATGGACGCCACGGCGGTGGCGCGCTTTCCGGCAAGGATCCAACGAAAGTCGATCGCTCCGCGTGCTATATGGCGCGCTACGTCGCGAAGAATATCGTTGCCTCCGGGCTGGCGCGTCGCGTGGAGGTGCAGCTCGCCTACGCCATCGGCGTGGCCGAGCCTGTTTCCATAATGGCGGACACGTTCGGTACCGGTTCGATCCCCGACGAAAAGCTCACCGACCTGATCCGTGCGAATTTCAAGCTAAACCCGCGCGGAATCATCGAGACTCTCAACTTGCGGCGTCCAATTTATCGTCCAACTGCTGCCTATGGCCACTTCGGCCGTAACGAGCCCGGCTTCACCTGGGAAAATACCGATCGCGCGGGAGCATTGCGCCGCGATGCCGGAGCACCGGCTGCCGCCCAGACCGAGGTCGCTGCCCGCCGCTAAATGCGGGGCAGTCAATCGATCCGCGGCGATCGTTTCGTCGCACCAACATTTCGAACGCAGAAATTCAAAAATGGGGATTTCGAAACAAGGAGCATACGCTTGACGACTACCACAAAGCTTTCCGGCGACGTGAAAGACCTGGCCCTCGCCGACGCGGGCAAACGCAAGATCGAATGGGCCAATCAGCAGATGCCCGTGCTGCAATTGATCCGCAAGCGTTTCATCAAGGAGCAGCCGCTGAAGGGCATCCGCGTTTCGGCGTGCCTGCACGTCACCAGTGAGACGGCCAACCTGATGATCGCCTTGCGCGATGGCGGCGCCGATATCGTGCTCTGCGCTTCGAATCCTCTATCGACGCAGGATGAGGTAGCCGCAAGCCTCGTGCGTGATTACAACATCCCCACTTTTTCCATCAAGGGCGAGGACAATTCCACCTACTACGCGCACATCAGCGCGGCGCTCGATCACAAGCCGCAAATGACGATGGACGACGGCGCGGATCTCGTAACCGCGCTGCTCACCAAGCGCACCGACCTCGTCAACGGCGTGATCGGCGGCACCGAGGAAACCACCACCGGCGTGATCCGTCTTCGGGCGATGGCCAAAGACGGCACGCTGAAATATCCGGTGATCGCGGTAAACGACGCCGAAACCAAGCATTTCTTTGACAATCGCTACGGTACCGGCCAATCCACGATTGACGGCATCATTCGCGCCACCAACCTTTTAATCGCGGGCCTCAAGGTGGTGATCGCCGGCTACGGCTGGTGCGGGCGCGGCGTGGCCATGCGCGCCAAGGGACTCGGCGCCGATGTAATCATTACGGAAATCAATCCCGTCAAGGCCATCGAGGCCGTGATGGATGGTTTTCGCGTGATGCCCATGCACGAAGCGGCAAAGGTTGGCGATATTTTCGTCACCGTTACCGGCAACAAGAGCGTGCTCACCGCCGAGCATTTCGAGAAAATGAAGGAAGGCGCGGTGATGTGCAATTCCGGCCACTTCAATGTGGAAATCGATATTCCCGCGCTCGAAAAAATGTCCGGCTCGCAGCGCGCCGTACGTCCTTTTGTGGACGAATTCGCCATGCGCGATGGCCGCAAACTATATTTGCTTGGCGAAGGCCGCTTGATCAATCTCGCCGCGGCCGAAGGCCATCCGGCTGCCGTGATGGATATGAGCTTTGCGAACCAGGCGCTCTCGGCGGAATACCTGCTCAAGCATGCCGCCGAGCTCAAACATCAGGTCTACAGCGTGCCCGAAGCAATCGATAAGCACATCGCCAAGCTCAAGCTCGAATCCATGGGCTTCCAGATCGATAAGCTCACACCCGAGCAAGAGCAATACCTCGCGTCCTGGGACGAAGGCACGTAGCCGTTCGGCTGGCCTTCGCGCGGCGCCGCTTTCCAAGGTCATCCCGAGCGTAGCGAGGGATCTGCTGTTCGGTTCCTTGCCGCCGGCCAGATCGAGCGGTTTCGTCCCTGTCCGCCGCAGCGGACCATTGAAGGTGACTGAGGCAAAATGCAGGACTGGGCCGGCTGGGCACTCGATACCGCAAAATCTAGGGGCGCGATTTACGCCGATGTTCGCGTCATGGACATCCGCCAGCGCGACCTTTCCACCAAAAATGGCGAAGTAGGGAACCTGGCCGAAAGTCAAACGCTCGGCCTGGGCGTTCGTGCTTTGGCGAACGGCTCCTGGGGTTTTGCCGCCACTGACCGCCTCACGCGCGAAGGCATCTCCGCCTGCGCCGCCGAAGCCGTAGCCATCGCCAAAGCTTCCTCGCTCGCCAAGACGCACCACGTGGTCATGACGCCCGAGAAGGCCTACGTCGACGTTTGGCAAAATCCTTACGTCAAAGATCCGTTCCGCATCCCCGTCGAGCGCCAACTCGATCTTCTACTTTCCGCCGATGCCGAGATGCGCAAGGTCAAGGGCGTCACGCTCGCCGAAACTTCCATGGCTTTCAAGCGCATCGAGCAATTTTTTGCTTCCACCATCGGCTCGCGCATCCATCAGACAAAAGTGCAATCGGGCGCTGGTATCGTGGCCACCAGCTTCGCCGGCAGCGAGATTCAGAAGCGTTCTTACCCGAACAGCTTCGGCGGCCAGCACATGCTCGCGGGCTACGAGCTGATCGAATCGCTGGATTTGCCCGGCAACGCGCAACGCGTGGGCGAAGAATGCGTCGCGCTGCATAAGGCCGCGCAATGCCCGGAAGGCTCGAGCACGATCATTCTGGAAAGCGCACAGCTCGGTTTGCAAATTCACGAATCCATCGGGCACCCCATCGAACTCGATCGCGTACTCGGCATGGAAGCCAATTTCGCGGGCATGAGCTTCCTGACCCTCGATAAGCTCAATCACCTTCGCTACGGCTCCGAGATCGTCAACGTGGTGGCGGACGCGCAGCTTTCCCATGGCTCAGGCCTCGGCACGTTCGGCTATGACGATGAAGGTGTCCCGGCGCAGTGCACGGACATCATTCGCGAAGGCCTCTTCACCGGCTACCTTTCCAATCGCGAGACCGCTGCGGACATCGGACTCACCCGCAGCGGCGGCACCATGCGCACCGAAAGCTGGAATCGCCTGCCGATCATCCGCATGACGAACGTCAGCCTCAAGCCCGGCACGTGGAAGTTTGACGACCTAATCGCCGACACGGACGACGCGATCTATATGGAAACGAACCGCTCCTGGTCCATTGACGACCGTCGCTACCATTTCCAGTTTTCCACCGAAATCGGCTGGGAGATTAAAGGTGGCAAAAAGGGCCGCATGATCAAGAATCCCAGCTATAGCGGCATCACCACCGAGTTTTGGAATAGTTGCGACGCCATCTGCTCGCGCGATCACTGGACGCTGTGGGGCACTCCGAATTGTGGCAAAGGCCAGCCGCAGCAGGTGATGGGCACCGGCCACGGCGCCGCGCCCGCGCGTTTTCGAAATGTGCGTGTCGGCGTGGCGTTTTCGAAATAGACGGCGATACGAGCCTGATGAGTTCCATTCGAAAAACCCGATCGAAACGCACGCCATCCTCCGGCCGCAAGATGGTCCCCGGAAGCTCGCGCGAAGGTTTGCTGAGCGCTTCCGAGCTCCGCCGTATCGTCGAGCGCGTTTTCAAGCTCAGCGAGGCGGACGAGACCGAGGTGATGATTGACGTTACCTCGGATGCTCTCACGCGCTTCGCCAATAACACCATTCACCAGAACGTCGCCGAGCAAGTGCTGAGTATTTCCGTGCGCACCGTTTTCGACGGCCGCACCGCCCGCGCCACTACCAATCGCACGGACGAGGAATCGCTCGCGCGCGCCGTTGCGGCCTCGTCAGCCCTGGCGCGTAGCCAGCCGAAGAATCCACATCTGCTGCCGATGCCGGCAGCGCAGAAATATCAGCGCGTCTCGCGCTATTTCGAATCCACTGCCGCAGCCACGCCACGCGATCGTGCGAAGGCCGTGGCGCGCATCGCGGCCGAAAGTGAGAAGCGCAAGCAGACCGCCGCCGGCATTTTTTCCACCGGTGCGATGCAGTCGGCGCTCGCCAATAGCAGCGGCCTTTTCGTGACACACGCGCAAACGCGCTCGGAATTCTCGATCACCGTGATGGAAAAGGATTCCTCCGGTTGGGCCAAGGCCAATTCGCCCGATCTTGCCGACCTCGACCCCGTAGCGCTGGCTGCGCGCGCGTCGGAAAAGGCGCAAGCCTCACGCAAGCCCTTGGAACTCGCACCGGGCCATTACACCGTGATTCTCGAACCGCCTGCCGTGCTCGATATCGTCGGCTTCCTTTTTTACGATTTTGCCGCCACGGCCGTGGCCGATAAGCGCTCCTGTTTCAATGACCGCATCGGCAAACAGGTGATGGGTTCGAATATCACGCTATGGGACGACGCCTATCATCCGCTGCAAAGCGGCGCGCCTTACGACGGCGAAGGCATGCCGCGCCAGAAAATTACGCTTGTGGAAAGCGGCATTCCGCGCCATCTGGTCTATTCGCGCGCCACCGCCAGGCAGATGAAAGCGAAGCCCACGGGACACGGTTTTCCGCTCCCGAACGAATATGGCGAAGCGCCGATGAACCTCGTTTTTGCGGGAGGCCATTCCTCGATCGAGGAAATGATTGCGACCACCGATCGCGGCATTCTGGTCACGCGCATGTGGTATATCCGCGAGGTCGATCCCTACGAAAAGATCCTGACGGGGATGACGCGCGACGGCACGTTTTTGGTGGAAAACGGCCGAATCACCGGTGGCATCCGCAATTTCCGCTTCAATCAAAGCGTGCTCGAAATGCTTTCGAACGTCGAGGCGCTGGGCCCATCGGTGCGCGCCGCGGGCGAAGAATCCTTCGAAATGGTCGTGCCGGCGATGAAGGTGCGCAACTTCCACTTCAGCGAAGTCACCAAGTTTTAACCGCGGGACCGCTGTGTTCTCCAACGATCATTTTCGCCCCGAACCGAGCGGAACAGAATTCCGTCCCATACATCTAACAAGTAGCGCGCAACACACGCTGCACCCGCTTGCATAGCTTGAGCGGGGAAGGAGGCCCCGTGATCTCACGTTTCTTCTTGGCCGCTTCGCTGCTGTTCGTCGGGGCAGGCACAGTTTTTGCGCAAACACCTTTCTCCGGCGAGATGCAATGCACGCCGCCATCGCCGAGTTACAGCGTGGATATTCCAGACACCGACGGCCACAGCGCCATCCTGCAGCAGACCACGTGCGCCTGGACGCAACAGGTGCAGATCGGTCCCACCAAGACCGCGCAAAGCGTAGCCACCCTCTCCGCCGACGTGATGCCCACCAAGCTCACTGGCAACGGCGTCAACGTGATCACCATGGGCAATGGCGATCGCGTCGTTATCGTTTTCCATACGGTAATCGCCGCCAGCAATAAACTTCCGCAGAGCGCCGAAGGAACCTTCACCATCACAGGCGGCACCGGCCAGATGGGTGGCATCAGCGGCAAGGGTACGTTCACTGGGCTCTTCAACACCGATGGCTCCGCAACCTACCGCCTGCAAGGCGAATTTGCGTTACCCAAGCCCGCAGGTCAATAGAAGAACACCGTAGCACCGCAGTTGGAATTGCCGTTGCCGTCAGGTTGACTTTTCTCGGCACAAGCGACAGTATGGCGCCACTGTCTGTGGTGGTCCTACTGTTTCGGCTGCCCGGGCATTTCCAGTTAATCGGAACCCCAAAAATTGAATCGGAGGAGTGTTCATGAAGACACGATTCTTCTGGGCTGCCTCGTTGGCCCTGGTCGTTGCAGGCTCAGCCGCCGCGCAGACGAAAATTTCAGGCACCGCCCAAAATGCGAAGCCGGACCCCACCTACAGCATCGAAGCCGGCGACCATCCCGGCCACACCACGACATTGCAGAAGAGTGCCGTCACCTGGTCCACGCCCATGGAGATTGCCGGCGAGAAAACAAAGGACGGCTTTGACGTTGCTACCATCGAGATGTGGGCGACGAAAGCCACCGACAGCGGCACGCACGTCAGCAACATGGATAACGGCGACAAGATCTTCGTCAGCTTTCACGGCGCCAGCACCGTGAAAGACGGCAAGCCCGGCGCCGAGCAGGGAACCTGGTACTTTACGGGCGGCACCGGAAAGCTCAAGGGGCTAAAGGGCAAGGGAACCTACAAAGGTACTTTCAACGATGACGGCACGGCGACCGTCCAAGTAGAAGGCGAATACACGTTGCCTGCCGGAAAATGAAGTAGCGGGCTCTCTAACGTAGGGGAATTGCGAAACGGGCGGTCAGTCTCCGCAGGCAGCTTCGGGCAAAATCCTGTTTGCTGCGGAGGCCGGCCGCTCGAAGAAATTCCGCAGCCTCTCGCGTAACTTCAATCGCCCGCGAAAGAGACGCGTGCGCACCGTCTGCGGCGTCAATCCCAACTGTGTCGCAGTTTCTTCGGTGGATAGGTTTTGCACGTCACGCAATAGGCACACGCTGCGCAGCGATGGTTCCAATTCTGCTAAGGCCTGCGCCAGGATGCGGCGCTGTTCCAATCGCACGTAAAGCTGTTCTGGGTTTTCCCGCGCCGATTTCGGCTCTGGGTGGTTGCCGTCCGCGTCGCTTGCGGACACGTCTTCCCACGCAAACACTTGCCGGTCGCGCCGTCTCCGGAGCAGGCTGATCGATTCGTTGGCCGCGATCTGCGTGATCCATGCCGCAAAGCGGAAACCGTCGCGAAATTGGTCGAAGTGCGCAAACGCTTTCAGCAACGTTTGCTGCCGCACATCTTCGGCGTCCGCGGTGTTTCCGGTGATCCGCAGCGCTACGCGATAGATGGCAGCGTCGTAGCTTGAGGTCAGTTCCGAGAAAGCCTGCCGGCTTCCCGCGCGCACCATATTCAGCAGTACCGGATCGTTTAATCGAACCTGCATGACGGCTGTAGCCATGGTGAATGTAGATTGGCAGGAAGGCTGCCACTTGGCGCGCCCATAAGCAACCTGGAATCAGCAGGATGGAGAGCCTTCAATCGTTGCTCGAAAAGTGGACTGCCCGATTCCGAGGAAGGCCGTCCCAAAATCGGTCACATTGGCGGCGTGGGAGGACCCGCGCCAAGTCCGGCAGTGAGGTCTGTTACGATACGCCTCACATGCGTTCTGCCGCTGGTTCGGATAGCACCAATCTGGGGCAAGTGTGGAATATCGCGCATCGGGGCGCGTCTGGCCATGCGCCGGAAAATACGCTGGGGGCCTTTCGCCTTGCCGCTAAAATGGGAGCTGGATTCATCGAGACGGACCTGCGCCTCACGCGCGATGGCCAAGTCGTCGCGATTCATGACGCCACCGTAAATCGCACTACCAACGGGCGCGGCTCGGTGAGCCGCATGAGTCTCGCAAAGATTCGCGAACTCGATGCGCGAGTGCATTTTGCAGGTGCGAAACGCTCGTCCTTCGCTGAACGCATCCCCACAGTTGAGGAAGTTTTGGACTTCGCGTGCCAAGCGGGAATTGGGTGTTACCTGGAATTGAAATCGCGTGCTGGCCAGGGCTTGGAAAAGAAGGTCATTCGCGCATTGCGCGCCACGAAGATGTCTTCCCGAAGCGTGATTATTTCCTTCCGCTCGGCGATTCTGCGCAGCGTCCGCGATTTGGACGCGTCCATCAGCACCGGCTTCATTGTGGAAAGGCCCACGGCGCGTTCCGTTGCCCTGGCGCAGCGAATTGGGGCCCGCCAGTTGCTCCCTCGCGCCGATCGGACCACCTCGTCGGTGGTCGCCGCAGCCCGTCGCGCAGAGCTTGCAGTGGTGCCATGGACGGTGAACGATCCCGCCAGCATGCGCCGCCTGATCGCCGCTGGCGTTCAGGGCATCATCACCAACTACCCCGACCGCCTCATGCCCCTGCTATCCCCGCGCTGACCATCGCGCCCCCGCATACCGAGCTAGTTATCAGTCATTAGCCACAAGAAGATGGTTCGAGGGAGATGGTGGGCGCCACGGCTTCTCCTTTGGGTCGAAGACGCAAAGCGCCACTCTATTTCGCAAATTGTCATTCCGAGGAGCGAGCAGCGGGATTTCCGCGCATAGCTCTCGATGTTGCGCGGAAATCGCGCGGTGTGGCGACCGACGAGGAATCTCGGCGCCGGAACGGCGGTCATCTCATTTCGGATTTGGCTGGATCGCCCGATTGCAAGCACCGAAGCAACATTGACGTCTCAAGTGTCCTTCGCGCCGCGTCTCGCTCCCACCACTCGAAACAGCCGCACAAACTCCGGCACACCGAGTTCCTCCGCCCGCGCCCCCGGCGCAATTTCCGCAGCGCTCATAAGCCCGGCAATCTCGCCGGCTGCAAAATCCTCATCCGCCATGGCCCGCAAGTTATTCGCTAGCTTCTTCCGCTTCTGCGCGAAGCACCCTTGAACGAAGGTAAGAAACGCGCCGTCTTCATCGCCGCTTGCGTTCATTCCCAATTCTGCCGCCGCGCCTGGAAATTCCAGCGTCACCAACGCTGACCACACTTTCGGCGCCGGCCGAAACGCGCCGGGCGGGATCTTCAACGCGATCTGCGGCCGCGCAAAATATCGCGAGGCCACGCTCAGGTACCCATACTCGCGGTGGCCGGGAGCGGACACGACCCGCTCCGCAACCTCGAGCTGCATCACCACGTGCGCGGACACGATGAGCGCCGCGTTCGCAAACAGCAGGTGCAAAATGGGAGACGTAATGTAGTAGGGAAGGTTGCCGTAGACGCGAAAGCGTTCTGCTTGCGCCAACTCCTCAAGATCGAGCGTAAGCACGTCGCCCGCAGCCACTCGCACGTTCGGCCAAGCTTTCGCGCGTTCGCGCAGCCTCGCGACCAGCGGAGGATCAAGCTCGATGGCCGTCACGTGCGCAGCAGCAGCCAGGTGCTCGGTCATTTCGCCGTGCCCCGCGCCAATTTCTAGCCACGTCTCGTCCGCGCGCACGCGTAACAACGCAGCGATTCGCTCGCGCCACGCGCTATCTGCTAAGAAATTTTGTCCGAGACGTTGCCCCGCCACGCCGCAAGTTTATCAGCCCCGGCAAGAAGCTGCATTTTCCTCTATTGTGGGACGCGCGCCGTTGCCGGCCTGTGTAGCGCAGGACCTTGCGCCCTGCGCCTTTTCTGCCTTAGCAGCCCAGCCGCTGCCGCGTCTCAATCCCGCCTCAGCCATGCCGCAGCGCCACCATCGGGTCCACGCGCATGGCCCGCCGCGCGGGAATGTAGCACGCCACCATCGCCACGATCAGCAGCAACACCGCAACGCCGATAAACGTCAGCGGATCGTGCGCGCTCACGCCGAAGAGCTGATTTGCCATGAGCCGCGTCAACGCCAGCGCGGCCGCTACGCCGATCGCTACGCCGATCAGCGCCATGCGCATGCCGTGCCCGAGCACCAGCCGCAGCACGTCGCGCGGCTGCGCGCCCAATGCCACACGCACGCCGATTTCCTGCGTGCGCTGCCCCACGAGATACGAAATCACGCCATAAATTCCCACGCAAGCGAGCGCCAACGCCAGCGCCGCGAAGATGCTCAGCAGAATCATGGAAAGCCGCCGCGCCGCAAACGAATTCGAGACGACTTCGTTCAGCGTGAAGACGTTGTAGATCAGTTCGCGGCGGTCAATTTCGGCCACCGCGCGCCGCACCTCACCCATCACCGCTGTAGGGTCGCCTTTGGTCCGCAGCACGACGGCCACGGCATCAGCCGCAAGCGGCATCAACTTTTCGGGCAATTGCATAAAGGGGTAGTGAAACTGCGCCTGGATGGAAGCGCTGCTGTCCGTATCTATGCCCCACTGTTTCACGTGCCCCACCACACCGACGATTTCCGCCGTCACGTTGAAGCCCGCAAGGTGAACGTGCTTGCCAAGCGGGTCTTCCTTCGGGAAAAAGGAACGTACAAACACGTCGTCCACATCAATCACTACCGGTGCGTGCTCGTTGTCCGAATCCTGAATGAAGCGTCCGCGCTCGAGCCTCAGTCCCATCGCCTGCTGAAACCCGGCTTCCACCAGATAAAACATGGCCTGATCCATATCGTGAAAGTTGGCGGGTTTGGGCTGCCCTTCGACCCAGAAGGCTTCGGTGGAGTTGTGAATCATCGGTCGAGAACCGAGCGTGGTGGATACGGCCTCGACGCCGGGAATCGCATGCATCTTCGCGTCAAACTCGCGCATTCGGGCACGCGTACCGGCCGAGCCGGGCAGCCGCGAGCCCGGGAGCGAGAGCGTAAACGTGATCGCGTGGCTTGGATTAAAGCCGGGATCGACTCGCCACAGTGCGGCGAGGCTACGAATCATCAAGCCGCCGCCGGCCAGGAGCACCAGGGCCAGCGCCACCTCCACGATCACAAAAATGCCCTGCAGCCGCTGCCGCGCCCCACTCACGCCGCGCCCGCCTTCTTTCAGGATTTCTTGCAAATTCACGCGCGAAGTTTTGAGCGCCGGCGCGAGCCCAAAGATCAGTCCAGCAAAGATTGACGCCGCTAGCGTAAAGAGCAGCACGCGCGAGTCGAGCGAGACTTCATTCGCGCGCGGCAGTGCTCCCGGCAGCGCGCCGAGCACCCCCCTCGTGCCCCAGAACGCGAGCAGCAAGCCCAGCGCTCCGCCCGCGCCCGCCAACAAAACGCTCTCCGTCAGGAGTTGGCGAATCACCCGCCCGTGCCCCGCGCCCAGCGCGGAACGAATCGCAAATTCCCGCGAGCGTGCGATGGAGCGTGCGAGCAACAGGTTTGCCACATTGGCGCAAGCAATCAGAAGCAGGAATCCAACCGCCGCGAGCAGCACAATCAGAAACGGCTCGACGTTCCCGACGATATCTTCCTTCATCGGCACCAGGGAGATTCCCACTTGCTTATCGGCCTCAGGGTAGGCAGCCTCCAGATTTTGCGCGACTCCATCCATATCCGCCCGAGCCTCGGTCAAAGTTACGTCCCGCTTCAGCCGGCCGAAGGCGTGCGCGCTCAAATCGAGCCGCCGGTCTCGAAACAGCGGATCGCTGAACTGGCCGATCGGCGTATATACATCACGATATTGGCCGTAAAAGCGGAAGCTCGAAGGCACGACGCCGATGATCGTGTGCGTCACGCCGTTGAGCGTCATGGATTTGCCGATCACGCTGGGCGAAGAGCCAAAGTCTCGCTTCCAGAGCCCGCCGCCGAGTATCACCACTCGCGCGGAGCCGAGTACGTCGTCGTCGCGATTGAACGTACGGCCGATTACCGGCGTCACGCCGAGAGCGTTGAAAAACTGCGACGAAACCATGTAGCCCGAAACGCGTTCGGACTCGTCAGGCCCGGTGTAGTTGTAGTCCTGATTGCGATAGATGACCATCGCGTCGAAAGTTTTTGAATCGTGTTCCCAATCGAGGAAATTCAAATAGGAGGTGTAACCGCGATCGTAACCTGCGCTGGTACCGTAGATGGCCACAAGCTGTCCGGGTTGCGGATACGCCAGTGGGTTGAGCAGCACGCCGTTTACCACCGAAAAAAGCGCCGTGTTCGCGCCGATCCCCAGCGCCAGCGTCAGCACCGCGATGGCCGTAAAGCCCGGATTCCGCCGCAACATCCGCAGCGCGTAGCGCACGTCAAGCCACAACGAATCGAAAACAGCACGTCCGTCCATGCCGCCTCCACGAACCGATTTCCCCGAAAGCCTAGCACGCCCGCGCGCCGTCACCAACGCATTCCGCCTGCCTTTTGGGCGCGGCGATAACGCGTTAGACCGCCTCTGTAGCCCGGGGCGAATCCATGGCCCCGGGGGTTTTCTCAAAGCCAAAGATCCCGCCACGTGTGCCGTGAAATAAGGCAGGCAGCTACGGCCTTCGGCTCTGGGTTTTCAGCTTTATTGGATTTTCGTGATCTGCGCCTGACCCATCTCCCGCCGCCCCGGACAAGCCCATTTTTTGCGGGTGCCGCACTCTTCGCCTTCGGAAGGGTGCGGGTTTTGACTTTCTGTTAGTTTGGGCCGCTCGAACTCGATTAGAATGCGCCAAATGGGTTGGTTCGCACGATATTGGCGCCGCCATCAAGACCTCGCCGCAGGCGTGGACGCGGATCTCGTACTCGTTAACCGGAAACGCTTCCTCCTCGGTCTCGGCCTGTTTTGCTTTGGGGTGCTGGTCCTTATGGGGACTGCGGCCGCCCATCTGGCCGGTGCCGCTCGGGTCGTCACGCTGAGTGTTGGGGTCGCTTCGTGGATACTCGGCGTCGTGGTCTTACACTGGGCAAGCCGAGAGCGCAGCTGGTTACAAAAGCCCGATCCAGAAGAACCCCCACGCATTTTCAAGATTTGAAACCGGGGGGTGGTCGCCACATATTCTCTGACCCAAATCGGGAATTTGGGCGGAGGGAGCCATTAGAGTGCCGGTCTAAGTTGCTCTGCGCCGAGCGCGGTGCCCGTCCCTACCGCGCACCCTGCGCTGCCGTTTTCCTTGACGCCGCCGATGGCCTCCGCTACCGTTTTTCGAGAGCACCTAAACCCTATGCGCATTCTCTTTGTAGCATCCGAAGGCCTGCCGTTTTCCAAGACTGGAGGTCTCGCCGACGTCGTCGAAGCCCTGCCCAAGGCGCTCGTCGAGCTAGGACACGAGGTCGCGGTGGTGTTGCCGCGCTATCGCAACACCAAAGCCACCGCCATCGTGATGCCGAGCCTAACGGTCCCCATGGGCGCGACGCTCCGCTTCCCCGCGATTGCGGACGGCACCGTTGCTAGCGGCGTGCGCTACTTCTTTGTGGACGATCCGGAATATTTCGATCGCGACCAGCTCTATGGCGAGCGTGGCAAAGATTACATTGATAATGCCGAGCGCTTTGGCGAGTTCAGCCGCGCGGCCGTCGAGGTGGCCAAGCACGTTTGGCCGGCGGACGTGATCCATTGCCACGACTGGCAGTCGGCGCTGGTACCCGTGCTGCTGCGCACACTGTATGAGACCGACCCGCTGCTGCGCGGCGTCCCAGTCGTCTTCACCATTCATAATATGGGCTACCACGGGCTCTTCCCGCGCGACACGCTAGCGGCGTTGGGCTTGCCCGAAACGCTTTTCCGTATGGACGCGGTGGAATTTTTCGGCAAGGTGAATTTCCTGAAAGCGGGACTCGTTTTTGCCGATTACCTCACCACCGTAAGCCGAAAATACGCGCAGGAAATCCAGACGGCGGAATATGGGCATGGCTTGGACGGGGTGGTACGCAATCGCGCTTCGCGTTTGCGGGGGATCCTGAATGGCGTGGATTATTCGATCTGGAGTCCCGAAAACGATGCGCTGATCGCGGCGCGCTATTCAGCGAAAGATATGAGCGGCAAGAAAGCCTGCAAGAAAGACCTGCTCGAACAATTCAATCTGGATACTTCCGATCTGAAGCGTCCGGTGATCGGCATCGTTTCGCGCTTTGCGGCGCAAAAAGGTTTTGACCTGATCGAAGAGATTGCGCCGGCTCTGGTGAAAGAAGACGTCACGATCGTCGCGCTGGGGGCCGGCGAGCCGCAATACGAAGCGCTGTTTCGCGAACTGGCGGGCAAGTATCCGAAGCAGGTGGGCGTGAAGGTGGCCTATGACAACACCATCGCGCATAAGATCGAAGCGGGCGCGGACATGTTCCTGATGCCTTCGCGCTACGAACCTTGCGGGCTCAACCAGATCTACAGCCTGAAATATGGCACCGTTCCCGTGGTGCGCGCGACCGGCGGTCTGGATGATACAATCGAGCCGTATAGCGCGAAGACCGGGCAGGGCACCGGCTTCAAGTTTGAGCCGTACGAAGCGGCAGCCCTTTTGGGATGCATTCGCGAGGCGCTGGAAACGTATCGCAATGCGCCGGCGTGGCAGAAGGTGCAGGCCAATGGCATGGCCAAGGATTTTTCGTGGCGCGCCTCGGCCGGCGAATATGCCCAGCTTTATGAGGTAGCTAGGAAGGCCCGAAACCTTCACTTGGCGGCAGCATCCAATCCGAGTGCGCGAGGCGGAGCGGCCGGCGTGGCTTCTCCGAAGGGAAAGGAGTTTCATGGCTGATAATGTGGTGGCCGTCAGCGACAGCAATTTTCAGACGGAAGTGATCGAGGCGAGCAAGACACAGCCCGTGATGGTGGATTTCTGGGCGAGTTGGTGCAGGCCGTGCCTGATGTTGGCGCCCACGGTGGCGGAAATCGCCACACAATATGCCGGCAAATTGAAGGTCGTCAAGATGAACGTGGACGAGAACGTCAATTCGCCCGGCCAGTACAATATTCGCGGAATCCCGACGCTCTTGGTGTTCAAGGGCGGCCAGGTGGCCGAGCAGATCGTTGGCGCGGTGCCGAAAGAAAATATCGAAAAGGCGCTGCAGCGCCACATCGGCGTCGCCGCGACGCAGTAAGCAATCCCTTGCCATCGCGTTCCGAGCAGCGGCGCTGCCACTGGGCCCAGAGCGAGCACATGGCTCGCTATCACGACCTCGAGTGGGGAGTGCCGCTGCACGACGATCGCGCCCTCTTTGAATTCCTAATCCTCGAAGGACATCAAGCCGGGCTGAGTTGGGACACGGTGCTGCGCAAGCGCGCGGCCTATCGCGAAGCGTTCGATCATTTCGATCCTGCCAAAGTTGCCAAATACGATAAGCGCAAAGTGCGCGCGCTACTCGGCGATGCACGCCTGATCCGCAACCGCCTGAAGATGGACGCGGCGGTCACGAACGCGCAGGCATTCGTCGCGGTGCAGAAGGAATTTGGCTCGTTCGATCGCTTCGTGTGGCAGTTTGTGGGCCACGCAACACGCCAGAACCGCCAGAAGCGCGGCAGCCAGCTCCCCGCCACCACTCCCGAATCGGACGCCATGAGCAAGGAGATGAAGCGCCGCGGCTTCCGCTTCGTGGGCTCCACGATCTGCTATGCCTTCATGCAAGCCACCGGCATGGTCAACGACCACGCCACCGATTGCTTCCGCCATCGTGAATTATCGAAGCCCCGCCGCCGCGGTTGATGCCATGCCTATGCCGAGAACTTCACGGCGCACAGCCGTGGCAGCTCTGTCAGTTGCTTGTGTTTTGTTGACCGGCGTTTTACTTCCAAGCGAATTCTTGCGAGCAGAGCCTGCCGCTCCATCGAATGGCGCTGGCGTGGACGTTCCGATCTCGCAGAGGGACGTTCGGGCGGATGGTTTCGGATCCTCACGGCTCGCCCACGCGGGAGGAATGGTTTCGCAAATAGCGGCTATCGATTTTCTATCGGATAGCACGATCGTAGTCGATTGGGTCACTCCCACAGTTCTGGAGAGTGCAACGCATGCGGACGAGACGAACGCGCTTCTGCCTTTCACGCTACATGCGCTTTTCATTGGTGCGCAAAAAGGCGATCTGAAAGGTTCACAGGAATGGCCGAGTTCGGGCGATACCTCGCGCGTGTTTGCGGCGGGAAACGGAAACTTCCTGATGCTGACACCTGAAACTTTGCGTTTGTACTCGCCGCAACTTCAACTCCTGAAACAGCGCGAAATTTCCATGTCCAAGCGAGCCCAGACCGGGTGGAAGCCGTTCATATCGCCGGATCGTCAGGCTCTTCTCCTGGAATATTCGTCCCCGGGGGAGACGATCAATCCGTCGATGTTATCTGGCAAACATGGCGCCGCGAAAGCGATCGAGGAATACATGTCGCGGCCTGCAAGCGAGACTTACGAGTGGGTTTCGACCACAAATCTCGAAATGCTTCGGTCATGGTTGGACAGGGGAACTCTTGGGGAAGTTTTGTCGCGCAAGATCACTGCGATTTCTGATAACGCCATGGCGGGCGGGAGCCGCCGGAATGCTTTCGTCAGGGAGATTGCAGGCGGCTGGCGAAAGGCCTGCGCTGAAGAAGATGCCGACTCCTGTATCCAGTTGCAATTCCTGACTGACGATCTGTTGTGGGCCACCGATTCCATGGGCCCTTGGAAGCACCAGGCTACGATTCTTCGCAGCGACGGAACGGCCGTATTTCGCCAGGCATTCGGAGATGATACGAGACTTTCTTCTGCGTATCCTTCCGCTGGCGGGAACCGATTCGCCCTCCCCATCTACAAAATAAACGACCGTCTCGCGTTTTTGGACATAGGAGCGAAAGCAACGCTGAAGGAAATACTTGTCTTTGATTTCGCACGGAATCAGTGGATTTGGAAGCTCGACGCCAAGAAGGAAAAGATCGGATCAGAGCGGGGAGTGGCGCTATCGCCGGACGGCTCGCTGGTGGCGCTAATTACCCAGGATGGGGTGCTGCAAGTCTATCGCGTGGAGGCGAACGGGCAGGGTGTGCGGAAACCCTGAAGGAGGCTTTCGATGCCGCCGGAATGGCCGCAGGTCGCACGACCTGCGCCACAAAGGCGAGAGCCAAGAGAAGAGCGAGGGCGCAGCACGGTGCGGCGGCGGGAATCGTGATATTGTGCGGCGCGGCGGGGGAATGTTTGTGAGGCGACGTTTGTGAGCGGGGCGGCGCAGCAGCGGACGGCGACACTGGCGCCCGGCGTCCTTGCGCGGCCGGGGACGCACGAAACGGTGTTTGCGATACTCGAGCCGCTGGCGCGGGGGCGGCTGCTGGATGTGCCCGCCGGCGAAGGGGCGCTGGCGGCGCGGTTTGTGGCGGCGGGATTTGACGTCCAGTGCTGCGATTTGTATCCGGAGATCTTCCGGCTGAGCGGCGTGGAAATTCGGCGCGGTGATTTGAGCGCGTCATTGCCGTACGGCGACGGGGAGTTCGATTACGTCACGTGCGTGGAAGGTCTCGAACACATCGAGAATCCGCAGCAGGCGATTCGCGAGTTTGCGCGCGTGCTGAAGCCGGGCGGGCATCTCGTCGTCAGCACTCCCAACATATTGAATGTCGAGGAGCGGGTGAAGTGGCTGCTCTTCGGCTACACGTCGCATTTCAAACCGCTCTCGCGCGAACACGTGGCGGCGACGCGCGAGCGGGCCGGCGGACGCGACGAAGTGCTGCTGCACGTGAATCCAATCTCGTATTCGGAGTTGCGGTTCAGCCTGGAGAAAGCAGGCTTCGAGGTGCAGGGGGCGTTTCGCGATCGAAGGAAACCGCGGCTTTGGCTCTATGCTCCGCTTACGTTCCTGATCCAAGTGCTGGCGCTGACCGTGCCTGCGAAGAAGAAGCGCGAGCGTTGGACGCGCGAGCTGAATTCCAATGCGGTACTCACCGGAGGCAATACGCTGGTGATGCACGCGGTGAAAAGTGGGCCGTAGAGGTTTTGCGCTGCCTCGTGACTGGGTGCGGGTGAGGGTGGATGGAGATGCTGGCGCGGCGGCACTTGATCGGCACAAAGACCCCAGGTGCAAATGCGGCACCTGGGGCACCCGCTGCCTACTGCATACGGCACCCGCTACCTGCTGCACCCGCTACCTGGGCACGCGACACCGGCCATACGTGGGCGCCAGGAGGCGTGGACGGCTTGCGCGGACAACCTGTTACGAAGGCGTAATTTCGCCGTTTCTCCTATTGACAGCATAGGAATCATTTCGGAAAATTCGCTGCGAACCGGTAATTTTCGCGCTTCGCGTTTCGTATGCAGAGGCCGCATTTGCGGCATGCCCAGGAAGGTCCTATGCCCAGCCCTTTTACCAGGATGTTTCTTTCGATTGGCATGGTCTTTGCCTTTGCGCCGCTCGCGTTTGCGCAGGGAAGCGGGCAAGTGAATACAAAAGGACCGGCCGCTACGGCGCCGTCCGGCGGGTGCGCGAACGCCCCCTCGCCGACGGGCGAAGCGGCCGCGACGCTCGATACCACGCTCCAGAAATATCGCACCGGGCATTTTGATACGGCGGTTGACGGCTATGAATCGGTGATTGCCGCCGGCGACAAGAACGCGGCGCCTTATGCGTATGCGGGTCTGGCGCGCGCTTACTTGAAGCTGCACAAAGTGGACGAAGCGTACGACGCGGCGCAGAAGGCGAACGCGCTGACGCCGAACGCGGCTCCGGCAATTGTGGCCCTCGGCGAAGTGTATTACCGGCAAGGGAAGTTTGCCGAGGCGGAGGCGGCGTTTCGCGCGCCGTGCACCGCGGATGCGCGGGCGTATCTGGGGCTTTCGCGGATTTACGAGATCACCTCGAATTACAAGAGCGCGAAATCATCGATCAATGCGGCGCACACGCTCGATCCCACCGATCCGGATATCGGCCGGGCTTGGGTGGCGACGCTCGGCGGCGTCGACCGATTGAAGTATTTGAAGGAATATCTGGACACGCCGGGCAATGAAGATGCGGCGCATCGCGAGGGCCTGGAACATCAGCTTGCCGTGCTCGAAGACGAGGCCAGCACACCGACACACTCGTGCAAGCTGGTGACGAAAGTAAGCTCGACACAGACCAAGTTCGATCCGGTGGGGATGGATATGGACAGCCGGATCAGCGGGTATGGCCTACCGGTGAAAGTGAACGGCGCGACGGCAAATCTGCAATTGGATACGGGCGCGTCGGGGATTGTGCTGGGCCGTAAGATGGCGCAGAAGGCGAACATCAAGCTGATTACGAGCGAGACGCTGCAGGGCATCGGCGAAGGTCCCGCGGCCAGCGGGTCGATTGGCGTGGCCGATTCGATCAAGATCGGCGACCTGGAATTTCAGGGTTGCTATGTCGATGTGGTGGACCGCAAGTCTGCGCTCGAGGATGACGGCTTGATCGGGGCGGACGTGTTCGAGGATTTCCTGGTCGATCTGGATTTTCCAGACGCGAAGTTCAAGCTCAGTCCCTTGCCGGCGATTCCAGACCAGCCCGCGAAAGAAGCGTCGCTGCAATCGGAAGCGTCGAGCGGTGCGCATTTGCACGATCGCTACGTGCCGCCGGAGATGAAGAACTATTCGCAGGTGTTCCGCATCGGGCACGCGCTGCTGATCCCCACCAGCGTGAACGAAACGCCTTACCGCCTTTTTCTGATCGATACCGGATCGTTTGACGATACCGTTTCACCGACTATGGCGAGGCAGTTCACGCACATTACGGGCGACAGCAACATGACGATCAAAGGGTTCAACGGGGAAGTGAATAAGGTTTATACCGCGGACCAACTGGTGCTCCACTTTGGGCGGCTGAAGCAGGACCGGCACGACCTGATCACGTTTGATATCACAAACACCAGCAACGCGTTTGGCACGGAGATTTCGGGGATTTTTGGATTTGGAATGTTGCGGATGATCGACATGAAAATTGATTACCGGGATGGGCTGGTGGATTTGGAATATGACCCGCATAGGTTCCATTGAGCGATGGCGTGAATCGGAGCTTGAGTTGGCGGCGCGAGCTTAGCTGCGCACAAAACCTGAGGCCGAACGCGACAATCGCCTGCCTTAATTCACAAGTGCCGACGCAGAAAGCCCGGCTTCGAGAAAGGCCCAGGGCTATGGAACCGCCCTGGGCTACAAGAGCCCGTGCTACTCGATGGGGTTGGGGAACAACGTGGGCTGTTGCTGGGGCCGATCGGCAATCTGATCGAGCTGCGGATAGTGCTCGCGCAGCGGTTCGGGGACCTTCACTTTTGCGCCGCTGAGCAGGCTCATCAGTTGTAGCGCGTTCACTGCGCCCTTCCCGAGATAGTGGTTATTGGTGATGACGTAGGTGGCGCGGCTGTGTTCGGAGACGTGGCGCACGCGATTCGCCCACGGCGCGAGTTCTTCGTCGTTGTAGAGATAATTGTAGCGTTCTTCCGGAGGAGTTTCCGGGTCGTCGCTGAACCAAGTATCGTACCGGCGGCCGTGCAAGCGGATGTAGCCGACTGGGCCGGTGGTGCGCTCGGTGGGTTTCAGGTTGCGGCCGATCAGCGGCTGGTCGATGTTGCAGAACCCGGCGCCGCGACCGTGCAGCATGGCGAAAAACTCTTTGTCATTCCAACTGGCGTGCCGCACTTCGACCACCAGGCAATAATCGCCGAACCGCTCGAGAAGCTGCTTCAGATAGACGTTATTTTCGGGTGTGTTGTGAAACGAGAAAGGGAATTGCATCAGCACCGCGCCAAGTTTATTTGCGGCCGCGAGCGGCGCAAAGCCTTCGCGCACCAGCCGTTCATCTTCCACCGAGCCGCCGCCTTCGTGAGTGAAGCGTTGCCAAAGCTTCGCGGTGAATTGGAAACGCGGATTCGAACTGACGCGTTCGACCCATTGCTCGGCGATCTGCGGGCGCGGCGGTTGGTAAAAGGAAGTGTTGATCTCGATGGTGTCAAAATATTGGGCGAGGAACGCAGCTTCGTGGAAATCGCGCGGCTTGGGCGAGGGGTATACCACACCGCCCCAATCGGTGTAGGACCAGCCCGCCGGTCCGATGCGAATCTCGGCCTTCGTGCCGGATGCCAAGAAAGGCGCGGCGTCCGGCGACGATATAGCAACGCCATCAGGCGCAGATATAGCTCGAGAGACGGGGGCGCAAGCATTCGTTTTCTTCCTGGATTTGGCGGAAGCGCGGCGCGGCGCGGTCTTATCGGGCTTGTTGTCAATCATTGTGAGTCATGAGTTTTATTCATGACGGGGTCGGAAAACATTTCAAGCAGTGAAATCGCCGTTTGCAGGCCGATCATTCGCATCCCAACTATTTGATGAGAATGATGCCGAAACGGCCCTTCTATTGCAACGTCGCGAAAAGATGGGGCTGAAAAATGAACTTAAAAACCTCTCGCGGGAGCCCGGCAGCATCCTATTCTTAGGCGGCAACAACGCCTCGCGTTTCGAGTTTACAACGCGAAAGGGGACTTGTTATCCTGCAGACGTACGATGCCCACGGCCCAATTTCCGCTTTTCGCGCAGTGGTCCACCCCTTCAAACCTTCACACAGAAAAAGGTGCCCGATGAAATTTGCGACGACGTACAAGAATGTGGAAGTGCGTGAGCCGGTGGAACTGGAAGCCAATCGCCAGGTCGGCAAGATGGAAAAACTGCTCAAGAGTTACGCGCCCGACGCCGTGCAACTCCATGCCTGCTTCGAGAAGCAGGCTCGCAAACCGGAATACAACGTTTCACTCAATCTGAGCCTGCCGACCGGAACGCTGCATTGCACCGGCACCGGCGCCGATATTCCTCGCAGTTTGAAGACCGCATTTGCGGAACTTTCCTCGCAGATCAAAAAACACCAGTCGCGTTTGCGTCACGATTCGGAATGGAAACGCAAACGTCCCCGCGCCAGCGCCGTCCTCGCCTAAGAGAAGTTGCACCGAGCGTTAGCACTACGGATGGCGATGCAGCACATGCTTCGCGATGTCCGGCCAGAACTCGCGGAACACGTTGGTGAGCGCGTCACGTCCCAACGCGAAGGCGTACTTCGAGGCTAGCGCGCTGGCGGTCCGGTCTCCGGGAGGGTAATACCCGATCGAAATGCCCTGCGCCATCGCGCGGCCCAATAGCTCCGAAGCGTTGACGGTATCGTGCCCGTGATAATCCGGGGTGATGAGAATGCGTGAGGCGGAATAAACGGCGCGCTTCCAGATGGGTCCCGTCCCCTTCGCGTAGTAGCGTTCGTCCTCGTGAAGAATCGTGGGCAGGGCGAAGATCACCAGATAGTTGCCGCCAGTCTTGTCCAGAAAACCGCGCCAGTAATATCCGCCGAACCCGCCGATTCCTTTGCCGAGATCGGGATGCGCGTCCGTGCCCTCGGCGAGCAGAGAAGTAATACCGACGAAAATAAAGGACGAATAGTCAAAACTGTTTTCCGTGGCGATCTTGAAGCTTTCCTTCGCCGTGGGCGGGGGCGGAAGCGCTCCGGCGCTCACCGCGCGGAAATTCGGCATGACGCCGAGGATGCGTTTGGGCTGCTGCCCCGGTTGCGTTTTGTTCTGATCGGGCTGTTGTTTCGCGTCCTGCTGCGCGGGTGGATTTGCCGCAGCGTTTTGTTGGCCGGGTTGTCCAGGTTGCCGCGCGGGATCGGCCGAGCTGTTGGTGGTGCTCCCACTTTGGGCAGGCTGCGGCGGACCTTGCTGCTTGTCTGGCTGCTGCTCTTGTTGCTGGTCCGGCGAATCTTCACAAAGAGCGCCGGCTGGATCGGAATCGGCGTACGGGGAAGGTACGCGCTGCGCAGCCGCGGCCGTTGCCGAGGACGCTTGCTGGCGTTGTTGCGCGAAAGCCTGCGGCGCGCAGAAAACAACGGTGTACGAAATTAGGCCAGCCAGGAACCAGCGGGCAAAGGGCACGGATCGGCGGTTTACGCGCACCACGTTTATCCTCTCGGTCAATTGCACTACGTTTATCTCCTCCTCAGATGCAGGGACGCCGGTTTTAGTCAGATGCGGGAAAGCCAGTTAAGGATCGCCGGAATTCTTGCGGAGAGAGCTTGGAAAATCAGGCGGTGCGCATTGCGTCACCAGCGCGCTTTGCTATTATGGACGGCCGGTTTGCACGCGACAGTCAGTGACCGCTGCATAGTTGACGGGCGCGCCGCCGCCGGAACTTGATCCAGTGGCATTTTTCGCCGAGTGCTCGTGAGCGTGACGGAGCGGGCGGCCTAGGTCCGCTAAATGCTTTCCTGTAAGATGTTCTGATTGATTTTAGGGGCGTAGCTCAGTGGTAGAGCAGTGGCCTTTTAAGCCAAAGGTCGTGGGTTCGATCCCCACCGCCCCTACCAAAAGTTTTTGTTTTCAATCTCTTAGGTCGCTGCCGTCTCGCCAATTGGAACACCGTTTCTGGTTGACGTTACACTCTGAAGTAGAAGAAGGACCGCGATTTCAATGATTTGCAACATTTGCGAACAAGTCTCACAGGTGCCAACGAGCACGAGAATCCCCACCGCGCTCACTATACTCTGTGGGCTCGGAAACTCGACAGCGGCCGTCGCGTGAGTTTGATCTGTCGCCGCAGGGCAGCGCGCCTACCTCGTGAGCAGGTGTGCCACTAATCCTCCTCAGGAACATTTTCCCGCGTAGCATAGTTCCTAATTATTGGCACGCTTACAGTTGTATGGACGATTATGGGTTAAATTGTGTGTGTATCGGCTTAGGTCTCAGATCCGCGCTGTCTTTGTAGCGGTAGCGACTCTCCCGGTTTCGTTCTGCGAGCGATCAGACGGATGTCGCCGTTAAGAGCCCGCACGCGCGATCTTTCGGTTAAGAGGTCACCAAGCGCGAAGACGTCGGAGATATGGAACGATTCAAAACTCGTCTCGGTTTTGGAGCAACTTCACTCACGCGCGTATGCCTTCCACTCCTTTTCCATCACTTCCGCCATTTGCTTGCCCGCGCGTCGCAGCCATTTCTTTTCGCGTCCTCGCAGGTCCTTTAACACGCTCTTCGTGCGTCTCGGAGATCCCAAATGCACATTCGCGATTTCCTTCCCCATAGCATGCAGCAGCGCGTACTCGTCGCGCTTCTTCGGCAAGTCCTCAACCTCAATCGGATTCGAATCCGGCGACAAACGCCGCACAATCCATCGTCTTACTACTTTTTGATAAGGATCATGCGACCGCACCGCCGACGCTATTAGCCTCTCGTAGTAACGCTCTCCGCGGCCCGACTCGCCGTCCTTCCAAACGCACGCCGACGGAACCGTCGCCTTCACTTCTCTCGCGATGCACCCGCCCGCATATTCCCCGAGCGCCACAAACCGCGGTTGACCAAGGCTCCCTAACCCTGCCTGTCGCCGCGAAATTTTGTAGTCAATGGCGGACGGCAGCGCGCTGGTCAACGCCGCCCTCGCATCCGTTGGAACCTCTCTCCTCGGAACGGGCGGCGCGTCCTTCAGCTTTTGCCAGAAATCCTGCGGCGGCTTGATCATTTCAATCCCCAACTTCTCCAGGTTCTTGTCATGCTCCGCCAGAACAAACGGGCAGCCCCCATCCTTCAAGGATTTTTCGTACCCTTCGAGGATCGCGTCGCATCCTTCGCGGTATTTAATCGTCAAACCCTCGGCATCGATCACCGTCTTCAAACTTGCCACCAGCCGCACTAGGTCGTTCGTATAAGCTAGGGGATATGCGTCGTCAAAATCATCCACGCCCCAGCACAATCGCCCCTCGCGATCACGCCAAGTCCCAAAACTACCGACATGGATATCACCGGAACAAAGAAGATTCGGCGCGTGCGCCACTTCTTTGCAAGCTTGCGGAAAAAGTTGAGTCCACCGGTAATACGTACCGCGAAAAAACAAGAATGCGTCTGACCGCATCTGCTCATGTTTTGATCGTAGCGCCGCATCTACGACCGTCGTGCAACTCCGCAGCCAAGTCTCATAGCTCGCCGTCGCTTCCCTTATGTCCAACTGAGCCTCCTTTGTCTCGCCTTTCCATTTTCGCGGCGCAATATGATGCGGCGGACGTTCCGCCTAATGTATCCGTTGAAAACCTTATGCACCTGGCAAAATCACTGTAACCGTTTGCAATTGATTTCTAGCTGTGTATTCATATTCTTCCTGAAGAGAATGCAAGGGAAGAGCATCTGTTAAAATTAATTCTAATCCGCTTCTTGGTCGGTGGCTTCTTCGTCTCCGGCTTTTCGATCCTGGGTACAATCTTCAAGCCCAAGAGTTTCGCCGCTCTGTTCGGCGCCGCGCCGTCGGTCGCCCTCGCCACACTCGCGCTAACTATCAAAACCAACGGCGCATCCTACGCGGCTGTGGAAGCCCGCTCTATGCTCGCAGGAGCTGCCTCGTTTTTCGTCTACGCCTGGTGCGCTATGATTCTCCTGCACCGCGAAAAGCCCGAGACGAAGCTCGCCACAGCCGGTTTGCTCATTATCTGGCTCATCGTTGCGATGGCCCTCTGGTGGGCTTTTCTCAGGCGAGGAGCTTGAAATGCCTGACGAGTGCTGAAAACGACGATGAGCATCGGAATAAATCCAGTAGCCCTGAGAGCAGCCAAATGGCATGAGTACGCCATCCGTTTTTTCTTCGGGGGCCTAATAACTGTCGCTACGGGGCTCATCGCCCAAAAATTCGGTCCGGCCGTCGGCGGCCTCTTCCTCGCTTTCCCGGCAATTTTCCCAGCCACAGCCACGCTGATCGCCTCTCACGAAAAGGAGAAAAAACGACGCGCCGGCCTCGACGGCACTCGGCGCGGCCGCGACGCAGCCGCTCTCGAATCTCGCGGGACAGCCCTTAGCACTATCGGCCTCTTTGCGTTCGCAGTGATCGTGTGGCAGCTATTACCAATGCATCGCGCGTGGCTGATCCTCACGGCCGCTGCTGGTTCCTGGTTCGTCATATCTGTCTTGGTTTGGCGATTGCGAATCTTCCTGCATCGCGCCTAAACGATCAAAGGCGATTAGTTGGTACCCCTCAGAACATGGTCTGCGACCGAAGGGGTCGCGACGACGTAGATGCGGCTGCCTCGTAAGCAGATGCTCTAACGCCATCCGATGTTTCAGCGTGTCCTAAGTAATAACAGAGCGTCTCAAAATGGACAGCTTTGTGTGCGAGAATACTCGAACCTTTGGGGGAATGAATGAAAAAACTGACACGCAAACAATTATCGTCCGTCTGCTGTCCTACGTGCGGCGTTGCTGCCGGTAAGCGGTGCGTTCTGGTTGCGGGTGGCCTGCGAAAAGAACCGCACGGAAACCGGAAGCTCTTGGCTGCCGAGGCTCTGGAAAAGGCACGAACTAAGAAGCGATAAACCAAAAGGGCATGCGTCAGTATAGAACGTGGCCAATAAAACGGAATCTGACGCGGCATTATTGGCAAGGCTCAAACGCGAGCTTCCGAAACCAATCCTCACGAAGTCAGTAAGGCAAAAGGCAACGAAGAAACAGATTGCATCAAGGAACGTTAAACAAAATGAGATTTGTCCAAACGGCTTCTAGGGATGCATTGAGTACCAGGTGGTAGATTCATATTGAAGCGCAGGTGGAATTGTTCAACGAAGGTCCTGAGGTTACTGGCGCTTTGTTCGAATGAAGCTAGTGCGATGTAGCCATCGGGCCGGACAAGGTAAAGAGCGCCCCGTTTGAATCCGGCATCTTTTGCGCTGTCGCTAAAGGGGAAGGCATGTAGAGGTAGTTGAATCTTACCACAGGTAATTTCGAGATCTTTGTGCACCTCGCCGTACACATGTGCTTGCCAATCCAGAGAACGCAAGGACTCGAAATTATCCTTTCCGTGAAACCCGGTCCAAGGAAGGCGGTCGCCGCCGTGGACATCACCGGCGACGCCTTGGCTAAGCGCGCTGTCTGGATAGTGAATGCGCATTTGAGAAATCGTGCGGAAGATCGCGTGACGACCCAGACTAAAGCGGGTGACGATATCGAACACGAGAGGCGCGACAATCTTTCTCGTAACCTCGCCTGCCACGCCTTCGCCGACTAAGCCCGTAAAAGCACGATCCGTCGTGGATACAAGTGAACGTGCAAAGCCGATCCGCTCGGGCTCGTAGGTGTCGAGAAGCGTTTTATCGGCGCGGTTCTGCAGCACATGCGCTATTTTCCAGCCGAGGTTGACGGCATCGCCGATTCCGGTGTTCATGCCCTGACCGCCTGCAGGGCTATGGATGTGGCCTGCATCGCCAACCAGGAAAGCGCGCCCGACCCGAAACTTGTCGGCAACGCGATGATGGACGCGATAAGTAGAGAACCAATTTACCTCTGCCACTTCAATATCAAGAAGAGGTTCGACGTGGGCGCGGATGTCTTCAAAACCGAGTTTATCGCGATGTGACAGTTCGGACGGTACGAGGCCGATCAGGCGCTGCATTCCACTCGACCGCACTGGGAACATCAACGTGAGGATGTGTTTACCGAGGTTGATGTACAGATCCCGGGTAAACCCGCGCGCGATCTTCACGTCGGCGACGTAGAAGAGTTGCTCATAGGTGCCCCCTGGAAAACCGAGCTGGAGAGTTTCACGCACACAGCTGCGCGCGCCATCACAGCCGCAGATGTATGTGCTTTCCACCTGCTCAACCCGACCTGTATTGTGCTGGATAGTAGCGATGACGCTGTTTTCACCTTCGCTAAACCCAGTTAGCTTCGCGCCCCACTCGACTTCACAGCCGACATCTTTGAGCTTCTTGATCAAGAACCGTTCGTGATCGTCCTGCGGATAAGCGAGTGCGAATGGATACGGGCTGAGACCAGCGCCCATCTCTTTGAAACTGATAGATAGAACTTCTCGACTTCCACTAGAGCCACCCTTGCGGACATGGGCTGTTTCGGCGACCACACCTTGTTCGACGACTTCTTCGGCAAAGCCATATTGGCCATAGAATTCTAGTGTGCGCGCCTGTACCACCATGGCGCGCGATTCCTCCCCGGGGCCGCCAGCTTCAGAAATGAGACGGAATTGCACATTTCGGCGGATCAGAGCCAACGCCAAATTTAGTCCGCTAGGACCAGCGCCAACGATGAGAACGGGTGCCAGTGGCATACTGTCAAAATACTGTAGGGACGAATGCTCTGTCCACAGCGCACACATCCGTCATGAAGAGGCAAGGCCGGAAATCCAGAGAGCTCCGCCAGGATTCCTATTTTAAGATCGCGCGCTACTACGAGGATTCAGTGATTGGCTTTTCTCTATTTCGGCGTTATACATAAGATGTAGGCTACTTTAAACGGTTGGCTTCTTATGCTTCGAAAGTCTACAAATGCCCTTCCTGAGTGGTCTCGGAAAATCTTGGCTTTTCGCCAAACTCTGAAACTCACCCAGGGCGAATTAGGCAAGCGATTGAAGACATCCGCTATGGCCGTTTCGCGATGGGAACGCGGAGACGCTGAGCCTCCTGCAGACGCATACATACGTCTTGGGAATATCACAGATGATCCTCTCTGCTGGTTCTTTTGGGGACGGGCGGGTCTTAGCACTGCGGATGTGATGCGGGTTCTACCAACCGCAAGCCGCCGATTGCGCGAAGGAAGAATTGCAACTGTGCAAGTCGTCCACGCTGGCGCAGTGGGTTCGCTGAAGCCTGCAAGATTTGTGGCCATTCCCATTCTCCCTGTTCGGGCAGCCACCCCTGGCGCTGAGGGAGACGAAGTGTCCGACCTTGATCAATTGAAACCCGAAGCAATCTGGGCAGCGCCTATCGAGTGGTGTCCCAACCCTGCGTCCACAATTAGCCTTCGGGTGGTAGGCAATTCAATGTCTCCACTCATTCTCGACGGATATATTATCGCTGTGGATACGTCCGATGTCTCTCGTGACGACTTAGTTGGGCAAATTGTCGTCGCACGGAACAATGAGGAGAAGCGACTGCTTGTTTCGAGGTTGATAAGATTTGACCATACAGAGGCCTTGGTTTCCGATCAACGCGAACATCAATCCATTTTATTGGCCAATGAATCTTCGTGGCGCATCATCGGTAGGGTCCTATGGTGGACGGGAAAAGCTAGATAACTTCGTGCGATAAGCTCGTCGAAACGTCGATTTCCGGTAGCCTTCATACCCACAAGAAGAATCCAAAGGTCTTGATTTTCAGGTCGCCCTATTGTAGTTTTTGGTTACCAGCAGCGATAATCCTCGCTGTTAGTTTCCAAGGGAGGGCGCAATGGAAAGAACAGGTAATATCTCACCCCAGGATGTTGACGCCCAGAAAGTCCTTCAGGAAAGTAAGATATTTGAGAAAGCTCTTCGCGAAAGTGAGGAGCGGCTGCGCCTGGCCCAGCAGGTTGCTCGCGTCGGAACCTTCGAGTGGAATATCAAGTCGGGCGTGAATCGATGGACCCCAGAATTGGAAATTATATACGGCTTGCCGCCGGGAAGCTTCCCTGGTACGCAAGCTGCCTGGGAAGAACTCGTACATCCTGAAGACCGCGAGAAGGTACTGCGTGCTGTTGGCAAGGCCATGAAGGACGGTGCCTTCGAGGAAGAGTGGCGTATTATTTGGCCGGATGGCTCGGTGCGTTGGCTGTTAGGCAGAGCTTGGGCATTCAAGGATCAAGCAGGCGATCCTGAGCGCCTGATCGGCGTCAACATAGATGTCACGGATCGTAAGTTGGCCGAATCTGAGTTGCGCGAGAGCCAGCGGCGGTTCCGTGAGATGTTTGATTTGCTTCCTGTCGCCATTTACACCACTGATGCCGAAGGTCGCCTCACGTACTTTAATCCTGCCGCAGTCCAATTCTCTGGTCGCGTGCCCGAACTTGGGACGGACCACTGGTGTGTGAGTTGGAAACTGTTCCATTCGGATGGCACACCGATGCGCCACGATGAATGTCCAATGGCCCTCGCGATCAAGGAGGGCCGCATTGTCGACGGTACGGAAGCCATCGCCGAGCGCCCTGATGGCAAGCGTGTGTGGTTTACGCCCTATCCCAGGCCACTACACGATGTTGAAGGGAGGATTGTAGGCGGCATCAACGTGCTGCTCGATATCACAGAGCGCAAGCAGGCTGAGCGAACCACCGGTCTGCTGGCCGCGATCGTAGATTGCTCGGATGATGCCGTCGTTAGCAAAAGTCTCGATGGTGTGATCACCAGTTGGAATAACGGTGCAGAACGGATGTTCGGTTACACGGCGGGAGAGGCTGTCGGCCAGCACATTAGCCTGATCATTCCGCAGGATCGGTGGGATGAAGAAACAGGAATTCTTGAGCGGCTGCGACGGGGCGAGCGGATCGAGCATTTCGAAACAGTGCGAGTAAGGAAAGACGGTACGCCCCTGGATATTTCCCTCACAATTTCACCAGTTAAGGACGCCGCAGGCCGTATAGTGGGCGCATCCAAAACAGCGCGCGACGTTACCAAACAAAAGCAAGTCGACCGAGCACTGCGCGAGAGCGAAGAACGTTTCCGCGCCATTGTTGAGACGACACCCGAATGCGTGACGCTCGTCGCCCCCTGATGGCACTCTGCTTCACATGAATTCATCCGGCCTGACGCTTGTTGGTGCTGATTGTGCTGACATGGTCGTAGGCAAGAGCGTTTATGACCTGATTGAACTCAAAGACCGAGACCGGTTTCGTGCTTTCAACAAAAGAATCTGCCGCGGCGAGAAAGGTTCTTTGGAGTTCGATATTGTCGGACTACGCGGCGAGCGACGCCACATGGAAACACACGCCACACCCCTTCGGAATGCCGATGGGACGGTCGCGCAACTTGCGGTTACACGAGACATTACAAAGCGCAAACAAGCCGAAGAGGCTGTCAAGGAAAAGGAACTCTCTGCGCGTCTGCTTAAACTTCAAGACGAAGAAAGAAGGCGGATCGCCCGCGAATTACATGACGGAGTAGGCCAACTGCTCGCTGCTATGAGTATGAATGCTTCCAGGTTAGACGGGGAGAAGGCGAATCTTAGCCCCGATGCGGCACGATGCGCAGAGGAGAACTCCAAGCTGATCGAACAAGTGTCGGCGGATATTCGTACGATGTCCTATTTGTTTCATCCACCTTTGCTGGATGAAATGGGGCTGGATTCCGCTCTGAAGTGGTACGTCGACGGATTCGGTGAGCGGAGTAAGATCGCCGCGAAACTGGAACTCTCGCCGGACTGGGAGCGACTGCCACAGGATCACGAGTTGTGTCTGTTCCGGATTGCGCAAGAGTGTCTGACGAATATCCATCGCCATTCAGGAAGTTCGACCGCACTGGTGAGGCTGTTGCATTCTCCCGGAGAAATCAAATTGGAAGTCAGCGATGAAGGTAAGGGAGTAAATCAGGAAACTCAGTCGAAGATTTCCTCCGGCGAGACTACGGGCGTCGGTTTGCGCGGAATGCGGGAGCGAGTACGGCAGTTGGGAGGCAGCTTGGAAGTCCGGTCGAATGGTCATGGGACCATCGTGATTGCGACAGTGCCCTTTGAAGGATCAGTGCGGGACTCGGACAATGGAGATTCCCCAAATTACTGAAAACACAGAGAAGTGAAAGTAGTTGATGGAGCTGTTGGAGTCGGATAGTGCGCGCCCAAGGCAGGCTCCGCCCGACGTCTGTTCCGTTTGTTCCAGTTGGAGAGGGGGAGTGGCTGCAACACATTGAGGGCACAAGCCTTATTCAACAGCTTGTCCTTTCGATCCCCACCGCCCCTACCAATCGCATCCCTCGCGCTTCCTGTCACGTAGCCATGGCCTCCGATTCATCATGCGAATTTCGCGCGAAACCGAGAGCCCAAGTGCGATCTTGTTTTTCCTCTAATCGCTTCTGCCGCTCCGCGAGCCAATGAGAATAATGTTTCTCGGTTACCCTGGTGTTCGCGTGCCCCAGTGCTTGCCGCAGCTCTTCCAGCGTCGCATCCCCGTTGTGCGCCAAATCGAACGCGTACGTATCGCGGAAGCGGTGGCTGTGGCCATCAGGAATACCAGCCAAATCGAACAGGACACGCAGGCGTCGCTGCCACTTGCCGACCGCGCTGTGGAGCGTGGACATGCCAGTCCAGAAAAAATACCGTCCACTGTTGAGGGGAAGCGAGTCGAGTAAGTCCACGACACGCGACGGCAGTTTGTTGCGGATGGGCGTGTTCGTCTTTTGCGTGTAGAAACAGATTCGATCTTGCTGAATCCAGCTTTTCTCGCTGCGTACGCAATCGCCTATTCTAACTCCCGAATATCGCATCAGCATCACAAATGCATATAGTCTGCGCGCCCCAATGCGACCAACACGTACTTCGTATTTGTTGAAGGCCGCTAAAATCCGCTCCCATTCATCGCCGGTAAACGGCAACGTCGGCCGTTGCTGTCCCTTCGGCATTTGTAGTTCGGCCGCTGGGTTCATCGCGATCCAGTTAAGCTTCACTGCGAATCGGCAGAACTTTCGTAGGATCTGGATGTTTAAGCACATCGTCCCGGCTTGCTGATGCCATCGTGTGCGCCACTCAGCCCGAAAGGCGGTTAGCATTTCCACGTCAACTTCGTGCAGATAACGCAGTCCGCGACACTGCGCGAAGTTCACGAATCGGGCAAATAGACGGCGATATTTCTTGATCCTGTCGGGGGTAAGCTCAGAGTTGGCCTCGACAAATTTAAGGCACGCATCCTCCAGGGTAATTGGTGTTCCTACCTCGGGCGCGATCTCCTGTTCGTAGACCGCGCCGCGCATTTCCATGTCACGCTTGAGCCTCTCAGCAACCGTGGCGTTGCTGGTTCGCAGAGAAAAGCACACTCGCCGTCGCAATTCATCGACACCGTCGATCCAGACCGGGCAGTTGCAGCTTACGGCTGCGCGTCCTCGTAGCGGGCAGCGCTTTGCGTGAGAGCGGAAAAGATGAAGTCTGACCGGGCGCTTCATTCGATGGTATCCCTTCGCCGTGTATTCGCTCTGGGCCGTGATCTTAGGCCAGGTTTGTTGTTCGCGAAAGGGGACTTGGCCGCGCGTCGGGCCGAAGTCGCGGAGTGGGCCGCGATCCAAGCTTCGAGTGCCGTCGGGGAGATGCGGACGGAATCACCGATGCGCAGGCACGGAATGTGCCGGTAAACGGTATCTACGCTGACGTGGAGTAACTCAGCGACTTCGCCGACTGTGAGGTAACGCGGTGCGGTGAGGCTAGGTTGTGCGGGGCCGTCCGAGCAGTGTCCCATGAACCCTCCACCGGGGTACTGGACATGAGCACTGCGTCGAAACGGATAAGCGGCAAACGCTGCAACTTATCTCAATAATTTGTACGCCTCTCCCTCCGAGGCTGTCAAGAGCCGCGAAGGCCCTTCAAAGATTTTTCGACGCTGGAGACGCTACAAACGCACAAATCGCTCAAGCCGCAATGCGAACGAGATTTTCTGGACTTTTCGCGCGAGCAGCGGTACGAATCTTGAGGTCCCTCCGAATGGGAGGGGAAAGGGGGTTCTGTGTGGAGAGTCGAAAGCATTGAGGTCTTGCCCGAAGGCGCGGTTTCGATTCTGCGACGCGAAGCTCGCCGAGCAAAACGCGAGCAATGGGAGCGCATGCGGCTGGTGACTGTCACGGACCTTTTCTGGCAAGACCTCTCAGCGTTTCGCGCAATCCTATCCCGTCGGAACACGCCCAAGGAGGCAGCGCCGGGGCCACCGCAGCCGTTCCTGGATGATCTGATCGAATCGAATGATGAGATCGGGGCTCTTTTGCGCTTTGCGCAAGCGAATGACTGGAAGCCCCTCCTGGTGGAGTTTGCCTGGGGGGCGAGCAAGGAGTTCGCAAATCGATTGCGTCAGGTTGCGAAATACTCGAAGTTGCAGCTTCATTTTTACCGGCTGACTGGCAATTGGACGATTATCGATGTGGACGCGAAAGACGCGTCTAAAGAGTCAGATGACGAACTCCTGAAAAGCATGGGCATTCAATCGTAACAGGCGCCATCCCTTGGCCGCAAAAGCGATCCTTTAGACCATCCGTGGCGAACTTACAGCAGTGTGGCAAAGGGCTCGTCGATTATCACCGAGTTCCGAAATATTTTTTGGAATGCATCTTTATGTGCCAGTAGTCACCAAGCATCCGGAGAGTTCTCGTTCATCCGCAGCAATCCGGCCCACGTGACTTTTGCCGCTTTTTGGGGCTCGGAGAAACTGCTCGGCACCGATACACACGCAGAAAATGCGGCAAATGGATCCAATTCATGATCAGTGGAGCTTCTCTCATGATTCTGTCTGGGGAGTCTGCTGTTGCTGCCGTTGTAGGACAGGTAGAAATTGGCTGTTTTAGCAGTGTTCTACCTCACAGGGAGTGACTTGCGGTAGAGATATTTCAAAATATCGAAGTTAGGTTTGTGGTGCCGTCCTAAAGTCAACCTCGCACCTCTTTGGGTCAGACGTACCACGAGGGCCCAGAGCCACATATTGTGCCGAATGCGAATACAGCTTCGAACAGCGTGTAGCAGAAATTTCGTTTGTTAGATTTTGCGGTCGGTATACCGATGAGGGTGCTTGTCAATGTCCTAGCTGATTGTTACCCTTGCACTTGACACGCCTCCGCCCAAGCAAAAAATTAGACCCGCGTCAAAAACATGCCTCTGTCGCCGTCACAACGGGTTGTGCTGATCAAGGAAATCGCCGCTCGTCTTTGTATGGAGGACTACTCGCTTATAGACGTAACGCTAAAGCAGTTCTCCTTGCCTTGGTCTGACCAGTGGACAGGTACAAAGGAGGGCTACGTCCTTCGTATGATCGAACAAGCCCCCGACCAGGCACTGATCGATCTTGCACAGCATGTTGGCTTTCAGTTCGAAGAAGCAACAATACCGCGCATAGAGCCTCCGTTTTGGCGCAGGGGAATGCTTCGGGTTTTCGTGGCGCATCTCGCAATTCATAGGGATTTTGCGGCACAACTCCAAGAGGCGCTTCTCGATTTCGGAATTTCAAGTTTCGTTGCGCACAACGACATCGAGCCCACCCAGGAGTGGCAAACCCAAATTGAAACTGCACTTGCGACTTGTGAAACGCTTGTCGCGCTGCTTCATCAAGACTTTCACGCCAGTAATTGGACGGATCAGGAGATCGGGTTTGCCATGGGGCGCGGTGTACCCGCTTTCGCGATCCGTTTCGAACAAGATCCCTACGGCTTCATTGGGCGCTTCCAAGCCTTCAATGGCAGCAAGAAAAATGCCTCTGCACTCGCGCGCGAATTGTTCGACGCGGCCCGCAAAAATAAACAGACGCAGCGTCGAATGAGTGAGGTTTTGGTAGGGCTCTTCGAGCAGAGCAACAGCTTTGCCGAAGCGAAGGCGCGCGTCGGCTATTTGGAAGACCTGACAGTTTGGGAGCCTTCCTTCTCGACGCGAGTCCACTCTGCGGCTAAGAGTAATTCTCAGGTTTTAGGTTCATGGGGAGTACCTGAACGAGTTGCTGCATTGGTAGAGAAGTGGGCCAAGTCCGGGGTGTAGCATCGCGTCGATGATCCGGCGTACCAAAAACCTGTTTTGGAGCTAGCGAAGCCCGGACCTTCGACTAACGGTTGGAAAGCTTAAGTTTTGAAACGTCAAATGCCGATGTTGGAACTCTTGGTTCGAACAACTGACCTGCAGGACGAGTCTGGAGGACAGACTCGAATCGCATGGCTGGCAACGGGCAAGGGGTTCTTGTCGCTTGATCCGAGCCCCTAAGGCGTAGGCTAGAGTAAGCGACTTCCTCGCTGGGAGTTGACTGCGGTTGGGAAGTCGCAATCGCTGAGCGTTCCCTCTTCGGCTGGTGCAACCTTTTTCGGCCTTTCATGAGAACAGCAGTAACATGGCCTTTGCAAATCCAGCTTCAAATACGTCACTTTGACGTTTTTGTGACCGGCGGAGCTAATAGTCGCTAACCCAGGCTTTTCGCTATCGAAAACGCTTTCGAGAGGCCCCATTTAGGGCCTCCCTCGGGCGCGAGGGCAGAAGATCGGTCTCGAATGCCCTAAACCACATTCCCGGAGCGATCGTCCATTAGAACGCTGGCATTTTGTTCCTCATGTGAAGCCCGGTGTACACATCTACGCAGTCTCGATTCTGCACGAGTTCCGAAATATTTTTTGGCAAAAGCGACATGGATGCACGAACGGGCTAAGTACCTAAGGAGGAGTCCTCGTTTCGCGCGAAGAATCCGGCTCGGGCTATCGACTCGCCATCTTTTTCGCCGTCGCCAACAACACGTTTCGCTCGCGTTGATCCATTTGTCCTAGAAGCCGGCGGAATTTATCCAGCAAGCGAGCCTGTTTGCCAGTCGCGCCGTATTCGTCTTTTCCATTTGTGGAGGCACGGGTGCGAATCGAGTTTGCCTGTGGAGGTTCCTCGCCGTCATAGAAGATTTGATAGATTGGCACTTCTAGCGCACGAGCAAACTTTTCAATGGTTTCGACCGCCGGTACAGTATGCCCGTTCTCGACGCGAGAAATGTAGCAGCGCAATAGACCCGTACGTTCCTGAATATCGCCCTGAGATAAATTCTTTTCGTCCCGCAGCATTCGCAATCGGTCGCCGATTATCATGCCGAGATTATTTCAAATGGTTTCGGCAGGCGCAAGTTTGGTAGAGTCGAAGAATCCGATTGGTTGGTGAAGAGTCGTACAACGAAACCGAGGCTAAGTCTTCTTTATGCATGACTTCCAAGCATGGAATTTCTTTTGGTGCGGTCTTAGGCTTCAGGCCATCGAACAGGACTGCCTGATCGGTTCAATACCGGTAGACGGAGATAAGCCTATGTTTGCTTTACCCAGACCCCTCGACGAAAGAGCAATAAATAAGGCTGTGAACTCCCTGGAGCGTGTCGTAGTGGAGTTCCTTCGTCTCGAACTGAAGATAACCGCGGAAACAACGAACGAAGTCATCGCGGAACTACAGAACCAATCGACCAGCCATAATTTTCAGTGGTTGATGGATCAGGCGCGATCCATCCAGAGTTTGTCAAAAAAAGAGATAGAAGGAAAAGCATTCTTCTATGTTCCTGCCGATCGAGCGAGATTCTTTCCCCGTACGAAAGACCCACATCTATTCGGTAGAGCGGTTGGCGACGCTTTTCCTGCGGCTTTTCAGGACATAGCTGAGTCCGGTGCGTGCCTGGCGCTGGACAGAACGACTGCTTGCGTTTTTCATCTCATGCGCACGCTCGAAATTGGACTTCGTGCGCTAGGAAACAAATTTGGCGTTTCCTTGGAGCATACGAACTGGGCTCCAGCACTCGACCAAATTGAAAGCAGGATCAGGAACATGCACAAAGATGCGGCATGGAAGGCCTTTCCCGACTGCAAACAGCAGCAGGAGTTTTATGCCCAAGCTGCAAGCCATTTCAGCATCTTTAAGGATGCTTGGCGCAACTACACAATGCACGTCAGGGGTTTTTACACTGAAGAACAGGCAGAACGAATCTTTGAGCACGTCAAAGCATTCATGCAAAAACTAGCCGAGCGTCTCTCGGAACGAGAGACAATTCAGACAGTTTAATGAACGGATCCTCCCCGCTTCGCTCTTGTCATCGTTTGGTAAGCCGTAGTGTTAGTGCGGGCTCCCGAACCTGCGGATTCTTCGCGATACCTGCCTCACGTTGAGAAGCGTCCCTGCTCCCCCGATCCAGAAGAGCTTCCTAAGCTATTGGGCGGCCTGCATCCGTAGAACGAATAACAGTGTAGCTCGGCCCAGCATCGCAACAGAATCCAAACGGACGCATCCTCCCACTGGTTGATATTCACGTTCGGAAAGCTACAGTTTCAAAAACGTCAAACTGACGTTTTTTGGTCTGCTAGTTCCAACGACCTACGGAGGGCTGAGCTCATCGACCGGGCTTAGGCGGCGACTTAGCTCCCGTACCGGCGGCCTGAGGTTGATGCTCAACGGTGGACCGATAAAACGGATTAGTAGTCATGATAACAGGAGGCGGCGGCGCTGCGGTTCCATTTCCGCAAGCCGAACTCAGGATAATATTTCCGCCTCCCCCTCCGGTGCCGGAGTTGCAGATCGTTGCGTTGGCTATTCCGAGGCCGGAGCCAAAATTGATTGTGCAGGTCGGACAAACGAAAATTTGCGGTGAAGGTAGGCTGCCAATGTTTGTCGAGTTGTTGTTATAGGTCGCTCCGGAATTGTTCGGATACATGATCGCGCTGGCGCTGCTCACCGTGGACGACGCGCTCGCGCTCGATGTATACGTGAACGTGAGATTTGTTGGGACGCTCAGCACGATGCAACTGGTGCAATTGAGTGTCGAATCCGAGGCGCCGGTTATGTTCACTTGTGTCCCGACGTAATCTGAAGTCAAGCCTGGACCGGAGTCGCTTGACTGGATCGTGGCAGTCGCGATCAGGCTTCCACCCGGGCGCGTGATGTTTGTCAGGGAAACGTTGGTGGAATCGACGTCGTTGTCCGCAAAAAGTGAGCCCGAGCCGCAAGGGTTGACCGTGCCGCACTGCACGTAGTTATCGTGCGCTACGAGGCCCTTGGAAGAGGTTACGAACACGCAGAGGCCCCCTTCAATCACGCAAGTATTGTTGTAAAAGTTGGATCCTGTCACATCGAGAATGCCAAAGTCCATTGCCCCGATTTCAATTGCGGCCGATTCCTCGCTGCGCAGATTTAGGTGATCGAAGTAGTTCTGAAAAATGTTTAGACCTGCCGTCGCGCGGATGCGGATGCCACGATTGCCATTCACGTCGAGGTAGTTATTCGAGATCCGACACGGAGTCGCCGCTGGCCACTCACCTTGTGCGTCGCAGAGAATTGCCCGCGAGTTGTCTCCTCCATATGTGGGGCTGCTGTTCGCAGGCGTCGAAAACTCACAGTTGTGAACGTATGCCCCATAGACGTTGAACATCACGATCCCCTGACCGGCCGACACATCGCCGGGAATTGTGACATTTAGATTCTTCGCTTCAATCATGCCGTCAACGCTGCTAGCGGTGCCACCCGAAATGGATATGTTGTAGGAGCGGCCGCCAACGATAGCGTTGCAATTCGACTGCGACGCACCTGCCGCGCTGCCCGCCAGATTGATCGTGAACTGTGTTGGGGAAGCCGTTGCTACAGGCAAGCCGCTGACGTTGTATGGAGAAGTACAACCGCCACTCGTCAGATTCGGCACATCGCCCACGTTGAGAGAATTATTCGACGTGTAGGTGATAACTCCGCCAGACTGCACGGCGTAAGTTACAGGGTAAGCCCCTTGCTCCGGCAGTGTCGAGGTAATGTGATCTATGAGAATGCAGGGGGCCCCGACGCTCGCGCCTGAGCAGCTCGGGCTGTCCCACTCGACGTAAATGTTTCGGCTATTCGTGTGGCTGTTGTAGGCAGTGATGTGATCTAGGCGAAGCGGCGTTAAACCGGAAAGGGCACCTTGTGGGTATAAATAGATGCAAGGGAATGGAGTATCTGGACCGTTGCAGTTGATAGTAAAGTCGGTGATACGCATTCCGTTCATGTTGTTTTGCTGGATGTTTACTTGTCCCGTTACAGTGTAGCCTTCCCCAACGAGATTGAATGGCTGCACAAATGACGCGGTGATGCAAGTCGCCGTCAAGCTGGAGCCGATATTATTTGCCAGTGCGTAGGTGTCCCCCGCGTGGACGGGATTCAGATTGCTCGATGGGCAGGCGGTAAGGGTATAAGGATTTCCATTTGCGTCGTTGCCGCTTGTCACAGTGGGCAGCGGAGTAAGCCCATCGCTAACGTTGCCGCAGGTGGTTTGATCGTACAGATTGATGCCATCGGGAGAACCGCAACCGACGGATTGCGCGGCTGCCGCGCCGCAGCACGCCAAGATCAACAACCCGAAACATGGGAGCCGCAGTCTCATTGTGGTATTAGATTGAACTGGCGCAGGCGAGCGTAATCTCCATTGCCCGACGCGCTGAATTTATACGTCAATACCAACACGAAAGCGGAGTTCGTGGGAATAGCCACGGGCTGGGTGACCTGGTTGCCATAGGGGTTTGCTACAGCCGTATCCCCGTAGGTAAACACGCTTGAACCGCCGGTCTCCACATTGACCGAAGAACCTGCAGCAGCCGTTCCTTGAATCAGGAACTCAACCTTTTCGGCGTTGCCTCCCCAAGTAGCTGGACAAGCGCCAGAGTTGGCTGCGATTTCCTGGCCGATCAATGTGCCACTCACGCTGGTGAGTCGCAGGCCTAGGGTGTGCGTGTCGTTGCCCGTGCAGTGAACGTCAAGGATTGCTTGCACCAGGTACGCCCGCCCTGCGACGACGTAGCTCGACGTCGTGGTCAAGGTCGAATTAAACGCGGTTTCCGTTGTGCCAATATCGGTTCCGGCGCCATTACATGGCCCTGAGAAGTTGTTGTCGCAAAGCAGATTGGAGTTTGCAGATGCGTTTGTCGTATTTGTCGCTGACGCACCTCCGCCAGGAGTGGGTGAAATCCACACCTCCCAAATCCCTGTTGCTCCTTGTGCAACCGTCGCGTACTGGCCGTTAGTCATGGTGAAGCTAGTCTGCGAATCCGAATTTGTCGAGCCATTGAAGATGGAAAAAGTGTCCGAACCGCTGCGGCTGACCGTTAGAGTTCCGGCGCCGTCATCGAATAAGATCGCTGCAAAATTTCCGGTGCAGCCAGAAGCAGTCGAGCTTGGAACAGTCACAGAGGACGCCCCGGATCGAAAGCGTAGCATGTGCATGCGGTCGATAATGGCGGTTGCGCTGTCACACTGGATTGTGTAAGTCGAGGACGTGACAGGTGAAGCGCCATTGCCATCCGCAAGACCGGGCGAGGTAAACGATGGTGTTGCGGCATTCGTTGCTACGATCTGCTGCCCCGTGATTCCTGCAGGCACACGCGTGGGCGTTCCAGACGCGCCGCCGCCGATCATGTCTCCGATCGCGGTCATCGGATTTGTAAATCCTCCGCCTCCTGGTATCGACGTAGAACTGAATATTGAGGCATCTACCGACACGGTTCCCGACGCGCCGGTGGTTTGTGTCGCGGTACCCACTACCTGGGCCGCGCCCGGGGCCGAGGTGCAATGTCCTTGGGGCGCCACAGTCGTGCTCGTAATAACGGACTGTCCGGCCGTGCAGGCATTGTCAGTAAGCACCCAAGCGTCGCCGTACCGGATCACGAGCACCGACCCGCCTGATGAGCCGGCTGAGGCGGAGACACCGTAAATGTCATTCGTGTCGCTATTCGCCGCGGGCACGACATTGTGGGAGGAGTCCAATTTAACGAGGGTGGCGAACGCTACTGAGGCGTCAGCCGTCATGGCTTTCGAGATGCCGTTGTTCGGACTGTATTGATAGACGCTTGTTTGAGCGAAAGTCGCGAATGGGACGGTTAGCAGAGGCATCAGGAACAGATAGCGCAGAACTCTCATCGAGAGTCTCCTAACTAGAACCAAAGCGAACGATATACACAATTATTAAATAGAGCTAGATGTACTGAAGGCCAGTAAATGGCCACGGCTACGCGGCCTATAGTGAGCGGAGACAGGGCTGTCGACACTCGCTCGAAGCGGGTCCGCAAAAGCGCCTTGCGTCGATGGAATAACTCTTTATTCCTTGCTCTAAAACAGCTGCGACGCGAGCCATTTAGGGGCTCTACCAAGTCCTCGGGCTGATGATCTCCCTAGAGCACGGTAGAGCACAGTCACGGAGTGACCGTCCATCGGCGAGCACCGCGCAATTGTCCGAGGCAGTCCTGAACGGGCTGGGATACCAGACCTGGCGAGTTCCGCAATCTTTCTTGGCAAAAGCTGAATGAGTGCGCTGATTGGCTAAGTACCTAAGGAGGAGTCCTCGTTGGTTGCGAAAAATCCGGCTGGGCATTGAGCTACTCGTGCCGCAGCGCGATCATGGGGTCGGCTTGCATCGCGCGGCGAGCTGGGATCCAACAGGTCGCAATCCCGACCACAATCAACAAGGCGGCAACGCTAAGGTAAGTCACTGGATCGGTAACGCTGACACCAACCAGCAGGTGCATCGCGGTTCGCGCAAGAGCCCATGCCGCGACGATCCCTACAACCACGCCCAGCATCACCAGGCGCGCACCCTGTTTCCAGACCAGATGGAGACTACCTCGTACATCTGCACCGAGAGCCATACGGATACCAATCTCGTGCGTTCTGCGGCTGGCCGCGAACGAGACGACCCCGTAGACTCCGACCACCGCAAGGATCAGCCCAATGATTCCCAGCGCGACCGGCAGCGGCACGCAGCCCGTGCCCATTCTTGCCGCTCCCGAATGGCTTGATTCTAGTTTCTTAAAACGCTTTCAGTGGACCGGGATTCTCGCGGACGGCAAGAAGGCGCACACGAACAAGATTCCATGTCACACGCATCTGGAAAGGAAATTTGCCGACTTTCTCGACAACGCGAAGGATGTCCTGCGCTATTCGAAGAATGAGCGCTTCGGTTTCTCGGTCACGTACTATAAACACAATCGCCCTCGCCAGTTTTTACCCCAACTTTATCGTCACTGTGCGCGAAAAGGACGGAAAGGAAACTATGTGGCTCGTAGAAACCAAAGGCGAGATGCGGGCGAACGTGCCGTTGAAAAACGGAGCGGCGGAGCTATGGTGCGAAAAAATGAGCACAACGAGATATGGTCAATGGCGCTATCTGTTCGCGCAACAGCTCAAGCTCGAGAAGACGCTGAGCAAAGGAACCGCTAGGTTCGCGGAACTTGCCTCGAAGCTAGCTGGATAACAGCCCTTAATATCACTCTCAAACTGCGGAAGGTATCACTCTTCGTCGTCCCACGCCAAATACCAGATGGCCTTCTTTTGCTCCCCATTTAGTACAACACCCTCCGCAGACACGAACCTTTCGAGCGCTCGATGAGCAGCGAAGGCCATCTTCGCAGCTACACTCCGGATAAAAGATGACCAGTTCAGGTACCTTTGTTTCGATACGACCAATGTGTGCCAGTGCGCCATTTTCGCAACATCCTGTTTCTCGAATCTCTGCTCGGCATATTTTATTGTGTACACGCCTCCATGATGAACAAGCAAATTTCTGTCATTCAGCAGATCTGAGAATTTCTTCGACTCCGTTTTCGAGAAGGGCGTGATTCCCAACAAATCTAAATAGAGACTGTTGATGGCCTTCGCTGATCCAAAATCGTATTTCTCCGCCAATAAATGACCCAGTTTCATTTCAGCTTTATCCACAAAGTTGAGCAACTCATCAATCTCAACAGATACGTGCGCCCTCCTTGCTGTAAAGTTCGACAGAATACGAGGACAGATATTGGCGTTGGCGCTGAATAGGTCTTTGCAGAAGGCCTCAAAGTACGCACAGAGACCGATTAGCCCCATCTCGGCAGCCTTGTTTTGAAGTCTTATCTCTGACGAACGAACAAGATCGTCAATCTTACGTACTTCTAGGTTGAGCACTACAAATGGCGGGACGCCCCCGGTAAAGTAATCCAACGCCATGACTTCGTTCCGATTCGACATTCTGTCCAAAGCCATCTCCATATAACGACAATAGCCGCTCTTGAGAACTAACAATGGCCTGAGACCGCCAGTTTTTGTCGCGCGCGACGTTATAGAGATTTGCTATCGAGCGCGCGCCAACGGCCATTGCGGTTAATCTGCTGACGAACCTCCGCTGCGACAACTCGGCTACATCCTTCGCGACATATGCGAAAACTGGAACTTACCATTTTGTAGGTAGAGCCAAAATCCCAGCGCCAGTCATTGCGACCTAGCACAGCGAGTTCTGCTCGCTGTAGACGCAGGAGAGCCGTGGCGAGCATTAATCCGCTGGCGGCCGACAAGAAAGGAAGGGCCGCGTCGGTCCTGGTTCCGCTAGGCAGTTGGACATCCCCGACCGCACATTGAAAGACCGGTGTCAACGCCTCACCGGCACGGCACCAAATGCAATCGTCCAAGCCGATAATATGACGATGCAATTGGCTCAGCCAGTTCACGCCGGTTGTCGCATGCAGGGTCACTGTGTTGTTTCGACTGGCGATCGAGTGTCGCACTTCGTGATCATTCGCAAGCCCCAAAACAACGTCATAATCCTCCTCGGCGATCTTCGATTCGTGGTACCACTCCTCGACCCATCGGGACCCAGGTATGAACGCAGCTAGCAATTCGGCCTTGCGCCGTGGAACTCCATTGGGCCATCCGGCGTCCGCTGCCGTAAAAATCATCCCGCGATTGGTGTTATGCAACTCAACCACATCTCGATCGATGATCGTCCAATCGCCGCCGACTCCGAACGCGGACAGCCAGTAAACGAGCGCTGCCGCGACGGCGCCGGCACCAACCATCAAGACTCGGCCTACATCCAGCGGTTCCAATGTTTCCGGTCCCACCACAGCGTCGGTCTGTTCAGCATAATTCCAAGACGAGACGCTTCGCGGGGCCGATTCGAGTCCCAGCACTGTGCGAAAAACCGCAGCTGCTCCTAAACACGAACCCAATGCCGCTCCAAGCAGCGTACTCGGAGCTGCGGAAAATCCGACGGGAGACTTACTCAACCTGGCAATGGCGCGGTCCGCACCGATATACCAGTCGAATCCACGGCCGATCTCATCGCCCAGTGCGATGGAGATGATTTTCCCGGACGGCGGTGATCCAATCTGAAATTCTCCGCAAGGATCTATGCGAGTCACTGTGGAAAGAAGTGTTTCACCCAAGGTTCCGGCCGAGAAGGGGTTCCCGACGGACAAAGGGATAGAAGGTGAGGAAAGAGCAAACGTAATCCTGCGATGTACCCGCGCGAGTTGATTCGCGAGGGCCAACAGTGCCAATTGTCCCGCAGGTGTGGCAGCGGCTTTGTCGTCGATCGCGACATGCACTGGCCGCGCGTCGACGGGTTGGACTCCGACGTACTCCACGGTGCGGAGGTCTCTTTGCGCATAGAACTGAGAGCAATCAGGCACGAAGGTCCACACTCGAAGGCACGACAACCATGCCGGATGACACAGATTTCGGCGAACACAGTACCCATTTGCCTTTTTGAAACTGATGGACGCAAGCGTCGGCGAGACTAGTGAAATGCAAGCCAAAATCCGGAACCACAATCGAGAGCATCCCCTCGAAAGGGAGCAACACAAGATCGTCATCTCCGTCCGAATGGCGGGCATCGCTTCCCGGATGCGAATGCACCTGGCAAAGAATGCCCAGCCCGGCCCCGCGTGCAGCGCGGGCGGCCTTTCCAACCGCTTCGGCGCTCGCCATGACTCTCTGATCGGAATGGTCCGCGTCGGGCACAATCGTCTGAAGAATCAAAGTCGCGTCGTCGGCTTCACGACCTGCCCAAAATGCCATGCCTTCATGTCCGCCGTCTCGAATTCCGGCAAGCGCAAAGCTGATCAGCGCTTCCCGCGTCGCCGCGATCGTGGATTGAGCGACCAGGAAGGAGCCTTGTAACTCGCCGACCGGCAACGGGCGAGTCCGGTAGACGGGCGGATCGCTCCATTTTCGTTTCAATTCTTTCATGGGTTCGCCATCGGTTCCTGAGTCAAAGAGAAATCTCTGTAAATCGCCTGAAGCATGTCTCCGATCGTGTCCGCGTGTATATGCGCTGCGCCCGCGTTCAGCCAGTTCGCGGGTCCGCCCCAATCACCATGCGGACCTGCATGGTCAGCATATGCCAACCGATTGAACGGAACGCAGATGACGGCAGTCTGGCCGTGCATAATGAAAATAGATGGCCCGAAGGTCGTCGCGACACCCTTCGGGAAGTCGCGTGGACGCCCTGACGTTTGCCAATTCTCATCCGTGAACGTCCATTCCGGCGGCAAGGCGCGATAATCCCGGAGCGTCCCGCGCAGGAAATAGGGCACTTTCCTTTCTGGCTGCAGGAAGGTGACCCGGATCTGCAAATCTTCCGGAAGCCAGCCGATCTCCATACCGTGCCGCGTCGCCCAGCTACGCGCGCCTTCCAACTCCTGTTCGACAATAATCCGGGTGTGCTCGACCGGAATCAATCCTGTACCCCGCCACCGGTATCGATCAGCTCGAGTTTCTCGCCGTTTTTGACATGCTCTTCAGCCAGCGTCTTCTTGTTGTCGAGAGTTCTCGGATGGTGTCCCTCGGTCTGCAATCCGGGATTCCCCGCTTGGTAGCCGAAAGCAGTGGCCGCCTCTCGTGCCGCCTCGCCGACCTTTAGAGTCTTCGCCCATGTAAATTCCTTCGGGTGGGACGAGCGCGGCGCGAATACAATGACTTTGACTTCGTGGTCTCGATGTTCCTGGGATTGTGGTTCCATGTTTTGCTCCTGAAATTTGATGGAAGTGCTGGCCGACCAACGGGCCCTATCTTGTAATGCCGGTGGGAAGGCGCTTTTTGCCAAATATTTCTTGGCGAAAAGGTCCAATTGAGCGGCATATTGATACAGACATGATGGCTTGCAGGGAGCGCGCGGTTGAGATTCTGCGAGGCCCCGACGGCGAGCGGATCTGGCTCGCACTTCTGGACTACGCCCACAAGCTTGCCCGGCGACGCGGCTGGAGAATCGATAAGACCCTGCCTCAAGGATTCTCGCCTGGAGAAATCGCTAACGACGTAATCATCAAGGTCATCGAAGGCGAGCGAATCTGGGACGAGGCGAAGGAACCATCCATTCTGATTGCCTTGAAGGGAATGGTGCGAAGTGACGTTGGCCATCTTTTCGACGATTATGAAGCGTCGCTCATCGAACTGATTGAGCGTACGTCCCCCGACGGCTCGGTGCGTACGGGCGACAGCTTCCACGGAAACCATCCCAACCCAGAACAGGAATTCCTGCACGGTGAGCGGGTCCGACTGGAAATGACTGCGCTCGACCTCATTCGGGAGGTGGTGGAGGGAAAGGCCGAACTGGAATTGGTTTTCCTAGCGCTCTACGAGAGCGACACCTCAAAGGAAATCGCTCGGCTCACCGGATTGCCTATTGAGACGGTGTATTCACTCAGCCGCGAACTCACCAGAATCGCCGCCAAGATCACCCCGGCCCGAGTCGCGCGAGAAGCGAGGGAGAGGAGGAAGCATGGGTAACGCGGACGATGACGCTCGCGAGACGGCCAGATTTCTGGACAATTTGACCGAATTTATCGCGGGTGAAGAACAGCAGTTGGACGAAATCAAGGAGAGCTTGCGAGCCCAGGGCGTCGATCCAGAAGAGTCGCTCCGGCAGTTCAGGGAGACTCTCTCGGAGCATGCCCCGACTTGGCGAGAGAAAGCCGCCCGCGCGCGGGCAGACATGGCTATATCCTTTGAATCACAGAAGGCGAGAGCACATCGGACCAGGACAGCAATTGAGCGCGAAATTCGCGAGACGATGGAAACCATGCGGGCGTTGGGTGCGCCTATCGAAGCTGGGGCCTATCATCGGAATTTTGAGGAAGCTCGGGACGAGGATTTGGAGTCTCTACTTGACGACCTTCAGTTCCAGCGGGCTTTGCTGCTAAAGCAACGGGATAAGAAGGACTCGAATGGGTGAAGTCTCGATACCCAAGATAAAGGCGGGTGTCATCCTCCGCGACCTTAAGATCAAGGAGCCCGACGATATATCGATCGAGGATATCGCATGGACTCGCGGCGCCGTCCTCATCGAAAATGGTCTGCGCGGCGCCGACGCCCGCCTCCTCTATACTCCGGGGATCCTACCGGCGATCATTCGAGTGAATGCGACCATACCGCACCTCGGGCGACGGCGGTTCGCAATCGCGCACGAACTCGGCCACTTGGAGCTAAAGCACAATCCCGGAGCGCCGACCGAATGCGGCGAAAAGCAATTCGTGTTGTGGTACAGATCCCAGAACGATAAGGAACTTGAAGCGAATCTTTTTGCTGCGGAATTGCTGATGCCGGAAGCCATGTTTCGCAAGAAATTCGAGAAAACCGTTCCCAGTCTCGACCTTATCGAAAAGCTCGCTGATGAATTTCAAACGACGTTGACCGCAACCGCGATTCGTTACATTGATCTTTGCGAGGAACAATGTGCCATCGTCTTTTCTACGGGTGGAAAAGTCGTTTGGAGCCGACGCAGCCCAGACTTCCACCGTTGGATAGCGCCCGGAAGAAAGGTAAGCTCTTACAGTCTTGCCGCAGACTTTTTCGAGAGAGGCACCCTATCTGAGAAAGTGGAGATAGTCCGGCGGGATGCATGGGTCGAGAATGCGTCGGAGCGTGAAACCATAAAGGAACAATCACGGGCCATGCGGTCGTACGACTCAGTGTTGTCCTTTCTGTGGATTCCCTATGAATTCACTAAATCATGAAAATGCAGCGTTTTACATAGTGCGTACCTGTTGAGTTTTCCCTCCCTTGGAAGATTCCGCAGTCTTCTTAAACGCATGGTTCGTACTGCGGCCCCGCCTTCAAATTTCGGACGCGTATAGACATCGCTGGAAACCACGCCATAAACGCTCTAAATGCCAAAATCCCCCAAAAGCTACTTGGGTTCGGTAGCTTTTTAGCCTTAAACTTTTTCGCGTAGAAAGACTCGCTAAGCCGAGAGGGGGAGTCCTCGTTGCACTGTAGAATCCGGCTGGCCCTTCATCCACGCGTCCCAGAAACTAAAAAAGTGGCGAGTCGCTGCACAGCATACCGGTAGTGGCGCTCTGCTGCCCGCGTAGGACATGCAGAGGTCGATTCCATTCGGAGGAGAACTATCGCCGCAATCTCGTTTGTGTGCGCATTTATAGCGGCCTGTTGCTTTGGATTCTTTGAAAAGTAATGCACCGATGGCGCGCTACCCCGCTGCTTGCCGACCCCGTATACGCACAAGCAAATAGAAGGCGGCCACGTGCGTGATCATCAGCAGAGGCACGTAGATTATCGGGATTGCGTAGGCGGCGCCCAACTGCCCTGCCATCGCGGGAAGCCCGACTTGAATGGCGTGGTAATAGTCGACGACAATGTCAGTCGCTCCCACGAGATTGAAAGCGACCACGAAAGACCAAAATAGCGGACGCATCCTCACCGTGAGAAGCGCCAGGATGGCCAGGACTCTGGTTGCAAAGTCTCCGTAGGCGGCGAACACCGCAAACCTGGCGGGAAGATTCAGGTCTACGACGCCTGGAAGGGCAAAAATCAGGCCAAAGAAGCGGAAGCTGTGAAGAGTAGCGATGGCGCGCTGCGCTTCCAGCGGGTTCATCGATTGGAGCCTGGGCCAGAGGTAGGCGCGAAAGCAAAGCAGCCACGCGACATAACCCAGGACGAGATGAATTCTGAAGAGAATTCCTGGCGGCGTATTAGCCTCCTGGCTAGATAAGATGCTTCGTGTTTGTTTCGGTACTGTACAGAGCCCCGAGTGGTGATGACATGGTGTATTCGGTAGGGTGTTGAAAACCAATCTTATTGCCGCGATTCAATACGAAATTCGCCGCCATGATTGGTCTACATACACGCAAGACGGAATCGTGCGACCTGGGTGTTCCTGTTGTCAGGCGATGATGAACACCACGAACAATCTTACCGAGCACTTGGCGTTGGCAATTCCCGGTCTATTGACAGGCTCTCGGAACACAACACGACGACGCTCAAGAGCAATCTCATAACTGCGACGCAACGTGAAATCCAAAGACATGACTTAGATTCTTACATGATGGACGGACACAGCCGATATGGCGGTCCCCGGTGTGATGTCCAAATCGGTTCTATAAATCAGTTTATCGAGCATATAGGGTTGGCGATCCCCGCGCTGATCGACAAGCTATCGGTCCAGACCCAGGGGAGGGAATGATAAAGAACGCTAAGTTGTTTTCCCCGTAATCCGCGACACCACGTTTGCTTGAAGAGTCTTGACCATTTTCTTGCTAGACGCCTCAAATCCTATCTTCCAGGAGGCAAACTCAGCATTCGAGAAAGATGGATTTTCTCTTCGGAGATATACAGAACAACTTGTCTCGCATAGATCGAACTTTAAAGTCTTGCGCCGCTATAAGTTGGAAGCCTTTTCCTTCGCGCTTCTTCCACTTTTTCAGCGGACCACCCAGAAGGGGATTTGTAGGATGCCCCGTCTTCTTGAGATGCGACTCGATCATTCGCATTAGCTTTAGATTCTGGATGCGCAATTCTCGCAGCAGGCCGATGTCCTCAGGCATTATCGAAAGAACCGCGCCCATCAGCGCAGATTCGCAGTATCGGTCAACTTCCTTCGTTCAGCTCACTGCTTGTACCTTTCCAACAACGTGTTGTGGAATTATACGGTACTCGATAAAGGAAACGAAACCGCCATTAGCGGCGTTGATCAAACGTAAGAATCTTACAGAAGCTGAACATTGCTTTTTCTTACCAGCGCGAGAAGTTCTGCTTCGTGCGGTCGAGCACGACGACGTACGCATCAGCACCGTAAACAACGTCGGTGGTTTGTGCTCCTGTGACGATCCACATAGTTGTATCCAGCAGGAAGGGGTACCAGTGCTTTCTTTATGAACGTGCGGCAATCAACGGCCTGCTAGTCATCAATATCAGCTTGAGCTGCTGTTGTGAACGCCATTTGACGTACGCGGAATGCTTCAGGAGTCAAGCAGTAGAGGAACAACATTACAAACGCTGTACCAAACGGCCAGAGTTTTGTTAATCATTCGTTGAGGGCGTCCAGATACGCTGAAATAGTAGCCGACTCATTGAACGTCCTCAGAGCCCTCCATCCTATCGCAGTTTACATTCCAACCGACCTAAGCTCTCTGTATGTCCGAGCTGGCCACCTGACTCGACAAAACCGTTCTTCAACCGCGCGCAATTGTGAACCGACATATCGGAAGGCAAAACTAAGACTTGAGTCAATTATCGCGTCTTCAGACAAACCCAGGTTTCTTGTAGCCGAGAAACTCCGAGCGACGAGTGGATAATCAGCCACGATGCGCGTCCAGTGGAAGCAACGTGGTAGTTCGTTGACTTTCTTGATTTTGACCTGGTCTCCGTCACTCTGCGTTAGTTGAGTTAGAATCAGCTCACCTGAAGATTAAGCCCTATGGAAAGTTGTGTGCAGAAATGAAAAGCAGTTGCCGGACTAGCGTTACCGAAGTGCCGAACTGCACGAGTTGGAATTGGCAGAATTAGTTGCTTGACGAACAAAGCTCCAATGTAAATCTCCGAGAATGATAGTCCCCAGGCGCCTCCGACGAGGATTTTGTGAAGTGGCTGCGAGGCAAGAGCTACTCCCGCAAGCAGGTGAGGCCAATGAGCAAAAGTGTTCTTAGTTGAGTCGAGACCGAGATGTGGAAAATAGCCGTCAGCAATGACGAAAACGTTCGTCTTGTCCACCGAGACTGGAGCCAAAGTTCCACCCGCATTGTCAATTTGAAGTTGAGATATCTTCCGCACCGAAACTCCAAAACTACGTCCCAATACAGCAATCCCTCGTTGTCGTACGTTGCTTGTCCAAGCTAGCTCAGTCCCACACCATTATCGAAGAGCTTACTACTCGTACGTCGAGTTTTATATTTCAGTGTTACGTATCCGCCGCCCCAATAGTCTAGAATGCCGTGTGCGCTATCGTTGTTCAACGCGCGGAATGACTTTCGTGCAGAAGGAGTAGCGGAACTCAAGCCAGCGACTTTAGCTGCCGCAAACAAGTGTGCAATGTTCGCCGTGTTTTCTTCGTGATGTTTACGACATAGAATGCGCCCGGCGCTCCAAGCTGTGTCAGCGTGTAATTGAACAAATAGACATACAGGTTTCCCGTGCCCCGGACTGAGCCGACTTGGAAATATCACTCAGCTCCCACATGCCATTCTTTTAGCGCGCGAATGAATACAGGTACCAACTTTGCGCGACTATCGGCTGTTTATTCGTACTTTTATCGGTCGGCCCCCAGTTAATATGTGAAGAACACCGTAAACCTCCTCTCCGCACACTGGCGAAATTTTTATCGCGTATCCTTCCTCAACTGGCGTCATCGCACTTCTTGAAATAGTCGCGGAATTGAGGATCTGGATAGCTCTCCAACAGCGCTAGAGCCGCTCCTGCGCTGAATATCGTTGCCCTATCCCGCTGGATAGAATTTACATCTGCGCTCCGGCTGTTGTGTTGATATTGATTCTTTCGACCTGATCCGTTGCTGTACTTGAGTTTGGGCCCACGTAGCCGCTGCAGTAAGCAATACGAGGCCAAGCTCAAGTATGAGGAACCAAGCTTATGGAGCCCTATTTTGTCGAGGATAACAGCTAACCATAGCGAAAAAGGCGTGCCTGATTTTGAACTGAGTCGCATTTCACTGTACCTCCACGAGGACTTAGAGTGTCACTGTACCTTGATCCGCGTCTCACTGATGTTGATACCAGACTTTAGGACCATATATTTCAGAAGCTAACAAGGCCCGTTCAAAATCTTATTGTGATCCGTACAATAGATTTAGGCACTTTCATAATCCAAAATAGCGTGGTATTCCAATTGTTTGTAGCTTCAGCTAGATAACACCCGTCAGTTCCATTAAAGTTGAGCCAAATATTGGCGGCGCATAGCGCAGAACCAGTGAAATGAACGTATGAGTTATAAATTCAGGTACATTCCCTTCGTTATGTCTGAAGTAAGCTTTGGTTGTGTTTCAGGCATCGTCCCAACTGATTGTCAACTGAATCAGAAGTTCAGTTTCCCGTATCTACTAAAGCTTTTGTCGAGCGTAGAAAGCGCTTGAGCCACTAGCATAACTCTCCCCGTGGCCCAGTCACCTTCCGATGTAATCGACAGGAGTAGTGGCCCGTTCGAATGCAGATCCGTAGCAGATAGCGAAAATGTCCTCACAATATCGCCCTCGGCTTCGCCATTCTTGGGGCGCGCAACTTTTAGATTCGACCTCTTCATGGCTTCTATGATCGCTTTGCTGTCAAAGGCATCATTGGCAGAATTCAGAAACGCGATCAAGTCAGCGGGCGAAGCGAATGTCACCGGCCTACGGGGACCGGGGGGCCCGGCCGGTGGCGCTTCGCTTCGGAAAGAGGAATTTGATACTCGCGCTCCAATAGCGTTGTCAAAAACGGCTGCGCAACAGCTCGCTCTAGATTCTCCCGCCAAACGAATGGCCAATAATGATGAACCGAGATCGACCGAGCTCTGGTTGGTCAGTCTTGGAATCACTGACTGTTGCCAGACCTGTTGCTTCCTTCGTGGCAAACATCATTCGGAAGACGGCTTCAGATAGAGAAGGCCCACCTATTCGGACCGCAGCGTCTCTGCGGTTCCGATTCGTTAGGATAGGATCCCGCCTGATAACTTCGCCTCTCCACGCGACAAACACCCCGATATATACATGTTGGGGATCGTCTGCCGAGAGTTCCTGCATAATGCTCTCGAACCCTGCAAGGCTCTTCCCGCTGCCAGGCCGTTCATCATATTCCGACGCATTATTATGCCAGCCGTGAATAAACGTGATAACGACCACGTCGCTCGTTGTTTTTCGTTCGCTAATGAGCGCTAGCACCTGAGCAAGTCCAGAAACTGAGACATTGCCCCCAAAGTCGCGGAGGTCCCCAATCGTCCAGAACTCTCCCATATCGTCGAACTCCAAGTAAGCCAAATCAAAGTTAGACGAAGCTGTTCCTAGACTAAAACCCCTAGCCACGACGGGACAGTCAGTCCTATATGCGACATTGCTAACACAGGAAGTGCACGACAGGAACAGAAGTAGGCTGGCGAAGAGTCTCCACTTGTTAGGCATCACTTAGTCTCTATTCTGTAAAGACTTGATTCTAGTTCTATATTGATTACGCAAATTCGCTGGCAAGCCGCTCAAAGTAATCAATAGGCGGTATGTGGCCAATTGTCGCTTCACGACCTTCGTCACATCTGCGGCTTTGCGAGGGTAAGTGTCACTAGCGGCTTTCTGGTCTTGAGGTGATAAAACGGTATTTTCGACACTGTAACACGCGCTGCCTTTACCGCCATCGAACATCCAGTCCGCGAAATAGTACTTCATGATAGAGTTCTTATCGAACATGCTGACTTGCCAATCACTAGAATTCGGGAGCTGCCTCAGATTAAAATCAATTTGTTCATGTGACCACCCATTCGGGGGCCCCCCCAGCACGGTATAGATCCCCGGCCGCTTTCCCTTTCCATCCTGGACAAATTCTCCATAAGTGTTTCCAGTAGGTACATACCCAGGATCATCGGTCCATCTGAAATCACTCTCGCAAGGGCTTTCGGGGCTTTGGTGTTCATGTTCAAAACCCAGCGCGTGGCCGAATTCGTGGAGTACAATCGCTTGCCAATCCGACGGAAACTCGCGACTGAAACCCTCTAGGTTCATCGACTCCTCATTGGGTTTAGCAACTGAAGTATCTATGCTGTCATTGCCCACGAAGGACCAATAACCGTCGGGGCCAAAAGCTATGCGGATGTCCGCAGTATATGTTTGATCTTTCGCAGTCCATTCCCTAAAGCGCCCAGCTGCGGCCGACACCCCGAAATCCAGGGTGAGGTTAGCCGCATTAGCCCACGGCTTGATTTCGTATAAGATATTTTGTCTTATCTCCGGTGTTCTGCCCTGGGAAGCGATCGTGATGACGTCTCCAGTTTCCAGGTCCTTGAAATGGAGATAATAGATTGGATACCGATCTGATTCTTGCGTTTAGCGGCAGCCTCGAACATTTGTCGCCTTCTGTTCAGTGTCTCGATAACGTGTTCGGGATAACATTCTTATATACGCATTTCAGGAGCTAAGGATTGCTGGCTCCGGAGTTTGGAAGCCGCGCCTAGCAAGGCAACAGCGAAAAGTATGAGCAGCATTTTCTTCATCGAAGGACGTTTCCCTAAGAAGTCAACAGCATAGGCAGCGGCAAGCTATAAGGATTGTCATAACTTGTCAATAATAATGTCTTTTAAAAGAATGTAAGTAAATAATCTTATCGTTAGAAGGTTAAGAATGAAGGGTTCGGATAGGCTTTGACCTGTCCCCCGAGATTTAGTCCAGCCAAACCGTAGCTTTCTCTTGGTATAAGACCGCGGAAGGAGAAGCGCCATGAAAAGGAGTCGCTTTGACGCCAACCCAGATTGCTGATCGTCATGGTGTCAGCGAAAAGCTTGTAAGGTTTCGGAGCGGCGTCACTGGAGTAGACGCCCAAGTCGGGGCGAGGCGGAAGCTGCGCAAGAGTTCCCTGACATCCCGATGACACTGCGTCTTCCAAAGATTCTGTTTCCAAGTCTTCACCCGCCCGTCTGGCAGCGCTGCACGAGTGTTTGGCTTCCCGCATTTTACGTTCGAACCTTGTTCCTAGCATTGACGGCATTCACGATCCTGTTGTACGAATCGGGATATTGCTTCTGGATGAATTTCCGCGTTTGCTCGTCTGTGCGCTCCCACGTTTCGACCGGGTCGCTTTCAAAGCTGTCCCAATTAAATACGATCCACCTGCAGCGTTCGGGGAGGTTTTGCACTGCCTGCACCACGCCACCAGAGACTTCGACATAGATCCTGCGAGGTGCTGCCAGGAGTTCAGCGCTACCAATCCGGCAACTGCGGCACAGGATCTTCGGCCGTCCGCTCGGATCAAGGGCAGGCTCAAGAGGTGCCGCGCCCTTCTTCCGATCCGTGGCTCCGCACATTTCGCAACGAGTCTTGAGCTTCAATGACGCGAAAGACCCGGCTTTCTGACTCGCTCGATTCATGATGTTCTCCTCTCTATCTCGACGGGAATGCGCTCGTTGGCCCGCGTTTGGAAAATTACAGTTTTAAAAACGACAGAATGTCGTTTTTGGGCCTCCTAGTTCCAACGACTTACGGGGGGCTAGCGAGGAGGGATTTCCAAACGCCCTTTTCGAGCCTCGCAGTAGGCTGTCGTTGCGGAAATTCCAAGTTTGACCCCGATCGCTCGCCAGGAGCGGCCCTGACGCCGGAGACGTGTAATCGTGCCAGCGTCTTGGATCTTCCGAGGCCTTCCGAGCCGTCTGCCTTTGGCTTTCGCGTTCCTCAGGCCCGCTCGAACCCGCTCGGTGATGAGACTGCGCTCTAGCTCCGCCACGGCCCCTAGAACCGTAAAAACCATCTTCCCCGTAGGCGTCGAGGTATCCACCTGCTCGGAAAGGGAAACAAATTCGATACCCAGCGAGCGGAACGTCTCGAGCGCCCGCAGCAGGTGCGATACGGAACGGGCAAAACGGTCGAATTTCCAGACCACAACGGAGTCGAATTGGCGACGGTCAGCTTCGGCCAGCAGCCGGTTTAGTTCTGGCCGTGAGTCTTTTGCTCCGGACACTCCTGCATCCACAAATTCAGAGGCAATCTCCCAGCCACGACGTTCGCAATATTCGCGAAGCTCCCGCAGCTGCATCTCAGGGTCTTGACCATTGGTAGTGCTGACGCGGGCATAGATGGCAGTTTTCATGTTGGACTCCCGAGAGTGGTCTGCTAGCTGATCTTTGCTGTAAAACGGTGCGGAAGCTTCTGTTGGATGGCTCGCCGGGCCAGCTCTTCCATTTCACGGAGGCGATTCCTGCTGAGAAGCTGGTGGACGCGGCGATCCTCGGACTTTGAACTGGAACGAGGTCCCACAATATCGACGCAAAAGGCCCAATAAGTGATCTGTTTCGGCTTTTTCACCGTTTTAGCCTTTTTCCATCCCGAAGGGCCTTCGAGAAGGCCATTTAATGCAATTCTCGAACGCTGAGGCTGACGCTCGGTCCCGAACGCCCTAAATCACAGGCGGAGAGGAATCGAGGCTCCTAAAGCCGCTAATTTGGTTTCACCGCACCTCTATAGAAGTCGGTCCCAAATCGGCCAACTCTTATATGGAAAGCTTACTTTAAGTAAGGAGTATTGACAGCACGAATCTGGCGGCATAACCTGCGTCCATGATCGTTTCCAGGCTCAAGGAATTGCTCGCGACGAAGCGATGGTCGCGGTACCAGCTCCACAAGGAGTCAGGCGTCACCTATCCGACTCTTCACGCGCTCTATCACAACAAGAGCAAAGGCTACCGGGCCGATGTGTTGGATAAGCTCTGCAATGCTCTGGATTGTGACCTTGGGGAACTGCTGCGTTGGCAGCCGAATCGTTCTTTAAGAGGAAAGAAACACCCGCGCCGTCGAGGCTAACCAACCTTCGTCATTCGATGTCCAGATCACCCAACTCACTTATGGTCTTGCCGAGATTCCGAGAGAAGAGCTTGGCGACTTTGCGAGCGAATTCGTTGTCCTTGGTTGCAAGATCGAAAGTGAACAAGTGCCCACGGTAGGACGCCGTGAAGCGCACAACGTTGCCCTGCGTAGGAAACAACTGCTCAATACCGCCTTCGCTATAGCCAAACGGCCTCCTGAGATGTTTATCCAACCCGCCGGGCACTGGTGGCCAATCTACAACCTGCGAATGCGTTCGGACCTTCATCGCGCGTATCGTGCGCCGTTTAGGCTGAGAGCGGCACTTCTAATCGCGTTGCTTTGTTTACCAAGCAAGAATCAAGTTCCTTGAATACGCGATCAGGACTTAGTGCAGTGTTGCGCCGCCAAGCCGTCCAAGACCAGCGACGAGTCCTCATTGTTGCATTTGCTGAAGTGTGCCCCGATATAACTCCAAGTGTTGTTGTTTGCGCTGCACTTCGTCGCCCACGGATAGCTGAATCGTGAACACCCCTGTGGAAATCATCAGATAGTACTACAAATACCTTGACACAGATTTCCTACTTAATTATAACGCTTGCGTTCATGCAGTGCTCGGAGGTGGATTCACACCGCCATTGCCCGCAAGCCTTCCATCTCTAAGACTCACCTGTTTGCGACAGCCTGCGGCGTTTGTTTTCTCGGAAATTATTTGATTTGTCCTCATATGCCGATGGCGCATATCGGACGAGATTAAGATCTTGGAGGATAAAACCATTTGTCCAATTCTTGGGCTGTAAGATTGACTCTTCTATTTTTAACTTTCCCGTTTAGCCTTCATGCTCAATCGACCCAAACGCGAGTTGTTTCTGCTCCCAGCCGGGATGCGCAAGCGATATCGATACTGAGCGGGATCTTGGCCAAGGCAGGAGGTGAAGCAACGATCGCAGCCATCCAGGATTTCACTGCCAGTGGAACCATTACCTATAATTGGGCTCCGGCACCAGTAAGTGGCAGCGCAACCGTCAGAGGGCGAGGCCAGGTCCAGTTTCGTTTAGACGCGACGCTGCCGAACGGATCGTTATCGTACGTTGTCGATACCGATGGCGGTTTTTTCAAGGATGTAACCGGAGCGATTTCGGATATACCATTACACAATACTGTGAATGTCGGCGTTTTATCTTTTCCTTACACAAGAGTCTTAGCAGCACTCAACGACCCTACCACCTCAGTCTCATATGTAGGCCTCGCACAGTTGGCTGACGGAGCCGCTCAGCAGGTTCGATTGCAGCGACGGTTCCCGGAAAGCCAAGATCCACGCGGCATTCTTTCCGAGCTTACGATCACGGACTTGTTTGTGAATATTCAGTCGGGCCTAATCGAAAAAATATCTGATATGACTCATCCCCTAGACAACCTCACGAGAGCGATTGCTCATGACTTGGAGTTTGGTAGCTATCAAACCGTCGCGGGAATTGAAGTGCCGATGGCCATTACGGAGAAAATCTTAGGGCAAGTCATCTGGTCGCTGGAGATAGGCAATATGGCATTTAATACCGGCCTCACTGATACAACCTTCGAACTTAACAATTAATTAATGATTCAGCCGCTGCGCCAATGGCGCCAGTTTGTACGATTGCAGCTTGCCGCCGAGGAGAACTAAATGAATCGCCAATATGTTAGAACTGCGCTAACCGCGAGGATATGGAATCGAGTCACAGGTGTGCTCGTGGTGTGCGGCCTGTGGACTGCCGTGGCAGTCGCGCAAAGCACTACTGACTATTCCCTTCAGATTGGTGCACCTTCATTTAGTACGTCACAGAAATTCCCGGGCGGCACGGTCAACATTGCAAACGGAAACCTGCAATTGGAAATTCCTCTTGGTAAGTTCGACCAAAGGGGGGGTGTTTCGTTGACCGCCAAGCTGGTTTACAACAGTCGGTTTTATTACGTTCTGCAAACTGGATCCAGTGGTAGTTGGAATCCGTACAATGCTGGTTATGTTGCCCCAGGATGGAGCGTGGTAATGGGCCCTGGAAGGGCTTCGCAGCTTGTAAACAAGAATGTGACGTGTAACGGCCACAGCGTCGAACAATCAAGTCCTTATGCTTGGACGGATGCGGACGGGACCCAGCATATATTTCCGATTATTATCGGCGGATGTAACAATATATTAAGTGCGGATGCATTTGCTCTTGACGGTAGCGGTCTGCACATGTTTGTTGCCACCTCTGGACAAATCACTGTCTACTCAAACGACGGCCGAATTGTCTATGGGCAACAATGGCAATCGCCTTGGGGACTTTTTCAAGAGGACAGCAACGGAAATCTGATTACATGGTTGGACAATCCGAGCTGCGGCTATTATTTGCTCGCGACTGATACCTTGGGGCGAACGCCGATTTCAGGGTCTTGCTTCAGCGGTATCAGTGACAATTACAGCATCTTCGGTTCCGCAAGCCCGACCACTAATAGTAACGCAGTTTCGACGGCCTACTCTACGATAAGCGTCAAAACTGATTTCAATGTGACCGGAGTGACGGAATTTAATTCACAGATCGGTGAAATCGCACACCTGGAGTTGGCCGACGGATCTGCTTACGCCTTTTATTATGAGTGTTCCAGCGCGTATCCTGCACCCTGCGAAAATGCTGTCCAGCCGTATGGCGATTTGGCTACGGTGATTCTGCCGTCTGGCGGCTTGGTTAACTTTACTTATGCAAATTTCAAGGATGCAAATGGGAATATCAATCGGTGGATTAACTCGGTCACTTACGGCAGTAGTGTTTGGACATTCACCCCCGCGACGGGGTGCGGGACCACTTGCCAGACCGTTACCGTGACCCGACCGAGCGGTGATCAAGCCTTATACACATTTAGCCTAAACAATGGCAATGGGGCTTGGACGACGAACGTACAGTATTATTCTGGCGCAGTTGGCGGTACTGCCCTAATGGCGGTTCAAACAAATTACCAATCCCACCCAGCAGACCCTTCACTTGGCAGCTGGGCCTACACGCTTCCCCAAAGCACCGTTACAACGCTGCCAACCACCAGCGGCAACAGCCTCGTGAAACAGACCACATATAGCTATGACAGCTTCTCGTATTCATATAACGGTTCCAATTATACCGGTACGGCTGGGAAGTTACTTACGCAGACAGAATATGCTTACGGTATTGGAGCGCCAGGTTCTGCTTTACGAAAAATTGTCAGATCTTATCTCGACGATGCCAACAGCGCATACAAGGCGGTCAATATTATAGACCGACCAATTGACATCCAAATTCAAGATGGAAATAGCAACAAATTCGCGGAGACCAAAACTACCTACGACTCGGTCGCCCCGACCTCGCTAACCGGCGCTGTGAATCATGATGATTTAAATTACGGTTCTTCTTATAACTTGCGGGGAAACGCCAATCAGTTCCAGCAATGGACTGGCAGTGCGAATTACCTTTCCACTTCGTTGACTTACGATACCACCGGGCAAAAGACATCACTTACGGATCCGGCTGGTAATACGATGACATTCAGTCATGCGGATCATTTTTACACTGACAATGGCCAAAGTCCGCCAGCTTCTTATACTCCCTCGCAACCGACGAATGCGTTTCTGACCGCTATCAACCTTCCCTTAATTGGATCCGCCAACTACAGTTATTACTACGGAACAGGACAAACGGCGACCGCGACTGACCAGAATAATCAAAGCACATATTTTCATTTTCTTGACGGATTCAACCGTTCGACGTTAACCAGCTTTCCCGATGGAGGTTGGATACTTCAACAGTACCCTTCTCCAACTGAGGTGGATCTCTATCAGGGCATCGCAACCAGCTCTCCATCACCCGGTTGCACCGCTTGTAGCCACAACCGCCTGAGCCTCGACAACTTTGGGAGAATTACAACAAAGACTGTTGTAAACGACCCGAGTGGTGCGGTAGTCGTTACTACGGCTTACGACTTGGACAGCCGAACCTCAGCCGTTAGCACCCCATATCGCACGACAGGCGATGCGACGTACGGTATCGAACACAACTATTATGACGCAATCGATCGTGTTTCGAGTATTTCGCGCACGGATGGAAGCACGGCGAGTCGATACTACGGTGCGGGTGTTACGTCAAACGGCGGCCTCTCGTCCCAAATATGTTCATCTTCGACTTATGGTCTCGGTTACCCGACCCTGTACATCGACGAAGCGCGTAACAAACGCCAGATTTGGACGGACGGCTTAGGTCGTTTGATCGAAACTGACGAGCCTAACTCGCTGGGCAACTTAGCAGTCAGCACCTGCTATAGTTATGATGCGAATGACAATCTTATCAATGTTAATCAGAGTGGTCAGTCCCGTACATTTGTCTATGATGGTTTGTCCCGGCTAGTCCAGGCTACCCAACCGGAGAGCGGCACAGTGTCTTATTCATATCTCGGCTCCGGCGGCGCGGTTTGTGCCGGGGACCCGTCCGCTCTTTGCACTTCGACTGATGCTCGCGGAATTACAGCGACTAATACCTACGACGCGGAAAGCCGTGTTACGTTGAGTACCTATAGTGACGGCACGCCTGCGAAACATTATTACTACGACTTGTCATCATGGGAGGGGGGATGGACGCTAACAAATGGTGTTGGTAGGTTGTCAGTCGCGTCGACTCCGGGTACCGGCGAAGTATTCGGTTATGACCCGATGGGGAGGGTCGTCCTAAATGGGCAAACTGGACCGGAAACGCCGAACAGCACGCCTCCGGGCGTACATGAGGTGAATTATATTTATGATTTGGTCGGCGACGTTACATCGATGACGAACGGTGCTGGTGAAGGTTTCGGTCAGACCATAACTTACGCAAATGATAATCTAGGCAGACCGGTGTCCATCAGCAGCAGCCTCTCAGATGCTCAACACCCAGCAACTCTGGCTTCTTCAATTTCGTACTGGCCCACTGGCCAAATCCAGCAACTGAATTATGGGAATGGATTGACGCGAAGCAATGTCTATAATAACCGCTTACAACCATGTCGCATGAACATAAACTCGTCAACCACGGTCCTTCAAACTTGTGCTGCGCCAATCCCAACGGGCAATATTCTCGATCTCAACCTTGGCTTTCACTGGAGCACGACTGACAACGGGAACGTAACTAGCTTCACGGCGGTTGGTCAGCAGAATTTCAGTCGGAGCTACTCTTACGATCCACTAAATCGCCTAACAGGTATGTCATCGCCTGGGGACTCTTCGGGATGTTACGGTTTGTCCTGGACATATGATTTATGGGGAAATCGCACTTCTCAAACGACGACAAGTGGAACATGCTATAACTTCTCAGAAACAATCAATGGAAACAATCAACTAACCGGGCCGCCTTCTCAACCTTATCAGTACGATGCGGCGGGCAACCTCATTAACGATGGCACGCACAGCTATCACTACAATGCGAACAACCAACTAGACTCAGTAGACGGCGGGGTAACCGCAACCTACTTGTACACGGTCGAAGGATGGCGAGGATCTGAGACAACAGCAGCCGGGACGAGAGATTTTGTGCACGACCGTAGCGGGAACGTTTTGAATGACATTACAAGTAACACTACGACTGGCTGGCAAAATGTCTATTTTGGTGTAGGAGGCCAAATCGTGGGCTTATACACTGCTGGGCCGTCAGGATCAACTTCTTTTCTGTACCAAGATCATATCGGTTCGACTCGGCTCCTGACAACGCTCAGCGGTGGAGTGCAGGACTCGATGGATTACCTTCCTTTTGGCGAGCAGATGTCTGGAGGTTCAATAACAAATCAAAAGTTTGCGGCTTACGATCGGGATGCGGAAACAAATCTCGACCACAGTTGGTTTCGTTACTACGGAAGCACTGCCGGCCGATGGATGTCGCCCGACCCTTTGGGTGGCAAGCTGGCGAATCCACAATCCTGGAATGCATATTCGTATGTCAAAAACAACCCCACGACACTTATTGATCCATTTGGGCTTGATGACGACGATTCTGTTTTTAATGTGATTCTCCAATACAATTCGAGTTTCTATGACCCCTCCCTGGGCGCCGGGTACGATTGGTACTTTAATTCCATGTCTGGTTTTTCTCCTCTCGTCGGTATCCTTTACATTCCCAACCTAGGTCCAATTTACTTATGTGCTTCGTCGTGCACTGCACCTCAAGCGACCGCTCAAGGCACATCTCACCGTATAACCGCGCTAGTTGCGACCCAACCTTCAGCTCCGTATGTTCCCACCGTTCCATTTCTCGCCCCAGCCGCGGGAGGCGGGACACTGACATACGCCGGGAGTACGTCAAATGCAACGCAGTCGGGACTAGTCGATTGGACCTATTGGAGCACTTTTACGAAAGGCATGTTCTCTGCTGGCACCTGGGGACGGTCAGAGCGAGCAGCATGGAGGAGCGGCTACTATGGGTGCCTAGCTCGGGAAAACCTTGGGGGCATGGCCACGCCGGTCGTGACACACAGTGTGGAAGAACTTCTCAATCAAACTATCGAAAAGACAAGCGCCCCTGAAAAAGCCGTAGGTGCTTACTTTCATTTTACGGATGGACGCTTCACGGCGTGGGGACGCTCATCCGAGGTTCTGGTCCCAGAAGCCAGCGAAGGCATCCGTCTCTTCGCAAAGCGTCTAAATGCAGTCGGGTGGGCAGTTTTTGACTATGAGTTAATAAAATCGATTAATACTTGTTCTGCTGTCCTCTAAGAGCAGAAATTGAACCAATGACGACACGCGCTTCGCAGAACGGAAAATGGCTAGTGGTTGTTCTTCTAGTCGCATGCATCGCCTGGCTAGCGATGTCGCGTCATATCGAGCGAGACCTAACGCCCCTGCTCGCTCGGTGGCCGCATTGGGTGCTACTTCTTAACTTCATTCTGGCGCCTCTATTGGCCGCTATAGCCCTACTGCGTGGTCCGATCCCATTGCGCTATCGCGTAGTTCTCTACATCCCGTTTCTAATTTCTCTTTTGCTTGTTTGTTCCTCAGCTGGCGCGTACCTCTTCTGGGCGTTTGCAGATATTGTTGCGATTGGTGTGGAGGCATTTTGGATTATTCCGCAAATCAACAAGCGACGAACGGCGTGAGCACGAGTTTATGCCTCTGAGTGGGACAAGTCGCAAGAATTCATCCGCAAGTTTAAGATTTCTCCTGACGTGCAAGAGAACGACGCGTTTAACGCTCGACACGAGCAGAGCGTCCTTGAAGATAACTGGGCGGCGAGCTAACGGGGAGGCGGCCCACTTTACGACCGCCCCCTCTGTCTTGCTGCTGCGCCTACGTCGATTGCCTTGTGAGAAATCTACTCCTGTATTCTCGAAAGTTGGCCTGCAATCGTGTATCTGATTCACTCCTCTCGTGCCCTGAGTGGCGTGATTTCGAAGTAGCCAGACTTTTTAAACACAACAGCGATGCGCAGAAGCGCCTTGCTGTCGCGTACCATTTTGACTCGATTCTCGTCGAGCGAGTCATCATGCAGCTGCCAGGCACAAATCACCTGGTCCTTGCACACCCAGTACACGTCGGCGTGCTTGGAGCCCTGTTTCGCTTTGAATCCAAAAGCTGCACCGGCTTGTTCTAGCGCCGAGCTAATCGCCTCTCGCATTTCGTCCATGGATTCCGGCTCGCTGCGTTTAATTCTGCTCCTAATGAAACCGACGATCGTGAAGAACGGCTCGCGCGGGAGAGCGCTGCGTTCTCGTACGATCCATTCTGTTGCCTTCCCGATCTTTTTGCCCTTCTCGTTCAACCGCTGCACGTGCAACTGTCTGTCGTGTAATTTCATGGTCAACAACTGCCGTTGTTTTGCCACGTGAAACCTCCGCGGTTTTTATTGCGAATCCCGAAGCGTGGCAGAACCGCGGAGACGGAAAACTGCCGGGCACCTCGGGATTCGCTAACCGTTCACTCTTTACTTACTTTGCGGCCCCGAAACTTTTCCGGTCTCGTACGGTGGCTTTTGCTGAGGCGAGAGATTTTGCTGGATTTGCTGTGGGAAAGCCCAGCTCTGAGTGCTGCTTTCCCTTCAGCGTTGCAGGCGGAAAGTCTTTCAAGGGACCGCGGATTTCCTCTTGCAATCTGCGGTCCTTCTACACTCTTTGTAGAAGGACAGAGGTATAGACATAGAGTCATAGAGACTAGAGGTAGAGTATAGAGACTAGAGTATAGAGGTAGAGGTAGAGTCTATAGAGGCACAGAGCTATAGAGGCGTTTTTGCTAGTCCCGCACCGATCCGGTTTGCCGCATGTGAGAAGTATCTGCCCAACGTTTTTGTCCGATGCACGGGCATCGTAGGTTCGTTCCCGACGAAGGAATGATCCCTACGATGCCTCTAGCGTCAGAATCAAATCAGGCGCATCTCGGAAACCGCTGGATCAATCTCGGAAACCGCCGGATCCCTGGTCCGAACTTGTCGCATTTCCTGATCCGGCCTTCGCAATAGAAAACGGCCGCAGCTCGGTGACCCTTGAATGGGAGATTACCGTGCAGCTGTTGTGGGTCCAGAAACAACAGGTCGCCCGGTTTGTAAGCGACGGCAAACCGCCACCGTGGAAAACCTAATTCGCCGCCAGTGAAGTTGCCCATCGGCAGAATCACGCTCATTACACCGTGGAGGTTGCCGCTGTCGCGGTGATACCCACACCGCAGCTGCTTAATGAAATATGCGGTTGTGAACACGGTGTCCCAGAGGCGCCAACAAGGACGATCCCGCACTTCCGCCCATTGGGTCGCGTGAAGCTTTGGCAGGTACTTCGCGTACAGCTCGTCCACTCGCTTTATTAATTTCTCATTGTGATCCAATAACTCAGGTCGCCGTTTGGTGAGCGGAGTCTTGTGGCACGGAGCGTCGGGCGTGGCATCTACAAAGCCCAACATTCCTTGTCGCACCCCCTGCTTTTTGAGGATTTTCACGACACTCTGCGCGACTGCGCTACGACCCGACAAACCTCCGTCCTTCTTTAGCTTTGGCAGGGACCGTGAGCCTACAGCCGCTATCCGATTGGTTGGAATCTGCTTGAGGAATTTCCGCATCCGATACGCCCGCTTGTGAAGCTTTGTGGCAATGCAATTCTTGAGCAAAACCGCAATGATGCTATTGTCGGGCGCGAGAATAACGGCGTCCTCGTCGATTACCCTGTCGAAATGCGACGGGTCCGGGTGCTTTCCCCTGAGCTGTGTTGCCCACGTCTTGTAGTCATTCCGCAGTCGAATCACTTTCATTGAGCGGTCTCCTGTGCCACCGTCTGCGTGGATGTTTTGTTGGAGGTTTTGGCGGACTGCTCTGTGGGCAACACCGAAGTATCGGCAAGAAAGCCATGAAACTTGCACAGGTGAAACAGCATGGCTTTTATTTCTGCTTCGACGGCCAGCCCCAACGGAGAATTTCGTAGCGCGTCTATCGCAGTCTTCTGCACACCAGTCATTTTGAGCCGCAAAATACAGGTGACTTCCCGCCGAACGAGTGACTCTTTGCTGTCGGATAGTTCTCCACCGGCTCTCACGACTGCTGCTTCATCGTGCGCTGTTGCTTTGTTTATTTCCTTCGCTTGCGGATCACTAGCGGGGACTGAATTCGTCAGTTTGTCGTTTTTGGAAAGAGCGCCTGCCTCACGCGCGTCGCGCATATAGCGCTCCGCCGTGCGAAAGTCGATGCCGCGATGCTCGAAGTGTTTTGCAAAATAGTCCTGCCACTTGCCGTGGCCGACAAGCGCCTTGATTCTGTTGAAAATCTTACCCAACGTGCGGTTTGCTTTGCGCCCACGCGCAATCCAACGCGATGCTCTCGCATTCAGTTTGGAAAGTGCGTTCGTCTTGACCTCGTTTGCAAGAGCTTCGGCGCTCATAACCGGTCGGTTCACCTTATGGTGCCCGCGATGATGCTGACGATGACTGGAACTTCCCTGCGAGTGTTGCGGAGCATGTCTGGAATGCGCGACGCTTTGGCTACTCATCTTCTTCTCCCATGTACTACAAGCCTCGATCGAATCTAGCTGTAATCGGCCGATGACTTTACTGCTGATAATCGGCAGCCGCTGGTGACTACCGAATCTGCAAGACAACATTTCCGGCGATCATGCGAAAATCATGCGCGACAGGGCGTGAAGAGCGTTTTATGCGTCAGGGGCGAAATGGAGAGACAATAACTTGCGCGGTTTCAATCGGGCGGCGTGCTTCGATCCCCACCGCCCCTACCAACCTTCGCGAAAACAAAGACTTTCCGAAATGCATCGAAGCCGCCCGGTGGCATCCGCCTGGAAGGCAAACCGCCCACGTTCCATGAATACTGGTACGGCTTCCGGCGATACGCGGCCAAGACTTGGTCGCAATTGAAGTGACTTGCTGTACACTATGCGACACCGGAAAGCCAAGAAGGAATCCAGTTTTCAAAATGGAATTCTCGATCAAATACATAAACTTGGTCACGGCCACGCTTCGACGACATACCAGCTTCAAATTGAGGTCAACCATGGTCCGAAAAATAATTGCCTCGTGCGCCTGTTGCGCATTGTTGTTGGTATGCGCAAGCGTATCTCGGGCAGATGATCGGGAAAGTGTGCGCAGGCCGTTGGGCATCTATGCCCACCTCGATATCGAGACCGCGATAAATAAATATCCGGGCCCTGGTACACCGACGGCGGAGCAACTGCATGTCTACCTTCGCGAGCTCTACGCGAGTATGTTAGCCGACCGGGCCGTCTCGGGGATCACGCTGGGGGCGCACTGGGACAACATCCAGCTCACCGACCCTGTCCATTCCTATGGTTACTCCGATGGTTACGATTGGAGTTACCTGGACGATGCCTTCGAGGAGGCTAATTTCGCCCACAAGTCCATTCAACTCATCATCACGCCCGGCTTTGATTCGCCAAAATGGCTATTGGCTGAAAATAAAATCCCCTCCTGCGACGGACTTTTTCCCCCTGGCGATGGAACCGCTCCGGACGATTGCGGGACGGTGACCTTTGTGAATTACCCGGAATCGGATCGCGCCGACGGCAACGTGCTTCCGCTGCCCTGGAACAGCGTCTATAAGGAGGCGTGGCTGGATTTCCTCACACATCTCAACGCCCGATACAACTCCAATACCGCATTCGTCTCTATCGCCATCGCGGGTCCGGTGGGCGCGTCAACCGAGATGATCCTCCCTACGGACGGGAACACGCCGACACAACCATCAGGCAAGTCACCAGACCAGATGTGGACCGCGCTGATTCATCATTCCTTTCCCTACACCAGCAATTACCAAAACTCGGATCAGGTGTTCATTGATCAATGGAAGCAAGTGATTGACGCGTATGAGAATATTTTTAGAGGCGTGACCCTATTCGTCAGCCCTGACGCCGGCAACGACCTGCCCGAGTTCAGCGAAGACGTAACTGTGCACCACGACAACACATTATTCGCTCAGGACTGCAAGGAAGCTCCTGGGGTGGTCATGTCTTGCGAAGCGAAAACTGAGATTCTGTCGAACTTCGTCACGGTGGACGGTCCCAATGGAAAAGCCACTCAGGTCGGCGGGATGACGGCCACGAGCGCCGTTACTCTTGGCGATATTGGCGTCCCCGGCATAAAGCTGCTCACGTCGCTTTGGCCTCCGCCATCGCCTTCGTTTCTGGGCGGGGCCGAATTTGATCTGGCCGTCTCGAACCCAAAGGAAATACAGCAGGAAGGATGTACTCCTGTTCAGGGTCCCACGTGCAGTCTGACCCCGGAGGAGGCCGCATACAACGTGATGACCGTGTTTTTCTACGGGACGCCAGCCGCCGCATTCTACGGCGGCGCGAGGGGCCCGGCACCCATGCAGTATCTGGAACTCGACTACGTGGACATTCAGTACGCGGAAATGAATCCGTGCCCGGACCTGAACCCGCCGCTTGGCCCCTTGGGCAAGACGTCGTTGCAGGATCTGCTAAGCAGGGCGAGCCACGACCTCTTCGAGATGGCGGGCGAGCCAAGTTATCTACCACCACCTACGTGCCACTGGTAGCCGGGGATTGCGGAACAACATATCCGTATAGTCCGAGCGTAATACGAAGGCGTTCACCGCCAGCGGTCACTGGGCGCGACGACGAAATTCCGCCAGACATAGTCCCACGGCACGACGAACAGGAAGATCGCGCTCATCAGGCAGGCAAAAGTTGTGTCCCAGGTGTCTGCGTCCATGGTGTGGTTCTGCCAGGCTGGCAGCGCCACCGCGAGGAGCCATGTGGCCTTCCATGTTATTTCCCAGAACAGAAGCGGCAGCATTTTCAAGGGATAGCGTAGCCCCAGGACCGCCAGCAACACTAATGCGAGCAGCATGGAATTGACGACGCCATGCATCAGCTCCCAAGGCCTGTGATGAAGGAAGACAGGAACCTTCTGCATTCCCATGCCGACGGCAATCAAGAGGTACCCGGCCCTCAGAAGATAAATTCGCCACAGCGCGATCTCCCGCGCCGGGGTTTCGTTTCGCGTGGCCACGGCAAATGCTGGCGATGAATCGGTTTTCATTGCGGATCTCCAATCCGACTCGCATCGGCGGCGTCTGTAGTGACAAAGCGGGCCGGAAGGTGCGCGTCGGGTTATCGCATCCACTTATTTGAACAGCTTGGCTGGTCCGCCCAACGGGGAAGTGTGGACACGCAACCAATCCGTGATGACTCTGAGAGCTGTGGGCGACATGGTCTCTTCGATGTCATTGTATTCGCTCGGCGCCCCAGTCTTGGCTTCCTGCAGAAGGTGGTTCATCCCTGGCAACTCCATCACCGTGGCATTTGGATTGTCTTTCAATGATTCGCGGGCGGCGGCGAGATTTTCTTTCGCCGGCACCTGTACATCTAGTGAGCCATTTAGGACCAGAACCGGCACGGTGACTCGTGCCAAAGTGGGTGCGGGATCGTAGGCGAGGAAGTACCGCTCCCACGGTGTTGTGTCGTCTTGGGCTAACGATTCTGCCTCATTTGCATCAATGATTTTGTCGGCCACACCGCGAGCGATCATTGCTTTGGCGCGGTCGAGCGCGGCCGATTCCGATGGCGCCGAAATAATAGCGTTGTAGAGTTCTTCGTCGAAAACCTTGCGTTTTGCGACGTAATCGTCCGGTGCGTCGTAAGCCTTTGCGGTCATCGCCGATTGCAGGACGAATAATCGGTCCCCGCGAATGCAGGGACCGGCGATCATAACGACAAATGCAACGCTTTTGTCCGTGGCGGCAACAGCGGGCGCTATGATGCCGCCTTCCGAGTGACCGAGCACACCAACACGGGTGGCGTCAATGCGAGGCTGCGTCTTTAGCCAACCAACGGCCGCTCGGGCGTCAGAAGTGAAGTCGGCCGTTGTTGCAGCGTCGTAATCGCCCGTAGAGCCGCCAACGCCACGCTTGTCGTAGCGGAGAACCGCAAAGCCATTGCGGGTCAATGCGTCAGCCAGAACCAGGAATACCTTGTGGCCCCAAACGTCCTCGGCTCTGGTGTTGTGTCCAGTCCCCGAGATCAACACAACTGCCGGGAAGGGCCCCTCCCCATTAGGCAGACTCAACGTACCAGCGAGTTGATTGTGGCCGGCGAAATTGGCGAAGTGAACTTCCCGCTGCACATAAGGTGTTGGTCCTGCGTTAATGGCGTCTTCCTGCGGCCGCTTGCGAACGAGCGGACCCATATCCTCTGCGGAGGCGCGTCTCAGGGTGAGCGGATAGACCTGCTGAAATGTTAGATCGCCTTTCCAGACCTTCTCCTGCTGATTCCAGACGCCGTCGTAGCTCAAATTGAGTTTGATCACCGCAAAATGCAAATGTGTGCCGTCGAACGTGATCTGATCGAGAACGGTTTCGTTGCCGCTGGGATTGATGAGCTTTCCGCTGAAGCCGGAGCCGGCCGCTTCAAAGTGTATGCGGACCTTGAATCCCCCATTCATCTGGCCGATCCAATCGCCAGCGAGTGATTGGGCCAAAGCCGAACCTGTGATTCCGCACGCCGACAAAAGGACAAAGAAAACGATTTTGCGCACAAGCGGCCTTTCTTTGTTGTGATGACAAACGAATATCTCGAACCGCGACCGATTCAGTAGGGTATCAAGCCGATGTAGACGCCGAAAGCTGAAGACTTATCCCGGTAAGCGGCCTAAGAAGTGTTTCGTCTTCCGCGCCAGCTCGTTCAGCCATCGAAACTGAATCTCCGAACCGGTTCTGAAGAGCTGCACCAACTCCACAGGGAGCTTCGAGAAATCGATCTCGAGCGCGCCCCAGTCCGGCCGGCGTCCATCGGCATCTGTGAATCCGTACTCACGGCTTAGCTCCCAGGAGCTGAAAAGCTGTCCAGACTTCTCTAATATCGCGGGATCGGCCGCGAGCGCGGCCACAGCCCGTCCGACAAATAGCGGAGATTCCGATTCCAGGAAGTTTTTGTCTTTCTTCCCCGCCCTCGCGCCAAGTCCGCTCGGTGACGCCCAAATGCTCCAGCATCGTTTCCGATCGCAGAAAGCCGGGCGTGATCGCAACGGCTGCAACGCCGTGCGGGCGCAATTCCGCCGCCATGTTCAGAGCCAATCCTTTGAGAGCAAACTTCACCGTCTGAGTGATCGGGTTGCCGCCAGCGCTCAGGATGTCGTTTTCCGTGACCTCCACGATCAGCCCGCGGCGGTTGCGCATCATGTAGGGAGCGGCATGCTTGGCGGTGATGATGTGGGAGACGAGCGACTGGCGGAGCGCAGCCTCGGCGTTCTTGAGATCGGTCTTCCAAAAAAAGCACCACTGCGACATCAGCGGATCTTCACCGGCGACGCTGTTGACGAGTATATCCAGACGGCCGCGCTCGCGATCCAGGCGCGCAAAGAGCTGCTCCACTTCGCTTTCCACGGTGTGATCCACGCGAAGCGCGATGGCGGAGCCACCGGCGGAAACGATCATCTCGGCGGTCTCGTCTACCGTTTCAGGGCGATTGTACGGAGAGCGGTTGCCGCGCACGCTGCGTCCAGTGCAATAAATCGTGGCGCCCGCCTCTCCGAGCGCTCGCGCAATCCCGCGTCCTGCGCCACGCGTTGCGCCGGCGACAACCGCTACCATTCCGGTGAGCGGTTTTTTCCCTGCGACTTGTCGCGTGCGCGACTTGGCAACTTTAGGGGGGTTCTTGGGCCGTCTCGCCATCGGCGTAACTCCAGACGCGGATCATAGCTGGATAAATCGGCGCGTATCAACTGGAGTGAGGTCCAAGGGGCGTCAATTCCTGACACACCTTCTGAATTGGTTCCGGGAATTGTGGCGCCTCGCCGAAACAGTTGTATTGAACCGACCGAAAGTGTCTACGCGCCCGACTTTTCCTGCCAAGCCCAGAATTCCCGATAGGTCTGTGCGATTACTTCAGAAATCTTTTGACGATTGATGCGGTCCGGTAGCGGTGATTTGTCGCTGGCGTTTAGGGCTTCGCTTTCAAGTTGCCGCCCCATTTCGCGAATTTCGCTTAGTTTGTATTTGCCATTTCGGATGTCAACCAGTTCCCCAGCGTTTGGCCGCGGCAAAGTGATAGAACCGGTTTCCATTAGCTCTTTGGCCTCACCATAGAGACGAATCACATGCATTGCATACTTCGTGTCATAGCCGTATTTGGCTTCAATATCCGCGCGATGAATGTTCTTCTGACCCTTTTCCCCAAACAGGCGCTTCATTTGATCATCGGCAAATCCAATGAATGGCCGAACGTGCCCTTTCGCCAGGAAAATCTCAGGATTGGCAATAACCTTAGCCCAAAGCGCATGGCCGAACTCTAGTGGCGCGAAAAGAAAGTGGAGGGATGACGGATTGCCCTTGGCAGCCAGGTTGGCCCACTTTCGAAGGGTATAAAGGCACACATCGACATCCTGCGGACCGTTGCCACCCTTCTTACCGCCTGTCGTATAGACGAAATGTTCCTCTTGATCCACCCCGAGCGCGCTCGCCGAAGGGTCGACAAATAGTCCGTACCAATCAGTGTCGTCTGTTCCGCCTACCTTTGCACCATGAGCCTGGCTACCACCGATGTATGCCATCAGCAAGTTATCGGAGTATCGGAATCCGTATTGCCCGAAGTCTGGCCTCATATGCGGTGCCTATTGTCGCATTAAGACCAACACCGGCGAGTGGGAATTTCATTTACGCCAACACCACTGGTGCGTTTGCTTTAGGATACTGAGAGCATGGCTAAGCCTTTGTAGTGTTGGCGGTGATTGGCCCGATGGGAGCGGCCGCAACCCCGCTGTTTGTGGGGTTTCAGTAGTTATGGTACAAGTTCGGGTTTGTTTGACGAGGGACAACGCATGCCAAAGGCCAGCGCGGCAAAAGGCGAATCGCTGTATGGAGTGCATCCCGGCGTGGCGCGGGTGCAGAAATGGCTGGCGGAGCTGAAGGATACCAGCGGCCGCACCATCGACGAATGGGTCGCGTTGGCGAAGAAGGACGGTCCGCGGGGCGAAACCGCGCGGCGCGCCTGGCTGAAGACCAAGCACAAGCTCGGGATGAATTCCGCCTGGTGGATTGCCGAACGCGCGGAAGGGAAGGGCGGCGCGGAAGATTCTCCGGAAGCCTACCTGAAGATCGCGCCGGTTTATGTGGAGGAGCAGTACGCCGGCCCGAAGCAGAAATTGCGGCCCATGTATGACGAACTCTTAGCGCTGGGAAAAACGCAGGGCGATGATGTGAAAGCGTGTCCCTGCAAAACGATGGTGCCCTTTTATCGCCAGCATGTGTTCGCGCAAATCAAGCCGACCACGAACTCGCGCATCGATCTCGGATTCGCGCTGGCCCAATATAAAGGCAAATTGCCGAAGCGCTTGATTGATACCGGCGGCCTCGCGAAAAAAGATCGCATCACGCACCGCATCGAAATCACCAGCGCCGCGCAGATTGACGCCGAAGTGAAGAAGTGGCTAAAGATCGCCTACGATTTGGACGCGTAAGGTCTTCGCTGAGAAAAAACCGTCTTTGCCGTTCCGGCTGAAGTAAGCTAACGAGTAATGAGACAAGCGTTCCTCATTGTGTTCGTTTTGTGCCTGGCCGGCAGCGTCTCGGGCCAGCAATACTTTCCGGACCACGCTTTTCATAGTGATGACGATAGAAATCAATTCATCGTGGAGTGGTACTCGAAACAACTGAAGGCGCTCGGCGAGCCCTCGCTGTGGGAACTGTCGCAACGCTCGAAGCAGCAGGTATACAGATTTCTCTGGCTGCGGACATTCAGCCATCCCGTCGCGGTCCGGCTCGAACTGAAGGCTGATGGATCTGCAATTCTAACCGTCAAGACCACGGACGGCGCTGGCGGCTACGCGCCCGGAAAGCTTATCGAAAATCGCGAAAAAGCTGCTGGCTCGGAGCAAGTGAAATGGTTTCTCCAACGTGTGGACGAACTCAAGTATTGGGATCTTCCCACTGAAGAGCCGCGCGGGAAGTCTCTCGGTCTGGATGGCGCGCAATGGATACTGGAGGCGACTCGGGGCGGCCATTATAAGATCGTTGACCGTTGGTCGCCCAGGGACGGCCCGATCCGCGCACTCGGACTCGAGATGATGATCGAACTTGCCGATATGCCGCTTCTTTACAAGGAAGTCTACTAGTAACCGCTTCGCCCAAGTATCTGGCTCGAATGACAAGTCCAGAGGGTTGATGCATGGTAGAGGTTCAATGTGATGGCTGGCACGGAAAAATCCCGGCTAGCTCCGATAACAGCGCGGCTGGCCCATGCCTCCTAGTTAGGCGTTGGGCGCAGGTTTTAGGGTAAACGTCACGCCGTGACGTGCGTTCTCGTCGACTGTGCGCTGGACGTCAAGCTGTTCGATCGTGATCGTATGTTCGCTGTTGTCGCTCAGCCGGTAATGAAGCTCGTCGCCGGAGAACCAATAATCGCCGACCGTGTAGGTGGTCCCGTCCTTCAGATAGAGCTGAACCTGCGTTGCAAAGTTTGCGCCCGGCGCTGATGGGGGCTGCGAGTCTTGCCCGGAATTCGGCACATCCGCTACGGGCGGTGCATCCGGAGGAGGAGCGCTCGCTCCGGGGTCGTATTCGGGCGGAAGGGGCGCGCCGGGATCGTAGGGCACGTAGTTGTAATTTGCTTGCGGCAACAAATAATTGTTGTCGTAATAGCCTGCGTAGGGATCGAGTCCCCACCCGGGGTCATACCAAGGGTCAAAGTATGGGTCGAACCATGGGTCATATCCAAGGCCCCATCCGCCCCAGCCTAGACCGAAGCCGAACCCGCCCCAGCCCCAGCCAAAACCAAGTCCGCCCCAGCCAAGTCCGCCCCAGCCGTAGCCACCCCAGCCTCGACCGCCCCATCCATAGCCGCCCCACCTGCCGCCGCGTCCGCCAAAACCGCCCCAGCCGCCAAAGTGGTCACCGCGTCCGCCGAAGGCGCCGTTTCCGCCAAAATTTCCGCCGCCGAGGCGCGATGCCCCCAAGCCGGCTGAGCCGCCGACTCGTGAGGCGCCAAACGCCGATCCGCCAAACCGGGAACCGCCAAAGTTCGAGGCGGAGAGCGTCGATCCTCCGGACCTTGCCGCGCTTGAGCCCGAGCGTCCGGCATTTGCAAAGGAATGGAATGCTCCGCTGTTGGAAGCGCTGCCGCTAGAGCTGCGCGCGGCCGATGTGGAGCCGGAACCGCCAAAGTTGCGTGCGATCGCCGTACTGCCGGCGCGGCTACCGGAATTTCCGAAGGAATGCCAAGCGCCGTCGCCTGCGCTGCGGCCGGCGTTACGTGCCGTGGAAGACGCGCCACCATTGCCGAAGCTGCGCGCGCCCGTCGAACCAGCGACACGGTTACCGGAATTTCCGAACGAGTGCCAGGCGCCATCACGATTTGCACTGTTGGCGTAGCTACGCGCGCCGGAACCATATTGGCTGCCGCCACGCGAATAGGCCGAGCCTCCTCGCGAATACGCCGAGCCCGCGCCGCCATAGCCGCCACGCGAATATGCAGAGGAGCCGCGCGAGTATGCCGAACCTCCGCCACCGTAGCCGCCGCGTGAATATGCCGAGCCTCCGCCACCATAGCCGCGTGAATAACCCGAGCTCCCGCCGCCGAAGCCGCCGCGAGAGTAAGAGGAACCGCCACCTCCATGAAAACTGCCGCCGCCCCCGCCGCCATGGAATCCGCCGCCCCCACCGCCGTGGAAGCCTCCGCCACCGCCGCCATGGAAACCTCCGCCACCACCACCGTGTCCGCCACCATGTTGCGCAAGGGCAGGAATCGGAGCTAACGCCAGAGCAGCAACCGCAAAAAAGGAAAGAAGAAGATTGGAACCGGCAGGCTTTCTCATATGGGCCTCCCCGCGTGCGACGGACGATCCCGGGAGTCAGGGACAATCCTATGTACTTGGATACTCCTGAACGCCCCCCAGTTGCTACTAAATTCGTTTCGGCGAGCCGTGCGAAAGGCTGGTCCCGGTCGCCCTTCGTAAAGCAGAAGTTGTGCTCGTCGCCCGGCACCTCACATGAATTGGCCGGCAAAAAGACACGCCCGGGTAAATGCGTCCAATTGACAGTAAAGCAGCACTACGTTCCAACTGCGGCGGCCGAATCCCACCCTTTGCAGACGGCGCAAAGAGTGGGGCACCCGAAAAGGCAAAACGACGATAAAATTGGGTATTCGTCGAGTTGGCCAAGCTGGATCGGCGCACCATGGCGAACCTCGCCAGTGGAACCATGTTGTGGTCACGTTTCGCCGAGGGGTAAGCTGCGCGGTTACGATGGTGGCGAATTCCAGTGCGGACGAACGGCGGCTGCGCGCGCAGCGGGGCAAGGAATTCCTGATCTCGCAGATTCTGGAGGAGGCAGAGAGGGAAGACGTGACGCTCTCGGAAATCGAACGGAAGATGCTTCAGTTCACCGAGACGCAAGAGAGTCTGCCTGATATCTACGACGTGAACGACCAATTCGAGCGCGAGTATGACACCGCGAAATACGAAAAGAAGGTAGCGGGGTTGGTTCGCAATGCATATCGGCGAGGATGCAAGGAGTCGGGCGAGACGAAGGGCCGCTGGAAAAAAGCGATTGCCGACCTTCGCAAAGAAGATCATTACCTGCTGGTGATGGTGAATCAGGGGCTTGAGCCCTCGGCCGTCGTGGGATATGGGATTGGGATCGGCATTGCCGTTGCTTTCTTTCTTCTGATCGTGCTGTGGACTGCTCTTGATGCGAGAGGCTTGATTCCCGCCTGGCTTTCGAAACTGCTTAGCGATCATTCGGCGCTGGTTTTCTTTTCCGTCGCCTTCGGCATTGTCCTTATTTGGACCGCGATTCGGTTGGGGAGGTCAGGCATATTCCGGAAAGCGACGCGCGAATAAAAGGGCACGTTGCCATGAGTTCCTGTGGGCCTTAAGGCGTTCATCTGACGCCTAGCCCTCAGCGGACTGCGAGGTTGTAAAATAGGAAGCCGCGGAAGCATTTTGATAATGGCGTCTGAATAGGGCAATCCTGTCTCCCCGGTCAAAAGTCGAACATCGCAGGCTTGCCACCAGGCAAGAAGCCAAGCAGTCCCTTCAGAATTTAGTGGCCGGTACGGCGGATGTGTATAAGGGGTACCGCCGCCTTTATGGATTGTGGTGCAGCAACGATGCGGCCGTTCAGGAACTTCGACCACTGTTTAGGATGGAGGGGATTGAGCCAGACGGACGCCTAAGCGTGACCGAGGAATTTCGACAAGAGGTCTTGTCGTTGGCAAAGCAAATCCTAGCGGATTTTTCAGATTGAGGTTTCCCGGCAAGTTTGAGGAATCTTTGAGCTTCCTTGAATGCGGTTATGTGGAGCGATGATGAGAGCGGAATTGCTGCGATTCAACGGCGCCGTCGAGCGAGATCCTGCCATCGATACGTGGATGAAACATCACGCAGGTGAATTGGGAGCCATGGCGCGTCAGTGGTTCGAGGTAATGCGAAAATGCGGGGACGAAGTCCGGGAGCTTTTGCATGACGGCTGTCCGGTTGCCTGTCTGGGAGATGCGCCCTTCGGCTACGTCAATGTATTTACCTCGCACGTAAACGTGGGATTCTTTCACGGCGCAGCGCTACCCGATCCGGCCCGCTTGTTGGAAGGCACCGGCAAGTTCATGCGCCATGTGAAGCTGAGGCCGGGAACGTCCACAAACTCCGCTGCGCTAAGCAGGCTCATTGATGCGGCGTACTCGGATATAAAGGCGCGCGTCGAAAATGGCTAGACCGGAGAAAATGTCTCGCGCTATAATCGGATCACTCGACACTCTTGTCGACATCGGCGCACTTGCCGAGAAGGAGGTGATCCAGTGAGGTACGGTTTACGTTGATGCAGTAGACGAGGCGCTTGTGAGCTTACCGAGCGCCTCTTTCCTTTTGTCCCTCCAGTTTGTAGATCGGGTTTTAGGCAAGGCGGCATCGGCGTTCGCAGTTCCTGCGTTCGGCGATTACGGCTTCTCCTTGGTTTGCTCGGTGATCCAATTCGTTTCCCACGTTTTCCCGCCATCGACAGAGAATGCCTGGAGAATAAATTTGACGTTCTGATCGCCGGACTTGTGTATGATCCGGGCACGAACTGATGGCACAGTTTTATCAAGGAAGATGATCAAGGTGAGCGTTGAAAAAACACACCCACAGACGCTTGGCGGAGCGCTGATTGCGTCGGGGGGGTAGTGCCTTGAGACAATAAGCGACTTGTTGAAGAATAACACTTCGTTGTGATTTTTATGCTTTGTTTGTATGTTTACTGATATAGATGAGTTAGATATTAAAGGTAGTTATATACTGACTGTGGCGGCGGGCCATGATTAGCGGAGGTCCCCATGCCCAGGTACCTCAAATACAGAGTAGCGGCTATTCTCTTCTTGCTCCTCCCACTTGGTATTTCTAATCTTTATAGCCAGGGCAGCAAGCCCAGCGCGCAAATCAAGGTGCGGACCTGGGTCGTGTCCTTGAACGTTGTCGTAACGGATAAAGGTCACAACCCCGTTGCTGGGCTCACGAAAGAAGATTTTACCGTCATCGACAACGGCAAGCGGCAAGATATCGCCTTTTTCTCGCTCATCCAAAACCAAGCCCAGACGGCGGCCCAGCCTTTGCCGCCGGACACCTACACTAACGATTGGTCCAAGCTCGGAGAACCACCGAGCGTCACGGTTCTCTTGTTCGACGCGCTCAACACCGATTCTGAGGTGCGCGCATATGACATGGAAGAGATTCGCACATTCTTGAGACACCTGCGGCCGCAAGACCGAATCGGGGTTTATGTTCTTCGGGAAGCGTCATCGCCAAGTGGGGGGCTGGGGTTGGATTTCGAAGTGCTTCATGACTTTACTCAGGATGCCACGGACCTGCTCTCAGCGATTCAGCGATACGACGCGCGAAAGACGGCATCGCCTGCGAAAACCGTCGCCAGAGATGGCACGGAAAATCCGGCGCTTGACCGGTTTCTGCAAGGAAAAGAAAACGGCGCTCCGAATCCTCCAAGGCTCGGTCCGCAAGGACAGGTCTGGCACGGAGGTGGATTCGATCCTCATGCGGAAGCGCACTTCCAAACGACAACGCAAGCATTCCAAGCGATCCGCAGGCATCTCGACGGAGTTCCCGGACGAAAGGCTTTGGTTTATCTCACTCAGTCGTTGCATGCGCCCTTTCCGGTAGACCCATTGCGCTCGATCCCATCTGCGTATACGGCGAATTTCGATTTCATCCAACGCCAATTCAACGATTCCGGTATCGCGATTTATCCGGTCAGCGCCGGTGGTGTCGAGTCGTCAGGAACCGGGTTCATTGACAATCCCGGTCCTGGATTTGGCGTCAGCACATCGTTGCCGGAAGTGCCGATGCATTTGGATATGCGCAGACTGGCCGAGCGAACCGGCGGACGCCCTTTCATCATGCGGAATGATCTCGATACCGGGATCGAACAGGCACTGAACGATGCCAGGCTGAGCTATTCAATCGGCTACTATCTAGATCATGCGAGACCCGGCCAGTTCCATAAAATCAAGGTGATGGTTGACCGGGAAGACGTCACGGTGCTGAGTCGCGACGGGTATAACGGGCCCAGCACTCCGATTTCGAGCGTCTCGGCCTCTAGCATCTCGACGTCGTCTGCATTAGTCCGACGGATCGCAGAAAGTCCGTTAGATTCTTCGGTTGTTCCCTTCACGGTGGCTGTGAAAAAAGCGGAAGGAAGTATGCCGCTCACCATCTCGACCGAGATTACGTACGATCCACGTTCGATGGTAGCGCTGGCCGACGACGGCCGTTGGAAAGGACAAGTCGCTGGCTTCTTTGTGCAGCTGAATAACCAAGGCCGCACTATCAGGGTGACGAGAGGACATGAAACCCTTGATCTTTCCCAAACACAATATGATCAGGCTGCGAAGGATGGCATGAAGTTCACCGAACAATTTCCAATGATGCCGCAGACGATGGTATTTGTCGCGGTGTTACGCGATGTGACTTCAGGCGTCGTCGGGTCGGTGCGCATTCCGATCCAGAAGTATATCTATCCCTCGGACTGACGATGGCCCTCTCCAGGTTACGGCTGGCGCCTTTTTCCAGCATCTCAGCGCGGCTCGCGTGCGGGTCTTTCGTGTTCCTCCGGTTCTCGGGACGCGTCGTTAGTAAGCGCCGATCCTCTTGTGCTTTCGATATTCGATCTTGCAGGCTTGGACTGCTGCGTTCGCCTATCAGAATCTTGGCCGGTCGGAAGATCTGTCAACGCCATCCTTGGGTAGGCGGACCAAGAGCTTGCCATGTCGGATATCAGCGGAAGCCGAAGCTGCTTGCACCGGTTCAGGTAGCTCAAGAGAAAGGAAGATTCGCTTGGGATGCGACTGGCAGGCGATCGAATGAGTTGCTTTTTGTTTTTTGCCAATGAACGCGTCACATATTGTCAGCTGTCGAGGCTCGATGCCGATCCTGAGATCCTGCGGGTTGTGCCCTTCGATATACACAACCGCGATAAAACTTAAGGGAGAAACTTCCAGGTCAACTCCCAGGGCTTGAACCACCTCTTCTTCAGCCAAGAACCAATCTTCCCAGTCCTGACCTTTGCTACAGCCTCGCCTTTGAAAAAGCTCGTACGCCCGCTGTTGGATTTGGCTATCAATTACCTCCTTATAAATTCCGATTTCTTCCGGAGGAACAATTAGGTGATTCGCACTCGCACTGAAATTTGTCGCTGGTTTAGTAGCTGCTGCTGTTTGGTCCCTCATATCCGTAGTCCTCTCCTAGTCAAATAGGGAATTGCGCCAAGCTCAGCTCGGCTCAATCCGCGGCGCATTGAAATCCATCCGATTGGCGCCGGTTGAAGGTGTTCGGGGTGCGATCGGACGGGACTTGCAATTGATCGCTTGCGGCGCGCCGCCCGAACTGTCGCTTGGCGTGCGTGAGTCTGATGTGATTGGCAATAAGCCAGCGGGCGCGAAAGAGGCGCGTCTTGAGTGCTGGAACTGAAATGCCTAGCTCTTGCGCGGCGTCCTCCGTACGCAAACCCTCGATATTGCACAGCCGCACCGCCAACCGATGAATTTTCGGCAGGTGCTCGATGGCGTCGGCCAACATGTGAAACTGTTCCCGGCGGGCATACGTTTGTTCCGAATCAGGCCGTGAGTCTGCGATCAACAGGGCCGGACACCCCTCGCCGTCATTCGCCGTCATCTCGTCCAGCGAAGTCGTTGGCCGCGACTTCTGTCTTCGGAACTTGATCAGCGCGGAATTTACAATAATGCTGTGGAGCCACGTGGAAAATCGGGCTTGCCCGCGAAATTGATCCAGGTGAGTGAACGCAGACAACAGCCCGTCTTGCACCGCGTCCTCGGAATCTTCCCGGTGGCGTAACACTCGCAGCGCTACATGCGTTAGCCGCGGCAGATTGGCCTCAAACAGCGCGTCTACGTCGGGCGTAGAGTTGGCGATATATCTTTCCGGCGCTACGTGACGTTTCGCTCTTCGCTGGTGGTGGCTTTTCTGATTCAACGGACTCTCCTTACGTGCAGCTTCCGATCCGGGTTACCCGGCTCGATCCAGTGTGATCTTCAAGCATTTCACATGCCTTTCCGTGCTGATTTCCTCAAAAGACCCGAAAGATGAGTGCAGGTCTTCGCCCGAAGCAACTGCGAGGCAATATCGATCGCAAAACGAGAAATAGGAACGCGACCGGGCGCCGGAGACGCTCTGCTCGCAGTAGGCGGGCACGCGGTTCATCTGCGGTCAACGGGATCCTGTTCGCTTTCTTCACACGTGCTGCGCTTTTTCTTTACATTCCTGGCCGCCGAGCGCACCGCTCGCGTGCCCATATGCAGCAAAATAGGCTGTTTTGCGGATGTGACGCCTCACCGGCTTTTGGCATGCAAACTGCTGTTATGCGTCCGTGCTCTGCGCGGTTTTGAAAACAGCCCCGCCAGAGGATTCAAGCGAGCCGATTCCCAGTGGGTATTAGCTTTCATACGTTCGAGTTGATCCTGTGGGCCGGATGCTTCGTCATCGTTCGCATTGCGTCGCACGTGATAACGAGGTGCGGCGCTAGAAGAAGGGCAAGCAGGGACCACCCCGACATCCAAATCCCTGCCGCTCTTGGTCTACAAGCCGGTCCTCCACCGGCTTGTGGATCACCCCAGGAAGCCAGAGGCGCCGCTCCTGTTGCCAGCTCCCCCTGGTAGGAGCGGCGCCCCTGCGCCCCCCAGCCGGCATACGTGGCACTGTGGCAGAGTGCCGTGGCCTCGCACTTTGCGAAAGGAAGCGCTACGCTAAGATGGGCGTAAAACCAAGCTGATCCGGCTTCTCAAGAGTTCGGAGGTTTTTTGCTGCGGCGGCTCACACTTTCGAGACTCAGCTTTCAATGGCAGATCACGCTACTGGGTGCACTCGCGGCCGTGTTGCTCTTAACGGTCCTCTTGGCCACCGTTGTTGCCTTGCAATACACCAAATCCGCAATTCTGAGTGACGAGACTAAGCGGCTTTCGGCCACGACCCAGGAACTCGTCCGGCGCTACGTCGCATCGGCTGGCCAACAAGGCGCATCTGCAGACGCCAGGGTGTCCTCGCCGCTGGATACCCCACTCCGGGCAACTTCGCAAGACACGCTCGCCTTGCTCAGCGGACGCGTCCTCGCCAATGCCGAGAACGTGGGCGGCGGCTTCTACTCGTCATCCGGTGACGTGTTGGTGGGCGATACATTTCCCGCGCACGGCGTGGCCGCCGACTCCTCGCCTGCGGTTTCGACCGAGGGAGCGCCTGCCATACTCGAGGTTGCCCGCCAAGCGGCCCTTACGCACAAGCTCTCGCAGCGCGTCCTCACCAGCCCTCATGAAATTGTGCTGATCGAAGCGATGCCCGTCCGGCTCGGCCAAGCGTACGTCGGCAGTGCGTGGACCATGAAGGAGTTGCCCAGCCTTCCGGGAACGAACCGTTTTCGCGCTTACTTACTGGCCGTGGTGCTCGGTGCGGCCGCCTTGGCCTCGGTCCTCTTGACGTTATTCGTAGTGCGCAATTTACAGAATGGCGTTCGCAAAATCGAAGGTGGCTTGCAGAGCCTGGAGCAAAACCTCGGCTCACAGATCCAAACCACTTCCGACCCAGGCGAAATTCAGCGTATCGCGCAAGGCATAAATCGCCTGGGCGCCACCCTCAAACAAAATATTGAGCATGAACGCCAAATTGAGGATCGCCTGCGCCACTCCGAACGGCTCGCCGCGCTGGGCCGGCTGATTGCCGGGGTGGCGCATGAAGTTCGCAACCCTCTGGCGACGATTCGCTTGCGCGTGCAAATGTGCCGCCGCGATTCGAGCGACCAGCGCGTGCACGATTCCTGCGCGATCGCCCTCGAAGAGATTGAAAGACTCAATGGCATGGTCAACCGCCTTCTCAGTTTCTCCCAGCCAGTGCGTCTGCGCGCGGAGTCTATCAGTTTGTGCCGGCTGATCGGTCAGCGGCTCGATGGGTTTCGCGAACGAGCCGCGCAAAATGGCGTGAAACTCGTCACCAATTTCTCGGACGATGTAAGCTTGGACCTCGACGGCGACCGCATGGCGCAAGTCTTTGACAACCTCATCCAGAATGCCGTGGAGGCCATGTCCGGGTCCGGAGGAACCCTCTGGGTTGGCGTCACTTCCGTCAAACTGGGCTCCGGTACCGTTCGTGTGGATTTCTGCGACTCGGGAAGGGGCATCGATCCGGGTGTGGTGAATCATGTCTTCGAGCCCTTTTTCACTACCAAGCCATCGGGTACCGGGCTCGGCCTCTGCATCTGCAACGAACTGGTACGCGCGCACGGCGGCGATATTCAGATTGAGAGCGTGGAAGGCCACGGCACCAGCGTGCGCATTGTGCTTCCCTTGGTCCAGAACGGCGCCAAAGTCGGTGTGGCATGACCACAAATGAGTGAAACGATTCTCATTGTTGATGACGAGGCCAACCTTCGCAAAACACTTGCGGAAATTTTGCGGGCGCGCGGTTTTGCCACGCTCGAAGCCGCAGATGGCACCGCCGCCGTCGAAATCCTTCGAACCACGGTTCCGGACCTGATCTTTAGCGACTGGAAAATGCCAAAGATGGGCGGCGACGCATTGCTGCGCTATCTGCGCCAAGATGCCCGGCTTGCTGGCGTGCCCGTTATCGTAATTACCGCGTTTGGTTCGAGCCACAGCGCCATCGAAGCGGCTCGCCTGGGAGCCTATGATTTTGTAACCAAGCCCTTCGATCTCGAGGAAATCTCGCTCACCGCGGAACGCGCACTCGCTCACGCCTCCCTGAATCGCGAGGTCGCCAAACTTCGCGCACAGTTAGGCCGCTCGGGCGGCGTCGGACCCGGGCGATTGATCGGTTCGAGCCAGCGCATGTTGGATGTTTTTACTCTGATCGGTAAGGTCGCCGAAACCGATTCCACCGTCTTGATTTGTGGCGAGTCCGGCACCGGCAAGGAACTCGTCGCCGAAGCCGTGCACAATTATAGCCACCGGAAGGAAAAGCCTTTCGTCGTAGTGAATTGTGCGGCTCTTCCAGAAAACCTGCTAGAAACCGAGCTTTTCGGCCACGAACGTGGAGCATTCACCGGCGCCGTCGGCAGAAAACAGGGACGCTTCGAAGCCGCCGAGGGCGGCACGATCTTTCTAGATGAAATTGGCGAGCTTCCGCCCAGCTTGCAAGTGAAGCTTTTGCGCGTCTTGCAGGAACACACCTTCGAACGTGTCGGGGGCACCGAAACTCTCTGTGGAAATTTTCGCGTGCTGGCGGCTACGAACCGTAATCTGGAGGCCTGCGTCTGCGAAAAAATGTTTCGGGAGGATCTCTACTATCGCTTGAACGTCGTCCGCATTTCCGTACCGCCCTTGCGCGAACGGCGCTCCGATATCGTTCTGCTCGCGGAACACTTTTTGCGCTTCTATAGCGAGAAGAATTCCCTCGCTTCCGTGGGCTTCTCCGACGAAGCGATCCTGCGGCTGCAAACTTATTGTTATCCGGGAAACGTGCGTGAGCTCGAAAATATCGTAGAGCGCGCAGTCCTCATGGCTGGTGGACGCGTAGTGATGCCCGTCCATTTCCCTGTGGCTACCGCCGGCGCCAATGGCCACAATGGCGAACAGGAGCCCCAATACCTTTCGATGCCCTTTCACAAAGCGATCGCCGAGCTGGAACGAAACCTGATTGAGAATGCGCTCAAGGAGGCCTACGGAAACAAGACCGACGCGGCGGACCGTTTGCAAATCAACCGTCGTCTTCTATACAACAAAATCCTTGAGCACAAAATCCGGGAATAGATTTGCGTGTCCCAGCTTGAGCATAAAAGGCCCATGCCGGTCGGGCGCTCAAAGATAACGGCAACGTATTTGGAGTCGACTCCGCAAGCATGGCCAACGGGGATTTAGGCCATTACTTCCGCGATAGCTGACACTCCGGCGTTAACCGGGCGAATGGATTCTTAGTCGTCTCCAAAGTAGCCGACGAGGGGCCTGAGTTAGAAACGAACTAAAGGGTATCGGCTGAAGTCGTTGAAAACAATCCACGCAAGAAAGTGGTGCGCCCGGAGAGATTCGAACTCCCGACCTTCTGGTTCCCGCCTGCGGCGGACTCTATCCAGCTTCGCTTAGGCTCGCTTTTTTTCCGATAGGCCGGCAGCTTGAAGTGGTGCGCCCGGAGAGATTCGAACTCCCGACCTTCTGGTTTCCGCCTGCGGCGGACTCTATCCAGCTTCGCTTAGGCTCGCTTTTTTTTCTGATAGGCCGGCAGCTTGAAGTGGTGCGCCCGGAGAGATTCGAACTCCCGACCTTCTGGTTTCCGCCTGCGGCGGACTCTATCCAGCTTCGCTTAGGCTCGCTTTTTTTTCTGATAGGCCGGCAGCTTGAAGTGGTGCGCCCGGAGAGATTCGAACTCCCGACCTTCTGGTTTCCGCCTGCGGCGGACTCGATCCAGCTTCGCTTAGGCTCGCTTTTTTTCGATAGGCCGGCAGCTTGAAGTGGTGCGCCCGGAGAGATTCGAACTCCCGACCTTCTGGTTTCCGCCTGCGGCGGACTCTATCCAGCTTCGCTTAGGCTCGCTTTTTTTCTGATGGGCAGACAGGTTTAAAGTGGTGCGCCCGGAGAGATTCGAACTCCCGACCTTCTGGTTTCCGCCTGCGGCGGACTCTATCCAGCTTCGCTTAGGCTCGCTTTTTTTCTGATAGGCCGGCAGCTTGAAGTGGTGCGCCCGGAGAGATTCGAACTCCCGACCTTCTGGTTTCCGCCTGCGGCGGACTCGATCCAGCTTCGCTTAGGCTCGCTTTTTTTCGATAGGCCGGCAGCTTGAAGTGGTGCGCCCGGAGAGATTCGAACTCCCGACCTTCTGGTTTCCGCCTGCGGCGGACTCTATCCAGCTTCGCTTAGGCTCGCTTTTTTTCTGATGGGCAGACAGGTTTAAAGTGGTGCGCCCGGAGAGATTCGAACTCCCGACCTTCTGGTTTCCGCCTGCGGCGGACTCTATCCAGCTTCGCTTACGCTCGCTTTTTTTCCGATAGGCCGGCAGCTTGAAGTGGTGCGCCCGGAGAGATTCGAACTCCCGACCTTCTGGTTTCCGCCTGCGGCGGACTCTATCCAGCTTCGCTTAGGCTCGCTTTTTTTCTGATGGGCAGACAGGTTTAAAGTGGTGCGCCCGGAGAGATTCGAACTCCCGACCTTCTGGTTTCCGCCTGCGGCGGACTCGATCCAGCTTCGCTTAGGCTCGCTTTTTTCCGATAGGCCGGCAGCTTGAAGTGGTGCGCCCGGAGAGATTCGAACTCCCGACCTTCTGGTTTCCGCCTGCGGCGGACTCGATCCAGCTTCGCTTACGCTCGCTTTTTTTCTGATAGGCCGACAGCTTGAAGTGGGGCGCCCGGAGAGATTCGAACTCCCGACCTTCTGGTTTCCGCCTGCGGCGGACTCTATCCAGCTTCGCTTAGGCTCGCTTTTTTTCTGATAGGCCGGCAGCTTGAAGTGGTGCGCCCGGAGAGATTCGAACTCCCGACCTTCTGGTTTCCGCCTGCGGCGGACTCTATCCAGCTTCGCTTAGGCTCGCTTTTTTTTCTGATAGGCCGGCAGCTTGAAGTGGTGCGCCCGGAGAGATTCGAACTCCCGACCTTCTGGTTTCCGCCTGCGGCGGACTCTATCCAGCTTCGCTTAGGCTCGCTTTTTTTTCTGATAGGCCGGCAGCTTGAAGTGGTGCGCCCGGAGAGATTCGAACTCCCGACCTTCTGGTTTCCGCCTGCGGCGGACTCTATCCAGCTTCGCTTAGGCTCGCTTTTTTTTCTGATAGGCCGGCAGCTTGAAGTGGTGCGCCCGGAGAGATTCGAACTCCCGACCTTCTGGTTTCCGCCTGCGGCGGACTCTATCCAGCTTCGCTTAGGCTCGCTTTTTTTTCTGATAGGCCGGCAGCTTGAAGTGGTGCGCCCGGAGAGATTCGAACTCCCGACCTTCTGGTTCGTAGCCAGACGCTCTATCCAGCTGAGCTACGAGCGCACCGAAATGCACTGCAGATAGTGCATATTACGCGAGTTTGATTTTTGCCGCAATTGGCTGAGGGTGTTTCGCGCGTATCTGTGGCGATCGCCGGCGGCCATGGGAATTTCCGTCCGAGATATGCTTTCATAAACGCCGCGTTGTTTACAGAATGTGTACAACTGGCATACCACTTGACATTGAATGCACGCGAAGTTATACAGGCTGCGCAAGCCGAACGTTTCGATTAGCGAAGCGCGTATCTTGGCCCGGACCGCGGGCGGGCACGGCCCGATTTCTGCGGCCGCTTTGCGCTCATGCGAAATTCGATTCGTTCCCCAGGGGGCCCCATGGCAGAGAACATTCTTGCCGCGTTCGCAGAGGCCATTGCCGCAGGTTCTATTCGAGTGGTTGATCTGACGCAATCGCTGCAAGCTTCCACGCCCATCATTCAATTGCCGCCGGAATTCGGCAAGTCATGGCCATTTCGCCTGCTGGAAATTTCGAAATACGATTCGCGCGGTCCGGCGTGGTACTGGAACAATTTCTCCTGCGGCGAGCATACCGGGACGCACTTTGATGCGCCGATCCATTGGGTGACAGGCAAAGACTACGGCAAGAATGCGACGGACACGATCCCCGTGGAAAAATTTCTTGCGCCGGCATGCGTGATCGACGTTTCGAAGGAAGCCGCGAACAACCCGGATTTTTTGCTGACGGTGCAGCACGTGGAAGCTTGGGAGCAGAAGTATGGACGCATTGAGGCCGGCTCGTGGGTGTTGATGCGCACGGATTGGTCGAAGAGGCAAGATCCCGACGCGTTCCTCAATATCAAGGAAGACGGCGCGCACGTTCCGGGTCCCGACCCGAAACTGGTGCCGTTTCTTGCGAAAGAGCGGAGCGTGATTGGCTGGGGCGCGGAGGGCGTGGGCACCGACGCCGGGCAGGCATTTCGCTTCGAGCCGCCGTTCCCGTGCCACAGCGGGATGCACGGAAACAACAAATTTGGCCTCGCTAGCCTAGTAAACCTCGACCAACTTCCGCCGAAAGGGGCGGTCCTGATTACGCCGCCACTGAAGATCGTGAGCGGTTCGGGAAGTCCGTGCCGGGTGCTTGCGTTGGTTCCCGCAAGTCGCTGATACATAATATTTTACGAGGCAGGTCTCGCGCGCCGGCTTAACCCGCCAAAGAATAGTTGACACCTAAACTATTTAATTGTAAAAAGATTCTCGGCCCTCGGTTTGTCCACCGCATCCGCGTGCATTTGTGAGCGAGCGGCGGAAGGTGGCGTCCTTATAGCAGGAGTTCCTTCATGGCAGAGCGATTCTTCACAAAAGAAGTGCAAAAACTGCGGTTGGGCGCGGGCGAAGAATTTCGCGGCGAGGGTATCCTGGCCGTGACGAAGGCGCTGCTGCAATCGGGCGTTTCCTACGTGGCCGGCTATCAAGGCGCGCCGATTTCCCACCTGATGGACGTGCTGGCCGACGCGAATCCGATTCTGCAAGAGCTTGGCGTGCGGTTCGAACATAGCGCTTCGGAAGCGACGGCGGCGGCAACTCTGGCGGCTTCCGTGAACTATCCGCTGCGTGGTGCGGTGACGTTCAAATCCACCGTCGGCACGAACGTGGCGTCGGATGCGCTGGCCAACTTGGCTTCGGGTGGCGTGACCGGTGGGGCGTTGATCATTGTGGGCGAGGATTATGGCGAAGGGTCGAGCATCATGCAGGAGCGCTCGCACGCGTTCGCGATGAAATCGCAGATGTGGCTGCTCGATCCGCGGCCCAATCTTCCGTCGATCGTGCAGGCCGTGGAACAGGCGTTCGAGCTTTCGGAAGCGACGAATACTCCGGTGATGCTCGAGCTGCGCATCCGCGCGTGCCACGTGCACGGGCGCTTTATCGCCAAAGACAACGTGCGCGCGAAATTCACCTTGAAGGATGCGATCGAGCATCCTTCGCGTGACGTGAGCCGCATCGTGCTGCCACCGGGCAGTTTCGTCCACGAGCAGGAAAAAGTGCAGAAGCGGTGGCCCGCCGCGCAGAAGTTCATTCAGGAGCGCCAGCTTAACGAATTCTTTGCGGATGGCACGCAAGACGTCGGCATCATTTTGCAGGGCGGGATGTACAACACGATGGTGCGGTCGCTCGAGCTTTTGGGCTTGAGCAATGCGTTTGGCGATAGCCAAGTGCCGCTTTACGTGCTGAACGTGACCTATCCGCTGGTGGATGAAGAGGTGAAGCGCTTCTGCCTCGGCAAACGCGCCGTGCTGGTGATCGAAGAGGGCCAGCCGGACTTTATCGAGCAGAACCTGCATTCGATTCTGCGCAGGGCCGACATACAAACGAAAGTGCACGGCAAGGATTTTCTGGCAATGGCGGGGGAGTATACCGCTCCGGTGGTGACGAAGGGCATCGTGAAATTCATGGAGCAATACGCTCCACGGCTCATGGACGGTGCGAAGCTGCCCGCGTTAGCACGGCCGGCGGCGCCGAAATTGCCGCCAGTGCTCTCAGCAAATAGCGAAGTGCACCCGCGGCCACCGTCATTCTGCACGGGCTGCCCGGAACGTCCAATTTTCACCGCGATGAAATTGGTGGAGCGCGAACTGGGTTCGCATCACGTGAGCTGCGACATCGGCTGCCATCTTTTTTCGATTTTGCCGCCCTTCAATTTGGGTGCTACCACGATGGGCTACGGCCTGGGCTGGGCGAGCGCGGCGGCTTTCAACACCAAAGAAACCGATAAGCGCACGATCAGCTTTATGGGCGATGGCGGGTTCTGGCACAACGGTCTGACCAGCGGCGTAGGCAACGCTGTCTTCAATCAAAGCGACAGCGTGCTGATCGTGGTGGACAACAGCTACACGGCGGCGACCGGCGGGCAGGACATTCTTTCCTCCGCGGCCCTGAACCCGATCCGCACCACACAGCAACCGATCGAGGATGCGGTGCGCGGCGTCGGCGTGAAATGGGTTCGCACGGTGACGCGCACTTTCAGCGTGGCGAAGATGCGCGACGTCATCAAAGAGGCGCTAACGACGAAGGAAAAAGGACCGAAGGTGATCGTCGCGCAGAGCGAATGCACGCTGAATAAGCAGCGGCGCGTGAAGCCGCTGATGGCCAAGATGGCGAAGGAAGGCAAGCGCGTGGTGCGCGAGCGTTTCGGCGTGGATGAAGATACCTGCACCGGGGATCATTCCTGCATCCGGCTATCCGGGTGCCCTTCGCTGACGGTCAAGCCGACCTCCGATCCGTTGCGCAAGGATCCGGTGGCAACGGTGATCGATAGCTGCGTGGGCTGCGGGCTTTGTGGCGAGGTGGCGCATGCGGCGGTGCTGTGTCCTTCGTTTTTCCGCGCGGACGTGATTTCCAATCCGAGCGGGTGGGACCGGTTCGCGGCGAGCTTTCGGCGGGCGATTATCGGGTTCCTGCAGGGACGGATGGACCGGCGGCTGGCAGGCCTGACTTCTTTGTAGAACGAAATCTCAGATGAACTCCACGCTCACAACGGCAGCTCCGAACGCGGCGCAAGATTCGAAAGTGCCGGCGGCGAAGGCGATCACCATCGCCATTGTCGCCATGGGTGGCGAGGGCGGCGGCGTGCTGGCGGATTGGCTCGTCGATCTGGCCGAGCATTCCGGGTACTGCGCGCAAAACACTTCGGTGCCGGGCGTGGCACAGCGCACTGGCGCAACCATCTATTACATCGAGATTTTCCCAGAGGCGGCGGCAAAGGCGGCAGGGAAGGAACCGGTGCTTGCGTTGATGCCAGTGCCGGGCGAGCTCGATATCGTGCTGGCCTCCGAACTGATGGAGGCTGGGCGCGCCATCCAACGCGGGCTGGTAACGCCGGAGCGCACCACTCTCATCGCGTCCACGAATCGCGTTTACTCGATGACGGAAAAGATGGCCATCGCTGACGGGCAAGTGAATGCGGCGAAATTGATCGAGGCCGGCGCGGCGTCGGCGAGAAGGTTCGTGCATGGCGACTTTGCTCGAATCGCGGAGGATACGCGGAGCGTGATCAGCGCGCCCCTCTTCGGCGCGTTGGCGAGTACCGGCGCTCTACCATTTACGCGGAAGGAATTCGAAGACGCGATCACGCGCGGCGGGGTCGGTGTGGAATCGAGTTTGGCGGCGTTTGCGGCGGGATTTGCGGCGGCGTCGCAGCCTGCGGCGGCGCCGAGCGTCGCGGAGTCGGTTGTTGCTGCGAAGCCGAAGATTGGCGCGCGGCTGCAAGCGCTCGCAGGGAAAATCGAAAACGAATTTCCGGCGGCGAGCCACGACATTTTGTTCGCGGGCGTTTCGCGGCTGGCCGATTACCAGGACGAAGCGTATGCCGCGGACTATTTGCGATGGCTTGGGCCGATTCGCGATCTCGACCAGCAACACGGAAACGGAGATTACAGCCTTTTGCGGGAAACGGGAAGGTACCTCGCGCTCTGGATGACGTATGAAGACGCCATTCGCGTGGCGGACCTGAAGATTCGGCGCTCACGATTCGATCGCGTCCAGAAGGAAGTTCGCGCCAGCGGCGAGCAATTGGTGCGGATCAACGAGTTTCTGCACCCCGGGCCGCAGGAAATTGCGGACATTCTTCCGGCGGGGCTTGGGAAATGGCTTTTGAGGTCGCGTGCGGCGAAAGGACTGATCGACAAGTTCACGGGTCCTGGAAAAATCGTGCAAACCACCTCACTGAGCGGATTCTTGCAGCTTTACGTGCTCGCGAGCTTGCGGCCGACGCGGCGAAAGTCGCTGCGCTTTCGGGAAGAGGCCGCGATGATTCAAGCGTGGCTCGAACGGGTGCGGTCGCTTGCGGCGGAGGACTACGCGCTGGCGCTCGAAGTGGCGGAATGTCCGCAATTGCTCAAAGGCTATGGCGAAACTCACATTCGCGGTACGCGCAGTTACAACGCCGTGCTCGGCGCGATTCCGCGGCTGCGGCCGACGGGCGATGCTGCTGCAGGACTGAAGAAACTGCGTGAGGCGGCGTTGGCGGACGAAAATGGCGAGAAGCTTGCGGCGATGTTGAACGAATTGCCAGCGTGAATTGTGCGATTGCTGCGTTGAAGCGCGTGAGCCGAAGCCTTGGCTTACTGCACAGGCAAGAGTGCCTGTGCTACTTGGCCCTGTAGCGTATTTTCGATCGGAGATGTAGGCGGATGAGGATTGTTTGTCTTGGCGGCGGACCTGGCGGGCTCTACTTCTCGATCCTGATCAAGAAGGCGAATCCGGCGTGGGAGATCACGGTGGTGGAGCGGAACCGCCCGGACAGCACGTTCGGATGGGGCGTGGTGTTCTCGGACAAGACGATGAGCGGCTTTCAGCAGGCTGATCCGGAAACGCACGCAGCGATCACACAGGCATTCCGGCACTGGGACGACATCGACGTTTTCTTTAGAGGGCGAAAGTTTACTTCCGGCGGGCACGGCTTCTGCGGCATCGCGCGCATGAAATTGCTTCAGATCCTGCAACAGCGCGCCGCGAACCTGGGCGTCAAACTTATTTTCGAAACCGAGGTTACCGATCCGGATAAATATGCTGCGGAATATGATCTGGTGATTGCCTCGGACGGGGCCGCCTCGATTACGCGGCGCAAATTCGAAGATGTGTTCAAGCCCAACATTCAGCCGCGGAAAAATCGGTTTGTGTGGCTGGGCTGCAAGATGAAGCTGGATGCATTTACTTTCGATTTCCGCGAGACGGAGGCGGGCTGGTTTAACCTGCACGCCTATCGCTTTGATGATGACTGGTCGACGTTCATTATCGAGGCGCCTGAAGAGGTTTGGCGCGCGGCCGGGCTCGACAAGATGGAGCAGGACGAATCCATTGCGTTCTGCGAGAAACTTTTTGCGGAACGTCTGCAAGGTCACCGGCTGATCTCGAATGCCAAGCACCTGACGGGCTCGGCGATCTGGCTGAAGTTCAACCGGATTCTTTGCGAGAAGTGGTATCACAAAAATATCGTGCTGATCGGCGACGCCGCGCATACCGCGCATTTCAGCATCGGCTCGGGCACAAAACTGGCGATGGAAGATGCGATTGCGCTCTCGCGCGTGCTTTCCGAGCACGGCGGCGAAGTGTCCGGCGCGCTGCAACGTTACCAGGAAGAGCGTGAAACCGAGGCGCTGAAGCTGCAAAGCGCGGCACGCAACCGCATGGAATGGTTCGAGCAGGTGGACCGGTACGTACACCTGGACGTGGAGCAGTTTACCTACAGCCTGCTGACCGGCAGCCAGCGCATCGGCCATGAAAATCTGAAGCTGCGCGACGCAAATTACGTACAGAGCGTGGAGGAATGGTTTGCGGCGCGGAGCGGCGTGCACCACGCGGTGCCGCCGATGTTCACGCCGTTTCGCGTGCGCGGCGTGACGCTGAAAAATCGCGTGATCGTGTCACCGATGGCGACGTATATGTCCGAAGACGGCCTGCCGAACGATTTTCACCTGGTGCACCTTGGTTCGCGGGCGATGGGTGGAGCGGCCATGGTGGTGACGGAGATGACCTGCGTTTCGCCCGATGCGCGAATCACTCCGGCGTGTCCTGGAATGTGGAATGACGCGCAGGAGCATGCCTGGAAACGCATCGTGGATTACGTGCACGCGCATACGGACGCGAAGATCGCGTTGCAGCTTGGACACGCGGGACGCAAAGGCTCAACGCGGCGGATGTGGGAGGGGATCGATCAGCCGCTCGATAGCGGGAACTGGCCGCTTTTTTCGGCCTCGCCGATCCCCTATATCGAAGGGGTTTCGCAAACGCCGTGCGAAGCGACCCGGGAGGATATGGAGCGCATCCAGAAGGACTTCGTGGATGCGACGAAGCGCGGTGAAGCGGCCGGATTCGATTGGCTCGAGCTGCACTGCGCGCACGGCTATTTTCTTTCGAGCTTTGTTTCTCCGCTTACGAATCAGCGCACAGACGAATATGGCGGCTCATTGGAAAATCGTTGCCGCTATCCAGTGGAAGTATTCAAGGCCATGCGCGCGGTTTGGCCACAGGAAAAGCCGATGAGCGTGCGCATCTCGGCGAGCGATTGGGTGCCCGGTGGACTTACCCCCGAGGATGCGGCGTGCGTGGCGCGCTTTTTCAAAGAGGCCGGCGCGGACGTGATTGATTGCTCGGCGGGACAAGTGAGCAAGGCGGAAAAGCCGGTGTATGGGCGCATGTTTCAGGTTCCCTTTTCGGATCGCATTCGAAACGAAGTGGGCATCGCGACCATCGCCGTGGGCAATATCTTCGAAGGCGATCATGTGAACACCATCGTGGCCGCGGGCCGCGCCGATTTGTGCGCGATTGCGCGTCCGCATCTGGCCGATCCGGCGTGGACGTTGCACGAAGCGGCCAAGCAACAATTTTCCGAAGTGGATTGGCCGGTGCAATACGTCAGCGGGAAGACGCAACTCGAGCGCAACTTAGCACGTGCGGCATTGCTGAGGATGCAGGTATGACGGCCGTGAGGAACCTTGGGCCGGCTGCCTTTAGCGGCAAGCACGCCGTCGTTACCGGCGGCACACGTGGCATCGGCGAAGCCGTGGCGCGCATGCTGTTGGTGCACGGAGCACGCGTGACGATTACAGGCCGCAGCCCAACCGGACCGGAAGCGCTCGCGGAGATGAAACAAGCCGGCGAAATCGCCTACGTGCAAGCGGACGTAACCGACGCCAGCGCGGTGAAGCAGGCATTCGAACAAGCCATTGCGCGCAGCGGGCCGATCTCCGTGCTGGTGAATAACGCGGGGCAGGCCGCGTCGGCGCCGTTCCTGAAGACCGATGCGGAGCTGTGGCGGCGGCTGATGGCCGTCAATCTAGACGGGACATTTCATTGCACGCAAGCGGCCCTGCCGGGAATGTTGTCCGCGGGGTGGGGGCGCATCGTAAACGTCGCGAGCGTGGCGGGGCTGAAGGGTTACGGCTACGTGACGGCCTACTGCGCGTCAAAACACGCGGTAGTGGGGCTCACGCGGTCTCTGGCGATGGAATTCGTGGGCAAGGGCATCACCGTCAACGCAGTGTGCCCCGGCTACACGGAGACAGATATGGTGAAGAACGCGATTTCGAATATCACCGCCAAAACCGGGCGCTCCGCGGAAGAAGCGGTGGCGGAGCTAACGTCGCACAACCCGCAGAAGCGGCTGATCCAGCCTGCGGAAGTGGCGAATGCAGTGGCGTGGCTGTGCCTGCCGGGCAGCGAGGCGATCACCGGGCAAGCGATCGCCGTGGCCGGCGGCGAGGTGATGTGAGGTTCTAATGCCGATTCCTTCCACAATGCAAGCACGCGAAGGTGGCCTGCCGAGGCCGGAACTCTGTCTGGACCTGGAGACGCGGGCCACGCAAGGCGACCATCAGGCGTTGCGGCTGTGGCTGCGGCTTCTGACCTGCATGGTGCGCATCGAAAGCCATGTGCGGGTGCGGCTGCGGCAGGATTTCGAAACCACACTGCCACGATTCGATTTGATGGCACAGCTCGAGCGGTGTCCCAAGGGTCTACGCATGAACGAGCTTTCGAAACGGCTGATGGTTTCGGGCGGCAACGTAACGGGGATTACGGATCAGCTTGAAAGGGAAGGGCTGGTGGTGCGGACGCTCGATCCGGCGGACCGGCGCGCGGTGAGCGTGAAGCTGACGGAGAAAGGGCTGCAACGCTTTCGAAAAATGGCGGCGCATCACGAGCACTGGATTGCGGAGTTACTTGTCTGCTTAACGCCCGAGGAGAAGCAATCGATGTTCGGGCTACTGCGAAAACTGAAGATCCATCTCGGAAACTTTGATACGCCGGCCACGGCGGTAGAGAAGCCTGAGGGAGCCGGTTGGAGGCGTCCATGAGTTTTCTCTCCGGTTCGCCGCACCAACTGCCGGGCCATCGTACGCTGCTGGCAAACTACCAGGCGAAACACTTTCAATTCGAAATCGGTAACAAGGTAGCGACGATCACGCTGAGCCGCCCCGAGCGCAAGAATCCGCTGACGTTCGAATCGTACGCGGAACTGCGCGATTTGTTTCGAAATATGGTCTACGCGGACGATGTAAAAGCCGTGGTGATTACCGGCGCGGGCGGGAATTTCTGCTCCGGCGGCGACGTCCACGAAATCATCGGGCCGCTGACGAAGCTGGACATGCCGGGACTACTGACCTTTGCGCGAATGACGGGCGACCTGGTGAAAGCCATGCGCGCCTCGCCGCAACCGATCATCGCGGCGGTGGACGGCATCTGTGCGGGCGCGGGGGCAATCCTCTCGCTGGCGTCGGACATACGATTCGGTACCGCGCGCAGCAGGACCGCGTTTCTGTTTACGCGCGTGGGGCTCGCGGGATGCGATATGGGCGCTTGCGCACTGTTGCCGCGCGCGATCGGGCAGGGCCGCGCGGCGGAATTGCTTTACTCGGGCCGCAATCTGGGCGGCGAAGAGGGCGAGCGCTGGGGATTTTTCAACCGGCTTTGTACTCCGGAATCGCTGCTGCAGGAGGCGCGCGCGTTGGCGGAGGAATTGGCGGCCGGTCCAACGTTTGCGCATGGCATGACGAAAAAGATGCTGCAGCAGGAATGGAATATGGGAGTGGACGAGGCCATCGAGAGCGAAGCGCAGGCGCAGGCGATTTGCATGGCGACGAATGATTTTCATCGCGCATATCACGCGTTTGTCGAAAAACAGAAGCCGGCATTCAAGGGAGATTGAAACTGAGCGGACGAACTTATCTCGATTGGCCGTTTCTGGAGCCGCGGCATAAGGAGCTTGCCGCAAGAGTCGAAAAATGGGCGCGCGAGAACGTGCATGCGGAGCATGCGAATGACGTGGATCGCGCGTGCCGGGAACTGGTTCGAAAGCTGGGCGAGGCTGGATGGCTGGCGTACGCGATCGGCGGCACAGCTTACGGGGCGGCATCCGAAGCGATTGACACGCGCGCGCTGTGCATTTTTCGCGAGACGCTGGCGTGGCATTCCGGGCTCGCGGACTTCGCCTTTGCGCTGCAGGGCCTAGGTTCGGGGGCGATCACGCTGTTTGGCACGCCCGCGCAGAAGCAGAGCTATCTGCCACGTGTGGCGCAGGGAGCGGCGATTGCTGCCTTTGCGCTGTCAGAGCCCGAGGCAGGCTCGGACGTGGCGGCCATGCGCTGCGAAGCACGCAAGGACGGCGACTCCTACGTGCTGAACGGCGAGAAGACGTGGATTTCAAACGGCGGCATCGCAGATTTCTACGTCTTGTTTGCGCGCACGGGCGAAGGCGAGGGCGCGAAGGGAATCACGGCGTTTATCGTCGAGCCGGCCGCGCCGGGTTTCGAAATTGCGGAGCGGCTGGAAGTGATCGCGCCGCACCCGCTCGCGCGGCTCGCGTTCAAGAATTGCCGAGTGGCGGCCACGCAGCGTTTGGGAGAGCCGGGGCAAGGTTTCAAAGTAGCGATGGCGACGCTCGATGTGTTTCGAACGTCCGTGGCGGCCGCGGCGGTGGGATTTGCGCGGCGGGCGCTGCACGAAGCGCTGCAAAGGTCGACGTCGAGGAAAATGTTTGGGCAGACGCTGGCGGATTTTCAGTTGACGCAGGGCAAACTGGCGGAAATGGCCACAAGCATCGATGCGGCGGCGCTTCTGACGTACCGCGCGGCGTGGCTGCGCGACCGCGGCGAGCGCGTGACCGTGGAAGCCGCGATGGCGAAGATGACGGCCACGGAGACGGCACAGCGCGTGATCGACGCGGCGGTACAGATTTTCGGCGGGCAGGGAGTTTCAAAGGATGAGCCGGTCGAACGGCTCTATCGGGAGATACGTCCGCTGCGAATTTATGAAGGTGCGAGCGAAGTGCAGCAACTGATTATCGCGCGTGGAATTATCAAGTCGTTTCAAGAGCAGGAGAAGCTTGGTGGATCGTGAACGAGCGCCTTCGCGGCAGCTGGAGGCAACCGCAGCCGCATACCGGAGTGAAGTCTTGGTGCGTTTCGCGCATTGCGATCCGGCGGGAATCGTGTTTTATCCGCGCTATCTCGAGATGTTCAATAATCTGGTAGAAGATTGGTGCAATGACGCGCTAGACATTTCTTTTCGCGAATTGCACGCGGGGCGCGGGTGGGGGCTGCCCACGGTCCATCTGGAAGTGGATTTTGTGGCGCCGTGCACGATGGGCGAGGTATTGCAGGCGAGCCTGGTGGTGCGCGCGATCGGGAACAGTTCGATCCGGCTGGAGATTTTATTTCAGGGACCGGACGGGCGGGACCGAGTGCGCGGCAAGGTAGTGTTGGTGTTGACAGACGTGCGCTGCAGCCGCGGGGTGCCGCTGCCCGAGGATTTGCGGGGACGCTTAGCGAAATTTCTGATTGCCGAAGAGTGACGCGTTCGGGCGGAAGAGTTCACAGGAAACGGAGCTATGGAGATATTGCAGCCGGCGCGATGGCCGCGTCCCAGAGGTTATTCGAACGGGGTGGCCGCCAAGGGACGGACGGTCTTCGTCAGCGGAATGATCGGGTGGGATGAGCAGGGAAAACTCGTCGCGAGCGATTTTGCGGGGCAGACGCGGCAAGCGCTGAAGAATATCGTCGCCGTGCTGGCGGAGGCTAAGGCGAAACCCGGCGATATCGTGCGGATGACGTGGTACGTGGTGGACAAGCGGGAATATCTGGCGGCGTATAAGGAAATTGGCGAGGCGTACCGCGAGCTGATTGGCGCTCATTATCCGGCGATGAGCGCAGTGCAGGTGTCCGGCTTGATCGAAGACGGGGCACGCGTGGAGATTGAAGTCACCGCAGTGATCCCCGAGTAAGCAATACCCAGCCAGCCCGTCACCGCAAGCGGCGTTCGCGGCAGTACTGCCCTAACTTTCGTGACGAGCCCGCGTATAAGTAGCTGGATTGGCAACGAAAATGCTCGGGTTGACGCTTCACATAATGTTTATAGCGCCCGCATTTGGAGTATTGGTCAGGTCGAGCGTAAAACCCACCATAGTGATGTTATCTGGGAGTAACGCAAAACCATTCGCATTGACAACAACCGTTTTGCCGTTCGGCAGTGAAAATCTCCCGGCAATGAAAATGCACCGAGGATTGAGGAAATGTAGGCGCAGTACTTCAGCACCCGAAGTGTCTCGCACCAGGAGTGTGTGCTTATCGGGTTGAACGGGATTAAAAGCATTTTCTGGCAAGGCTTGAAACTCGTTTTTTATTACTCGAACTATGGTTTGGTTGTGGAAATCCGTGATCGTTGTCGAGATCCAGAGTTTTCCCTTTTCGATGCTTACCGTCAGAAAGGCGCTTCCATGCGCCGACAGCACGCGCTGGCTTATTGATTTCGTTAGGACTTGCAGATTGTCTCCCAGTAGCAATGACGCTTGATCGGGACGTAATACCGTAGGTGAAGGCTCGTCCGATGGTTCAAGGAATCCAAAATAAACTGGTGTTTTAGCTCCGATTTCATCTTCAATGAAGCCATTATGAACATAACATGCGGCCCCAATACATGCGAGTATGGCAACGCCGGTAAAGCCCCACAGAGCACCAATCTTATTTTTGTCCTGAAGCCAATATACAGCCAATGCAGAAAGGAGACTTATGAAAGTGACCAATACAAATAATACCCAATATGGAATCATCGGGTGTGACCTCGCTGTCAGGACTGGGCGCTTGTCTTTTGCGCGAGCGTTCTTTTTGGTGCGAGTACGTGCGGTAGTCGTTACCTTCGCTTTGGATCGACGCTGCGCCAAGCGGCAATATTAACAGTCTTTGTGAATGTGTCTATTAGTTCCTCAATCGTCTACACATGCGGAGTGAGATTTGCAGCCATCGCTGTGGGCTACGGGCCCTCTCTACGAGGGTCTGAAAATTCAAGGGGGTAAACACGTGCAACCTGCCAGCCTCTACGCCCAACAGTTAGCTGAGCGGCCCCGCAAGTAATCAACTCTCTATCTCTCAAATCCGACATCGCTGGGCGCCCTCAAAAACAAAACCGCCCTTGCCGAATTCCGGCAAGGGCGGGTGGCCTGTGTGACGGATCTTGCGGCGTTGGCCTAGAAAATCAACTTCGCGCCAAGCAACAATCGCCGCGGCGTGTTTCCCTGTGACGTATAGACGCCGAAGTTGGTCAAGCTGTTGAGGTTCAAGGATGGCGCTGCATAGTTCACGACGTTGAAGACGTCGAGCGCCTCGGCTGATAGTTCAAGGTGTAAACGCTCGGTGATCGCCATCTTCTTGCCCAGCGAGAAGTCCAGGTTCCAGCGGGGGAGGAGCCGCAATTCATCAAATGGAATCTGGCTATTCACACTCAGTAGGGGACGCGAGCAGGTACCGGCCACCGCGACGGGGTTAGCGAACATGTTCAGCCCAGTGCCGCCGGCGGAGGAATTTCCTGATGTTGCGATGCCGCCCGATCCGGTGATGTTGTAGTTCTGGCCTTCCAGACCATGAATCGGAGACGTGCAAATGGCGGCGGTGCCGTTGCTCTCGTAATCGCCATAGTCGCCGTTGGCGGAAATGTGCAACGGCGTGCCGGTGGCAAACGTGTAGATTCCGGAAACGTACCAGCCACCCAGCGCTTTGTCGGCGATGCCGGAGAGGCTATGCGACATGCCCTTGCCCCAAGGAAGCTGATAGTAGAACCACAGGTTGACGACGTGCCTGCGGTCAAATGGCTCCGAAGACTTGTCGAGGTTCAGGTTGTAAGGGCTATTGGCGGTGGAACCGTTTTGCTGGTCCACGCCCTGGTTGCCGATCGCGTGGCTCCAAGTCCAGTTCGCCTGAAATTGGAGGCCATTCGCGAAGCTCTTGTTGACGCTAACGAATCCGGCGTTGTAGTTGGAGAAGCCGCCGTCCGAAATCGCGTAGGACTGGAACGACTGAATATTGTCCAGTGGAGTTGGCGTGACTTTGTTGAGTTCGTCGAGAGAGAAGTCATTCAGTGAGCCGTTGATCAGATCAGTCTTATCCTGCGAGGCGACCATCGCGCTGCAACTCGAGAATCCTTTGGCCGTGCAGCTTGCGGCGCCGATCTGGTTTTCGAAGAACGGTTCGACAGGCACAGCCGTGCCAGCCCGGACCGCTTGCGCCACGCCATCAAAAGCCTGGGCGTAGGTTTGTCCGCTCTGCTTGTCCTTCATCAGGTAATCCGAAGCATTGAGCGAGTACTGCTGGAACAGGTCGCGGCTGAAGCGGCCGATGTACCCGACTTCGAGGATCATTTTGCCGGGAAGTTCGCGCTGGACCGTGAAGTCAATGCTGTGGTCGTAGCCCGGATGAACGTATGGATCGAGCCCGCTCTGCATTTGCAAGCCGAAGGGTTGCGCCGCCGTGCCGCTGGGCACATACGGGATCGGCTCGGCCGTTGGCGTTGGGACGGGCACGTTATTGCCGTCCACACCGATGCGGAATGCGTTGGCCGGCGTGGTGGTGGAGTTCGTACAAGTGACGGCGCCACCGCTGAGTACCGGACCGCCGCAAGCGTCAACGTCCAGCAAGCCGCCGGTCGTGAGCGGCAGGGAAACCTGGTCGATATCGCTGATGCGTTCGTCCACGACCGCGTAGCCGAAGCGGATGACCGTCTTGTTGTCGCCGAAGATCGCGTTCTTAAAGGGTACCTGCCATGCGCCGGAGATGCGCGGCGCGAATTCGTGCCAATCCGTCACGCGCAAAGAGCCGGTGAACGGGGCAGGGAGGTAATTGACCGGCGTTACGCCGAAGAGCGGGTTGTAGGCCTGGCCGGGTAGCACGCCGTTGTTCAAGGAATTGGCGCGTTGCTGGAAGTAACCGTTGTAGTCCACCGGAGTGTTGCTATTGGCGTAGACGAGCACGTCATACTTGCCGGTGGCTTCGTGAGGATCGGGCTGAACTTGCCAATCGAGGCCCAAGGTCAGCGTGAACGAAGGCTTCACGTGCCAGACGTCTTGGAAGTAACCGTTTGCCGCCGGGATCAGGGTCTGCGAGAAAGCCGGGGTGCCCAGGGGATTCGGTTGGAAGTTGCCGTCGCGCGTCAAGACCTGCGAACTGCGGTCCACGAGCCCAAGAACGGATGTGTAGAGCTCATTCCATCGAAGCAGATCGCTCGACTTAAGACAGTTGGCTGTCTGGCCTGTAGAGGGACAGATCACCGGCGAGTACAAATTCGGGGCGTTGGGTCCCGATCCGAGCGTCCCGGCGATAGAGACGAACTCTCCGCTCGAATTGCCTTGAGACTCGATGTAATCAATCGGGCCGGTCGAAAGGCCACCCGCAAAGTTGTCAGTCTTCAAAAAATAGTCGTGCGAGATGTAGCCGGAACCGCCGAACTGAAAGAGGTGATTGCCCTTTACCCAACTAAAGTCCTGCGCCAGATACCACTTGTGTCCGTCAAACACGCGCGAACGAGCGTTTTGGGTGGAGAGAGTGACCGGGTCGGCAAAAAGCTTTGAAGTGCTATTTGTGGTTCCCGCACCCTCACCGGCGACTTCCAGCGCCTGCTGCGTTCCAGACTCGAGCGGCGTGGGGTTTTCGCGGCTCCAGCCCCACCAGTCGCGCAAAAATGAGCCGTGGCTGACGGAGGTAAGGCTGGGCGACAGTTGGCCGGTCACCTCAAAGGTGTAGAACTGCGGTTTGATGGGATCGAGAGCCGCCGAACTGGGCGGCGCGGTATTCACGATGCTGAATTGCTCGGTTCCCACACGTGACGTGTTCGAGTAGTGATAGGTGACGAAGGCGGCCCACTTTGCATTGATCTTGTAGTCCAGGCGAAGGACGCCAAGATCCTGCGAGATGGGCACGGGCGCATCGAAAGTGAAACCTGTGGTGTTGAGCCCGTCACCCAAGGAAGCATTATTGCCCGTCGGGTAGAGTCCGAGCTGCGTCTTCATAACCGGGCTGATGCCGATATTCCGTGGGTCGCATGACGCGGTTCCACCCGCGCAAGCCGTGGTAATGCTACCTGGCTGAAATGAGTACTGCCTGACCGCACCCGTGGTGTCTTGAAACTCCAGGATCCCCTGCTTGAGCGTGCTGGTAGGAACCACGGTGTTGAAGATGGCGTCGTCGTGCAAGCGGCGCCCTTCATAGTTCGCGAAGAAAAAAAGCTTGTTCTTCCAAATTGGGCCGCCGGTGGTGCCGCCGAAGCGGTTGTCCACGCTGTGCGGCTTATTGATTTTAAGACGATCGTTCGTCCATCCGTTCGCGTTCAGAGCATCGTCGTTGTGATATTCGTACGCTGAGCCGTGCCAATTGTTGGAGCCGGCTTTCGTCAGCAAGGCCACCTGTCCGCCCGAGGAGCGCGCGAAGGTAGAATTTGGGTTGGTGGTAGCAACCTGAAATTCCTGCGTGCTCTCGATGGGGATCGGGATGACGGGAGAAGGGGAAGGCTCGCCAGGAGGCGCGGCGTAGGTGTTGTTGCCCTCGAGGTCGCTGGTGACGTCGCCTCCATCAAAGCTGAAGGTGATCTGCTCGTCGCGGGCGCCGGCGATGTTGCCGCCGGGCGAAACGGCCGGCTGATAGAACATCAGCGCGCTGGCGCTACGGGTAAAGACCGGCAGCGCGTCAAGCGCTTCGCCGCCGAGCACGGCGCCGACGGTGGCGTCGGTGGTTTGCAATTCCGCAGTGGGCGCCTCGGTGACCGTTACGGTCTCAGTGGACGCTCCAACCTTGAGGGCCATGTTGATGGTGTAGGCCTTCAGTACCTCGACATGGACGTCGTTCACGACCGTGCCGGCGAAGCCGGTAGCGGAGAATTTCAGGGTGTAATCGTCCGGGGTGACCGCGGGGAAAACGTATCGCCCGACAGAGTCCGTGACGGTGGTCTGCTCGGCGTTCGTGCCATGCTGCACGAGCGTAACCTGCGCGCCGGTAACCACGGCGCCGGAAGGGTCACTCACCACGCCGGAAACCAATCCGGTGGTGGCGGACTGTGCATGAAGGGAGATGGGAGCGAGTACAACTACGAGCAATAGTAAGGTTGCGAGCACTACGAGAGGGCGCTTGCCTGACATCGAAAATCCTCCTAGACCGACCACCCCATGGTCTACTTGGCGCGGACTATAGTGAGCATCCCCAGGCAAGTCAAGCGGAAAGTTGTATTCGTCAATTTAGACAACTGGTATACAACTTGGATACGTTGAACATGGAGGCCACAAAAACGCGAAGGCGTGCCGGGCAGGATAAATTACGAGGTGAACTGGTAGAGAGCCGAGTTCTGTTTCAAAATGAAACGTAGATTAGTGGCCCCCGATGGAATCGCGCACACGGCCGTATTGCGCGCCCCATAAATCCGTCATCTGATTGCGAACCTCCCACAGCTCCGGAAAGAACTGGTGACGCAACCCTTCGAAGAGGAGTTCCACGGCGCGGCCTTTGAGCGACTGCGCGCCCAATCCGATGGTTCGTTTGATGAGCTGCAGGTGCGCGTAGCGAAAGAGCTGAAAAAGTTCGTCAAACTCGGCGAGCGCTTCGGCCACCACGTAAGCGTCCCCATGGTCGTATGCGGAATTGTAGATGCCTTCGATGGTCAGCCCATGCTTTTCCAGGTAGTACGTTTTGAAAGACTCCCAGATGTGCGGCTGCATACGTAGGGTCACGCGGAAGCCGGGTGATTCCTGACCGCTGCCATTACCGAGCTGCAAGCGAATCTCCTGATATTCCTTGGGAGACATGGTTTCCAGCAAAGCAAGCTGATCCGTCATGAGGCGCAGGGCGATATGCACGCGGCCAAACAAGGTGATCACGCGGTGGGTGTTTTCCTGCTGCAGATAATCGTCAATATCCAGAAGCGTGTAGTTAATCAGCTTCATCCAGAGTTCTTCGGCCTGGTGAACGATCTGAAACTGCAGTTCGTCCCGGTTGCAGAGGGCCGCGAAATCCTTCTGGCAGGAGAGGAGCGCTTTGGTGTTGAGATAAAGCTCGTAGTCGAGCGTGCCCTCGCCGTTCATGATGGAATAAAAATAAGCTCGATCCATGGAAATCTCCTGGACGATGCCTGTTGTGGTTGCAGAAGTCTTGGAAGCATCTTAGCGGAATGGTGAAGCAATGCAACGACGCGGTACTGTGCCTTCGAACAACTATCAATCACACAGTAGAAGACGAGCGAATTAGGAAGAGTGTTCGCCGCCACCGGCGAGGCTTAAGACCTTTGCTCGCGATTGCAGGATGTGTTCGTACATTAGCCGGCGCGCCAAATCGCTATCGTGACGCCGGATAGCCTCAACGATATCCACATGTTCCTTCACCGGAGCCTCGCCGTAATAGCCGATATCAATCGCTGCATACATGATGCGTTCCATGTGGCAGCGCATATCGGAGACGGCACGAACGAGCATGGGGTTGCGCGTCAGCCGGGCCATGCCGATATGGAAGGTGGTGTCGGCATGAATAAAATGCTCGTAAGTGTCGCGGTCGTTCGTTTCGTATTCAGTTTGCGCGAGGCTGGCCAGCTCTTCCAGTAATTTATCGTCATTTCCCTTGCGGGCGGCCAATTCGGCGCAGGCGCCCTCGATGGCAGCGCGGAACTCATAGATTTCGTTGATCCAGCTGATCGTCATGGAACTCGCAAAGTAACCACGATTGGGAACGATGCGCAGGAGGTTTTCCTGCTGCAGGCGTACGGCGGCTTCGCGCACGGGGGTGCGGCTGCTTTTGTAGCGCTTGGCGAGCGCCTTCTCGCCCAAGGCCTCGCCGGGGGGATGGAGACCCCGGATAATATCGCGCTTGAGCGCTTGATAGAGGCGTTCGCTGAGTGTTCCACGCCCGTTCGCGGCGGAAGACTCACGCGAAGAAGGCTGTCCTGAACCTCGTGGACCGGTGGCACGCTTGGATTTTCCGGATCGCGCTTTCGAAATGACGCTCTTCTTGCTGTTGGCCAAGAATCGCTCCCGAAGTCTTTTTCCAGATTAAAGGAGATGGATGGAAAGTGCAAGAAGAGTAAGCAAGTAGCGAGCCGGGCGGTTGTTGCCGATCACAGCGACTGAATCCGATATGCCAGCGGTATACCGGAAGTCAGCTTGACATCAGAAACTTTGGCAGTGTAGCGTGCGACGACTCAAGAATCGAGGGCCACGCGAAATGCCGGACCAGAAGGCGACCACTGGAGACTCTCACCGCTTTCCCGTCGAGGAGTTCCGCTCTCAGTTTCCCGCTCTGCACACGCCGGACCGTTTTATTTTCTTCGACAACGCGGCGGGGGCGCAAATCCCGCAGGCGGCGCTGGACGCGGTAGCCGACCATTTGCTGCGAAGAAGCGTGCAGCGTGGCGGGCGTTACGCGAAAAGCCAGCAGGTGGATGCAGCCGTTGCCCACGCGAGAGAAACGCTGGCCGTCTTTCTGAACGCTTGGGATCCGCGCGAGATTTGTTTTGGAATGAACGCGACGTCGTTCATTCGCACAGTGAGTTTGGCGATTGGACAGACGCTGACCGACCGGCGAGAGATCGTGATCACCGACATGGATCATGAGGCCAACATAGCGACGTGGTCGGCCCTCGAAAAATTTGGCGCGAAGATGGTCTGGTGGCGCATGCGCGACGACGGTAATCTGCATGTGGAGGATTTGGAGCCACTGCTTTCGTCCAGGACGAGGCTGGTGGCCTGTACGGTGACATCGAACGCGCTGGGCTCGATCGTGGATGTCGCGCAGGCCGCCAAAGCGGCTCATGCGGCAGGCGCCGAGGTTTTTCTCGATTGCGTTCATTACGGGCCGCACGGCGCGATTGACGTGAGGGAGTTTGGCTGCGACTACCTGGTGTGCAGCGGCTACAAAATCTTCGCCCCGCATATGGGCTTTCTTTGGGGGCGCGGCGAAGCGCTGGATCGCCTTCCGACCTTTCGTGAAGACTTCATCCCCGATCAAGCGCCGGTGAAATTCGAGGCGGGCACGTTTGTCTATGAAAATGTGGCGGGCATGGACGCGGCAATCTCCTACATTGAAGGCATCGGGAAACGCTTGCAGACCAACGGCAGCGCAGGTACACGGCGTGCGGGAATTGTGTCGGCCATGAAGGCGATTCGCGAATACGAAGCGGTTCTCTCGCAAGAACTTTTCAGCGCGATCCAGGGAAGCGGCGGCGAAATTTATGGCGTTCGCGATCCGAAACAGTTCCACCGGCGGGTGCCCACGTTTTGCTTCAATCTTCCCAAAGTGTCTCCGGCCACGGTGTGTGAGAGGCTCGCGCAAAAGGGAATTGGGGTGCGGGATGGCCACATGTATGCGCCGCGGCTAATGCGGCGTCTCGGCTTGAGCCAGGAGACAGGCGCGGTCCGAGTCTCGTTGGTGCATTACAATACCTTCGAGGAAGTGCGACAGTTCGGTGGTATCTTGCGAGAACTTGCCGGGACAGCCTGAGTTTCTCCGGTCTGGTGTCCGCGTTTCCTCTAATTCGGTGTACCCATGGCATGCCGCTGATATACCGGAAATATACGTGGCAAGCGAGCGCTGCGTTGTGCTAATCTCCCGCTCCGCGCAATATATGGTAGGACGGCCCGTGCCACGGGCCGGCTTCGTCTCTAGGCCCGCGCCGCTCGATAGAAGCCCAGGCCAAGGAAGCGAGTGATGCTCACAGAAGCGCAGGTCCAGCAGATCCGCTCCAAGTTCCCGATTTTCCAGCGCAAGATTTACCTGAATTCGTGCTCGCAAGGCGCGCTTTCGAAAAACGTCGAGGCCATCTTGCTGGAACATTTGCGAGGATGGCACGAAGGCGGCTCTCCCTGGGACGTTTGGGTGCAGAAGTACGAGCAAACGCGGGCGCAATTTGCGCAATTCATTGGAGCGGAGCCGGACGAAGTTGCCGTCGTCCCGAGCGCCTCGGCGGGGATCAATGCGGTGGCGAGCGCTATCGATTTCGCCAAGCGCCCCAAAATTGTGATGGGGGAATTTGAATTCCCAACGATGGGCCACGTGTGGCTGGCGAACCAGCGTCGGGGGGCGCAGATCGAGTTTGTTGCCGCCAAAGGCGGGCGGTTACCGGCGGATTCTTACGCGGCCGCAGTGGATGAGCGCACGGCAGTGGTGCCGCTCACGCATATGTGCTTCATGAACGGCTTTCGCTCGGATGTCGCGGGCGTCACCCGGATCGCACACGCAAAAGGCGCACTGGTGTTCCTGGACGATTATCAGGATTGCGGGACGCGTCCGGTGGACGTGAAGGCGCTCGACGTGGATTTCTACGTGACCGGCACGCTCAAGTATCTGCTGGCGTGTTCCGGCGTGGCGTTTCTTTACGTGCGCAAGGCCCTCATTTCGTCGCTGGCCCCGACCATTTCCGGATGGTTCGCGCAGACGAATCCCTTTGCGTTTGACGTGAAACATTTCGATCAGGCGCCGAGCGCGCGGCGGTTTGAAGCGGGGACGCCGCCGATCCCGAACATTTACGCGGCGAGCGCGGGGATCGCGTTGCTACAAGAAATTGGCCTGGAGCAGATCGCGGATCAAATTCGCCGGCTTGCGCAGGCACTGATACAAGGCGCCCAAGAAATGGGCATCCAACTAAAAACGCCGCCGAATAGCGTGGGACCGTTGGTGGTGCTGCGGTCGAACGATGTCGAAAAGGCAATCGCGCGTCTCGCGGAACAGAACATCGTGGTTTCGGGCCGCCACGACGGCTTGCGCATTTCGTTCCACGTGCACAACACGCTGGATGATGTGCAGCAGGTGCTCGCCGCTTTGAAAAAGTCCGCGGACCTAATGGTGCGCGAGGGGCAGCCCGTTTAGTTTCCCGGCGATCGCAGTTCAGGCGAGAAGAAGCCGCACAACAAGGACACGTGAGCCAAGCATCGAATAGCGCTCGCGGGGCCGCAATCCTGGAAAAGGAAAGCGGACTCTCGCGCCAACTCACCACGCGGCAGATGGCGATGATCGCCATCGGCGGCGCCATTGGCACCGGCCTATTTCTGGGAAGTTCGCTGGCGGTGCGCACCGCGGGTCCAGCGGTGATCGTCAGTTATCTGCTTGGCGCGGTAATGGCGCTATTGCTGATGGGCGCGCTTTCTGAAATGGCCGTGGCACATCCGACGGCGGGATCCTTTGGAGTTTATGCGGAGCTTTATTTAAATCGCTGGGCGGGATTCGCCGTGCGTTACACGTACTGGGCCTGCCAATGTATCGCCATCGGCGGCGAAGCCACGGCCGTGGCCATTTATTGCCGATGGTGGTTCCCAAGCGTGGCGCCGTGGGTATGGATCGTGCTGTTTTCGTTGTTGTTGGTGAGCGTGAACGCCGCGGGCGTGGAGAAATTTGGCGAGTTCGAATATTGGTTCGCGATGATCAAGGTGGTCGCGATCCTGGCTTTTATCGGATTCGGCGTGATCGTTTTGTTTGGCCTGGTGCCCTCGGCGCCGAAGACTGGCCTTCACAATTTTACGGCGGGCGGCGGGTTTTTCGCACAGGGACTCACTGGAATCTGGATGGCGATGTGTTTCGTGATTTTCAGCTACATCGGTACCGAAGTTGTGGCGGTTACGGCCGGTGAAGCAGCGAACCCCGACGAAGCGGTCCCAAGTGCGATGCGGAAAATGGTCTTTCGCCTGATCCTGTTTTATATCGGCGCGATGATCGTGCTCGTGGGAGTGGTGCCGTGGCGAAGCATTCAGCCTGGCGGAGACGTGACGGCGAGCCCGTTTGTGACCGTGTTCCGGCTCACTCACATTCCCGCGGCGACACACCTGATGAATTTCGTAGTGCTCACGGCAGCGCTTTCCAGCATGAATTGTGACCTGTACCTTGCCACGCGCATGATTTTTTCCCTTTCGCGCGGGGGATATGCGCCCCAGGGGCTTGGCCAGGTCACGAGGCGCGGCGTCCCGCTGCGTGCGCTGCTGCTCTCGACCACCGGCTTGGTGGTTGCCACGGTGGTGGCGATCCTGTATCCCTCGAGCGCTTACGTCTACCTTTTTGGCATCGCGCTTTTTGGCGGGCTTTTCGTGTGGATGATGATTTTCATAACGCACTTATTTTTCCGGCGAGCCTGGCAGGCTCGCGGCGGGCGTGTGTTGCCGGTACGCATGATCGGCTATCCGTATACCTCGATCCTTGGAGCAATTCTGGTGGCCGCCATCATCGCAACAACCTGGTGGGTTCCAGGAATGCGGCCGACCATTTATTCGGGGTTGCCGTGGCTGGTGCTGATTACGCTGATTTACTTCGCGTGGGGAAGATCGCGGGCGGCACGAGCGGCCACTCTGGCGGAAGCGAAGCTGGAGCAGTGAGACGGGTTCGACGCAGGCGCGGCCACTCGCACGCCTGGTGAACACGCTACGCGAGTGGCAACTTCATTTCCGAGAGGAAGTTCGACATGAACATGAAGTCGATTGTCTATGCGACCATAATCTTTGCGCTTTCGGTTGTCCCGATCTTCCCGGTAAACGCGCAGTCCACGCACGGTGAAATCGTTGCCACCGCGCGCGATGTTCAGGGCGCGCTGACGCCGGGCGTAAACGTGACGGTAACCGATGTGGACACGGGTATGACGCGGACCGCGGTGACGGCGGACAGCGGCACAGCTCGCTTTCCAGCGCTGCCTACCGCAAGCTATAAGCTTACCGCGGAGAAGGCGGGATTCGCCACGATGGTAGTGGACCGCGTGGATGTACAGGTCGGCGAAACCCGGAGCGTGGACCTCACCATGCAGATTGCCGCGCATACCGAGAGCGTAACTGTAGAGGGCGCCGTTTCCGCGGTGGACACCGAATCACAACACCTCGGTGGCGTGATCACCCAAAGCCAAGTGACCACTTTGCCCCTCAACGGGAGAAACTTTGCGCAGCTAGCATTGCTGAATGCCGGGGTGGCTGCCTCGGGCGGAGGGGGCGGCCAACAGGGCGGTGAAGGCGGCGTTTCCGGCTACTCTTCAAACGGACAACGCTCGAGTTCGAACAACTTCATGGTGGACGGCGTCGACAACAACAATTTCAATGCCGGCTCGGTCTCGCAACTTCCCTCGATTGATTCCATTCAGGAATTCCAGGTCCAGACCAACAATTATTCCGCTGAGTACGGGCGAAACAGCGGTTCCGTGGTCAACCTAGTAACCAAATCTGGCACCAATCAATTTCACGGCTCGGTGTATGAGTTCCTAAGAAACGATGTGCTGGATGCCCGCAATTTCTTTGCGAACCCGAACGACACCGCGCCCGAGTTGCGGCTGAACCAATTCGGAACCACGTTGGGCGGACCCATTCAGAAGGACAAGACGTTTTTCTTTTTTAACTATGAGGGGTTCCGCGAACGAGCCGGCATCACCAAACTTACGGTAGTGCCCACGGACGCGCAAAAGCAGGGGCTATTCGTCAATTCCAGCGGGGCGACGGTGCAAGTGCCGGTGACTCCCACTTCGGCCGCGCTCTTTAAACTCTATCCGGAGCCCAACACCACGCAGCCCGGGGGGAACTATATCTCCTCGCCAGCGCTTTCCAACGACGCGGACCAATACCTACTGAAGATTGACCGGCGCGTGGGCGCGAACGATACGCTTACGATGCGCTACAGTTACACAAGTTCCTCCCAGGTCCAGCCATTTGCGGGCGGTCAGCAGACCACCGCCATACCGGGATATGGGGTCATCAACAATGGAAGCACGGACCTGGCCTCTCTTTCCTATACAAAGATCCTGAGCGCGGCCTCTTTGAACGAGTTCCGCCTCGGGTATTCGAGAAGTGCCGGTCTGTCTTACAATCAGTTGGGTCCGCAGGCCGCTACGTATGGATTCAATACCGGTTGGGCTCCTAATTCACCTCTGAACCTCGGAAATATTCCAAACCTGACTATGGCCGGCGGTTTGGTGTCAAACAGCGGCTCAATCTCGAATCTTGGCTCGAACAATAACAACCCCGGCGGGCTGTGGCAGAACACCATTCAAGTGGTGGACCATTTTTCGCACACGACCGGCCGCCATGAGTGGAAGTTCGGATTTGACATTCGGAATATTCGCGACAATCGCCTGTACGATCTGGATTTTATCGGCCAGATCACCTTCACCGGGAGCGCCAATCCGCAGGGAATACAGAATCCGCTGGCCGATTTTGCCGAGGGGCTAGCGAACAGTTCGTTGCATTTTGTTGGCGATTCACACCGTAGTTATCGCACTTCGGAATACGACTTTTTTGTCCAGGACAGCTTCAAGATCAAGCCTAATCTGGTGTTCAACTACGGTTTGCGCTACGAACTGAACACCGTATTAACGGATGCCACGGATCGCGCGAGCACGTTCCGTCCGGGCAATTTCATCACTTATCTTTCTCCCAGCGCCGATCAGACCAATCTTTCGGTGCTGGAAAATTCGGGCATTATTACCCAGGACCAAGGCGGCTTGTACAATCCGGACCACAATAACTTCGCTCCGCGGCTCGGTCTTGCCTGGAGCCTCGGCAAAAATGACAGTACTGTGATCCGCGCGGGGTACGGAATTTTCTACGACACGGTCCTCGGGCAAATCCCTGGTAACGTGCTCCTGAATCCCCCGTTCTTGCCGGACTATTACGATTCGGCACCCGGTGTGGGTTGGCCGAACGCCTTTGCGCCATCCGGCTTCCCGGTGATCACCATCACGCCCGCGAATTTCGCTACGCCCTATTCGCAAGGGTGGAACGTCGACGTACAACATCAATTGCCGGGACAAATGGTTTTCGAAATCGCTTACGTCGGCAGCACCGGCACGCATTTACCGCGATTCCGCCAAATCAATCAGGCTTACATTACGCAGGCGCAAATCAACGCGCTGACGCCAGATGTGGTCACGCGAATGGAGTTGATGGGGATTCCGGCGCCCGCGGCGCAGCACCTGGCGATGAACATCGCTTCCATCCCGAACATCGCGCGCGTCCCTTACTTTGGGTACGCGCAGATTTTTGAGGCGGACGATTCGATCAGTTCGAGTTACAACGGGCTTCAATTAAAACTGGATAAGCGGGCGTCTCACGGTTTGAGTTTTGGCATCGCGGACACTTATGCGAAATCTCTAGACGCCGCTTCCGATTTCTATGGTTCGGGGGCCAATTCAACCACCATCTTCCCGCAGAACAACTACGATACCGCTGCCGAACGCGGGTTATCCGATTTCGATATTCGCAACCGCTTCGTCGCCAATTACATTTACCAGATCCCCACGTTCGGCCATTCACTCCACGCGCTGGCCGGCGGCTGGGAGCTTACCGGGATTCTCACGTTGCAGACAGGGCAGCCCTTTTCCGTTTTGACAGGGGCGAACCGGAGCAGCACCGGGTTGGGAGACGACCGGCCAAATGTGATTGCAGACCCGAATAACGGGCCGCACACGGTCAGTCAGTGGTTCAATACGTCGGCCTTTGTGCTGAACGCGCCGCTGACGTTTGGCGATGCTGGGCGCAACATCGTCACCGGCCCGGGCTTCGACAATTTCGACACCGCTCTGATCAAGAACACACCGCTGCGCGAGGGTATGAGCCTGCAGTTCCGCGCCGAGTTCTTCAACGTATTCAATCACCCGAATTTTGCATTGCCGCGAAACACGATGACGGCGCCGAATTTTGGCGCGCTTTACCAAACGATTGACGTTGCGCAAAACACCGTCGGCCTGGGCTCGGGCGGCCCGCGGTTGATTCAGTTTGGGCTGAAGTTGCTTTTCTAGGAACGCAATTGAAACGGGCTCTTCCACCGGTTGCGGCGTTCGCGCTGATCGTTTGTTCGACGGCGATCGCAAGTCCCCGCGTCGAACCGCTGGGGAAGAATCTTTACGCGTATGTGAGCGACAATGATCGCAGCGCAAACTCTACGTTTCTCGTGGGGCAGCACGGCATTTTAGTCGTAGACACGGGCTTGAACGCCGTTGAGGGCGAAAAATTGCGGACGGAAATTGCCAAGATATCGGCGGCCCCGGTCCAGTTCATTGTGAACACGCATCATCATCCGGATCATCAAGGCGGAAATGGCGTTGTGGGCCCAAGCGCGGTGATTATCAGTTCCGTATTTACGCGCGACCGCACCGAGCAGTTGATGTCTCAGTCGCCGGGAAGCGCAAGTGGCGATACCCAGAGGCCGGCGCAAGCCGCCGCGGCTTTTCGCGCCGCCACGCTGACCTTCACGCAGGAACTGACCGTTTATATTGATGACGATCCCGTGGAGATTTTCTCGCCCGGTCCGGGGCACACGATGGGCGACGTTTACGTCTTTTTTCCGAACCAACGCACGGTATCCGCGGGCGACTTGTACATGACGAACTCGTGTCCCGCGATGGATCAGGGGAGCGCCAAGAACTGGGTACATACGCTGGACGCAATATTGGCATTGCCGGCGGATCACTTTGTGCCCGGCCACTTTGAAGTGGGCACTCGCGAAACAATCCAGCAATTCCGCGATTATCTGGCTGATCTCACCGCGCAGGTGGAAGCGCTCTACCGTTCGGGAGCGACTGCTGCCGAGGTGCGCGAGCGGATCGACATGAAAAAGTACCAGGGATTTCGGCAATTCCCGCAGTTTCACGCGACATTTGCGGACAATGCCGAAGCGATTTTCCGGCAATTGCAACACGCGCCATAGTTTGGCCGAATTTTTGTTTCCAGATCTGGAGGAAAGAACCCATGTTTCGCAGCCCTTTCTATCGCAAGTACGCATTTCTGTTTGTGGGCGCGCTTGCGCTGCTGGTCGTGGCCATTGCCGCTTTTGCGCAAGCCTATCCGTCCAATCTCTTTGAGGGTATGCGGTGGCGCCTCGTCGGGCCGTTCCGCGGCGGACGCGCGGAAGCAGCCACCGGCATACCCGGCGATCCGCTCACTTATTATTTCGGAGCGGTGGCGGGCGGGGTGTGGAAGACGACGGATGGCGGCGTCACCTGGGTTCCTATCTTCGATCGCGAGCCGAACTCCACAGTGGGCGCGATTGCCGTGGCGCCTTCGAATCACAACGTTATTTACGTGGGCACCGGCGAACAATGCCTACGGAACGACATCAGCTTTGGCGATGGTGTCTACAAATCCACTGATGGTGGACGGACGTGGAACAACATCGGCCTGAAGGATTCGCAGCACATCGCGACGATCATCATCAACCCAAAGGATCCAGATAACGTTTACGTGGCGGCGGTGGGCCATGCATTTGGCCCGAATAAAGAACGCGGCGTCTTTCACACGACTGACGGCGGCAAGACCTGGCAGAACATCCTCTACGTGGACGACAAGACCGGTGCGACCGACCTGCAAGCCGACCCAAATAATCCGCAAATCATGTTCGCGGCGATGTATGAAGTGCGCCGCACCGCGTACAGCATGATCAGCGGTGGTCCTGGCAGCGGGCTTTATAAGACCACCGACGGCGGAGCGAACTGGAAACATCTCGAGGGGCACGGCCTGCCGGGGGGTATCCTGGGGCGCATTGGCATCGCGATGACGGCGGCAAATTCGAATCGCGTGTACGCGATCGTCGAAGCCAAGGTCAATGCAATTTATCGCTCCGACGACGGCGGCGAGAACTGGACCATGGTGAACGACGAGCCGCTGTGGGTTCGACCCTGGTATCAGAATCACATCTTTGCCGATCCGCAACACCCGGACGTGCTTTACTCGCTGGATGTTGGCTTGTTTCGCTCGACTGACGGCGGCCACACATTCCAAACGCTGCCGCTCAACCACACCGACAACCACCAGCTTTGGATCGATCCGACCAATTCGAATCGCATGATCGAAGCGGATGACGGCGGCGTGACGATCTCGGTGGATAACGGCGCGACTTGGACCCTGCAAAATAATCAGCCGACGGGCCAGTTCTACCATGTGACCACCGACAACGAATTCAACTACTACATTTACGGCGCGCAACAGGATTCCTCCACGGTCGCCATTCGTGGCCGTACGGATTCCGGCGCGATCACGGAAAGCGATTGGCACACCGTTGGTGGCGGCGAATCCGGCTACATCTGGCCCGATCCGCGCGATTCGGAAATTATTTTTGCCGGGGATCACAATGGGCACTTCACGCGTTATGACGGACACACGGGGCAAGTGCAGGATATCGCTCCATGGTTCGGCGCGCGCGCGCACCAAGCTTCTGATGTGAAGCACCGCTTCCAGTGGACCGCTCCGATGGAAATTTCGCCGAATGATCCCAACGTGCTCTACCTCGGCGGCGAATGCGTTTTCAAGACGACCAACGGCGGCATGAGCTGGACGCAGATCAGCCCGGACCTCACGCGGAATGACAAAACCAAGCAGCACTCGACGCCCGAGCCGTTGACCCCGGACAATTCGAGCGCCGAATATTACGACACGGTGTTCGCGATTGCGGAGTCGCCCGTGCAGAAGGATTTGATCTGGGCGGGAACGGATGATGGTTTGTTGCACGTCACCATCGATGGCGGCAAGCATTGGACGAAGGTGACGCCGACGGGCATGCCGGAGTGGACGCGCGTGAACATGGTCGAGCCTTCGCCATGGGAGGCGAAGACGGCTTACGTCGCGGCCGATCTGCACTTTGACGATGATTTTACGCCGATGATTTTCAAGACCACCGATCTCGGCAAGACCTGGACGAAAATCACCAACGGCATCCCGCCGAACCATTACGTGCACTCGGTCCATACCGATCCGAAGCACAAGGGCTTACTCTACGCTGGCACGGAGCAGGGCCTCTATGTTTCGTTTGACGACGGGGCAAACTGGCAGTCTCTACAGCTCAATTTGCCGATGGCGCCGGTATATGACACTACGATTCACGGTGATACTTTGATTGCGGCGACGCACGGTCGCGCGATTTGGGCGCTCGACGACATCGGACCACTTCGCCAGGCGACGCCGGAAATCGCGGCCGAGCCGGTGCATCTCTATACGCCGGCCGTGGCGTTTCGCGAGCATGGGGGACGCGGGGGCGGTGGTGGTGGGCGGGGAAGAAATGCCGGGCAGGATCCGCCCAGTGGGGCGGTGATTGACTACTACTTGAGTTCGGCGCCTGCCGAGCCGGTGACCCTTGAAATTACGGACGGCCACGGGCAAGTGGTGCATCATTCCGTGAGCGAAGCCGGAGGCGCTGGCGCGGGTCGTGGAGGGCGCGGAGGAAGAGGCGGAGCCGCAGGTGCGGGCGCAGGTTTAACGGCTCATGCGGGACTCAACCGCTTCATCTGGAATTATCGGCTCGATGGTCCCGTGGAAGTCCCAGGGATGGTGATTAGCGAAACGGCCAATGGGCCCAGCGTTCCGCCGGGCACTTATCAAGTGAAGTTGACGGTGGCCGGGAAGGATTACACGACGCCGTTAACCGTGAAACCCGATCCTCGCGAGAAAGTCAGCCAGGCCGATTTTGACAAGCAGTATGAATTTGCCGTGAAGCTGCGGGATCGCGTGACGGAAGTACACACGGCGGTGAACGCGATTCGCGCGGCGCGGGCCTCTCTCGATGCCCAAAAGAAAGCCGACCCATCCAAGGCGCAAGCCATTGACGCGATCGAGCAGAGGATGGACGACATTGAAGGTCAACTGATTCAGGTAGCCTCGGTGACGCGTTGGGCGTCGCTCGTGTTTCCGATCGAGCTTGACGCACAATACGGCGACTTGATGAACGTGGTGGAAAGCGCGGATTCGGCACCACCGGCGCAAACCTACGAAGTCTTCCAAAGCTACGAGCAGAAGCGCGAAGACTTGATGGGGCGCTGGAAAGCGGTGCAGGCGCAGATCGCGCAGATCGGCGGCGAGTAAGAGGTTGGCTTGCGGACCGCTTATGTGAAGGCAAGCGCAATTGCAACGGTTAGGCAAAGGAGCGAGAAATGACCGCGCGGCGTTTGGTGGTGATTGTTGCAGCCCTCGGGATGATTTTTTGGCTGGGGAGTCGCGCGCTTCACGCGCAGCAAGATCCGAAGACCTATCAGGCGCTGCGCTGGCGCTCGATCGGTCCGGATCGTGGCGGCCGCGTCACGGCCGTGGCCGGACTGGTCAACGACCGCATGGTTTATTACATGGGGGCGACCGGCGGCGGCGTGTGGAAAACCGTGGATGCGGGGATCAACTGGACCAACGTGTCCGATCGCTATTTCACCACGAGCTCGGTCGGCTCGATTGCGGTTTCCGAATCGGATCCAAACATTGTCTACGTGGGCATGGGCGAGGCTTGCCTGCGTTCGAATATTTCGCACGGAGATGGTGTTTATAAATCGACGGACGCGGGGAAGACCTGGAAAAACGTCGGTCTGCGAGATTCGAGCCAGGTTGGGAAGGTGCTGATCGATCCGAAAGAGCCGAACGTGGTTTACGTCGCGGCCATCGGGCATCCCTACGGGCCCAACAAGGAACGCGGAGTATTCCGGTCGCAAGATGGCGGGCAGACCTGGAACAATATTCTCTTTGTGGATGACAAAACCGGCGCGGCCGATCTGGTTTTCGATCCGCACAACTCAAAAACGATTTACGCGTCCATGTGGCAGGTGCTTCGCAGGCCGTGGGAGATTGACGAGTTTGGTCCCGGCAGCGGAATTTACAAATCGACCGACGGCGGCGACCACTGGGCGCAATTGAAAGAAGGCTTGCCGACGACAGATATGGGGAAGATCGGTCTGAGCGTTTCACCGGTGAATACCGATCACGTATGGGCCACGATCGGAGGGGAAGATGGCGGCAAAGACGGCGGAATTTTTCGCTCGGATGACGCGGGCAAGACCTGGAAGCTGCTGAACAACACTTTTGAAATTACTTCGCGCCAGTATTATTACGGCCACATCTTCGCGGATACGCAGAAGCCCGATCTGGTTTACACCTTTTCTTCGAAGAGCTTTTATAAATCCACCGATGGCGGTAAGACGTGGGATGGCCGGGTTCAGACCCCGCACAGCGATTACCACGACCTGTGGATCGATCCGCACGACGACCAGCGCATGATCAATGGGAACGACGGCGGCGCGACCATCACATTCGACGGCGGCCGGAGCTGGACGTCGGAGATGAACCAGCCGACTGGACAGTTCTATACGGTGCGCGCCGACAGCGGGTTTCCGTATCGTGTTTACGGCGCGCAACAGGACGACACTACTGTGTCGCTTTCGAATGAAAGCGCGGGCGGCGGACGCGGCGGCGCGGCCACCGGCGGGGTTCCCTTCGAAGAAGTCGGCGGGGGCGAGAGTGGCTACGTGATCCCGGACCTGCAGGACCCGAACGTTGTGTATGCCGGGGCGTTTTGGGGGTTGCTGACGCGGTACGACCGCAAGGCCGGAAATACGCGCAACATCACGGTGTGGCCGGATTATCCCGGAGGGCGAACTGGGTCCGAAGAAAAATATCGCTTCCAGTGGACGTTTCCCATCGCGGAAACACCTGCGGAACCCGGCGCAATTTATGCGGGCGGGAACGTAGTTTTCAAGTCAGTGGATCAAGGGCAAAGTTGGAAGCCGATCAGCCCAGACCTGACGAGGAATGACCGGACGCGCGAGAATGGCGGCCGGCTTGAAGACATCTACTGCACGGTTTTCACGATTGCTCCATCGCCCCTGGATAAGAACACAATTTGGGCCGGCTCGGACGACGGCTTGATTCACGTGACGCGCGACGGCGGCAGGACCTGGAATGATGTAACGCCGCAAGCGATCGAGCCCTGGACGCGTATCAACATTATCGATGCGTCACCCGAAGATGCGGCGACGGCGTATGCAGCCGTGAATCGCTACCAGATGGACGATTTCCGTCCATACATTTATCGGACGCACGATTACGGCAAGAATTGGACATTGGTCACGAGCGGCATCCCCGAAGACACGTTTGTGCGCACCGTGCGTGAAGATCCGGCGCAGCGAAAGCTATTGTATGCAGGGACGGAGACGGGTGTGTATGTATCGTTTGACGATGGCGATCATTGGCAGAGTCTCCAATTGAATTTGCCCATCGTGCCGATCACGGACCTGACGATCCGGGGCAACGACTTGATTGCCTCAACACAAGGCCGCGCATTTTGGGTACTCGATGACGTGAGGCCGATCGAGCAAGTGGAAGCTCCGGCCGGGAATTCCGCGTTGCGTGTATTTCAGCCGCGTCCCGCGTATCACGGAGGCAGAGGCGGTCGCGGTGGAGGGCGGGGCGGAGCAGGGTTTAGCTCAACGGGCGTGATTGTGGATTATTACCTGGCCAACGCCTCGTCGCAGCCGGTGACGATCGAATTTCAGGATGCGACGGGCAAGACGATAAAAAGCTTCAGCAGCGCGGAACGCGGCGGGCGCGGGCAAGCGGGTGTTTCGGCCGAGGCAGGGCTGAACCGTTTCGGCTGGGACATGCGCTATCCCGATGCGCATGGAATCGAAGGCGGGACGTTTTTCCTGGGGGGCAGCCTGCGCGGTCCGGAAGCCATCCCGGGCCAATACAAAGTGAAGGTCAGCGTGGGCGATCAATCCGCAACGCAGACTTTCGAAATCCAGAGCGATCCGCGTTCGCACACCACGCCGGAAGCCTATCGCAAGCAATTTGACTTATTGCTGGGAGCGCGCGACAAACTTTCCGCTGTGGATGACGCCATCAACCAGATCCATGCCGTCAATCAGCAAGTGGACGCTGCGACGAAGCAAGCCAACGGCAATGCTTCCGTTGCAGCCTCCGCGCAGAAGCTCGAAGATGAATTAAACGCCGTGATGCACAAGTTGTACGAGCCGCGGTTTACCGGTTACGACGACCAGACTTTGATTTACCCATTGGGGCTGAACAACCGGATTGCTGCCATGCAGAGCTATGCCGGTGGAGACTACGGTCCGACCGAACAGGATATGCAGGTCTATGCGCTGCTCTCGAGCGAAATCGATCAGCAGCTTGCGAAGTTGAACCAGGCGCTTGCGGCCGATTTGCCGGCGCTCAATTTGCAATTAAAGGCTGCGGGGGTCGCGCCGATCACGGTTTCGTCGGGGACGAACGCTACAGGATCAAACTAAACGCTGTTTCGTCGCGGGGCGATCGATAAACCTGGCGCCCACTTGACGGCGCAAGAATGCTAGTCTGGTGCGCGGCCGAACGCGTATAGGCCAAATTTTCTTTGTAAGCGCATGCCCACTGCCATCGAGGAAGTCTTCGCCGCTCTCCAGAAGTCCTTCCAAGGCGACCTGATTCGGCCAAACGATCGCGCATATGCTGAAGCGCGTACGATCTGGAACGCGATGGTCGCGCGAAATCCTGGCTTGATCGCACGTTGCGCAGATGTAACGGATGTACAGACGGCGGTGCGAGCGGCTGCGGCCTGCGGGATCGCGCCTGCAGTACGTTGTGGCGGGCACAGTCTGGCGGGATTCAGCACCTGCGAAGGCGGCCTGGTGATCGACCTTTCGCGCATGCGCCATGTAAGTGTGAACGCGGAGGCGCGTTCCGCTCGCGCGGAGGGTGGTTGCCTGCTGGGCTCGATTGACACCGCGACACAGAAAGCCGGGCTGATCTTTCCGGCAGGCGTGGTTTCGCACACAGGAGCGTCCGGGCTGATCCTCGGCGGCGGCACGGGCTGGCTTACGCGGTTGCTGGGGCTTTCCTGTGACAACGTGGAGGGCTTCGCGCTGGTGACGGCGGATGGCTCGGCCATCCGAGCGAACCGGCAGGAGAACCCGGATTTGTTCTGGGCCTTGCGCGGCGGTGGTGGCAATTTCGGAATTGTCACTGAGTTCGAGCTGAAATTGCACCCGCTAACCTCGGTGATGATCGGCAACGCCCTGTGCGCGGGCAACGACATCTTCAACGTGATGCGCTATTGGCGCGAGTTCATGCCGGGCGCTCCGGACGAACTGAAGTGGAATGTGAACTTGCGGCTCGCGCCTGAAGCGGCCGGGGTGCCGCGGGAGGTGGTGGGCCGTCCTGCGCTCAGCCAGACGGCGGTGTGGTTCGGAGAAGAAAAACGGGGGCAAAAATTCATCGATCACATTTTCTCACTCGGCCAGCCGGTAGCGGTGACTCGAGAAACGATCCCGTTTTTGACGTTGCAAACCATGGCCGACGCGGAATTTCCGCATGGCCGCCGCTACTATACGAAGTCGGGCTATTTCAAAACGCTCACGGACGCTTCGATCGCACAAATGATCGCGGCGCTCGACGTTGTGCCTCCAGGGAATACGCAGATTGAGTTGGCCTACCTGGGCGGGGCGGCGGGACGCGTCGACGCTGGGGAGACGGCGTTTGGCGACCGCAGCGCGCCCTTCATCATGAACCTGCTGGCGGACTGGACGGATGCCGCCGACGATGCCGCGAATATGGGCTGGGTTCGACAACTTTTTGCGAAGCTCCGGCCCGCAATGAAGCCGGGCGTCTACGTGAACTTCATGAGCGGTGACGAGCAGGATCGTGTGCCCGAGGCGTATAGCGAACGCTGGGAGCGCATGGTCACGGTGAAGAGCCATTATGACCCACACAACCTTTTTCGGCTGAACCAGAACATCCCTCCAAAATCCGCCCGCTAGACTTCCTTTTCCGTTGCATTTTTCCTCAACCAGAGTTGCAGGCCTTTAGTACGCGTGTCCTATGGACCCGCTGCAGGACGGAACTGTACCGTAGCGACTCCAGCATCAGCGCTGCTTTCAGTGGCGCACGACCTGCTGGTCAGAAACCGTAAGCTATTTGTAATGTGTTACTTAAGAACCTGAGGGAATGCCATGAATCAGCTCGAGCAGAGAATTTTCGCTGGCAGATCGGCCGTAGCCGTCGAACAATCTTCGGTCCAAATCGGCGTAGCGGAGCGGCGGCGCGAGAAGCGCGCCCGAGTCTCGAAACCGGTCTATGTGAAGCCGATTCAGGCGGAGTCCGCGGATTTTGAAGAAGTTCGCACGATGAAGGACTTCAGCCGCGGCGGACTGTATTTCACCACCGAGCGAGCCTCTTACAGCGCGGGGATGCAGCTTTACGTGGTGCCTGCGGTCGGCTGCCTCAATTTCGAATACGTCGGCCAAGTGGTTCGTGTGGACGAACTGCCCGGCGGGGAATATGGTGTAGCGGTGCACGTCCTCCGGATGAGAACCCTGAGAGATGGCGCACGCACGCCCACGCTGTCCGCGTTTCAATCGTTTGCGTTGGCGGACCGCACGACATTGCAGCGCGTGAAGCGCTAGTTTTTCCAAACACAGCATTTGGCTGCGAAGTTTGGCCCCCCCTATCTACCTTTGTTACAATTCCTCAGGCCTCGTGTAGACGAAAGCCCTTGCGGCGCATCTATAAACCTATTCTGAAACTATGCGTTCATGCGGTTCGTAATAATTCGGAGGGAGCGCGTCGCTTCGTACTTTGCTTTGCATGCCGATGTGGATAGGCCCGGGGCCGGTAACACCACGGGCGGCTTCGACGTAGTCTAAGCTGGCGCTTGGAATCTCTTCCCGATATCCGCGAGGCCAGGGGATCCGTTCCGCTACTTGCGACGTTTGAGCGCTTAGGCTTCCACAGTTTGCTTGACCGGATTTCATTTGTCTGCGCCGCGCACTCACGGAAAGAAGGCATATCGGTTTGCGCCGTTGCAGCGGAGAACCTTGTGAAATTTAGACGAACGGATTTGCTCTGGACGATTTCTCTGATGGCCATACTGACGGCCGGATGTGCGAAGCAACAGGGGGCCCAAGCCGCTCCACCGCAGATGCCACCGACGCTGGTGAACGTGGTAACCGCCAAAGCGCAAGACGTACCGGTATACCTCGACGAAATCGGCAAGAATGCGGCGTTCGAATCGGTGACGGTGATGCCGCAGGTGGCGGGCCGGATCACCGAGCGCAGTTTTCAGGATGGAGCCGACCTGAAAAAGGGCCAACTCCTTTTTACGATTGACCCCCGGCCGTCTCAAGCGGCTCTCGACTCCGCGCAGGCGCAGCTCGCGCAGAGCAAGGCCGCTCTCGACCTGGCAAATTCACAGTTGAAGATGTACAGCGCGCTGGCGGATACGCGCGCGGTGTCGCAACTCGATTTCGAAACGAAGAAAAACGCCGTGGAGGTGGATCAAGCGCAGATTCAGGCGGCCCAGGCAGCCGTCGAAAACGCGAAGCTCAATCTCGACTATTGCTACATTCATTCGCCGATCGATGGGCGGGCGGGAGCGCGTTTGGTGGATGTGGGAAACGTGGTGCAGGCAAACACGACGGCTTTGCTTTCGATCCAGCGGCTCGATCCGATTTATGCCGATTTCACGATCACCGAGAGCGACTTGATGCAGGTCCGGCAGGACATGGCACATGGCACACTGAAAACCGTGGTGCGAACGCCTGCTGACCCGCAAGACGGCGGCCGAAGCGGGACCCTGACCTTTGTAGACAATTCGGTGCAAAACGGCTCGGGGACGGTGGGGTTACGCGCCACGGTGCCCAATGGCGATCATCATTTCTGGCCGGGCCAATTCGTCACGGTGCGCCTGGTTTTGTCGACGCAGAAGAACGCGGTGCTAATCCCCAGCGAAGCCACGCAGATCAGCCAAAAAGGGCCCTACGTATTCGTGATCAAGCCGGACGATACCGCGGATTTGCGGCCAGTGACGCTGGGACAACGCCAAGGCGAAGATGTCGTGGTCACTTCCGGCGTAGCTCCCGGCGAACGCGTGGTGTTGGCAGGACAATTAACGCTGGTACCCGGCGCGAAGGTGCGGGTGCAGGAAAGCGCGCCGGCAGGTCAACCGCCCGCATCGCCTGACAAGCCTGCGGGCGGCAAGCCGTGAACCTTTCCGAGCCATTTATCCGCCGTCCGGTAATGACGGTGGTTTTGACGCTATCCGCCATCTTTTTTGGCGTGCTGGCCTACTTGTCTCTGCCTGTAAACGATTTGCCGGCTGTGGATTATCCGGTGATTCAGGTTTCCGTGAGCTACCCGGGCGCGACGCCGGAAACCATGGCGAACAACGTCGCCACGCCGCTCGAGCGGCAATTCATGCAGATCCCCGGCCTTGAGGTAGTGACTTCGAATAGCGGCCAGGGACACACCAGCTTTGTGCTGCAGTTTGCGCTTTCGAAAAGCGTGGATGCGGCTGCCACGGATGTACAAGCGGCGATCAGCCAAGCCGCAGGGCAGTTGCCGGTCGATTTGCCGAGCCCTCCGACATTCACTAAGACGAATCCGAACGACCAGCCCATCATGTATGTGGGATTGGTCAGCGATACGGTGACGCAGGGGCAGCTCTACGACTACGCCAGCACACAGGTCAGCGAGCGCATCAGTATTTTGCCGGGCGTTAGCCAAGTTGCCGTCTACGGCACGCAGTCTGCGGTGCGCATCAAGGCCGACCCTTCCGCAATGGCGGCACGCAACCTGACGATTGACGATCTGAATGCCGCGATCAAAAACGGCACGAGCTATATCGGCGCGGGCCAATTCGACGGGGAACACCGCACCTTCCTGGTTCAGCCGCAGGGCCAGTTGAACGACGCAGCGCAGTACGAGCAGCTTATCGTTGGGCAGTCCAACGGAGCTCCAATCTATTTGAAAGATATCGCGACCGTCAAAGACACGGTACAGGACGAGCGCATCCGGATGAGCTTCTGGGTGCGCGGGCGTCGCGTGCCGTCCGCTACGGTGGTGGTTGCCGTTTTTCGGCGGGCAGGCTCGAACGCCGTAGAAGTCGCGAAGGCGGTGCGGGACCTACTTCCCAGTGTAAAGGTCGAGCTACCGTCGTCCGTGGACATTGTTCCGATCTACGACCGGTCGCAGACGATTATCAACAGCGTGCGCGATGTGGAAACGACGCTTTACATCGCGTTTGCGCTAGTCGTTTTCGTGATTTTCGTGTTCTTGGGCCGCGCCACGGACACTCTAATACCGGCGCTCGCCTTACCACTCTCTTTGCTGCTGACCTTTATCGCCATGTCCGTGCTGGGCTATAGCCTGGACAACTTGTCGTTGATGGCGCTGGTGCTGGCGATCGGCTTCCTGGTGGATGATGCGATCGTGTTCCTGGAGAACACGGTCCGCCTGATGGAGACAGGGCAAACCGCGCTCGAAGCCACACTCAATTCCGCCAAAGAAATCAGTTTCACGATTCTGGCGATGACGATTTCCCTCGCGGCCGTATTTATCCCGCTAGTGTTTATGAGCGGGCTGGTGGGGCGCATTTTTCGTGAGTTTTCGATCACGATCATCGTCTCGATTTTTGCGAGCGGAATCGTTTCGTTGACGTTGACGCCACTCATGTGCTCGCGCTTGCTAGGCCGCCGCGGCGAGGGTGCCAAAAAGACCTGGATGGAGCGCGTGATCGGTGGAATCGAGCGCCGCGTTCTGAATGTCTACGGCCGCTCGCTGTGGTTTTTCTTGCGAAACCGTTGGGTATCCGCGCTCGTGTGGATGGTTTGCCTTTTTGGCACCGTCTACATGTTTGCCATCGTACCGAAGGCATTTCTTCCGGTGGGGGACAGCTCATTTATCATCGGCGTCTTTTTCGGACAGGAAGGATCCTCTCCCGACCAGATGCACCGGTATCAGGCGGCCGAGGAAACAGTGTTGCACGCCAATCCCGCCGTGGACATGACTTTCACGATGAGCGGCAATACCGGATTTTTGCCTGCGAATCAAGGGTTGGTGCTGGCAGTTCTGAAAGATCCAGACAAGCGGCCCGCGATCGAGCAGGTGTCCGCGCAATTGATGGGCGCGGCGGGCGCCTCGATTCCCGGGGTGGTGACATTTCTGCGGCCGAATCCGGTCTTGCAGATCAGCACGGGCGCGACCGCGAACCTGCAAGGCCAGTTTGCTTACGCGCTTTCCGGCTTTGATCCGAATGAGGTCTACGATGCGGCCGGGAAGTTCATGCAGAAGATGTATCAATTTCCGGGCTTCCTCTTTGTGAACTCCGACCTTTTCAATCACACGCCGGACCTACAGGTGAACGTGCTGAGGGATCAGGCCAAGCTGTACGGAGTGTCGGAAACCAGGATTTTGAATCTGCTGCACGAGGCGTATTCGCAGAACTACACCTACCTGATCAAGAAGCCGAACAACCAGTATCAGGTGATCCTGGAAGTGAAGGACATTGACCGGTCCGAGCCGCAAGATCTGAAGCTGCTGTATATCAAAAGCGATGATGGGCAACGCCTGGTGCCGTTGAATGCCGTAACGAGCTGGAAGGCCACGCTCGGTCCCCAGGCCGTAAATCACATCAACCAGTTCACCAGCGTGACGTTTTTCTTCAACCTGAAGCCCGGGTACACGATCGGGCAGGCTACGGACTTCGTCGAGAAATCCGCGAAGGAAGTTTTGCCACCAGACGTGCGCGGCAATCTGCAGGGCGAAGCGTTGACGTTCCGCGAAACTGTGAACAGCCTGACGATCCTAATGGGGCTGGCCGTGTTCGTCATGTACGTGATTCTGGCGATTCTCTATGAGAGTTACCTGCACCCGATCACGGTGTTGTCGTCGTTGCCGGTCGCTCTTGTTGGCGGATTGCTCACGCTTTGGCTTTTAGGCGCGGAAGCTTCCCTTTACGCATTCGTCGGCATGTTTATGCTGATGGGCATCGTAAAGAAGAATGGAATTTTGATCGTGGACTTCGCTCAGCAGCGAGTGGAGCAGGGTGCAAAGGACGATGATGCGATCCACGAAGCCAGCATGGAGCGGTTCCGCCCCATCATGATGACCACTCTTGCCGCTTTAATGGGCGCGCTGCCGATCGCTTTAGGGTTTGGCGCAGATGGCGCTTCTCGCCGGCCGCTCGGACTGGTGGTGGTGGGCGGGCTGATCGTTTCTCAATTCATCACGCTCTTCATTACCCCCGCGATCTACCTGTATCTGGAAGAATTTCAGGAAAGAGTGTTGGACCGGACCAGCTTCTTTCGTTCCGCGCGAAGCAAATCCCCACAAGCGGGACACCCGGATCTGGCGCATCCACCGGGAAGCGTAGCGGACTAACGTGAGAAACAACATGCCATTCCGCATAACAAAATGTTGGCCAGCGGCTCGCATCGCGCAGCTCGGGTCCTTTGCGTGCTACGCGATGGCGCTACTGCTTGCCGGCTGTACGGTTGGACCGAAATACCAACGCGCCACGGTGGATGCGCCGCCGGCCTTTAAGGAGGCCGACGGGTGGAAAGTCGCGCAGCCGCAGGACGACACGATCCGCGGCAAATGGTGGGAAGTGTTCGGGGATGCGCAATTGAACGCGCTTGAAGAGCAGGCCAGCAGCGCGAACCAAAACATTGCGGCGGCGGCCGCAAGTTTTCTTTCGGCGCGAGCGATCGTTAAACAAGCGCGCGCGCAATATTACCCGACGCTGGCAGCGGCGCCCACGATCGTCTACTCACGCCAGCCGATTTTTGGCGCCGCGGTAACGGGAACGGGATCGAGCGGCTCGAGTGGTTCAGGTTCCAGCGGTTCGACGGGAACCGCGGTCTTCGGGACCGGCACCTTCGCGGAATACCTTCTGCCGTTTGATGCCTCCTGGCAGCCGGACTTGTGGGGCCGGGTTCGAAACACCGTGCGCGCGAACACCGCGGCGGCGCAGGCATCAGCCGCGGATCTGCAGAATGTAAAGCTAACGGCACAGGCAGAAGTGGCGGTGGATTATTTCGAAATACGCGCGCAGGACGCGCAAAAGCAGCTTCTGGACGAGACCGTGAAGGCTTATCAGGATTCCGCGGATCTGACCCGCGAACTCGCTCAGGCAGGCATTTATTCCGACGAAGACCTGGTGCAGGCCGAGACGCAGCTCGAGACAGCACAAGCGCAAGACACCGATCTGGGCATCTTACGCGCGCAGTACGAGCACGCCATCGCCGTTCTGACCGGCAAGCCGCCCGCGGAATTTTCGCTCGCGGTAATGCCGCTGGATGCGAAACCGCCGGCGATTCCACCAGCGATCCCTTCGCAATTGCTGGAGCGCCGGCCCGATATTGCGGCCGCGGAGCGGAAGATGGCGCAGCAGAACGCGCAGGTGGGGGTTGCCAGGGCCGCTTACTATCCCAACATCACGCTGAGCCCCTCGGCTGGATTTGAAAGCACTTCGATTACGACCTGGCTCACTTGGCCTAGCCGGTTCTTCTCTGTGGGGCCCACCCTCGCACAGACGCTCTTCGATGGGGGCGCGCGGCGCGGCGCTTTGCAACAGGCGCAGGCGAACTACGACCAGACCGTGGCGATGTATCGGCAGACGGTGCTGACTGCATTTCAGCAGGTCGAAGATAATCTCGCGGCACTGCGGATGCTATCCCAGGAAGTGCAACAAGAGGACACCGCGGTGACGTCCTCGCAGCGCTACCTTTCGTTAGCCAACCAACGATATAAAGTTGGGATCGATCCCTACCTGAACGTCATCACCGCGCAAGCAACGCTGCTGACAAATCAACGGACCGCGTTGAATCTGCGCATGCAACAAATGACGGCGAGCGTGCAATTGATCGAGGCGCTGGGCGGCGGGTGGGATGCCTCACAGATTCCGGCCATACGGTAAATCGCGATACGTTCGCGTTAACTCTTGGGATTCGCAGGCCCTTGAAAGCTTTGTAGCGCGCTTTCCTCGTCGGGATAATCCTCGAAGATCTTCGCCAGGTTGGTGATTTCCAGCAGGCGTTGAATCTGTTTGCCGAGATTAAGCATTTTCATCTGGCCACCGGCATTCTTTACGGTGGAATAACTCCGGACCAACAAGCTGATTCCTGAACTGTCGAGATGGCTGACGTTGCCCAGGTTCAGCAGAATCTTGTTGTGGCCCGCTTTCAGGATCTCAGCCAACATGTCGTGCAGGGCGCGCGCTTCGCCGTACATTAGCGGGCCGCTGATATCGACGATGGTAGCGGGCCCCACTTGGCGCGAGGAGACTCTAAAATTCATCGGTTGTCCTTGAGGGCTGAGGTCGTCAACATTAGAACCGGGAATTGAACAAGTCAATCGGCGATGTTACGAAACTCATCTTCAAGGGAGACGCCGGTTGAATTTGGCCGGTAAATAAAATACAGCGTTTCCGGTATGTCGTGGTTGCAATGTGGGTCCGAAAATAAACTATGCCATTGCCTGTTGGGATCGTTCTACCTGCAGGACACAGGTAGGAGCGGGATTCTCCTCCCCCTCAACTGACGTGGCTGCGGGGCTCTTGCTGACGAGCGGGAGCCTCGACCTGCATTTAGGGTAGTCTAAAAGCGTCCCTTTGACCCTGCCCTATTACTCTACCTCAAGCATCGAATAGGAGCCCGGCGGCGCGATGTGTATCGAGTCTAGTTGGCGCGTCGAGCCAGTACGCGATCCGAAGAGGCTGTAGCGGTGCCGCACGAGCGGCTATAGCCAAGAAATGGAGCCTCATGAGATTCATTTTCATGATCTTGTTTTTTGTTCTGCTGATTTCGTGGGTCATGGGCTTTCTGGTCTTCCATGTGGCCGGCGCGCTGATCCACCTGTTGCTGCTGTTCGCTGTGATTGCACTAATCGTGCATCTGGTTGCGGGCAGACGCGTGGCCTGAGCGATCCAGCGTGCAGTCCAGGGGCTCCTTGATTTGGCCCGGCGCGGCATCGGCCGGGCCGGAGCGTTATCTCGCCGCGCTCACGTAACGAGGCCCGGTCTTCTCGGGCACGTGTCTGGGACCGCTCTTTCCATTCAATGATGGGTTACCTTCTTACCGGCTGGTAGAATGCAGAGCTCTGCCCGTTTGCAGCGCTTTTCGAGCATGACGCTGGTAAGTTTGGGTCTTACGCAAATTTCAGCGAACTGTGGACACCGCTAAACTATCTCCCACGCATGGCGCCGTGAATTCCACCGAACCGATCCGCGCAGAATTATTCAGCGTGGATCGCCTGGAGCGATACGCGGAGGAGCTTGCCGCTTCGCACCTGGTGAGCACGGAGGCGCCGGGCCGTCCGCTGCTGCCACGAGTACTTGAAAACGGCCGGGTCCTTCATCGGTGTTACAGGGAAACTGCGGAAGCCGTCGAGCGCGAACATGCGATAACCCCCGCGGCGGAGTGGCTCGTAGATAACTTCTACGTGGTCGATGAGCAGCTTCGCCAGATTGCCACCGATCTACCGCCCCGGTATTACCGTGTTTTGCCCAAATTGGCGTCGGGAGATTTTCAAGGCTACCCGCGCGTTTTCGGCGTAGCGTGGGAGTTCGTTGCGCATACCGACAGCCGGTTTGATGGGAATGCATTGCGCAGCTTCGTGCGGGCGTACCAACGGGTTCAGCCGCTAACGATCGGCGAACTCTGGGCCCTGGCGATCACGCTGCGCATCGTGCTGGTGGAAAATCTGCGCCGGTTGGCCGAGCGCATCGTCCAGAACCGCGCGGCCCGTCACGAAGCGGATTTTCTCGCCGACCAGCTACTGGACCGTCCCGATTCCGAACAAATCGACTTGCAGGGGATTCTACGGGGATACGAGATACCGGACCTGCCGGGCGCGTTCGCCGTGCAACTGGTGCAGAGGTTGCGCGATCTCGATCCCAAGGTTGCGCCGGTGCTTGCCTGGCTGGACCGCAGGCTCGCCGAACAGGGGACCACGGCGGATGAAATGATTCGGCTCGAGCACCAGCAGCAAAGCGCGGGCACGGTCACGGTACGCAACATCATTACCAGCATGCGGTCCATCACGGCATTTGACTGGCGGGTGTTTTTCGAAAGCGTCAGCCGAGTCGACGAGATACTTCGAAACGATACGAATTTTGGCGAGCTGGATTTCAATACGCGCGACAGCTACCGCCGAGCGATTGAGGACCTCTCACGCCGGTCGGATCATTCCGAGATTGAGATTGCTCGCAAGCTCGCGGAAAAATCGCGACACGCACCGAACAATAGCCAAGATTTGCCCTCTCATCTGCCCCCCACACAGCGAGACCGCACTTTAGACCCGGGCTACAGCTTGGTTTCGAAAGGGCGATACGCGTTCGAACGCGAGCTCGGTTACCGCGTCTCGTGGAAACGAAGGGTGGTGCGGCGGTATGTTCGGACGGCGCTGCCGGATTACTTGGGTACGATCTTTCTCACCACAGCGTTAATCCTGGTCCTTCCGCTGTATTACACGCACCGATTGGGCGTCGCAACTTACGTGCTGGTGGTGTTGGGGATACTCGGGGCCATCCCGGCTTCCGATCTTGCTATCGCTCTGGTGAATCGCGTGGCGACGGAAACCCTCGGGCCGCGCAAGCTTCCGCGTTTTGCTTTGCGAGAAGGTGTCCCAGCGGAGATGCGCACGATCCTGGTGATGCCGGTATTGCTCACTTCGCCAGCGGAGATCGAGAGGCACCTGGAAAATCTGGAGGTGCACTACCTCGCAAACGCCGACGGAGAAATCTACTTCGCGCTGGTGTCCGACTGGGCGGACGCGCAGGAAGAAGAGCGTTCTGGTGACGCAGAGCTTCTGACGGAAGCCGCCAATGGAATCACGCGACTCAACGAAAAGTACCCGTCGCCGGGCGGGCAGCGGTTTTTCCTTTTTCACCGCAAGAGAATGTGGAATGAGAAGCAAGGGAAATGGATTGGCTGGGAAAGGAAGCGGGGCAAACTTCAAGAACTGAATAGACTGCTTCGCGGAGCTACGGACACGACGTTCGTAGCGATCGGGGGCAAGGCGCCAGCAGCGCCCGAACACGTGCGCTATGTGGTGACTGTAGATGCGGACACACGCTTATCGCGCAACACAGCGCGGCAGCTTATAGGGATGATCGCGCACCCGCTGAATCGACCGAGATTCGATGCCGAGCGCGGGCGCGTAGTCGAAGGCTACGGAATTCTTCAGCCGCGCGTGACGCCCACGCTGCCGGAGGACCGCGAAGGCTCGCTCTTTCAGCGTGTTTATTCCGGGCCCGGCGGAATCGATCCGTACTCGGGCGCGGTGTCAGACGTTTACCAGGATCTTTTCCATGAGGGCTCGTTCACGGGGAAGGGGATTTATGACGTAGATGCTTTCGAAGCGGCGATGGCGGGCAAGGTACCCGACAACGCCATATTAAGCCACGATCTATTCGAAGGGATCTTTGCGCGAACGGCGCTTGCCAGCGACATTGAATTCTTCGAAGAGTTTCCTCCCTACTACGACGTGGCGGCAAGCCGCCACCACCGATGGGCCCGGGGCGACTGGCAATTGCTACCCTGGATTTTTCGCCGGTTTCGCGCGCCGCGGGCGGCGAGTGTGCAGGTGGGTTCCGGTGAGCCACTGTCTAGGCAGCAGCCTCGGGGCACGACGATTCCCGCGCTTGGGCGCTGGAAACTGCTGGATAACTTGCGACGCAGCCTTTCGGCGCCGGCCACGACTCTGACGCTGGTCTTCGGCTGGCTCTTGGCGCCACAGAGAGCGCTGCTCTGGACAGAATTTGTACTGGCCACGATCGCCATTCCGGCGCTGATCCCCACGGTGAGCGATCTGATGCTGCGCAATCGCGGGAATTCCATTCGCGTTCATTTCCGGCATGTCCTCGATGATTTTGTCCTCGCTCTCTGGCAAATCGGATTAACGATCACTTTTCTGGCCCATCAAGCATGGCTGATGTCCGACGCGATTCTGCGCACTCTAGCGCGTCTCTTCCTCACCCGCAGAAATTTGTTGGAATGGACGACGGCGGCGCAAGCCAAGCGGCGACGAAGATCGGAATTGGCAGGTATCTACGGCCTGATGTACGGCAGCGTAGCGATCGCGATCGCTACCGCTGCGGCGATGATAGTAATGCATCGAAACGTGTGGGTTGTCGCCGGGCCATGTTTCGGTTTGTGGATTGTGGCGCCCGCGATCGCTCTGTGGACAAGCCAGCCGCAACAGCACGCCGTCGAACAAGCTGCGAATCCCGAAGACAAGCGAGCGATTCGTTTGACCGCACGGCGGACTTGGCGTTTCTTCGAAACGTTCGTGACAGAGGAAACGCGTTTTCTGCCGCCTGATGGATTTCAGGAGGATCCGGCGCCGATCGTCGCGCGCAGAACTTCGCCCACGAACATAGGTCTCTACTTGCTTTCTGCGATTTCGGCGCATGACTTCGGCTGGCTTGGCACGCTGGACACGGTGGATCGCCTCGAGGCCACGTTTGCGACCATCCGGCAAATGGAATCGTACCGGGGGCATCTCTACAACTGGTATGACACCACGAGCCTGCGCCCGCTCGAACCGAGGTACATCTCCTCCGTGGACAGCGGGAATCTAGCGGGGCACCTGCTGGCCCTGGCGAACGCCTGCCGGGAGTTTCTAAACAAGCCTTTCGCGGGCCCAGGGTTCTTTCTTGGCGTAGAGGACGCCGTGCGACTTGCGCGCGAGGCTTATGCCGCGGCGGCCAACCTGAAAGGCGCGAACGCCACGGCTGCGAGACGGCTTAGCGACGCGCTGGACAAGTTCGAGACAGCGCTCGATTTGCCCGCTGGGGACGCCGAAGGCCTGGCGAAGCGGCTCGCTCAGCTCAAAACGGCTGCTGCGGAACTGAGCGATTCAGCGGCCACTTTTCGGAGCGGCGAAGGACCTAGCGATACCGGCGTGGTCACATGGGCGGACGCGGCGAAACGTTGTGTCGAGAGCCACAGCCGTGATTCCGAAATCTTCCTTCCGATGCTTCGTTTGCAAGAGCAGGCCGTTGCCAGGATCGCAGCAATTGCGGTGAAGGACCCCAGCGCGCGCCGAAAAGACGACCTGCCACATGTGGCGTTACCAAAGCTCGACGATGCGGCCGAGCATTTCAATCGGCTGTTGCTCGAGTTGGACGAATCGGCGGTCCGGAACGATCCGAGCTCCAGCCCTGACGGCGCCACTCGAATCGAGGTGCTGCGGCACGGCGCTCAGCAGGCTGCCGCCACTGCTGCGGCTTTGGCAAATCGCATAGCCAGTTTGGCTCAGGCTGCCGAAGATCTCTTTTATGGGATGGACTTCTCATTCCTCTATGAGCCGACGCGGCGTTTGCTTTCCATTGGCTATCGTGTGGGAGATCAGAGCCTGGACAACGATTGCTACGACCTGCTTGCGTCGGAAGCCCGGCTGGCCAGCTTCATCGGCATTGCCAAGGGTGAGTTGCCGGCAGCGCATTGGTTCCGTTTGAGCCGCGCGGTCACACCGGTAGGCCGGGGCGCCGTGCTGATTTCGTGGTCGGGTTCGATGTTTGAATACCTGATGCCTGCGCTCGTCATGCACAGTCCGGCCAATAGCCTGCTGCGCCAGACTTGTGAGCTCTCGGTAAGGCGGCAAATCGAATACGGCGACGAACGTGGGGTACCCTGGGGCGTCTCGGAGTCTGCGTATAACGAGCGCGACTTACACCTTACCTACCAATATTCGGGTTTTGGGGTGCCGGGTTTAGGGCTGAAACGCGGATTGGCCGACGATCTCGTGATTGCCCCTTACGCCACGGCGCTTGCGGCGATGTTTGAGCCCGCGAGCGCCACCCGCAACCTTCGCCGGATCGCGGCGGCGGGCGGACGTGGCGCCTACGGGTTCTACGAGTCGCTCGACTACACACGCGCACGTGTACCGGAAGGCGAAGATCACGCCATTGTTCGCGCCTACTTTGCGCACCATCAAGGCATGTCCATCGTGGCGTTCGCGAACGTGATCACGGGCGGCGTGATGCGTGCGCGTTTCCATGCCGAACCGATCGTGAAGGCGACGGAGCTGCTGTTGCAGGAGCGTCCGCCGCGAGAGATCCGCGCGGCACAGCCAAATGAGGAGGAAGTCGCCTCCGCCGTCCACGTGCGCGAGCTCACCCCGCCGGTGACGCGTCAGTTCAGTTCGCCGCACGATAGCCCTCCGCGAACGCATCTGCTCTCCAATGGACGCTACTCGGTGATGGTGACCGCTGCAGGATCCGGGTACAGCCGCTGGCAAAATGTGGCCATCTCTCGATGGCGGGAAGACCCGACGTGCGACTCGTGGGGCTCCTACATTTATTTGCGGGACGTCCGCAGCGGCCGGGTATGGTCCGCGGGCTATCAACCGGTGGGCGCCGAGCCAGATTTCTATCAAGCCTGTTTCTATGAGGATCGCGCGGAGATCATTCGGCGCGATGGGGCGATCAATACAAAACTCGAAGTGGCGATCTCTCCGGAAGATGATGCGGAGCTGCGACGCATATCATTGACCAACCATGGAGGCGTTACTCGCGAAATCGAGGTGACTTCATTCGCTGAGCTGGCTTTGGCGCCCCAAGGTGCCGACCAGGCGCATCCCGCCTTTTCGAATCTCTTTGTGCAGACGGAGTTTGTGCAATCCGCCGGCGCGCTACTGGCAACGCGTCGCAAGCGGTCGGCCGATGAGAGTTCGGTGTGGATCGCGCATCTCGCGGTTGCGGAAGGGGAACAGGCCCCGGAGGTTCAATTCGAAACTGATCGCGCGCAATTCCTTGGCCGTGGGCGTGACGCGCGCTCGCCGATTGCGGTCGTCGAGGGTAAAGAACTCTCGGGCACAGTCGGATTCGTGCTCGACCCCGCCATTTGCATGCGGCGCACCGTTCGACTGGCTCCCGGCGCAACGGTGCGTCTGGTTTTCACCACGATTGCCGCTGATAGCCGCGAGCATGCGCTGAATGTGGCGGACAAATTTCGGGACCCGGCCATGATGAGGCGCACGCTGTCGATGGCCTGGACGCAGGCGCAAGTGCAGCTCTACCACTTAGGGATCAATGCAGACGAAGCGAATCTATTCCAGCGGCTGGCGAATCCCCTGATCTACGCTGATCCCGCATTACGCCCCACTTCGGACGCTTTATCGCGAACCACGCTTGAAATCAACGCTCTGTGGAAGCATGGCATTTCGGGGGATTTACCGATTCTGCTCGTGCGCATCAACGGCACGGAAGACGTGGAGATGGTTCGACAATTGCTGCGCGCGCAAGAATACTGGCGGATGAAACAGTTCGCGGCAGACGTCGTGATCATTAACGAGAAGGCGAGTTCCTACGATCAGGATTTGCAGCGCTCGCTCGACTCGCTGCTAAAGCGAAGCCAGATGCGCCTGTCGCCGGAGGGTACGGGCGGGCGCGGCGGCATCTTTGTGTTACGTGCTGACCAAATCTCCCTGGATGAAAATGCCATGCTCCGAAGCGTGGCGCGTGTCGTGGTGGTAAGCGGTCGAGGGACCCTGTATGAGCAAATCAGTCGGGCGCAGCGGACTGAGCCATTGCGCCCCCAAGTTCGATCTGCGATTCGACCGTCCCCGCAGAGGGATGAGCCGGCGGCGGGGAATGAACTTGAGTTCTTCAACGGGCTGGGCGGCTTTGCGCGAGATGGAAGGGAATATGTGATCTCGTTGCGTGAAGGACACAACACGCCGGAGCCATGGATCAATGTGATCGCGAATCCTTTGTTTGGCTTCCTGGCTTCCGAATCCGGGTCGGGCTATACGTGGTCACTCAACAGCCATGAGAACCAGTTGACGCCCTGGTCGAATGACCCAGTCTGTGATCCCGCTGGTGAAGTGATGTACATTCGGGATGATGCGTCCGGAGAATTTTGGACTCCGACGGCTCTTCCCATTCGCGACGCGCAGGCAAGCTATGTGATCCGGCACGGGCAAGGCTACACGCGATTCGAACTTGAGTCGCACGGTATAGCAGCCGCGCTCACACAGTTTGTTCCCGTCACTGATCCCATCAAGATTTCACGCCTGACGCTGCGGAATAATTCGAATCGCACACGCCGATTGAGCGTGTGGGGGTACCTGGACTGGGTATTGGGCAGTTCTCGCAGCGGATCGGCTCCGCACCTAATTACCGAGATTGATCCGGCTACAAAAGCATTGCTTGTACGAAGCGCATGGGGCGGCGAGTTCGGCGGGCGAGTCGGATTCGCCGATTTTTCCGGCAAGCAACAGTCTTGGACCGGGGACCGGGCCGAATTCACAGGACGCAACGGATCGCTGCGCCGGCCCAAGGCTCTTGACCGTGGCGGGGCTCTCTCCGGAAGAGTAGGCGCAGCGCTCGATCCGTGCGGAGCGCTGCAGACATCAGTCGAATTAGAACCAGGTGCGGAAAGCGAAGTCGTTTTGCTTTTGGGCGAAGCCGCCAGCAGAGAGGAGGCAACGGCACTGATCAGCCGGTATCGGAGCGCCGATTTGGATGCGGCGCTCGCCGAAGTTACGCGGCAATGGGACAACGTTGCCGACGGCGTGCAGATCAGCACGCCGGATCGCGCCATGGACGTGCTCGTAAATCGATGGCTCCTTTACCAGACGCTTTCCTGCCGCGTGTGGGGACGCACGGCTTTCTACCAGGCCAGCGGGGCGTTCGGCTTTCGCGATCAGCTGCAAGACGTGATGGCGCTGTGTATTTCGAAACGAGAAGTCGCGCGCGAACACCTGCTACGCGCAGCCTCGCGCCAATTCGTCGAGGGGGACGTCCAGCACTGGTGGCATCCACCATCGGGTCGCGGGGTGAGGACGCGAATTTCAGACGATGCACTATGGCTGCCCTACGCCTTGGTGCATTTCCTGGAGACGACGGGTGACACCGCGCTGCTGGACGAACAGGTTCCTTTCCTGGATGGACCAAAGCTTGCCGACGGACAGGAGGATGCATACTTCCAGCCGGAAATCGCCGAAGCGTCAGCAACCCTTTACGAACACTGCGCCCGTGCTCTGGATCGAAGCTTGGCTGTGGGCAGCCACGGGCTGCCATTGATGGGCACGGGCGATTGGAATGACGGCATGAATCGCGTGGGACGCGAGGGTAAGGGCGAAAGCGTCTGGCTCGGATGGTTCCTGCACACAGTTCTGTGGGAATTTTCGAAAATTGCCGATTTGCGGGGCGAACACACGCGCGCGGAAACTTGGCGACTGCACGTGACGGCTTTAAAGGCAGCGATCGAGCGTGAGGCTTGGGACGGAGAATGGTACCGCCGCGCGTTTTACGACGATGGCACGCCGCTCGGCTCCGCCAGCAATAGCGAATGCCAAATCGATTCGATCGCGCAATCCTGGGGCGTGATTACGGACGCCGCCGAACGCGGGCGTGCGTCGCGCTCGATGACGGCCGTGGCAATTCATCTGATTTCGAAGCCCGACAATCTCGTCCAGCTCTTCGCTCCGCCTTTTGACCATGATCCGCACGATCCGGGATACATCAAGGGTTATCCGCCGGGGGTACGTGAGAACGGCGGGCAATACACGCACGCCGCGGTGTGGACGATTCTGGCATTCGCAGCACTCGGAAACGGAGATAAGGCTGTGGAAGTGTTCGGCATGCTCAATCCGATTCACCGTTCCTCGAAACAGGACGTGCAGAAATACGGGATCGAGCCCTACGCATTGGCTGGCGATGTCTGTAGCGGCCCGCACGCGGGGCGCGGAGGCTGGAGCTGGTACAGCGGTTCCGCGGGGTGGCTCTATCGCTCGTCGGTGGAATGGATCTTAGGAGTGCGCGTGCGCGGCGCGACACTGCATCTCGATCCCTGCATCCCGAGAAAATGGGGCGGCTACTCGGTTCGCTTGCGATATCACTCGTCCACCTATCAAATCAAAGTGGAAAACCCCCACAGTGTGAGCCGAGGGGTGATTCACACCGAGCTTGACGGTAAGGAATTGCCTGCCGCAGCGATTGCGTTGGTAGATGACGGCGCAGAGCATCAGGCAAAAATTGTGCTAGGCGAGCGGGCCTGATCGTAGCGTCTGAGGCCTAGCAACATTCACTTCAAAGCCGCGGCGATCGCATCCACGAGCGAACTCTCTTGTTCCCGGAATACGGTCCGGAGATCGATCCAAACGTGATGTTCTTCCACGCGAGCGATTACTGGAAGGGGCAAGGACCGGCGTAGCCGCTCCTCAAGCCGTGAGGCGGAGTGTTTGCTACTCTTCAAGATAATCGCGCGCGTTTTCAAGAGCTGTCCGGGAGTCGATCCTCCGCCGATCACCGAATGGGTGTCACGAAGATCGAGTTCGGCGGCTGCCAGCGGGATTTTCTGGCGCAATTGCGCCAACATCGTCTCGGCGCGTTTGCTAAGTTCCCGGTAGGTTGTTTGGATCATTCGCACCACAGGAATTTGGAATTCAGGCCCGCCGCGAAGATACAAAGCCAGCGTGGTTTCGAGCGCGCCGATGGTCAGCTTGTCTACCCGCAGCGCGCGAAACATCGGATGTTGGCGGATGCGCGCGATCAACTCGCGGCTGCCGGCAATCACGCCACATTGGGGCCCGCCGAGCAATTTATCGCCACTGAAAGAAACCACCGACACTCCCGCCGCGAAGCTGGCATGGACAATCGGCTCCTCAATTCCTTGGCCGCGCGTGTCCAGGAGACAGCCGGAACCCAGGTCCTCGTAGACCGGCACGCCAGCTTGCTTTCCAAGGGCGACGAGCTGATCGAGCGAAGGCTGCTTCGTAAATCCCACGACGCGAAAATTTGACCGGTGCACGCGGAGAAGCAGACGAGTGCGGTCACCGATCGCACGTTCGTAATCGGAAAGCTGTGTCCTGTTTGTTGTGCCTACTTCACGCAGTGCCGCGCCGCTTTCGGCCATAATATCCGGGATCCGAAAGCCATCGCCGATTTCGATAAGTTCGCCGCGTGACACAATGGCTTCGCCGCCGCGAGCGAGTGCCGCCAGGACCAAGTACACGGCCGCCGCATTGTTATTGACGACGATGGCGGCTTCCGCTCCGGTGACGTGGGCCAGCAATTGCGATGTGTGCACGTCACGTTTGCCGCGAGCCCCGCGCGTCAGGTCATACTCCAGGTTGGAATATTGCGGTGCCACTTCGCGGATGCGGCTGATAGCCGCCGCTGCAAGCGGGGCTCGGCCCAGGTTTGTGTGCAGGATCACGCCTGTGGCGTTAATCACCGGGACGAGTGACGGACGGAGTAAACGCGCGACTTCGGTAACCACGAGTTCTTCGATGTGCTCCGCGTCCAATAGCGCGTCGGCCGTTCCCGTAGTAGTTCGTTCACGACGCAAAAGTGTTTCGCGAAACTCGCCGACTACACGGCGCGCGACTTCGACCAGCGACGACCGGCTCACTTCATTGGCGAGAGCCGCCAACCGGCGACGCTTTAGCAGTTCATCGAGCGAAGGAATCTGGCGTAGAGCAGACTCCGTGGGCGTGCCGCTTCGAACCCCCGGCAAGGTCCCTGTTTTGCGTTTGGGCATTGTCGCGTATTGCAGCATAGAAGCCGGCGGGCCGCAATGGCGTCACAAGGGCCGGGCGGGGTGCAGCTTGCGTCATTTCGAGCGCCGCCTTCGTTGACGCTTGCGACAGGCGCCGTTACGCTCAAACAAGCTGTACAGTTCCCTATGGCCACGATCGACGAGGATTTAGGACAACTCGAAAAGGATATCCGGCAGCTCAAGATCGAGTACGAACAGTACTTCGCTGGCGGGCGAAAGAGACCACCGACCGACATCGAGTGGCGTGTTGAGCTATTGGTCAAGCGCTATGGCGAGCGCAATTCGCAAATGAATTACGGCCAACGTTTTCGTTTTAACGGGTTGACTCAAACGCACGCGAAATACCGGGAAATGTTTCGCAAGCGGCTGAAGCAAAAAGAGGAAGCCACCGTGATTCGCCACTTCGGCGCTGCGGCCAAGGAAATCGAAGCGCAGCGTGCGGGCCGGGCCGCGCAGCCCGAGTCAACGGTAGCCACGGCCTCCGTGCTGGTTCAAAAAGAAGGATCCCGGCCGCCAACCGAGGATTCCGAGGTGCGCAAGCTCTACGAGAGTTTCCGGGACGCAAAAACACGAGTGGGTGAAGATACTTCGCAATTTACGTTTGACAACTTCCAGGACTTTCTTGCCCGCAAGAAAAAGCAATTTAGGGAAAAGACCGATGACGGCGTGGAATTTGTAGTCGAAGTCAAAGACGGCCGCGCGCGGCTGAAAGCGCGCATGCACAAGAGCTAATTCTCCATATTGCCTGACGCCGCGAAGGGCGTATTTACGCGTCCCCTCCCTTGCAAAACAATTCCCCCCGCGTAGACTAATATCTTTTCCCGCGTCGGGGAGGGCCGCTTGGCAATTGCGCGCGCGTTGATCAGCGTTCACGACAAAGCAGGAATCGAGGACTTTGCAAGGCGTCTTTCGGCGATGGGAATTGAGCTTGTTTCCACCGGCGGCACCTCGCGGATGCTGCGGGACGCGGGCATTGCTGTGCGGGACGTCGCCGAGCTGACCGGTTGGCCTGAAATGCTGGGTGGCCGGGTTAAGACGCTGCATCCGAAAGTGCACGGCGGAATTTTATTTCGGCGTAAGCTGGCCGAGGATCAAAGACAAGCTGCCGAGCACGCCATCGCGCCAATCGATCTGGTGATTGTTAACCTATATCCTTTCGAAACGACTGCCGCAAAGGCAGGCCTCACTCCACAAGAGCTAATCGAAAATATTGATATCGGCGGACCCACGATGGTGCGGTCGGCCGCAAAGAATTTTGAAGATGTGGCGGTGGTGACCGATCCCGCGGATTATGGCCGTGTGGCCGATGAGCTTTTCTCCCGCCTCGAATTGAGCCTCGCCACACGCCTCGAATTGGCGAGAAAAGCATTCGCAATGACCGCGCGCTACGACGGGATTATCGCGATGGAGCTGGAGCGGCTTGCAGCGGACGGCGAAGCTTTAAGGCTCGGCAATTCGTCTGCATTGCCAAAGCGTCTTTATCTCGCGCTCGCCGAACAACAGCCTATGCGCTACGGGGAAAATCCACACCAGCAGGCTGCGCTTTACATTCCCGCGGGCGGCCAAGCGGCGGGATTTGCGGCTGCGAAGCAATTGCAGGGCAAGGAACTTTCCTACAACAATCTGGCCGATCTAGATTCCGCATGGAAGCTTGTGCAGGAATTCTCGCGTCCGGCGACGGCCATCATCAAGCACAACAATCCCTGCGGCGTTGCGGAGGGGGAAACTCTTGAAGACTCGTACCGCGCAGCGCTCGCTTGCGACCCCGTTTCGGCGTTTGGCGGAATCGTAGCCTTTAACAGGGCGCTCGATGCGCGCACGGCAGAGGAAGTGGTGAAACTTTTCACCGAGTGCGTCGCCGCTCCAGATTTCCACGCTGCTGCGCGCGAAAAATTCGCCTCAAAGAAGAATCTGCGGCTACTCGCGATGGGCGCAGATTCTATTCAAAGGGTCAACGCGAATGGGAGGTCGCGCGACGAATTGGAGCTTCGCCGAATTTCGGGCGGCGTATTGGTACAGACTCCGGATACCCACGTACTCGAAGCCGGCGACATCAAGACGGTGACGAAGCGTCCTCCCACCGAACGGGAGCTTGCCGATTTGCTCTTCGCGTGGAGGGTTTGCAAACACGTGAAATCAAACGCCATCGTATTTGCCGGTGCGGGCAAGACGATTGGCATAGGCGCGGGCCAGATGAGCCGGATTGATGCGGTGAAAATTGCCGTTGCGAAAGCGCAAGAATCGCTTGCCGGTACCGTAATGGCTTCCGACGCGTTCTTTTTCCCAGACACCGTGGAGGCCGCAGTAAAAGCCGGTGCAACCGCTGCAATCCAGCCCGGAGGCTCCGTCCGCGATGTGGAAGTAATCGCGGCGGCCGATGCGCTCGGCATGGCTATGGTTTTTACAGGAATTCGGCACTTCCGCCACTAACGCTTTCGTTTGGCGGCAGGCTCGGCTGCTCTTTCCGCAATAAAACGGTAGCCCACGCCACGCACCGTCAGCAGATGCGCCGGCTCCGAAGGTTCCTTTTCGATGTAACGCCGCAAACGCACAATAAAGTTATCAATGGCGCGCGTGTCCGTATCTTCATGCACGCCCCAGACATCTTCCAGAATCGACTTGCGCGAAACGGTCTGTCCTTTACTGCTCACCAAGTGGCGCAGAAGCTTGGCTTCCATGAGCGTCAAATGGACTACGTTGCCGTTGGCGCGCAGCTCAAGGTTTGCGAAATCAATCGTCTTTCCGCCAAAAGAGAAAGTTGTCTCGTCTGCGCCGGATGCTGTGGCTCTGCCCGCGCGTTCGCTTTCGGCAGGCTCGGCTGATCTCTCTTGGGGCTGGCGCAGCCACTGGCTACGGCGCAGAAGGCCCTGCAGACGCGCGAGAAAAATGGGCAATTGGAATGGCTTTGGGAGGTAGTCGTCCGCGCCGGCGGCAAATCCCTGGAGCACATCCTCCGGGCGCCCGCGAGCGGTGAGCATCAACACCGGTACATAATTTTTGGCTCTGCGCAGAGCGGAAACCACGGCAAAGCCGTCCTTTCCCGGAAGCATCACGTCCAGAACGACCGCGTCGAAGTGGTCCTCGTTGTTGAGCAGGCGCTCGAGCGCCGACTCGCCATCGGATGAGACCTCGACCTGATGCTTTTCGGCCTGGAGGTTAAAGCGTAGCCCCTCGGCAAGGTGAGTTTCGTCTTCGACAACGAGGACGCGGCTCATGCAGCACTCCTGGGAAGTTCCAGAGTGACCGTAGTTCCTTGACCTTCGCCAGCGCTCTCGGCCGAGACTTTGCCGCCATGAGATTTTGCTATGGAGCGCACGATAAACAGGCCTAAGCCGGTGCCTTTGACCTTGGATTGCGAGAGCCGTCGGACTCGGTAAAAGCGTTTGAAGATGCGCTTCAATTCGCCGGCCGGAATGCCAACTCCACGGTCGCGAACGCGGAGAAGCACGCGTTTGTCGTCCGGCGTCTCGATTTGTACCGACACGTCCATATTCCCACCGGAATACTTGACGGCGTTGTCCAGGATGTTGGAGATCGCGGTGCGCAGATTCTCGGCGTCCCCTCGAACCTTCAGTCCATTTGAAGTCGCTTGATATTGCACGGCGGCCGCCGGCAAATGATGGCGCGTCTTGACGAGCTCGACACATTCGCGGACCAGCTTGCCGAAATCAACATCGGCGAAGTCCTTGGCCTGCGGTTTTTGGGAGGTTTCGCCGGCTTTCAATACTTGTTCGACGGTGCTTTGCAATCGATCGGCGTCCAGGAGCATGGACCGGTAGAACTGCTGCCGCTGGGTCGGGTCAACCTCGCGGCTTTGCAGAGTCTCGAGATATAGGCGGATTGAGGTGATCGGGGTCTTCAACTCATGCGTGACGGCATTGATGAAGGTATCGTGCTGCTCGTTTCGGCGGATTTCACGGACAAGAAAGCTAGTGTAGAGAATCAAGCCGGCGATAATCGCGATGAAGCAGATCACGCCGAGTAAGAAGAAGATGCCTTCGCGCCAGTTCAGAATGATCCAACTGACGTTGAGAGCGATAGCCGCAGCAACGAGGCACACCCCCAACACGATGAAAAACACCAGGGTCTTGCGGCGGCTTGCGATCCTCATAGCGCGGAAAGATTGTACTGCCGGAAGATTCGATTGCGCGCTATGGAATTATGGGGATGAGTCCGCAGGGGTCTTGCGCAACGGATTGCGCGCCTGGCCCCCAGGGGACTGAAGAGCGTTTACGCCGTTAGAACTTCGCTTTGAGGCTGTGGCGCGGACGTCGCAACCACCAGATCATCCGGCTTTGTTTCCGGATCAAGCTTCACGCGATAGACGTTTTTGGCGAGCCCGAGCTTCTTGAGAATCCAGATGCCGTACCAATTCAGATCAATCTCGTACCATTTGAGTCCATGGCGGGCGGACACCGGATGCGCGTGGTGATTGTTGTGCCATCCTTCGCCCCACGTCAACAACGCCACCCAGAAATTGTTTGTAGATAGGTCCCGGGTGGTAAATCGCCGCGAACCCCAGGTGTGCGTAGCCGAATTCACAAGCCACGTGGAATGCAGCACCAGCACGGTGCGCAGGAAAATACCCCAAAGGAAACAGGAGATCCCGCCGAAGGCAAGCAAGATGGCCCCGAGCCCGATCATGGGGACCCAGTGATACTTGGTGAGCCAGACGTGAAACTTGTCTTTGGCAAGGTCCGGGACATAGTGTGCCAGCGTAGTGGGGTCGTGATGCATGGACTTGCCGACCAGGATCCAGCCCATGTGCGCCCACCATTTGCCGTCCACAGGTGAGTGCGGATCGCCTTCTTTATCAGAATGCTGGTGATGAATGCGATGGGTCGCCACCCAGAAAATTGGTCCGCCCTCGAGCGAGAGCGTGCCGCAGACCGCCAGAATATATTCCACCCATTTGGGCGTCTTGTAGCCGCGATGGGTCAGTAGACGGTGATAGCCCATTCCGACGCCGAGCCCGCCCGTCAACCACCACAGGAACAGCGTGACGAAGAGCGCCTTCCACGTGAAAAAAAATAGGGCTGCGATGGCTCCGAGGTGAAACACGATCATGAACGAAGCGGTAACCCAATTCACTTCGTTGTCGGCTGCTTGCTTTCGTTGCAGGTCTGTGAGGTCCATATTCCGTCCTGTGAAAGATTGCTTTGTACGCTAACGAGCATAGCAAATGCCGGCACGATCCACTGTAATACTTCTGTAATAGCTCATCCTTGCGTCCCTTCCACTAACCCCCATTCGCTTGGCAGCATAGGGGTTAAGCCGTCGTCACGGTGAAAGGTTTCAGAAAACGCCACGGCTGAAGCCACACTCGATACCCGATCGCGAGCCAAGGACCCGTTCCAAGGCACCGCGACCGGCTGCGATGGAGGCGAAGGGACGAGGTAACAGACGTGGCGCGCAGTGTAGCTTCCGGCACACACCAGGTATCGCGCGCAGTGATGCCAGAACTGTGGTATACTCTTTTTGCGCTTGATACTTCGGCTGTGTAGTGCGGCACCTCTGATCTGCTAGTTCGACTGAGAATACCCGCCCTTCAGTTCTCTCCGTACGTCTTCAGCGTAACTTAAACGAATTCTGGCAGGCTCGCTTGCCGTGTGTCCCGATCTGTGTGGACGCGCCGCCGAGGCCTCGCCCAGAGACAAGGTATGTAAATGCAAAGTTTTTCAGAGTTTTCGATTTCCGCTTACACGAAGGAGCGGCTGTCCGCGGCTCGATTCGCGACGCCCACGCCCGTGCAAGCCGCCGCTATCCCGCAAGCGCTCGCAGGCAGAGATGTCCTCGCTACCGCTTCGACCGGGACCGGCAAGACGCTGGCATTCCTGATTCCGATCATGGAACAGTTGCTCAGCCAGAACACGCCAGGGATTTCGGCTTTGGTGCTGGTGCCCACGCGCGAACTGGCGATGCAAGTCGCCGACCAATTCAACCTGCTGCGCGGAAAGCAGCTCGTGCCCGCAGCATTGGCCGTCGGTGGATTGGCGGAAGGGCAGCAACTCAACGCGATTCGCAAGGGAGCACGGTTGCTCGTAGCGACTCCTGGGCGGCTCGAGGATTATCTCGACCGCAATCTCTTTAACTTTCAAAACCTGCGCACGCTCGTTCTCGATGAAGCAGACCGCATGCTGGACATGGGATTCCTTCCCGCCATCCGCAGAATCGTCGCGCTATTGCCCGCTCAGCGACAAACCCTATGCTTTTCCGCAACGCTCGATGCCGCCATCTCGCGTCTCGTGAACGGCTACATGCGCAACCCGGTTCGGCTGACGCTCGATGCCACGCTCAAGCCGTCGGAAAATGTACGCGTGCAAGCGTTTGAAGTGTCCTCGGACCGCAAACACAAGATGCTGCAGCGGCTGCTTAGCAATGAGTCCGGCCGCTGTTTGGTGTTTGCACGTACCAAACGCGGAACCGAACGCATTGCCAAGGAACTCGGCCGCGACGGTTTCGCCGTGGCGATGCTTCATGGTGACCGCACACAGTCTCAACGGAGCGCCGCGCTGGCGGGATTCCAGCAAGGCCGCTACCGCGTACTTGTGGCGACGGATATCGCCTCACGCGGCATCCACGTGGAAAATATCGCACACGTGATCAACTACGACTTGCCGCAGATGGCGGAGAGTTTCGTCCACCGCGTGGGACGTACCGGCCGCGCCGGCGAGCGGGGGCTGGCATCCACACTTTTCGGCAGGGAAGAACGCTCGGACCTGATGCAACTCGAGCGGGAGCTTGGAATCCGCATGGAGAGGATGACGGCCGAAGGGGCTGCCGCCCCTGCGACGGTTCAAACTTGGCAATCGGCGGAACGGCCGGAGTCTCGCAAAGCGTCCTCGCTGGTGCGACTTCCCGGCGAAGTCCTCCAGGCACAGCTGGGCGCGTAATCACGGCGAGCTTCCAGGCCGACCCTCTAAAAACAAAGTAAATCATTGTCTACGTTGCCGGCAGGCAGACCATGGCCGTCCGGCAACGTTTCGGCATGGCCGTTAGCTCGCGCTAGTGGGTTGAAGTGCCCGTAGAAGTCGCAGGCGCGGCGGAAACCACCGACTTGAGTGCGTCCAGTTCCCTGGAAACGCGCGCCCAATCTTTGGGTTTCTTCTTTGTGGCGATCGGCGCGTTGGGATCGGCGTAGAAAGCCAGGATATTGGCGCGCAATTCCGGCGTGACGCTTTTGAACTGGTCTTTGGCAAGAGAATCGACCAGCTCCGCGTAGCAATCATCCTGCATAAAATAGGTTCCCGCCGGCGTCACCGTTCCCGTATCGAAGTTCCGGTTATCGAGCGCGAGTTGGCCTTCCTTCTGATTTGTCAGCGAACTCCGATAGCCCGCGAGCGTGATATTGAAACTCGACATGAAAAGGGTCTCTGCTTGCGGCGTCGGCACGCGGAAACTCAGCGCGCGCAGGGGGCCGACCTTGGGTATGAGCGCCAGCAGAAACGCCAGCATCCTGGAGCCGAAACCGGGCCTCTGATAGTCCCTTCCCCAGTTTTTTTCGTAACTCGAGCGTGAAAGGTTGTAGAGAAAGCGGCGCTCCGTCATGGTGGGCAAATCGCGTTGGATATCTTCTTTTTTCAGCGCCCACGCGATTTTTGTAGCCTTGGGGATCAGCGAGTGCACGTCGTAGCGGTAAGAGCCCAGGGACTTATCGAGATCGCTAAAAATCGATTGCAAAGGCATGGAATAAGTTTCCTCGAACGCACGTTCGAGCAGCGGTTTCGAGACCTCGAAGCCGATGAAGTCATGATAGGTATCGGGGGCGTAGCGTTCCTTCGCGACCTCCAGCACGTCGAATCCGAATTCGGTCTTCAAATGGTCCGCGGGATTATCCTCGTAGGTTGCCACGGAGCCATACTTCTTCGCGACCTTCGGATAAAGCAGGGGCACCGCCCGGTTCACCGCGAGGCGATGCCCGTTATCGTCCGCGACGTAATGCGCGAGCGCGCCCAGTGCGAACGCGTATTCGTTCAGATCCTGGGAATCGCGGAGCAGCGCAATCACGAAATCGCCGCTGCGGACGTAGTGCGTAAGGTCGCTGAAAAAATGGCTGCCGTGCGGGTAATAGCCCATGTCCTGGATGATCGCGCCGCCGTAGGCATAAGCATGTGCTTGCCGCAGTTCGTCTTTTGTGGCGTTTGGAAAGCGCGCCAGCAAGACCGGCTTGATGCCCGTGTCCCATGCGGAATCGATGATCGCTTCATGGGACAGCACGGAATAGGCGCCGGCGCTAGGGCACCAGAATAGAAGGGCGAGGAAACACCAAGCGGCCGTTTTGCGGTTCATTCCTATCAGACTCCGAGGAAAAGCCCCTCGTTACAATCCAATCGCGCGCGTGTGTGATGATTGGATGGGCGAGCTTCCACCACAGTAGTGGAAGCCCACCGTGTGATTTCCGTGGGAGATGCTCAGCGGTCGTACTGCATGCAGATTTCGAGCTGGTGAATGGCATTGTCCACGGCCCGGAGTGCTTCTTCGCGGTGCCCGTTGTAATCATGAGCGGCGTCATGAATGTGGGCGCGGGCGGAACGTAGCGCAGCTAGCGCCTGACGGATTTCCGGATGGCGTTGCGGGTCGGGGGCCGGCAAGGCAGCCGGAGTGGCCGCGGGCGCCGCTGTTACCGCGGGAACGGGACCGGTGGTTTTTGACGCTGCCGGGCGCGTGGCCACGAGGGCTAACGCCAGCATTATCGCGATGGTCGCGATGAGGCTTGTCAATTTCTTCATCTGCACCTTTCCTCTTTCTCCGATTGGCGGCTCGGACGGCCGTAATTTCGCTTCAGCTTGAGGGACAGATTCGCCGCAGGGATACGCGGTTCGCCCAACGATGAACTGCGTGGCACGATTCTAGTCTTCTCGGCTCTCGCCACATTTCCGGCGGCGGTGCCGGTTGCGAATGAGTTATGGCGGCTCGGCCCTTCGCAGAGACCATCCACGCAATGCCGGTGCCGTTATCTAGAGATTCACTGGATCCGAACATGGAGTGGAATTTGGTGGAGCCGATGGGATTCGAACCCACGGCCTCCTCGATGCCATCGAGGCGCGCTCCCAACTGCGCCACGGCCCCACCGGTGGAGAGCAAACTGGGGCAATTCTATAGCACGCTCGGAAGGCGGTCAATTGGCGGGAAACTGCGGTTTCGCTGGCTGCTGGATAGTAGCAGACCGCACCACCGGTACCGGCCGTTTGTACTGTTGCCAAAGAGACAACAGAGGGAGAAAATAAGGGCGGGAACCAAACTAGCAGGCCGGTGTCTAAATCGGGTAGCCAGCCGTAGGTCACCCGGCTTGGACTCGATGGCCTGAGCGCCCTGCAGCGGGGCGAGAAAGGCGGCGAGCGTGTCAGATGTAGCTCGCGTGCTCCCTTGGGGCCGGGATGAGTCGGAATTGATCGGGGAGCTGCGCAGCGGCTCTGACGAGGCTTTTTCCTGGTTGGTGACGCATTATCACGGGCACGTGTACGGCTTGCTTTACGGCATGCTTGGCGATTCCGCGGACGCGGCCGATTCCACGCAGGAAGTCTTCTTGAAAGCCTTCCGCGGCATCCAGGGATTCCGGCGCGGCAGTTCCCTCAAGACGTGGCTCTACCGCATTGCAGTTCGCGAGGCCCTCAATCACAAACGCTGGCATTGGCGGCACCAGCGGAACCAAACCTCGCTCGACGCGGGCCGCGAGACCGACGCGAACTTCGGCGAGCCCGAAAAGGCTTGCGAGACGCCTTTTGATTTGCTTGCCGCACAGGAAGTGCAGCAAGTGGTACAGGGGGCTTTGCAGCGAGTGCCGGAAGTTTATCGCACGGCAGTGATCTTGCGCGATCTGGAAGGGCTCGATTACTACGAAGTAGCTGAAGTGCTGGATGTGTCGATCGGTACCGTGAAATCGAGAATCATGCGAGGACGCCATTATCTGCGGGAAATACTCGAGCCTTTGCTCGAGTCGCGATCCGAACGATTCCGTTCCTCCTCGCTGCAAGCCGAAAAGGGCCAAGTACCGTATCACCGCAAGCTGGCGGGTTTTGCAGCGGGAGGTGGGCGATGACGTGCGGCCGAGTCCGAGGGCAATTGCCTGGATATCTGGATGATGGCGCCTCAACGGGACTCCGCGTCGTCTCCCGCGCGGCTGTGTCCAAGCACCTGGAAAGTTGCCGCGATTGCCGCCACGAACTCGAACGCTATCAGAAGCTCATGCAGTTGCTTGGACGCTTCCAGCATGCCGCCGCACCGGATGATCTGCCTACGCGGATTCGGATCGCGGTGGCAAAAGCGCGCGAGGAATCCGGACTTCCGGCGATGTCCCGGAGGCTGCGCGATCGCGCTCACTTGATACTGGCAAATATCTTGCAGCCTTTGGCGCTACCTGCGACGGGCGGGCTCGTGGTTGCATTGCTCGTGTTTACGTTGGTGCTTCCGTTCTATGCCCGCGTAGGACCGCTCACGCCCGGTCCGGACGATTTGCCCTCCGCGCTTTTCCAACCGGCTCGCCTGGAGACCTTGGCGGGCTTCCCGGTTACTTTGGCGGATTCAGCGGCCAATGGCCCGCAGACGCTCTTGATCGAAGCCACGGTGGGCGTGGATGGCAGCATCGTGGACTACCGGATTTTGTCCGGGCCTTCGGATGCAGCGGTACGGCACCAACTCGATCAGGTTCTGCTATTTTCCCGCTTTCGTCCCTCGATGAGCTTTGGCCGCCCCATGGCCGGAGGGCGCGTGGTGATGAGCTTCAGCGCCGTCAACGTCAAAGGCTAGGTTGCTTCTTTTCGCCGCCGGCTGCGGCCCGGTGATTCTTCCGCTCCGTGATACGGCCTTCAAATATTCTCAGACTCCTGAAAATCTTCGCGTAGAATAAGAACTGGCGGGTGGGCCGGGCGATCGCTGGCGCCGTGCAGCAATGTGTGGCGCGGGAGGAAAGTCCGGACACCGAAATCGCCGTGCCGCAAGGCCGGCGATGCAGAGCAGCGCGCCTGGTAACGCCAGGGGGCTGCGTCCGCGAGGACGCGGCTACGGAAAGTGCCACAGAAACCAAACCGCCGGTGCGCTCGATAAGGCTGCCGCCTCAGTGGCAGGCTGGAAGGGAAACCTTTCGCCCGCAGCGAATGGCAGGCGCTCTTGCGAGTGCGCAGGTAAGGGTGAAACGGTGGGGTAAGAGCCCACCGCGCGAGCAGCAATGTTCGCGGCATGGAAAACCCCGCGCGGTGCAAGACCAAATAGGAGGGGAGGGCTGGCTCGGCCCGCCGCCTTGTTCCGCTTTGCGGAATGGGTAGCTCGATTCGTAAGAATCGGGCATCAACCCTCGGGTAGGTCGCTCGAGCCGCAGCGCGAGCTGCGGCCTAGAGGAATGATCGCCGCGTGCATCGCAGGATGCGCGGCACAAAATCCGGCTTACAGGCCCATCCGCCACTAACTGTTTTGTTGTCAGCGTAAGTTGGTAAAGATAGGCGTTACCTAACCAGCGTACCTAACCAATCAGGCGCCGGGGAACATCGCAATCTTGCGTCCCCGAGTGCTCGCCAATTTGGCTCGCTCCTCGATACCCAACCCGTTGTCCATCTTGGCTTGCGCGGCATCCCTCGCTGCGGGGACGAATTGAGCGTAATGCTCCTCGATGGGTCGATTTCACGGTATTGTGACGGGTGAATTAAAGCGCGACGGTCGGCGTTATACTTCCGCTGTGACCCTGGCAGATAAAATCAATCTCGGCACCTGCGCCTTCACTGCGCCGGGTTGGGCCGGCTCTTTCTACCCGCAGGGCATGAAACCGGAAGAGAGGCTGACTTTTTACGCCGAGCACTTCGACACCGTTGAAGTAGACTCAACTTTCTACGGCACCCCATCACCGCACACCGTCAGCGAATGGGCTCAGAGAACACCTGAAAACTTCATCTTCTCGCTCAAGGTTCCGCAGATAATCACGCACGAAAACGTTTTAGTCGTTGTGACGACGTGTTTGATTTGTTTGTGGATACCGCAGGCCGGGTCCCTTTACCTATACCCCGGACTCTGCCAGCGCGTACTTACCCTAGCCGCCTGTCGGGCCGTCCGTTGGTGGGATGAAAATACGTGCCCTTGGGCAAGAGAACGCGGCACAGTCGTACTTACTTCAGCAAGTAAGTGATGCTGCCAGTGGTGTGCGGGCCGTTTTGGTCGTTCTTTAACAGGTAGATATTCAGGTTGCGCTTGCGGTCCTGCGCCATGATACTGACGGGCTCACCGGAAACCGTCGGAAATGTCAAGCCCAGGGCCTTCGCCTTCCCCTGGTACCATGAGGACACCTTGGAAAGCGCATCCGGCGTGTCGAAGGAGAAAGAGCCTCTGTTGGCGTTGCCCGCGAAGTTTTTGATCTGCACGCCCGGATAAACCGGCACCCACGCGGGAGGTCCGGCCGCGACTGCTAGTCCGCACAAGACAATGAGTGCGGCAATACCTATAACCATTCTGCAAGATCGTGGAAGCATTGGATCGGTCTCCCGAGGGGCAGCCCGGACACTAACAGCGGCGCAACCGGGCTGTCAAGCAAAACGGCGTCTCCACGCTTCTCAATATCGCCCTGAGCTAAATTCTTTTCGTCCCGCAGCACTCGCAATCTGTCGCCGATTATCATGGAGCGGATTGTTTCAGATGGTTCTCGAAGGCGCAAGTCCACCCGCTTCGAGACAGTCTTGCGGAAATAAAACAAAAACGGCCCGGCGAGAAATTACCGAGCCGTCAGCATTTTCTGAGCAGGTTGATTCTAGAGACGTACCTTGCGACGAATCAATCCTGCCATGCCCAAAAGCCCGCTGCCGAACAGGACCAGCGTGCCGGGTTCGGGAGTTGTTGACGAGGTGGTGCCGTCGATTTCGAACGACTCAGACTCTACTGCGTCGAGGAAAGTGCCATCATAGTATGTAGACGCTGTTGAAGGGCCGTCGTTTTGGTCCCAATAGACGCCTCCCTGGTTAGCTGTGGTGGCGTTCTGGAGGGTCAGATAATAAGTGCCCGCCGCGAGGGCCAGGTCAGGGATTGTAAAACTCACGTTGTATACGTTGTATTCCCCGCTGAAACCGTAAGAAGAGGTCGGAGTGAGCTCCGTAGCGCTCGAGAATCCGCTCCCGCTCCCTTCCGACGTGCCGCCTCCGTCGGGCGACGTCGAAATGCTCCAATCGAAGCTCGTCAGCGTGTCACCGGCGTCGACCCAGATTCCGATATTGGACGCGCCTGTGAGCGTCGAGTTCGAACCGAGTGTGAACGAGTCGCTCGTGGCGTATGCTTGGGAGATTTGCAAGCCGGCTACGGTGCCATTGATTCCGCCGTTCGAATAGAGGGTTTCCGCCGATAGGGTCGCGGCAGCCGCAGTCGCGAGCAGGATTGTTTTGACGATAACCAACGCTAGTTTTTTCATGGGTGATCCCCCGCACTTTGCCACGCCTATGGGCGGGAACTTGCTTCCTGGACGGGCCGCCTCGGGCGTAGGTGTAGGTTTATAATCGGCAATTTCTTGGCCAATGAGACAATGCTGAAAACACAAGACTTCGCCTGCCGCTCGGTCAATCGTGTACTAGTTCTTTGCAGTTAGTCTGCAGGAGTTTCGGGAAAACGATGCAATTTGTTTGCCGTAGGGCTGTGACTTCGATGGTCGATGGCATGGGATGAAGAGCGAAGATGCTGGACGGAAGAGTCAAATACGCCGCATGTAACAACGACGTGTGGGGAAGGCGCCCAGAGCTGCCGCCCCTGGCGGCTTGTCGAATCCTCAACATTGAATCATCGCGTTCGTCAGAGGTAGCATCCTCGGATGTTGAAGTCGAACTTGATTGCCGCCATCCAATTCGAAATACGCCGTCACAATTGGTCTTCGTACATGCAAGACGGAATCGTGCGACCCGGTTGTAGCGCTTGTCAGGTGATGATAAACACCACAAGCTAACTTACCAAGCACGTAGCGTCAGCGATTCCCGGCCTGATCGAAAACCTCTCGCAACAGAACACAACGACGCTCAAGAGCAAATTGATAACTGCGATACAGCGTGAAGTCCAAAGTTACGGTTTAGATTCGTACATGAAGGATGGAGCGGCCCGATATGGTTGCCCCAAGTGTGATGTCCAAATCGGTTCTACGAATCAGTTTATCGAGCACATTGCGATGGCCACGCCAGCGCTGATCGGTCGGCTGTCAACGGAGGGTACCTGAGAAGGGAACAAACAGTGCTTACTTCAGCGATCAGCTCGGCAGGTCGGACGAGGATTTCTAACAGCGTTCTAACAGTAAATCTTGACAATAGTGGCAAAATCGGTGTTCACTGATGTCAATGCGTCCTGCATTTTCAATAACTTCCATGTTCTCAACGCCTATTTACAGTATCCGGCTTACAGGCCCGTCCGCCTATTTTCTATAGGTTAATGGCACGTTTTAGATTTCTAGCGGTATCTTCTAACGGAAACTACGCTTGGCATTGACCCGGCGACAAATTGTGGTAAATAAGACTGTGTCATTCTGAGCTTGTTCGAGAATCCTACCAACTTCGTGTCGAGGGCACTATGAATAAGCTTATTTCCCACGTTCTACCGGCCGTCGGTATGCTCGCACTGGCGCTTCCGGTGCACGCCCAGGCGCCGCGTCCGTTTGATTATTTCAACGCAGGCCAGTTTATGGAGTTCAGCAATAATATTAATAATCTGAAGAACTTTTCGCCGGACGGGATCAAGGCCGAGTTTGCGTCGGGGCGTCAATTGTTCGTCAACGCCGGTGCGACGTCGCAGGTTTTGGCCAGCTATGACAGCCTCGTCAAAACGAATCTCGGACTGCCACTGTCCCGGGATTATTCCGGCTGGACGCAAGCCCAACAGGATGCTTGGAACAAATCTGTGCTGAACCAGGGCGCTTTGGACCAATGGCTGGGCACCAACCTGAATACCAAGGCCTGCTTTTTTTTCTGGCTTGGGAACAAGACCACACTGCTGGGTAAAACCGTTCCCTCGGAATTCGATTGGGGTTATGACCTCGCAACGGCCCAAGGGTTAGCCAAACCCGGCCTGCAAAAGTTCGCTCAATTGGCTGGGAGCAGTCCGACGATCTTCCAAACCTTGCAGCCCCCGGTGCAGGCCGCAGTCAAGGCAATTGCCGGCTACAATGCGAAGGCAAACAATCTCTCGCGGGTTGATATTAGCGCCATCCAGCAACAGGCTTCCGTGATTCTCCTTCATGCCAGCAACCACACCCTGACGAAGTAGCGCGCGCTGGGAGAAAGCTCGATTACCTAACCAAGAATTCTGACGACAGGGAGACGCCCGGTCCTGCAACACCTTGTCGACGCCACAGCCAACATCCGGTGGAGTAAAGCGAAAATCACCGCAGTTATTCTCGAGCTGCATATTCGCCCAGAGACATTTATGGCGTTGAAAACGTCTCAGGCCTGAGGACCGACAGCGAGAACGAAGCCTGTAGGACTCAGATCGCGAATCGAATCGCTAAGAATCGCGATTTCCATTCCATAAATGCGCAACACATCTCGAAGCGCTTCGGCGCCGGGGGGCAGCGCGGTTTTTCCGCTCAGCACAAACGCCAAGCCCTCGAATTTCCCATTTGACATCTCCGAAGGCGCGCCATTCACGTCCCACCCGATCGCCTTGAAAACCGTCAAGAAATCGTGTGCGTAAGCCAGCGCGTCGGCGGCCGAAGGATCGTAGCACACGATCACCTGTTGCTCGGGGAACGAGAGAAGCACTTGAATCAGAACCGTTTTCTGGTGCGTGGTCAGCTTTCGTGGAGTCGACGGCATTGTTGTGCGGGGCCAGTGTAGCCACAGCCCGCCATCGGCTGTCAATGATTCCAGACGAAGAATAAGATCATCGGGCCTTCCTCAAATCATCTCCGCGTTGGCGTCGCAGCGCCGCGCACCACAAGCGTCTCTGTAGCCCAGGGCGAGTTCAAAGCCCTGGGGCCTTTCTCGAAGCCGTATATGCCGCGCGAGCGTCCTGTAAGTGAGGTAAGCACCTGCGGCGTTCGGCCCTGGGTTTTCAGGTTTGTTGACTAATTGCGGCGGTCGGCCTTGGAGGATTCCGGCGAAAAGACCCAATCAACGGCAAAACCCAGGGCCGAACACCGGACGCACCTGCCTCACGCTGAGGAACGCAGTGCCACAATCCGGGCTTCGAGAAAAGCCCCAGGGCTATGACACCGCCCTGGGCTACAAAGGCAGGCTGTCCGCGGAGCTAATATTTCGATTCAAACTCGCGAAAGCGCTTCTCGAGTTCCCATTGCTGGCGCGCTTTTTCACTGCCCGCTAAGAATGCCGCGCATTGCCCGGATTGTTTTTCGGCGCCCAATACCTCGCCGGAGCAGGCCGCAACACTGCGGGTGTAGCGGTCCTGCTGCCTCCACAGACTTGCACCCGGAAGAAAGGCATGCTCGAGGCCGGTGCGAACCACGTTCTTCAAATCTGCGTAACGCAAGCCGTAGGTTTCCGCGGCACGCACGTATTCATGCGTAAGGGTAATCCGCGAGACGCCCTCGTCGTCGGTGGATAGCGCGACGGGGACTCCATACTCCCGATAGATCGGAAAAGGATGACTCTTGCCGCTGACGCCCAGGATCACGTCATTGCTAGTGAGGTTGATTTCCACCATCACATGCTTCGCCGCCATTTCTTTCAGTAAGTCGTAAGGTTGATTCTCGTACATGACATCTACGCCGTGTCCGATGCGCTCGGCGTGCGCCACTTCCACCGCCATACGGACGTGGCAGCACAAGCCTTCCGGTGGCACCAGTCCGGGAGCAAGCTCGCCCGCGTGAAGGGAAATGTGCACTTGCGGATAGAGCGAATGCAGAAAGCCCACGATGCGCATGTGGAGTGCATAGTCCGCCATGGAGGTGTGGCTATCTTCCGGCTGGACGAAGTTGATGCCTACAAAGTCTTGCGGATCGGCCGACGCGACTTCAAATCCGAGGAGTGTCTGCGCAAAGACGCGCTCTTTTGGCGCGCCTCGTAGCACCTGATAGAGGAACCGGATTTGCACCTTGCAGGCTTCGGCCGCGCTTGGCTGGCCGCAATGTTCCCGGTCCCGGCGGCTGGCTTCCGCTTGCTCGATGCTGGAGCGATCGGCATCAACGTCGTCGCGTAAGCCATGAGCCAGCAAAGTGTCGCGCATCTTGCCGAAGTCATCATCCCATTTCACTTGGCCGGCCGCCGCTATGGCGTGGGCGAAGGGAGGCGTGTGCATGAGCTCCAGATATTGCTCGTTCTGATTCGCCGCACGCGTAGCGACCTCGTCGAGCCATTCGCCCAAATGGGTAGGATTTGTTCCGCCGAATTTGCCGAAGGTATCGAAGAAGTGGTCGTGACCCGTGATTCCTGGCGAAGGCACAAATCCGCGCATCGAGAAGGCGTCGATCAATTCATCGTAGAGGTGTTGATCCGCATATGCGTGAGCCGCCGCGATCTTGCCTTCGCCGCAGGTCGCGCCCGTTGGCTTCGCAAAGGAAAGCGACTGCTGGTCCACGCAGAGCCCGTCCTCGGAGGCATCGCGGATAAAGGTCTCCGCGTAGACGGCGCCGCTGAGGTGACTGTGAAGATCGGAGCCCTTCGGCATGCGCCAAAGGAACGCATAGAGTTTGCCCGTATTGTTACGGGCGGCCTCGAGAGCCCGAGCGGCGCGCTGTTCCGCGTGAAGTCCGGACCGCGCCGGCGCTTTTTTCGCGCGCGCCTGACTAAAGGCCACGCTTGCCATCAGAGTCAGCGCGACTACCGATAATGAAGTGGTTTTGTTGCGAAAAACCCTTGGCGGCGGGAACTTGCGAATGACCCGAAAATTGCTCATGTCTCGCGAAAATGTAGCATGGAAATCAACTGCAAGAGAGCTTTAGCCGTGTCGGAAAAAGAGCCGGAGCGCTCAAATGGCGCTCCGGCTGAGGAAATTCGTGAAACAGTTTTGGTCGCGTTAGAACTTAAACACGATTCCGCCGGTATAGCGGAAGCTGCCCTGAAGGAAGCGATTGGGCGTGAACTCACCACCGCCGCCGCCGTCGTCAAAGCGAGTAATGTAAAAATCGAGCTGGCCGAGACGTACGGCAAAGTGATGGCCAACATTCCAGTCCACACCGCCACCGAGCGCCACAGCCAATGAGTTGGCGGAGGCGGAACCGAGTTCGGCATGGTAAGCGTTGGTCAAGTGCGCCGCACCCGCCAAAGCCTGTACGTAAAACCGCAAGGGACCGTGTGACGTCGTCAAGCGGGGTCCAGCCATATAGCTGATCTCGGCGCCGCTGGCGGGAACTCCCATAATGTTGCGAACCTCATAGCCACCGAACTCACCAACGATTCCTACGTTCCGGGTGGGGTAAAAGGCAACCTGCCCGATTCCGCCGTTAAGGTTCATGTTGTTGATGATTCCGCCGTAGGTCTGTTGCAGATAGGCGTATCCCAAGTAGACGTCCGCCTTCGGGGCGTCCTGCGCCGATGCGGCGAGCCCGAAGAGTAGTGAGAGTGCACATAAATAGCCTAACCTTCGCATAATCCGTTTCTCCCTAAGAGATTCTAGATACAGAGCAAGACCCCTATTCCCACCCCACAGGAGTCAGTTGCTCCGGGGGTATGAGTAAATTCTAACGATTTGCCTGGGTTTGAGGAGCGAAACGAAGTACAGGCGTTCCGGATTGGTAATACCTTTCACGAGGTATTACTAGATGAGGTCAAAATGCTTGGCGGCGACAACTCGCCGCTGTGAGCCGTAAGTTGTTGATATAATTAAAGATAAGTACAGACCGAGGTTGAGAGAGGAAACGGTGAGCCAAGTTGGGAACTGAATGTTGTCGAGTCTGAAAGCCAGTGGGGAGAGGAACTCACTTTAACAGTTTTTGCAACATGCCTTTGCCCTCGGTGTCGCTAAGGACTCCCTTGCGCATGAGGGCGATTAGCAGTTCGTGGAGCACGTAAGCGTGCTCGGCGGATGCCGTGGTTGCTGACGTTGCCTGCGCCTGTTCGGACGTTTCCTGCTCTTCCTCGCCATCGTCAGGGACAATGTCACCGGTGATCTCGCCAATCCACCGCTCCAGGGTGCGAAGGTATTTCGGATCGACGGTGGTGAACATCAGCCCCATGCCCATGCCGGCCAACGAATAAGTGACCTTACCTAAGGCTTCGAAAGACTTTGTTTCTCTAACGATGCGTATCTTAACGGTGGTCCCGATTGGGAAAGGGCTGCTCAGGTCCACGTAGCACCCGCCCATACCCAAATCGCTAACCCTAGCTTTGGCCTTCGTGCCGCTCTTGACCTCAGTTACCTCAACGGACGCGGTAAACTGGTAGCGTGGTTGGGTGCGCCGCTCTGGTAATGGCTCGGCAGCAAGAACTTCGGGTTCCGGCGTGGTGGGTTCAGATTCCATGGAATTCACGGACGGACTCGCATCCCAAGGTCTGGGCACTCTAAGAGTTGAGCTTGGGGCAGTCGTAAACAGTCTGCAAGCAGAAGGCCTACAGGGCAATAGGCGGCTATAAACCTGTGCCTCATGTGCAAATGTACTGGGTTTCAATTGGGTTTAGGCCGGCACCCAGCTAGGCGCGTGATGCCGGCAGGTTAGGCTTTTACCAGCGGCGTGAGGGCCGCGCAGGGTGCGAGCGCGATTCATCACCTTCATAATCATCATCCAGTCCATTCTTCTGGCGACCCATAGCTTCCTGTATGCAACATGGGTGTTCTTCTGGCAGCCAGATACGCCTTCACTACCGTGGCTTCGAGCAGCCTTTCTGCTCCTAGCCTTTAGCTTTGTCGCGGCTTCCGTGTTGGCGTTTCGCTTTTACAACTTGGCCGTGAGGCTGTTTTATACGGCCGCCGCCATGTGGCTTGGATTTGGCAGTTTCCTCCTCTGGGCCGGGTGCGGACTTTGGGTCTCATATTTCGCGCTGCGAATTACGGGCGCTGGGGCGGCGCGGAAGCACATGCTGCTGGGCTGGATTGCAGTTGCTGTGGTCGCAGGCGTTTACGGAATCTTGAACGCCACGAGGATTGGTGTGCGGACGATTACCGTCAAGCTTCCGGGATTGCCAGATTCCTGGAAAAGCCGCACCGCCGTACTCGTGACGGATACACATTTGGGGCCGGTCAACGGCCACCGTTTTTCGAAGCGCATCGCGACGATGGTTACACAGTTACAGCCCAGCGCCGTATTCATGAGCGGCGATTTCTACGATGGGACGGCGGCGGATTTGGAAAGCTTTGCTGAGCCCTGGCGCCACGTTTCACCTCCACTCGGTGCTTATTTTGTAACCGGGAATCATGAGGAGTTTTCTGACCGGGCTAAGTATCTGAATGCCTTGAGCGCGGCCGGCATACGCGTGCTAAACAACGAGAAAATCGAGCTTGATGGCCTACAGCTCATTGGCGTACACGATAGGGAATCCGGAAATCCGGAACGATTCCGCGCCATCCTGGACCGCGCTGCGCTGGACCGGAATCGCGCCAGTGTTCTGCTGGTGCACGCACCACACCGGCTTGAGATTCCTGAGGAGGCCGGCATCCATCTGCAGCTTTCCGGGCACACTCACGGCGGGCAATTCTTTCCCTATACTTGGATTACTTCGCGGATCTACGGCAAGTTTGTGTACGGGCTACAACGCTTCGGAAATTTGCAAGTTTATACCTCATATGGAACCGGCACGTGGGGGCCTCCCTTGCGTGTGGGTACGCGTCCCGAGATCGTGGTGATTTGTTTTGAGGTGGGGTGACGCGAAACCCGATTCCTGTGGGGGCATCCAATCTATGACGGTACTGCCAACCATGCGCATATTGAATCGTCGTAATCCCGCGAGCGCCGGCGTCTGCTCACGCGAAGCCCTTTCCGTGTTGATCCTGGCTCTGTGCCTGACAGGATCGTGTAGCGCGCAAACGCGCGCGTCCGATCCGCTTCACCAGCTCAACGAATCCATTGAGACGCTGGTGGCGCGCATTTCGCCTAGCGTGGTGCAAATCCTGGTTTCAGGCTATGGCGCCGTCGAGCAGACCGAGCAGAGCCAAACCAGCCTCGTGATTAGCCGCCAGCGCAAGATCGGATCCGGCGTGATTGTAGACCCGGAAGGTTATATCGTCACGAACGCCCACGTGGTCAGCGGCGCGGAGCGTATCGAAGTGGTCGTACCCAATAGCCCAGCCCAGGCGTCAAACGAAACCTTCGATCCGCAAGGGCAGAGTCTGGAGGGGCGCGTGATCGGCGTCTCGAAAGAAATGGACGTCGCGGTGATTAAGGTGGAAGCGCACGGAATGTCCGCCCTCAAAATCAATGCCGCGCTTGCGCCGCGGCAGGGCGAGATGGTGTTCGCTTTCGGCAGTCCGGGCGGCCTGCGCAATTCCGTTACGATGGGTGTCATCAGCGCAGTGGCTCGGCAGGCCGATGCTTCGAGCCCAATGGTGTATATCCAAACCGATGCCCCGATTAATCCCGGCAACAGTGGCGGGCCGTTGGTGGACGCGGATGGCAACCTGGTTGGCATCAACACGTTTATCCTCTCCGAGTCCGGCGGAAATGAGGGCTTGGGCTTTGCCATACCCACGCAAACCATTGCCTTTGCATATCCTGAACTGCTCACGTTCGGCCACATTCACCACCCGGAAATCGGCGCGACGGTGCAAGCAATCACACCGGAGCTCGCTGCCGGATTGCACCTTTCCCGGGATTTTGGCGTGATCGTCGCGGACGTAATCCCCGGGGGGCCTGCTGACTCTGGAGGCCTCAAAATCCAAGACATGATTTTAAGCGTTGACGCGCAGCCCGCCGGCAGCTTGCCGCTCTTCATGCATAGCCTGAATTTGCACCACTCCGGCGAACATACTCAGATCGACGTGCTTCGCGGAACGCAGCGAATGCACTTGGATATTGCGGTGACCGAGAGGCCCCACAATGTGGACAAGCTCGCGGACTTTGCCGACCCCCAGAAGAATCTCATCAGCCCGCTCGGCATTTTAGGCATCGAGCTGAATCTAACCCTCGCCAAGGAGCTTCCCGACCTGCGCGTGCCCTCCGGAGTGATCGTGGCCGCGAAAACTACCGCCGCAGGTGAGATTCCGCTGGAAACTGGCGACGTGATTCACGGCGTGAATGGTGTCACCGTCACGAATCTTGCGGAACTACGCGCGGCGCTTCAATCCGTGAAGTCCGGAGATGCGATTGTTTTGCAAATCGAGCGCGACCAGAAGCTTAGCTACGTGGCGTTCCAGCTAGGCTGACGCACACGCGTTCGCTTCCATTCAAGCCTGACGCCCGCAAATTCTTGCCGCCGCGCGCCGGTGTTTGCAGTAGACTTCCGCCAGCGCGTAACGAAGAAAATGAGCCATCGCGCAGGAGACTTTGTGAAAAAGAGCGTTGTGATGTTTTTTGCAGCGACTTGTCTAATCGTTTTCGCGATCTTCGGCGTTGCACAAGTCGTTGTATTGGCGGGAAAAGCGTATGCCCAAGACGCGCCTCCGGCACCGGGCGCCCCAGCGGAGCTGACCACGAAGTTGGGCAGGAAATTCTATTCTCTCCCTGATCCGAAGGAGACCGTAGCGGCCGCGCAAAAAGCGGTAGCCGCCGATCCGAAGAATGTGGATTTGCTGATGAAGCTCGAAGCTGCACAGGTCGGCGTGTCGCAGGACCGCGAAGCCATTGCAACGTGCACCCGCGTAATTGCCTTGGATCCGAAGCATGAGGCGGCGTGGGTCGAGCGCGGACACCGCGAGGTCTCGCTGCGCGAATTCGACCGCGCCTTCACCGATTCCACGCACGCCGCCACGCTTAATCCGAAGAATCCGGAGATGTGGTACAACCTCGGGCTCTCGCATTACTTCCGATTCCAGTTCGCGGAAGCCGCCGTGGCATTTCAGCACGCGGTCGATTACGCAATTGATGACGACAACCGCATCGGCTCGACCAATTGGCTCTATGCTGCCTTGCGGCGCGCCAACAAGCCTGCCGAGGCCGCCAAGGCTCTCGCCGCCATTGGGCCCGACATGAAAGCCAAGGGGCCGCATTACCAGTTCTATCTGAACATGGTTCGTTTCTATCAGGGAAAGATGACGGAAGCCGATTTGAATCTACCCAGCGAGCCGCCGGCGAACGCAGACGACGAGCTGAGCTTCGACACGATGACCTATCAGCTCGGCAACTGGCATCTCTACAACGGACATCCCGAAGAGGCTCGAAGGTACTTCGAGCGCGTGGCCAAAGGCAAAGTCTGGTACACGTGGGGATTCATCGGCTCGGAGGTGGAGCTTGTACGGGCGCAAAGCGCGGGAAAGCCGTAGCCCGGATCGTCGCAAGCGGCGAAGTTTGGCGCGAGCGCACCTCGCCGCTCGTTTTCAACGTTGCGTGGGCGCGATTTTTCCGTCCGGTAGCGTCTGAGTTCCCATTGTCTTTATCGCCTTTTCGCCGCTGTTTCGTCTTGCCAAGCCGTCCCCTCCAAGGACACAATTCTTGCCACTGCCCAGGGGATCGTCCTACTTCGAGGAGCCTTCGCGATGGCCACGTCTGTCTGGAAGGGGTTTCTGTCTTTCGGCCTGATTTCGATTCCAGTTCGGTTATTTGTGGCGGCGCGCACGGAGCGCATCAGCCTGAACCAAATCCACAAGGATTGCGGATCGCGGATCAAGATGCCTCTCTTTTGCCCGGTCTGCAATCGCCAGGTGCCACGCACGGAGATCGTGAAGGGCTACGAGCATGAGAAGGATCAGTACGTGCTGTTTAACGACGAAGAACTGGACAAGATCGAGCCGGAATCCGCGCGTAGCATGGAAATCCTCGAGTTCGTGAAAACGGACGAGGTCGATCCGCTCTACTATGACACTTCGTATTACATGGTGCCCGAAGACGAAGGAAAGAAAGCCTATCAGCTTCTCCTGAAAGCCATGGAGGAATCGGGCTACGCTGCCGTCGCGAAGATTACCATGCACGGCCGCGAACAGATCGTGGTGATTCGCCCACGCGCGAACGGCCTGACGATGCATACGATGTTTTATGCGAACGAAGTGCGCGAGGTGGCTGAGTACGGCCGAACGGACAAGATCGAGCTAAAGGATTCGGAAAAGAAACTCGCGGAACAATTGATCGAAAGTCTCGCCGCGCCGTTTGAGCCTGCAAAATACCGCGACGAATATCAGGTAAACATGCGTGATATGATTGAGGCGAAGTTGAAGGGCCAGGCGGTGGTCGAAGCTCCGCACGCGAAACGAGCTCCGGTGATTGACCTGATGGAAGCCCTCAAAAAGAGCATCGCTGACCGGCAGGGAGCGGCGACAAAGAAGCCCCCGGTTCGCGCGGTTCCAGCGCAGGCCCCAGCACAGAAAAAAGGCGGCAAAAAAGCCGCGGGTTAGTCCGGCATGTCCACCAGCGAGCGATTCAGCCGTACCGATATCCAGCGCATTCTAAAAGTGAGCGCGAAGCAACTGGCCTATTGGGAACGGCTCGAATTTGTTCCGCCGCGAAAGGGCAGCCCCGCCAAGTCCTACGATTTCCGCGACCTGATCAGCCTCCGCACGGCGAAACAGCTCATTGAAAAAGGAATTCCCGCGAATCGCCTACGGCGTTCGCTAGCGGCGTTGCGCAAGCAACTTTCCGAAGTGAACTCGCCGCTCAATGAGCTGCGCATTCTTTCCAATGGCCGCCAGGTGGTGGTGGAGCAGAATGGTTCGCGCGTGGAACCGATTACCGGACAGCTTGTGCTGAATTTCGAGACGCGCGAGCTAAGCAGCGTGGTGCAGGTGCGACCTCGCACGGGCGCCGAGGATTTATTTGCGGCCGCCTTGCGGCTCGATTCGCCCGGCACCCCGCAAGTTGCCGCCATCGGAGCGTACCAGCGCGTTCTCGAAGCTGATCCCGATCACGTACATGCCTGGATGAATCTCGGGACGCTGCACTACGAACAGGGAAGCTTGGCCGAAGCGGCGGAATGTTTCGGCCGGGCTGCCGCCGCAGAGCCTACAAACGCCCTCGCGCACTACAATCTCGGCAGCGTACTCGAAGCGCTGGGCGAACTCGGTGAAGCGCGCACCCACCTCCGCCGCGCCATCGCACTGGATGAGCGCTCCGCGGACGCGCACTACAATCTGGCGTTTGTCTGCGAAAAGCTGGGCGAAATTTCCGAAGCGCGGCAGCACTGGCAGCGCTACCTCGACCTCGATCCGAAAAGCCCCTGGGCCAAGGAAGCGCGCCAGCATCTCGCCGCGGTCACGCCGTTTCGTCCGAATCGCAAGGGTTGAGAGATATTTTCAGCAGAACGCGATGTTACCCCGGCGGTTGCCCCTTCAGCGTTTCGCAGGCATGGCCGCTGCCGGGAGCGGTCGCAAAGCTCTGAGGCCGATTGTCGCCGCGTAGCGCGAGGCAGATCTTCCAGGTGTCGCCATCCAGTTCGTAAATGCCCGGCGACGTGTTTCCCGCTTCAGGACCCGTCGTGAAAAGCAATTTGAATGTCTTGGGTGTTAAGGCGGCATTAATTTCAATCGAGCCTTCATAAGTGGCGCCCATCGCCAGCGAGACAAACCTATCCTCTTGAATGACGATTCGCGCGCCGCCCAGCATACCGGCTGGAATCATCTGTCCTTGGAGTTCGAGGGACACGATGTTCCAACTACCCTGCAGATTCTGTAAATCGCCGCTCATGGGTTCCCGCGAGATGCAGGCACGAGGGAGTATACGACACTCGTGAAGCGCAGCGAAGGAGGGCGTCTCTGGGGTCCCGCGGTTGACTTCTGCCCTCCCTCGACGTACATCCAGGACGAGATTGGGAGGATGGCATGAGTATTACACGAAATGCGATATCGCTGTTGATCCTGGCGGCAATGCTGCCCGGATTTTGCCTTGCGCAGGGTGCCCGACGCATGCGGAGGTCAGCCGGTGAACCGCTGCAGACCTTAAAGTTGAGCGGGCCGCTGCGAATCGTGAGCAGCACGCGGATTGCGCCCGGGAACTATCGGGTGAATGTTCCCGACGGTGCGGCAGTGATCGAAATAGATGCAGACAATGTCGACCTCGATCTGATCGGGGTAACGCTTGAAAGCACCGCACCAAATCCTTGGGAGCGTGTTGGCGTTGGCGTCCACGCAATTGGCCGCAGCCACGTGACGATTCGCGGCGGCACGATCCGGGGCTACCGTTTTGGAATATTGCTGGAAGGCGCTTCCGTCGCAGCGAGCGATATTCGAATTATCGGAACCGATGCGAGCGGCAGTCGTGCGCAGAAATTGTTGTCGACGCCTACGCACTACGACGAAGGCGATTGGGTGGATATCTTCAAGCTCGAAAGCTGGGAGTCGTACGGAGCGGGCGTCTATTTGAAAAATGTAGACGGCGCTTGGATTGAGAGTGTCGTCTCTCACGATGCCCAGAATGGAATGCTGCTCGCGCGTGTCACCCACGGCACCGTCTATCATTCGGACCTATCGCGGAATTCCGGCTGGGGCATCGCGCTTTGGCATTCCTCCGAAAATGATCTTCTCGAAAATCACGCCGATTGGGATGTACGTTGCGAATCCGCGGCCTACTCCCACGGTTGCGACTCCGCTGGAGTTCTGCTGATGGATGCGAGCAGCCGGAACCGCGTCGTCGGAAACAGCCTCGCGCACAGCGGCGATGGGTATTTCTTGAGCCGCGTGGAAAACGGGGCGGAAAGCAATTACAACTACGTCGCGTGGAACGATGGCAGCGATTCACCGCACAACGCATTCGAATCCACATTTTCGGAAGGCGATATATTCGATCACAACATTGCGGATCGCAGCGACTATGGTTTCTGGCTCGGTTTTTCCCGCGATACGACGGTGGCCGGCAACCACATCGAGGGATCGAAGCGCGACGGCATTGCCATCGAGCACGGCAGCGGCAACAACATCGTGCGGAACCAAATCATACGTAACGGAACGTCGGGTGTTCGGCTCTTTCATAGAGGCACGGCGGCGGACCCGAGCGAGCGTTACGCGATTCTCGAAAACACTTTCGCGCGCAATCCCGCGGCGTTGATTCTCGAGCAAACGCAAGACGTGGCGATCACCGCAAACGCGTTCACGGACAATAAGCTGGGAGTAAAACTCGATTCCGGCAATGCGCGGATCCGGATACAGAAGAACCGCTTTGCTTCGCCGGGTGCCAAGAATATAGACGCCGCTGATCCCTCCGCCATCACCGTGATGGTGCGAGAGAGGTAATAGGGCTATCGGCCAGTTTCCTGGCTGGCGCGAATTTCCTGCCAGCGGCGCGGGCGCCGGCCCTGTTGCAGCACTTTCTTGCGGAGACGAATGGATTTCGGCGTGATTTCCACAAATTCATCGTCGGCGATGAATTCGATGGCTTGTTCGAGGCTCAACACGCGGTGAGGAATCAGGCGGATTGCTTCATCCGCGGTGGATGAACGCATGTTGGTCAGCTTCTTTTCCTTCGTGATATTCACGTCCATATCTTCTTCACGAGTATTTTCGCCGACGATCATGCCTTCGTAAACTTCGATTCCAGGTCCGATGAAGAGTTCGCCGCGCTCTTGTATGTTCCAAAGCGCAAATGCCGTGGTCGGGCCCGGACGGTCCGCCACGAGAGCTCCGGTTGGGCGCAACGCCATATCGCCGGCGTAGTCCATCCAGCCGTCGAAAAGAGAATGTAGAATCGCGGTGCCACGCGTTTCCGTGAGCAAAAGTCCTCGTAGCCCGATCAGGCCGCGCGCTGGAATGCGAAACTCCATGCGTACGCGTCCGGAACCGTGGCCGCTGTGCTGGCTTGTCTTGATCATTTCGCCCTTGCGGGTACCGAGCGTTTGCAGGATCACCCCGATAAAGCTTTCGGGCACGTCGACGACGAGCCGTTCCACGGGCTCTTGCTTCACACCCTTGAGCGTGCGCACCACGATTTCGGGCTTGCCGACCATCAGCTCGAAGCCTTCGCGCCGCATGGTTTCGATCAGGATCGCGAGCTGCAATTCGCCGCGTCCGAGAACGCGGAAGGATTCCGGCGTGTCGGTATCTTCCACGCGAATGCTTACGTTCGTCAGCAACTCTTTTTGCAGGCGATCGCGAAGGTTGCGCGACGTCACCAGCTTGCCTTCGCGGCCCGATAGCGGCCCATTATTGACCGTAAAAATCATCGCGAGCGTTGGCTCGTCAATCATGAGCGGCTCGAGCGGCGTGGGTGTGGCCAGACTCGTCAGGCACTCGCCGATCTGAATGCCTTCGACGCCGGCTATCGCCGCGATATCGCCCGCGTGCACGGCCTCGGCTTCGTCGCGCGCCAGTCCACGGAACGTGAAGAGTTTTGTAATCCGTGTGGGAAGCAAAGTGCCGTCGAGCTTGCTGATGCCTACTTCTTCGCCGCGTACCAGTGTGCCGTTGAAGACCCTGCCAATCGCAATGCGGCCCAGATAATCGCTGTAGTCCAGATTCATTACCTGCACTTGCAACGTGGCTTCGGGATCGCTCTTTGGCGCGGGAATGGATTTCACAATCGCTTCAAAAAGCGGCTGGAGGTCCTTTGACGAATCACCCAGCTCGCGGTGCGCAACGCCTTCTCGTGCATTGGTGTAGATCACCGGAAAATCGAGCTGGTCTTCGCTGGCATCGAGATCGATAAAAAGATCGTAGATTTCGTCGAGCACCACCTTGGTGCGGGCGTCGGGACGATCGATTTTATTCAGGACAACAATCGGAGGCAGCTTTGCCGAAAGAGCCTTTTGCAGGACGTAGCGCGTCTGCGGCAGCGGCCCTTCGCTCGCGTCCACCAGCAACAGCACACCATCCACCATGCGTAGCGCGCGCTCGACTTCGCCGCCGAAGTCGCTGTGGCCCGGCGTGTCCACGATGTTGATCTTCGTATCGTGAAAAAATAGAGCGGTGTTCTTTGCGAGGATGGTGATCCCGCGTTCGCGCTCGAGATCGTTCGAATCCATCACGCGTTCAACCAGCTCCTGGTTCGCGCGAAAGATCCCGCTCTGGCGCAGCATCCCATCCACCAGGGTGGTCTTGCCGTGGTCCACGTGCGCAATGATCGCGATATTCCGGATATCCATGCTCATAGTTGTGCCGTAAGCGCCATCGAGCGCTCAAAATCTCAGTGCAAATCCTGGTATGCGAGAGAAGGCGCGCAAACAAGAATAGCTGCTGAGGAAAGGGCCGCTTGGAAGAAGCTCCCCGTACCGTCAGGTGCAATTCAACACATGCATTTTAGCAGAAGTGTAGAATTTGGACCAGAGCGCAGGGCCCGGTTGTGCTCAATGGAATCAATTGGCGCCGACGCGAATCTGTAGGCTCAGGAGGCCCCTTGCGTGGCCGAATTTGCCGCCGCGCGCTTCGTCCAATAGCGCGAGAGCCCAAACCAACTGAGCGTGGGATTAGAGCCCATCGCATAGCGCTTGGCGTCTTCGGGCCTCATGTGCTGCTCGAAGTCCAGATTGGCGCGCCGCAGGAAAGCCGGAAGCTGCGCGCGCTCGTCCGGCTCGCTTCTTAAGATATGCGCCGCAAACTCTGCCCATCTCTGCAGACCCTCCCAAACTTGATCCAGATGTCCTTGTACCGGTTCGGCCGGACCGAAATGCGTCAAACAAAGTCTCGCTGGCTTGCGCCGGCCGATCTCCGCGAGGCTGTGCTTCCAGGCGCCGAGATCGATATCCGGCGGTGGCGTGAGCGGCGCTACGAAGGGCGACCCAGGATAGCGCAAGCCGGTAGTATCGCCGGTAAACGCGATGCCGGTGGATTGGTCAAAGTAGCTGACGTGATGCGACGCGTGGCCCGGCGTATATAAAACTTCGATTTTGCGGGGACCAAGCTGCAGCGTCTCGCCGCCTGCCAGCGAACGAATATTTTCCTGGGGCACCGGGAGAAAGTCGCCGAAGAGACTCTGCATCTCGCCGTGATAAAGACGCTCCGCGCTGCGCAATAGTTTGGCTGGATCGGCCAAATGCGCCGCGCCTTTCTCGTGAACGTAAACGCGCAGCTTGGGATTTTCGCGCACGAGGCTCCCGGCGGCGCCGGCGTGATCCAAATGAATATGCGTCAGCAAAATTGAAGTGAGATCGCGAACGGAAAGGCCCCGCCCCGCTAGTTCCTTCCGCAACGTCGGCAGACAATTAGAGGGACCGCAATCCACCAAGGCAAGCTCGCCGCCACTTTCGAGTAGGCACGGGCCGATCGCCTCCGGGTAGCCGAGGAATATGAGGTCAATTAGGCTCGTTCCTGTTGCGATTTCTTGCATTTCTAAAGAGTACCCTATCAGGAGCGATTTGTTGCGGCGGACGTACGTGACGGACCTTCTCGGATCACTTTCGCAGGTCCACTGTTTAGCGGAGTTATGCGACCCATCTTTCAGCGCGACATCCAACCTTTGTAGGATAATGTCGAGGTCTTGGGGCTGACCTGAGGTTTGCCTCTATAACGCTGCCGGGTGCCAAAGTGCGCATTGCCATTGCCTCCGATCACGAAGGTTTCGAAATGAAGTCTGATCTCGCCACCTGGCTGGCGCAGGCAGGCCATCAGGTGCAGGACTTGGGCACCAATAGCAACGCACCTGTGGACTACCCCGATTATGCGGAAGCCGTGGGCTTGGCTGTGAGCGAGCAGCGTGCCGACCGCGGCGTGATCGTTTGCGGCAGCGGTGTCGGCGCGGCCGTCGCCGCCAATAAAATTCCGGGAATTCGCTGTTGCATTTGCCACGATTCGTATTCCGCGCACCAGTCGGTCGAACACGACAATCTGAACACGTTGGCCTTGGGCGCTCGCGTGATCGGTTCAGCGCTGGCGCGCGAATTGGTGGATACCTGGCTCAAAGCGCAGTTCACTGGCGAAGCGCGGCATGTGCGCCGCCTGGGAAAAATCCGAAAGATGGAAGAGGAATTTGCAAGCCGGCTCACGCCGGGAAAGGAATCCGTGAAATGACGACTCCCGCTCAAACCACCATGGGAGGGGCCGCGCCCGGCGGCAACCGCTTAAAAGCCCTCGAGGCGCTGGGACAATCCGTCTGGCTCGATTACATCCGGCGAAATTTGATCACCACCGGCGAATTGAAGCGCATGGTGGACGAAGAGGGTCTGTCTGGGGTCACTTCGAATCCCTCGATTTTTGAAAAGGCCATATCCGGGAGCACCGACTACGCTGACTTTATCGCTCAGCTCGAAGCGCAAAGAGACGAGGCCGAGCATAGCCTGAGTGCCGGCGAGATTTTTGAGGCGCTGGCCGTGCGCGATATTCAGGATGCCGCCGATATCCTGCGGCCCGTTTACGATCGCACGCAACGGCACGATGGCTACATCAGTATGGAAGTCTCGCCGCTCCTGGCGCATGACACGGAAGGTACCGTGGCGGAAGCGCGGCGGCTCTGGAAGGAAGTTGACCGCGAAAATGTAATGATCAAGGTGCCCGGCACGGTGGAAGGCGCTCCCGCCATCGAGCAATTGATCAGCGAGGGGATCAACATCAACGTAACGCTCCTCTTCGCACAGGAAGCCTATGAAAAAGTAGCCGAAGCATTCCTCTCTGGGCTTGAGAAACGCGCCTCCGCGGGCAACGACATTAGCAGGATCGCCAGCGTCGCCAGTTTTTTCGTCAGCCGGATTGACACGCTCGCCGATAAACTGATCGAGGAGAAGATCAAGGCCACGTCTGACAACCAGCAGCAGGCAAACTTGAAAAGTCTTCTAGGCAAGATTGCCATTGCGAACGCTCGTTTGGCCTATCAGTTCTATAAGAAGGAATTCAGCGGCTCTCGCTGGGAAAAGTTGCGGGCCAAAGGGGCGCAGACCCAAAGATTGCTATGGGCCAGTACCTCGACAAAAAACCCCGCCTATCGGGACGTTTTGTACGTGGAAGAACTCATCGGTCCAGACACGGTGGACACCATACCACCGGCCACCATTGACGCGTTTAAGGATCATGGCAACGCCGCGCTGACGATCGAGAAAGATATCCCCGCGGCCAAGGTTACCCTCGAAAACCTCGAGCGCGCTGGCATTCCGCTGAAACAAATTACGGCCCAGGTGCTCGACGAAGGCGTGAAGCTTTTTGCCGATGCGTTCGAAAAACTCCTCGAGGCCATCGGCAAGAATCGCACGCGGCCCATACCGCCGCAGGTTCACCGTCAAATGCAGAACTTATCCGGCGAAATGGAAGGCGCGGTCAAATCCATGGTCGATGATTGGACCATGTCCGGAAAAGTGCGCAAGCTTTGGGCGCGGGATGCTTCGCTTTGGACTGGAACGGACGAAGCCCAATGGCTTGGCTGGCTGGATATTGTGGATAAGCAGATCGCGAACGCGGAGCAATTCAAGTCTCTGGCCGAGATCAAGAAGGGCGGCTTTACGCAGGCCTTATTGCTGGGCATGGGCGGATCGAGCTTGTGTCCGGAAGTGATGAAACTGACCTTTGGACATATCGAGGGCTTTCCGGAAATGTTTGTTCTGGATTCCACCGACCCTGCCCAGATTCGCGCTATCGAGAAGAAACTTGACCTCAGCAAGACGATTTTCATCGTCTCGAGCAAGTCCGGCACGACGCTCGAACCCAACATCTTCCACCAATATTTTTATGAGCGCGCCAAGCAAGCGCTGGGTGGAAAAGATCCTGGCGACCGCTTTATTGCCGTCACCGATCCAGGCTCGCAGCTCGAGCAGGTGGCTAAATCTCAGCACTTCCGGCAGGTTGCCATGGGCGTGCCCAGCATCGGCGGCCGTTATTCCGCGCTTTCCAACTTTGGCATGATTCCCGCGGCGATTCAGGGCATAGACGTGAAGCACTTTCTCGATCGCGCTTTGGAAATGGTGCATGCCTGCGACGCTTCCGTCCTCGCCGATGGAAATCCCGGCGTGCAACTCGGCGCACTTCTTGGAGTGCTTGCCAAGCACGGCCGGGACAAAGTGACGCTCATCACGTCGCCTGGTATTTCCGATCTCGGAGCTTGGCTCGAGCAATTGCTTGCCGAATCCACCGGCAAACAGGGGAAAGGCTTGATCCCCGTGGACCGGGAGACGCTCGGCGCTCCTTCCGTTTACGGTAATGACCGCTTGTTCGTATATCTTCGCCTGAATGATGCCCCGGCCTCCGCGCAAGATGCCGCCATCGAAAAGCTCGAGAAGGCGGGCCAGCCTGTAGTCCAAATTCCCGTAAACGATATCTACGATCTCGGGCAGGAATTTTTCCGCTGGGAAATGGCCACCGCCGTGGCCGGGTCGATTCTCGGCATCAACGCGTTCAACCAGCCGGACGTGGAAGCGAGCAAGAATGAGACGCGTAAGCTAACTTCGGAGTATGAGAAGGCCGGTGCGTTGCCCGCCGAGAAGCCGATTTTTGAAGGCGGCGGCGTAAAGCTGTTTGCCGATGCGCAGAATGCCGAGAACTTGCTGCGAAATGTTGGTGATTCGCCTTCCTTGGCTGGCTACTTGCGGTCTCATCTCTCTCGTTTGGAAGGCGGTGATTACTTTGCCGTCCTCGGATACATCGAAATGAATGATGCGCACGAGCGCGCGTTGCAAACCATCCGGCTGGCCGTGCGCGACGCCAAAAGAGTCGCGACTTGCCTGGGATTCGGCCCGCGCTTTCTGCACTCCACCGGTCAAGCGTATAAGGGCGGTCCCAACACCGGCGTCTTCTTGCAAATCACCTGCGATGATGCCGCAGACATCCCTGTGCCCGGGCAGAAATATACGTTCGGCGTCGTCAAGGCGGCTCAAGCTCGCGGCGATTTCCAGATTCTGGCCGAACGCGGGCGCCGCGCGCTTCGCGTGCACCTCGGAAAGGATGTCGCGGCAGGACTCACCGCTCTCTTGAGCGCCGTGAAAGAAGCGCTGCGAGCCGATTAGAAACGGACGGCGCCGTCGCAATTTTCAGGAAGTGACCGTAAGAAGTTAATGCGTCGGGTGGGAAGTGCGCGGTTGGCTTCAAAGGAGCGAATGGCTATGCAACTCGGCATGGTTGGTCTGGGGCGAATGGGCGGCAACATGGTGCGCCGGTTGATGCGCGGTGGACATCAATGCGTGGTTAGCGATCTCACCGCCGCGAACGTGGAGAAACTGGCCTCCGAGGGCGCCACCGGATCTTCATCGCTCGATGATTTTGTCTCCAAGCTCAAGGCGCCTCGCGCGATCTGGATCATGGTGCCGGCCGGGGAGCCCACCGAACAAACGGTAAAGACCCTCGCCGGCAAGATGCAAGCTGGGGACGTCTTGATTGACGGCGGCAATTCCTTTTTCAAGGATGACGTGCGCCGCGCGAAAATGCTCGCGCCCAAGGGCATCCATTATGTGGACGTCGGCACCAGCGGTGGGGTGTGGGGCCTAGAGCGCGGTTACTGCATGATGATCGGCGGCCCGGACGAAGCCGTAAAGCGTCTCGATCCGATCTTCAAAACGCTGGCTCCGGGTCGCGGCGACATTCCGCGAACACCTGGACGCGAAAAGCTCGGCGGCACAGCGGAAGAGGGCTACATCCACTGCGGTCCATCGGGCTCCGGTCACTTCGTGAAGATGATTCACAACGGCATCGAATATGGTGTGATGCAGGCTTACGCCGAAGGCTTTGATATCTTGAAGAATGCCACTTCGAAGGAGTTGCCCGAAGACATTCGCTATGACTTAAAACTGGAAAACGTCGCCGAAGTTTGGCGCCGCGGCAGCGTAATCAGCTCCTGGCTTCTTGATCTCACGGCCATGGCGTTGACCGAGAATCCTGCGCTCTCCGAGTACACCGGCGATGTAGCGGATTCCGGTGAAGGGCGCTGGACGGTGGAAGCGGCGGTGGCCGAAGCGGTCCCTGCGGAAGTCATTACGGCGTCGCTCTACGCGCGTTTCCGTTCGCGCCAACAGCACACTTTCGCAGAAAAGATTCTTTCGGCGATGCGTCAGAAGTTCGGCGGACATATCGAGTTGGCCGCGGGGAAATCGTAACGGGAATCGCGCGGACGAACGTACGCCCAACGATCCATAAACGTGCGATAGAATCAGCCGGCATTCTCAAGGAGCTTCTGATATGGCCGTGCAGGTTACTCAGACAGACGCGGAGAACGAAAGCGAACGCATCGCCCCTGGCCAGCCGAGCGGCCCTTGTCTGATGGTTGTCTTTGGCGCCGGCGGCGACCTGACCAAACGAAAGCTATTTCCCGCCCTCTACAATCTCGCGCAAGAACATCTGCTGCCGGAAAAATTTGCCGTTCTCGGTTTTAGCCGCACGCCTTACAGCAACGAAGATTTTCGCAGGCAGATGGGAGACGCCCTCCAGGAGTTTCTCTCCGAGCGGCTCGATCCGAAAACGCGAGATTGGCTACTGAGCCGTATCTATTATTTCGGCGGCGACTTTAACGACGCTGCCGGATTCGGCCAGTTCAAGGAGCAGCTTCTGAAAATTGACCAGGAGCATGGCACCGGGGGCAATTTTCTGCACTATCTGGCCATCGCTCCCGAATTCTTCAGCGTAGTAATCGCGCAATTAAGCAAAGCCGGCTTGGTCGATGAGTCCGAAGGCCGCTGGCGCCGGGTGATCATAGAAAAGCCGTTTGGGCGTGACCTTGCCTCGGCAAAGGCGTTGAATCGCGAAATCCAGCAGGAATTGCGCGAAGATCAGATCTTCCGCATCGACCATTATCTCGGTAAAGAAACCGTCCAGAACATTCTGGCCTTGCGCTTTGCCAACGGCATTTTTGAGCCCACCTGGAATCGCCGCTACATTGACCATGTGCAGATTACCGTTGCCGAACAAGTCGGTGTGGAAATGCGTGGCGGCTATTACGACGAGGCCGGTGCCTTGCGTGACATGGTCCCCAACCACATCTTCCAGCTCATCTCTTTGATGGCCATGGAGCCCCCCAGCTCCTTTGACGCGAACGTAGTGCGCGACGAGCAAACCAAGGTGCTTCGTGCTATCCCTCCGATGACCGAGCAGGATGTGCTCAATCGCGCCGTCCGCGGACAATACGGCCCCGGCCAGGAGGACGGCAAGCGCGTGCCGGGATACCGCTCGGAAAACCGCGTCAATCCGCATTCTGCAACGGAGACTTTCGTCGCCATGAAGCTGCAGGTAGAAAATTGGCGCTGGGCGGACGTGCCGTTTTACATTCGCACCGGAAAGCGGCTGAAGGACCGCATCACCGAAGTCGTCATTCAGTACCGCCGCGTGCCTTTTATGCTGTTCCGCAAGACTTCCGCGGAAAAGCTTTCGCCGAATCAGCTGGTTTTGCACATCCAACCGAAGGAAGGCATCTCGTTGCAGTTTATGGCCAAGATTCCGGGGCCCATCGTACGGCTCGAGTGCGTCAACATGGATTTTCGCTATGAGGATTATTTTAAAAGCGAACCCAGCACCGGTTACGAGCGCCTGCTTTACGATTGCATGATCGGGGACGCCACGCTTTTCCAGCGCGCTGATACCGTCGAAATCGCCTGGAGCGTTGTCCAGCCCGTCCTCGACGTTTGGACCGCCTTGCCTCCGCGCAATTTCCCGAATTATGCGGCGGGCAGTTGGGGACCGCGCGAGGCCGACGAATTGATCGAGCATGACGGCCGCCACTGGCGCAACACCTGACATGGCGTCCACGCCCACTCCGCGCGAGATACTTCCGGGGGTTCTGGTCTTCCCGCAGCCCGCCGATGTCGCGCGCGCGGCCGCCGAGCGCTTCGTCGCCGATACGCTCGCCGCGCTCAGTGAATGTGAATCGTTTTGCGTCGCCCTTTCCGGAGGCAGTACGCCCAAGGAAATGTATCGCTTACTGGCGTCGCCGGAATTCCAGCGTGAGATCGATTGGGATCGCGTCAAACTGTTTTGGAGTGACGAGCGCTGCGTCCCACCCGATCATCCCGATAGCAATTACGGAATGGCCAAAACCGCCCTGCTCGACGCCATTTCCATTCCCGGCGCGAATGTATTTCGAATGCCCGCGGATCGCCCTGATCTTGATGTGGCCGCCGGCGAATACGCGCAACAGCTTCGGGATACGTTGCCGCTGGATGTCTACGGAGTTCCGCGCTTTGACCTGATTCTCCTTGGCTTGGGCCCCGACGGACACACCGCTTCGCTTTTTCCTGGTACGCCCGTGCTCGAGGAAACGCGCAAACTCGTCGCCGCGCCGCTCGTGCCAAAGTTCGGCTCGCACCGAATGACCTTCACTTATCCGCTGCTGAACGCCGCGAAGGAAATTCTCTTCCTGGCCACGGGAGCGGAAAAGGCCGAGCCGCTTGCGGCCATAGTGCGTCGCACCGCGAATCCGCCGCTGCCCGCCGCGCGCATTGAGCCTCGCGACGGCAAGAAATTCTTCTTTGTGGATACCGCCGCGGCGGCGCTACTGGCTCCGAATGTTTCCCGAAGTGAGCGCTGAATTGGGAGCCGAAGAATGATCCTGGCCGGAGACGTCGGTGGCACAAACACCCGGCTGGCGCTTTTCGAATTCGCGGACGGGCAGCCGCAATTGAGCGTCGAGGAAATCTATCCCAGCGGCCAATACGCCACACTCGAAGAAATCATCGAGAAATTTCTCCAGTCCCATCCTGCGAAGCTCGATGCCGCCGGTATCGGCATCGCCGGCCCAATTCGTGACGGCCGCTGCGTGGCCACAAACTTGCCGTGGGTCGTCGATACCAAAGACATCATCGGCCGGATCGGTTTTTCGAACGTCATTCTCCTGAACGACCTTGAGTCAAACGCCTACGGCATCGCCACACTTTCCCCGGCTGACTTCGTCGATTTGCAAGAGGGCAGCGCGAATCCCACGGGGAATGCCGCGGTGATATCTGCCGGTACCGGGCTTGGAGAGGCGGGTCTCTTTTGGAATGGCCGGGAGCTTCATCCTTCCGCGAGCGAAGGCGGGCATTCCAGTTTTGCGCCCGATGGCGATCTGGATATCGAGCTCTGGAAATATCTCGCCAAGCGTTTCGGGCACGTGAGCTGCGAGCGCGTGCTTTCGGGTCCCGGCCTGCACAATATATTCGAATTCCTGTGCGACACGGGCCGCGGCATCGCGCCCGCCGGTCTTTTAGAAGAAATGAGCAAAGGCGATCCCTCGGCGGTAATTTCCCGCGCCGCGCTCGAGAATCGCTGTGAAACCTGCGTGCAAGCGCTAAGTATTTTCGGACGCGCCTACGGCGCCGAAGCGGGAAATCTAGCTCTGAAGATGCTGGCGACTGCAGGTGTCTACTTGGGTGGCGGCATAGCACCCAAAATCCGTCAGAAATTGCTGGATGGGTCGTTCATGGAATTGTTCCTTTCAAAAGGACGGATGCGTCCTTTGCTCGAAGCTGTGCCCGTTCGCATCATCCTCAACGAAAACACGGCGCTTCGCGGCGCTGCGCGCGGCGCGTGGCTACGCTTGTTGCGGCAGGGCGCGTAATTTGCTGCCAGCAAGGCCTTTAATGCTGTCCCTGTCCTTGTGTTGCCCCGGAGTACTATTGACCCGATTCGGATCACGCCCCTAGCATGTCTTTGAGACGCGGCCCGGCCCCCTCGTTCTACTTGTGTCGCTTGCCACGCTGCGCTTCGGTTGGGCCCGTAGTGGTTAATTCCAAGGAAGAAAAACTGTGTCGCTCTCTCAGGATTCCGTTCGGGAAGCAAAGCTGCAAAGCAAGCGCAGGGGCGTTCGCGTAAACTCGCGCGTTCCCGTCACGGTGGCGTGGGATGCTGCAGGGGATTCGCGCGAATTGAAGGTTCATACGCGCGTTGTCGGTCCGTACGGTTGTCTTGCTGTGATTCCGCAGGATTTTCCGCTCGAAACTCCGGTCGAAATCGTGAATCACGCCAACGATCGTGCAAATCAAGGCGTGATTGTATGGAAGGGCAACGAACGCGTCGAAGGTTGGGAATACGGAATCGAGTTGATTGAGCCCGAGATGGATTTCTGGGGTCTCGAGCTTTGACGCCTACCAAACAAACTGCCTACGAAGCAGCGCGCACGGGGCCTCGGGGTGAGGAGCGCCGCCGCAGCCAGCGCGTTATGCTGCGGGTACCCGTAAAAGTTCATGTCACCCTGGCCGGAAAGCCCGTAATCATTGAGGCCTATACCTTGGCGGTGAATAGCCATGGTGCCATGCTTTGCCTGATTCAGAATATGGACGTGAACACGCGCATGGAAGTTGAGCATAAAGGGACCAAAGAGCGGCGCTGGGGCCGCGTGACCCGCCAGCCGCAGACTTCCCCGGAAGGCTATCTGGTTCCCGTGGAGTTTGACAATCCCAGCGGCGACTTTTGGCACGTGTCCTTCCCTCCGGCAGACTGGAAGCCGATGGAGGGTTAGCCGGCCGGTCGTCTGTTGTCCTTCGTTTTCCTCGCAACCTTTCCCCACATTCGGTGTTAGTAACCGCTAGTTGACATTGACAAGCATAGGTAGGAGTGTGCTCGAGCGCGGAAGTATGCTTCTGCCGGGCGCTTGCTGCTTGGCGGGACTTCCTTGCGCATTGTGCAAAGAAGCAACCTGCGCTGCGGCGGAAGCATCTTTTGGGAAAGCCAATCTGAAGGCACGGTCTGCCTCCCGCGCGGTCGCGGGTCAGTCCTGGGGTCTCGCAGTTTTCGGAAGCAAATATCGCCCAAGCGGCACGATAGCCGCATTGAGACAAGGTGCTAACGAATGGGATTCGATACGCTTTCTCGGTGGAAGGGTGTGCCGGTGGTCGCGGTTGCTCTGCTTTGTGGCGCGCACGTGGCCGCGCAGACGAAGGGAGTCCAGCGGATCACGCAGAAGATTGATGAGAAGAATCTCGTCGCGCTCAAGGGCAACACGCACCCCCTGGCTCGCGCGGAGTTTGACCAGGGCTTGGCGCCGGACAGCTTGCCGATGAATCGGTTGATGCTGTTGCTCAAGCGCAGCCCGGAACAGGAAGCGTCGCTCGAGCAGTTAATCGATCAGCAGCAAGACAAATCCTCCGCCAATTATCACAAGTGGCTCACGCCCGCACAATTCGGTTCGCAGTTTGGCGCGTCTGGTGCCGATATTCAGACCGTGACGGCGTGGCTCGGGTCTCATGGCTTTACGGTCAACCGTGTTTCTAACGGCAAAACCATCATCGAATTCAACGGGACCGCGGCGGCGGTCCGCGAAGCTTTCCACACGGAAATTCACCATTACCGAGTAAAAGGTGTGGATCACTGGTCAAACAATGCGGACCCGCAAATCCCGGTGGCCCTCGCCCCCGTGGTGGCCGGAATCAATTCGCTGAACAATTTTTTCAAAAAGCCACTGGTGCATAAACTGGGCGTCGTTTCACGTTCGGCGGCCACTCATGAGGTCACACCGCTCTTTAGCTATGCGGGCGGAACGGGGACGCTGAATGCGTTAGGGCCGTGCGATTTTGCCGCGATTTACAACGTCTTGCCGCTGTGGAACACTTCGCTTTCGAATTGCGGTACCTCCGCAATGCCCTCAGGATCAATTGACGGCACCGGCCAAACGATCGCAATCGTCTCGGAAACCGATATCAACCCATCCGACGTCACAAATTTTCGGAGCGCCTTCGGCCTTACGGCAAGCAACCCTCCTCAGCCGTCGAACTGCGCGCAGTATTTTGGCGATGTTTGCTTGATTCTCGATGGTCCCGACCCGGGAATCACCAACGACGAAACCGAAGCCGATTTAGACGTCGAGTGGTCGGGTGCCGTGGCAAAAGGCGCCGTGATTGATTTCGTCGTTTCCGAATCCACCGAGACCGATCAAGGCATTGATCTCTCCGCCGAATATATTGTTGACAACAACATCGCTCCCGTCATGAGCGAGAGCTATGGGGCTTGCGAGTCTGACCTCGGCGGATACAACGGCTTGTACGACTTTCTTTGGGAACAGGCAGCGGCCCAAGGAATGACGGTGATCATCTCCGCGGGTGACGAAGGCTCCGCAGGCTGCGACGATCCGGACTTGCCGTCGCCCAACTACGCGACGGGCGGCCTCGCCGTCAACGGCATCGCATCCACCCCATTTAACGTCGCGGTGGGTGGCACGGACTTCGATAACAGCTCGGCCAACTACCAAGCCACCTACTGGAGCGCCTCGGCGAGTAATCCCAGCACCAGTTCGAATCCGATCAGCGCGAAGGGATACATCCCGGAAACAACCTGGAATGATACTTGCGCGCAAGCCGGCGTCACCGGCGGCTGCGCCTCGCCGCCGAATCAGGATTACATTAGCGTTGTTGGCGGGGGCGGCGGGCAGAGCAATTGCGAGACCACGAACAATTTGGGAAGTTGTGTAGGCTACTCCAAACCCTCTTGGCAGACCGGCGCCGGCGTGCCGAACGATAACGTCCGCGACCTTCCGGACGTCTCGCTCTTCGCGGCGGACGGCTTTATCAGCGGAAGCTTTTATATCATTTGCCAGCAGGACCAAGATCCGAACGGCTCGACCGCGGGCTGCAATCTCTCCGCTCCCTTCACGGATTTCGTTGGTGTTGGCGGCACTTCGGCGGGTGCGCCGGCCTTCGCGGGAATGATGGCACTCGTAAACCAAGAGATGGGAAACCAGCACCTCAGCACAGCGCAGGGGAATGCCAATTACCTGCTTTACGAAATGGCCGCGACGCAAACCGGCAATTGCAATTCTTCAACCGGCTCCGCGTCCACTTGTGTCTTCAACGACATCACGAAGGGGAATAATTCCGTTGCTTGCGAGACGGGCTCGCCAAACTGCGGCGCCAGCGGATCGCTGGCGGGAATTCTTGTGAGCGGCACGAGCCCTGGCTTCACGACGACGGCGGGCTACGATCTCGCTTCCGGCCTTGGAACGATCAACGCCTATAACTTGGTCATGGGCTGGCCCTCGGCGAAATTTACGGGCACGACGACAACGCTAACCATGTCTCCCTTGACACTCAGCCACGGCGCGTCCGTGAGCGCCACGGTCACCGTCACACCCGATCCGGTCGTTGCTTCGAGCACGAAACCCGAGGACGTGACGCTGCTGGCTGTCGTGCCCAATGGTACGATCGGGCCGCTCTTCCCGGGGGGGAACAATTCCAATTACACGTTCAATCTGAATAGCAACGGCTCATTAACCGGCACGACCACTTATTTGCCCGGCGGGACGTATGCGATCACGGCGCGCTACGCCGGCGATGGTGTGTACGGCGCCAGCACCTCGGCTCCGGTGACGGTTACCGTGAATCCGGAAAACAGTTCCACGATTGTTTCCACGTTGAACGTGGATCTCACGTCGAACAATACGAACGCCGCCACGATTGAACCGTACGGTTCGTTCGATCTGATCCGTGTCGATGTGGTCGGCAGCGCCAGCGGCAAACTCGGTCAAACAAGCTGCGAAAATACCGATGAGTCCTGCGCGACGGGCTCGGTCACGCTGCTCGACAATGGCCAGCCTCTCGATCCCGGTATGTTCCCGGCGGGGAAATTAACCTTGAACGCCGAAGGTTATGCGGAGGTGCAGACCACCCTGCAGGTGGGTCCTGGGGCGATCTTCATTCCGGCGCTTCCGGTCGGCCAGCACAGCTTCCAGGCCACCTATGCCGGCGATCCGAGCTACAACGCAAGCACCTCCGCCGCGGTGCCTTTCACCATCACGCAAGCCGCTACGTCAACGGCAATAACCTCGAGCCCCAGCACAGTACAGGCGAAGGCGACGTTCAACATCACCGCTACTGTGAATACGGCGGGTTTCGGCGCTGCGCCAACGGGCATCGTCACATTTATGGCCGGGGGCCAAGCCCTGACGGGAACGGTGACGTATACCTCGGTTGCGCCGACCGTTACAACCTTCTCGGCGTTGCAGGCCACCTTGACTGGCACGTCCATCGCGACGAACGGAACTGTGACGATTACCGCAGCTTATGGCGGTGATGCCAACTATCTCGCCTCTACGAGCAACGGGGTAGGCATCACGGTCACCGGCGGCACTGCTACTTTCAGCGTTTCCGCGAACCCAACAACAGTCACCATCGTCACTCCAGGGCAGACGGGCTCGAGCACCGCAACCGTTGCGGGCAACGGGTTTACCGGCACCGTGAACTTGAGCTGCAGCGTTTCGCCAACCAGTCTTACCGATCCCCCAGCGTGCTCGATGAATCCGGCATCGGTGACGCTCTCAACCACCACCACATCGGCAAACTCAACGCTGAGTGTCTCGACGACGGCAGCGTCCGCCCTTTACAAGCCGACGAATGGCCCAACTTCGCCCGGAACGTATCTGCCGATGAAGATCGCCGCTGCAATTATGGCCTGCGCGATGTTGCTTGCGTTGGCCGTGCCCACGAAGAAGCGCCGCTTGGGTATGGTTTTGGGCATCGCCGTATTCGCTGTAGCGCTATGCGGTGAGGGTTGCGGCGGGGGCGGTAGCGGAGGCTTCAGTTCGGGTAATCCGGGCACCACGGCCGGTCAATATACCGTTACGATCACCGCTACCAGCGGCAATTCCACCGCCGCGACGTCTGTTTCGCTTTCGGTGCAGTAAATCTCGCCTCCTCCCCAGAGTGCGGCGTCCAATCGCGGACGCCGCACTTCCACCTGCATCGTATATTAAGCTGCCTAATAGTACTTGTAAGTAACTGACCCTCGGCGTTAGACTACCCGCCGTTTCTCGTTCAATCCCGTAAATCGTGCTGCCACGCGTTTCCGCAGCCATCGTGTTGCCTGGGGGCACGCTTGCTTTGGGGGGGATATGGCCGGCGTCGTCGCGTCTCGGAAGAAAACCATTGGGCGTCACGCGGTGCTCATCATCATAGCGATCGGCCTCTTCTATTCCGCCGGCGCTCGATCACAGGAGCCGCTTTCCACCGCACAGACCGGCCAAACAGGCGAGCCGCGACAAAATGCCGCGGCAAGAAAACGCACCCGCTGGCTTTACGACCAGCGCGCATTCCCGCAACCAAACATCCCCGCCGGCGCGCGTTCGAACGCGCTCGCCCGAAAGCGCGCGCAACTCGAACCCGAAACAGCTGCTCCGCGAAATGGAGGCCCATCGCCATCGAACTCGCCGTTTGCCGGCTTGACCTGGAAGCCAATTGGGCCACAACCCACCCAGCCTGCATCAAGCGCGTCTGGCCCGACTTCCGGGCCCGTGACGGCCATTGCTGTCGATCCCGGCGACGCCAGCGGGAATAGCGTTTTCCTCGCGGCCGCCCAGGGCGGCGTGTGGAAGACCACAAATGGAGGTCAGAACTGGTTGCCCCTGACCGACGATCAACCTTCGCTGGCCATGGGTTCGCTAGCCATAGCGCCCTCGAATGACAAAATCATTTATGCGGGTACCGGGGAAGAGGTGGGAGACGGATTCGACGCTTATTACGGCGTAGGCGTGTTGAAGTCGCTTGACGGCGGCAGCACCTGGGCCCTCACTTGTACAGGATCTGGCTTGGCCGCAAACGCGACCTGCCCCTTCAGCGGGCCTTTCAATGATGGCTTCTTCCCAGGCGGTGGCGCACGAGTCGGATCGCTTGCGGTGAATCCCTCGAATGCGAATCAGGTCTTGGCGGGCGCGCAGATCTTCTTTAGCTCGAAGTCGCAGCCCGGCGAGCCGGGCGTGTATTGCACGAATGATGGCGGCGGCACGTGGCAACTTCTTTCGGGCGTGCAGGGAGCAATGGCCACGTCCGTGTTCTTTACTTTGCCGGCCGCCGCCTATGCTGCACTTGGGTATTTTCAAGGCGATTCTTCGAACGGCATATATTTCTCCGCAAACGCCAACCTGCCGTGCTCGCAACAAGTCTGGAACAAAGTCGGCGGCAGCGGATTGCCGTCACAAGGCAACTGGGGCCGTATCGAGCTGACGTCAGCCCGGAGCAATACTGCTGCGGCGGGGTACCTGCTGTACGCGGCAATCGCGGATTCTAATTCCGGCTCGAATAATTTGCTGGGGCTATACCGCAGTGCTGACGGCGGCGCTAATTGGACGAACACCGGCGCGCCGGACTTCTGTTCGCCCCTGTGTTGGGCAGACCTTGTTGTGCGCGCCGATCCAGCCGACCCATCAGGGGCGACCGTCTTCGCGGGTGGTTCCGGGAATTCGAATGGCACGCTCGTTCGAACGGCCGATGGGGGCTCGACCTGGAGCCGCATTGACCAAAGCTCGGATGGCACGGCCTTGCATTCAGGGCAGCACGCCCTCGCATTTGCAGCCACTGGGACGAACGCAGAGAATATTTATGTGGCGAATGACGGCGGGATCTGGAGCGCCGCTGTGAGAGGCGGCGGAGGCGGTTTTCCTGCAACGCCAGCCTGGCTAGACCTAAACGCCACCCTCGCGCTGACGCAATTCTATCCCGGCGTTTCGATTCATCCTTCCACGCCCGCTCCCGCGTTTGGGGGTACCCAGGGAGACGACGTGCAAATCGATTCGGGATCGAGCACCTGGACGGCGCTCGGCTTATGCGCCGACGGAGGTTACACCGCAATCGATCCGCTGGCGCCCAGCAGCGTGTACGTAAGCTGCTCGATTACCGCAACGCCTTTCGTGGCGAGATCGGCTACGGGAGGCCAGCCTGGCAGCTTTAGCGAGGCGGATAGCGGCATTCCGGCGAGCGACCCGCTCTATCCGGTGCCGCCGCTTGTGGCCGATCCCTCGACTGCAGGTCGCGTATACTTCGGCACCAACCGCCTGTATCAGAGCAATGACGCCGCAAATAGCTGGACGCCAATTTCCGGCAATTTGGCGAACTCGGCAGGGAATGGCTTTGCGCTGACTGCCATTGCCGTTGATCCATCGAACCCCGCGATCGTTTACACGGGAGCTCAAGATGGCGCCGTGCAAGTCTCGAAGAATATTACGGCCGACAACATGGCGACTTTCGCAAATATTTCGAATGGTCTACCGGGCCGGGTGGTGACCAAGGTCGCTGTCGATCCGAGCGATTCCACCGGCAATACAGCATACGCGGCGTTTTCCGGGTTTGCGGTGAGTTCGCCGGTGGGCGGCGGGGTTCCCGATCTACAGGGTCACATTTTTCAAACTACGAATGGAGGGGCAACCTGGAGCGACGTGAGCTGCCATGTGAGCGACTGTTCGAAACCCGCTTCGAATGACCTGCCAAACATCCCGGTGAACGATCTAGTCCTCGACCCGGAGGACGCGAGCCACGGCACGCTCTACGCCGCGACGGACATCGGCGTATTCGCCACGGCCGACGGCGGCGCCACCTGGAATGTGCTCGGCACAGGTCTTCCCAACGTCGCGGTGCTCGCGCTGGTATTGCACGAACCATCGCGCACATTGCGGGCGGCCACGGATGGCCGGAGCGCGTGGGATCTGGCGCTGCCGGGCCTCACGGGTACGGTTGGATTTGCGATTAGCTCGTTGAGCCCCACAAGCGCGCAAGCGGGTTCCGGCGGCTTTGCGCTTACGGTCAGCGGACGCGGATTCACTTCGAATTCGCAAGTCAATTGGAACGGTTCGGCGGCAGGCATCACAAGTCTGGATGTGTCCGGTAACCCCACAGTGCTGATAGCGACGATTTCGGCCAGTTTGCTTATTCCCGGGACCGCGGAAGTTACGGTCACCGATCCCGGACAGGCCAGTCCTTCGAACGCGTTGCCGTTTTCTGTTCTGGCGGCGAGCAACCTCACCGTGACAGCGGTCTCGCCAAACGCGGTGAATGCTGGTGCGGCCGACACGCCGGTTACGATCACCGGCACGGGGTTCGCGCCGAAGGCTTCGGTTACGTTCGAAGGAAGCGCGACGGGCATCGCCGTCAACTCCGTAAATTCTGCCGGAACGCAGATCAATGCCACCGTGAGCCATACATTGCTGCCCTTCGGCGGCGTTTTCTTGATCGGCGTGACGAACCCGCCGCCCGGCGGGGGCACAGCGCCACAGACCGTACTTTTTACGGTAAACAATCCGGCTCCGCCGGCAAACGACAATTTCGCCAACGCGACCACTGTAGCTACGGCCATCTTCAGCAATACAGTGGATAATTTCGGCGCCACCACCGAGGCCACCGATCCACAGCCCTCTTGCGCAAGCGGCAGCGGAAATCCACGCGGCAAAACGGTGTGGTGGAAATACACGGCAGGCGCGAGCAATGCCGTTTCCGCGAACACAGCCGGCAGCGCGTACGACACTCTGCTTGACGTTGTGACGGGCGTGCCGGGCGCGTTTACCGAAGTCGCGTGCAATCACAAAGTATCGGGAACGCATACTTCGCAAGTAGGCTTCACGGCCGTGACGGGCACCACTTACTACTTCGTCGTGAGCGTCTTTGACGTAACACAAACCACGCAGCCTGACATGGAAAGTGGGGGTAAGACCGTCTTTACGTTTATGGGGCCCCCGGCGGCAGGGTTGGCTGCCTCACCGACTTTTGCCAATGTTAGCGCGGGCGGCACAGCCACCTTCGGGGTGCAGACGCTGAGCCCGCCCTTTACCGCGCAAGTGATGCTGACGATCTCGGGATGCCCGACGAATAGTACCTGTACGTTGAGTTCGCCAACGGTAACGGCGGGAAGCGGCACGATGCTCACCGTGGTCACCTCCGGGGCGAGCGTGGCCACACCGAGAATCCTTCCACCCAAACAAGAGCCTTTTGGAATGGGAACGCAACGGTTGCTGGTCTTCGCAGGTTTTTGGATGGTGAGCGTGCTGATCTTTTCGAAAATCAGAGGCCGCGCGTTGGGAAAGGCTCTGAGCGCAACTACTGTGTTTCTCGTCTTGGCCCTAGCTGGATGTGGGTTGGGCAATTCCGGGGTTTTGATACCTCCGACCGTCAATACCAGTACACCGGCCGGCCCATACTCGATTGTAGTGACGGGTACCGCCGGCACAATTACGTCCACGACGACCGTGGTGTTGAACGTGGATTGATTTAACGCTGCCGATTAAGCGAAGGGCAATTCGGCGAGATCGACGTTGCCGCCTGAAAGGATGATACCGACGCGTTTGCCTTCCGCACCGATATGTCTCGAAAGCGCCGGCGCAGCGGCGACCGCACCAGAAGGCTCGACCACTAGCTTGAGGCGCTCCCACAACAAACGCATCGTAGCTATGATTTCTTCCTCGGTGACTAACGAAATGGCATGCACCAACCGGTCGAGAATCGCAAACGTGCGGGGCGCTAGCGATGCGCGAAGTCCATCGGCAATCGTGTCTGGATGGTCTGCGGCTACAATGTGGTGCGCCTGCAGGGAGCGATAAGCATCGTCGGCATTTTTCGGTTCTCCGCCGATTACGCGAATTTGGGGACGAAGCGAGCGCGAAGCGGTCGCCGTACCGGAAAGCAAGCCTCCGCCGGAAACTGGCGCGATCACGAAATCCAGATCGGGCACTTCCTCGAGTAATTCAAGCGCGGCCGTGCCTTGCCCGGCGATGATGCGATCGTTGTCAAAGGGATGAATCAGAATCGCGCCGGTGCGCGCCTCAATTTCCGCGGCGGTAGATTCCCGGGCTTGTAGCGTGGGCTCGCAAAATGTGATTTTCCCGCCGTAGGCTTCCACCGCCTGGCATTTCACTTTTGGCGCATTCCTCGGCATCACCACCCATGCCGGAATGCCGCGCCTGCGAGCGGCGCTCGAAAGGGCGGCGGCGTGGTTGCCGGAGGAATGCGTCACCACTCCGCGGGCCGCTTCAGCGTCGCTTAACGAGAAGACGGCATTTGTTGCGCCGCGAATTTTGAAAGAGCCCGTGCGCTGCAGATTTTCGCACTTAAAGAAAAGTTTGGCGCCCGCGACGTCGTCGAGCGACGCCGAGGTAAACACCGGCGTGCGATGGATGTGTGGGGCAATGCGGCGATGCGCCTCGCGGATCGTTTCAAGATCGGGCGGTGTAGTTTTCGCAGCTTGAGACACAGGCGTCCTTTCGAAGCCGCGTCGTTAGTGCGCCGCGGCTGGTATTTGCACCGTTACTTTAGCGGCCGTATTATTTTCAAAACGATCGAAGACGCGCACCGCGACGGTATGCTCGCCGGGCGTTAGGTCTTGCACGACGAAATCGTAACTTTCCTCGGGCGAATCGCTCAGACGGCCTTCGGGTTCCACGATCTTCCAATCGCCGGCGTCCACGCTGAACTCAGCTCGCGCGACCGCGCTCCCGGAATCCTTCGCGCGAAAGCGTATGCGCGTACTACCGGCGCTCGGCCGGGCCTCGAGCCCGGACGCCGCCGGAGGCGTATTGTCCACTTCAAAACGTTCGCTCTCGCGGGCCGTCTCGAGTGCCTCGGCGGGCGGATTCGATGGCGCGTCGGACGCCACGATCTTCAAGTAATAGCCGCCATCAGCCATCGACGCAGTGTCCCAGGAATAAAAGGGATCGTGCAGATTGTTTTTCAAGAGCTTCCATTGCTTCTCGCCTTCACCGCGGTAATAGACGCTGTAGACGAGGTCATCGTCGTTATCATCCTGCGCGAGCCATAGAGCGGACTCGTATCCCTTTTGCGTGCTAGCCTGCGGCGGTGCGTCGAAGTGAGCAGCATGTTCGGGTTGTGCGCTCCCACCGAAACCGAGGCTGCTCGATTGTGATCCCGGCGCTTGTGGCATTCGCAGACGCGGCGCGGCGCCCTGGCGATCGCCGATCACGATTCCCTGAATTCCTTGCACGCGCACGTTCGGGTCCTGCAAAACAACATCTTCAATTTGCGGCGGCAGGTTTTTGGGCAGGTAGGAAAGATGCACCCAGGAAAGTAGCGGCGAGCCTCCGCTGTCGTGGAGCACGACCTTCCACTGCGCGTAACGAGCCGGAGGCAGATCGACCTGTTGGCCGCTGGACATATACGGCCCCGCCCACGCGCTCCAATTTTCGTCCGGCTCGGAGGTGTTTCCCGCACGCGCATAAAATTCGGCCCGCGAACTTCCCGCAGCCCTCACGCCGGAATCTTCCGCCCACCACTCTAGACGTCCCCACCGTGAAAAAGATCGAGCGTCGAACGGTTGCGACTCGAACGTACCTTCAGCGCTCGCGTCCGGGCCAAGCGAGAAGACTTTTCCCGGATTCGCGGTGCAGACATAGATTTTTCCGCCGGGTCGTTGCGCGAGGCCCGTGACCTGCTGGGTTTCCGTTTTCTCAACACTGGAAAACAGGTGATCGCCATCGAGAGAAAGAATCACGCCCTTATTCCCGGTCCCGAGCAACAACCTGCCTGAGCCGTCCAAGCCGAGCGAATAGACGAGTGTGTCGCGCGAAGTCCACAATTCCTGGGGCGAACCGTCCGGCGCAATTTTGTAAACCGAACTGCCCGAGACGGACGGTAGGGGAGTAAAAGGGGATGCTTGTTGCTGCTCCGTCGGCGAGCTTTCGAAAGTCAACGTGACGGTGCCACCGCCGGCCCCGGCCGATTGCGGTTGTTGCTGCTGGCGCGGTGGCTCGGGCACGGGCATGGCAAATGGCGCGCTGCCCGAGCGAGACTTTTCGCCGATGGACGCGGCGTAGATATTGTCCGTTCGATCCACCACCAGCGAAGTGATCTCTTTGTTGGGCGTTTCGTACAACACAAAGGCACGCCGCGTCTCGCCCGCCTGCCCGGTTTTTGGGATGCGCAAAATCAGACCGTCGGGCTCGGTTCCGGCAATCAGGTCCCCCTTATGATCGAAAGCCAGCGTGCGGATGTGGGCTTGGTCGCTTTTATAGAAAACTTCGCCCTTGCCTTCGGCGTTGACCGCGAAAATTTGGCCCGTGTCTCCGGTGGCGACGTAGATCGTCCCGGAAGGGCCAATGACGACGTCCCAGATATATTTCGTCTTGGGTTCGAAGAAGACGCTCTTCTGGCCTGCGGGCGTCACTTTATAGATTTTGCCATCGGGTGATGTGGCCACGTAGAGATTATCTTGCGCGTCCACTGCCAAAGCCTGCGCAGCGAGCTCGGAAGATTGAAAAACGGTGGTCACTTTTCCCGCCGCATCGTACCGCAGGACCTTGGCGCTCGATCCCCCGGCGGCGTAGAGATTGCCTTTTGAGTCGGTCCGAAGTGCCCATAGATAAGCCACGTTAGGATCGGCAAGCGGCGTAAATTGCGGCGCGAGCAGCAATTTACCGTCGCTTCGCAGCGCGACGCCTTTGGCTGTGCCTTTTTCGAAATCCGTGTAACTACTTTGTTCCCAATACCGCGTATGCTCCGCAAACAGCACGGGCGCGCCTAAACCGATCAGCAACAATAGCGCCAGCAACTTCGGAGAGGCATGCGATTTGCGCAAGACTCGATTCATACTTGCAACCTCTTTTCGGAATGGCTTCTTTCGAATGCGGGACGGTGCGCCGGGCTGCTACTTCACATGTATCGTCAAAAATGTCGCGCCCGAGACCACGCTTTCCATGGGGACGGACCATTCTCCTGCCACAGATTCGTGCAGGACGGTCAGGCCCGCACCGCGCCGCTGATCGAGCACGTTCATTTCGGAAAGCGGCGCATTGGGAAGCTCTTTATCTTCGACGAGCAAGGTTGGCGTCGGTTTCAGAAGCGTTACGTAAAGGCGATTATTCCGCCGCTCCTCGTTAAGCACATGGATCAATTGCTCGAGACCGCCCAGCTCCGATCCAGCTCCGGCCGCTCCCGAGCGCGTGGTACGGTTGAGCCAGCCCGCATCGCTCACCTGGATTCGCAATGTGGTGTTTGGATCAGCTTCAGCGGGCACCCGTATCTTGATGTTGCGGAGTTCAGGTTCGCCCCGATAGGGCCGTAACAACACTTTTACGGTCACGTCACTGCCAGGCATCGCTTCGGCAACGTCCGTCCAGGCGCCATCGATGGAAGTGACTCGGCGCTCCGGCAGGCTTTCGAGTTTCAGCCGGATGTGGTCGATCTTGGGCGTTTCGTACGGATTGGTGAACACTCGCGAAAAAAGCGTCTGCACGGTAACCGCGACAAATGTGCCGTCGGGGACAAAAGCGTCGCTGGGTGCAAACATATTCGCCAGATGGACGCTGGAGTGTCCCGCGATATCAATATCGCCGGAAAGCCGCAGCGTGGTGCCTTCGCTATAGGCGGTATTGGACACGAGCCCGTTGTAGGCCATTGCGCCGACGAGCAACGGCGTCAGTCGCGGGTTATCCGCGAGCTCAAAATGAAAGTCGCGGTGGCCCGCAGGCGTATCCAAGGCCAAATCCATGGGGATCGTCCGAGGGCTGGCACCCAATTCGCCGGCGATGGCGGTCAAGCGGTCGTCGGTGAAAGTTCCAATTACGCCGCCGGTAGTGACGATTTTTGTGGAATCCAGATCGGAGGCGAGCGTTGCCACTACGCGCGCGCGCGCCATAGGCATGTCCACGGCGCCCATGCTCAGAACCGGGTGCCCGCACGCGTAGACGCGGTTATTGATAATTGCCGTTACCGTGCAGGACGCGCCGAGAGACATATCACCTTGCACCAACTCGAGCGAAACCATGTCGCCCGGCTTCAAATCCTTGTCGTCTGCCTGGGGGGCGCCGGCTCCCCCTTGCGTGGCCACCATGCCGTAAGCGCCAAACTGACTGGCGTAATGCGCTACCGTGGCCGCGCTTGCGCCGGAGAAAACCAGAGGCGTCTCGATAGGCGTGAGATATGCGCCCGAGGTCAGCAAGTTTGCATCAGCCTTTGGCCAAAGATCGCTGGCAATTGCGTTCAGCGGCAGCAAATATTGCGTTCCCGCGTCCACCTCTGACAGGCTCGCATTGCCGGGTGCATCCTGGCGGGCGGTTTTCATCTCCTTGCCGGGGCCGGCAATCTCTAGCATGTTCTCGATAGGCGTGATACCCGCGAGAGGTTCCTTCGTAAATTGGCCGAATTTCAGCGAGAGCGCGCCTACCAGTTTGCCGTCAATGTAAGCCGGACTGCCGCTCATTCCCGCAACCACGCCGGTGTGTTCCACCTCGGGGCCGATGCACTGGACCAGGATGATGGCTTGCCGGGGACCGATTAGGTTGGGCAGCACACCCAAAACGACAAAATCGAATTTGTGAATTTGGTCGCCACTAAAAATGGTGGAAACCGTGCCCTTCATCCCGGCCTTTACCTGATCCAGCGGAAAGATCTCAGGAGAGCCGGCCGCCGCCCGGGCAATTCCGGGTGCGCACAGCAGGAGTAGCGCGCAAAAAATAGTGAGAAGGTTCGCGCGACCCGCGCGATTCAGGCTGGGGCTGGGGGGCATGAAGTTAGTATGATACCGGCCCGCCGCGAGGGAATCAATTTGCTATCGCCGCGTGCGGACTGCTTACTAGGATGCCGAAAGCCGGCGCGGGGTTTTCGCGTCTACGCCTCGTACGTAGTGGAAGTTATTGCTCCCAAATCTTCTCGCGCGTGGATTCGAAAGGATACACGTGCACCATCCAGCCGAAAATCACGGGGAAGAATCTGCCGCCAGCTGCATCGCAGCCTGCTCTTGTGGCGATCGAGCCAGTAAGACCAAATTCCTTCAAATCGACGTTTTGCATTTGGCCGCGCGGCGGCAAGCAGAGATTTGTGTGTTGATGCCATTGCGCAACGCTCAGCGGCACGCGTTCGTTCAATTGATCGAGCGTTGCTGTCCGGGGCATCGTATACATCGCGCCGACGAGTTCCCAGCCGCTGGCGGATTTCTTGTAGAGCAGGGAAGTAGGCCGCGTGGGATCGAACGTAAACGACTCGAGAAAGCCGTTTTCGTAATTCGTAAAGTGATAGATATCTTGCGGCAAATTCGGCAGGAAGATCTGATAGCCATCGGCCAGCGCTACTTTATAGTCCTTATACTTCGCGATGGAATCGCGCAGTTCGCCCGCGAGTTCGTCGGCTCGCGCCCAATCTTCCGGCGTGGCCGGGCGCAGCGCGGTCATATGCATGTGCGCGCCCATATGGTGGTGGCCATGCGTCATTTGCTCATCGGCGCCGGCTTCGGCTTCCTGCTGCGCATTCATGGCGCCGTGACGCATTCCGGCCATGCCGGGCATATCGTCCATATCGGAGCTTGAACTCTTTGCTTTCGTGCCGGATTGATTGCTCTGGCTCGTACCGGCGGATTGCTGGCCGCGGATTGCGGCAGGTAGGAATGCAGAGAAAGCGATGATTGCCAACACGGGTGCAAACGTTCGCCAGTTCATAGCACGATGCTCCTTCCCCTCAATCATAATACGTTGGGCGGCGTCCAAAAACTTCACCGGAAACCTGCGGAATTTCAATCTGGAAAACAGCGCGAAGGAGCCGCCGGCGGGAGCCACGTGGCGCCCATGCTAAGATCGCAACATGTCCGAACAAGTGATCTTGCCCGCGCGAGCTGTGAACGGCTCGGTTGCGCTCCCGGGTGACAAGTCCATCTCGCACCGTTACGCGATGCTCGCGGCCATTGCGGAAGGCGCGAGCGAACTTGGCAATTATGCCGCGGCCGCGGATTGCCAGAGCACGCTCGGCTGCCTGCGTCGTCTGGGCGCCGGCATAGAAAGATCACAAAAGGACTTGCGGATCACCGGAAACGGTCTGCGTGGATTGCGCCACTCCTGGCGGGATCTGGACGCGGGCAATTCCGGCACGACGATCCGGCTCCTGTCCGGCATTCTGGCGGGCCAATCCTTCCGGTCGACGATCACCGGTGACGATTCGTTGCGCAAGCGCCCAATGCGGCGCGTGATCGAGCCGCTCTCTGCGATGGGCGCGGATATTCGGTCCGACCCGGGGGACCGCGCGCCGCTCAAGATTCAGGGACGAGCTCTGCACGGCATTGAGTACGCACTTCCCACTCCAAGCGCGCAGGTAAAATCGGCAATGCTGCTCGCCGGGCTACTGGCGGAAGGCGCTACCACGGTGAGAGAGCCGGTGCGGACTCGCGACCACACCGAACTGGCGCTCGAGGAATTTGGCGTGCGCGTCGAACGAGGCGACCGCTCGATCACGGTGTGCGGTGACGGCGTGAAGCTGCGGCCGCGAAATTTGACCATCCCTGGCGATCTTTCCTCGGCCGTCTTTTTTCTGGCCGCCGCGCTGATACTGCCAGGATCGAGCATCTTTTTGCACGACGTCGGCCTAAACCCCACGCGGACGGCCGTGCTCGATGCGCTTGCCGGCATGGGCGCGCCGATCACCCTTGGCTCGGTGCGTGAACTGAACGGTGAATTGATCGGCGACATCAGCGTGGCCTACGCAGAGCTCGAAGGCGCTGAAATTTCCGGCGCACAAGTAGCGCAACTGATTGACGAGCTGCCCATGTTGGCCGCATTGGGTCCCTACACGGAACGTGGCATTGAGATTCGCGACGCGAAGGAGCTTCGCGTGAAGGAAAGCGACCGCATAGCTGCACTCGCGGAAAATTTGCGCCGCATGGGTGCGACCGTCGAGGAATTGCCGGATGGGCTGCGGGTTGCCGGTCGGGGGTCGGGCAAGCTACGCGGGGCCGAGATTGATCCGCATGGCGATCACCGCATCGCCATGGCGTTCGCGGTAGCGGCGCTAGGGGCGGAAGGTCCTACAAAAATTCTCAATGCGAATTCCGCCGATGTTTCTTTTCCAGGGTTCTTTGCGGCGTTCGAAGGCGTCGTCGAGCGCTAGCGCGTAGGAAGATTCTCGCGGTTTACGGCTGGCCTTTGCGCAGATGAATGGTTCCGTAGGTGGTGCGCAGCTGAATATTCGGCCCGTGCGCCCCGATCGTATCGCTCAAGCTCTTGCTCTCGCGATCTGAAGTGACCTTCGCAGAATCGCCAAATTCCGTCTCGATATCGCCGTTGTGATCCGCGCGAGCGTTTATCGTGAACGAAGATTTCTCCGGAAGCAGCAGGCTCACATCGCCGGATTGATTGGCGACCTCGATATCTTCTTTGGGCGGCTGCGGGAAACGCAGGGTAACGTTGCCATCGCGATTCTCGACATGAATGTGGCCGCTAACGTTATCGAGAGTAACGTCGCGCTGCCGCGTGGTCAGACTCACGTTTCCGCGCGCGTCGGAGACCGTGAGATTGCCTCCACTCGATACTTCGACGCGTCCACTCAGTTCGCTGACGGTAAGGTCCGTACGGTTCGAGACAAAACGCACACCTTTCGCCACCCGTTCAAATCGCAGCGGGCCATAAAATTCGCCATCCAGGGTGGCCGAACCTTTTACGTCGCTGATCTCCACCTCGCTGGCGTGCCCGGAAACCTTCACGTCGCCATTGGCGCCCAAGATGGTAGTGTTGCCGTGATTCGTATCTACGCTCACGTCGCCGCCGGATTGGCGAATTTCTGTGTCGCCGCCGCGAGCTTCCACGGTGACGTTTCCCATCACCCCGTTGACTTGCACCGTGCCATTGCCCGTCTCGACGGAAAGCGTGGCGCCCTTGGGGATATGCACGTCCATATCCGTACGCACGGGACGCCCGCCACTCGATGAACCTTCGGGCTCAACCACGAAACCGCCGCCGGCCGTATTGATGGTTACGTGCAATTGATTGGCGCGGCGCTGCGCATCCGTCTCATTATCTGCGTATGCGGTTTTGCGCACGCTGGCGTGAATTTCCGCCGTGTCGTCGGCGTGAACGGTGATGTCACCGCGGTCCGCACGAATGGTAATTTGCGCATTGGCGGGCACGGTCTTGGCCGCTACGTCTTCCGTGAAGGGATAGGAATCTTCCCACGGCAGGTTGATGAAGTCGCCGCGATTCCCATGGCCATTCACCCAATCGAGGCCCGCTGCGCCCGCCACTACGACCAGCAGGATAAACACGAGAAAAATTTCGCCCGCGCTGATCGTGGCCGGGGCTGCTTCACCGGTGCGGCTCGCCATGAGCCGGTCGTATAGCTTGGAAACGCCCCAGATGATGAATAGCAGAGGCCACCAGCGTTCGAGGATTTGCCAAAGAGGAAAATCGCCGTGAAAGTTGTGGATCAGGAAGAGGGCTCCCAAAAGCACCAGCAGCAGGCCGCTGAAAATCGAGCGGCGGCGGGGAGCGGGTTCATTAGGGTTTCTGGGCATGGGCGTGTTCACCTATTTTGTCGGCAGCTTAGCTGAGCCGCGGCGGCTGCGGCGGCACGGGTGGTGGCGGCGGGGGCGGCGGTTGCATTGATGGCGGAAGCGGCTGCACCGTTTGCTGACCCATATGTCCTTCTGTGGAGGCCAAAGATTCGGCCAGTTTAACAGCGCCTACGACTAAGAAAAGGACGGGCCAAGTCCGCGAGAACCCATAATCCCAGCTCGAACGCTCTATCAGAAACAGCACGCCCACGGTAATCAGCACCGCGGGCCACATCAGGCCGCGAATCGTGCACCTTTGGCAATGACACCTATATCCCTGAGACATTTCACATCCTCCAAAATCAGCGGTTGGCGTTGCCCATGTGCCGCCAGGCCAGCAGAGCTCCGGCGCCGACCAGAATCAGCGGCCACCACATGTCCACCAGTCGATCCAAATTCAGCAAGCCAAAATTCTCGAGCAGGAACAGCAGGCCAAGACCGATCAGAATGAAGGGTCCGATAGCCTTGCCGCCGTGCATGCCGGAAAAGTCAGACGGTGCTTGCCCAGCCGCGCGGGCCGTCGCCACGCGATAAGCGTCAACCATCATGTACACGATAAAGGCCGCGAGCAGTACGGCGCCGCTCGCCACGATCGGGTCGGGGTGATTCCCACTTAGCAATCCGATAAACGCCGCGAATACCAGCACATGAACCAGTGCCTTCATGTATTGCCCGTTATAAACAGCGCCTAATCCCGGAATCATTCCGAGCGTGGCAGCCAAGCCGGGGCTGGCCGTGCCGGTCGGCGCGGGCCGTGGGTGCGCGATCAGGTTTGCCAGACACGTTTCGCAATAGAGCATTCCGCTCACTTCCCGCGTACAAGCGGGACAGAGCGCTTTGCCGCAGTTACGGCAAAAGCCGGTTGCATCCACCTCGGTGTGGACGGCGCACTTCATGGCATGCTCCTTGCCGGCGCGACCAACATCACGCAGGCTACTTGTGTAGGTAGCGGCCGTGTCCCCGCATATTTCAGGCGATGCGAACCGCGTGGAAAAACCTCGCTGTGTCCCTTGGCGTCCGGATTCGGCGCCGGCGCGGGTTCGGGCGTGGATTGCAGCCGCGACTCGATTTCATAAACAACTCGCAAGTCGGTGACGAATTTTGCACCACGCGCGTAAACCAGATGCGCTTCGCGATCAACGGAGTGAAAAGCGTTGATCGGATTGAGATCGGCCATCGTTGGACGGTTCCAATGAATTCCAAGCGCCTGTGAAATCACGATCATGGTGATGAACACCGTAAGCGCACCGTAAGCAAACCGCGGCTGCACGAAGAAACGTGTCCAGCCCAGCCAAGCGCGCCAGCCGCCGGGTTCTTTGTGCGGTCCCAGCGTACGGTCGAGGATTTTCACCGCCAAAAGCGGAGGCACGGGCAATGGTTCGAGCGCTTGCAGAGACGCCACCATCCCGCCGACGCTTTCGACCAGCGCCGCGCAGCGTGAGCAGCTTCTGATGTGCGCGGCATACTCCGCCTTTTCCGCTCCGGCCAACGCGCCGTCGAGGTAATCGGTCAACCGCTCTTCGATCTGTTCGCAACTCCGAGTCATAAATCACTGCCCCATTTCCAGAATCTCTTTACGACGCCCGCACGCCCATTTCACCCAGAAGCCGAGCCAATTCAATCCGGCCCCGGTTGATGCGTGACTTCACCGTACCTTCGGGCACCGCCAGCACGCCTTGAATCTCGCGATAATCCAATCCTTGCAGATCGCGCAAAATCACCGCTTCGCGCAGCTCTGGTGAAAGCTTGCCAAGAGCGTGCTGCACTTGCTGGCTTAATTCGCCCAGCAGCGCGGCTTGATCCGGCCGGCGTCCGGCCGATTCTTTTTCTTCTACCTGCGTAAGCACATCTTCGATCGAATCGGTGACGCGATCGCGGCGCGTCCGCCGATAGTGATCGATCAGCAAATTGCGCGTCACGCTCGTGAGCCAGGTCGGAAAAGCGCCTTGCGTCGAGCGGTAGCTGGCGAGCGTACGATACACGCGCAAAAAAACCTCCTGCGTCAGATCTTCGGATTCCTGCCGTTGGTTCGTGAAACGATAGCAAAGGTTGTAGACACGGCGAGTGTGCACGCGGACCAACTCCGTCCAGGCAACGCTATTGCCCCGGAGACACTCTTGAACCAGTTGAGCGTCCTGTTCCAAATGAGCATCTGCCTCAGGTCCGGCATCCGCTTCCAACCTCCAATGAATGGAACGTATTCGGAGGGGAAAAAGTTCCGCGGAACGGGTGCCGCTTCGAAGCTTGGGCCGCACACGGGGCCGAAGTTCGGCGCATCTTATCCGGGTCCCCCGGTACAAACAAGCGCCGCCGCAAAATTGACCCCAGCGCCGGGATTTGTTAGTTTGAGAGTGTTCTTGGTAGAGGTGCGGAGGCCATCAGTAGCGCCGCCTGCAGTCCGAATCGCTTCGGAGGCGCGCGAAAGGGGCAGCATTTTTCTCCGCCGAAGTCTTCCGTAAGAGCTATCTTCGGAGGGCTGGGGAGTCCGGGTAACACCGGCTCACTGTCATCCGGTAACCGGATGGAGCGCTATCGAGAGGGATTGTCCACACTGCGCTGCGTGGTTTCGGCCTCTCCTTCTCCTGCGTTCCTGCTATTTTCCCTTGCTGATTTTTGATCGAGAGCAAATGGATCTGGTCGAATTAACCCGAGCTTTAGTAGACATCGATTCCACTACTCCGCGTGAGGGACGCGTCGGCGAGTTTTTATCGCGGGAGCTTGCATCGCTGGCTGCAGAATTCGGCGGGACTCTCGAACGCCAGGAGGTCGAGCCTTCCCGGTTCAACGTATTCGCGAGTTGGGGCGCGCCGCTCATCACACTATCCACACACATGGATACCGTGCCGCCCTTCTTTGCCTCGAGGGAAGACGAGCGGCTCATTCACGGACGCGGCGCTTGCGATGCGAAGGGGATTATCGCGGCGATGATCGAGGCGGTGAGGCGATTGTTGCAATCGGGCGTGCGCGGCATCGGCCTGCTTTTCGTCGTCGGCGAAGAGCGCAATAGCGCCGGCGCCCAGGTGGCGGCGAAAAATCCGCGCGGCGCGCGCTACATCATTTGCGGCGAACCGACGGAGAACACGATTGCCGTGGGATCGAAGGGAATCCTGCGTTACGAGATCATCGCCCGCGGCCGTCTGGCTCACTCGGCCTACCCGGAACTCGGCGAGTCCGCGATCGAAAAATTGATCGACGTTTTGAACGATCTTCGGCGCATCCCGATGCCGCAGCACGATCTGCTCGGCACGTCTACGCTAAATATCGGCACGATTGAAGGCGGCCGGGCGCCCAATGTGATTGCGGATCATGCCCGCGCCGAGGTCATGATCCGGTTGGTGAGCGATCCAGCTAGTTTGCGCGAAAATGTAGCGCGCGCGATGGCCGGCCGCGCAGAAGCCCGCGAGGTGCTGTGCATTCCTCCGGTACGTCTCGCGACGTTTGATGGCTTACCGACCTTCGTGGCGGCCTTCACTACCGACATTCCGGCCTTTGGAACCGCTTGGGGTACTCCATTTCTAATCGGGCCGGGCAGCATCCATGTGGCGCACACCGAACGCGAGCACGTGCCCAAGCAGCAACTGCTGGACGCGGTCGAAATTTACGTTCGCATGGTGAAGCATCTGCAAGCCAAGTTAGCGGACGAAGGGAAACTCGGATCATGATTGTGATGAAGTTTGGCGGGACGTCGCTCGAATCGGCGGAAGCCCTCGAGCGCGTAGCGCGCATCGTCGCAGCGCGCGCCGCCGAGCAGCCTTTTGTGGTTGTATCCGCCATGGGCAAGACCACGAATGAGCTACTCGCAATGGGTGAGGAGGCCGCGGCGGGACGCAGTTCGGAAGCCACCGCGCGCTCTGAGCGGTTGCGTGCCTATCACCTTCGCGAAGCTGGCCCGGCCGTCGGTTCGAACGGTCGCGCCGCGCTGGATCGAATTGTTGACAGACATTTCCAGGAACTGGCGTTGACGCTTGGCCGCATCGCCGTCATCGCGCAGGTGACGCCGCAACTTTCCGACGAATTAGCCAGCTTTGGCGAGAGGCTTTCGAGCGAGATCGTGCCGCTGGTCTTGCGTCAGGTAGGTTTGGATGCGGCGCATATTGACGCGCGAGACGTGATTGTTACGGACGCGCGTCACACCCGCGCGGCGCCACTGGTCGACGCCACGCACGAACGAGTCGCTCAAGCTGTGGGCCGTCTGCAGGCCGCCCAAGTGCCGGTAATGGGTGGCTTTGTTGGCGCTACCGAGAGCGGCGTAACCACCACGCTCGGCCGCGGAGGCTCGGATTTTAGCGCGGCGATTGTGGGCGCGGCTGTTGGCGCGCGTGAAATCCAGGTCTGGACCGATGTGGACGGAATGATGACTTGTGACCCGCGGATGGTGCCCGGCGCGCTTCGCATTCGAACGCTTTCCTTTGCCGAGGCTGCCGAATTAGCCTACTTTGGCGCTAAAGTATTGCATCCCGCCACGCTGCTTCCCGCCATAGAGCGCAACATTCCCGTCCTGGTGCTTAATTCGCGCCGGCCGGAAGGATTCGGCACGCGGATTGTAGCCGAGCGCGTGCCGAGCACCAGCGCGATTAAGTGTGTTGCGTGCAAACGCGATATCACCGTGGTAGACGTGCGGTCGACGCGTATGCTGATGGCGCACGGTTTCCTGCACCGCATCTTTGAAATTTTTGACCGCCATGAGACCGCGGTGGATATGCTGGCCACCTCGGAAGTGAGCGTTTCGCTGACGATCGACAATGCCCAGCATCTCGACGAAATCTGCGCGGAGTTGCGTCCCTTTGCGGAAGTTTCGTCGGAAGCCAAACAGGCGATTGTCTGCCTCGTTGGTGACAACATTCGCAAGACCCCCGGTGTGGCCGCGCGGGCCTTTGGAGCGCTGGAAGATATCAACGTGCGCATGATTTCGCAGGGCGCATCCCGGCTGAATCTGAGTTTCGTGGTGGCCGGGACCGACGCGCCCAGGGCCGTGCGGCTGCTACACCAGGAATTCTTTCGCAACGCGGATACCGCGCTCTTTGACGGCGGTGAGAATTTGGCCGAAGAAGCGCTGGAAGAGAAGCGGGCGTAGGGGATGAAACTCGCGATCATCGGGCACGGACGAATGGGACGAATGGTCGAGGCGTTGGCTCCTGCGGCAGGATTTACTGTGTGTGCCTGCATCGCGCGCAACGCCAACCAGAAGGGTGCGGGGCTCACGCGGGAGGCTCTCAAGGGCGCGGAAGTCGCCATCGAGTTCTCCGAGCCTTCCGCGGCAGTCCACAATATCGAGAAATTGGCAACGGCGGGCGTGAACACCGTCTGCGGCACCACCGGGTGGCATTCCGACTTGGCACGCGTCCAGCAGGAAATCGACCGCGCGGGCACGGCACTCGTTTGGGGAAGCAATTTTTCCGTCGGCGTGAATCTATTTGCGCGCGTGGTGGCCGAAGCGGCGCGGCTCTTCGCGGAATATCCCGAATATGGTGCCTGGGCCTGGGAGATCCATCACTCCGCGAAAAAGGATGCGCCATCGGGCACGTTACTTCAGTTGGTCCAGCAAATGGAACGCGTGGGCTATTCGCGGCCGGTGAACACGGCTTCGTCGCGCGCCGGAGCGCATCCCGGAACGCACGAAATTGGATTCGATTCGCCGGGCGATACGATCACGCTGCGGCATACGTCGCGCAATCGCGAGGGTTTCGCGCAGGGCGCGTTGCTGGCCGCACGCTGGATCGCCGGGAAACGCGGCGTCTTCGAGTTTAAAGATGTTTTATTCGGCGAGCAGCCGGCGAAAGACAAACGCAAAGAACAACAATCTTGAAATAAGCAGTATCGGAGGTTGTGATGTTTACAGGTTGCGGTACGGCAATGATCACCCCATTTCGCACGGATGGATCGCTCGACGAGCCTACGCTGCGGGCATTGATACAGCGCCAGATTGATCGCGGGATTCATTTCCTCGTGCCCTGCGGGACCACCGGTGAAAGTCCCACGCTCACGCCCGACGAGCACCTGCGCGTGGTGCAGATCACCATCGAAGAGTCAAAGGGCAAGGTGCCGGTGCTCGCGGGCGCCGGCGGTTACAACACGGAAAACGTGATCGCCTTGGCGTGCGAACTGAAGGACCTGGGCGCCGACGGCATTCTCTCCGTCACACCCTATTACAACAAACCGACTCAGGAAGGTTTGTATCAGCACTATCGCGAAATCGCCTCCCGCGTGGCGTTGCCGATCATCGTTTACAGCGTGCCCGCCCGGACCGGCGTCAACGTGGAGCCCGCCACGATCGAACGGCTTTCCGGAATCAGCAACATCATCGGCATTAAGGAAGCTTCGGGCAATGTTGGCCAAATGGGACAAATCTTGCAGCGCGTACCTGATGATTTCCTGGTGCTTTCGGGTGACGATGCTTTGACGCTGCCGCTCATGGCGCTCGGCGGGAAGGGGATTATCTCCGTCGCTTCGAATGAGATTCCCGGGGAAATGGCACGACTCGCAGGCCTTTGCCTCGAAGGCGAATTCGAAGCGGCACGTGCGCTGCATCGCCAATGGCTGCCGCTGATGGAGGTAAATTTCATCGAATCAAGCCCCATGCCCGTAAAGGCGGCTATGGCCCTAATGGGATTGGTTGAAGCCGTCTGGCGCTTGCCCCTCGTGCCGCCTAAGGCAGAAAGTCTCGCGAAGATTCGTGTAGTGCTTGAACAGGCTGGGCTGCTGGCGGCCCAAGCGAAAAGTACAGCTGGCCAAGTCCGGGTGGCCTAAGCCGGGGTATTGCCGAGGAAAGTGTGCAGACGCCGCCGCCGCTGAAAGACGAAATCGAGCAGCTCTTTGACGCTCCTCCGCAGGTTTATTTGGATGAGCACGTCAAGCTATTTGCGCGGTTCAAGAAAGAGCTGAATCTCGGCCGCATTCGCGCAGCCGAGCCCGATCCTTCCGCCAAGACCGGCTGGCGGACCAACGCTTGGGTCAAGAAGGGTGTACTACTCGGCTTTCGAATCGGAGGAATAATCGATCAGTCCATCGATCCTTCCAAGCAGCCTTTTTTCGACAAGTCAACCTACCCCGTGCGCCGCATCTCGGAATCCGACGGCATCCGGATTGTCGCGGGGGGCTCGAGCATACGTGATGGCTGCTTCGTCGGCCGTGGCGTCACCTGCATGCCACCCATGTTTATCAACGCGGGTGCCTACGTCGGAGAAGGCACGATGGTGGATTCTCACGCTCTCGTGGGAAGCTGCGCGCAGATTGGCCGAAATTGCCATCTTTCCGCCGCGGCGCAGATCGGCGGCGTGCTCGAGCCGATTGGCGCACTTCCGGTGATCGTCGAAGACGACGTGCTCGTCGGCGGTAACTGTGGCGTGTATGAGGGCACCGTTATCAAGCGCCGGGCGGTATTAGGAACCGGCACGATCCTGAACCGCTCGACGCCGGTGTACGATTTGGTCCGCGAGCAGGTTTACACCGCCTCGGATGCCGAGCCGCTGATGATCCCGGAGGATGCCGTGGTGGTTGCCGGCTCAAGACCGATTTCGATCGGAAAGGGGAGGGACTGGGGCCTTTCGCTCTATACGCCGGTGATCGTGAAGTATCGCGATTCCAAAACAGACGCCAAGATCCAACTCGAAGACCTCCTGCGTTAGTTTCCGCCGCAGTCATGGGCACACCTTGGCCCCTTTTCCCGGGTAGTAGCTCATTTTGAATCCAAAAGCTCTCCGATCTCCTCACCGCCCCAAACGTGATCCGCAACCCCTGCCTCCATTGCTGGCGTGACCCGTAAGGTTTGATGGACTCGGCAGAAATTATAATCCATATAGTGAAGTGCGATGGCTCACATATGGTTCTCCGCTTTCTTGGAGAAAGCATTTGTTAGCCGGGTAAAGCGTCGCATCTTCATCCGAATTGTAAGATTCTGGCCATTCTACAAAGCCTGTGAAGCGCGTTTTCTTGGAACTTTAGGCACGCCGCGCCGATCTCCGGAACAGCTTTAACACAGTGTTAAACCCCACGTCGCACATGCGAGCCGTGGCCCGAACCGAGTTACCGTCCGAGGACTGTCATAATCCGCGTTCGTCGCCCTTTGCTTAGTCGATTCATACTGCTCGCTATGCTTGAGGCGCTAAGGGCACCGTCAATGGAAATGTCAATGTGTCGCCATGTGGCCGTACGCGCGGAGTTGACAAAGAACTTTTTCTGCTTTAGATTTAGGGAGTCTGAGGATCTGGGTTTGCGGCAAAGCAATGGACTGGACCCCACAGCAGGCAGGGAAGCTGATGAGAAGCTAGACACCCCTCGGAAGGGTGTGGGGCCTGAAAACAGCCCCTAACGCTTCGCCTTCTGCATTCATAGCAGGCAATAGGAAAGGGATACAAGACGTGTCGGACCCTATTGATTATGGGCAGCTCGTAGAGAAGCTCTTGGAAGATCGCGCTGATATTGATCGGATGATTGCATGGGCAAAGCGGAAAGAACAAGAAGAGGCCGGCGAGGGGTCTCTTACGACGCCGGCTCCCAAACCAGGACCCGACGGCCTCATGCGGTTCCCACGACTAGCGAATGATTCGTTCTTTCGCCTGTCGGTTCCAGATGCAATCAAGAAGTATTTGAATATTGCAAAGCGTCCGAGGGCAGCGAAGGACATTACGGCAGCACTTGATGCCGGCGGTCTAACACATCAAGCCAAGAACCTCTATCAAACTGTGTATCCCACCTTATTGCGAATGGAAGGTGTAAACGAAGTTGTTCGTGTTGGCAAGGGAGAATGGGGGCTTGCCGAATGGTATCCGGGAGGAAGAAAAACAAGTGAGGAAAAATCGGACAGCGAAAGCTAACTCATGCCCGACAAGTATAGGCACACACCAGCAGAAAGGCGCGCAATGGCACGCGAATTAGCACGAGTCATACGAAACAGAGACGAACGCGAACTTATGGCTTTTCTGCGGAAGCACGGAATAAAAGACGAGAACCCGCGTTTCGCGTTGATTGTGAGGGCGTTCCGTGACGGGAAGATCGACGATTTGATTTGACGGCGAGCTTGCGGAGATCCTTACGCATGATCCTAGCTTCCGCTGGGGTCATCGTCTCTTCCATATGCTTGATGAGCAGCCCAGCGATTCGGTCAGCGGCAATATCGACTTTCCTTTTCTTCTTTGCCATACATAAAACTTATGCTTATTGGCAAACAGTGCGCAACTGCTGCCATAATGTTTGCGGCGCAATCGCAAACGTTTACTAAGTATCGTGTTTTCTGTTGCTTCCTGACCTCTTAGTTGGCCAGCCTTGCATGTGCTGCCCATTTGCCATGAGCTCGCAGTTTCTTCTTGGTGAGTTTTTTTGCTCTCGCGGGGCCTCCCTTAATACCACCTTTGCGCCCAATTTCAGCCAAATACTCCGATAACGCAGAACGCATTGGAGTGGCTCAAGTATGCCTTCCGTTGTGGATAAACGCACAATCTCAGCCGCGACCTGGTTCATATCTCTAGGAAGCTTTCTAGTTCTCTCCATAGACCCATTTTGCGGCAGTGTCGGACTACCTGTCTAGGGGACGCAAAACCAAAGGGAGTCACTAACCCTTTTCCCTCTTTTCTTGACAGTCATGGAGCCGCCAGTTAGGCTCGCGTTCGAATGCGTGTCCAGTACCGTCGGATCCTCATCTGGGCTCTGGTTCTAATCCTTCTCGCCGTCGTGGCCTACCACGCGCGCGGAATGCTGCACAACGGGCATTTCCGGTGGGGGCGGCTTGCGCAAGCGGTACGTGAAGCGCGCTTTTCAGGTCTTTTACTCGGCCTGATTGCGATTTATGGCGCGTATTTCATCCGGTCGGTGCGCTGGAAGCGCTTTTCCCGCCATATTGGACCCTGTAGCCTGATGGGAATTTATCGCTCGACCATCATCGGCTTCGCCGCCGTGTTTATCCTGGGTCGCGCGGGTGAGCCTGTGCGTCCTTTGTTAATCGCCCGCCGCGAGAAGATGCCAGTTTCTTCGATGTTTGGTATTTACGTGCTCGAGCGTCTTTTTGACGTCTGCTCTACGGCGATCCTGGCAGGGATTAGCCTGCTACTGTTTCCCGAGATGATGTCGCTGGGCGGGGCGAATCCGGCCGGAGAGGTGCGGGCCAGGGAGGCCGGACTCATTCTTCTCTTGGGGCTTTTGGCCGCCATCGGTTTCCTGGTGTATTTTCGGTTGCACGGGGCCGGCGCTATTGCTCGCCGGCTGCAAAGCTGGCATACGCGCGGTGGCTGGCGCGGCAAGACGGCCACCGCGTTTACCGGTTTTAGCGATGGTTTGCAGGCGATTCGCTCCTTTTATGACCTGGGCGAGGCGATTTTCTATTCTGCAGCGCACTGGGGAGTCATCGCTCTGGCGTATTACCTGGTGATTCGCAGCTTTGGTGGCGATCTTGGGCAGATTGATTTTCCGGGTGCGATGTTGGTGCTGGCTTTCACCATGGTGGGCTCGACCTTGCAGATACCCGGTGTGGGCGGCGGGTCGCAGATCGCTAGCTTCATCGCGTTTACGAGCATATTCGGAATTGATACCGAGCCGGCACTGGCGGCATCGTTGGTCCTGTGGCTCGTCACCTTCGCGGCCAGCAGCTTGGTGGGGATTCCGCTTGCGATTCATGAGGGCTGGTCCATGGGCGAACTGCGGCAATTGGCCAGCGCCGAATCCAAGGCGGAGGCAGCCGGATCGCACGTTTCCGCGGCCAAACTTTCGGAAAGGCACCATCGGACGGCAAAAAGCGCTGGAGATTCCCACCGGTGAAATGCCCTTTTTGCTCGCACCTTGATGACAAGGTGATCGATTCGCGAGGAGCGCGCCCCGGCGATCTGATTCGCCGCCGCCGCGAGTGCCTGAAATGCGGACGGCGCTTTACCACGTACGAGCGCATCGACGAAATCCCCTACATGGTGATCAAGAAAGACGGGCGGCGCGAGCGCTTTGACCGGCAGAAGATTCTGCAAGGCCTGCTCAAAGCCTGCGAGAAACGCCCGGTCCCAACGGGCAAGCTCGAAGCGCTGGTTGAAGAAGTCGAGCGCTTTGTACACGAGGCTCCTGAGCGTGAGCAAACCACCACGGAAATCGGCGGGTTGTTGATGAACCGGCTCAAGAAACTCGACAAGGTAGCTTACGTTCGCTTCGCTTCCGTCTATCTCGATTTTAAGGACGTAAAGGAATTCATGGTCGAGTTAAAGGGCCTGCTGAATGAGCGGGTGCATAAGTGAAAATCCGTACAGAGAGGGAAGAGTCATGTTGACGCGCCGCGCGTGGTTGAAAAAGGCTGCTGCAGGCAGCGCTGCGGTGGCGGCGGGTGCCGGACTTGCCGGGAATATCTCGGCAGCAACAACGGGCGCTGCCGATTTGCCCAGCGCACCGGCGGTAATTCGGGGCCGTTACGCCCTTGTTCCTGGCCTGGCAGAAGAATATTCGTCGCGGGCCATCGAACTCGTGGGCCGCACGACGACGCTCGACATGCTGTCACCGCTGGTGCTAAGCCCCTCCAAGTTCGATCGCTGGATGTTGCATCCCGAAACCTTTACGGCTGCAGATTGGCAACGATATCGAGATTCCGGCATTAACGTATTTCACATCGCGGTTGGGATCGGCGGTCCCGACGCGTACCTGAGCACGCTTCAATTCTTCGCGCTGTGGGACGGTTTTCTGGCCGCGCATCCTGAATGGTTCCTGCGAATTGATTCGCCGGAGCGTCTGACGCAGGTGAAGGAATCGGGCAAATCCGGTATCCTGCTCGGCCTGCAAAACTCCGAGCAGTTCCGCCGGCCGGACGACGTGGATTTCTTCTGGTCGCTCGGCCAACGCATTTCCCAATTGACCTACAATTCACAGACGATGATCGGAGCTGGGTCCACCGAGCGCGAAGACGGCGGAATTTCTGATTTTGGCGCGGCCATCGTCGCGCGCATGAATAAAGTGGGCATGGCCGTCGACGTTTCCCATTGCGGCGATAAAACCACACTTGATTCGTTCGACGTTTCCGCGAAGCCGGTGCTGATCACCCATGCGAATTGCCGCGCGCTCAATCCTCACGTACGTTGCAAAACTGACGAAGCCATAAAGAAAATGGCGGCCAAGGGCGGCGTGATGGGCATCAGTGGCGTGCGCATGTTCGTCACCGCAAAAGAGCCCACCACGATTGAAAATGTCCTCGACCATTACGACCATGTCGCCAAACTTGTCGGTGTCGAGCACGTAGGTGTGGGCAGCGATATCGATCTGGACGGCTACGATAAAATGCCGCCCGAGGAGCGCAAGGCGCTTCATGGAAATTACAAATCGAGCTATGCGTTCCGCGATCAGGACGATATCGAGCACCTGAACCACCCACGCCGCTTCTACGATATTGCGGACGGTCTAATCCGGCGCGGCTACCATGACCAGGATATCGAGGGGGTTCTCGGGGGGAATTTTCAGCGCGTGCTCACACAAATCTGGACGGTCTAACGGCTTGTCTGCTAGCTATTCTTTCCAGACCGCCGCAACGAAAGACTTCACCGTACGAAAACCGAGCAGTTCGTAGAGCTTTACCGCATTCGAATTATCGGAAGTCACGGTCAACGATAGTTCGTCGGTTCTCATTCGGCGCAGCGCAGCAGTAGACGCATCCATCAGCAGGCGGCCAAGCCCTCGGCCCCGATAGCCCGGCAGCACGCAAACTTGGGTCGTATGCCCCACACCTTTCGCCACGATCGAAGTCAGTACCACGCCAACCAGGTGATCTGTCAGTCCATCACGAATCACAAATGACGCTTGCTCTTCGAATTGACCGCACCCCGGCAGCAGCACGATGTTTTTTAGAAACTTTGCCGCGCCGGCTTGGCTGCGGTACTGATCGTTGATTTCACCGTCTACGTGATCGGCGTACGCCAGATGAATCAGTTCAGCGGTTTGCCCCATGTGCCGGTCTTGCCACCGTTCCAGCCGCATTCCCAACGGTGCCGCCGCGCTTGCTGTTTTGGGGGCTTCGCCGACAGCAAGCAGCATGAACTGGCGCTTATAAAGCTTGAAACCAAGAGACGTGAGCGAATCGCCAAGCCCCGCGCCAAAGGGCATAAGCTGCGCCTCAATGCGGTGTACGTGCGGAATCCCACGCAGGGTCTCCACAATCTCTCGCAAAAGCCGCCGGCCGAACTCCACCTGCGGCTGCAGCGGGGAAACAAACAGCCCGCCCAGCAAGCCCTTCTGTTCTTCGATTACGTAGAAGCCGTAACCCACCGGCTGGCCATCATCCAGGACGGCGGTGCCGGCGAGTGAGTGCGTGTCGAGGAATTTTTTGATGAGTTCGACCGAAAAACGATAGTCCCAATGCAACTCCTCGCGCCAAATCTGCGCTTCCTGTTCGAGCAGGGGAGAAAGTTGCTTAGTGCTCAGCTGCCGCAGGTCCACCAGTTGCATCGGATCGAGTTTCCCACCCCGAATCGAGACAAGCGCACGAGGGCGCCGCACGCTTCCGCGCGCGTATGATACCCCGGAATTCGCTAAACGGGAGGGCGTTTGGCTCAGGAACACGCGTGCGCAGCCGCGCACGTTCCACCACACCCGCTGTGCTACCATTCGCTCGATGGGCGCTGAAGACGCCCATTGTGCGCAGGGGTCCCTTCTTACCGAACGGCATGCCCATTTTCTCAGAGCTGCGGCGTCCAACCCGTTGGTACTCGAAGTTGTTCGTGGTTATTGTCGCTGTGGGCTTTTTTGTCTGCCTTTTCACCGCCACGCTGTCGGTGTATCTGCTGTATCGGATTCTTACCCCCCCGGTGACGCACGAGGAGCTGGGCAGCACGGACTTTCCCGGACACCCTGAAGATTTTCTCTTTTCCTTGCCCAAAGGCGAGGAACGCTCGGGGTGGTTTTTCCCCGGCATCCGCGGCGCTCCCACGATCGTTCTGTGCCACGGCTACGGATCCAATCGCGGTGAATTGCTGACGCTGGCAACGTCTTTGCAGGACCGGCAGTACAACGTGTTCTTGTTCGATTTCGCCGGGCATGGTGATAGCAAGGGCCAGACTACTCTTGGCTTCGAAGAAGCCGGGGAACTGGAGGCGGCGCTGAATGCGATTTCCAAACGGGATGACGTGGACCCCATGCGTTTTGGATTGTGGGGCACGAACCTGGGTGCCTACGCCTCGCTCTTCACCGCCGAGCATGATCCTCGGGTGCGCTCTATGGTGATCGAATCGGTCTATGATCGGCCGGAGGATTTTCTGCGAGTACAGATCGAGCGATCCGGCCTGGCGCGGCTGCCGTTGGTCGAACGGCTTACGGTTGCGGAATTTGACTGGAAAGAAGGCGCGCTGCGGCGGTCCCCACCGATCTCGGCCGATATGGGGCCGCTCGGAGGCGATTCCAAGCTCTTTCTGCAAGCCCAGGACGAGCCACTCCTGGCGAGAGATACGCAGAGTCTTTACTTCAGGGTACCCGAACCGAAGCAGCGCGCGGAAATTCCCGTGGGGAACTACGCTGGGATGCTTGATGACGCCAAGCGCGTCTACGAGAATCGTATCCTCAGCTTCTTCCTTACGAACCTTCCTCCGGCTAGCCATCCGAGAAACTGATCTCGTATTATCGTGCGCCTCGATCGTCGCAAATCTAGGGCGATTTCCTAACGCGCACGAGCCAAGCCTGCGGACTTGTTTTCTGAATCACTTCGCAAACGCTGCCTCCAGTTGTGATTTCGTCGCACCCTCGCGAGGTTGTGAATAGGTACGCCGGCTTTGCGATGCTCAAGTTCCCAGGGGCTTCGTCCGCACGCCATTCGGGCAGGGTCTGGCGCAAATAATATTCCAGCCCATACTGCCAACCTCTTTGCAAACGATAGGCTTCGATTGGCCCAAGCGGAAGGCCGCTCGCGATTGCCACGTGTGCTGCCGCTCGGGATGACAACAAAACGGAAAGACCCGGCAGGATTTCCCAATTTGCCGCTTCGAGCATGCCTGCCAGCAGTAGCGCCTGAAGCAACAACGCTCCGGCGACGCGGCGGCTGCTCCCCAGCGCGATGATCGCCACGCTTCCAGCCCCTGCCACCAGCAGCCAAGGCCGCCACCACGCAGGGTTGTTTAGGAAGGTGCCCGCAGGTAAGCGTCCTGCCCAAATTCCTACACTGGCGACCAGAGCAAGCCACGTGGCCCCGAGCCCCACGCAAACCACGCGCGCCACGCCGTCCCGCCGGCGAATCATCCGGGCTGCCGTATTCGCTAGAATCAGAACCAGGGGCGGCACCGCCGGCAAGATGTAGCTAGGCAGCTTGGACTTTGAAGCGCTGAAAAACAGCAGCGTGAAGAGGGCCCAACATCCGAAGTAAAGTCCTGGCCGGTCGGCCCAATCTCCTCGCTGTATCGCCTCGCCCGCGTCTTTTCCCGCGGATCCGAGTAAAGCCGTCCACGGCAGCAGCGCTAGCAGCACGATCGCTACAAAAAACCACCACGGCTCCATGTGCCGGAACAGCGGGGTCAAATACCGTTCAAAATTGTGGAGCCAGAAAAATGTGCGTAGGAAATCGGGATTACGCGCCGCGCAAGCTGCGTACCACGGTACAGCCGTCACGAGAAACGCCGCTACGCTCACCGGATGTACAACTCGCAGCGCGCGTTTCCATTCTCGCGTGAGGAGCATCCACAAAGCGATCGAGCCCCCAGCGAGCACAACCGCTGCCGGCCCCTTCGCAAGAGCCGCCAGCCCCAGAAAAATGCCGAAGCCCAAGCGGTGCAATTCGCGCGGCTTTTCCGCGACGATCAGCTCCGCTCCTAGCGCCATGGCCGCCGCGAGCGTTCCTGCGAAAAGCATGTCGGGTGTTGCCGCGCGGGAAAACACCACGATGCCTAACGTCGTTGGCATGATCAGCAGGACGAGTACGGTCGTCGCTGCGCTAAAGAACCGCCACGCGGCCCAAGCCATCGCCAGACTTGCCAGCAGGCCCGCAAGCCCGCTCGGTAAGCGGGCCGCGTAGTCATTTTCGCCAAAGATCCGGAAAGACGCTGCAGCAGCCCAATAGTAGAGCGCAGGTTTTTCAAACCATGGTTGCCCATTCAGGCGCGGAGTCACCCAGTCGCCCGTTTCCGCCATATTGCGCGCAATCGAAGCGTAACGCGGTTCGTCCGGTCCCGTAAGCCCAAGGGTTCCCAAATGGCTGAAGTAGCCCACACAACTCGTAAGGAGGATCACCGCCATCAGCCACAACGACAGCGGCGCTTTATGCAGGTGTTCGTGTGTTCCCGACGTGGGTCGTGAAGCGTGCTCGGGTTCGCTCACGGCTGGGAGTGTAGCATTGGCAGACGCGCCGTATCCTTGAATCTGCCTGCCAGCCGTTGGGCGAAGTACGTAGGCCCGATTTCCTCGCTCGCTCATCATATAGGGGACGCAAGTTTGTTCTGCTATAGGGGCCCTCTGTTCGGGTTCGCCGCGTCTGCTTCAAGGGGTCGGCGTGCGCATATTGATTGCGGATGATCAGCAGGACGTGCGCGAAGGCATACGTTCCTTACTTGAGGCCCACCCACAGTTCGAAGTGTGCGCTGAAGCGGCTGATGGTGAGCAAGCGGTCGAGAGGACGCTCGAGTTCGCCCCGGACCTGGTGATTTTGGACGTTAGCATGCCGGTGATGAACGGAATGGATGCCGCTAAAATGATTCGGCAAGTCTCGCCGGATACCCCGATCCTAATGGTTTCTGTTCACAGCATTCGAGAGCTGATCGAAGAGGCGCAAAAAATCGGAGTGCAGGGATACGTGGCCAAAGCCGAAGTCGGCGAGATATTAGTGGAAGCGATCGACGCCATCATAAGGCACCAGCGCTTCTTTCCGTCCGACCCGAAGCCGGCGAATTGAAGTGGGAGCTCCGGCAAATCCGTATAAGGCCGTTTCTGCGGAGTAGGAAATTTGAACGTGAGCACGAGCCCAATGGAATTCAGGAAATTGGGCTCCGCAAACTTTCTGATAGCCGCGCGCTCTCTCTTAGCCGCGCTTCCTGAAGGGCGTAATCTTGCCGCGGCTCGTCCCCCTCTCGGCGGGCAATTTGGAACGCGCAAATTTGGCCCACTGCCCTTGCGGCTGCAAACGCAAATATTGCGTAAGATGTTCGCGGGTTTTCTGTGCTTGGCCATCGGCCTCATAGAGCAATGCCAGGTTCAGGTGCGCATCGGCCGAATCCGGTTCCAATCCCACCGCCTGCCTTAGCTCCTTGATCGCCGCGCGGCGCTTGCCCATACGCTCGAGCACGCAACCCATGTTGAAATGCGCCAGCACGTTTTCCGGCCCTAACTCGCAACCCTTCTTGAAACAGGCGTACGCTTCCTTGATATGCCCGAGATGGAAAAGCGCTGTGCCCAAGTTTAAGTGCGCTTCCACCCAGTTTGGCGATGCAGAGACCGCGCGGCGGTAGGCGTCCGCGGCCTCGCGCATGGTGCTTCGATCCGTGTCGTAAGCGAGCCCGATATCAAACCATTCCTCCGCCGTGCGCGACGGCAAGGAACGAACCTTCTGTCCGGTTTTCCCGTTCTCAAACGCGAAAAGCATCTGACCTGAGATCGGCTCGATCGGAGCCCGCCCCGCTTCTCCGACCACGACTTTTCGCCGGTGCGTGGAAATTTGCAGGCGAGAAAGGGGCGCTGCACTCTCGCCTATTTTTTGGGGCAAAGCCGCCAGCGCTTGACGCAACCTGCGCGAGGGCACTCCCTGTTCGGTGAGCTGCTTCAGCGTCTTCAGCGCCACGAGGTCGGCGAACCCGTAGGTTTCCACCCCCGATGCCCGGGCCGGAGCAATCAAGCCGAGTTTCGACCAGCGATCGAGTTCGCGCGTGCGAATTCCGAGCATGCGCACAACTTCATTTCGTGTGAATTTCTGTTGCATCGGAAAAGGTTTCCGGCAGGCACCGGGTGAGCCATTCGTCACCGAGCCAAAACCTCGGCGCGAACTCTCCCTTTCACAATTTATCGGCACAAAGGGCCTTCCGGCAAAGGGATTTTAGTACTAGAGCCGCGTGGTAGTGCTGTGGGTTAGGCGGAGACCAGGTCGTTTTCCACGGTACGTTCAACAGCCTCCGTCCATCGCACGCTCGCAATGAGACAAATGGTGGGCCGCTGTGATTTCAGCCTCATGTTGTTCACTATAGAGTACTTTATCAGGCTATTGACGAAAATGAATCATGCGGCGATTTGCCGTTGACGCCTCCCGGATAATGTATACATACTGTTGACTTCCGCTCCCCAAAGGTGTTCAATCTCGCCCATCGGTGGGTTCGTTCTTTGGTTTTAGCTCTACGGCCTGCTCCATGCAGGCTGCGGTTTTTGGGGTGAATGCATTTACGTCCTGCGGAGGAAAGCATGAATCAGTGTAAGCGATGGGGGTTGGTGTTTTTGAGCGCCGCTTTTCTGTTGTTGTGTACCGCGCCTGTGCGCGCGCAAATTAGCGCATCGACCGGCGCGGTTCAGGGCAGGGTAACCGATCCGCAAAACGCAACGGTCGGCGGTGCCACGGTAATTCTGACAGACACAGATACGGGCACCACCAAGCAGGTAACCAGCGAGCCTGACGGTAGCTTCGTGTTCGCATTGATCCCGCCGGGGAACTACAAGATTCAGGTGCAGGCCCAGGGTTTCGAGGCTGCCCTATTGAATGACATTAAGGTCGAAGTCACGAAGGTCACGGTCGCTAACGCGAAAATGCAGATCGGCCAGGTGTCCACACAGGTGACGGTGAGCGAAGCCGCTTTGCAGGTGGATACCAGCACGGCGACCACCGGTGACGTCATGACCGGTACCCAAATTCGAAACATACCTTTGCCCACACGAAATTTCCTTGACCTGACCACGTTCCAGGCCGGCGTCAGCGCCAGAATCCAAAGCGCGGCGACGGTCGGTCGCGGCGTGCCTATACTTGACGTGGCCGGATCGCGCGCCACCACAAACAACTTCGTCTTGGATGGCGTGGATGCCAACAATTTCGGAAGCGGCAGCCTGGCCAGCGTCCCGGTGCCCAATCCGGACGCCATTCAGGAATTCCGCGTCAGCACCAGCATGTATGACGCGAGCCAGGGCCGCGGCTCCGGCGGAAACATCAACGTCGTCATGCGCTCCGGCACCGATCAGTATCACGGCGGGCTTTTTGAGTTCTATCGCAGCAACGATTTTAACGCCAACGACTTCTTCTTCAACGCGGTCGGCAAGCCTCGCCCCGTGCTCTTGCAGAACCAATACGGCGGCACCGCGGGGGGTCCAGTTCCCAAACTCAAGCACACGTTCTGGTTCTTCTCCTATCAGGGAATGGGGCAAAAGAATGGCGTATCGAGCGCAGTGACCGGCAAACTGCCGGTGCTGCCAGCACGCAGTAGCGGCGAATCCGAATCCACTTACGCTACGGCGTTATCGACAGCGTTCGGTGTACCCTTGGCCTCGATTGATCCTGTGGCTGTAAACGTTTTGCTTCAGCCAGGTCAATATGGCGGCTACTTGGTAGGTTCAGGGACCGGTACAGTCGGAACTCTCGCGAATTACGCTGTGTCGCTTCCCACCATCTACAATGAGAATCAATATTCGGCCGCAATTGATCACGATCTTTTTCACAACAACCATGTCGCGGTACAGTTTTTCTACGCGAATATTACCCAATACTCCCCGACGGGGGGCGGTGTCAGCCTCGGACAGGGAATCAACGCTCCGGCCAAGAATTACCATGGAGCGATCACCGACACACACACTTTCAGCCAAGACCTCGTCAATGAGTTCCGGGCGGGCTTCACAGACATTAAGTCCATCAGCGAAGGCACCGAGAACATCACCACCAGCGATATTGGTATGGCGAAGTGGGATGCCAGTACGTACCCCGGAATTCCGGCGTTTTCACCCAGCGGCGTATTGAGTTTCGGCGGGCTCGGAGTGAATAGCTTCGTGCACGGCGGCACCAATACCACCACGATTGGCGATACGCTTTCTTGGGTGCATGGTAAGCACACGATTCGGTTCGGTGGTGAATACCGCCGGGCCGGGTGGAACTATGAGAACGATTACGGAACGCGCGGTTCGCTTTCCTTCCCCAACTTCAACTCTTTTCTGACCGGTACGCCGAATCGCCTGCAAGTCGACGTCGGAATTTTCTCTCGCAATTTCCGCGCGAACGACGGCGCCACCTTTATCCAAGATGATTACCGCATCACGAAGAAGCTGATGTTGAATTTGGGCGTTCGCTGGGACTTTATTGGCTGGCCATATGACACGAACGGCAAGGTTAGCGCATTCGACCCAAGCCAGGTGACCGCGTCCTGCATCGCGAATGGCGGCGGGAATTGCGTGGATGCGGGCTTCGTCTCGCCGGCTGGGACAAGCTTCGGCACACCCGGTGTAAGCCCGTCTACGCAGGAGACCACGCGATATCACAATTTCTCTCCTCGTCTCGGGTTTGCCTATGATCCGATCGGGAACGGCAAAATGTCGATCCGCGGTGGGTACGGGATCTTCTACATCGAAACGTCGGGGCAGACCGTTCTGCAGCCGATCTCCTCGCCACCATGGGTGCAGCAGTATTTGGCCTCCGGGACAGGAATTGTGGGTAGCGATGTCCTCGCGAACCCATGGCCTGCCGGGCTGCCTCTGCCCGCTGCGTTCCCAGTTCTGCCGCAGATTGGACAATTCCAAGGCAATTACAGTGCCTCCGGCGCTCCGCTTTTCGTTACTGCGGCCGGGAAACCTGCGGTTTCACAATCACTCTACGGCTTCACCCGCAACCTGAGAATTCCCTATGTCGAACAATGGAACCTCAGCACCCAGTATGAGTTTCTGAAAGGATGGGTCGCGGAAATCGGTTACATCGGATCGCACGGCGTTGCCTTATTGGTCGAGCCAAGCCTCAACATGGCGCAATTGGTCAATCCGGCAAATCCCGGCGTTGACGGTCTCACCGTCAATTCCAATACGAATGCCACGATCCGTGTGCCGGTCTTGGGTTTCGCTCCGGCTGGACTCAACTTGGTAACCAATCAGGGCTTCTCGAGCTACAACGCCGCGATTCTGGAAGTGAAGCATGATTTCTCCAACAGCTTCCAGTTCCGGGTGGATTACACCTATTCCCACTCGATTGACAACGACTCGGGCCCAACGGGTTCGGATCTTGATAGCTTTGTCGGCAACCAGGAAAACCCGTACCTCTCTCGAGCCAACTCCGACTTTAACCAGCCACACCGGGTCGTCTTCACTTACGTGTGGGATCTGCCGGGCCCGAAGACCGGTTTCCTTGGCAATACCATAGGCGGCTGGAGTCTGTCGGGTGTGTACACGCTCCAGTCTGGGCTGCCGTACACCGTATCCAGCACGAGCGGTCTCGGCTTGGCGGGTCTGACCGGTTCGGTCACGATTCCGGCCATCGTCAATAGTTGCAGCGGTGGCTACAGCCCCAGTGGCTCAGCGGGCAGCAAACTGAACAATTACGTAAATCCATCGTGCTTCTCTCCGATCCCGACGCTGACGAATGGCACGGTTCTATCGAACCTGACTCCGTCTGAGGGCCCCGGCAATCAGAGCTACACGATTGGCGGTGCCGCCGGTGATACTTCGGGTGGCACTTTGTTCGGATACGGTGCCCGCAACATCGCGCGCGGACCCTTTGAGCAGCGCTTTGACTTGGCGCTGATCAAGGATTTTCACTTCCGCGAACGTTTCGATCTGCAGTTCCGGGCAGAAGCGTTCAAGCTGTTCAATAACGTGATTTTTGCCAATCCCGCGGCAAATATCAGCAACTACAACGCCAACCCCGCGCTGAACGCCTTCGGGGTAATCTCGTCGACTCTGGACAGCACGGGCCGCATTTTGCAGCTCGGGTTGAAGCTCAACTTCTAACGTTCCTTTCGGGCAGGGAAGCCGCATTGCGCGGCTTCCCTGTCGAAGTTTGGATTTTCTTGACTCCCCCCATTCACGGCACGTCGTCCGTCGAAATTCTTTTCCGTAGCACAGCCGCTCCTGGCTGTGCCGTGTCAGTTCCAAACGCAGTCATCCTTCGCGCACGCAGTAAAGCCTGTGTTGACAGGCCGATTACGTTTGAACGCTCGCGGTACGCTTCTGTTCTAGGGAGACACAAAATGAAATCATTCCGTTACCGAGTCATTGCCTGGGCGCTCTCCGGCTCCGCATTGGCCTTTTGCTTTCCTTCGAGCGCCGCCGCGCAAGGCACTCCGGCCGATTATCAGCGCGCCGCTGGACTGCAAGCCAAGTACGAAGCTGCCGCGATTGATATCGCGGGCCCGGCGACTTGGATCGGCAACACGCACCGATTTTGGTACAGGAAACTTTCTCACGGCTCGTACGAATTCATGGTGGCCGATGCGGACACGTTGCAAAAACAGCCCGCCTTCGATCATGAGAAGGTCGCACAAACGCTTTCGAAAGCGGCCGGGAACAGCTACGCCGCGAATAAGCTCCCTTTCACCACTATCGTATTTGAAGAAAATGGCTCCGCGTTCAGCACCATGGTGGATGGCGCGCGCTACCGCTGCACCGTTTCGGACTCCGCGTGCCGGAAGGTGGAGGGAGGCCCTCCGCGTTTAGGGGTAGGGATGACTGTCGGCCGGCGGCCGCAGCAGGATGGACCGCGCGTCTCTCCGGACGGCAAATGGGAAGCGCTGATTAACAATTTCAACGTTGTGATTCGCGCTCCGGGCTCACACGAACTGCAGCGCTTGAGCCTGGATGGATCGGAAGGGAATTACTACGAGCTTTCTTCCATCGTCTGGTCGCCGGATTCCACCAAGCTCGCGGCGTATCGCGTAAAGCCCGGCTATCACCGTGAGATTCACTACATCGAATCCTCGCCCGAGGACCAGCTCCAGCCCGAATTGCTTTCTCTCGCTTACGCAAAGCCCGGAGACGTCCTCGATCTCGATCAGCCGGTCCTTTTTGATTTGAACGCGAAGAAACAGATCAACATCGATAATTCGCTCTTCACGAATCCCTTCTCGCTTTCGGAGTTGGTCTGGCGAAAAGATAGCCACGCCGTCACCTTCGAATACAACCAGCGCGGCCACCAGGTCTACCGCATCATCGAAGTGGACGCGGCGACCGGCCGGGCGCGCTCCGTTATCTCCGAAGAACCCAAGACATTCTTCAACTATCGCCGCGCCACCGGCGGCTTGGCCGACTCCGGCAAGGAATACCGTTACGACGTTAACGACGGCAAGGAAGTCATCTGGATGTCCGAGCGCGACGGCTGGAACCATCTTTATTTGTTCGATGGCGTCACCGGCGCCCTGAAAAACCAGATCACCAAGGGTGACTGGGTGGTCCGCGCCGTCCAGAATGTGGATGAAGCCAAGCGGCAGATCTGGTTCAGCGCCGGCGGAATGTATCCCGGGAAAGACCCCTATTTCGCCAACTATTACCGCATCAATTTTGACGGTACCGGTTTGACGCGCCTCACACCCGAAGACGCCGATTACACCGGCTCGTACTCACACGACGGCCAATTCTTCGTGGACACCTATTCGCGCATCGATCTGCCACCGGTGGTTGAGGTGCGCCGCGTTTCCGACAACAGCGTGCTCGCCACACTTGAAAAGGGAGACATGAGTGGGCTCCTCGCCGCCGGCTGGAAACCGCCGGAGGTATTTGTTTCGAAGGGCCGCGACGGCAAGACGGACATTTGGGGCGTCATCATGCGCCCCACGAATTTCAATCCTTCGAAGAAGTATCCAGTGATCGAATACATCTACGCGGGTCCGCAGGGGTCCTTTGTGCCGAAGACGTTTACGGTCTATTCGCCGATGATGGCGCAGGCCGAAGTCGGCTTCATCCTCTCGCAGATGGACGGCATGGGCACCTCGAACCGTTCAAAGGCGTTTCAAGACACGGCGTGGAAAGATCTCGGCGACGCCGGCTTCCCAGATCGCATTCTGTGGCACAAAGCCGTCGCGGCGAAATATCCGTGGTACGACATCACGCGCGTAGGTATTTACGGAGGTTCGGCCGGCGGACAAAATTCTCTCGGTGGCTTGCTCTTTCACCCTGAGTTCTACAAAGTCGGCGTCGCCTTCGCGGGCTGTCACGACAACCGCATGGACAAAATCTGGTGGAACGAACAGTGGATGGGGTGGCCGATCGGCCCGCAATACTCGGCATCTTCAAACGTGGACAACGCCTATCGCCTGCAGGGTGATCTCTTGCTGATCTTCGGAGAACTCGATACCAACGTCGATCCGTCGTCCACCATGCAGGTGGTCAACCAGCTCATGAAGCACAACAAGGTGTTTGACATGCTCGTTGTTCCCGGCGCCGATCATCCTGCGGCGCGCGGCGATAAGTACACTGCCTACGGAGACCGCAAGCGCGAAGATTTCTTTGTGCAACATCTCTGGGGAATGACGCCGCCCGAATGGAACCAGCAGGGTGTGACGACACAAAGCTCAACCGCGAGCCAATAAATGGCCTGGTTCGAAGGGGGCGTTTCCCCGAACGCCCCTAATTTCTAATAACCCTCGCAGAGTCTCTAGTTTTAGTGTTTTAGAACAACGTCACACGTTAACCATTGAGCACATTCCGACCCGTCTGTACCGACTCTTTGGTGCGCCATTGTGGAACCGCAAAGCTATACTCAGCCATGGCTGAATTGCCAAAGGACGCTTCCCCTAAGCCTCCGCGGCCTACCTTTACGGATCGTCGCCAGCATCGCCGTTACGAGTTTACGGCTGCGATCGAGATTGCCGAATCCACGGGGGAAGACGGCGAGACCCGAAAGGCGCAGCGGATCGAAGCCCGCGTCAGCGATCTGGGCAAGCGCGGTTGTTTTGTGAACACGCCGCAGCCCTACCCTGTGGGTGCAACCGTCACCGCAAGAATCACACATGCAAAAGATTCCTGCACCGTTCACGCCCGCGTGATCTTTTCGCTGCAAGGCCACGGCATGGGCCTGATGTTCACCGATGCGGACCCCGAGCAACTTCGGATCCTTGACGGTTGGCTCTTAGCGTCGCGCGAAGCATCCTGGTTTGCCTCCACACGCCGCCGAAGCCAGCGCGTCGTCATGAAGATTCCCGTAAAAGTCTTCAGCTCCAGGGATTCGGCCGCCGCTTTCGAAGAGGATACGCACACGCTTGTGATTAACGCACACGGCGCTTCCATGCTCGTTTCAAAGCCGATGCGCAAAGGCGAACAGTTCCTGATGCGCAATCTGCAAACTTCCGCGATGCAGGAATGTACGGTCGTACACGTCGGCGAGGCGCAACAAAATCGCGTCGAACTGGCCGTCGAATTTCTCGTGCCCAACCCTTCCTTCTGGCAGATTTCCTTTCCGCCCGTGGACTGGACTCCCGGAACCGTTCACGTAAAAGCCAAAGCCTGAGACGGTTGCCGAGCGTCTAGGCTATCTTTTCGCGCCAGTTCTTACCCTCTTATTTTGTGACAGATAGACGCCCCTGGTCGTCCGGTCGTTAGAGCCGCGGTGCGGTATGGTTCTCGGCAACTAGTACCAAGGTTGGGCACCGAATGATACGAGCGAGCCATTGGTACCGACGGAGCGTCACCGTATTCTGCACAAGTCAAGAGCGGGCAGCTCCCGCAGTCGTTCCAGCCGCAGGCTGGCTCGCGATGCGCCAGGCTCTGACGTGCTGATCCGAGGCCAATGAGGATGCCCCAGTCCGTTCAACACGAACCTGAATTCGCCGGCCAGCAGGCGATTCGGCAGAGCCTGAAGCGCCTGGACCGCAGCACCCTATGGTTCTGGTGGAACACGGTGGTTGCCATCGGTTTGTTGGCCACCACGATCACCATCGCCCTATTTCCAGGGTTGTTGCAATTCGATGACTTTCTCGCCGCGCAGAAACCTGGCTCCGTGATCGGTGCGATTCTGGCGCTGATGTTACTTCTCAACTTCTTCACGCTCTTCCAGCAGCGCCATCTGAAATTCTTTCGCAACCAGCTTGCGGAACAAATGGAAACAGCCATGCGCCAGCGCATCCGCGCCGAGAAGTTCTATGGCATGGCCATCCTCGATCCGCTCACGGGGCTTTATAACCGCCGCTTCGGAGAAGAGCGCCTCCAGGAGGAAATCGTACGCGCGGAACGCAATGGCGATAGTCTCGCCGTCCTGCTGCTCGATCTGGATCACTTCAAGCAGATCAATGACGAATATGGCCATGCGGCCGGCGATCTCGTGCTGAAGGAATTCTCGCGTCGCTTGAAGCGGGCCATTCGCGCCTGCGATGTACCGATTCGCGTCGGTGGCGACGAATTCATGGTCGTGCTGCCCGAATGCCCGCGCGAGAACGTCTCCGTGATTCTGTCGCGCATCGGTCCATTCGAGGTGAGCATTAACAAACAGAAGATTCCGGTGGGCTGTTCGCGGGGCCGCGCACAACACCAGGTTGGCGATAGCATCGAGTCGCTGCTCGCGAGGGCCGACGAAGCGCTCTATCTCGAAAAGGCCAATCGGCCCGCAGTCCCAAAGCACGAACTGGCGGAAGTCGCGGCCTCGTCGAATCCGCAGGAAAAGGCGCAGGATACGGCCTACGCCCGCCCGCCGCGGACTTCCACAGCCACAAATTAGAGCGGAGTCGCCTAGAGAGGCCAAACTGGGCCTCTCCTGGCGGACCATTTCGTTCGAAATCCTGTCCGTCCTCCATCAAAGGTGTCGCAGGAGTCTTCGCGTCCGTTCGGATCGAGCCTCTAGTTGCCTCCCCAGCACGTGCTCCCCAGGAACCCCAGCTTGCACCCGGCCTCGCGGTGTGTGACTTTCAAAGTGACGCGCCAGTCCCGAAACCGCGATGCAGCCGCACCCTTCCGATCGCCGCTCCCTGAAACGCCAAGTTACGCTGGCGCGCCCGCTACTACTCGTTCTGGGTTTGGTGAGCGTGCTCGAACTGCCGGTGCCGCCCGCCCGCGTGCTGATTTTTCAGGCCGGATATCTGGCGGTCAGCTTGTTCTTCGCCGTCGCGCAATCCACCAAGTGGGGCAGTGAATGGGGCTTTCCCTTGGCGGCAGACGTGGCCGCGCTTGGAGCTTTTCTAATCTTTGCGCCATCGGCCGCGCCCATGTGGTTTCTATTGGTCTTTGTGGCTTTTGCCGCGGCGGTAGAGTGGGGGCAGCGGCCCGCGTATTGGATTGTGCTGGCAGCCGCGTGCGCCGTGCTGGCATGGTCGCTGATTCGGCGGCACGCAAACTGGGAGGATGCTCTCCGCGCCGTAGCCGTGGGCAGCGGCACGCTTGCCGCAGGCTTTGGGATGGCGCACCTTGGCGAGCGGAACCGGCGCTCCGCGTTCGAATCGCAGTTTCTCGCGGGGCTCAGTGAGGAGTTGCGCGTCGATGCCGGTGTGGCGGACTCACTGCGCGGACTGTTCGAAAAATTGATGGAAGGCTTCGACTGCGGCGCAGCGGTTCTCGTCTATCGCGACGCCGACATGGAACGCATCTTCGTCTGGAAGCTGGCTCGCGGCGAGGGTGGCCGGATCGCCCCTGAGAACTGGCCCTTGACGGCCGGAGAAGGCCTGCTGCTGGACGTGCCGGACGCAAATATTGGCATCAACAGTTTCGAAGGCCGCGGAGAAGGCTTCGGGTGGAACCGTCAAGATGGCAAGCCCTTGGCCGAATTTCCACGCTTCCCTGCTCCCACGCGAGAAGTGCTTGGGCTTCGCTCCGCGCTTGCCGCCGCCATTGATGTGCAAGGCGATCCGGTGGCCCGCCTGATTCTTGGCAACGGCCAGAGGCGTTTCGCGCCGCGCGATTTGCAGTGGTTGGAGCGCATCTCACGGCACTTGGGCACGCCACTCGAAAACCTCTTCCTGCTGCGTCATTTGCGCGCGAGGGCGATCGAGGCCGAGCGCAGCCGCATCTCGCGCGATCTACACGACGGCATCCTGCAAACGCTTTTGAGCGTTCAGATCCAGCTTGATGTGCTGCGGAAGAAGCTCCCCGAGGAAGGCGAGCAAGTGGCGGCTTCGTTGGCCTCGCTCGAACAGACCGTTCGAAACGAATCCGCCGAGTTGCGCCGCATGGTCACCGACCTCCGGCCCCTGCGCGTACAAAGCGCCGATTTGCTCGATCTGATGCGCGGCTTTGCCGAGCGCTTTCGAAATGACTCGCAATTGAAGCTCGATTTGCTCGTGGATGCGGCCGATTTGCAGGCCCCGGACCGGGTTTGCCGCGAACTTTTCCAGATTTACAGGGAAGCACTCAACAACATAAAAAAGCATGCTAGGGCTACACATGTCGTGGTAAAACTGTCTCAGTCGGATAGCCGCATTGCCTTGGTCGTAGATGATAATGGAGAGGGGTTCAGCTTCGCGGGACGCTTTTCAGGCGATGAACTGGACCGCTTGCGGCTAGGTCCAATCTCGATCAAGGAGCGCACCCGTACCGTCGGAGGAGTTTTGACCGTGGAATCAAGTCCCGGCCATGGTGCACGTCTAACTGTTGAGGTTCCACTGAGCTAAGATGGCAAAAAGCAAACAACCGATTCGCGTGCTGGTAGCCGATGATCACGCGATATTCCGTGATGGTCTGCGCAAATTACTGGATTCAGACGACGATATCGCCATTGTCGGCGAAGCCCAAAACGGAAACGAGTGCATCAAGCTCGTCACGAAACTCAAGCCCGATATTCTCCTGCTCGACTTGCGCATGCCCGATAAGGATGGGCTGGCCGTACTCGAAGAGGTGAATTTCGATTCGCTGCCCACGCGTGTGATTTGCGTAACCGCCGCCGAAGACGACCGCGACGTGGTGCGGGCGATGCGCCTGGGAGCGCGTGGCGTGGTGCTAAAGCAATCCGCCACTGATTTGCTCGTCAAAAGTATCCAGCGCGTGCATGCCGGCGAAATCTGGCTCGATAATCACATGACCGCCGAGGTGATGAAGGCGTTTTCGAAGTCCTCCGAAAGCGGTCCACGCCGGGAAAAGCCGCTTCTGAGCGATCGCGAAAAGGAAATCGTCCAACTGGTGGCGCAAGGATTCCGCAACAAGGAAATCGGGGAGAAGCTATTCATCAGCGAGCAGACGGTGAAAAATCATCTGCACAATATTTTTGACAAACTTGGCGTTTCCGACCGCCTCGAACTGGCGCTTTACGCGATCCACCACCGGCTCATCGAGAAAACCTAGCCACAAGTTTATTTTCTTTTACAAATTCGCTTCCTTCATTTGAGTGCCGCGTGTTGCTGCGTTAGGATGGATAACTGCCGGCCGCTACCGGCGCACGCGCTTTCTTGTAGTGCTCGAGGAATTCTTGGCAACGGCAAATCTTCCGGTTACTGGCGCCCCACGCATCTGCGAAAATTGCGGCAACGCACTGCCCCCCAGTGCCGATAAGTGCGACTGTGGCGTCAAATCTCCATGGTGGAATTTCTCGCGTGAGACCGTCCTGCTGCTTTCTGTCGGGATCCTATTTTTATTCTTTACCGTCACTGGCTTTTTCTCCCGCTTTTATCACCAAACCGAACGCAGCCTTGCCCGCCACTGGTATTCGTATGGCCAGACCGCGCTGGCGGCCGGGCGTTCCGCGGATGCCATCCAGGATTTTCGCACGGCCATGATTTACTCGCGCGAGAATGGCGACACCAGCGGCGCGAACAACGACTACGATTTGCATCTTGCGGAAGCCTTGGCGGAAGAGGGCCGCCTGGAGGAGGCGCGTTCCTATTTGCTGGCGCTCGAGGAACAAGCTCCAGGAAACGCTACCATCAATCTCGAATTGGCGCGGCTCGCCGCCCGCCAGAACGACGTTACAGCGGCCTCCCGTTATTACAATGCCGCCATTTTCGGCGCGTGGGACGCCAACCCAACCGAACGCCGCCGGCAGACGCGTATCGAATATGCCAAATTTCTGATGGACCGGGGGGCGGTGGCCGATGCGCAGGCCCAGTTGATTGCCATGGCCGCTGCGCTGCCTCCCGATCCCACGCTGCACGTGCAGGCGGGGAATTTGCTCCTCGATACGGGTGAGAACGATCAAGCCATGGTTCAGTTTACGCAAGCGCTCCGACTCGATCGCGCGGCGCAGGGTGCGCTACGTGGCTCTGGTGTCGCTGCCTATCGGCAGGGAAATTATAAAGACGCCGCCCGATACCTCGCGCGCGCCGATCGCGAAAATGAGCTTGCCGGTTCCGATCGTGAAATGCTGGAAACCGCCACCGCCGTCGTTTCCCTCGATCCTTTTGCAGAAAGCCTCTCGGTGGCCGAACGAGGGCGCCTTGCCGCCGCCGATTTCAATTTCGCATTCGAACGCTTGAAGGACTGCGCGAAATTGAAAAACGTTGATCTGCAAAATCCGCCACCGGCGGTGCCCAGCCCACTGCAACAACTAAACGCGGAAGCCATAGCGGAGCTTCCGCACGCAACCGAGCCGCAGCTTGTAGTCCATCCAGACGACGTCACCGCCCTGATGAATCTCGTATTTCAGATCGAAGCCGCGGCGGATCAGCAATGTGGTCCCGCGCCCGCGGGCTCGAATGCGGCACTGGTGCTGCTCGGCCGAAGCCATTCCGGTGTTGGCCAGTGAATCCCAAAGACGCTACCCCACAGTTGCCGTTTGAAGCGATGCCTCGCGAGGATTCGAGCGGCGCTCCGTTCGGCACCGTCGCAACGCCCGCCTCGTCGGTCGAGCCGTCCGTTGCAGTGTCTTTGCCTACTTCGGGAGTCGAGTCGTCGGTCCCTGGGGTCGTTGCCAAATCAGGCCGGGGAAGAGAATTCCTGAATCGCTTGCAAGCCATCCTGGCCCTCCGGGAGGGCAGCCTCTTCCTGGTCTTGGCCGTGATTATCGGCCTTTTCTCTGGGCTGGCTGTGGTTTGCTTCCGCATTTTCATTGACTGGACGCGCATTGCGCTGCTCGGTTCCGCGCTTTATCCAGGTTGGCCGCGCGTCGTGCTGGTGCCTACGGTTGCGGGCCTTGTCGTCGCGATTTTGGTTTACCGATTCTTCCCGCGCGTACGCGGGAGCGGGGTCACGCAGACTAAGTCCGCGGTCTACGTTTATGACGGCTATATTCCGTTTGATACCGTCATAGGGAAATTTATCTGTTGCGCGCTGGCGATCGGCAGCGGCCAATCGCTCGGGCCGGAAGATCCCTCGCTGCAAATGGGAGCGGGAATCGCGTCACTGCTGGGGCGGAAGCTGCGCCTGTCGCGCGAGAAAATTCGGCTGATTGCGCCCGTGGGCGCGGCGGCAGGTCTCGCGGCGGCGTTCAATTCTCCGATCGCTGCCGTCATCTTCGTAATCGAGGAAGTAATCGGCACCTGGAGCGCGGGAGTTTTGGGCGCGATCGTCCTCGCGGCCGTCTCGAGCGTGGTCGTCAGCCGTTGGTTCCTCGGAGCCGAACCTCTCTTTCGAACGCCGCCCTACACGTTGGTGCACCCCGTGGAGCTGCTCTCTTATGCGGCATTGGGCATCATCGGCGGGTTCGCGTCGCTCTTCTTCGCGAAAATGATCAGCTACACGCGCCCGATAGTCCGCGCGCTGCCCTCTTACTGGCGTTATTTCTTGCCTGCAATAGCCGGCCTGATCATTGGCGTGATGGGAATTTTTCTGCCCCAAGTGATGGGTGCCGGTTACGATTTCATGGACCAGGCCATGCACGGCCAGTTCGTCTGGTACATGCTCTTTCTTTTGGCATTGGCCAAGATCGTCGCCACTACGATTTCATTTTCCTCGGGCGCACCCGGCGGTATGTTCGCGCCAACGCTTTTTGTGGGCGCCATGCTCGGCGCCGCCATCGGCAGCACCCAGCATCACTTTTTCCCGGCGCTGGCGGGGCCTGTGGGGGCCTACGCGCTCGTCGGCATGGGCACCCTCTTTGCGGGATTCTTGCGCGTGCCGCTCACCTCTGTCTTTATGGTGCTCGAAGTCAGCGGCAACTATTCCATCATCTTGCCGGTAATCATTTCGAATGCGCTCGCCTACCTGATCTCGATGCGTTTCCAGCCGACTCCCATTTTCGATGTCCTCGCGCGTCAGGACGGCATTGACCTGCCTTCCATGGAAGAGCTGCGCGAAAGTCATGCACTCCAGGTGGAAGATGCCATGCGCTCGCCCGTCACGCCGGTCTTATCCGGCGACGACACGGTGACGGAAGCCCTGGCGCGTCTCGAAGCTCGCACGGACGGTGCGGCGGAGGAGTTCTTTTTGGTGAGCTTTCCCACCGGCCGCTGGGCCGGAATTCGAATTCCGGCGCTGCACAAACTCCTATCGGAAGGGAAGGGCTCCACGCCGCTAAACGACGTGCTTGGCACGCAGCGCCTGCCCAGGCTCCATCCCGATCAGTCCGTGGACCTGGCCATGCGCCTGATGCGCGATTGGCCCTATTTGCCGGTCGTACACCGTGCCGATGCCCGCCGGCTGGAGGGTGTCCTGGCCCTTTCGGACGTGCTGAACTCGTATCTCCGTAATTCCGCCGAGCTAACGTCCGCAAGCCACTGAACCTAAGTCGGTTAGCTTAGTGCACCCTCCTCTCGGGCCGGCCGAAACCAACCTTCCGAGTCACCCGCCAACCTTTTCCGGTGGATTTCCTGTGAAAATATTGAGCAAAAACCCCTCTAGTACGCCGGTACCGATTTTGCGCTCGCCAAATTGAGCCTCTTGACCTATTGAGCGCAGGGGCGGCTTGCCATAATCTTGGGGCATCGAGGGCGGCTTCCGATTCCGTAGTCCGCCGCGATGATTCTAAGGAGCCAGTGACCGGCATGGAACGACGACTGAACCAACGCTTTCAGATTCGCCTGCCGATGACGGTACGCTGGACCACCGGCTCATCCGTAGGCGAAATTCTCACGGAATCGAAAAACGTCAGCTCGCGCGGTGTGTATTTCTTTCTGCCCAAAGAGGTGAAGGAAAGCTCGCGCGTGGAAATCCTACTGACGCTTCCTCACGAAATTACGCTGGCTGGTCCGGTGCGCGTGCGCTGCCTGGGACGTGTTTCGCGCAACGAAAACAAAGACCCGAACACCGTCGGCATTGTGGCCCAGATCGAACGCTACGAATTCCTGCGCGGCAGCGACGAATACGCCGCGTAAACAAGCTTGCCCATATCCTGCGGATGCGGGCAGGAACCGCCGGGACGCGTCGACCCCTCAGCGACGCCTCCCGGCCGATTTATTTTTGGGGGTTATTCGTGCCGTAGGGCGATCATGGGATCGACGCGCATGGCGCGGCGAGCGGGAATGTAACAGGCCGCTAATCCAACGCACGCAAATAACGCGGCGGCCACCAAGTATTCCGGCAAGTCTGCTGGAGGTGTTCCGTAGAGCAGGCTGGCCAAGCTTCGCGCGAAGCCATACGCGAGGAACAAACCGAGCATCACTCCCAAGCCGATCAGAGACATCCCTTCTCCTAGAACGAGACGCATCACGTTGCGCGGTGTTGCGCCCAACGCCATACGAATTCCGATTTCACGCGTGCGTTGAGCGGTATAGTACGCGATGAGTCCGTAGATTCCGATCACGCCTAGAATCACCGCGAGTCCTGCAAAACACGCAAGCAGTAGCGCCGTCACTCGAGATCGCGCGCTCGATTCCGAAACCAGATCGCCACCCGTGCGTACCTCGCTCACGTACATTTGGCCCGGCGCCATTTGAAGCGCTGCGGAGCGCAAAGGACCTGCCAGGCTATGCGGGTCACCCGATGTGCGCACCAAGACAGAATAAAAATTCAGTGGAACCTGGCCTGTGGCCAGATAGACGGCTGGCTCCGGCGCTTGTCCCGTACCAAAGCGTTTTGGGTCCTGCACGACGCCGACGATGGCATAAGAGTCTTTGCGATCGGTGTACCGGATGAACGGCGCGATGCGGTGCCCCAGAGGATCCGCGCCCGGCCAATAGGCCTCCGCCATGGCTTGGTTGATGACGGCGACTGGAAGCGACTTCGGCGTGTCCGCATCGGCCAACCAACGCCCGCGTTGCAAGCTTGACCCCATCATTTCGAAGAAATTCGGCGTAACCACGTGCATTTCCGCCGGCTGATAATTTTCAGAAATTGGTCCACTGCCGCCTGTCTCTTTAAAACCCTGGATGGATAAGCCGCGCAGCGTCGGCAGCGGGAATTGGTCCACAAAAGTCACCGAGTGAACCCCTGGCATGCCTTCGAGCTGCTGTTGGAACTGCGAATAGAGCGTAACCTTGCGCTCGTCAAAATCCGGCGTTGCCTCCACGTATGCATTGGAGAAAGCGACGTCCATCACGAGTAGGCGGTCGGGCTGGAAATGCAGATTTACATCCATCAGCCTTTTCAAACTCTTCGTCAGAAGTGCCGTTCCAGTAAGCAGAACCACCGCCAGCGACACCTCCGAAATGAGAAGTAGGCTACCCGGACGCCGGAGAATCGAAGGGCTGGCGCGGTCTGGAGCGGGCGCGGCATTGATCATCCGACTCAGATCCGGCCCGGAAAACCGCACGCTTGGAAGCGTGCCAAATAGGGCAGCCGCAAACGTGGAGATCGCTGCGGTCAGCGCAAGAATCCTCGTATCGAGCGCGATCAAATCCAGGCGCGGAATATAAATCGAGGCCGGCACAGCCGCGACGGCCAGCCGTAGAGTCCAATGGGCCAGCGGAAATCCGAGCGCGCCTCCGGCAACCGCCAGGAGCGTGGCTTCCGCAAGCATCTGGCGGATCACTGCGAGGCGCCCCGCTCCCAGCGCTGCCCGCACCGCCATTTCTTTCCCGCGCGAAACGGCGCGCATCAACATTAGGTTGCCGACGTTTGCGCAGCCGATTAGCAAGACAAATCCCAAAGCGGCAAACAGTGTCCAAAGCATTGTCCGCGCATCACGAACGAGTTCCGAGCCGAGCGTGGTCACTGTGACGTATTCGCCCTTGTAGTACTTTGCAAATTCCTGCTGGAGGCGTCCGGTGATCGTATTGAGCTCCGCCTGCGCATTGCGCGGACTCACGCCCGTTCGCAGGCGTGCGATCACCAACAGATTGTTTCCTGGCGAGAAGTGCGCGTTCGATATTGGGTACGGCAGCCAAACGTCCGGCTTTTCCGCAAACATTGGGTACGGAAATGCAAATCCTTGCGGCATCACGCCAATGATTGTGTATTCCTGGTGTTTGCCATAGTCATTGAGGGCGAGGGTCTTTCCAATTACATCGGCGCTCGCCCCGTAATGTCTCTGCCAGAAGGCGTAACTGAGAATCGCCACACTTGAGTCTGAAGACCTCGCATGCTCATCGTAGACATCGTTTTGCGGGGAAAATGTGCGACCCAGGAAAGGAGATACTCCGAGTACGGGGAACAGTTGGGAAGTACAGAGAGTTGTTGCTACGCGTTCGTCCGTGCCCCACAGCTTGTCCGCGAACATCGATCCAAGTGCTCCCATGCCAGTGAATGCACCCATGCCGCTAAAACTCTTCGCCTCGCTCTCCAGAATTGGAAATGAGCCTTCCATCACGCCCATATGTTCCTGGCCCGTGCGCCGGTTGGAGTCCCAGAGCATCACCAGCCGGTCTGAATCGCGATAGGGCAGGCTGCGGAAAAGCAGTCCGTAAATGGCGCTGAAAATAGCCGTATTTGCGCCAATCACAAGCGCAAGCGTGAGGATCGCCACGTAGGCAAATCCGGCATTCCTTCGAAGCGTCCGAAGTCCGATGCGCGTATCTCGGGCTAGATCGTATAAAAGGGTCACGCTTTGCGCTTCGCGGCACTCTTCCCAAACACTAGGCGCTGCCCGAACTCGATCCGCGCCGCACGCAAAGCTTCGTCAGGTGACATCCGTGCGGCGATGTTTTCCTGTGTTTGACGCTCGATGTGGAACCGCAGTTCGTCGTCCAGTTCGCGATCCACGGCAGGCTTCTGGAAGAGAGAGCGGAATCGAAGTCTGATTTTGTCGAGCCATCGCATTGATTGTCCCCGGACCCCTACTCCGCACGAAGCGCGGTCATCGGATCTACGCGAGTGGCGCGCCGCGCGGGAATGTAACAAGCCGCGAATGCGACCACGCCAAAAACCGCAGCGGCGACCGCGAACGAAACGAGGTCCCCTGGAGACGTAGCGTAAAGCAAGTTCGCGAGGCTCTTGCCGAATCCATACCCGAAGATCAAACCCAACGCCAGCCCGATACTCACGAGAGACATTCCTTCTTTCAGCACTAGCCGGAACACCTTGAGGGGCGTCGCGCCCAGCGCCATGCGAATTCCGATTTCGCGCGTTCGCTGTGCTGTGTAGTACGAAATCAGGCCGTAGATTCCGATCATCCCAAGCACCAAGGCAAGGCCCGCAAAACTTGCGAGCAAAATCACGGTGATGCGCGAGCGGGCGCTCGATTCCGAAATTAGATCATCTCCGGTGCGCACCTGGCTCACGAACATCTGGCCGGGTGCCAGCTTCAAAGCCGCATTGCGCAGCGGGCCGGCTAGGCTTCGCGGATCGGCGGACGTGCGTACCAGGATCGTGTCGGAAGCGAACACCGCTTGCGCTGAGGCCAGATAGACCGCTGGCTTGGGCGTCCCTCCGTTGCCGAAGCGCTGCGGTTCGTGAACGATCCCCACGACCACGTACGAAATGGGCTTGTCGCTATAGCGAAAATACGGCTGGACCCGCTGACCGAGCGCCTCTGCTCCCGGCCAATATCGTTCCGCCATCGCCTGATTGATGACGACGACGGGAAGCGACTTTGGAGTGTCGCTATCCGCGAGCCAGCGCCCGCGTTCGAGGGTCATTCCCATCATTTCAAAGAAACTTGGCGAGACCACATGCGCTTCCGCAGGCTGATAGCTTTGGGCAATCGGACCGCCGCCGCCGTCCGCCTTGAACTGCTGCGTGTCCGGGCCGTTGCCGAACGGGAACCCGTCCGCGAACGCGACGGCCTTCACGCCCGGTATGCCTTCGACTTCCCGCTCGATCTGGGAAAAGGCGGCTGCGTATACGGAATCAGATTGATGCGCCAGGATGAACGCGTTCGAAAACGACCAGTCCATCACGAGCAAATGCTCGGGTTGAAAGTGAAGATTGACGTCAATCAGCCTCTTTAGGCTTTTCGCTAAAAGGACCGTACCGGTAAGCAGCACAACGGCCAGAGACACTTCCGAGATCAGCAGCAGGCTTCCGGGCCGGCGGAAAATCGAAATGGCGGGCCGATCCGGGGCGGCGGTGGCGGCGTTGATCACGCGGTTCAGGTCGGGCCGCGCCAAGCGTAGGCCCGGCAGCAGGCTAAAAAACGCGGCGGCAACCACCGACGCGGCCACGCAGCAGACCAGAACACCAGATTCCAGCGCTACCGAATTCGCGCGCGGAATGTAAATGGACGCTGGAATCCGGGCCACGATCACACGCAGGCACCAATGCGCCAAAAGGAGCCCAATCGCGCCACCGCTCAGCGAGAGCAGCGTGGTTTCGGCGAGCATCTGACGAATCAGCGCCAATTTGCCTGCGCCCAGCGCCACACGAACCGCCATTTCCTTTTCACGCGAGACCGCGCGCATCAGCATCAGGTTGCCGATATTGGCGCATCCTATCAACAGCACGAAGCTTAGCGCCATGAGGAGTGCCCAAAGAATGGGTCGAGCGTCGCGGGTCAGTTCCGATCGCAGGGGAACGGCGGTTACGTACTCGGCCTCGTAATACTTGGCATGGTCACGGCGGATAGAGTCGGCGATGGTATCGAGTTCCGCCTGCGCCGTTCCCAGGCTAGCCCGAGGCTGAAGACGGGCGACGACTTGCAGCACCTGTCCCGGAGAGAAGCCGCTGTTTTTCACTCCTCGCTGGAACCAAATGTCGGGCTTAGTAGGATGCAGAGGATAGGGAAATTCGAAACTGGCGGGCATCACGCCAACGATTGTGGAATCGTATCGCACGCCCAAGTCGTTAATCGAAAGCGTCTTGCCAATCGCGTCGGGACTCGCGCCGTAGTGCCGCTGCCAGAAGGAGTAGCTAAGAATTGCAGAACCTCGCGGCGGAGGGTAAGCGTTGAGATCGTTGTTTACATCGCCACGGGGATCAAAAGAATGCCCGATGAAAGGCGAGACACCGAGCAAGGGAAAGAGCTCCGACGTACAGCCAATTTCGGTGACGCGCTCCTCGGTGCCCCAGATTCGTGCCTGGAACATATCGGCTTGGCCGATGCCGCCTACGAATGCCGCCATGCCGCTGAAGCTTTTCGCCCGGTCGTGCAGGATCGGGTACGATCCTTCCATGACGGGGATGTGATCCACGCCGGTGTGGCGATTCGAATCCCAAATGGCTACGAGTTGATTCGGATCTTTGTACGGCAGGCGCCGGAACACGAGGGTGTAGATGGCGCTGAAAATGGCGGAATTCGCGCCGATTACGAGCGCGAGCGTCAGAATGGTGACCGCGGCGAATCCAGGATTCTTGCGAAGCGTTCGCAGAGCGACGCGCACGTCCCGGGCCACGTCCTGCAGAAACGTTAGGCCCCGCGCTTCCCGGCACTCTTCCTGAACAGTTGGAGCAGCGCCAAACTCAATCCGCGCCGCACGCAAAGCTTCCTCAGGCGACATCCCCGCGGTGATGTTCTCCTGGATTTGCCGCTCGAGGTGAAAACGAACTTCCTCATCGAGTTCACGATCCACGGCAGGCTTCTGAAGAAGGGAACGAACCCGAAGTCGGATTTTGTCGAGCCAGCGCATACTGTGCCTCACGCCATGTCTAGAACCAACCCGATGGCCTGCGAGAGCCGTGCCCAGTTCGCCTCTTCTTTGTGGAGGAATTTCTTGCCGGCCGCGGTGAGCGAATAGTATTTCGCCCGGCGGTTGTTTTCAGACTCGCCCCATTCGGCTTTGATCCAGCCCTGCTGTTCGAGGCGATGAAGTGCGGGATACAAAGCGCCCTGATTCACGCGCAGAACGCTGTTTGAAACCTGCCGAATACGCTTGGCAATCGCCCAGCCGTGAGAAGGATCGAGTTGCAGCGTCTTAAGGATCAGCAAATCCAGCGTGCCCTGAACGAGTTCGGTAGGCTTGCTCAAAGCGCGCTCCCCTCATTAACTGACAGAGAGGCTACGCTTCCCGTCAGTTATCGTCAAGGGGAAAGACACTCCTATTCGTAGCGCAATGCTTGCACGGGATCGAGGCGCGCCGCTCGCGCCGCGGGGTAAAGTCCGGCGGCGAGGCTCACCACGACGGAGAAGCCGATGGCCGCGCCCACCAGCCACCAGGGCACGAACCAGACCTTCTCCGGTTGGAGGTTCTGCGAGTGCAGATAAATATTGATGCCAAAATTGATGATTTTTCCGATGGCCCATCCGAGGAACACGCCCAGCGCGCCGCCGGCAAGACCCATCACGCCAGCCTCGGCGAAAAATAGCCGGCGCACATCGCGGTCCGCGGCCCCAAGAGCTTTGAGCACGCCGATCTCGCGCCTCCGCTCAAGAATCGCCATCACGAGTGTATTGATAATGCCCAGCGACGCTACCGCGAGCGCCAGACTGCCAAACATTCCTAAGAATAGATCGAGTACTGTAAAAATGATGTGTAGGTTGCGCGTCGCGTCAAAAAGCGAAAATGTATTGAAGCCCATCTGCTTGATCGAAGGCTCGATATCGGTCACCCGCTTGGGATCGTCCACTTTTACCGTCAAACTCGCGTAGAGGTGTTCGTCCGGGCTTTGTACCACCGAGCGCACGTCCGACCCCTGTACGGCGTTCAATTGCTCCACAAATTGCAATGGCAGCAAAATGCGCACTCCGCCGAGTCCGCCCGGACCTGCTTGCTCGTTTTCCACCAATCCCACGATCTTCACTTTCGTTTCGGCGGGCGCGATCGTGAAACCCATGCCAAATTCGTCGTTCGCGGCCTGGTCGGCGGAGGACTGGTTTGGCGCCGCCGGCACCGGCTTACGCTGCGGGTACCTCAGCACCACTTCCTGGCCGATCAAATCCGTGGGCTGAATTTTGGCCTCGTCCGCCATTTGCTTGGCGAGGTCCATATGCAAAATCGCTTCCGGAGCCGATTCGTTCGAGAAGAACGAGCCTTGCACGGAGTCAAATTGCCCCGTGCCCTTGGCCGTGCCCGGCACGCTGGCGGCGGACGTCACATGTCCCGCCCCGGCGTAACGCAGATCGGCGGTGAAGCGCAGTTCTGGAAAAACCTCCACCACGTGCGGCATCGCCGCGAGCTGCTCGCGGATTTGGTCCGTTAGCATCTTGATGTCGCCGGGCCGCGCTTCGTCCGGGACTTCACCACCGCGTCCTCCGCGCCCACCGCGATTTGTTTTAGGGTAAACGTAAATCGTGTTGAAAAGTCCGGTGCCCTCGAGGCGGCTGAGCGTTAGTGTTTGCAAGCCAATTCCGAGCGACAGCATGGCCACGAGCGACGCCACCCCCACGGCGATTCCCGCCGTGGTCAGGCTGTTTCGCAGCGCCGCCTCGCGCAAATTGCGCGACGCCAGGTCCACCAAGTCTCGCGTCTTCACGCTGCGCCTCCGCTGGCTTGCAGACCGTTGCTCATCTTTCCATCCTTCAGATAAAACTGCCGATGCGTGTAGCGCTCTGCGAGCCCCGGCTCGTGCGTCACCAGCAGCACCGTCATCCCCATCTCGCGATTGAATTGCGCAATATAGCTCATGATCTCTTCGCCGGTGCGGCTGTCGAGATTTCCGGTAGGCTCGTCGGCAAGCAGAATCGTGGGACGATTGACCAGCGCCCGCGCCAGCGAGGCGCGTTGCTGCTCGCCGCCGCTCAGTTCGCTCGGCCGGTGCTTCATACGCGCCCCTAGCCCTACGCGTTCGAGCGATTCGCGTACCCGGCCGGCGCGCATATCGTATTCCGCCTCTGCCAGGCGCAGCGGCAGTTCCACGTTTTCTTCGAGGGACATTCGCGGCAGCAAATTAAACGCCTGAAACACCATCCCCACGGTGCGATTGCGATGCTGCGCCAGTTCGTCGCCGGACATCTCGGCGAGATTCCGGCCGTGCGCTAGAACCGCGCCGCTGGTAGGGCGGTCGAGCCCCGCGATAAGATTTAGCAGCGTAGACTTACCCGAGCCCGAGCTTCCTAAAAGCGCCACGAACTCCCCGGGTGCGACGCTGAGCGAAACTCCATCCACCGCGCGGATCAGCGTCTCGCCCATCGCGTAATGCCGCGTTACATCTTTGGCTTCCAAAGCCGGTTGCGTATCGTTCATGCTTGTGGACGGTCTTGTCCTCTCACTTATTTCTACGTATGGCTACCGGCAAGAGTTGCACCCGCCGGTCTTGAAATTCAGGAAGGGAGGCGTCTGGCCAGCAGGCTCCCGAGGATTCCGCTGAACGTATCTTGCCAGGCGTGGGCGATCATGCCCGGCCGCAAACTTCCCCGCGATTCCGCCAGGATGCCAAACAGCATTCCAAATACGCCGATCACGATTGCTTGGCGCCCCCCTTGATAAATGTGCGCGGCGCCAAAAAGTGCGGCGGAGAGCAAAATGCCCGCGACGGCATTTCCGCTCCAGCTTATGAATTGCCGCTGCAGATAACCTCGAAAAATCGTCTCTTCGCAAATCCCCGCAGTCACGGAAAGCACGATCCACGCAGCGATTTCAGCGGGAGTTTGCGGCAACAGGAATCTTATACTGGATTGAAGCTTCGCGCCGATATGCAGAGCATAGGAGACCAAGCCAAGAATTACGAGCGCCGTAGGCCAGAACAGCAACGCCAAGCCGAGATCGCGCAGCAATTCCTTGCCGCCGGTGAAAATCCTTCCGGTAATCTCCTGCATCAGGATTCCGCGCCGGCGCAAGCCAATGGCGATATACGCGAATAGAATCCATTCAAAGACAAACGTAGGAAGGTAGAGCAGGATCTTGCTCCCGCCGGGCAGTGGAATTCCCCCGCGAATTTGATGGGCAGTGCGCATTCCCACGTAGGCCCACACGAGCACTAAAGCGATCAGGCCTATCGTATGCGGAGCGCCCGCCACGGGTTGACGCGTCGCAGGGGTTTCCTGAGGCGTCGGGGTCAGGTCACTCACCGTGATTTCCGCACAATCTCAAGCGCATGCCCGATTGGCAGTGCTCCCGCAAAATTGCTTCCCTCGCCCTCTGCACAGTTCGCGACTGCTTGCGTTCGAAGCGCGTAGCAAGGATACCACGCGAATCGGGTGGGGCTCTTTATGTGCCGGTCACGGATTTCTGCTCAAGTCAATCAAATGAAAGCCTCAAAGGGGAGTGTCATGCATAAGAGCGTCGTTCAAGCTGTGATAGTGTTTCTTTTTGCTCTGGCGATTGGTTCGACCGTATCCGCCGACACGGTGTCGTTGAAGAATGGCGATCATCTAACCGGAACCATCGAGAGTTCGGACGCCAAAACGCTGGTCCTGAAGACAGACTACGCGGGCGAGCTCAAAATCCAGTGGGCGGCGGTAACGGCCATCGAGTCTTCGCAGGCCTTGCATGTCGCCTTAAAAGGTGGCGAGACCGTCGTTGGATCGGTGACCACCAACAACGACACCTTGATCGTCGCAACCAAGAACACCGGAAGCGTCAGCGCCGCGAAAGCTGATGTCACTGCAATCCGGGATGATTCCGCGGAGGCTGTTTACGAGCGCGAGGTCCTTCATCCGGGGCTGGCCGATCTCTGGAGCGGCGTGGTGGATACCGGCTTCAACGTAACCCGGGGCAACTCGGAAACCCTCAACTACAATCTTTCCGGCACCGCGACGCGCACTTCCGATCGCGACAAAATCTCCGTGTACACCACGGCGATCTACGCGAATAATTCCACCACCGGAACCACGATCACAACGGCACATGACATTCAGGGCGGCGTGCGCGGCGATCTCAACGTAAGCCCGCGCATCTTCGTCTTCGCGCAAACCGACTTCCAATTTGACCAATTCCAGGATTTGAATCTGCGCAATACGCTTGGCGGCGGGGCCGGCTACCACGTCATAAAAAGCGCGCATACGACCTTCGATCTATTGGGCGGCGCCACTTACGAACAGGAATATTTCTCCACAAATCTGACGCGCAAGAGCGCTGAAGTTCTGCTGGGAGAAGATTTATCTATGAAGTTTGGCAAACGGTTCACCTTGGGCGAAACCCTTTCCCTTTATCCTGACGTTAACACGTCGGAACGCGGCCAGTACCGGTTTCTTTTCAATGCCACCGCGGCGGCAGCGCTAAAAGGTTGGCTGAGCTGGCAAGTCACATACAACGATCAATTCCTCAGCAATCCCATCAACGGCCTCAAGAAAAATGACACCATCCTGACCACGGGTCTTCGCGTAACGTTCGGGAAGCCCACTCCTTGATAACCTCTGCCCGCATAGACCGGCCTTACTCGCGGCACTATACTGCGTAGGTGACGCCAAATCCCGACCTGGCAACACCGCTGCGGCGCTATTGGGGCTATGATTCTTTCCGCCCGTTTCAGGAGCGCATCGTGCGCAGCCTGTTGGCGCACCAGGATACGTGCGTGGTTTTACCTACGGGCGGCGGCAAATCCCTGTGCTACCAGTTGCCTGCGGCAATTCTCAGCGGGCAAACCGTCATCGTCGTCTCGCCGCTGATTGCGCTGATGCAGGATCAAGTCGCACAGCTTTCGCAGATGGGCCTGAGCGCGGCGTTTCTCAATAGCTCGCTCTCAGGAGCCGAGCAGTCCGCGATTTGCGAGAAGGCTCGCAGCGGCGAGTATCGCCTGTTATACCTTTCCCCCGAGAGGCTCGCGCGGCCGGATACCGTCACTTGGCTGCAACGCGTTCCGATTTCCTTCTTTGCCATCGATGAAGCGCATTGCATTTCTGAATGGGGGCATGAATTCCGTCCCGAATACCGCCAGCTCAGTAGCCTGCGCCAAAATTTCCCAAATCGCGCCATCGCCGCCTTCACCGCCAGCGCTACCCGTCAGGTACGGCATGACATCATTGCCCAGTTGCGCCTGCGCGATCCGCACAAATACATCGCCAGCTTTCACCGCCCGAACCTTCGCTATATCGCCCGGCAGTGCGACGCACGCACACAGTCGAGCGTGCTCTTGCGTGCAGTGAAGAAGCATGAGGGCAGCAACATGATTGTCTATGCACCTACCATTGCGCGTGTGGAAGAAACCGTGGAGTTTCTCGAGGAGAAAGGAATCGCCGCGATCGCTTATCACGGGCAAATGGAGTCCACAATCCGCCGGCGCAATCAGGAGCGCTGGATGTCGGACGAAGTGCGTGTATTGGTCGGCACGGTTGCCTTTGGGTTGGGAATCAATAAGGCTGCCGTGCGCGCCGTGGTTCATCTCTCGCTGCCAAAATCCATCGAGCAGTATTATCAGGAAGCGGGACGCGCCGGCCGCGACGGCCATCCTGCGGATTGCTTGCTCCTCTGGCAAAAACGCGACGTTGGCTTGCTCGTTCATTTCATCCACCAGATCAGCGACCCGGTCGAAAAACAGGGCGCCTGGCGGCGCTACGATGAAATTCGCCAGTTCGCTGAAGCAAAAACCTGCCGCCATCGCCGCATCTGCGTACATTTTGGCGAAACGCCGAAATGGAATTCCTGTGGCGCGTGTGACGTCTGCGGCGTTGGTTTGGAATGGCTCGTGGACGCCAATGAAACTCCGAGTAAGCGAACGCGCAAGATTCTCGGACCGAAGGCGCATACCGCTCAGCGCGCAGTAGCTCACCCTGTAGAAAAAGGACCAGGCGCTTCCGCTTCAGGATGCGCGGGTTCCAGCCTTCGCGAGCATCTTCGTGAATGGCGGCGCAACGTGTCTAAAGCGCAAGGCGTCCCTGCGTTTGTCGTCATGCATGATACGTCTCTCGAAGAGTTGTGCCGCGTGCGCCCATCTTCGATTCAGGAGTTGCTGCAAGTCTCGGGCTTTGGTGAACGCAAAGCGCAGCTTTACGGCCAGGCAATTCTTGACGCACTATCTCAGTTTCAGCGGAGTTCCCAGGAAGGCGCCACCAGTAGGTCACTGAAGCCCACTGACAAAGACGCGTCTGGGAAGGGAATCGCGGCAGCCTCGCACTCCTTGTGACAATAAATCGGATCTGTGGCTCAGCTCTCAAAGTGGCCGAAGAGGTTATTCAACGATTCCGCCAGTGTCGGGTGCGCAAACACGGCATCCTTCAGCACGGGATAGGGTAGCTTGCCCATCATCGCGATCTCCAGTTGGCTCATAATCTCTCCGCCTTCGATTCCTAGAACTGCCGCACCCAGGATTTGATCGGTGGAGGCGTCAACGACGGCTTTCATAAAGCCTCGCGTTTCGGCGGTTTCCACTGCGCGGGCCACATACGTCATCGGCATTTTCGCCACGCGAATCTTGCGCCCTTCTTCGCGCGCTTGCGCTTCTGTCAGACCTACGCGCCCCAATTGCGGGTCCATGAATACGGTGTAGGGAACAAGCCGATGCGTGGTCGTTGCGCTGCCCTTTTCGATCACATTCGTGCGTACGATCCGAAAATCGTCGTAAGAAATGTGCGTAAACGCCGGGCCGCCGTTGATGTCTCCCAACGCGAACACGCCGCTCACATTCGTTTGCAGTTTGTTGTCCACGGGAATAAAGCCGCGTTTGTCCGTCGCGATGCCTGCCGCGGCCAGGCGCAGAACCTCCGTATTGGGCACGCGGCCAGTAGCCACCAGCAGGTGCGTCCCCACGATCGTGCGTGCACCTCGCTTGGATCGCACTTTTAAAGCGATTTCCGAACGCGAGCGTGCCACGCTTTCCGCTTTCGTGTTTAACAGCACCTCTACCCCATCTTCTTTCAGAATTTTGGCCACCTCCTTAGCAACGTCTTCATCCTCTCGCGCCAGGAGTTGCGTTCCGTTCTGCACGATCGTTACCCGGCTGCCCAACCGCCGAAACAATTGCCCGAATTCCAGGCCAACGTACCCGCCACCGAGAACCAATAAGTGCTGAGGCACGCGTGCGAGCTCCATAATCGAAGTGCTATCGAGAAACGGCACGTCTTTCAATCCATCCAGCGCAGGAATGGCGGGCCGGCAACCCGCATTGATAAAAATGCGCTCGGCATGAAGAGTCGTTACGCCTCCTTTTCGTAGGCGTACCTCCAGCGATTCCGCTCCCGCGAATGCCGCCTCTCCGTAGATCAAATCCAGCCGGGCAGTTTTCTGAATGCGCTTTTCGCTGCCGGTGCGAAACTGTTTCACAATATCGCGTTTTCGCTTCCGGATGCGTTCCATCGCAATGTGTAGGGCGCCGCTCTTCACTCCGTAATCGGCCCCTCGCCGCGTGAGATATGCCACGCGGCCGCTCGCGATAATGGTTTTTGTCGGCGTGCAACCTTCGTTGATGCAGGTGCCGCCGATATGTTCGCGCTCCACCAAAGCCGTGCGCATGCCGGCCTCGGCCAGCGCCTGGCACAGCGGAGTGCCTCCTTGGCCCGAGCCGATCACAATCGCGTCGTAATGCTTGGAAGGACTCATGCTAGGTCTCCCGGAAGGGAAATATGGATGTGATCGAGCGATTGCCCGTGGCAATTAGAACCGGCTGGCTACCCACAGCGAGCCGAGAATCGTGACAAGATCTTCGAGGATCGCGATGGGAAAATCCGGCGTGCCGAGCGCCTTCACGAGCCGCATCCGCACCTGATAACCGCCAAATGTGCCGATTAGCCCTCCCACAATGCCCGCGCCTGCTCCCGCAATCGCGCTTTGCATGCCAGCCATTGCGATGCACGCTCCTGCAAACGCGCCGAGCAGGCAGCGAATCACCACGCTTGGCGGTGCCGTGCGCGGCGGTGTTTTTGGCAGCTTGTCGTTTACGAGTTCGGCGATTGCCGCCAGCGAAAGAATCGCCACGCCAGCGATCGTGCCGATCAGCGAATACGGCCGCGGCAGATTGAACCATCCTAGGTAAGCGCCCCAAGCCGTCACCGCAATAGGGCTCAGCGCGCGCAAGCCGGAGAGGATGCCGATTAAAAGGGCGAGCAACAACACGTGAGAAGCGGTCATGTTCGCACGACTCTCACACCACTTCGTTACATTGTCAACCTGGGTGCCGATCGTATCGTCCGTTGCGTACGGAGTGCGGACGATGCGACAAAAATACGCGTGTTCCGTGCCCGATCCCGCCCCCACCTGCTTTGCACACTTTGGAGTTGTGTCCTCGAAGGCAAGCTGAATTGGTCGGGGCGTGGAGATTCGAACTCCAGGCCTCCTGCGCCCAAGGTAAACTCTAAAACGCTAAGTAGTTGTCTCGTCCATGTCTTTCGCGCATCTTATATCACGGTTTATGGGGGTATTCGGCGGTTATTGTTCCCAACTTGTTCCCAACTTCTGATGTACGCGGCTCAACGATCTCCGATATGCCGAGCTACGATCTGGAGCAGGCCCGCGTGGTTGCGTTTTAAGCTGAGTGGCTACGGTTTTCCGAAGAACAAATCCAGAGGATACGGGACCGTGGAGAAATATCTCAGCCCATCGACCAGACTTTGCAGCGTCTACCTTCTGAGGGCGATTCGCCACTTCACCGCTTCCATTTGTTGGTTTGCGTTTTCAATCTTTTCAACAACTTGGGGAGCCTGCTTTTCGCTCAAAGCTAACCCCAATTGATCGAAAAGGTAAGGTTTTGGCACAGTTCTGGCACAGCGGCGCGTGTCTGCCGTCAGAATCTTGGAAACTCGTTGGGTATGTTTCCGTACAGCGGAACGGCATTGTAAAGAGCCGTCAAAGCTTGACCTTTGCTTGTAGCCGGATGTTCCGTCATCATCGAGTGAATGTGTTTTGGAGGGTCGGTTTCATGAGCGGCGGCGTAGTGGTGCGGAATGTTCGTGAGCGCCAACATGACGAAAGGATATTGTCCGCCGTGTTCGTTGCGGATGCGCTTACAAAGCTCTGCAATATATCGCGATGGAACGGCTGGATCGTTACCGTAGACATGGTGTGCCGAACGGAATGGCAAGTTAGTGTCGAGAAAAATCACCAGAGGATGCTTAGGATTTTTCGCGGCGGCGTCATTGATGAGCCGACCAAATGTGAGCCTGAGCTTCTCATGCGGTTGTGCGACCCCTGCTTGCCCAAGAACACCGGGCCTGTGTTTGCTCTTTGCCTCAACTGAGAATCGTTCACCTGTAATCTTATGCGTTGCCGTAAACTCCGCGTGTCGTGTCGAAGGGTCACGCTCGTCTTCCTTTTCGATTGTAAAACCGGCACGCAGACAAGTGGCTTCCGCGAAGATTTCATGTAAAGCTCCTTGAAACTGCTCGGGGTGCTTCAGCCTATGAAGTAAGAGGTCGTCTAATCTGCTGTTGTCCTCTATCGCGAACAGATTGAACGCGAAGGACAAATAGGCCCCAGTCATGCCATCCGGCATTACTATTCGTTTCTCGCCATCATTAACGCCAGCCTGCTTGTGACGCAGGCAACCCACCCGCCACTGAAATACTTGGTGCCTCTCGCCTTCCGGTTTAGCTACCTCTGCGTCCCACCAATCTTTTCCAAATACGTGTGGAACATAGTCGAGCAGAAAATCCGGTATGAACTTCCAAGCTTCTGAGTACGACAGTCGGTTGCGAATGGCGACGAACTTCTTACCCCAGTTATCCGTCGCGATCACAGGTCTTACGTGGCCGTACCGCGCAATCCAATCCTCCTGTGCCTGTTGCTTCTGTCTCATTTGTAAAGCTGCTTTCATGAAGACTTCCGGCGGTGGTCCTGCGGGAATTACTCGGGGTTTCTCTAGGCAGCATTTCTTGAACTTTTTGCCGCTACCACAGGGACACTGTTCGTTTCTACCGGTCACGTTCTTGCTCACCGAAGTTCATTTGCGTCCTTCTGTCTGCCTGACGATCCTATTTAGCCTGTAGGAAGTGCTCCTCCCTCCCGCTTCCTCTTGTTCCAAAACTCCCAGGGCAATCAGTTCTTCGATATCTCGAAGGGCAGTACGAGAGGAAGCCTTAGTCATTTTCATCCACTTTTCTCTCGTCAGCTTTCCTTCAAACTCTCCGAATAACTTGTTCAGGACTTTGTTTTGCCGATGATTGAGAGAGACTTTCCTTTGCGTCAAACCTTTCCAGAACAATTCCTTCTCCAGAGCGCTGCTGGTGATTTGATTCGATTGCTCGATGGCCCTATCCAAGCAACCGAGGAACCACGTCAGCCATTCCGTGATGTCTAGCCGACCTGCCTGCGTTCTCTCAAGAACTTCGTAGTAGTCCTTCCGATCTTCGAGAATTTGCGAGGACATACTGTAAAAGCGCTGAGCGCTCCCATCAGATCTGGCCAAACACATTTCAGCGATTGCTCTTCCGATTCTGCCGTTGCCGTCCTCAAACGGGTGGATCGTTACGAACCACAAATGCGCAATTCCCGCCTTTAGGAGGGGATCTTCTTGTTCGTTGCCGTCGAACCACGCGAGAAACTTTCCCATCTCGCCCTCGACGCGATCAGCCGTAGGCGCTTCGTAATGAACCTTGTGACGACCGACTGGCCCAGACACGACTTGCATTGGGCCCTGGCTGTCATCACGCCATGCGCCAACTCGGAATTTATCGCGCGTCGTGCGAACGCCCGGAAAGAGATGCGCGTGCCACTCGAACAACAGTTCCTTTGTTAGCGGCTTGCTGAATTGTTGTGTCGCGTCCAACATCATTTCAACTACGCCATCCACGGTTCGATCCTTGTGCGCTGTGAGCCCACCCACCTCAAGCCCAAGCCGCCGAGCGAGGGAAGAACGCACGTTTTCTGGATCAAGCTTCACGCCTTCTATTGCGCTGGACTTAATCGTTTCTTCGGTAAGAACTTTTAAGGTCGCGGTCCACCGGGAAGCGAGGCCATAGCCACGCATCTTCCCGACCAACAATCCCTGACGCAACCGGACATCGGATAGCAAAGAGGCAAGCCTCTTTGAATCCCATGTAAATCCGGGCCACTCACGAAGTTCGTGGACATATTTCTTCGCCATAATCTCGCCTCTAATCTCGCCACAATTCTACCATATTCTCGCCACAATCTCGCCATCTGGGGTATGGATCGGCATTGACCAGAATCGACTGATCGAAATAAGCTATTCCCAGGAGAGAGGTGAAGAAGCAATTATGTCGGAAGCGTTAGAGGAACGCGGGATCTGGGCCGAGCGATACGTGAGGGATTTTCTCGCACTGCCGTTCATATCCGAGTTCGTGTTTCGCAGCCTGCAAACCATGAACGGTGGAACGCAAAAGGAAGTTGCGGATTTGCTCGTCGCCTATCCTGGCGTTGGCATATTGATGTCCCAGAAGACGCAACTGGACCCTTTCGCCCGCACTCCAGAAAAAACTTCGTCGTGGGGTTTGAAGGAGGCGAAGAGAGCGACCTCGCAGCTTTGCGGTGCGTTGCGCACTGCGCACGGTAAGCCGATCTGGTGCGACCATCCACGCAGAGGGAGGGTCGAGCTTCCCGATGGATTGCCGGACATCAACCACGGCATCGTGCTTGTGGAGGTATTCGAGCGCGTCGATCTGAACGCGCGGGCCGACGATCTTCCGTTGCAGTACCACGGTACGCCGATCACGTATCTTTCACTGAATGATTTTCTAAACATTGCGATTGAGCTACGAACCGCGCCGGAAGTTCTCGCTTACCTGGATGCCAGGCGCGCTTTGCCGTATTCGGATCTTCGAGTCATTGGCGATGAGCGGGCGCTGTTCGAGTTCTACCTGTTGCAACGCGGCAGCTTGGCTGGCTGCGCGGGGAAGGCCGACGCAGCCATCGCAGTCGCGGCGCAGCGCGATGAATTGCGCCAGGCTTTGAGATCGAAGCGAGAACATGATCTGAACGGCAGGTTGGTTGAGCATGTTGCGGATCAGCTCGCGACCCGCCGGGACGACTACGCGGCGGGACTATCCCCCGAGGCCCTTGCGCGATACGACGCGCCCGATAGCCGCGCTAATTATTTGAAGATGCAGGCCGTGCTTGCGAGCTTGGGTTTGCGAGAGAGATCGGAACTTGGCAGCGCGTTCCTTGGAGCAATCGAGAAGTTCGGTGATTCTAAGGACGGATTCACTTACAGGGCGCTGCACTTCGACTCCAAGCCCGAGTGGGTATTTGTGTTCGGCTCCTGTGCGGGCATTGAACCCGAGGAGTTGAATAAACGAACGCAGATTTTGATGATCGCCGCGATGGCATTCTTTGGTAAAACCCACTGCTTGATTGTCATTGACCGCGAGAAGGCCGGTTATGAGGTGGGGCTTACGATCAGGCCGTCGCCGCCGTCGTCACCGACGGAGATGGCAGCCGGAGACAAACTCTTTGGCACTTTGCGCATGACCGATGGCGAAGTTGCTCTCGTTCCGGGCTAAGAGAACGAATCGTCCCTGTGCGCCTGGTCGTGGATCGTTCAGGAATCCTCGCCAATCATTACATTTTCAAGAGTCGCAAACTGGAGAATTTCCAGCTCTGCGAGACTCATTTCGCAACGGTCGGTCACAATGCCGATTAGCGGGAAGTCGAAAGTGTCAACTAGCAACACCGGCCCGCCGCTCAATCCGCCCATATCCGCGCCCGCCTCGGGCAAACGTCCTTCTTCGAAGCCGATAAGGTTTCTGCGCTCAATCAGGCATTTGCAGCGGTTGGCTTCCGCAACGGTTACTCGAAATATTGCCGAATAAGGACCCGAACCGATCCACGCCTCAGATGGGTTTTCTTCTCGCAACCCTTTCGGGTAACCGGCTACCAGCACTAATTGTCCCTCCTTTGGAGGTTGTACCGGCCAGCGCCGAGGAGCCGAAATGGTACAAGGTCCGATGTTGCGTGCTTCATTCCCGGAAATGCGCAGGAGCACTATATCCTTCTCACGGCTCCTCCACTCGACGCGGGGGAGCGGATCGAAGGGAGGGAGGTTGCCGACTTGCCAGTTAAGCCGCTCTCCTTCTGCCGCACGCTTTTCGTAACCCGCCAAAACGTGGGAAGCAGTGACAACAAACAGGCCCGAGGCAAGTTGCACCACACAGCCGCTCGCCCCGTTAATTTTGCCTCCGACGCTTGGCGGAGGAGCGAAGATAATAGGGACCGCATAATCTCTCGCGAGTCGGACCATCTGCCGATTAATCGCCAGGTAACGCGCTTTGTTTTCGTCTGAAAGCTGCTCGAAACGCTCTGCGCCGCTAAGTTCATTCATAGATCATCCGGGTCTATGGCGTTGCCTCCGAATTCAGTAACCACCTGCCGTAAGTTGGAATCCCCGCTGACTAAAGTCGCTCGATTCTTTATTGCTGTCTCAGCGATTAAAATATCTCGCACTTGGTTGGATGTGCTTTTGTTCTTGTGGTCGAGTTGCCGGAGTCGAGCAACCATCTTCTCAAAGTTTCCACTCCCGTCGTTCCAATAGGCTTGATCGAAACCGGCACCTTCGATATCGAAAGCGAAGCTAGACGCGGGCAGCGAGGTGGGACGGATCTCCCTATATACCGCGAGAAGAGCCGCGCGTCTTTCGGGTTTTGCGGTAGCGCCTAATTCATCCCTTTGGATGCCGGTAACAAGGAGAATACGGCCCACGGACGACGCCAGTAATACCCTCCCATCAAGCACGGCGTTAAAAACGTTCGTGTCGAGCATGTATGTTTCGTTCATGGGGATCATTAGAGTTTTTCCAGACAGCGAGGAACGCGCCCTCGGTGATTTCAGTCAATACGGATAATAACGCCCTTTACCCCCAATTGAAGTCCGCCTGCGTTAGCACATAGTTGAGCCAGATGAACGGTACGGGAACAGCCCATTGCGATCCGCTTTCAGCCGCAAGAGCCGTGCCTGCGTGTTGTAACCACCTAAACCTTGTCTATGTCTTGTTTGAATGAGGCACGGAACGTTTCTAGGTCTGATCTGAGGAAGCGAATATTTCGGCCCATTACGCGCAAATGGGGGATTTGCTTTCGCTCCACCCATAGATAGACAGTTTGTGGGCTCACACCAAGGAATTGAGCGGCTTGCTGAACTGTCCATGGACGTTCGTCGCCGGACGAAGCAATTGAACCTGTTGCGTCTGTGCGATTGGACTTGCTCATCTCACCTCCCGGCATAGAATACTCATTCCGTGTACCTTATTGGAGAAACGAGCTGTGCTCAACATTTGGTTCACCGCCGACTTTCATCTGGGGCACAAGAACATCATTCGATACTGCAATCGCCCGTTCCAAACTGTCGAGGAAATGAATCAAGAGATTTTAGAACGCCTGAACTCGCGTGTAAAAGCGAACGATATTCTGTACTTCCTCGGAGATTTCTGCATCGGCCCAAAGGCACGAGCTGCGGAGCTTCGCCAACAGATTCGCTGCAAGAAGATATTTGCACTCGCGGGAAACCATGACAAAGAAACGCGCAAACTTACTCAGGAATTTGCGTGGCTCAATGATCTCGCGGAAGTCTCGCTCAATGGGCAACGAATCGTGCTCTGCCACTATGCAATGAGAGTCTGGAATCAGTCATCGCGGGGAGCTTGGCATTTGTATGGGCACTCCCACGGAAAACTGTTGGCCCCCGATACTTCACTTTCGATGGATGTTGGAGTGGACACTCACGATTTTCGCCCTTGGCACTTCGACGAAATCCAAGATCGAATGAAGGCCAAGTCCGCACCGGCTACAGATTGAAATACGGGGAAGAACCCAAAACCTCTATGATCCCTTTCGAAGTTTCTTTAGAATAATCTGAACTTGGGACATCTGCTTTTCGCTCAAAGCTAACCCCAATTGCATGAAAAGGTCGGATTCTGGCACACTTTTGGCACAGGGGGCGCGCCTGCTGATAGGACTCCGCGATGTTCAAGCTTAAGCGAATTTATGTTCCGGCCAAGCCAGCCGATGGCTACCGAGTCCTGGTGGACAGGATTTGGCCGCGTGGTGTTTCAAAAGAGAAAGCTAGAATCGATCTGTGGATGAAGGAGATTGCACCGTCCGACCAACTCCGCAAGTGGTTTGCGCACGATGCCAAGCGCTGGATCGAATTTCAGAAGCGCTATCGCGAAGAGTTGAGAGCAAAGGCAGAATTAACTGAACAGTTCCGAGAACTGGAAAAGGCATATCTCACGATAACGCTGATCTATTCGGCCCGTGACGAACGGCGCAACCAAGCCGTTGTGCTGCGTGCACTTCTTCAACGCTCCACGGTGTAGCCAAGTGACGGGATGGGGCGCTAATCCGAGTCCTCATTCACTGGTTTGGTCGAGGCCGCAGCATTCCACATGGGGTAGGGTAATCCGGCGAGCCGATTGATTACCAAAGCCTGAGCAACGAGCAAGAACACTGCAACTTCAATGATAACCAGTTCACGCGGTCTCGAAATAATTCCGAGAGAAACGATTAGCGTAGTTGCGCCAGCGGGCGGATGGCTGACATCCAGTAGGACCATGAACGCGCCTGTCGCCGAAAGCGAGAGAGCCGCAGCCAGGATCCTTGGCCAGAAGATACCTGGGTGCACCCCAAACGGTAGTGCTCCAGCGCCTGTGAGAACGAACGCCGCATAACCGCAGATGAGTCCTATAGCGTGCCCCAGAATAGTATTTCGGGGGCTGGACGTTTTTCCGAGCGGCGAGAAGAACAGGAGATACGCAGTGGGTCCGAGCGATGGAAAAACAAACGGATTGCGGCTCACAATCGCCAACAGGGCAAGCACCCCAATGGTAATGAAGCCATTCACAAACACATAGAGTGACCGCACGAGTCGTGGCGGAAAGTGATGCAGCAACCAATCCAGCCGTAGCTTTCGGAGTAAGGAGAGAATGTGGTCAGGGCCAGGACGCTCTTGGCCGAACCAATCGGGTCTCTGCATCAGATGTTGGGCAGCAAATCGAAATACTCATCGTCCTCGTTTTTGCCGCCTTCTCCTTTGCCGAGCACTTTTTCCGACTCGATGAACTCGATACGCTCGATCCATTTGACCATCTTGTAGCCAAGCTGGTTCTCGACTCTCAGCCGCAGCGGCGCTCCATATACCTGCGGAAGCCGTTGTCCGTTCATCCGCAGGGCCAGCAGGCATTGCGGCTTCAGCAGATTCTCCAGGCTTTGCGTATCGTAGTAGGAACCGCCGTAGAGTGCTTCGCCAAAAGAAAAAAAGGCCGCGACTTTTGCCTCCGGTTTTGGGCGCACTAATTCAATGAGCGTTTTCATTGGAATTCCGCCCCACTTCGCGACACCGCTCCATCCCTGAATGCAATGATGCATGGTGATGTGTTCGGCCCCACCCAACCGCTCAAGGTCGGCGAGGGAAAGCTCAACGGGCCTTTCGACGAGGCCTCCCACCTTGAGCCGGAAGTTCTCGAAGCCAGCTTCCGCCAGGCCCTTCCAATCGTCCCGGACCGGCATTTTCCCGTTCGGCCAGAAGTACGGCGAGATTTCCTCCTCTGAATACTTCTGCTGCGGGCTCAAGCGATTCAGCGTCAGAAGCTGCATCGGATAGGTCACGGACTTGAGCGCGTGCTGCAATCCACGCGCGTGGTTCCACGAGATGTAGTGCGCCACGATCCACGAGACGACGACCACGCCTATACCGACAAAACCCAGATACATGCCCAGATGTCCCTGATCATCGGTGCCGAGCACAATGTGGTTCATATTGCGCGCGAATCCAGTCATCACAATCAACGTGACGTGTACGACGAGGAATGCAAGGAAGCTGAACATCGTCAGGAAGTGGATCGATCTGGCCGATTGCCTGCCACCAAAGATTCGTGTGTACCAGGGAAAGCGATTCACCACGGCGGGCGACATGGCGATCCCAGTAAGAATCGCCAAGGGACCAAAGACAAAGACGACGGTGAAATAAGCAATCTGCTGCAATGCGTTGTAGCCATAAAACCCATTCGGTTCTGCTGGCAGATGAAACGTCGCATAGTGCACCAACGTGTTCCATGCTTGCAAGAGAACTAGCGGCGAAGTTGGCACAATACGCCGCCACTGCTCTGTATCGAAGAGCATAATGACGAACAAAATGCCAGTAATAATGAAGCCGTGAACGTCGATGAAGTGCCAAACTCGTGCAATACCGATTGTGTGCCGGTAGCCCGGTGTCCCGACTAACGGCGAAATATAGCGGGCGTCGTCTTTCGCGGTCCAGAGTCGGTCGCGCGGAACTTTTAGCGGGGTAAGCCGGATCCATTCGCTCCCCGGCGTGCAGCCATCGTTGAAATATAGACGAGGATGGTCCATGAGAATGGACAGCCCGCTGCGAATCAGCATCGTCACAAAAAGGAAATTAAAGAAGTGGCAGTAACGCACCCAGACCGGAAACCCGCGCGGCCCTGCGAAGTTATTGGGATATATCTGAGGAACGGCGGGAACATGAGGCAGCCCAGCCACGGCGACTTCGATCCAAGCCGCCGCGATGACAGAGAGGGCCGCGATACCGATTCCAAGCAGAATGGAAGGTCGAATCCAGATGCGAAATCGGCGATCAGGCGGATAGTGGACGGCTCTGTGTGCCGGATCGAGCGCGATCATATTGCCTCCGCGAACTGCCCGGTCAAACTCTAGTAGCGTCCTCAGGCCAAGCGATAGTCAGCAGAAAAGCGCTATCTTCAAGAGCTTCCACATCGTGCGGAAGCGCGCGCTCTAATGCCAGCATGTGTCCAGCAGGCAGATCAATCACCTTGTCCTGTACATGCATTCGGATGCGGCCCGCGACAGCCTGGACAGAAATCCTACCGGCGGCTTTATGTTCGTGAAGGCGCGCATTGGTTTTCAGGACTGTGAGTACTACTCGAAAATCTGGATGTTTCACTAGAGTTTTTGAGTTTCGTCCACCCTGCCACGCATTCTCACTACGCAACTGTTCGATCTCAGCATTCAGGTCAAACGAAAGGATAGGACTTTCCAATGGCCCCGGAGAACGAATGGCGGCAGAGCTGGCTGATTGTTTCGGATTATCGCTCATGACTTACTCCTCTCTCAAAATAGCCATCTGAACATGCCCTAGTTTATCCCTACGACTATGGGCTGTTTCTGCACGTGACTCGGCTCCAGAATAAACGTACCGGAAATGTTTATGGCAAATGCTGTGATCCCGGCCAATTCGAGCATAGCCGAGACAGGAAGAACCGACCACGCCCAATTGGCATATCCCTGGTATGCGAGAACCTCACTGGAGACACGCAGAGTGCATCCAACCGTGAGCAGCAGGAGCCCAGCAAACATCAACCGGGTACTCCACAATAGCCGCATCCCAGCAAACGCAGGGAGAATGCGCTGGCCAACGCAAAAGACCATCACCGCGATGAATCCGACCGTCAGTGCGTGCCGCGAAGCGCCCCAAATCCCGCCAGAAGAGTCCCAGACCACCGCGCCTACCCCAAGTAATGCTGCCACCAAAAGCCAGCCGTAGGCCATGCGGACGAAGAATGGGAAACTGGGATGAACGCCGCGCGTTTTTGGCTCCTGTCGTGCGGGTTCGAACATTCGCAGCGCCGCAATTGCCAGAGCTGTGCTGATCACAAAGAAGGCGGTTGCTTCAGCTCCCCATCCCAAGAGCGTCAAAACAACGCCCGCAAAGTTCACCACCAGCGCGCCCAAGAGCAGCCTGGGATGAACCGGCTTGAGACCAAGGAACACTGTCATCCATTTGGTACTGAATCCCCAAACGAACGGCACCAGAAATCCCCAAGCGACCAGCACTAGATAGCGTTGGTCGAGAATGTGTGACAAGGCTGGGCTTGCGCCGCGCACCGCAAGATAGAAGCATACCGCTAGGTTCGCGATCAGCGTCAACATCAACCCCGTGCTTGCGCTGATAACCACCCAAATCCACGGCTCCAGTCGGCTCTTGCCGGAATCTTCGGGCCGGTGCTGTGAAACCGCGCTGAAGAAAATCAGGAACGCAGCCAGTTCGAGGATGCCCGAGAGCGGAAGCAGCAAACGCCATTGCCACGCGTAAACATTTGCGGCCCAGCGTACCGCCACACCCACTGTCCACATTACCCAGCATGCCCAGGCAGCACCGAAGGCTGGCTTCGTTGCGCCGCGTAGCTTCGGAACCGAGTAGAAACCAATGCCCAAGATAAAGCTTCCTATCCAGCCGAACACCTGTGCATGGCCGTGAGCCTGTAACCATGCAGGCGAAATGGACCCAGCGCTCTCGCGCCCGCTGATCTGGAGAAGGTTCCACACCCCGAGGAATGTGCCTGGCAGTAGCATGAAAACAAGGCCAGAGCTGATATAAGCCATGAGAAGGCGCGAAAGAGACGCCTCACGCGCGCGGGCAATCTCCATTATCTGGGCAGGAGAGAGCGAGGAATGGCGCTCGCTCTTGGCGCTTATCACTGGTGCTTCGAGTGAAATCGACATGGCACCATTCCTTCCTTAGATGACCGCAGTTTCCATCTCTACTGAACGGGGGAAGAGGATGTTGTTTTCCAGATGCACATGCTGGTGAAGGTCCGCTTCGAATTCCCTCAAATCCTGGTATAGAGCCTTATAACTTGTGCATGCATCCGCAGGAGCAGTGTATTCCATACTGGCTTTGCGAATCTGTTTCACCAATTCTCCCGCAGCGTCATGCTCTTTCATCATGGCGTGAATCGGGTTTTTCACCGTCTGGAAGAAGGGAGGTTCGACCGAGCCATTTGCACTATTCGCCTTTTCCAGTGCGTCGATGTATGGGAACAGAATCTGTTCCTCTTTCTGCATGTGCATGATCATCTCTCGCGCAACTTCGGCGAAGAGTCTCTGAATATCTGTGAGTTCGGAATGATTCTTTCCGTGCTTTGCTACCACTTTACCCAATAAGGGCTGAACCCGCACGATTGCCTCACGAACGTACCGATGGTGCCTCTCACGGATATGCCGTGTCAGAACACCAAGGGATGTAGATGTCCAGTTCGCTTCGTCGGGATTTACCTGTTTGCTGTTTTCACGCAGACGATTCAGGATTTCTTCAGTCGGAACCTCTGCATGCAGGCACGCTTCTTGCAGAGATTTCCCGCCACCGCAGCAGTAGTCAAGCCCGGCCTCTTCGAGAATTTGCCTGACCGCTGGATTCGAAAGCGCAATATCCTTCACTTTGGTTTCGTCATTGAAATTCATAACTCCTCCGCGACAGCTGATAGTGTGGATGGGAAGGCACAAAGAGGCAGTGACCAAAGTCACTATGGCCGTGCAAATATCAAAAAGGAGAGGTAATTACTCAGAATTCTTCTGCTCGCTTTTTAGGCCCGCGAGGTCTTTCACTATAATTCTCCGACCGTCCACTTCTAGGAATCCCTCAGCCTGAAGTCGGCTCAGATTGCGGGAGACGAGTTCTCGCACTGTTCCTAATTCCGCCGCCAGGTCTTGATGTGTCTTCGTGAGTTCCACGTGAACGCCCTCTTTCGAGGCCGTGCCGCTATCTTGCCAGTAGTCGAACAAAATAAATCGAGAACATGCCCGCGAGCAATAGCCGGCGAGCTCCATTGCCGAAATTTCACGACCGCCCAAATGCTGCGCTGATGACTGCAGTCCCCCCCGCACGGCAACCATTGAGTCAGACCAACGCATACGCTGCTCCATCGTTATAACGAGATGCTGAGCCCGAGACTCTTCGCACCCTGCGCAGATATCATTACAGGCAGTTTCCCTGTGCATTCTCTTTCCCTTGAATCCTCCCATCCACATTTAGTTGGTAACGTATGCTTTTCGCTTAAGAGGCCTGAACGGAGTCCGAGCTTCTGCTGATTGAGGCCGTTGAAGATCGCGCAACCGGACGGATGTTCCCGCATCAAGACTGAGCGCAGCGTTTACCAGTCCGATATGCGAGAAGGCTTGGGGAAAATTTCCGACCAGGCCATTTTTCTTGTCGTACTCCTCGGAGAGTAAACCAACTGAATTTCGGTATTTGAGAAGTTTCTCAAAGTGCGAACGGGCCTGATCGGTGCGTCCTTGCAAAATGTAAATATCGATCAGCCAAAAGTTGCAGGCGAGGAAGGAGCCTTCACCGGGAGGCAGCCCGTCTCGGACTTTTCTGGTGTCGTAGCGGAGAAGTAAGCCGCCACGCATGAGATGTTTTTCAATGGCTTTTACCGTTCCGGTGACGCGCTCGTCTTCAATATCCAGAAAGCCGACGACCGGTATCAGAAGCAAGCTAGCGTCCAAATGTCGGGAGCCGTAGGCCTGAGTGAACGTCTTCATTTTCTTATTGAAACCTTTGTCACAAACTTCCTTGTGAATGCGGTCGCGTAGTTGGCGCCATCGACCAACGGGCCCCTTCGTACCAAACTCTTCAGCCATACGAATGGCGCGATCGAAAGCCACCCAAACCATCACTTTAGAATGGGTAAATTGCTGGCAAGGAGTACGAAATTCCCAGAGGCCCGCATCCGGTTCACTCCAGATTTGTTCCAGGCGTTGTAGCAGGGGAACAACAAGCGGGCTGTCGCTCGGATCGCGCTCAGCGTGCAAACCCTTGGAACGCGCCCGGTATAGCGAATCGACAACTTCGCCATAGGTATCGAGCTGAAGCTGGTCGGAGGCTTTGTTGCCAATATTCACCGGCTTCGAGTGTCTATATCCTGGCAGCCACGCTGCTTTCCATTCACCGTGCTCTCGACTTCCAGTAATCCCGTACATTATCTTGAGCTCATGCGGATTCGATTGGACGGAGCGATTCAGCCACCCGAGCCACGCACGGGCATCTCTTTTGAGGCCGCATCCCGTGAGAACCTGCAGGCTGAATGTTGAATCGCGAAGCCAACAAAATCGGTAGTCCCAGTTTCTGATTCCGCCAATTTTCTCCGGCAGAGATGTTGTCGGCGCTGCGACAAGACCGCCGGAGGGCGCGAATGTGAGAGCCTTCAGGGTGATCAAGGATCGCTCCACGGCCTCCCGATATTGGCCGCGGTAACGGCTACCTTTAATCCACTCGCGCCAAAAGCGGGCCGCCTTTCTTTGTGCGGATTCAGGAGAAACCTTTGGCGGCTTTGGATTCGCATAAGAGTTGGCGTACTGCAGAGTGAAGTAATGAGTGTCGCCAAGACACACCGGCCATTCCGCGGCGAGATCATGAGAATCGGGCAACATAGGCGCGGTGCTCCGCAACGTCAGGCGATGCGGTCCGGAAACTACACTCCAGTGGCCGGAGCGCTGTCGTTCAATCCGTGGTTTTCCACCGCCATAGTCGAATCGAGGAGCGAAACGGGTGCGCATAACGACGCGCCCTTTGAGTCCTCGCACAATGCGGATCACGCAAGAGTTTCCGTCATATACCGTCATAAAATCGGTGACGGAGGCGATAGCATCGGGTTGGGAATAGGTAGTCTCGACAATTAATGTGCCTGGAAGATAACGGCGATTTACTTTATGTATTGTTCGCGGAGACAGTGACCAGGCTCCGTGGTCCCGGGTTCCCAGAAGACCGGCGAAGCATGCTTCCGAATCGAAGTCGGGCAGACACAACCATGCGAGAGTGCCGCGCTCACTGATTAGCGCGGCCGTATGCTGATCACCGATCAGAGCGTAGCCGTCGATTTTTGAGCGCAACGGTTCCCATCAATCCAAGTGCTTAGCGCTCGGATTGCTCCTTCTCTTCTTCTATTGAAAGCGGATGAACCCGATCGGTCGCGATGACAGCAACTGTGCCTCGCGACCGGAAACCGGCTCGGCGCAATCCTTCGACGATGTAAGGACATCTTTGCATCAACTTCCAGATGAGGCCGGTTTGGTAATTCTCGATCATCAGCACCACGGGCCCTTGATTTATGCCGTAGTGCCACGGACTTTCCCAACCATTGGCATTTCCCTTGACGCTCCACGTCGGATTGAACGAGGCCTTGAAGCCATATGGCATATTCTCGCGAAGGCGCAAATGGTCGAAGTGCCGCATAGTGGGCAAAACGACCTCTGGCGCGAAAGGGAGTGACGTCGACGGCCGCCCAAGGGGAAATCGTGCCATCGTCGGGTCCACGGGGCACCCCGCGCGCGCGATAACCGAAAAACCTACGCCGCACTCCGTCGAGGTGGCGTGTTGCATCGCCAGGCCCATCGCTCGCGGTAATTCCCCAGCAATGCCCCGAATACCTGGCGAACTTTTGGGGATTCTGGATCGCATATTGCTGCTGAACAAGCGTCGCCCTGCGGCTGTTCTCAAAGTAATCGCTGCTCTTCTCGCGCATATAACGGTCCTGAATCCCGCGAAGATCGAGCCAAACCTGGGGAAGCTGATGAATGAAAAGCGGGCCGGCGTAAAGATACCTGTACCCAAAGTGATCTTCCCACCGAAAACCCGAGGTCCAGGCCGCGTAGCTTTCCTCGGGCAACGGGTGGGCCGGTGAGCCCAGGCCCAGTATGTTTAGCAAGAGCGCTTCGTTATACCCTTGCCAGCGATATTTCAAAAATCCGCGCCCTTGGCCGGGTTTCCATCCGTGACTGACCGCGGACTTTCCAGCTTGGGCCCATTGCCAATCGGCGCGCAGATATAAGCCATCGGCTAGATCACGGATCTCGCGTTCCTCGCTGTTATTTCGATCATAGTAGCTCGCCGCCAGGAGCGCTCCTGCCAGGAGCAAAGCGGTATCGATGGTGGAAAGCTCGCATTTCCACACGCGCCTTCCGGTTTGCATACTCAAGAAGTGATAGTAGAAGCCATGATGCCCGGTCGCTTCCATACCGGTGCCCTGCTTGCTGTTCCAAAAAAAACGAAGGGTAGCCAGCGTTCGCTCCACGGCGTGGGCGCGCGACATAAAGGATCTTTCGACGCCGACCGGGTAAGCGCTCAACGCCAGCCCTGTGGCCGCGATGCTCGCAGGCGAGCCTTTCTGGGATTTGTCTTTTACAAGACCATTGGCAAGATTGGATTCCTTCACGAAATATTCGAACGTCTCACGCTGCAATTGATGCAGCATCGCGTCTTCGTCCGAGTTGCCGTTGCCGGTCGTCGATTTCGTCATCGGTCGGGTTCAGGCGAACTCAAATGTCACAGCTGCGATCCCGTGTGGGGGCACAGTCACGGCACAGCTCATGTGTCCATTCTGGTATTGCCATCGCTGGTCTTCCTTCACTAATTCGCGAAGCTCTCTTCAGTTTCTCGACTTGCGCGGCGCTCAAGTAGGCGGGGCTCGCCCATCGACTCCCAGAGCTCTCCGGGGGTTCGCATGCCGCTCGTCGATTCTTTCGGCGTAAACGCGTCGCGGACGCCGGGCGCTCTTGAGCCGAACATTTACCCGTTGCTTGCGAATAGGGTGCCGTGGCATGGCGTGGTTGGTAAGCATCATGGTAGCCGCCGTGTGGCCGCCCACCAACCAGGCATCGACGGTTTCATGATGGCCCTCTACGTCAAAAAGTCTCCGTGCCTAAACGATGCAGGAGCTCGAATGCGCGATAAATCGGTTTTGCGATTCCGTGAAGATTCAAGCAAACCGAATCCGCCTTGAAACGGGACCGAAGGAAAGTAATTCTCATTGAAGATGTCGCTGAAGGTCCAGAAGCTGTAGCCTTCGACAAGTCCGCAGGCTTCGAGAATAATCTTGGTCGCGTAGGTTGCCGCGAACGGCTTATCGTGAAGCGCATCGCGCGGGTTCGAGGAGATATTCCACTCAGTGTAATAGACGCGGCAAACCTTTCGCCTGACGGCAAACCTTTCTGACATCGTCGCGCATCACGTGGGGCGGCGCGTGCTGCAATTGAGAAAGCGTATCCGCGCCGGCCTTGCCGAAGGCATCGGTCGGATAATGATGCGTGCTTACGAAATCGACCGGGACTTTTCGATTTTCGCAGAACTCCAGGAATTCCGGAACCCAGGCGTTCTTGGCGGTCGCAGGACCTCCGACTTTCAGTAACGGATCAACTCGCTTTAATGCCTTGGCGGTGATCCGATACAGCTTGAAGTAATCCTTCTGAGTACCCGTCCAGAACGCCTTCAGGTTGGGCTCGTTCCACACCTCAAAAAACCATTCGCGCACTTCGTCCACGCCATAGCGCTCGACCCAGTGCGACGCGAGCTTGTGAATCAACTCTTCCCACTGGCGATAATTCTTCGGCGGAGTGACGTTCGCCTGGTAGCTGAAAACCCTGGTCGAACCCGAAGCTAACGCTTCGGGCATGAAGCTCAGTTCGACGAAGGGCCGCATTCCGATTGAAATAAGAAAATCCATTACCTGATCCGCATTGAAGAAGGAATAGATGTTCTTGTCCATCTCGCGTACGAGCGTTCCCATTTCGTCCGAGAGCAGGGCGTGAAAGCGCACGTGCTGAAAGCCCAGTTCCTCGTGGCAACGACGCAGTTGGGCCTGCCAATCCGCGCGCAAGGCAAGCGGGGCGTGCCCGCTTCCAACCGTATGCTCCCAGAAATGGGCGAAAGGCTTCGAAGATTGAGTTAAATCGCAAGTGAATGTAGGCATGTGTTTTGCCGACCTAGGCTTCGAGCGACCCACTGTTGTGCATTGAGCGGCGGGCCTCCGGAATTGCCAATGCCAGTGACGCGAACGTTGTCGCGGAGGCGAGCAAACACCAGAAACAAAAGGCTCGGTGTCCTTTCCATTCCTCGATCGTGTATTTCGCCGCCACCGCCGCGTCGAATGCAACCTTCGCAGCCAAAAGGACAGGAAGCAGAGGCTGTTCTCTAGCGCGGTCCGGTGAGCCCGTCGCAGCGAGTGCCATGGTGACAGCATAACTGCCAATTGCCAGCACAGAATCGGGTGTTTCAAGCAATGAGTATGCTTTGGCCGATGCAGTAACTGCGTCGGAGTCAAAGCGCGAACCGTGCGGTTCCGGAACGTGCTTGAAAATTCCCATCTGATACAGCGCTATCACGCTCATCGAGGCAGCAGCTGACAGAGCAAGTCCAAAGATTCCTCGGCGGCGCCTCATATCCTTCCGTGAATTGTTACGAATACCGTAACCTAAATTTCTCGCTTGATCTTCGTTATGCTGGATTAGCTGCATCGCTTGCTCCGCAGAAATAATCCGCATCCAATAGCCGCAATGCCGAGGACCGCCGGTATCCAGGAGGCGCGGTGTGTTGTCTGCCAGAGTTGAACGCTGCTGGTACGCGCGCGATTATCGAAGATGCCATGCGCGCCGTGGTCGCCCGGCACAGGCTCGAAGAGATTATTGGGCCTGTCGGGACTTACGGGCTCCTCGGTTTGCTGTCCGTCGTAGCAAGTCCTGGCGAGATAAGTATCCAGTAGTCCGGGAGCTAGCTTGTTTCCTTCGATGGCTTGCACCGTGGGCGCGCCCACGAAGACTTCCCGGCGGCGATGATGCGCGGCCCAAACAATTGCCTCGGCGGCAACCTCGGGCTGAAAGATTGGCGGCACAGGCTGAGGATGGCGCGGCAGTTTCGTCTTGCACCAACTGAATTGCGGGGTGTTCAGTGCAGGCATCTGCACCATGGTGAGATGGATGTTGCTACGATCATGGATTAGTTCTGACCGCAGCGAATCGGTGAATCCGGCAATAGCATGTTTCGCCCCGCAGTAAGGGGCCTGGAGCGGTATCGAGCGATAGGCCAACGCCGAACCCACTTGAACGATGGTTCCGCGATTTCGCGGATGCATACGCCGCATTGCTGCCATCGTGCCGTATACGGTGCCGAGATAAGTGACTTCTGTGGCCCGCTTAAATTCTTCCGCCGTGATTTCCATGAAAGGCGAAAAAACCGTGGTCATCGCATTGTTTACCCAGATATCGATCGGGCCGAATTGTTTCTCAATTGCCTCCGCTGCAGCTTCGACTTCTTCGCTGTGAGCTACATCGGTTGGGATTGCGAGCGCTTCGCCTCCGGCATTCTCCACATCCACCCGCGCTCCCTCCAATCCATCTTTTCCTCTCGCGATAAGCCCAATCCGCGCTCCGCGTTTCGCGAATGCCTGCGCTGTCGCACGGCCCAAGCCGGCCGAAGCGCCCGTAATCACAACGACTTCCCGTTTGTTACCGTTGTTCGAGGACATATGTGGCTGCTCTCTTTTCCCTTTCAGTCCCGACTGGGAAAGATCATTCGCACTAACCGCCTACTCTCACCAACGCTGATCGCAAGAACGTGGGGGCAATCATTCACGCCAACCGGGGCACACCTTTGCCATAAGTATCCGGCGGCGAGAGGTCATATCGTATTCGCGGCGTCTCCATGCTTCTCTTCGAGCTCGAAAAAATGACTGTACCCTGTGAAATCAAATAATCGGCGGTGCGCGCCGCCAGAGCCTGAATCGTCAAACCCGGATTAGCTGAACCCTGAGTTGGCAGCAAGCTTCCGTCGCACACGAAAAGATTTGGCACGTCATGGGTTCGTCCGAACTTATCCGTTATGGAAGTTCTTGGGTCATTGCCCATCCGCGCTCCACCCACCAGGTGCGCGTAACGCGCTTCCTGGACGACCTCTTCGGCGCCCGCAGCTTCCATGACCTCCATAACTTTGTTTTTTCCGAATGCAATTACTTTCTTGTCGTTCTCATGCAGATTGAACGTGACCTTTGCCACTGGAATTCCGTTACGGTCTTTTTGTTCGGCGAGTTCGACACGATTGTCCTTCCAAGGAAGAATTTCGCTGAGCAGTGCGATGGCTCCCCAATGGTTGTAATCCATCATGATCCGACGCATACCCCAGCCCCATGCGCCCTTTGCGACCATCATCTGCCGGGCGAATGCGATGGGCAGCGGTCCAACCGTCTGAATCGCAAAGCCACGAGCAAAGCCTCGTTTAGGATCGGTTTCATAAAACTCCTCCGTCATCGCGTGCGCAGGCGGAGCTTTATACATTCTGACGAGTTCTTTGAATCGCCCCAGGACAACATTGCCGCCCTGCGCCATCAAGTAGCAACCCAGCGTCCCGCTGGAGTTTGCGAGACCGTCCTCATGGCCGGGACATGCCGAATTCAGAAGCAACCGGGGTGTCTCGATCGCGTAACCGCAGACGATGATGGCCTTGGCTTTCTGCACGGCCTCTTTTCCATCGGAGTCGAAATAGGTGACTCCGGTCACTCGTCCGTCATCACCTAGATTGATTCGAGATGCCATGCAGTGCGCGCGAATTTCCGCCTTGTGCTCAATGGCGTCCGGGACATGAGAAATCAGCGTGCTCTGCTTAGCCCCCACCTTACATCCTTGGATGCAGAAGCCACGATAGATGCAGTGCGGCCGATCCCCATGCGATCCGGCAAGGATTGCCACAGGACCGCCGATGCTTACGCGAATCCCCAGCTTCGTACAGCCTTTGATCAAGATGTCCCCGCATCCGCCCATGGGATGGGGGCCGTAGGGGTAGCCGTGTGGATGTCCCCATGGAAAGTAGGCCGGGCCGGAAACCGGAATTTCTTTTTCGAGGAGTTCGTAATACGGCTTCAAGTCGTCATATGAAATTGGCCAATCAACCCCAACTCCGTCTTCCGTGTGAACGCGAAAGTCGGACGGGTGCAGCCGAGGCGTGAAGCCAGCCCAGTGAACCGACCCGCCGCCGACTCCGCGTCCACTATTGTTCGCGCCCAGAGCTAGCGGTTCTTTGCCTCCGGTGATGCGTAATTCGTTCCAGTAAAGTTTATGAGAGCCCGCTTCATCACTAACCCAATCGCGCTCTGTATCCCAGAACGGGCCGGCCTCGAGACCCACCACGCTAAATCCGGCTCGCGCCAATCGCTGTAATAGGACGCCACCGGCAGAACCAACGCCAACGATGCAGTAATCCACTTCTTCGTCATTACCGTAGCGCTGCATAGGAAATTCCAGCCGCTGCATGGCTCCGAGCATGTGCACGGAATCGGCTGGGGACTTGAAGCGGCCGAAGAGCGGAGCTTTCAATGCGTGCCCCCCTGGCCCGGACTGGCTTTATGCTCTTCCGCGCCTCCCACCTTGGTAAATTTTCCGGAAGGCGAATCGACAGGCGGAGCCCATTCATAACGGAGCTCCTCTACTTCCCAGGGCTCGGGCTCGCCGTTCTCCAGGCGCATATAGCCGCGTGGATAGGCAGGACCCCCAAAACCGATTTCGTCCCAGGCGTAGGGATGCGCATAGTAGGCTCCCACAACATCCTGCACCAGCAGGAGCCAGAAACGTTTCACATCCATTTGCTTCCAGATGTCATCAGCGGCGGGGGGATTGCCATCATGCAAGGTTTCCAGAACGCTTTCTTGTTGGAGAGTGCTGAGATCAAGAAATGGCTTTCCAAACATGTGCCGCGCCACTGTTTCGATTCCTTTCAGGCCTAGCCGATGCGCTTCCTGGTCGGGAGGCATGTCTTCGTACCGATAGCCATCGAGGCGATTCTCGTAAAGGCGTTCGTCAATTGCGTTCACAATTGGGATTCTGTGTGCGTCATCGCGATCATCTTGCGGGAGGATGCGATCGCAGACTGCTGTCATCAGCCGCGCTTCCTCTGGGGAAAAGAACCGAATAGGAGGAACGCGCTCAACTCTTGCGACGATTACTTTCCGGGTCGCGTCGTCCCAAAATTCCATTTGGCTCATGGTGTGGAATTCCGGGTAATAGCCCGGCTGGCTTTTAGGCTCGAGGGGTTCGCTCGTGCCCGGGTCGACCGGCCGGGATTCCTCAATGGAGTCAGGCATTAGCGTTCCCTCCGGAACATGCTGGCGAGGATGCCCAGAAATCCGCAGGCGGCGAACAGTAGCGGAGCAAAAATCGGCGGCCCGTACATTACGTTATACAGAGGACGCTTGAGGCCGCCTGGGCGGCGCTTGACGCCTCGCGCGTGATAAAAGAAACCCACTCCGCCGTCCAGGATTGCGAGCGCGGACGCCGCCGGCAACAGTTTTTTTGCGACTCTGGGACTCCAAATTGAGCCGAGTGCGGCTCCGATCAGCAGGACTGCGATGACGATAGGACTCCACTGAGCTTTGTATTTGAAATTGTTTTTATAGTGCGAGTAGAGTGCTTCGATGCCGCTGAAAAAGGCTGAGGCAGCCGTCGCGGCCGCGAGATGTTTTTGAAACTTTCCCTCCCGCACATCTTGCACCAATGTGATTTCCTCGCCGCGCAATTTCCGCGGCAGGAGCTTCGTCCATGGCGCTGAGGGCGGCATTGCCTGCGGGGCTGGAGAGGATTCCTCGCGACGCAGAAACGAAGCCACAAGACCCAGGTATGCACTCGTGCCGAACAAAAGAGGAGCGAAAAGCGGCGGCCCCATCACAATATTGAAGACAGGAAGCCGCCATCCGCCTGGTTTTCGTTGAATACCGCGGATATGGAAGATGAACCCGATGCCGCAGTCCACAAGAGTGATTGCAGAAACTGCCGGTAGTAGAGTGCGAGCCGCTTTCCGGCTGAAGGCTGCAGAGACCCCGGCGAGCAGAAGAGCCCCACTGCATGCCACAGGCGTGTACATGATCCTCTGGCCGTAGCTTCCGCGATAGTGCTCATAGGCGACTTCCATCCCGGCGATCACGCTAGAAAGGCCTGCAGTGAGTGCCAGACTGCGCTGGAACCGCCCTTCGCGGATGTGATGCGCGACGATATATCGCGCGTGCTGAGCCTCCCGAATGTCCTGCGTAGGGTTCAGTAACTCTTCAGCCTTGGTCATGGCCTGGCACACTCACTTTCTGAAAGGGAAGCCAGGCTTAAATCACTTCCCGCACTTTGTCGCCTAAGACCGACTTGAATATTTTCCAGCCATTTTTTTCACCTCTGACCAGCGACTCAGCAAATTTGAAGGCCTGCTCCGAGCTGATGTTACCGGGCGTAGGGGGTTCGTTCGGGTCAACAACGGCCTGCACGACCACTGGGCCGTCGTGCGCAAGCGCTTCGCGTAAGATAGACGCAGCCTGTTCCGGATCCTCGATTGTGTACCCAGCCGCGCCGCAGGCTTTTGCGATGCCCGCGAAATCGATCGGTTCGAGCTCAACACCGTATTCGGGATTTCCTTCCATGACCATCTGTTCCCATTTGATCTGCCCCAGCACATTGTTCTTGATCACGATCACCTTCACCGGAAGCTTGTATTTGACGAGCGTGACGATTTCTCCCATCAACATGGTCAATCCGCCGTCGCCGACAATGCAGACCACTTGTCTTCCCGGAAAAGCCACCGCCGCGCCGATGCTGTAAGGCAAGCCATTCGCCATGGTGGCGAGAGAGCCAGAAAGTGAAAACTTCATCTCGCCACGCATCTCGATGTATCGCGCACTCCAGGTTGCGATCGTGCCACTGTCAGAGGAAACGATCGCATCGTCATCGAGTAATTTGTTCAGATTCCAGGTCACCACTTGCGGCTTCATCGGCATATCTTTGCGCGTGCCGCGGACTTCCAACAGATGATTCCAGCTCTTCATGTTCTTTTGTGCTTTTTCAAGGAAGCTTCTGTTTTGCTTCTTCTTGATGAGCGGCAAAAGAGCGCTTAGCACGGACCTACATTCGCCAACGAGGCCCACATCCACCGGGTGGCGCAAACCAATGCGAGCCGGGTCAATGTCTATCTGTACAGTTTTGGCCCGCCCGGGCTTCGGATAAAACTCCATATAAGGAAATCCACTCCCTGCAATAATCAGAGTCTCGCATTCCTGCAACGCTTCTTGAGAAGGAGCCGTACCCAGCAATCCAATGCCGCCTGTTGTGTATGGGCTGTTGTCAGGAACCACGGCTTTTCCCAGCAGCGGTTTCACGATGGGAGCTGCGGTCAATTCTGCAAGCCGCAAAATTTCTGCGCGCGCCTTGAGGCACCCCGCCCCAGCAAGAATTGCGACCTTAGTTCCTTGGTTGATCAAGTCCGCGGCCGCCTGCAGCAACTCTTCAGATGGAACAGGATGAGAGGCTGCATACAGATCCGCGCTGTGTTTGGGCACGTTGGCCTTCGAGCGTTCCTCATCGTGGGAGGTCCAATCCTGTATGTCTTTAGGGATAGTGATGTGGCTCACGCCGCGGCGAGTCAAAGATGTCTTAATGGCCTCATCGACGATATTGTTAACGTGGCCCGGACCCATGATGCGTTGATTGAACTCGGCGACATCCATGTAGAGCTTGTCGAGGTCCACATCCTGTTGGTAGTGCGTGCCGATCAAGTCGTGGAAAGTGTGCCCGGTAATCGCCAGCACCGGCTGGCCGTCGCATTTTGCGTCATAGAGTCCGTTCAACAGATGGATTCCGCCCGGACCTGATGTGGCGATGCACACCCCGAGCCGTCCTGAATATTTCGCGTAGCCTACTGCCGCGAATGCGGCGGCCTCCTCGTGTCTTACCTGAATGAATCTGATTTTTTCTTGATGGGTGCGCAGGGCTTCGAAGATGCCGTTTATGCCGTCGCCCGGAAATCCAAAAATTGTATCCACACCCCAGTCGATCAGCCGTTCTACCAGTATGTCGGAAACGTTTTTCGTCATGGAGTTCTCCCTAAAGGATTAGTCCTGTCAATCCGCGTGATATAAATGTTTCACGATCTCGTGCCAGCTTTTACAAATTGAGTTTGCCCACTATGTGCATCGGGCAGCGTCAGAGTGGAAGCGTCCGATTGGAAATCGGTCAGAAGTTCATAACCGGCAGCGCGCACCGCAACCATGTCGCAATGGCGAATTCCACCGTATCCATCGACATAAACAGCTGGTTCAACGTTGAAAATCATGCCCTCGCGCAGAACATCGGACGATTTCACGTGCAGTTGCGGAATGCTGTAAGCACTCATCGGCGAGAAACCGACGCCGTGACCCGTTCCGTGCCTGAGATATTCAGCCAACCCGAAGTTCGTGATTGTTCTTCGCGATGCTGCGTCCACGTCCGCGGCGCGCGCGCCAGGCTTGACGCATGCAAACGCAGCCTCGCGCGCGGCCAAGACAGCCGCGCGCATTTTCTGTTGTTGTTCATCCGGTGGCCCAAAACTGTAGGTGCGCGTAACATCCGTCCAAAAACCGTCCACATAGGAATTGCAGTGGATCATGACGGTGTCGTCCCGCTCCAGAGTCCGGGAGCGCGTCTGGGCGAAGGCGGCAGACGCTTTTGCGGCGTTCGGACCGGACATGCAGAACACAAATCCGTCGCGCCGAACAGAGTCACGTGCTGAGGGTTCCGCTCTGTGAAGCGCAGCGCGGAACAGCTCGGCGGCCTCAGGTTCATCCATTCCGGGGCGTAATCCGGAGGCGCCCGTTTCAAATGAATTCCTGGCAATGCCGCAGGCGGTACGGATCTTCTCGATTTCAAAATGGGTTTTCACAGATTTCAAATCTCGAATCCAGCGTTCGCAAGGTGTCAACCTTGCGCGAGGAAGCGCTACGCGAGCGACCTCCGCAAGATTGTTTCCAAAAAGATGAATCGCAAGGTACGAAGCCGCCTGCGAACTGTTTGCCGATTCGACGCCGATGGTTCCTCGATCGGCATGGCGTTGAAGAACGCCTGTCAACAGAGGTGTAACCGCATCCGTAATACTTTGCATCTCGTCGAGCGTTTCCGCGGTGAAGGTTATGACTGAATCAGCGAACCCGTCTTCGGAAAGTTCCTTCTCGTCTTCGGGAACCAGAAGGATTGTCGGGCCTCCGCGGAAGCAGATTGCGACGCTGGCGCCGATGACGGGCCAGTAGCCGGTCAGAAGCAGCACGTCCGATGGAAGCGCGCAAATCACCGCATCCAGGTTCGCTTCTAAGAGCGCTTGTTGAATTCGGGATTTTCGCTCCGTGTCGATCACCGTTTGCTTTCTGCTAAACGGCATAACGCTCCGCATCAGCTTTCTTGAATTCGAGCCCCATGCCAGGCCGCAGAAGATCGGGCTGAAGCCGGCCATCTTTCGGTTGGATTACGCCTTCAAAGAACATGTTCTCAATGCGCACGTGGTCGTGGAAGTATTCGATATTGCGCAACCGCGAGAGGGAACAACATGGGTGTAAATGCAATGACGGAGAGGTGTGAGCGGACATCGGAAGGTTTGCGGCATCGCAAAGTGCTCCCACTCTTAGAAACTCACTTATTCCGGCACACCGCGATGCGTCCGCTTGCTGCACGTCTACGGCACCCGCTTCCAGCATCCGCTTGAAGTAACCGATGTCATAGCCATATTCGCCTGCGGCAATGTCCATGCCCGCAGGGGCCCGGTCTCGTATCAGACGAAGGCCCTCGAGGTCGTCTGAGGTAACGGGTTCCTCGAACCACGTCACGCCAACATCGTTGAATTTTTTCGCCATCTCCAGCGCTTGTTTGCGCGAGTATGCGCCATTGGCGTCGACGTACAGCGCAGCATCGGTGCCAATCGACTGGCGCGCTGCTTTTACGCGCACAAAATCTTCGTCCGGGTCGCGGCCAATCTTCATCTTTACAGCCTTAATTCCCTGGTCAACCCACCCACCGAGTTGCCGCTGCAGCTGTTGAACGGAATACGAGGTGAATCCGCCGCTGCCATATATCTGGACGCTCGGCTGCACGGCTCCCAGGAGCGAAATCAGAGGAAGATTCAAAAGCGAAGCTTTCAGGTCCCAAATTGCGGCGTCGACGGCCGCGATAGCCATTGAGCAGATGCCTGGGCGGCCCAGATTCCGTATGGCGTGCCGCATTTCCGCCCATCGGGCAGGCACGTCCATTGCGCTCTTTCCCTGGACCAAAGGAATGAGCATGTCTTTAATCAGATTTGCCGTGGGAATATCCGCGTACGTGTAGCCCACGCCAATTTTGCCAGCGGCTCTAGCGCGGACCAGAACGACTGTGGTGTGGTTCCACTCAAGAGTACCGTCAGACTCGGGAAAATCGGTCGGAACCGTGTAGGCGTTTACTGAGAGTTCTTGAATATCGCAATCGTCAGTGGATGCCTTTTCCATGTGCTGAAGTATCGCCAGAGTGCCATTCCATACGCCGTGTTACCGCTCAGTGCGTCGCGACCTAATGCGAGACAGGCACTCCGAACGACCCTGGAATCCCGGGTGCAACCGTTTGATGCATGTGCTCCGAAGAGCCACTTAATGCTTCTTTCTAGTTTCCAAAAGAGTCTTACATCTAGAGTTTCGTTCGCACATCAAGTGAAGTGCCTATATACCTTGGGTGAAAGCAGTAGGTTTGTTACTACCACTCACGAACACAAGCTGCGCGCACTGACGCTCCTGGGGATAAAGCCACGATCGGGCTGATAGGAAACGCCGATGCGTTTCGTATCTGGATATCGCGGCCTATTCGTTGGAATCCCGTTTGTCGATGGCTTGCACCGTCGACAACTAGCTTTGGGAGCGCCTGCTTGTGCGCAGTGCTTCTTCTCACTCAAACATTGGTCCGCCAATAGGTTCAACAGTAGAATCTCTTCAGCAAGAGCTGCCAATGCGATGTCGTGAAGGACCGATGAGCAAGGCGATAGACAAATTACAAACAGCACAGAAACGAGCGATGGCGATTAGGCCGAAGGTAGGAGGTTTTCCATACTTAGCGGAGGTACTCCGACAGGCGGGTGTGAGGCGGAATCTTTGGTTTCTGCCATCGTGTCAGAGCCTGTACCTGATGGATGATGGAACCGTAGTCACTCAAGGAACACCGCTCGTGACTGGCACCGTGGATGTTCCGAAGTTTGATCGTGATGGACTGATTGCAGCGTTGAGAGCCGACCAAGCTGGACAAAGTACATTTCCAGAGTTTGCTTCGGCATCGTGGCGTGCAGGAGTTGTCCGGTATGACGTGGATTTCAATGCACGAACATGCAGATACTATGGGAGCAACAACGAAGAATATATCGAGGAATATCCCTTCGTCGAAGTGAAGTAGTATTGAGTCGCCCGACCAGCCAGAACCACGGATAAAACTCTGGCTACGACTACGCAGGTGCACGAAGGTCGTTTGTAGAGCGATTGCTGTCGAGGCAGGCAACTTGACGGATCATCTGAACAGTCCGGTTTAGTTATGTTGCTTACATCAATGGTCCTATGCCTTCCGTTCCTTCCAAGAGTTCCATAGGTTCCAATGCCTTGGGCGCGCACTGTCCGACTCCAACAGTTCCATCAGCTACTTTCATTTCTCTGTGTTCTCAGTAATTTGGGGGATCTGCATCTCGCTCAAAGCTATCCCCAATGGCATGAAAAAGATCGGATTCTGGCACACTTTTGGCACAGGGGAAGCGCCTGCTTTGCGAAGCCGGTCAATGGGTCCCGTAACAGGTAACGAGTCCCAAGACTGTTAGGGGGTCTATGGGACTTGATGGCGCATGCGCAAGATTGTTTTAACGGATGTTGTGGTTGATCGAGAAAGCAATTATGGCGTTGTCAGCGACGTAAAGACAGCTTCGATATTTTTCGCGTCCTTTGACTTGTCGTGTACCCATTCGCCGCGCTTAACGAACATTCTACCGTGATTGTGAATAAGCTCTCTGCACCGGCCAAAAGCGGCGGCGTGAGCAGGATACGTGCAGACCGCCATTATATTGTAATTTTGGATCGCGCAATTCACTTTGGTTTCGTAATCCATAAACCGGGACATACTTTCTTCATTATCAACCCAGCTAGCACTCCCTGAAGCGCGAAGTCCGGCAAATCCTTTGGTTTTCACTATTGATCCCATTTCCACAAATTGACCGCATAGCTGTCTGACGGCTTCACTGTTCCGTTCGCATTCGTCGTATAGAGTTCTGTAATGCCGGATTTGCATCTGTCCTTTGGCCATGTAGCGCTCGAGATCGGGCACGACCGCCGATAGGGCATCCCTCGCTTCTTCGATCGTTAAATCGCCAACAAGCCACACGCATGATTCCTTTTGTTCAAGTCCCTGCTTGAAATATGGTACGAGCATCTCAAGCTGATCTTCTTTGGAATTGTAGAACTGACAGACATGCGAGCCCCAGGGCATATCAAGAAGGGCCTTGTCGCTAGCAACGGGAAGAGTGACGAGGCCTTTGACAATAAAATACAAGACCAACTCTGCCAACATGTCGGCAGAGTTGGTCTTGAAATAACTGAGTATTAAAATCCGCGGGTATCCTGACCGCAAGCGATTCCACGCTGTGCTCCGATTCCGGAATGCCAGCGACGAGCAGTTTTTTACAGAGCGACTCCATCGGGTATTGGGATGTTTTCATTGCTTTCTGTCCGGTGGTTTCTAAGCCACAGCCTTGCTGCGGTTTCAGAATGACAAACCGAAAGTCATTAGCTAGTCGTCGCGGGCTGTACCTTGTACGCAATCGATCTGGATTGTTCGGGCTGTTCTGTTAATTCTTCTTCGGCGGCTAGCCAATCCTCAACCGCATGACCGTTTTCGCTGCCACGCTCAACGTATAACTCATATGCCCGTCGCTCAATCTCTTCTACTGTTGGCGCTTTGCCGGCAGTCATTTTCGTTCTCCTTTAGCGGTTCAGACAATCCTAAGGCGAAGCTTACGCCTTCGCTCCTGAGGCTTTTCCCTCGCGCCTGTCGTTCACACATGGAATTGCAGCGATTTGGGCTGATTCTTTAACGGGCACTGTCGCAATCACGACGGTCCCGTGACCATTCGACCGGACTTCTAAGGTGCCTCCCAACTGTCTTACCCGCTCCCGCATTCCGCGCAAGCCAACTCCTGTGCTCTCGCCAATAGAAATCTTCGACTGAGTTTCCGGTTTCAGTCCCTTACCTTCATCGCTCACTTCAAGTACGATTTCTACCGGGGAACGCACCAATCTCACCAATGCAGTCAAACTTCCTGAATGGCGATGGATATTCGTCAGGCACTCCTGCACAATCCGAAACAGGCACAACGCATAGTCCTGTGGCAGCCGCTTCCAATTGGTCGGAAGTTCCAGGCTTACCTTAATCTTGCTACGCTCAGCGAATCCTTCGATGTACCACTTCAGGGCAGAATCCAGGCCCATTTCGTCCAGCAAAGGTGGATGGAACAAATAGGACATGGTACGAATATCGGTAGAGACTTGATCAATCAGCTTGGAGTTCTCCTCCGCGCACCGCGCGACATCTGGACTGAGATTCGCCTTTTCGCCATTTATCCTGGAGGCATTCATGCTCATGGCAGCGAGAAGTTGGCCTACGCCGTCGTGTAATTCGCGCGCCATACGTCTTTTTTCTTCATCCTGAAGATTGATGAGACGCGCAGCAAGTTCCTTTTCCTTATTAGCCTCTTCGGCATGCTTGCGCTCGGTGAGGTCTCGAAGTAATGCCAAGACTTGATAAGCCGACGAGGCGAATTTCCCAAGGCCGGCCATGAGTCGTAAATCCTCTGCGTCGAACTTACGGCAATCGTCATGGGCAACGGCCCAGATCGTTCCAACTGCACTACCGTCTACGTAGAAAGGAACCAGCAACGCTTCTTCGACCGTGGGTGTCACTTCTTGGAAATATGTGTAGCGTCGTGCTAGATGGTGGAACAGGAGCGGAGCGTTTCGATCCAGCACATCACCGCAGGGACCGAAATCACGTGGCGTCCCACCCCCGATATGCATTTCCCACTGGCCCGCGATCGCTGGCCAGTAAAATCGGCGTTCGCCGTTTATTTCTCTTAACAAACTAATTCCTGCTGACCCCGCCTTACACGCATTCAATATTGTATCGGCCAGTGTCTGGAGAACAGTTTGCGGAGAATCAGCCAAAGCTTCCGCAAGCGCCACAAGCGCGGCGTTCTCTTTCTCATGATCCGGCGGACGCTCTGCCCGCCGACTTAACTCGTCCGTGCAGAGAATCGATTCCAGAGACGCAGCGTCGTTGGAAATAACAGAACCAACAGCGTTGGCGTGGTCAGATTTATTGGCGTCGGCTTCGACGCTGGGATGCTTGGCAAGCATTGCATTCTAATACTATGCGAGAAAAAAAGCGTCTATCCCGTGCGCGGCATACAAAAGTACGGAAACGAACACATGCCTTACTGAGTCTCTGCGCGCCAATTCTTTAACTGACGTTGAATGACTTCGTAGCAGTCGCAGCTAGCATCTTCAAGTTTGGATTTATCCAATATCGTCACATTTCCACGCGTGTAAGTGATCATGCCCGCCTTCTGCAGCATGCTCGCGGCGACACTCACGCTTGATCTCCGCGTGCCCAGCATATGGCTTAGGAATTCTTGCGTGAGGGGCAGTTCGTCAGAACCAATGCGTTCCCGACTCATGAGTAACCATCGGGCCAACCGCTCGTCAACCTCGTGCAAACGGTTGCAAGCAGCGATCTGGGTGGACTGCATGGCCAGTTCCTGAGCGAAGCGCTGCAACTCGATCTGTAGCCGTGGGCAATGTGGCAGGATTTTCGTGAATGTGTCCGCGTCCACCCTATACGCCGATCCCTCACCTTGCGTGATCACTCGCGTCGAGCTGCTTCGGAACCCCGCAATGATCGGTATCCCTACGAAACCCTCTTTCCCGATTAAACCGACCTCAACGCTTTTTCCATCTGGTTGGACTGTAAGGACCGATTGCAATCCAACATTTACAAAATAGGCCGACTTGATCTGTTCACCCGCCTCGTGCAATACCGTATGGAGCTTGAGACGGACAAACTCCAGTTTGGGAAACAGTTCTTCGAATTCATTCTTGGGCAGCTTCAATAATATTTCGTTCGTGACATCATGGCCGTTCCGATTTGTAGTAGCGGTGGGGGGCTTGGCGCTGTATGGAGAATTGGACGGATTCTTAGGCATACGGCTCCTTTGAGTCGCGAAATACGTCTGATTTTCGCAAGGAACCGTCCCCTAAAGGGTGCGGCGGAGGAATGCTAGAAGAGACGATATAACAATACGCTCATTCGTATCACAATGCTTCTCTTATCTCGATTATTCGCCCTGGGGCAGATGTCACCGTTTTACGCAACGCACCATCTGTCACTCGACTAAGACAAAGTCGTCGCCATTTACCGCCGCTTCTATTGCCTTAACCAAGGCCTCCCCTGCTTTTGATTTTGCAACGTATGATCGAATGCCAATCTTCTTAGCTGCTTCGATAAAACATTGATCAGCGTGTGAAGACAATATTACAATTGCCGATTCCGGCAGAATCGCCTTAATTTCACGCGCTGCTTCAAATCCATTTAAGACGGGCATGGTCACGTTCAAGACGACAACATCTGGTTTTAGTTTCTGGGCTTCTTCGATTGCTTTAGCACCATCTACCGCTTCGCCACAAACTTCAAAATGCGGGATTGTTTCCAATGTGGATCGTACTATCTTCCTTATTGTCGGTTGATCGTCGGCAATAAGAATACGGACGTTTCGACTCGCCGCTTTCGTTTTGGTACCGACCGTATGAGCCATATGAGTCATGGCTGAAGCTAAGTGGAATCACCAGCGGGGCATATACAGAGTGCTTAGTATTTTTATGGCCTGCACACAGTAATGTTGAGCTGGCCAGTGGATTATGACTGCACTACGACTGACAAAATGCGACCGTATCGTGTTGACTTAAGATTATGATTGTGAGGGAAATTGCCATAAAGGGTCAGCAGAGGTGAGCGGCTATATCGGCGCGGAAAACCTTCGTCTTTAGCTCAATTGCATTGATTGTAGCTGCTCCTGATGCGGTGTTGTCGAACACACACCAGACTTTCGCCTTTCTTGCCAGCTTCTTAACTTGAACTGAGATCCTGCTAAGAAATTCGTCCGTATAACTTGAGTGGTATGTGCGGGGCGAACCGTGAAGTCGAAAGTATGCAATTGTTGACGCGCCACCGGGCGTGCTTGCCATATGTGCGCATGCCGGGTCGGAAGCCACGCGGGCAATTTCAAACTCTTGTAGCGTTCGATTCGCTTGTTCAGTGAACCAACTGCTGTGGCGAGGCTCGCACACAATATCTCCTGCATGGTGCTGCCGAAGAAGTGAGAAAAATGTGTTTACTTGTTCGCGCTCAAACCCGAGACTCGGAGGTAATTGCACCAATATCGGACCCAGCTCGTCGCGCAAGTGTCGAATCTGGCTTAGAAAGTCTAACCAGATTTCCGGTGAGCAGACCAATCTTGCCTCATGCGTTATCGTCCTCGGAACTTTAACTGCAAATCGAAAGTCACAAGGAACAGAGTCAGCCCAACGTTCCCAGGTGGCGATCCTGTGAGGGCGATAAAATGAAGAATTTATTTCGCAGCAATTGAACAGTTGGGAATAGCGATTTAAATTGCTAGAGCCCGCTGGAAATTGGAGAGCAGCGTGTTTTGGAATGCTCCACCCAGCGCAGCCGACTCGCGCGGGATGTAGATCAGCCATTCGGTCTTGGTTCGTTTCAGTTTGCATGTTGAGGGGGCGGGAGAGTTGCCCTATTCTTGATATTTTATACTAGCGGCATCATCCAAGGAACCTGCCATCAATATTGCGAGCTGGAACGTAAACTCGGTTCGCGCACGCCTTGAGCACGTTACGACGTGGCTTAAGCAACATGAGCCCGAAGTCTTGCTGTTACAGGAATTGAAAGGGACCGAATTCCCGGTCGGGGTCTTCAAAGGACTTGGCTATGAAAGCGCAACCGTGACGCAGAAGGCCTACAACGGCGTGGCTTGCCTCTCGCGATTGCCGCTCAAAAAGATTAGTGTAAGTCTCGCCGGGGACGAAATAGACACCCACGCGCGTTTCCTAGAGGTGGTCATTGCGGACCTTCGTATCGTAAATATTTACCTTCCGAATGGTAATCCAATTGGGACCGACAAGTTTGCCTACAAGCTCGCTTGGATGGACCGGCTCATAGCCCAAATGAAGCATTGGGCGACCGATGTCCTGCCAACAGTCGTGGCGGGTGATTTTAATGTTATTCCGGAGGACATTGACTGTCATAAGCCCGCATCGTGGCGCCTCGACGCACTTTTTCAGCCCGAACCGCGTGAGCGCTATCGCGAGATCCTGAAACTTGGTTACACAGATGCTTTCCGTTCCTTGCACCCGAACGAGACAGGACATTTTACTTTTTGGGATTACTTCCGTCAGTCTTTCGAACACAATCGCGGAATTCGCATTGATCACTTCCTATTGTCCCCCGCTCTTCTTGGTCGGTTACAAGCTTGCGTGATTGATCGGGTCCCACGTGCGCAGCTTAAGCCTTCTGACCATGCGCCGATTATTCTGACGTTGCGATAGCCCGTCAAACGGTTCGCCCCATAACCCTTCTCGGTTCCTACGGACAAGGCACGAGGCACGTTTTCGTGGCTAGAGCGCTATGGCAGCTGTTGCATTGCAGGCATGTCTGGACCTACAGCCTAAAGCAATTGAATATACACCTTAGTGCCAATAGGCGTTGTGTTTCAGACTGGCTATAAGCGTATCTCTACCAGGATGCACAATTCCCGCCGCCTGCTAGTCGGGTCTGTGAGCAGAATTCCAACCTGCATCTGAAAGGACACACATGGCTGATAAAAAGGCTCTACCGGACTTGCTCGAGGACGAAATCAAGGATTTGTACTCGGCTGAAAAGCAGCTGACAAAGGCTATTCCGAAAATGGCCAAGGGGTCAAATGATGCCGAGTTGCAGCAGGCATTCCGAGATCACTTGAAAGAAACGCAAGGTCAGGTCAAGAGGCTAGAGGAAGTGGCCAAACTGCTCGAAACCAAACCAACGGGCAAAAAGTGCAACGGGATGGAAGGCGTGATTGAGGAAGGAGCGGAGGCGTTAGAGGAAGATGGCGAAGAGACTGTTCTTGACCTGGGCATAATCGGAGCCGGGAGCCGCGTGGAACATTATGAAATGGCTGGCTACATGACTGCGATAAGTCTAGCCGAGCGGATGAACGAACCAAAGATCGTTTCGCTGCTGAAGCAATCTCTGGCTGAAGAGGAAGGAGCTGAAGAGAAATTGCGGAAGATTGCCCAAAGGCTCTTGAAAGCAGCCCCGGTAGAAGAGCGCTCCAATTAACGGTTTTAGATACAACACGTCGGAAGTGGAGGTTCCCAAGGAACCTAAAAGGAGATAGAAATGTCCGATTTACGGGATCTTTTAATCGATGAATTGCAGGACCTTTTGAGCGCAGAGAATCAAATCGTAGGTGCACTGCCACAAATGGTGGACGCCGCCCACTGTAATAAGCTCAAAGAAATTTTCCAGAAGCACCTTGTTCAAACCGAAGGTCATGTTAAACGACTTGAGCTGGCGCTGGAGACATTGGGCGAAAGCGTTGAATCAAAACTGTGCAAAGGAATGAAGGGTCTCCTCGAAGAGGGCAAGGAAACCATAAAGGACGGAGAGGAACAAGACGAGCTCGCCGCCGACCTGGCACTGATCGCTGCTGCGCAAAAAGTCGAGCATTACGAAATCAGCGGGTATGGAACCGCTCGCTGTTTAGCCAGGCAGGTGGGAGAAAGAGAAGTAGCGACTTTACTTTCGCACACGCTCGGCGAAGAAGAAGCTGCGGACTTTCTTTTGACAGATCTTTCGAAGCCCTTAATGCAGCAGGCGATGTCGGTGGAAGTTGGGAACGGAACGAAGGCTCCATGGGGAGAGCCGGGAGATACTTCAGCGCATACCGGCGATCGCGACCAATCCACGAATGAAATCAGCACTGCCACGTCGGGCAGTCACACGACGGCAAAATCCAAGAAGGCGAAGGCTTAGGGGGGAACATGTATCACCACGTTAAGGAATTGATGTATCGCGTAGACGTAGGAACTCCAGATCCTGCTTTCGGAAATATGCTTCTTGAGCAGTTCGGCGGCGCTAACGGAGAATTAGCAGCCGCCATGCAGTATTCCGTTCAAGGCATAAACTGTGACGATCCCGAACGTAAGGATCTCCTCATGGATATTGGCACTGAGGAATTGAGCCATTTGGAGATTGTGGGTGCTTTGGCGCGCCTACACTTGCGACCATTGAAAAATAATCGAAAAGCGGCGGAAGTCGATCCCCTAATTGCAATTGCAGGCGGGGGCGGTGTTGCACTGCATAACTCGATGGGAGACGCCTGGACAGCGGACTACCTCAAAATAACCGGGGAGCTCGACGTAGATCTTCGGAGCAATATTGCTGCCGAAGCTCGGGCAAAAATCGTATATGAGCGCCTGATACAGTTCACGGAGGATTCTGGGACAATCCGTGCTCTGCAATTCCTCATGACCCGCGAAATCACTCACATGAAGGCATTCACCGCCGCTCTGGAAAGCATGGGCAAGAACAGGTTCTCAATTGGAAGCATTCCCCCGACGCCTGAACTCGTGAATCAATTCTTTGACGACTCGACCGGTACTGGCGATCGAGGGGAACCCAATGCTCGCGGACCGTGGAATACGGGCGGCGATTGGGAAATTGTCGAAGCCCCGGCTTTCAAGGAACTGAAATCCGAGCAAAAAGGTACTCGTTTGGTGCTTAATGGCGAAAAAGCGAATACCGTGAAGGCAGGCTCGGTGAAGTAAAGAATCCCGTCGAAGATCCATGATCGCTTAGGCGCGATGCACAAAGATTCGCAGCCGCCAAACCAAGACAGATATGGCGAACCAGGAACCAGCGGCGGCCGTGAGGATCAGCCACGCGCCATGCATCGGTAGTAACCGCCAGACGATCAGTCCGAAAGCAAAGAGACCGATGGTGCTAAAGGCTGTTCCCCGAGATTCGAGAGCGGCCGCGTCCCGACCTCGCCGGGTGCCGTCTAGGCCAACGCGTCGTTTTCTCTCTTTTTCGTGAGTGGCAATCAGCGTGGCTGTGGCGGGGAAAATTGCCGGGAAAGCCAAGAAGAGGCCGCCGACGGCTGGGCCAAAGTTTTTGGCAATGAGGCCGGTCGCGACAGTTATCAGACCGCCTAAGAAAAAGCGGATGCCGTACTCGTGCCATTTTGCTTCTTTCAGTGCTGTGGGATTTATTCTGATTCTCATCGTCATTCTTCAGCGCTCGTCGGACTTTTCAAGCTCCCGGCCTGAGAAAAGCCCACCACAGTCCCATCGCAATGATGAGCCAGACGACCAGGAGACCCGCTGTGGCGAATTTCGTCTCGGGCTTTTCGCGGTGCAGGAGAATCATGGCGCACCAGGCGTACACGGAAAACGAGGCGGTTCCGGCAAGCATAGAGCGAGCTTCGTGGGCCGCATAGGATGCGCCGTCGGTTTTGATAGTTAGCGCGAGCGTGGCGAGGGCGACCGACGGCGCAGCTCCGAACAGGGCGGCGAAACTCTTGGGCTTGAAGATTGTACCCAGGATCGAAAAGCCCGAGACGAAGAAGCCACCCACCAAAAAGCGGATTAGAATTAATTTTAACAGACGCTCTTCCCGTGCATTTCTCTATCGGAAGTATATGAATACAGAATTACAAATCAATTGCAAACGGTTTCAGGGATTTGGTCACGTGCATCACGTATTCAAGGGATACTAGAGGCGGAACATCAACGGCATCATATTGCACCGCGAAATGGAAACGCGAAACGAAGGGGGCAAAGTTGGACATAAGGGAAGCGACGGCGAGTTATGAGACTTGGCTGCGAGGTTGCACGATGGTAGTAGACGCGGCGCTACGATCGAAACATAAGCAGATGCGGTCCGACCCATTCTTGTTTTTTCGCGGGACGTATTACCGGTGGACACAACTTTTTCCCCAAGCTTGCCAAGAATTGGCGCACGCGCCGACTCTTCTTTGTTCCGGCGATATGCATGTAGGTAGTTTTGGGACTTGGCGGGATCGCGAGGGACGATTGTGCTGGGGCGTGGATGATTTTGACGACGCATATCCCCTGGCTTATACGAACGACCTGGTGCGGCTGGTGGCGAGTTTAAAAACGGTGATCGATGCCGAGGGTTTGACGATTAAATACCGCGAAGGATGCGACGCGATCCTCGAAGGGTACGAAAAATCCTTGAAGGATGGGGGCTGCCCGTTTGTACTAGCGGAACATGACCAGAACCTGGAGAAATTGGGGATTGAAATGATCAAGCCGCCGCAGGATTTCTGGCAAAAGCTGAAGGACGCGCCGCCCGTTCCGGGGAGAGAGGTCCCAACAGATGCGAGGGCGGCGTTGTCCAGCGCGCTGCCGCCTGCGATTGACTACAAAATTTCGCGGCGGCAGGCAGGGTTAGGGAGCCTTGGTCAACCACGGTTTGTGGCGCTCGGGGAGTATGCGGGCGGGTGCATCGCGAGAGAAGTGAAAGCGACAGTTCCGTCGGCGTGCGTCTGGAAGGAAGGCGAGTCGGGTCGCGGGGAGCGTTACTACGAGCGGCTAATAGCGTCGGCGGTGCGTTCGCATGATCCTTATCAAAAAGTGGTAAGACGATGGATTGTGCGGCGTTTGTCGCCGGATTCGAATCCGATTGAAGTTGACGACTTGCCGAAGAAGCGCGACGAATACACGCTGCTGCATGCTATGGGGAAGGAAATCGCCAATGTGCATTTGGGATCTCCGAGACGCACGAAGACCGTGTTAAAGGACCTGCGAGGACGCGAAAAGAAATGGCTGCGACGCGCGGGCAAGCAAATGTCGGAAGTGATGGAAAAGGAGTGGAAGGCATACGCGCATGAGTGAAGTTGCTCCAAAACCGACACGAGTTTTGAATCGTTCCATATCGCCGATGTAATCGCGCGTAGGTGACCTCTCAACTAGCAGATCGCGCGTGCGGGCCTTTAATGGTAACGATCCGTCTGATCGCTCTTGGAACGAACCGGGAGCGTCGCTACCTCTAGAAGCAGCGGGGATCTAAGACCTTGTACGATACAAACCTACTTTAACCATAATCGTCAGTGCGCCTCTGAGTGTTCCAAGAATTAGGAACTCTGCTATGCGGGTCAATGTTCCGGAGGAGTATTATTACCACACCTGCTCACGCGGCAGGTGCGCTCGACCGCGGGGCCGCCTAATTGGTACGCAGGCGGGCCGCCCTCCCTTTGAATGTTTCCAATTGCTTACGCGAAGTTCGTATGCGCTTTTTCGGCGCGACTTTTTCTGATTGTTCCCAAGTTGCACCACAATGCAGCAACGCCAGAATCCGGCTTCTGTACTCTACTGAATTATAGGGATTTGGTCGGGGCGTCCGGATTTGAACCGGAGGCCTCCTGCGCCCAAGGTAAACTCTAAAACGCTAAGTAGTTGTCTCGTCTATGTCTTTCGCGCATCTTATATCACGGTTTGTGGCGGTATTCGGCAGTTATTGTTCCCAAATTGTTCCCAACTTCTACGTTTCAAGCCATTGACAATGGATCGGCGAGTATTCGATCCGGGTACAAACTACATCGAGGGGTGCGTTGCCTGATGTGTTCGCTCGAAGGAGACGAAACATTTTCAAGCATCAGTTAGGAGCGTGCGGAATTCAAAGTATCCACGCCCCCCGAGCTTGTGAACAACTTCCCGTGCGAATTGCTTGGCTGTAGCGTCTTCCGACCCCAACGCGGCAGCAAGAATTTTCCGCGCGTCACCGTTCCAGCCGAGTATCCCCCATCCCTTCTCATCGCCATCCACGATGAGACCAAGACACTGAACCGTTTTCCTGGGCATATCCGCGCTGAGTTCAGCTAAGCGCTCGACGACCCAAAGGTCGGGATCTATCTTCTTCGTGATCTTGAGAACCTCCAACAATTGGTCCATGCTCCAGTCGTCATTCGATCTCTTCGACACAAACCACCAGCCAAACTCTGTGAGTTCCTTCTGAAAGGAACCGTCGTTGCCGCGCTGACGGGCCGCTTCAATGCGCGTCTCCCACAAAGCCTGTAGTTTTTCGATTATGGCGGTTGGTATTTCGCCCGTATCGTTCTTAAGTGTTCTCCCGATGAAACCGGTTGCGCTACCACGCAATTTATCGGGGGCATTCGCATAAAATTGCCGCAAAGGGCCCACTTCCGTGGGCAGCGGTATTATCCCGCGCCAATATAAAGTCAAAAGGTGCTGACCAAGGTGAACGTCCGGGTCTCCAAGGTGCGATTTCCCCACCGTGTAATTTCCGATCCTTTCCGTAGCACGGAGATATTGAGGCTGGAGGGCCTTAAAGACATCATTGTACGGATCGCAAAGCACGATGTATGTGGTCCAGGTACAGTCGCACAGATCTCGAAGATTCTCATTCGTCGGGAAGATTAGTGCCAGATTCTCTTGAACCCACCGTCGGTCCAAGAAATGAAGCCACGGAAGCCAGCGCCCGTATACGGACCGAGTGGTCAAGGACGGATCGGTCGCCGGATCGAGGTGTCGCTCCAGAACTTCCCGCACTTCAGGCATTTCCTCAAACCCTCTGGCCACAAGCTCTTCCCGATTTGCAGCTTTTTCGAATGCACGGCGCAGCCACAGCGCGTACTGCACTACAGCGTGCATCGCGTCACCACGAATTGTGTTGATCGAGAGTGAATGCGGATCGGAATTCTGCTGCGCTAAAAATTTTGCTTCGTCTTCAGGAGTGGGGTCGGGATCTTCCGTGAGTTCTTGCAAAATCGCCCACGTCTCTCGCCGAAGTAGACTCGGGAGCGAATCCGACTCGAAGCCTGCGACGAGCAACCTGATGATCGCTGCTCTCGTCCACGTCCATCCAGGATCGCGGTCGAATACCCCTCCGGCTTGTCCAGGAATGCTGCGCGGCTGCCTCACGGCCCATTCGCATAACGCGAGGACTTCTCTCCAGTCGAACGCATCACTTTTCTTTGCAGGCTCACGCAATGCTTGTAGAAATTCCCTCACATAGGTCGGGTCAATATCCTTGAATTGCTGAGCTGCGACACCGAAGCGGCCCGGATCACTTGCAACCGCCGAACCGAGATTCGCCGCGAGATCAGCGATTTTCTCGCCGAAAGGCTCAGGGGATGCTTTTGGCTGCCAAGATTTGAGGTATGCAATGATTTCTTCGATTGCCATCTCCTGTAAGTCGGCCACCTTCTTCGGGCCGAGTTGTGCAAACCCGGAACCTGTCACGCCTCGGGCCTCAGTAATGTCTTCTGGTGGTCCCAATTCCGCGATTAAGTTTTCATACTGCTGCTTCCAGTCTTCAGAGAGGCCATCGTTCAATACCGCAAGTCGGTCGCGCCGCCACCGTTTGCCGTACTTGATGGCATCTTCCTCGGTAACAGGTTGTCCTGTAAATTCTTCCCAGCGGCGTCTGAATGCTTTCAAATCCGGTCCCGCCCCTATCCAATCCAGCAGCGGCTGCTTATCGGCTAGGCTCAGCGTTTTGAATTGAGATTCTGCAAGCAGCCAAAATTCCCGAGCAGAGCCGGAGTGGTCATGACTCACGGGATTCTTCAATTTCAGTGCGACGAGGTCGGGAGCGCGATCGCTAAACAGCCTCAATATATGCAAGGCGATCCGTTGGAAGAGCCTCCACTTCCGCTGCTCAAGGGCTATCACAACATCCGAGACCGACGCCTGGTTGTTTTTGACTAGGTTTGTCGCCGCGTCCACTACAGCCGAAATGATGGGGTCCGTAACGCCACGAGAAAAACCTCTGCCATGCTCGATAGAGGGACGAGATACGAAGGAATAGTCTTCAAAATCGCCTGCGTTTGGATCTTTCTGATTCAGCCGTACGGCATCCGCCAAAAGATTCGTAAGAAGTTCAAACGCGGGCATCCCCACAATTGCCACAAGAATAGCAATATCCGTCCTCAGGACACGTTCGTAATGCCACGCATCCATGTGGCCGATGGGCTCAGGCACCAAGATCGGTTTAGGGTCGGGCAAAACTTCGAGCAGGGTCCCCGCGAGATCTAACGCCACAGCCGGTTCACCTTCCTCGACAAGCTTGGCAACGAGTGCTCCTATCTTTTGCGGAAACAGTAAGCCATGCTGCGCGCGAACCCATCCTTTGGCTTGCGGAACAAGTCTGGCAGCATCCGGTGCGGGGAGTGCAAGAGCGATGTCCGACAAATCGTCATGAACTCGCATGTTCTCGGTTTCCGGGATTCTAAGCACGATCTCGGTGACCGTCTCCGGATCGAGTTTTGCCATCCGGAGCAGGTAACGCGACTCGGGCCAAATGGCAAAACCTATCGTGCCCTCGGCTTCGTCTCGCACAGGTGCAGGAGGTGATGAAAAAAACCCCTTATCGCTTAGAGGACGAATCCATTCCGGGCTCGTCAATTGTTCAAAGAAATAGCGGTGAAACTCCCCGTGTCCCATGCGCGCAATCGCCGCCTCAACGCGCTCGGGCGTCGGCCGTTCCTTGAGAATCGCGTCGAGTTCGTCGGTGTTATCGAAAAACGTGGATACACCCCGCACAATGGCCAATAATGTTGACTCAAATAACTCGAAATTTTTCATAAATTCTGTCTGGTCAATGTCGGCGTCTGTGTAACCCGATTCGTGGGTCCGTTCCATAAACCACTGGCAAACCTGCATCCACTGGAGCACCACCGGCCTCAGGCGGTCGCGGAACCTTTGATTGCTTGGAGCGACGCCTTCAAAAAGCTTTATCGCTGCATCTTGTGGCCTCTGACGTGCCGCGTCATGATCGGCAATTAAGCTTTCGACCTTACGCGCAACTTTCCGTGGTAGGAGAACCCCCGGGGCTTCGATAGTCGAGGGGGCTCTGCCATCTTCCGACGGCTTAGCTTCAATACTTATGTGAGCTTTTTTCCACTGGGCACTTAGATCGTCGATTCGGCTTGTGTAGTCCAATCGCCCTGAGGACCCTGTTCCCGAGACCACACCAGGCAACCGATTCCGAATCTCTCGGACAGCATGTGAAACGAACCGTGAGAAGCCTGCGACTGGCCGACCGAACAAAAGGTCCACTGCGCCTTTATACAGCTCTGCCAGTGAAGGGCTGGTCTTGCCCAGCCATTCAAGCAGTTCTCGGCGGTTGCGAGTCCAATGGTCGTTGTTGAGCAGGGGCTCTTCCTCAGTTGATTCAATACTTGGTTCTTCTGGCGTCATGAGATGGGATTGTATCCGCCCTCTTTTGTGTCACTAACTTTGTCTGCGAGAATCTTGTGAAGCCTGTAGGACGTGCTCCTTCCTCCGGCTTCTTCTTGTTCAATGATTCCTAGGGCGATCAGCTCTTCGATGTCTCGAAGGGCAGTGCGCGAGGAAGCCTTCGTCATTTTCATCCATTTGTCTCTGGTCAGCTTTCCTTCGAACCCACTGAACAGTTTGTTCATGACCTTTGTCTGCCGATTATTCAGCGAGACCTTCCGTTGCTTCAGGCTTTTCCAAAACAGTTCCTTCTCCAGAGTGCTGCTTGTGATTCGATTCGATTGTTCGATGGCTCTGCCCAGGCATTCGAGAAACCACGTTAGCCATTCCGTGATATCCAGCGATCCAGCCTGAGTCTTCTCCAGAACCTCGTAATAGCCTTTCCGTTCTTCGAGAATCTGCGACGACATACTGTAGAAGCGCTGAGCGCTCCCATCCGATCTGGCCAAACACATTTCAGCGATTGCTCTTCCGATTCTCCCGTTGCCATCTTCAAAGGGATGAATCGTAACGAACCACAAATGCGCGATTGCAGCCTTCAAGAGCGGGTCTTCCTGTTCGTTGCCCTCGAACCACGCAAAAAACCTTCTCATCTCGCTTTCGACGCGATCAGCCGGAGGCGCTTCGTAATGAATCTTATGGCGACCGACTGGCCCCGACACAACTTGCATTGGCCCCTGGCTGTCGTCACGCCATGCGCCAACTCGAAATTTATCGCGGGTCGTGCGGACGCCCGGAAAGAAATTGCCGTGCCAGTCAAACAACCGTTCCCTTGTCAGCGGCTCGCTGAATTTCTGCGTCGCGTCCAGCATCATTTCAACCACGCCATCGACGTTCCGATCCTTGTGCGCTGTGAGTCCACCGACCTCCAGTCCAAGCCGCCGAGCCAAGGAAGACCGGACGTTTTCAGGATCAAGCACCACGCCTTCAATTGCACTCGATTTGATCGTTTCTTCCGTAAGAACTTTTAACGTCGCGGTCCATCGAGACGCCAGCCCATAGCCACGCATCTTCCCGACCAACAATCCCTGGCGTAGCCGGACCTCAGAGAGCAAAGGGGCCAGCGCCTTTGAATCCCATGTAAATCGGGCCCAATCACGCAGTTCGTGAATATATGTTCTCGCCATATTCTCGCCGTCAACCTCGCCACGATCCTACCATATTCTCGCCATAATCGCGCCATACATCGCGCCATACATCGCGCCATACATCGCGCAATTGCGGGACGCCTGGCCGCAAGGCGCTCTCCATCCCAAATCTGAGACTACAAACCCTAGATCTCCACTATCTCTTGCCTGAAAGAGGCACGGAATGTTTCGAGATCCGATCTGAGAAAGCGGATATTTCGGCCCATTACGCGCAAATGGGGGATTTGCTTTCGCTCCACCCATAGATAGACAGTTTGCGGGCTCACACCAAGGAATTGAGCGGTTTGCTGAACTGTCCATGGACGTTCGTCGCCGGACGAAGCAATTGAACCTGTTGCGTCTGTGCGATTGGACTTGCTCATCTCACCTCCCGGCATAGAATACTCATTCCGTGTACCTTATTGGAGAAACGAGCTGTGCTCAACATTTGGTTCACCGCCGACTTTCATCTGGGACACAAGAACATCATTCGATACTGCAATCGCCCGTTCCAAACTGTCGAGGAAATGAATCAGGAGATTTTGGAACGCCTGAACTCGCGCGCAAAAGCGAACGATATTCTGTACTTCCTCGGAGATTTCTGCATCGGCCCAAAAGCACGCGCTGCGGAGCTTCGCCAACAGATTCGCTGCAAGAAGATATTTGCACTCGCCGGAAACCATGACAAGGAAACCCGCAAACTTACTCAGGAATTTACGTGGCTCAATGATCTCGCGGAAGTCTCGCTCAATGGACAACGAATCGTGCTCTGCCACTATGCAATGAGAGTCTGGAATCAGTCATCGCGGGGAGCCTGGCATTTGTACGGGCACTCCCACGGAAAACTTCCGGCCCCCGACGCTTCACTTTCGATGGATGTTGGAGTGGACACTCACGATTTTCGCCCTTGGCACTTCGACGAAATCCAAGACCGAATGAAGGCCAAATCCGCAACGGCTACAGGTTGAAATACGCGAAGGAATCCAAAACCTCTATGATCCCTTTCAATATTTCTTTAGAATAACCTGAACTTGGGGCATCTGCTTTTCGCTCAAAAGTTGATCCCCAGCGACCAAACATAGTTCCTTGCACACTGTAGAGCACCTGTTTTCACAGACGGGTGCTCTACATGCTTTACCTTCCTCCATTTACTCAAAGCCGCGTCTCTTAACGGCCTCCGCTAGCACACAGTCGCGCCAGGTAAATGGCGACCTGTCACGCCCGTTGCCATCCGCTCCAGCCGCAAATACAAGCCCGCTTAGCTCTCTGTCCTTTCGGTGAGTCCGTTGCGATTTGGTTCCCCTCCCTGGTTGAGGGAACCAACTCGCAACTCACCGAAAGGACAAAGAAAATGAATTCAGAAAACATCAAAAACATTACAAATCAAGCCATCGAGCAACTCATTGCGGCGCTAAACGAGGGCCGTAGCGAGACGCTGACGCAGTACCTTGCGGCGATTGGCCGATTCCACCGCTACAGTTTGCGAAACGTGATGCTTATCGCATCACAGAAACCGACTGCATCGCACGTAGCGGGCTTTCACGCTTGGCACAGGCTCGGGCGCTTCGTGAAGAAAGGCGAGAAAGGCATCATGATTCTCGCCCCGATTGTTCGGCGGAAGAATGAAAGCGCCAAACAAGACGAAACCGATGAATCGTCAACGGCTGTCGGGTTTCGCGCGGCCTACGTCTTTGACATCAGCCAGACGGACGGTCAAGAACTCCCCGCAATCGGCAGCGTTAATGGCGAGCCTCGCGAGTACCGTGAGCGCCTTGCGAAGTTTGTCGCCGAGCAAGGCATCGCTCTTGAGTATTCGGAGGACATCGCTCCGGCGCGAGGCACTTCCGCAGGAGGCACAATCACTCTACTACCTCGACAATCTCCGGCTGAAGAATTCGCGACGCTGGCGCATGAACTCGCACACGAAATGATGCACCGCGACGAGCGTCGTAGTAGAACTTCAAGGCGCAGCCGCGAGACTGAAGCCGAGGCGGTTGCGTTCGTGGTCTGCCACGCCATCGGCCTAGAGACGGGCTCAGCGTCTCAAGATTACATTCAGATCTACGATGGCGACGCAAAACTCCTGACGGAGAGCCTTGAACACATCCAGAAAACAGCTACCCAAATCCTGAACGCAATCGGCGCGGAGGAAATCTCCGCGCCGATTGCATAGAGCGGGCTTCTCGATTATGCAACAAAGTGGTATGCCACTCAGTCAGCAATGGACTTGCGTCCGTTGCGCCGTCCAGTCATTTCTGAACCAAAGAAGACACTTGAAGATCCGGACTTTGACACTAAATTGCATCGCTCGCCCCGCAATAGCCCGAACACATCGCTATTGAAGCGATCTTACAGTCCGGAAGCAACCAAGGAAAGGAGACAGGGAAATGCTGACCGCTCAAAACGGAACTGCATTGCCTTTTCCTCACCGCCGTGGTGTAAAGTGGTGAGTCTTTAAAGAAACACGCCACGGTGACGGGAAAAAGGCAGAGAAAAAAGGCATGAACAAGCAGAAGATAGCCTTGGTCCGTGCGTCGATCAGCTTTCCGCCTGATCTCTATCGAACGCTCGACAAGATCGCGAAACAGAAAAAGGTATCCTTGGCCTGGGTTGTGCGTGAGGCCTCGGAGAGATATGCGGTAGACGAGACCGGAAAAAGCGGGAATGGGCCCAAGCGGACCAGCCACCGTACCGGAAAACCAATACGAAGGTCAACATGACCCGCCTCGAAGCTCTCCTGTTAGCGGTCAGCGGCTTTTTTGTCGCGCAACACCAGGCGGAGATTTACTTGTCATGATCAAGCTAGAAACTCTCAAGGCTGGAATATCGCTGGTTGGCATCGAACCCACCTTGATCGCCAGCGTCATCGCCGTGGTGCCTATCGGCGACGGTGCCGTGCAGATCCTTTACAAGACTCCGGAGGGAACTATTAAGGAGAGATTGCTAGGCCGCGCGGATGAGGCGAGCATCAGCGTTGCCACAATCGAGCGTCCGTGGGCCTTCGATGGTAACGGCGATGAATTCAAGCTGGCCGTTGAGGCGAAACGCATTGACCTCGCTTTCCTCTTTGACCCCATGATGGCCGTCCATACATCAAACGTGGACGCGCTTCCGCACCAAATCACGGCTGTTTATGAGTCCATGCTGCCGAGGCAGCCGTTGCGCTTTGTTTTGGCGGATGATCCAGGTGCGGGTAAGACCATCATGGCCGGTCTCTACATCCGCGAGTTAATCATGCGGGCCGACGCTCGCCGTATTCTCATCGTTGCTCCCGGCAGCCTGGTGGAGCAGTGGCGCGATGAAATGTTTGAAAAGTTTGGTTTGGAGTTCCGAATCTTTTCCAAAGAACTCGAAGCCGCCTCACCGAGCGGCAATCCCTTCGCGGACCACGATCACCTAATTGTCCGGCTTGACCAAATGTCGCGTAATGAGGACTCCCAGGACAAGCTCTGCCTCGCTTCGTGGGATTTGGTCGTGTTCGACGAAGCCCACAAGCTATCCGCGCATTTCTTCGGTCGGGAAATGAAGCGCACGAAGCGCTTCAACTTCGCTGAGAAAATCGGCCAGCACACGCGACACCTGCTACTGATGACCGCCACGCCCCACAACGGCAAGGAGGAGGACTTCCAACTTTTCCTGTCGTTGCTCGATTCCGATCGCTTCTACGGCAAGTTCCGCGACGGCGTCCACAAAGTGGATTGCTCGGACCTCATGCGCCGGATGGTGAAAGAAGAGATGGTGAAGTTTGATGGTACGCCACTCTTTCCCGAACGCAAGGCCTACACCGTAAACTACAAACTCTCCGACATAGAGGCCGCTCTCTATGAATCCGTGACCAATTACGTGCAGACGGAAATGGGCAAGGCCGACCAGCTTGACGGCTCACGCAAAGGCTCGGTCGGCTTTGCCCTCACCGCCCTCCAGCGCCGCCTCGCGTCAAGCCCGGAGGCCATATTCCAATCGCTCAAGCGACGCAAGGAACGTCTGGAACGCCGCCTCCGCGAGGAAAGACTAGGCATTCGTGGGCAGCAAATCCTAGCCGAGACCCTCGCTGATATTCCCGAGGACGACGACGACCTCAACGCCGAAGAGCAGGAGAACCTGGAAGAAACCCTGGTCGATCAGGCCACCGCCGCCAGCACCATCGCCGAGTTGGAGCAGGAAATCGTCATCCTCCAGGGACTCGAACATCAGGCCAAAGCTGTCGTCGCCTCTGGACAGGACCGCAAATGGGACGAACTGTCCCGCATCCTGCAATACAACCCGGCCATGCACGATGCCAATGGCCGCCTCCGCAAGCTCATAATCTTTTCCGAGCACCGCGACACACTGAATTACCTCCACCAGAAAATTGCCGGAGTGCTGGGCAGTGCTGACTCCATCGTCACCATCCACGGCGGCACCCACCGCGACGAGCGCCGCCGCATTCAGGCTATCTTTCGTTCCGACCCAGAAGTGCGCGTTCTGGTCGCCACGGATGCCGCCGGTGAAGGCGTCAACCTCCAGAACGCCAACTTGATGGTCAATTACGACCTGCCGTGGAATCCAAACCGCATCGAACAGCGCTTCGGCCGCATCCACCGCATTGGTCAGCAGGAGGTCTGCCACCTCTGGAATCTCGTCGCCAACGAAACCCGCGAAGGTGATGTGTTTTTTCGGCTTCTTGAAAAACTTAGTGTTGAGAGTGCCGCACTCAATGGCCGTGTCTTCGACATCCTTGGCGAAGTTTTTGAGGGCATTAGCCTCAAGGATCTGCTCCTGGAGGCCATCCGTTACGGCGACCAGCCGGAAGTTCGCGCCCGTCTCCGCCAGCGTGTCGAGAACGCATTCGACCACGACAAGCTTCGCGACATCCTTAACCGCAACGCCCTGGCGCAGGAGTCCATGAGCGCCGAACGCCTCTTCGCGGTGAAGGAGGAGATGGAAAAGGCCGAGGCCCGCCGCCTACAGCCCTTTTTCGTGCGTTCCTTCTTCATGAAAGCCTTCGAGTCACTGGGCGGTTCCATTCATCCGCGAGAGGCCGCCCGCTTCGAGGTCACGCATGTTCCGGCCTCCATCCGCGAGCGCGACCGCATCATCACCGGTCGTAACCGCCGCGAACTCGCTCCCGTGCTCAAGCGTTACGAGCGCGTCTGCTTCACCCGCGAAGCTGTCCGGCCACTCGACAAGCCAGGCGCGGCCTTCGCCGCAATGCTCCATCCTGGTCACCCGCTCATGCTCGCAGTGAGCGACTTGATTTTGGAACAGCACGGCAACCTCCTCCGTCAGGGCACTATTCTTGTGGACCCTGCCGACGAGGGCGAAGAGTCGCATCTGCTTTTCTTGCTCACCCACGAGATCAAATCCGGCGATGACCAGGTGCTCTCCAAGCGTCTCCAGTTTGTCTGTGTCGCGACTGATGGATCTGCCACCTTTGCAGGTTGGGCACCGCACCTTGACCTGGAAGCCCTCGCACCTGCTGACCGTGCGCTGTTGAAGGATGTGCTCTCCGCGCCATGGATTCGTGCCGACCAGGAACAGCGGGCACTCGCCCTCGCCGCTGCCACTCTCGTGCCGGAACATTTTCGAGAAGTCGCCGAACGCCGCATCGCTCATGTGGACAAGACCCTTGCTGCCGTTCACGAACGCCTTACCAAGGAAATCGCCTTCTGGTCCGACCGTTGGATCAAGCTCAAAGAAGATCAGGAAGCTGGCAAGGACGTGCGACTGAACCTTGAAAACGCCCGCCGCACTGTCTCCGATCTCGAAGGTCGCCTTGAAAACCGAAAGAAGGAACTCCTATCCATGCGCCACGTCACCTCGGCCACACCCGTGGCTCTCGGTGGCGCGCTGGTCGTTCCCATCGGTCTCCTCCGTCGCCTGCGTGGGAAATCTCATGCGGAGTACGGTTCCGCTTTTTCCGCCGACCCCGTCGCCCGTGCCCGAGTCGAAAAACTCGCCATGGACGCAGTTCGCCACGCTGAAGAGGCACGCGGTTGTCGCGTGGTAGATGTGTCCGCCCAGAAATGCGGCTGGGATATGACTTCCTACCCACCCGCCGTGGACGGCAAGCAGCCGGAAGCCCGGCACATCGAGGTCAAAGGCCGCGTGGCCGGAGCGAGCACCGTCACGATAACGCGCAACGAAATGCTCTACGCCCTCAACCAGGCCGACAAATTCCTCCTCGCAATCGTCCTTGTGGGCGAGAGCGACACGGTGGACGGCCCCCACTACCTGCGAAACCCTTTCGAGTCCGAACCTGGCTGGGGCGTCTCGTCTGTGAACTACGACCTGAACGCCCTGCTCGAAAAAGGAACACGCACATAATGAGCTACCCCGTCAAATCGCCCCGCAAGCTCATCGAGGTTGCCCTGCCATTGGATGCAATCAACGCGGCAGCAAAGGAAGAGAAGGCAGTTCCGCGTCACGGTCATCCTCAGACGCTTCATTACTGGTGGGCACGCCGGCCGCTAGCGGCGGCTCGGGCCGTCCTCTTCGCCCAGTTCGTCAACGACCCCGGCTACCAACAGGGTGGTGGCTTCAAGTATGGGGTGAACAAGAAAGAAGCCGCCATTGAACGGAAGCGGCTCTTCAGAATTATGGAAGACTTGATACTTTGGGAAAACACAACTAACGATGAGATCTTGGAGCGCGCCCGCGAGGAGATTCGCCGGTCGTGGCGTGAAGTGTGCGAACTTAACGAAGACCACCCGCAAGCAGCCGAGTTATTCAACCCGGCGAAGCTCCCGAGGCTGCGCGATCCCTTTGCCGGTGGTGCCACCATTCCCCTGGAAGCGCAGCGGCTCGGGCTGGAAGCCTGCGCCTCCGATCTCAACCCCATTGCGGTCCTAATCAACAAAGCGACGATCGAGATTCCACCCAAATTCGCCGGGCGACCCCCAGTCGGACCACAACTCACGGACGGGACAGAGGGTAAAAAGCTTGGCTTCTCCCAATCCTGGCGTGGTGCGACGGGACTTTCGGAAGACGTGCGTCGCTATGGGGCCTGGATGCAGGCCCAGGCCCAGAAGCGCATCGGCCACCTCTATCCGTCTGCCGAAATCACTAACGAGATGGCCCGCGAGCGACCTGACCTGAAGCGGCTCGTTGGCCAGAAGCTCACTGTCATCGCTTGGCTCTGGGCGCGCACCGTCAAGAGTCCCAACCCAGCCTTCTCCCACGTCGATGTGCCGCTTGCGACAACCTTTATTCTCTCCCAGAAGGCAGAAAAGGTTGTCTATGTAGCGCCGCTAGTCCAGGGCGACCGCTATCGCTTTAAGGTAAAGACTGGAACGCCGCCCACCGAGGCAGTCGAAGGAACAAAGGCTAAAGGCTCAGGCGCGAGCTTTCGTTGTCTAGTATCCGACACACCTATTGACGGCGACTACATAAAGACCGAAGCGCAAGCCGGGCGAATGGGAGCGCGGCTTATGGCGATTGTCGCAGAAAGTTCGCAAGGCCGGGTGTACTTGGATGCAACGGACTACCATGAGCAGACAGCTCTCGAAAAAGAGCCGACGTGGAGACCAGATGTTGAGTTCTTTCAGCAGGCGTTAGGGTTCCGCGTCGGTAATTACGGAATGTCGAAATGGAGCGATCTATTCATGGCACGACAGTTGGTAGCATTGACAACGCTCAGCGACCTACTAGGGCAGGCGAGAGAAATGATCGAGTCCGACGCTCTTGCTGCCGGTCATAGTGACGAGGGCGGCGGTCTAGCTGACGGGGGCACCGGAGCTAAAGCTTATTCGGAAGCAGTATCAACATATCTAGGTTGTGCTTTAAGCCGATTGGTAACCTATAACAACACCCTCTGCCTATGGAATATGAAGGGTGGAAGTGTTGCTCAGATCTTCGCCAGACAAACCGTTTCGATGTCTTGGGACTATATCGAAATAAACCCACTTCAAAAGATGAGTGGCAATTGGGCCGGAGGAGTCGAGTGGGTTAGTGACGTTGTCGAAAAACTTCCCATCGGCGCTCCAGGCGACGCTAAGCAACTAGACGCTACATCTCTGCCCGACAACCAGGGTAAAGTCGTTTTTTCCACCGACCCTCCATATTACGACAATATCGGATATGCCGATCTCTCAGACCTGTTCTATGTCTGGCTCCGACACTGCCTCAAACCCGTCTTCCCCGAACTTTTCGCAACGCTGACAGTCCCAAAAGCGGAGGAATTGGTGGCCACGCCACACCGCCATGGTGGAAGAAAACTTGCGGAAATCTTCTTCCTGGAAGGTATGACCAGAGCTATGCAACGGCTATCTGAACAAGCGCATCCCGCCTTCCCAGTTACCATCTACTACGCCTTTAAGCAGTCTGAGAAAGATGGAGATAAGGGCACAGCCAGCACAGGGTGGGAAACTTTCCTTGATGCCGTTCTCCGAGCTGGATTCGCTATTGACGGAACATGGCCAATGCGAACAGAACGCGACGGGGGCGTGAGAAACGCAAACAGGAACTCGCTTGCGTCCAGCATCGTGTTAGTCTGCCGCAAGCGTCCCACGGATGCGCCAACCGTTTCCCGCCGCGAGTTCTTGCGCGAGTTGAATGCCATTCTTCCCGAGGCGCTGGATGAGATGACCAAAGGCTCCGGTGACGACCGTTCACCTGTCGCCCCAGTGGATCTGTCGCAGGCCATCATCGGGCCTGGGATGGCCGTCTTCTCCAAATACGCCGGAGTGCTCGAAGCCGATGGCTCGCCGATGAGCATCCGCACTGCCCTCCAACTCATCAATCGCTTCCTCGCCGAAGACGACTTCGACTCGGACACCCAGTTCTGCCTTCACTGGTTCGAGCAGAATGGCTGGGGCGAAGGCCGCTTCGGCGATGCCGACACGCTCTCTCGCGCAAAAGGCACCAGCGTGGACGGCTTGAAGGACGCTGGCGTGGTGGAATCTGGCGGCGGCATCGTCCGCCTCCGCAAGTTTTCTGAATATCCTTCCGACTGGAACCCGCAGAACGAGGCCCACCTGCCTGTATGGGAAACCCTGCATCAATTCATTCGTGCTCTGAAGAATGAAGGCGAAAGTGGTGCGGGCCGACTCCTCGCAGCCGTGAGTGGCAAATCCGAAGCAATTCGCCAACTCGCCTATCGCCTCCACACCCTCTGCGAGCGCCAAGGCTGGGCCGAGGATGCGCGCGCCTACAACGAACTCATTACTTCCTGGAGTGGCATTGAAGTCGCTGCCAGTGCCGTGCCAACGGAAAAAACACAAGGCAGCCTTTTTGAGTAACATGCCAGACTGGAGCAAAAATCGATGAAACCGTGGCGCGAAGTAGCTGTTCCCCATCCCGACGTGCTCGAAGGCACGTTTCTCCAAGCGGAATTCGCTGCGGACATCACTGCCGTGTACACCGGCAAGGCAACGCCCGAATATCAGAACGCAACAGCTTTTTTTCAGCGCACCTTCATCACCGAGGGTATGGGATTGCTGCTCACTTCCGTGGCCAGACGGCTGAACGGCCAAGGCGGCGACCCTGTAATTCAACTTCAAACCGCTTTCGGCGGGGGCAAGACGCATACGATGCTGGCGGTCTATCACTTGGCCACCCGTCAGTGCTCGCTCAAGGATCTGCCAGGAATCCCCGATCTGCTCGATCACGCGGGCATCATGGACGTGCCAAAAGCTCGCGTGGTTGTTCTCGACGGCACGGCCCGTGCGCCCGGCCAGGCGTGGAAAGATGGCAAGCAAACCATCAACACGCTTTGGGGTGAACTCGCGTGGCAGCTCGGCGGTGACGAAGGCTATGCGCTGGTGAAAGATGCCGACATGACCGGCACATCACCCGGCAAGAACGTCCTGAAAACGTTGCTAGAAACATATGGGCCGTGTGTGGTGCTTGTGGATGAGCTTGTCGCTTATATTCGCCAGTTTCCAAATGGCCAGGCTTTGAGCGGTGGAAGCTACGACAGCAATCTCTCCTTTGTGCAGGCGCTGACCGAGGCTATCAAGCTGGTGCCGAACGCCATCCTGCTCGCCTCTTTACCGGAATCGGACATCGAAGCCGGAAGTAATCGTGGAATGACGGCGCTGCAAGCACTGGAGAAAACCTTCGGCCGGTTGCAGGCGCTATGGAAGCCTGTCGCGACCGAGGAGGCCTTCGAGATTGTCCGCCGTCGTCTCTTCGAACCGGTACGCGACGCTTCTGCCCGCGACGCGGTGTGTCGAGCTTTTGCTGATGCCTACGTTACCGAAGGCGCCAAACTGCCGTCGGAGACGCAGGAAGCGCGTTATTTCAATCGCCTGGTGCAGGCCTACCCCATCCACCCGGAAGTTTTTGACCGCCTTTATGAAGATTGGACGACTCTTCAAAGTTTCCAGCGCACGCGCGGCGTGCTGAAGTTGATGGCGAAGGTGATCTACCGGCTTTGGAAGGATCAAAATCAGGACCTGATGATCCTGCCTGGCAGCCTGCCGCTTTACGATGGCAATACGCGCAATGAGCTGACCTACTACCTTGCACCGGGCTGGGATGCAGTACTGGAAAAGGATATCGACGGCGAACGGGCTGAGACCACAGAACTCGAAACGAAGGAGCCGCGTTTCGGTGCCATCAATGCTGCGTGCCGCGTGGCTCGTACAATTTTCCTAGGCAGCGCGCCATCTGCCGCCGTAACACAGAAAGGAGTGGTTCGCGGTCTCGATCGCGCCCGTGTGCTCCTAGGGTGTGTGCAGCCAGGACAAGCGTCTTCAACCTTCTCCGACGCACTCAATCGGTTGGCCGACCGGCTGCATTACCTGAACTCCTCTGGCGATAAAACTCTGGACGCCACACGTTTCTGGTTTGACACTCGCGCAAACTTGCGTCGGGAAATGGAAGATCGGAAGGGACGGTTCAGCGACCAGAACGAGGTGCGTGGCAAGGTGGCCGATGTCCTGCGCAAGCTCATGCCCGGAGCATCATTTTTCGAGGGTAGTCACATCTTCACGCCGCACGCGGACGTGCCCGATGACGGCGCGCTGCGCTTAGTTGTTTTTCCGCCGGAAAAGTTTTACAGCAAGCAGGAGATGCGCATCGCCTCGGAAGAGGTGCTGGAATTTGTGCGCAACCACGGGCAAAAGCCCCGATACCGTGGAAATAGGCTCATTTTTATTGCTCCAGATCATGCCTCCTTGACCCGAGTGCGCGACTGTGTGCGCACGGCGCTCGCCTGGAACTCTATCGTGGCGGATGTTAGAGAAAAACGGTTGAACATCGACGGCCTCCAAGAGGAGCAGGCGAAGAAGGAACTTCAGTCCGCCGAAGACGTGCTCCCTCGCGTCGCGCGCGAGTGCTACAAGTGGCTCCTGTGCCCGGCGCAGGCCACGCCTGCGGATCGCCAACCCACCATCGAAGCATTTCCGCTGAACACGAGTGGCTCAGCGTTGGGTGCTGAGATCCAGCGGGTGTGCCATGACAACGAGCTGGTTATCAGCGCTTGGTCTCCAATACATTTGCGCGACACGTTGAAGAAGCTCTACTGGAAAGATGGCAAGGACGCGGTGGGTGCAATGGCCTTCTGGGAGGACATGCAGCGCTACATCTATTTGCCACGCCTCAACGACCGCAACGTGCTGGAACAAGCCATCATTAAGGGCGCAGGGAGCAAGGATTTCTTCGGCACTGCATACGGTCAGACTGGCGATATTTTTGAGGGATTCAAATTCGGTGACGCCAACGTTCAATTCGACGACACGCTGCTGCTGATAGAGCCAGACGTTGCGAAGCGATATGAAACTAATCTACCCGCAGATCTGAAACCAAATTCCGGGATCGCTCCGCCGCCGACAGGAGCGCCCGATAGTCGATCTGTGCCTTCGCAATCCCCGACTGGTGGAGCAACTTCCGTTCCCGCCACTGGCACGGGCAAAGCGAAGTCTTTCTATGGCTCCGTGGAAGTTAACCCGGCAACGGCGAAGATGCGGCTCGTGCAACTGGCAGAAGAAATTATCAGCAATCTCGCCTCCGATCCCCAAGCCGAACTCAAAATCACAGTGGAAATCACTGCTGATTTTCCGAACGGTGCCACGGACCAGATCAAGCGCGCGGTGTCAGAGAATGCAAAGAGCCTTGGATTCAAAACCTCGACATGGGAGTGAGGGACTCATCTCGTTGGACTCGTCGGATCGTCGGTGCTCCCGAGAATGTCGTTCAAACAGTCACGGAGAACAGCTGAACACCGAAATTCACAACCAATACGGCTTCGAGATGGAATAGCGGATATGATGTGCCCTGCTGCGGCAATCCCAGAGCTGGCCAACAAGACGAGACCGCCATCGGCGCGGATTCTGACAATTGCCAGATCCAAGATTCCTTTGCTCGGCTTCGTACGCTGCTCCTTTCGCAACAAGCGTCACCGTGTTATCTTTTTTCTGCATTGATCGAGAGGACCCAAATGAATGAACAAGAGCAAAAGAAGATTTATCACTTTTTCGTAGATGCCAAGCGCTACGAGACAGACAAGTCTTCTCTGACAGGAGCCGAAATCAAGGCGATAGCGTCGATTACCCCAACCTATCAACTGTTCCTTGAAGAGGAGGGGGACACGCCGGACAAGCCGATATCGGATAGTGAGGCCGTCCACCTCAAGGAGGGGGAGCACACTAGGCACTTCTATGCGGTACCACCGGCGACCTTTGGGACTCGATGACTCCGGTCGAGCAGCAGATGCAGGTGCTTCAGACCATTTGTCCAGGCGCTTCATTGACGCGACTGGCAAGCGGCGCGCACCTGGTCACGATCCCTGATGTTAGGATGCCTCCGGGCTGGAATCAGGAATCTGTGACGGTCCTTTTCGTCGCCCCGCCCGGTTACCCTGCTGCGCAGCCGGACTGCTTTTGGGTGGAACCCAAGGGCGTGCGGCTCGCAAATGGCGCGACGCCGCAAGGCACCAACGACTCCAACCCGATCCCCGAAATTGGCCCGCGCGGGACATGGTTTTCCTGGCACCTTCAACATTGGAATCCGAATAACGACTCGTTGGTGACGTACTTCAAAGTCATCATGGGGCGACTTAGGTCGCTTCAATGATAGAACTCGTGCTTGCTGAGGAAGATGGCGCTGCCATCCGAGCCGAGTTGATAGGCGGAGAAACTGAGAAGTGCGCCATTCTCTACGCTAGCCAAACAGTCCGCGCGGATGGCGTGGTGAGGCTCCTCGTACGAGAAGTTCAGTTCCCAGCGTCGACTGACTACACACGAAGAGGCCTATTAGAGGCGGAGTTGAATCCCGAGTTTGTTGCGCGGGTGACTAAGCGCGCGCGTCGTGAAGCCTGCGCCCTCGTTTTCGCGCATAGCCATCCAGGTCCCGAAGCTCCTCTCTTTTCGCTAGTGGATTCAGATGGTGAGGAGCACCTTTCCGCATTCCTTGCGCGCCGTCATCCAAACCTCATACATGCGGCTCTTGTTATGAGCGCCGGAGGTTTGCGCGCTCGCCGCCTCGGCGGGGACGAAGATATTCGTACTGTTTCGATCGGCACGACCCGCGAAGTGATTTTCGATCCATTGGCTCCTGTGGCGTCTGTTTCCGAGAAGTTCGACCGTCAAATACGCGCCTTCGGTTCGGCCGGGCAAGAGGCGCTCCAGCGTCTGCGAATCGCAATTGTCGGATTAGGCGGTACCGGGTCGCTCATCGCGCAGCAGCTTGTGCATCTTGGCGTGCGAGACTTCATTCTTGTGGACCCAGACGTTATAGAGGCGACGAACCTGAACCGAGTTGCTAACGCTACGGCAAATGATATAGGTCATCCGAAAGTCGACATCGCGGCCCGATACATTCAAAGCATCGCGAAAGATGCGACCGTCGCTTGCGTTAAGGGCGATGTTATTGAGAGTAAAACCGCGCGAGAGTTGTTGAACGCAGACATCATCTTCGGCTGCACTGATTCTCATGGAAGTCGCGCTGTTCTACAGCAAGTTTCGTACCAGTACATGATCCCGTGCATCGACATGGGCGTGACCATCGCAGTCACCGAGGGTCGTATTACGCATATCTACGGTCGCGTCCAACTGCTGGCTCCCGGTCTTGCATGCTTTGCGTGTGATGGTTTGCTGGACGCAAATGAGGTTCGCCGGGACATGATGACCGCGTTCGAGCGCCAAGCCGATCCCTACATTCAGGGCCAGCGTGAGCCTGCGCCTGCCGTTATGTCCCTGAATGGCACTGTTGCTTCGCTTGCAATCACAATGATGCTTTCCGTGGTCACAGGCATCCCTGCGAAAGCGCGCCACGTCCTCTATAACGCCATGGCATCAACCTTGCGAACTGTCCGTGCGCACCCCAGGGCCGACTGTTACATCTGCTCTCGATCTGGTTCCTTCGCGCGCGCTGACTCCTGGCCACTCTTCGCACGAGAGGCTTAAAGATGCCCATCGAGTTAAACCGTCTGCGTGGGAGAAAGCAGGTCGCGTGGTTTGGGACCACGGCTCCACATGATGGCAGGCGCGTGTTTGAAGAACGCGAATACTTAGTTACGTCGTGCACTGACGTTGATCTGCAAGAACCCGCATATCTCGCAGGACTTTCCGCAGTCGTCTTCACACAGAGCGTGGAGAAACCTTTACAAATCGCGAAAGATTTGGAGCAACATGCACAACGGCTGCTCAACTACGACTGCCGAATAATTCTGCGGTCAGCACAGAGCGGACTACCTATCCTTACCAATCTGATCGATCTTCTTAGGCTCCCAACAGCGGGGCTGCCTCCTCATGAGGCTGAGAAGCTAAGCAAGTGGCAGAATCCAAAGAACGGTGATCCCCCACTTCCCCACGCGCGATACTTCGATGAGAGCGTCCTATGGAGCAATGTCGCCAATTTTGTCTCGGATGGTCAACCAGGTGCCGCCCCAAATCGGGCATTGAACATCACTATCGAGGACCGAGTGGACAGCCAAGGCAAGAAGCACAAATCGTTTCTGACAGAGCAGTCCACGCTACTACTCCAACGTGCATTCGCGGACTGCAAAGATATTCACCTCGTACCCATGCCTGACGGCCATTCTGGCGTCGCTGTATATCGCGCCTGTGCGGAACTAGCGGGGGGATTGCATGGACAATGGCCGCAACCTCATTTCGTCAAAATTGGGAAACGCGGGAAAATCTTTGCTGAGTACAAGATCTACGAGGAGAACGTTGACCCATATGTTCCGTTCCATCTCGGCCCCCATTTGGTTCGCGAACGCTGTTGCCTTGGCGCAAACGAGGGAGTGATCGTCGGTGACTATGTCGAGGAATCGGAAAGCCTCCGTAATTGTGCCTTCGACGGGCGGTCCGCGTCCGCTATTGCGTGCCTGTTTGATCGAACACTGCTTGGATGGCATCGCCAGGCACACAAAGTTTGGACGCCGCTCTCTGCGGGACTTCTCCGCCACTTTCCGCGCAGAATCGATGGCCAACGTTTTAAGAGAGCACAACAATTGGGTGCGACCCGCAACCTTCAGCAACTGCGTTCATTGTTCGAACTCTGCGTCTCAATGCCCGTGCTGGTAGGACCGATCCACGGCGACCTACACGCCGCCAATGTCCGTGTCCGCGCTACTGACGCAATAGTGATCGACTTCTTTGCGCACCGCAGCAACTACCCGCTTCTTTACGATGCCGCCACTCTCGAAGCCAGTCTATTAGTGGAAGGATTCGCCAATGACGATAGAAATGCACAAGAGTGGTTGGACTCTTTAGCACCTCTCTACGATTACCGTCCATTGGACGCTGCGGTGACGCAAGCCAATCCGAAAAATCGTTCGTTTGGTTCCACGCGTGCGTCCAACAAATCCGGCGCTATGCCCGTCAATGGGAATGCGGTCGGGATCAATACGCGGGCGCATTGGCCCTTGCACTTCTCATAAAAACCAGTAAGGACCCATCTGCCCCTGAAACTGAAGCGTCCCGCCGTGCAGCCGCATATGTACTGGCCGAACGTGTGCTTTCCAAGACTTTCGAGGTTCAGTCGGCTCCTATGGCGCCGGCCGTGGCATCATGACGGGCGCGAGGTTATTACGGCTCCAAGGAACGGTGTCAACCCGAGGTGAGGCATCGGCTCATCTGAAGTCGCCGGGTGATGCAGTGCTTATCGAACGAGGAAGACCCCGGTTGCTCCTGCTCTCGTGTCCATGTGGATGTGGAGAGCATTTTCCAATCAACCTCGACTCGCGCGCTGGACCGGCCTGGAGACTCTACGGGAATCGGAACACGGGCGTTAGTCTTTACCCGTCCGTCTGGAGGGAAAGCGGCTGCGGGAGTCACTTCGTAATCTGGCGCGACAAGATATTTCTGTTCGGTCCGTACGAGGAGGATCTCGAGACATCGCCACAAGCGGACGAAACCGCCCAGCTAATAGATGTTGTGCACGAACGGCTATCCAAACAGCAACTGATCCTCTTCTCCGAAGTTGCTGACGCTCTGGACGCCATACCGTGGGATGTGCTGAGCGCGTGTCGCCGACTGGTTCGGATGGGACGCGCGCGTGAGGGAAAAGGCAAACAGCGCGGCTGGTTCGGTCGCGTATGACGCATGTGCGAGTGCGTCGCATCTTCCGCGTTCCGGGCCGTCTGCCATCGCCACCGTCCTAGCGCCGTCTGTTTCCGCTCGCCATCGTGACAGTCTCGGGCATCCCCTCCAATACCGGCACGAAGAAGCTGGTTGCTCAGTAAGGTTAACATCGATTAGCAAAGTGAGGATTCTGCGGCCGAAAGAAGAGTCCCTTACCTTCGGAGATTTCTTGCGGGGCTAGCGCGTCCAAACTAGGTTCTTGACAATTCGCTTTTTGTTCGCCTACACTATCTGAATCGGCGTTCGCAGAAAGAAGGAGCCGCCGTAACACGGATATGACTTGCCACCCATTCTTCGCAGGCACCTTTCTTCAGTCCCCAAACAAAGGATCGCTCTGCGCAATGAGGCTTCCACGCCTGAGCCATCGCCGCGTCAAGAAACGTAACTTTCCTTCAACAAGCAAACGAGAGCCGAATAGGCAAGCTCGATTCGAGTCGTCCTGAACCAGAATTGTTGGCGCTCTTCCGCAGACCCGTCAGCCGAACTTTTCGGCTCGATTTTAGGAGTTGATATCATGCGAGAGAATCTTCAGTGCAATTGCCATATTTGCAAGATCGAGCGACATCTCGTTATTTCGCTGAGTGATCCACATCACTCAAACGAATTCTTGAGGCTTGCGCACGCCGCCGCGCCGCTAGCGACGTTTCCGACCGCCCGCGCCCTGGTCGAACACTTGCATGCTCAGAGGGACGGAGAGAAGAGCGTGCCTTCAGCCAGCGAAGTTGTTGGCTCCTTAATGCAATCCAGTTCTCTCATCTCCGAAACTGAACTCAGGAATTCCGTATTGGTTCTTTCTTTCGTTCCAATGATCCATCGGACTTATCGCGAAGTTCGTGCGTGGTTTCGTGAGATCGAGGCTGAAGATATCGCCCAACAGATTCTCACTTTGTTCTTAGAACTGGTGGACTCGACTACTCCGCTCGCGATAAGCAATCATCTGCCCATCGCTCTAACACGAACACTCCGCAAGAATGCATTTCGTTGGGCAGAAAAAGAAAAGCGACTCACGATTCAGAGAGAATTCGACAAATCGCAGGCAAGTGACGAGCCCGGCGCAAACGACACATTCGAGACGGTCTCCGTCTTGAATGATTTCCTCGACCACTGTCATCGCCTCGGAATCCTTTCCGTTTTTGAGCGTGAACTGCTCATCAAATTGAAAGTGGAAGGTTTTTTCGCGAAAGAGATCATTCATACTCATACGGCGCTCTCAGAGAAGGCAGTCCACTGGCGTGTCGAGAGAATTCTGCAACGCCTTCAAAAAGCAGCCAGTGAACTCGGATTGAAGAGCGTTTCTTTTTCGTTTAGTGCGCCTCCACAAGATCCACAGAAGACAACAAACAATTCGCAGAAGACGGGGAGTTTTTCTTCGGGGAATCAAAGTGAAGTTTTGCCCATTAGTAAAAGTAGAAGGCAACTCTCGCTGGACTCCTCACCGAAACAGAGCGAATCCAAACAGCAACAGTTCGCCGCAACTCAGCGCAATCTGTTGCCAATCACCCAACTCTGTCCTCGGCTAGTGGGCCGCACGTGTATTTCGGGATCAGCTCCGCAGCGGCGCACTGCAATTCGATCTTCAGTCCTCCCACCAACACTAGCCCGCCACACAAAGTTCGGCGAGAGATTGTCTTCGAATCCCGATGCGGGCCTGACCCGCATCATCCGAAAGGAACTCGCCGGCAATGAAGAAACTCCTTCGCAGCAAATTCGTCTCCCGCTGGCTCCGGCCCGCGTCCGTCGCATTTTCCTTCTCGCTGATTTTCGCAACGGCGGCATTCGCCCAAGCAACAGGTGCATCCCCTTGGGAGAACGCCGTCAACGTCTTGATGCAGGCGTTCACGACCACTATCGCGCGTGGTCTCTCACTCGTCTCTATTGTGGTCGCCGGACTGACCTTCGCGTTCGGTGAGGGCGGCTCGAAACGAGTTCTTGCTGGCGTACTGTTCGGCGTTGGCATGGCCATCGCCGCAGTCAACTTCCTCGCTTGGCTCTTTCCCGCTTCGTAACACAACGCTCTCTCACTTCGAACGGAGAACTACATGGCCCAAGCAAGAAGAATCAATACGGTCTACCGAACCCTTCATCGCCCACTCACTGTTCTTGGCGTAGAGAGAAAGCTCTTCTTCTTCGCCATGTGCATGGGCGCAGCGACGTTCAACATGCTTTCGAGCTTGCTGGGCGGCATCCTAATGTTCTTTCTTCTGTACCTTGCCGCCCGGTGGGCCACGAATACCGATCCACAGATCCTTCGTTTTCTTTTGTCAGCAGCCAAATTCAAGACGCAGTACGACCCATCCAAGCTGAGTCCCATCGCGATCCGCAGAGCCTCGAATGCTTAATCTCAAAAAAGTCCTCAAGTCCTACAGCGAAACCGGCTCACTCAACGAACAGGTGAACCTCTACGGTTTCGTTGACCCGCACGCCTTTCTGACCAAGTCGGGCGATGTGGGCGTCATCCTTCAAGTTCACGGCGTAGATTACGAGTGCCTTGACCCCAATTCACTCGACACGCTAACAAAACGCCTGGAATCGGCACTGAAGCTCTTCGACGAGAACTTTCGCATCTACCAGTACCTCTTCAAGCGAAACAACGAGCCAATTCCTTACAAGAAGTATGCAAACCCCATCGTCAACACGGCTATCGAGAATCGCATTCGTCACTTCGCCGAGAAATCCGAGCGGCTGTATTCGCTTCAAATGTTCTACGTCGTCGTCTTCGAGGGCTTCCGTTACAAGCGGGCTCTGTTAAAGTCGCTCACCGAGTTTCACAAGAATCCAAAGAAGGCACTCGAAGACCTGAGCGCTGCGTTCTCATCGCGCAGACAAGTCGTTCTCCTCGACCGGGAGATCACAAAAGCACTTACTGCTCTCCACCAAAAGGTGAAGAGCTTCATCCTTCAAGTCAGCGATTTCGTTCAGGTCGAACTCCTCGGCAAGCAAGACGCTTTCCGGGTTCTGAAGCGAGCGTTGAATTTCGCGCCGCAGAAGCTCCAGCTCGCACGGCTCAAGCACGACACGTTTCTGGACTACTACCTTTGCGAATCGCATCTGGAATGTCATCGCGGACATTTGAAGCTAGACGACTATTACGTCAAGGTCTTGACGCTCAAGGAGCCTTCAGCTCAAAGTTTTCCGCTCATCTTCAAGAACCTTCTCGAAGTGCAGGCTAACTTTCACATCGTCACGGAGTGGAAGAAAGAGGATTCCGGCAAGGCACGGAAGGCGATCCAATCGAAGCGCCGCCACTTCCACAACACGAAGCGCTCCCTAGCAAGTCATCTCAACGTCTCGGATGCTCCACCAACGGACGTTCTCGTGGACGACTCAAAGGAAGCCCAGGTCCGCGAACTTGGCGCGAGCATCAAGGAACTCGAAATCGAAGGCAATTATTTCGGCCACTTTTCACTGAGCGTCGTTATCTATGACCTCGACCCCGCGAAGGTGGAGACCGCCGCTGCCGACTTCTACAAAGTTTTCAGCGTTCACGACGCACAGCTCTACGAAGAAAAGTACAACCTCTTGAATGCGTTTCTGGCGACTGTGCCAGGCGGCTCGCCCTTCAATCTTCGTTCCATGTACTTGCTCAACACGAACTATGCCGACTTCTCATTTCTCTTTACGCTTCACTGTGGCGAGCCCGAGAACCGGCACCTCAAGCAGGAATATCTCGCCGTTCTGGAAACCAATCACAACACACCCTACTTCCTAAATCTTCATCACCGTGACGTAGCCCACACGATGATTCTGGGCCGCACGGGCTCTGGAAAATCGTTCCTCTTGAATTTCCTCATCACGAACATGCAGAAGTATGACCCCTACACCTTCATCTTCGATTTGGGCGGCAGCTTTGAAAGCTTGACTCGACTGTTTGGCGGCTCTTATTCCCGCGTTGGATTGAACTCGCCAGGCTTCAAGATCAATCCTTTCTCGGTTCCACCGACCAAGGAGAACCTCGACTTTCTCGCGCTGTTCGTCAAAGTTCTCATCCAGGGAGCGTCGCCCTTGGAACTGACGCCCACAGAGGAACGCGATCTTTACCACCAGATTGAGAATCTGTACGAAATCGAGCCAACACTTCGCACGCTGAGCGTTCTATCGAATACGCTCGACCGCCGTCTCGCTGACCGCTTGGCAAAATGGACCACTGGCGGGCAATTCGATTTCGTCTTCGATAACGCTGAAGACACGATTACGTTCTCCCGTTTCCAATGTTTCGACTTTCAGGGGATGAATCAATATCCCGAAGTACTGGAGCCGCTTCTCTTTTACATCCTGCATCGAGCAAACACCGCGATCTGCGATCCGAAGATCAGCCACGTCTTCAAAGCATTCTTCATTGATGAGGCTTGGCTGTTTCTGAAGAACCCCAGCATCAAGAGCTACATCATCGAGGCACTCAAGACTTGGCGGAAACAGAACGCCGCAATGATTCTCTCGACTCAATCGCTGGACGAGCTTAGGAAGTCGGAAATCCTCGACATCATCATCGAAAGCTGCCCGACCAAGATTTTCCTGGCCAACCCGGACATGGACCGGGACCTTTACCGCCGCCAGTTCAACTTGAACGAGAGCGAAGTCGAACTCATCTCCACTCTCCGACCAAAGCAACAGCTACTCATTAAGACGCCGGAACTGGCCAAGGTTGCCAATCTCGAAGTGGACCGGAAGAGCTACTGGCTCTATACGAACGATCCCTTCGACAACCGGAAGCGGCGAGAGGCATTCGAGACCTACGGCTTTGAAAAGGGTCTTGAAATCCTAGCGGAAGGAGAGCGATGACACCCGTTTTCCCTGTGCCGATCAAGTTGCCAAACTTCATTTTTCAAAGCGCTGCGAATCTTTGGTCGGCACTTATTGTCTCAATCACCGCGCTTCTGTATCTGGCCATGACCCTAATTTCCTTTTTGCCTGAGTCAGACAGAAAGCCGTCCAAGCCTGAACCACCCCACAAACCTTTCAATCAAGGAGAAGAGAAATGAAAACCGCGTTACGAATTAAATCGCTCTATTTGGTGAAATCAGCCGCGCTTCTTGCTTTGTTTTTTGTGTTTGGTCTCTCCGAGTTGCCGATTCACGCCGCCACTGACACCGCTCGCGTCGTGAAATATGCGCAGAACGACATCGTTCCGATAAAAGCCAAACTGCGCTATTCAACGCTCATCATCCTGCCCGAAAAGGAAGAGATTCTCGACTTCACGACCGGCGACAAAGAATTCTGGATCATCAACGGCGCGCATAACCTCTGCTACATCCATCCGGCACAGGCCGGGATTCGCAGCAATCTGAATTTCATCACGGCGAGCGGTCACGTTTATTCGTTCCTGCTCTCCGAGATCAGCAGCGACCCGAACGCCGACCCGGACTTGAAAGTCGTCATTGAGCCGAAGGAGGAATCCGGCATCGGAACCGGCGCTTTCGCGCAAGGCTATGTCCCCGCGACTGAAGCGGAGGCCTACAAGCGGGAGATTCAGACCATCCGCGACCAAACCAATGCCCAGGTTCAGACCGCGCAGGCGAGCGCCCAACAGCAGATACAGAAATTCCGTTCCGAGTACTCGACAAAGCTCCAATTCGACTACCAGTTCGACGCGAAGGGTGCAGGAAAACCGTTCCTAGTCTCCGCGATCTATCACGATGACACGTTCACCTACATCAAGTGCGCGGCTTCCGAAAAACCAGCCATTTACGAAATCAAAGACGGCAAACCGAATCTCATCAACTTCGAACTCCAGAACGGCGTCTACATCGTCCCGAAAATCGTGGACACTGGCTATCTCGCCGTCGGCAAGAAGAAGCTCGCCTTTTCCCGTCACCAGTAAGAAGCAGACCCGCAGAACACTTTCCGCCGAATGAGAGGAGCCCATGACCGAATCAGTTAATTCTCCGGCCACTCAGCCGATCCAAGACAAAGCACCAAAGCCGCCCGGCCTCATGCCGAAAAACGTACAGACGTGGGCCATGCTTGGCCTGGCCGTATTGATGGTCAGCATCATGTGGCTCACGGGCGGGAAGAAGCCCCAGACGTTGCCCAAATCTGGAACGTCTACCGTTCAAACTCCTGCCCCACTCGAAGTCAACGAGGGCAAGATCGCCGAGCTACAGAACCGGATTCAGGAGCTTCAGCGCGAGCAACAGGTTGCGCTAAATCAACAGAACAAGTTCTTCGGCGCAATCCAGTCCGAGAGCCAGACCGCCGCGCCCGCTCAAGTTGCGGGCACGGTGCAGCCGCCACCAGCCACCGCTTCCGATCCGATTCAGGACGAACGGAAGAAAAGAGCATACGTCTCACTGTTTTCGTCGAATGTCGCTTTGAGCTACAGGAAGGACCTAGCACAGCCGGAATTGGCTCCGGGCACTGCCTCGCCCACGAACAATCCGTTCGGCTTGCCGGGTCTTCCAGCGCAAGAACCGACCTTTAACCAGCAACTCGCTCAGATCCTCCAAGGACTACCGCCAGCACCTCAACTAATTCCACCGCCGCCTGCCGCTAGCAACGCGCCCCAGGCGGGCACAACCACAGCCGAAGATGCAGAAAGGAAAGCCGCCGAGAGTTCCTCGAAGCAAACTTCACCAAATCCATCTGCACTCAACGCCGCCGATGGAAAAAACTACGTCATCTTTGAAGGAACGATCCTCGAAACCGTACTGCTAAACCGGCTCGACGGGCAGTTCATTGGCCCTGTCGAATGCCTCGTCACCAGTGACATCTACTCCCACGACCGCCAGCACCTTCTTATCCCGTCAGGCACGAAGGTTCTGGGAGAAGCAAAGCGCGTGGACACGTTCGGTCAAACGCGACTCGCCGTCGCCTTCCACCGGCTCATCATGCCTGACGGTTATTCCGTCAGCCTCGACCAGTTCAAAGGAATGAATCAGATCGGAGACACCGGGCTCCGCGATCAGGTCAACAACCACTACCTCAAAATCTTCGGCGCTTCTCTCGCCGTTGGCGCAATTGGCGGGATTGCCGAAGCAGGTTCGGGGGGTGCTCTTACACAATCCGGCACCCAAACCATTCAACAAGGCGTTGGCGAGAGTCTCGGCCAAACTTCACAGCGCATTCTCGATAAATTCCTGAACATTTTGCCCACCGTAACAATTCGCGAAGGCCACCGAGTGAAGATTTATCTCTCAGGCGACCTCGCGGTTCCCGATTACGCAAACCACAAAATGCCCTCAGACCTGTAGCCATTAGCGGCAACCACTTAGATTTACAAACTCACGAAAGGAGAATTCACGATGAAAAGGAAAGTCCTTGCAGTCCTGCTCGTCATGGGCTTGTGCGTTGGCACAGCCTCCGCGCAGTTCGGTTTCGGGATTGTGTACGACCCGACCAACTACGCCAATGCGGTGCTTCGCTACAGCCAACTCGTGCAGCAACTCAATCAGCTCCGGCAAACCTACACGCAAATCGTGCAGCAGTACAACCTAGCCGTGCAAATGGCCCGCAACCTTCAGAACATGCCCGCACGTTACCAAGCGCAGTTCTCGCAGTGGCGGAATGTCGTCGCGCCCAACACCTACGGAAACACTGGAACGTGGGTCAACGGCATGAATACCGGCCTTCCGAACACGGTCAACACCGGCTATCAGTTGGCCACCACCCCGCTACTCCAATACAACGGCCAAGTGCTCTCCGGCATGACTCCCGACGACCTCAATCGCGTAAAGTCTCAGTACGCGTCGGTTGAACTGTCAGACGGGGCTAACGTGACCGCAATGGCCGCAATCGGGGCGATCCGCGACAACGCCCAGACCATCCAGAACCAGATCAACAATCTCGAACAAGATTCGCTGTCCAGCGATCCGAACCTCAACACCGAAGTCTCCGTCCTCAACAAGATCAATGCAGCGAACGTCCTCACCCTTCGCACACTTCAAGACTCGAACAAGCTCCTGCTCTCGTTGCTTGAACAGAACGTAATCGCTGCCAAGCAACAGCGGGAAACAACCGCCAACTCCATCAACACCGACATCGCCCGCCAAGCGACGTTGGCAGGCAATCTGGCACAGGTCACCAGCACGCTCAACAACTCGCTCCAGAACTTCCGCATGCCGTAATCGGACGTAACTCTATCCCCGCCGCGTCGAAGGAGACCCAATGCAGACCGACTATCTGCAATTCATTTTTCAGGCCATCAACAATCTGCTCACGCAGAACCTCGGCTTCTTCGACGCGATGGGCCAAAATCTGTTTCGGATGTTCGCGACCATTCTCGTCGTTTGGTTTGGCATCAAGTCCGCGCTATCCGCCTCCAGTGGCAGAGGCGGCTTTCACTTTGAGAATTTCGCCAGTCTTTTGCTGACCATCAGCTTTGGATTTGCGATGGTCAATTACTACAGCAATCCGATCCCCGGAATGGGGACGAGCTTCCACAATCTCATCACGGATGAATCGCAGTTCCTGGCCAACAGGATCACGCAAACGCAATTGCAGGTTGTGATAGAGCGAGTCGCTGACTTTGAATCCCGCATGGATTCGCCGGGGTTCGGAGATTTCCTCGGTACGCTGATCTATACGGCTGTCACTATTCTTCTAGCCGCAGCACAGGCCATCGCTATTGTTGTCATTGCCTATGGATTCATTGCTACAGCGGTGTGTGTCCTAGTCGGCCCAATCTTCATACCGTTCTTCATCGTTCCTACAACTCGAATGGATCTTCTGGGGATGGTTCAAGGCGTTCATCCAATACGCCTTCTACCAAGTCATCGCAGCAGCCGTCGTATTCATCATCGCGAATCTCATTCTCGGCACGATGAATCTCCAGCCGAACGGAACGATCTCGACGACACAACTCCTCGAATTCTTTCCCGTCCTCTTCATTACGTTCTTGGCGTCCATCTACGCCCTCTTGAAAATTCCCGCTCTTACGAACCACATCTTCAGCGGCAGCTCCGGCGGGTCTTCCGCCGGCATCCTGGAGGGCATGAAACCATGAACAACGATTCGAGTTTTCACGACGCGAAGCGACTCTACCTGGAGCAATACGGCGATCCTATGGTCACCAACACCTATCTCAAGATTGCGCTCGTCCTTCTTGCCTTCGTTGCGGTCGCCCTCGGACTGATCGACATGAGAACGATCCGCACGTTTCAAAACTTTCGCCCCTTGGTAATCCGCATCGACCAGTTGGGCAGGGCGGAAGCGCTCAGCTATGCCAATTTCGAATACAAGCCCCAGGACGCAGAGGCGAAATACTTCCTGTCGCAGTTCTGCGCGCTCTACTACCGGCGTAATCGCTATACCATGAACGACGATTTCTCGAAGTCCCTGTACTTCCTCGACGGCAAGCTGGCCAGCGACATCATTGATGCGTATAAAAAGAACGGTGTCATCAAGAGCTTCCTGACGGACCCTTCACAGCCTGAGATCGACATCGAAGTGAAGAACGTCGCCCTCGAAGGGATGCAGACCTCGCCCTACAAGGCCCGCGTGGACTTCGACATGGTTTACTACTCGGCAGCCGACCACAGCGAGCTGAAGCGCACGCTCTACACGGCCAATTTCGTCTTCGTCTTCAAGGCCAACGTCCCGAACGAACTCATTCCCATCAATCCTCTCGGTCTCGCCATCACTTATTTCCGCGAAGACGAAGCCTTCAAATGAGCACACCTCTGTATTAAGAAGCTGTTTTCGGAGTACACTCACGACGAGAGTCACTCCGATGTTTAGTGCATTCTTTCGGAATTCGGCAGTCTGCGCCGCCCTTGCAGTGGCGACCGCCGTTGCTGCTCTGGGCCAATCTACCGACCAACAAGTCGATCAAGCGATTAAAGACAAGCTGGCCGCTCCCCCACTCTCTCTCGATGAGCAACATCCGGGACCCACAATGGTCCCCAAGGACTTGCCGAGCGGCATTTTCCCTTTCGACTGTCGAGCTACCGAGCTTTCTTCATCGTGTGCGACCGGGCGAATATCACTTCCAAGAGCCCAACGCCTGTTGGGCGAAGGAATCGACGTTATCGGTTGTGAGGCTTTTGGTCTCGAACGGTTTCACCAGGACAAGTCGCTTCTTGGTTCAACGGACCAGGCCGTTCGCGAAGCAGAAGCAGCGGTAGTCTCTCCGCTCGGGCTGGAGCAATGGAGACCAGGTGCAGCTAAATACCTATTGATGTCTGCGTACCGCGCTGCCGCTAAAGCTTATCTTGAAGAAGGAAGAAAACAGAAGTCAGGCGAGTACATTGAGAAAGGTAAAGAATTTAGTCGCAAGCTGGCAGTGGTAGAGAAGCAATCAGACCAGCAGATAGCGAATCGAGCTAATGGGACCCGCTCTCCGTTATTGAATGCCGTTGTTCATAATGACCTGAAATTAGTGAATGAGCAGATTTCCTCGGGCACTGATGTGAATGCAATGGATGCAGACCACACATCCGCACTTCGCCTTGCAGTGGTAGCGGGGAACAGTGAAATGGTCGATTTTCTTCTATCCAAGGAAGCCCGACCGGATATCGCGGACGAAGAAGGAGTAACCGCGTTGATGGATGCATGTGCTTTGGACGAGAAGATGTTGCCGTCGCTTTGATTCGCGCTGGAGCCGATGTAAACGGTCGCGCCCCGGACGGGTCCACTCCTCTATTAAATGCTATAGGTCACATTTCGATAACAGAGTCTGCTCGCCAGTCCCGCGTCCATCTAGTTCAAACATTGGTTGACGATAAGGCTGCTGTAAACGTGTCTGATTGGCAAGGAACGTCACCTCTTCTTGCGGCATCCCGAAGCGGCAACACAGATCTCGCTCGACTTCTTTTGTCGGCAGGAGCGAAGATCGAGGCCACGGATGCAAAGGGGCAGACACCGCTTCTCTCTGCCATTGAACAAGACAACGTAGATATGGTGAGACTGCTGATCGAAAGCAAAGCAAACCTGGCCGTTTTCGATAAAGGAGGCAACAGTCCCCTCAGCAAAGCAAGCCAAAGGGGTTTCCCCGAAGGCGCAAAGATGACGCAACTACTGCTGAGCGCAGGTGCGGACCCGAATCTCCCAAGTCAATCAGGTTGGACGCCGCTTATGTCAGCAGAGGCATTTATTTACAGGGAGCCTTGGGGCGTTTCCTCACACATCATCGTCGGCGAGTTGTTGAAACATGGAGCAAGAGTGAATGCGCGAACGAAGACGGGTACAACACCACTCATTCAGGCTGCCCGACACGTTGGGCCTGATGATTCTTCGTTCGTTGCTGACTTGATCGCTGCCGGTGCAGATGTCAATGCGGCAGACGATGATGGTGAGACAGCGCTGATGGGCGCTGCTGAGAATGGGCAATTGAGCAAGGTAAAGTTGCTGATCGAAAACGGAGCACGAGTTGAAGCGAAGGACAAGCTGGGCCGGACAGCTCTGCAATACGCAAGACCGCCACGCAATGCTCACGACGACGAGTTTCCGCAATGCTATGAAACGGTAAGCAGCGACACCCTCAAGCCCACGAATGATTGCGACGGAACAAGACAGCTTCTGAGAGCCAAGCAAACCGCATCTCGGTAGTCGCGAAGCACATTTTCTTCCCCTTTGAAGTCATTCAGTACGCCGAGTTCGAGGTACGTCCTCATATGGTTGCCAACGCTCTTCTTCTGTCACTTGCCCTCCTGCTCGCCATCGCCTTCTATCTCATGGGCGAGCTGAAGTTCCTCGTCCCTTATCGAGCGTTCCTTTTCCACGAGTACGGCTGGGCACTCGCCATCTTTTTCGGGGTACTGTTTCTCAATATTTTCGCAGGCGCGTTCGTCCTCATTCGCAAATCCTTCCTCAAAGACACTGGCCGGAAGCTGTCCCACATCGACAAGCAGTTTCATGTTGGAAACGTGCATCTGCCCGCAGACTCAGATTACGACGAGAGAACCTGAACAATGTCCCGCTACGACTTCGATCCAGAAGATTACCGCGCTCCCGATCCACCGGCGAAACAGGAGTCGGAACGCAAGCCTGAGGATGCCAAGCCGGAGCCCGGCAGAGGCGGTGCTAGTGGCGGTGAACAACCGGAATCGAGAAACCGCGCCGAACGCCCTAGAAACATCGAGCGCGGAAATCGTCGCCCACGTCAGGATCGAGACAGGGAATACAACTTGCGTGACTCGGAGGTCGCTGCCCTCATTGAAATTGCCAAGTTCCGCACCGTTAAGACTGACGACCTTGTAGAAATCCAATACCATGGCAACGCGGACCAGGCCACACAAGACCTCAGAAACCTCACGGCACAGGGACTCATCCAGCGAAGAACCTTGTCGGGCACGCAGAAAGAACAGCTTCTGACAGTCACCCGATCAGCGCATGCGTTTCTGGACCGTACCCGACCCCGAGGACTTGCCGCGAATCAATCCCTGCATCACGGCTTCGTCAAACCCCGTGAAGCCCGGCACGATGCCACGCTCTATCGTTTGTATCAGAAGGCATCCGAAAAGATTGAAAAGGACGGCGGCACGAATCTCAGAGTTGTCCTCGACTATGAACTGAAACGCGACCTCTATCGAGAACTGGCAAAGCTCAAGTCATTGCCACAGTCGGAGCAAGAAGCGAGGCGGGAACAAATCGCCCAGGAGCACGGACTGAAAGTTGTAGACGGCAAGATTCCGCTGCCCGATCTGAGGATCGAATACGAGACGCGAGATCACGAGCAGTCCCGTGTCGATTTGGAACTTGCCACGCGAGACTATCGCGGGCATCACCTCGCGGAAAAGGGTAAGGCAGGCTTTTCGATCTACGCACCGGCAGACGACGCCTCTCGCGTGCGTGCCGCCGCGCAAGACCCACACCTCATTTCGGAGATCCTCTCGCTATGAAAATCCAACAGGAACACCTCACCAGCCATCAAGAGCTTCGGATATACGGAGCGCGAAGCCCGCTTCCTCTACATCGTAGCGATCCATTCGGGCTATTTCACGCAGACCCATTTGCGGCAGTTCAGCGGCAACAGGTCAGGCCGCACTGTCCGCGCATTCATCAAGAGAGCTCTCGAACAGGAGCACGTTAAAGAGAGCAAGCATCAGAACAACGCTCGCGTCTATCAACTGACCTACAAGCCGATGTACGCGGCCATCGGGCGGGCGAACATTCGGAATCGCCGCGAGCACTCGTTTGATTTCATCAAGACCAAGCTCGCTTGCCTGGATTTCATCATTGCCCATCCTCACCATGATTACTTTGAGGGCGAGGCCGACAAGGTCCAATATTTTCAGAATCACTTTCAAATCCGTCCTCAAGAGATGCCAGGAAAGACGTATGCCGGAGCGAATCGCGTCCCAGATACGATTCGCTACTTCGTGGACAAGTTCCCAATGTTCCTCGACGAGGCTCGCACCTGGAGAGGCTGTGCCCACGCTGACCTACGTTGACCCAGGCATCGGCCATCTTTCAGATTTCAATACGCACCTTGAAACCTATTCGGGCTTCCTAAAACGATTGCCACTCTTTGCATTCGTTTATGCAGGCCCACGCACAGCATTCTTTTCAAAGGCAGAGGCTCTCTTCAGGGGAACGCTCGACCCTCAGACCGGGAAGCTTTCCTCGCAGCTTGCCCGGTACTTTGCTCTACGTGCAGCGTGGGAAGCAAAACGATATGAAACTCTGACCAACAGCGACCTCGAATTTCTCAACCACGCAAAACAGTGTTTTCCAGGCGAGCCGTTCGAATCCGCATACAAGAAATGGCAGACGGGCCAGATCAGCGAAAAGCAATTGGTTGCGGAAATCGAGAGCCGTCCGTCTCACAGGCAGGAAGTGCAATTCAAAACCTGCCTGCTTCCTCGTGACTATTCTTCGTTCGGGCAGAACTCGAAAGTCACCGGAAAACCGTGCTGAAAACGGTTTTCCTCACGGTTTTCCTTTCGGTTTTCCGCACCCGCCAATCCTAAGACCCGAACAACCAACGAGATACGAAGTCCCGAGACCGAAAACGGGACGCGGGCAAAATCGCGGAAAGGGCGGGAGCGACCCCACCTGACGGACCGCTTCGCGGCCCTGGTCCCTTCGGGCTTCGGGGGTCGCTCCCGCCCTTTCTCCATTTCGCTCAAAGCTTTTGCCCGCGTCCCTCGAATCGTTCGGAAACACATCCAGCAAAGGAGATCAACGATGTCCATCATCAAAAAGCCAGCCGAGCCACCCAAAATCGTCTCGCTCGAAGTCCAGATTGAACAACCCATTCTCGACACACTCGACCGCTATGCGGAATTCATCCAGACGAGCCGAGAGCATATCGTCGCGTCCGCTTTCCGGCTCGTCTTCAAGAAGGATTACGACTTCAAGCGTTGGCTCCGTTCACAAAACTCATCTGACTCCCAAGCGACGCCTCGCACAGCGAAGAAGTCGTGATTCAACGCATCCTCAACTCGAAGAACTTCATTGCCTTCGTTCTCGCCTCGGCAACAGGGATGACTCTCTACTTCCTGTTGCCGTTCCCAGAGGGGAACCTTTTCCTGCGACTGATCGCCGCCAAGGCTCCGCTCGTCTATTCGGGCGCGAAATACAGCTACATCGCGATGCTCTTCACGACGCCCTACATCATCCTTTCGATTCTTCTTTCCGGCTTGTACATCTTCACCCTGAAGATCCGTAAGCGAGTTTCTCCGGCACGATTGCCTGCCTATCCTGACGCACAACACCGGGACAAGCTCTTCCTCGTCGTCGGCGAGGTTCACGACCCGCGCAAGCCGGTCCCGGCTGAGAACCCTCACTGGCTTACGATCCCGGAGCGTGGCCTCTACACCGGCATCGCAATCTTGGGAGCAGTGGGCACCGGCAAGACGAGTTGCTGCATGTATCCCTTCGCCGAGCAGCTCATCGCCTACAAAGCCCAGGACGAAGCGAAGCGTATAGGCGGCCTCGTACTCGAAGTCAAAGGCGACTTCTGCCACAAGGTCAGAGGAATTCTGGAAAGGTATCAGAGGGCCGAAGACTACATCGAAGTCAGCCTGCACTCCGAGTACCGCTATAACCCCCTGCACAACGATCTGGATGCGTACGCCCTGGCCTACAGCATCGCGGCTCTTCTGAACAACCTTTTCGGCAAGGGCAAAGAACCGTTCTGGCAGCAGGCTTACACGAACCTCGTGAAGTTCATCATCCTGCTTCACAAAGTCGCCTACGACTACGTAACGCTCTTCGACGTGTACGAATGCGCGATCTCACCCGAAGTTCTGGAAAAGCGGATCGAGGAAGCGGAGAAGAAGCTATCGAAGTTCTTCATCGAAGTGACGCCGGAGACCTACACGGCATGGGTCAGTGACCTGAAATCCTTCTCTTTCGAACTCGACAAACCGAACAATGTTTATCGGGCCAAGGCCATCACCGAACTGTGCGACGTTCTGCGAAACAAGAAGATTCCATTCCAGTTCAATGCAGATTCATCCAGTGACCGAGACTTTCGCAAGTGGGAGCAGCTCGAAGCCGTGAAGCGCTGGTTTCATTACGACTGGAAACGTATCGAGCCCAAGCTGCGCACTTCGATTGTGGAAGGCATCTCCGTCTTTCTTTCTCTGTTCGATGACAACCCCGACGTGAAGAGGACGTTCTGTCCCCCTGTCGAGTGCTATGACCCGGTAGCCAATGCGGATCACCGATACGGGAAGCCTTTACCTTCGTTCACTTGGCTTGTTGAGACTGGCAAAGTCTGCGCCCTCAATTTTCCCATCGGCATGAACGCCGGTCTCGCCAAGGCTCTAGGCGTGATGATGAAATTGGATTTTCAAAGGGCTGTCCTCAATCGCGTTCCAGAGATGGAAACGCACCGAGAGCGCTACTTCCGCCAAGTCTTCTTCATCTGCGATGAGTACCAGCACTTTGCCACCGTCGGAGAGAACGAGCCCACTGGCGATGAAAAGTTCTTCAGCCTTTCGCGACAACCGAGGTGCATTCCCATCGTGGCCACGCAGAGCATCAGTTCGCTCAAGTCCTCGCTGCCCGGAGACACCTGGCGCTCGTTGCTCCAGACCTTCCGCACCAAGATATTTCTGGCACTGTCGGATGACTTCTCCGCGCAAACGGCAAGCGAGTTGTGCGGGAAAGAAGACCGCCTCAAGGTCAGCTACAACTTTTCCGAAAGCGGCCACGATGCCCGTGTGAGCTTCCTGTCAGGCAAGGCTATTTCGAACCGCGCCAACGTAACGGCATCGAAGAGCTACAACACCCGCACGGACTACCGCTTTGACATGAAGACCTTCACGGAACTCAAGAACGCGCAGGCAATCGCCATCGCGTATGACGGCCTGAATCCAATGCCGCCGATGTTCTGCTATCTGAAGCCCTACTACAACGATGTGAACCGCTCGTATTTCGAGCAGCTCGCCAGCGGAGAAATCTAATGCTCGGTTTTGAAACCATCCTCCCATTCTTGCGGCCCATCGAGCACCTGATCCGCGACGACTCCATAAGCGAAATCATGGTCAATGGCTCGACTCATGTCTTTATTGAGCGGGCTGGCGTACTTCAAGAAGTGCCTGACCTCACCTTGAGCGAGAAATCTTTAATGGTCGCCGTCAAGAACATCGCCCGGCGGCTTGGCGACGACATCTCCGAGCAGAAACCCATCCTCGACTCCCGGCTGCCTGACGGTAGCCGCGTCGCAGCCGTGATCCCGCCGTGCAGCATTCACGGCGTGACGCTCACAATTCGTAAGTTCAACGGTCGCCACTTCACGATTGAAGACCTGGTGAAATGCGGAAGCCTTGATGCAACTCTCGTTGAACGGCTGAACGACTACGTCGAGAGACGGCAGAACATTCTCATTAGCGGCGGAACCGGAACCGGCAAGACAACACTCTTGAACGCCTTGGGAAAGCTCATTTCGGACGACGACCGGATTCTCCTAATCGAAGACACGTCAGAGATTCAGCTCGAAAAGCCAAACCTCGTCCGTTTTGAAGCTCGTCAGGCACAGGCAGGCCTTCCGGCTGTCGCGATCCGCGACTTATTGAAGGCATCACTTCGGCATCGGCCCGACCGAATCATTCTCGGTGAGATTCGCGGAGGTGAGGCGTTCGATTTGCTTCAACTCCTCAATACCGGCCACTCAGGAACGCTATCAACCGTTCACGCCAGTTCCGCGCAACAAGCGATCTCAAGATTCACGAGCTGCGTTCTGCAAAGCGGCGTCGAATTGCCTTATCGCGCTATCAAGACCAACATCGGCGACTCGCTCAACGTCATCATTCAGCTCGAACGCCGCCCAGGAAGACGATACGTTTCGCAGATCCTCGAAGTCCGAGCTTTCAATGCCGAGCGCGACCAATACGAATTCAATCCGGTCTACGACGAGAAATCGATCCCGCACTCTCTAAAGGAAGAATTGCCATGACTCAATCATCTCTTCAAGACGCGCCAACGACTGCGTTTGTATCCAGTGAAATCCCTCTAAACGTGAAGGAAGCTGCTCGCTATCTTGGCGTCAGTCCGCAGACGGTGTATCTTTGGGTTGAGCGAAAGCAGATTCCCCATCTCCGCGTGATGGGTCGCAACATTCGATTCTTGAAATCGGATTTGGACTCGTTCCGCGCATCCTTCAGACAGGAGATGGAGAATGCCTAGATCACGAGTGCACGACGGTGTTGTCTTTCGGAGAAAGGAAAGCCGGGTCTGGTGGATTCGTTATCGCGACCGGAACGGCGTTCGTCGAAGAGAGTCAACACTCACCGAAGACTGGAATGAAGCTCAGAAGAGACTCAGAGACAGGCTTCAGGCCAGAGACAACAACGTACTGGATGTCGTAAAGAAAGGGGAATCCTTGAGTTTTGGACAATGGGCTGACTTCTTTTTGGAAACCTATTCGAAGCCACCCATGCGAGCTGAGAAGACTCACGAGATAAATCTACGTGCCGTGAAGCACCTCAAAGGTGCTTTTTCGTCGAACAGTTTGGTGGATCTCACTGCCGACCACATAGAACTTTACTTGCGAGATCGTCTCCGCCAGCGAGTCCGAATCAAGTCTTCCCTTGGATTCAGAGAGAAAGGAGTTTTGCAGCCCGCGACGGTACACCAGGAGTTTCGCGTCCTCAGGCGCGTGTTGAACGTTGCCGTGAGGAAGAGACTGCTCCCCGCTAACCCATGTTCCGGTGTCGAATTTCCCGTTCGTGTGAAGGGTCTGTTCCGACCGCACTACGTCAGTTGGTCAGAACAGAAACAAATTGAACTACACGCCCAACCACACTTGCGGAATATCGTTCGGATCATCACGGAGACGGGTCTTAGGGTCTACAAGGAACTGATGTCCATGAAGAAAGACCAACTAGACCTTCCAAACGCTGTTGTTTGGATACCGGACTCCAAGACTCCGAACGGAATCGCTGAGGTACCACTTACGCCTCTTGCCGTTGGTGCATTCCGAGATCAACTGGCAATCGCGGGAGATGGACCGTTTCTATTCCCCAGCGATTTGAATTCGACCGGACACCAGGTAGCATTGAGGACCGTTTGGCAAAAGACCCTCCGACGAGCAAAGGTTCCTTACTTTCGGATTTACGATTTGCGATCCACGTATGCCACTCGCCTCAGTGCGGGCGGCGTAGCCGACGAGTGGGTGACACAATTACTTCGCCAAGGGGACTCTCAGGTCTTCAAACGCTACTCGCAAATGAAACTGCAAATGAAGAGAGAAGCTCTGGAGAAAATCAACCGCCAGGCCAATGAAATGCCGTTGGATTCTGGCACAGCGATGGTTCAGTGAAATCTATTTGGCACAGTTTTGGCACAGTTGGAGGCGAAATTGGTCAGATGGAGCAACAGTTCTGTTGGGAAGTCCTTTATAATCTTTACGTACTTCATGTCGGGGCGTAGCGCAGCCTGGTAGCGCGCCTGCCTTGGGCGCAG
>CAVPFO010000001.1:0-540125 GCA_963703805.1 uncultured Acidobacteriota bacterium | reverse complement strand
CCCATCTCGGTCTGCGCGACCCGGATCGTCACCGTGTTCGTCGGGCGCGATGGTCAGCGCGTTGATCTGGGGCACCATGGCGTCGTGGTACCAAGGCTGGCCCTGGACCGCGCTCGCCTGCGCGCTGGTCGCAGGCAGGTGGAAGCCCAGCACCATGGCGCCGCCGACCGCGGCCGTGGAGGCACGGAAATCGCGGCGGTTGATCTCGACTTTTTCGCCCTTCGGGGTCGTCGCAACATTCGCGGTCATGTTGGCTCCTCCCCGCTCAGGTCTGCAGCTCGGCCGCGCGCTGGATCGCGGCGCGGATGCGCGGATAGGTGCCACAGCGGCAGATGTTGCCGCGCATCGTCATCGATGTCGGCGTCGGTCGGCTTCGCTGGTCTTCGCAAGCAGCGCCGCCGCCGTCATGATCTGTCCCGACTGGCAGTAGCCGCACTGGGGCACGTCGCCTCGATCCAGGCGCGCTGGACCGGATGGCTGCCGTCGGCCGACAGCCCTTCGATCGTAGTGACCTTGCCCGCCACGCCGAGGCCTAAGCGTGGCAGGACCGCATCGCCTGCCCGTCGATATGGACAGTGCAAGCGCCGCACAGGGCCATGCCGCAGCCGAACTTGGTGCCGGTCAGCCCGAGCGTGATCGCGCAGGGCCCAGAGCAACGGCGTCTCGGGCTCCGCATCCGCCGTGTAGGCGATGCCGTTGACCATAAGCGAGAGCGACATACCGTTTCCTCCATGTTTGCAGCAAGTATTTTTATGAGGCGGGCCCAACTTCTTTGCACAGGACAGACACAACGCTAGACCTCCGATCGGAGCTCGTCAAGTCCGCGCCACTATCCGCGCAACTGGACGAAAACCACGCACGTAGCCGTTATGTGCCTTGCGGTGAAGCCGATGGGATTCTCCGGATGCCGGAGATCCGCGGGAGCCGGGATGAGGCCGATCAGGAAGGTCGCGGTCCGGCCAAGAGCATCGGCAGGCCCGCCGCCAGGAACGACTGAAGGCCTCCGACGTCCGGCGAGCGCCGCTCCGCCGAGCAAGGGACCGTCCATTCCGCCGACCCGACCCGCACCCACCGCCAGCCGTACCCGGTCGCGCGCATATGCGTCGGATAGGTCATGGCGCTGAGCGCGTGCAGCCCGCCCTGCCCGGCGATCACGCCGGCGCCGACGAAGAAGGTGACGACGTAGAGCCACGGTGATTGCAGGTCGATCCGCCCGAGCCACGCTACCGCGGCCGCAGCCACGACGCCGGTGAAGGTGATCACCGGGCGCGTAGAGGTCGATCAAACGCCGGTAGATGACATCGCGGCGATGCCGCTGATGGAATAGAACGACGTGACCCCGGCCGCGTGCTCCAACGAGAGGGCCCGAAATTCCGCAGGAACGTGGGCAGAAACGCGCCCAGCACGGTGATCACCAGAATGTTCATGAATAGGCCAGCCAGATCAGCACCGTGATCGTGGCGCGTCCGTCCCGGAACAGGGCCGCGCCCGGCGTGCCGGTCGCGGCCGGCTCGCGAGCATAACGCTCGGTGCCGGTGAGCTCGAGCGCGGGATCGATGCGCCGCAGCAGGCCGGGAATGCGCGGATCGCGCTCGTTCCGGAGCACGCAGAAGCGGATCAATTCCGGCAGGGCGAAATAAAGAATGACGGCGAAACAGAGCGGCACAAGGCCGCCGCCCAGAACGCGCTCTGCCAGCCATATTTGCCGACCAGAAGGCGGCCACCGCGCCGCCCGAAGCGGCGCCCGCCGTGTAGCCGATGAACATCCAGTTCACCATGCTGGCACGCAGCCGCTCGGGCGCGTATTCAACCGTGATCGCGATGGCGTTGGGAATGAGGCTGCCGTAGAACAGGCCCGCCGCGAGCGCAACCAACGAGCTCGTCGACCGAGTTCGCCTGCGTCGCCGCCAAAGTGAGGGTACCGAACAGGACCGGGAAGCGAGCAACAGGCGGCGGCGCCCGTAGCGGTCGGCAAGCGAAGGACGACCCAGCCGCCGACGCAAGTGCGACGCTTTGAACCACGAACACCGCGCGATCGCGGCCGGCGACACCCCGAAGCTCTGGGCGATCGGCTGCAGCAAGGATCCATGACGAACACGTCATAGCCGTCGACTTCGGCGGCGCCGCGCAGCGCGGGTCAAGGAAAAGACGAGCCGAAACCAAACGACGAAGTGAAAACCCACTTGCGCAAGCAGGCCCTCGAATGGCTCAAGGCCGATCTGGAGATTTGGACGAAATCGATCGCGCGGAGGATCGTCGTCAAAAAGCGTTCGTCTCGCAAATGCTCCGCCATTGGAAAGTTGACCCCGACCTTGCCGGCGTCCGCGAACCCGCCGCGCTGAAGAAGCTGCCCGACGACGAGCGAAAGGCGTGGCAAGCACTCTGGACAGAGGTGGACGCCGTGCTGAAGAAATCGAGTTCGTGCTAGCTCCTGCGGCGATCACCACGAAATCCGCCTCTCGCCATCCGCCGGCAGTTTCGAGCCACGCTCGCTTGCCCTCGGTTTCCAGACGCGTTACGCGCCCGCGAATCACATCACATCCGGCCGCCGCAGCGCGATCGAGTAGCAGTCCATTCAAGACCGTGCGCGCGAAGATTACGATCGGCGAATCCAGATGAAAGCGCGCCCGTGCACCGTCAGAGGCGATCAATTCCACATCGTTCACGGGCTTTTTGGGTTGCGAGCCGGCCAGCAGAAACGGAAATGCCGCTAAGGCCTTTTGCGTAAGTCCGCCGCCGCAGGGCTTTTCCCAGGCGAGATGTTCGTCGTAAAGGGTGGTGGCAAATCCGGAGCGTGAAAGACGCTCGGCGCAAATCGAGCCGGCGGGGCCTCCGCCGATGATGGCGACTTCTCGAGCCTGGGGCATGTAACGCGCTCAAGGCGCGAACGCTACTGTAGCGGAAACACGGTAGCGAGGAACCACGCTGCAAGTATAGCATCAAAAGTTGCCACTGCCGCTGCGGAGCCGGTGCGCCGGCGCAAAGCGTCACCGCCGAATCGTTGCGCGATCGAAAGAATCAGCAGCGCCGGCGCCAGCAGCAACGGGAGAAACTGTCCGCTCCGGAAACCGAAGTAGCCTAGCGCTAGCGCCAGGAAAAGCTCGATACGCAGGCCCAGGAACACTCCCCAACGTCCGAAATTGCCGGTGTTTCGCGGAGGTCCGAGCGCCAATTCCTCGGCGACAAAATAGGGCCAACACGCCAGCACCAGCAGCGCGAACCGCCACCACCTCGGCGCATTTGGCCAGAAGTCAAAAACTTGCCAATTCAGCGCCGCTCCGAGCGCCATTGCGAAGAGCAATCCCAGCGCTCCTCCCGCCATCACGTTTCCCGTGCCAATACCTGCGTCGCCTCTGATCGCACGCGGAAGCAAGGCGAACAGTAACAGCCCGGCGAAAATGAGAAACGAGGTCAGGTAATCCGCTCCGTAAAGATGTAACGCGCGGAGCGGCACGCCGGGAATCAGCAGTCCGGCCGCGACGATCGCAACTACCAGCCCACGCAGCAAAATCGAGCCCGCGCCAAAATGACCATGCAGCGCAGCGGACCGTTCGCCCGCCAAATTGGCAGACTGTGTACGAGCAGAACGCGACCCAAACACCCGGCAGACCAGCGTGGCCGCTAACGGAAAAGGCAGTAACAACCCAACCAGTGCGATCACGCAGCCTAGTAGCGCCAAGCCCTCGTGCCGCGTCACCGGGCCTCGCGCGGGAATACCGAGTGCCTGAACCGCCCAGTCCTCGGCCGCCGAAGTTGCTCGCGATTGCAGCAGCACGCTGCTGTGCATCTCCCACGGGACGCGTAGAAATCCCACGGCGCGCCGTTGTTGGAAGTCCGCTTCCGCGGTGCGTGGGCCCCCAGCGGACGAGAGAAGTTGCTTTGCCGCGGACACGAGTTGCGGCGGATCAAATTGCGCGCTCACGATCAGCAGATTTGCTGGAATACGCCGCGGCAACACCAAAGGTGCCGGCGAAAGCGCAATCGTTCCTGCGGCATCTGGAAATTGGTCTGCGAGCCGTACGGCGATCGCCCCGCCAAGCGAATGCCCCACAAAAACGGTGCGGTTCATTTCAATCTGTCCGGAGCGGGCCAGCGACGCAATCGATTCCTCCGCGCATCGTTCGGCATTGCGGAAGGAAAACCGCTCTTTGCTATCGCCTTCGCCCGGGGAATCGAGCAGGTATACGCGAATCCCGGCCTCCGCGATCCGTTGCCCCACCGAATACATCACGCGTCGGTTCGCCGAAAGGCCATGCAGCACGATCGCGTTGTAAGAAAGCGAAGCGCCTTCGGGTATCCAATCGATTCTCCGCTCGATAATGGTTGCCGGGGTGTGGCATGCGTCGTTTAGGGTGATACTGCGGGCCGGCAGGCGGTTTTTGCGCGTGAGCGTGCCCCCCGTCAACATCAGCACCCCACCGGCGATCGCCAGAAACACTTCCGTCCGGCGTGTCACCGTAGGTTCCCTCGCGTGTTAAGATGAAGTTTACGGGCTCTGTGTATCAAAGTTCCCGCGATCCCCTGATGGGCATCATTCTCCGGCAAGACGAGTTGAGTCTGCAGGCCGCCGCGCGCAAGGGGCGCGGCGAGCGCTTGGTCTTTACCAATGGCTGTTTTGACCTTCTTCATCCCGGCCATATTCGATGCTTGGAGGAGGCCAGATCGCTCGGGGATTTATTAATTGTCGCGGTGAATAGCGACTCCAGCGTGTGCGCCAATAAGGGCCCATCCCGCCCGGTGACGCCGGAAGAGGAACGGGCGGAGCTATTGGCTTCGCTGCGGTGTGTGGATTACGTGACGATCTTTGACGATGCCACCCCTCGGGAACTGATTGCCAGGATTGTGCCCGATGTTCTCGTGAAGGGCGCTGATTGGGGACCAGGACAGATCGTGGGCCGCGATGAAGTGGAAGCAGCGGGTGGCCGCGTGATCTCAATTCCGGTTATGCCGGGATTTTCTACCACCGCGATTCTCGAGAAGGTCGCCAATTTGCCGAAGCGAAGATGAATCGGGACGTCGCGAGGCCGTTTGATCGAATTTTGCATAGATGATTCTTTCCTCTGTGGATGAATTGCTTTCTCGCGTCCTGCGGCTCGAAGCCGTGGACGCGACCCTCGACGATTTACGGCGGGGCGTGGCAGAGGTGCGCCTCGGCGGCCTCACCGACCCCGCCAAGGCCATCGTATTATCCCAATTGCTGGCAATTTTTCGACGTCCCGCGATTCTCATCGTGGAATCGGATGCCCGGGCCGAAGCGTTAATCGAGCCTTTACGCTACTTCCTCCGAGCATCCAGCAGCGTGTCTTCGCAAGTGCTGGAATTGCCGCCGATCGAGCCCGGTTCGCGCGTTCCGCCGCACCCTGAAATTCTAGAATCGCGCGCCTTGGCTCTATGGCATTTCGTGAACGGCGAGGCGGCAATGCTGGTGGTTCCGATGGCGGCTGCGCTTTCGAAGTACCGCCATCCCGCTGCCTACGCGGGTCTGGCACGCAGTTTAGAGCGGGATATGGATCTTGCGCTCGACGATTTGATCGAGCATCTCGAAGCCACCGGCTACGTTCGTGGAGAGATGGTCGAGATGCCCGGGCAATACGCGCAACGCGGCGGCATCATCGACATTTTCCCGCCCGAAGCGACGCGTCCTCTCCGCATTGAATTGCTGGGAGACGCCATCGAATCGCTTCGCGAATTCGATCCCGATACGCAACGGTCGGTCCGCCCCGTCGAGCGGGCCGTGATCCCGCCCCTGCTCGAGAATCCGCGAAGTGCTCGCGACGGAAATAATCACGATGGCGCCTCCATGGATACTGAACTTGGCACTTTGTTCGACTTGGCGGATCGCCCGCTTGTGATCCTGGATGAGCCAAGCGCCCTCGCAACCGCAACCGAAAAGATTCGCGAGAAGCTGCGCGACGTCAGCCCCGCGTCACATTCCTCGGAACCCAGCGAGGAAGAAGTTCCCGCCGGCGGCCAAGGGCCCGCCGGTTTTTGGGATGAACCTGCTTGGCAAGCTGCTTTGCGTAAGCAGCAGCGGCTGAGCATCGAGCAACTCGCGCTCGAAGGTTCCGACGGCCTTCCGCTCCGTGGCATTCGGACCCAGGCTACGCAGAAATATCACGGGAACATTCAGGCCTTTATGGCCGAAGCGCGCGGGCGCATTTCTGCCGGCGAGCAGGTCGTGATTTCCGCGGCGACGCTTGGCGAACTCGAACGCTTCGCCGATCTTTGCCATGAGTACGAAATGGCTTATCGCCTGGCCGAAGTGGATGAGAGCGCCGCGGGCGCCCGTCTGGCCGAGGATTCTACCGCCGGAACCGTGCCGGCGCTGTTGTTGGCGCGCACGCCGCTCGAAGAAGGCGTGGCCTTTCCCGATAGCCGCATGACGATTTACGGCACGTCGGACGTCTTCGACGTGCGCCCCGCGGCGCCTACGAAAGCACGCGCGAAGACGGGCTCGTTCTTTGGCGATTTTTCCGAACTGAAGCCCGGCGACTATGTCGTCCACGTAGATCATGGCATCGGCCAGTTCGATGGGTTGCGCCAGCTCGAAAGTGAAGGCGCACAGGGCGAATTCATGCTGTTGCGGTACGCAGACGATGCGCGTCTCTACGTCCCGCTGGCACGCATGGACCTGGTGCAAAGCTACCGCGCCGTCGAAGGCGTAGCGCCACAGCTCGATAAGCTCGGCGGGACCGGCTGGGCTACTCGGAAGGCGCGCGTCAAGAAATCTCTCGCCGAAATGGCCGACCAGCTCCTACGGCTCTACGCTGAGCGCAAGTTAACCGGCGCGCACGCCTTTCCGGCAGACACGCCCTGGCAGAAGGAATTCGAAGACGCGTTCGAATTTGAGGAGACGCGCGACCAATCCACCGCCATCACAGATGTCAAACGCGACATGGAGCGCGCCATCCCGATGGATCGGCTGCTGTGCGGAGACGTGGGTTACGGCAAGACCGAAGTCGCCATGCGCGCCGCCTTTAAAGCCGTCGGCGATGGCCGCCAGGTGGCTGTGCTGGCGCCTACGACCGTCCTCGTGTTCCAGCACTATGAAACGTTCCGGCGCCGTTTCGCCGCGTTCCCCGTACGCGTCGAGATGCTGAGCCGTTTCCGCACGCAGCAACAACAAAAGGTCTCGCTGGCCGGACTTCAAGCCGGACAAGCGGATATCGTGATCGGCACGCACCGGTTGCTTTCCAAGGATGTGAAGTTCAACGACTTGGGCCTGCTGATCGTGGACGAAGAGCAGCGCTTTGGCGTCGCGCATAAGGAGCGCATTAAGGAACTGCGCAAAGATGTGCACGTGCTGACCATGTCCGCAACGCCGGTACCGCGCACGCTGCACATGTCGCTGGCGGGGATCCGCGATTTAAGCGTGATCGAAACTCCGCCAAAAGACCGGCTGGCCATTCAGACCGTAGTCTCGTCGTTTGACGAAAACCTGATTCGGCGCGCGGTCCAAGAAGAAATGGACCGCAAGGGACAAGTCTTCTTCATCCACAATCGCGTGGAATCGATTGCCTCCGTGGCCGCCCTTATCAAAAGGCTCGTTCCCAAAGCGCGAATCGTCGTCGGCCACGGCCAGATGCACGAAAGCGAGCTCGAAGCGGTGATGCTCAAGTTTGTACGAGACGAGGCGGATGTGCTCGTTTCCACCACCATCGTCGAGAACGGCCTCGATATTCCGCGGGCCAACACCATTATCATCAATCGTGCAGATCGCTTCGGCTTGAGCGAGCTGTACCAGTTGCGCGGTCGCGTTGGCCGTTCCAACCAGCGCGCATACGCCTATCTGCTCGTCGCACCCGGCGGGTCGCTCACTCCGATCGCGCGCCGCAGGCTCGCGGCACTAAAAGAATTCAGTGACCTCGGTGCCGGGTTCCGCATCGCCGCTCTCGATCTCGAGCTGCGCGGGGCGGGGAATTTGCTCGGCCGCCAACAGCACGGCCATATCAATGCCGTCGGTTTTGACCTCTATTCGAAAATGCTGGAGCGCGCCGTCTCTGAAATAAAGGGCGAAGCGGCCCCCATCGAGTTGCGCGCCACGATCAACCTGGGTGTGGATTTGCGCATCCCACCCTCATACATCCCGAGCGAAAACCTTCGCCTGAGAACGTACAAACACATTGCTGAGGTGGCCGGTGAAGCGCAGCGGGACGAGGTGCTCAAAGAACTCGAAGATCGGTTCGGGCCGCCGCCGCCCGCAATCCGAAATCTGCTGGATTACGCATTGTTGAAGGCGCAAGCGGAAAAGATGGCCGTCGCGGCGATTGAACGGCGCGGGCCGCAAGTGAGCCTGAAATTTCACCCGCAGACACCAGTAAAGCCCGAAAAGCTCGTCACTCTGTTGAGGTCACGCCGGGGACTGCGGCTTGATCCCTCTGGTCTGCTTTGGGTTACGGTCGAACGGGGAAAAGAGCCTTTAGCAAGGGTCATCACGAATCTATTGCTACAACTACAAACGTAGCGTTACAATTTCTTGACTGGGGGAATCATCATGAAATTTCGCTGGATGGTGTTGGGCGCGGCGGTCTTGTGTGCGAGCGCATCGGTCTATGCCCAGACGCCACCACCTTCGCAATCGCAGGCCACTCCTCCGGTTACGCACGCTCCGGTGAAAAGCACCGCGCCCGGCCAGACTGCCGCAAAACCGGCAAGTCCGGCTGCGGCGCCAATTCAAGGCACCGTCGTGGAGGATATCGTCGCGCGCGTAAACGACGACATCGTCACCACCGTGGACTATCAGGAAGCGTTGGCCAATGCTCCTCAGGAGGCGCAGGACGAATGCCAGGGTTGTTCCGCGGAACAGCTAGCGGCCGCCAAGGTAGAAGTGCAGAAGAATGTCCTGCGTGATTTGATTGACCAAGCCCTGCTCGTGCAGCGCGCTAAGGACCTCGGTATCACCGTGGAGACGGACGTCGTAAAGGAACTCGACCGCATCCGCCAGGAAAACAATAAGAACAACAGTCTGCCCGACCTCGAATCACTGGAAAAGGAGATCGAGTCGCAAGGCATCAACTATGACGACTTCAAGAATAAGATCCGCGACCACATTCTCGTGCAGGAAGTGATTCGGCGCGAGGTGCAATCCAAGATCAACCTCGATCACGCGAAGGTCGTCGAATACTACAACCAGCACAAAGCCGAGTTCGAGTCCCCGGAGATGGTCTATCTCCGTGAAATTTTTGTGAGCACCAAGGACAAGCCCGAAGCAGACGTCGCCAAGCTCAAGCAGAAGGCCGAGGATTTGCGGCAACGTGTTGCCGTCAATGGTGATGACTTCGGCGGATTGGCCAAGCATTTCTCGGATGGCAGCACCGCGAAGGAGGGCGGCGAACTCGGTTCCTTCCAGCCGGGTGCTCTCGATCACGCTTACGACATGGTCTTTAAGCTGAACCGCAATGAAATGACCCCAGTGATCCGCATCCCAGATGGCTTCGTGATTTTGCAGGTGCAGGAACGCTACGAGGCTGGTTTGCAGCCGCTGGAAAAAGTGGAAGGGCAGATCGAAAACCGGTTGCAGGCGCAAATGATGGAGCCGCGCGTGCGTGAGTATCTCAACACCCTGCGGCAGGATAGCTATGTGATCGTGCATCCCGGCTATGTGGATAGCGCCGCGGTATCGACCAATACGTCCATCGTTGAGGAAGCACCGGAAGCTCCCAAGAAGGAGCAGCAGCAAGCTTCCGCGCAAAACACGCAAAAGAAAAAGAAGTTCCTGAAGATTTTCTAAAACGAGTGGCCGCAACCCAAAATGAAATCAAGCTACGTCGCCAACCTTGCTGCCGACCAGCCGGTCACATCTTTTTTCGTGGTACATGAAAAGGAAATTCGCGCCACCCGCGAAGGCCGCCATTATCTTCGCCTGGAGCTTGGCGATCGTACTGGAACGGTCGAGGCGCGCATGTGGACGGGCTTCGAGGATGTCGCCGGCGGCTTCTCGCGCGACGATTTTGTGAAGGTGCAAGCGCGTGTGGAGATCTATCGCAATCGCCCGCAGTTGATGGTTGACCGGGTGCGCCGCGCGGAACTCAACGAGGTCGACGTAGCCGATTTTTTTCCGCACACGCCTGCCAATGTGGATGAGCTCTGGCAGCGCCTCCGCGCTCACGCGGAAAGCGTGCGCAATCCGTGGCTCCGCCAGTTGCTCGGGTCGGTGCTCGACGACGTCGAAATCGAAGCACGTTATCGCCGTGCCCCCGCCGCGAAGACCATGCATCACGCTTACCTGGGCGGCTTGCTGGAACACGTGGTAAGCCTCTGCGATTTGTGCGTGGCCGTCGCTGGCCACTACCGCGAGGCGGACCTGGATCTCCTGCTCACGGGCGCGGCGTTGCACGACATCGCCAAAATTTACGAGCTTTCATATGACCGTGGGCTCGGCTACACCACCGAAGGCCAGCTTCTCGGCCACATTGTCATGGCGGTGGAAATGATCGGCAAGAAGGCTGACGCCATTCCCGGATTTCCCGTGGAGCTGGGAACGCTCGTTAAGCACATGATCCTGAGCCATCACGGCGAGTATGAGTTCGGCTCTCCGAAATTGCCCATGTTTCGCGAGGCCGTGATCCTGCACTACCTGGACGACCTCGACTCGAAGATGGGCGCGATTCGCGCGACCCTCGGCTCGGATCGCGGAGAGCAGGAATGGACCGATCGCAGCGGCGCCCTCGACCGCCGTTTGCTGCGCGTGGAAAAATATATGCGCGTTACGACGCCGGAGCAGACGGTCACCGTCAGCCAAACGGTCGAGCAGATCCCTCTGATTCCTATCGTTCCGCAAGGCGCGGCAGCTCCGGCGCAATCCGCCGGCGATACGGGCAACGCCGCCGGTTCAGGTCCATCAATATCCTCGTCCGCCAATTCCGCACCGGCCGCCCCGAAGTCGGGCTCTGCGCCGCGGGCGTCCTGATGGGCTCCGCGCCGCAAAATCCGCAAGTACCCAACGCCAAGCGCCGCCGTTCGATACTCGATCTCGCGCCGCTCGAGCTTGATTGTATGAACGCGTTGTGGCCGCTCGGCGAGGCCAGCGTGCGCGAAGTGCAGCAATCGCTTGTCCCCAAGCGCCCTCGCGCTTACACGACGATCATGACGATCCTCGACCGCTTGGCGCACAAGGGTATTGTCGTGCGCCGAAAGTCGGGACGTGCCTATCTCTATAGCGCGCATTTGAGCCCACAGGAGGCGAGAGAAACCGCCGTCGAACGGCTTGTGGCCGGTTTTTTTGGCGGCTCGCGCGCGGAACTCGCGCGGCACCTCGGACACATCTCGCCCGACGTTACGCCCATGGGCTCCCTTGGAGACGCGGAACACCCACGCGGCGAGTCAACCACGCAGGACGATTTCCCTGGTGGGAACGAAGCGTCACGTCACGCGCCCGAAAGCGAATGGCCTTAGATGTTTCCCGCCAACTATAAAGTTCGCGATATCGAGCTGCGCCCGGCCACCGTCCTGGCGCCCATGGCGGGCGTGACGGACACGATTTTTCGCCGCGTGATCCGTGGCCTGGGCGGGTGTGGACTCATCATGACCGAGTTCACGAGCGCCGAAGGTCTTACGCGGCAGATTTCGCGCACCCTTCGCTATCTGTATTTTCACGAAGACGAGCACCCCATTTCCGCGCAGATCTTCGGCGCCGATGCCGCCGTGATGGCCTCTGCCGCCGCTCTAAGCGAAGAGCTAGGCTTCGACTTCGTGGATATCAATCTCGGCTGCCCGGCTAAAAAAGTTGTCAAGTGCGGCGGTTCCGGCCTGCTTCGCGATTTGAAGGGCCTCGAGGAAATCCTCAAGGCCGTGCGCGCTGCGATTCGCATTCCGCTTACGATCAAGATTCGCGCCGGCTGGGACGAAAATAATATCGTCGCCACGCAGGTCGCACACCTGGCTGAAGCGAGTGGCGTGGAAGCTATCGCGGTGCACCCGCGCACGCGTATGCAGGGCTACGCCGGCCGCGCGGACTGGAGCATCATTCGCGCCGTGCGCGAGTCGGTAACAATCCCGGTGATCGGCAATGGCGATATCCAACGTCCGGAAGATGCCTTTCGCATGGTAGGGGAGACCGGCTGTGACGCCGTGATGATCGGCCGCGCCGCGGCCACAAATCCTTGGATTTTCCGCCAGATCGAACAGTTCACCGCCACGGGCAAGTACGACGAGCCTTCCGAGCTCGATCGTTATAATTTGCTGGCCGGTTACTTTCGCGACCTGATCGCGGCGGAGCTACCGGATGCCATCGGCAAAATGAAGCAGTTCGCAACTTCGTTCACGCACGGCGTGCGCAACGGCAGCGAGCTGCGCCGCCAGGTCCACACCGCGCACACCCCCACCGAGGTGTTGGCTCGCGTGGAAGATTTCTTCGCGCCACTCGTCGCGTCAGCAGACGCGGGCCAGTTGCCGATTCAAATCCCCTAGTCTTGATAAACGTCGTCGCCTGCACGAAGGCGGATGAAGGTCAGTGCGGTGTTGTGCCAGGAACGCGATAAACCGAAACAGTGGTGTCTGATAAAATCGCCAGGAGCTGGCCGTCGGGCGACAAGGCGAAATCGTAAGAAAGTTTTGGCAAGCTCGCGGAATCCTGCGTGAGCACCCACGCATGCATCTTGAGATTATAGACGCGCAGGCGCAACCGCGTGAGGTGTTCCAGCGTGTTGAAACTGCTTCCGTGAACCTTTTCGGTCGCAACCGCAAAGAATTCGCCCTGGCTGGAGCTCTTGATCGCTCTGCGCGTTGCGATCGCTAGCTGTTCGCCCTCGAACTCTTCACTTAAAACCTGTTTGCCTTCGAGGTCTACTAATTCGAGCCGGCGGCAGGCCCCGTTTGGTTCTTCAACGGCAACAACCTCTTGGCTAACAAACCAAGGCGTCGAGCAGAAAAAACTGGGCGCTGAGTAAATGACTCGCCTGCCCGCTTCGGGAGTTCGAATCACAAGCTGCTTGTTATTCGCGATCCAGGCAAAGTTCTGATCGTAAATCGAAACACCATAATAAGGCCCTTTCCATTGATCTATAACGTTGAGGTCTGTGGTTCGCAATAGGGCAAAAGTCTCCTGAGAGTCCACCGTATGCCCCAGCAACAGAGTTTTGCCGTCCGGGCTCATCTGTTGGTACCAATCCTGGTGCTTTACATTGGCCACCACCGACAATGGAAAGTGAAATTCGTGCTGTTGCGTCGGCGAATAGAGATCGAGCGCATCGGCGGTCCTTAGGAGAAATCGCCCATCACCTGCGGGATAAATCCCTTCCGAAGGGTGGGGCTCTGTCGCCCATCGCATTCCGGACAGTTGTTTGCCCGCCAATGCGTCGAAAAAGACCGCCGTCAGATGATAAGGGTCTGATGGTTGGGGGTCGTGCCTCCGAGAGAGCTTGCCGCCGGTGCCGCGCGACATGAAGTACGCGACTAGCAGGTCTGGCTGAAGGAAAGCAATGCCGCTCACGTAGTGCCACACAGCGAACCTGGCGGCATCTGGGTCGGTTGTTGCGTTAGCTCCGAGAGAAGAGAGATCAATGGTCCAGAGCGGCTTAGTCACGTCCGTTTCGACAGGCAGAGAGCTTTGCGCGCTGACGATCCAGGTGAGGCAAAGGCAGATCGCGACTCCCAGAGACACTCTTCGCATGGTATTGCGGCAACGCATTCTTGCCTCGTTCGACCTGCAGCGACAGGCTACCCGGTTTTATCCACGCACCAAAAGTAACAGTTTGTAAGCCTCGCGCTTATTGAGACCCAATTCCCGCGCCGCTTGCTTAAGGGCGCCCTTTCGATCCACGCCTTGCTCACGCATGATTTCCGCAACGCGCTTCGGGAGGGTAGCCGCGCCGCCGGGTGCTGTGCTTACTACCACGGAACTCTGATCCGCAGGCGCGATGAGTAAAGTGATCTCCCCGCGGACGGGTTTCTCCCGAAATTGTGCCGCAAGCTCGGGTAACGTGCCACGCACAAACTCCTCATGTATTTTCGTCAATTCGCGCGCAACCACCGCGTGTCGCACCCCGAATATTTGTGCGGCGTCATGGAGGGTGGCGGCAAGGCGGTGCGGCGCCTCGTACAGAACCAATGTGATTGGCTGATCAGGTTGCGCGGACAAGGCGGCCAATGCCGTGAGCTTGCGCCTACGCTCGCCAGCGCGTGCAGGCAGAAACCCCGCGAAAAGAAACGGTTCGCCGGGTAGTCCTGAAGCCGACAAGGCCGTCACGATCGCCGAAGGCCCGGGAATCGGTGTCACGCGGATCCCTTGCTCCACGCAGAGCCGCGCCAAACGATAACCCGGGTCGGAGATCAGGGGCGTGCCCGCGTCGGTGACCAGCGCAATCTGTGCGCCTTCTTTCAGCTTTTCGATCAACTCCGGCGCGCGAGTGTTCTCGTTGTGCTCGTGGTAGCTCACCAGCCGCTTCTCGATCGCATAATGCGCGAGGAGCTTTTGCGTGTGGCGCGTATCTTCGCAGGCGATCAGATCGGCTTCCTTAAGCGTGCGCAATGCCCGCAACGTGATGTCTTCCAGGTTGCCGATGGGTGTAGCCACCAGATAGAGTTCGCCCGGCCGGTGCTCGGGAATTGAACCGATCGTCATGGCCGCGCGCAAGTCTAGCATGCTGCGCCATTCAGGCTGCGGGTATACACTGCCCGCGCCATGTTAAAATCCACATGATTCAGAACGCGAGGAATCTGACGTGCCCCTTTACGAATACGAGTGCAACAAGTGCCATCACCGGTTCGAACTCATCGAGAAATTCAGCGCGCCCGAAACACACAAATGTCCCAAGTGCGGCGGTAAAGGCGAGCGGCAGGCCGCGGCGCCCGCAATTCAATTCAAAGGTTCCGGTTGGTACGTGACCGACTATGCGGGAAAGAATTCCTCGGCGACGCCTTCCGATGGCGAGAAGAGCGACAAAGCGGGCGAGAACGCGGAAAAGAGCGAAAAGTCCGAAAAGAGTGATAAGGGCGAGGGCAAAGGCAAGCCCGAGAAGAAGGAGTCCAAGGCCGAGAAGGCCCCCACCAAAGCGGGCAAAAAAGAGTAGCTGCGCAGCACAGCCGCCCTCTCAGCGCCTCCTCCCCACCGCCTGCATTCTTAGTGTTCGATTTCGCCAGACCTATTCCCACAAGCGGGGCGGGCGCTGCCTGTTGACGGCGATGGTCTCCCGTAAGTGCCGCAAACTAACCACATTACAAATCCCCATTCCGGAAGCATTCTTGCACCCAGCAAAGCCAAGCGTAGCTGTGTCGAATTCCAGTTGCTCTGAAAGTGAGGCTCCGTGGCCGCATTCTGGCGTGACTTGAGATATGCGGTTCGTTCTCTTTCAAAAAGCCCTGCTTTCACTGCCGTGGTCATTCTCACGCTGGCGCTCGGCATTGGCGGTAACGCGGCGATTTTCAGCGTTGCGAACGCCATTTTCTTTCGCCCGCTTCCTTTCCCAAAGAGCAGCCAACTCGTGCGCATTTTGGCGTCCGCCTCCGATCCGTCTGGCGGAAAAATTACGTTCAACGCGCATGGCGCCGATTATGAAATTCTCAGAGAACGCCGGCAAGGGCAGCCCTTCACCGCGATGCTTGCGCTCAACGGACAAAGTCGCACCCTTACCGGCCAAGGAACGCCCGCACGCGTGCAAGTGATCGGTTGCGCCGATGACTGGCAGGCCGTCCTTGGAGTGCAGCCGATCGTGGGGCGTTGGTTTTCGAATCAAGAGCAGAAGCTCGGCGAATCCAGCGGCGTTGCGGTCATCGCATCGTCTCTTTGGGCCAGCCGTTTTGCCCAGGACCCAAATGTGCTCGGAAAGACTCTCTCACTTGACGGCCGCGTTTACAGCATTATCGGAGTGCTGCCCGCCGGGTTTCGATTCCCTTACGATGCCGAAGTTTGGGTACCCACGTTGCCCAAAACGCGGCCGGCCGAAGACTTCGCGATTTTCGCACGTCTCGCTGGCGATATGGGCATCAGGGCCACCGTGCCGGTGCTGGGCTCGATCGCCGCGGAAGTGCGGAGAGAGCATCCCGAGACATCGCCCGGTTTCGGATTTGTGGCGGAGCCGATACGCCGCAGCCTGGCTGGCAATCGCGAGGGCGCGTCGCTTGCGCTACTCGGCGTGAGCGGCTTCTTCTTACTGCTGGCAAGTTTCAATGTCGCCAATCTGTTGCTGGCAAGGAGCGTCACGCGCAGACGAGAGCTTCAGCTACGCGCGGCACTCGGAGCCACACGATGGGACCTGATCCGGCGCAGCATCACCGAAACGTTGGTGCTTGCTCTGGCTGGCGGTACGGTTGGGTTGTTCCTCGTCGCTCAGTCTGGACCGCTGACGAACGCGCTCTTACCATCGAACTTCGGCGGCCAATTGAATGTTACCGCGCGCATCACGGATGTTCGGGTACTCATCGTGACTCTCGCCTTGTGTCTCTTGACCGGTGGCATCGCCGGGCTGCTACCGGCATTCGGAAGCGCATCGGTGCAAACGGAAGGCCTTGTACGGCAAAGTACGCGCATCAGTAGGAGCCGCAGCGAGCGCAGGCTGATGGATGCGTTTGTGGTTGTCGAATTCACGCTTGCTTTGGCGTTGATCGCCGGGGCGGGCCTGATGATTCGAAATTTCCAAAGACTAATGCATCGTGATCTCGGGATTGACACTCGACATCTACTCACGATGAAGGTCTCAACCGCGGCTCCGATCTACGCCAACGCCGGCGCCCGCCGCGTCCTGGCCGCCCGCCTGATGCGCGAAGTCCAGGCAACGCCCGGTGTAACCGCCGCGGGAATCACTACCGTCAATCCTCTCGGGGGAGGGGACTGGACCGCGCCGATTCTAATCGAGGGTATGGATACCGGCCAGGCTTCGGCCACTTACTCCGTCAATCATCGCTTGGTGACACCCGGGCTCTTCGACGCGATGGGAATCCAGTTGCTCGAAGGGCGAACCTTCAACGAACACGATACGGAATCCAGTCCGGGTGCGGCGGTGATCAGCCAACGGATGGCGCACAAATATTGGCCCGGCCAGGATGCTCTCGGCAAACGTGTGCGCGTGAATCGCCCGGGACGCCCGTGGCTTACCGTCGTCGGCGTCGTCAGTGACGTGGAAGACTCGGGCGATTCGGGTAATCCGCGCGAGACTTGGTATCTGCCGTACTCGCAAAACGCTGAGACCACCGCGGCGGAGGAGATGTACGTCATGGCAAAGGCGGGAGGAGACCCTTCCAGCATTACAACCCCGGTCGAGGAATCCGTCCACCGTGTGGACAGCACTCTGGCGGTTTTCGACGTTTCGGCCATGGAAAGCTACTATCTCCAAAGCCTTTCCCAAGAGCGTCTCAGTTCGATCTCGATTAGCGTGTTGGCTACCTTTGGTTTGTTGTTGGGGGCTTTGGGAATTTACGGCACCCTTTCGTTTGCCGTGAGTGAACGGACTCGTGAGATCGGAATTCGAATCGCGCTGGGGGCAGAACGCCGGGATATCCTGCGCCTGATGCTCAAGGGAGGGTTGAAACTTTGTCTGCTGGCTTCGATCTTGGGTTGCGGAGCCGCCTGGGCTCTGGGACGCGTTCTGGCCAGCCAGCTCTCGCAGGTCAACCCGATGGATCCTTTCTCGGTCCTGCTAGCCGGTGTACTGCTCATGGTCGTAGCGTCGCTGGCTATCTATTTACCAGCTCGCAGGGCTGCGGGCGTGGATCCAATTGTGGCCCTCAGGCAGGATTAGGTTGGGTACCTCGCCAGACGGTGCGTGATATACCGCAAGCTAGCAATAAAGGTCCTCGCGGAGCATTTAGGGGCAGTTTCTAGGCACTTTATGCCATAGGGATACCCACAGGGAGCACTTACCGACGCTTCCGCGCGGTCAGCTATAACGGGCTATAGCTTCAACGTCTTCAGATATGCGCGGAAGGGTTCGCCGAGGGACTCATTTTCCAATGCAATTTCGACGGTAGCCTTCAAGAAGCCAAGTTTGTCTCCGGCATCGTACGTCTTGCCCTCGCAAAGGTAAGCCCATAAGCCCCGCTCTTTGGCCAGCACGCGTAAGGCGTCCGTAAGCTGAATCTCACCTCCACGACCTGCCTCGGTCTTTTCTAGATATTCGAATATCTCTGGCGGAAGGACGTAACGCCCGGTCACGGCTAAGTTGGAAGGGGCCTCCGAAGGCTGTGGCTTTTCCACCAAGTCTCGGATGGCCAAGAGGCGCTCTCCCCAACGCGCATCGTTCCCGGGCTTTGTGTCGGCAATGCCGTAGAGTTGCGTCTGTTCGGGCGGCACTTCTTCGACGGCAATCGCTCCGATCCCCGTCGCTTCAAAGACTTCGATCAGCTGCCGCGTCGCCGGATGCTTGCCTGGGAAAATCACGTCGCCAAGCAACACCGCGAAAGGTTCATCTCCCACCAATTCGCGCGTAACAAGCACGGCGTGCCCTAGTCCGAGCGGCTGCTTCTGCCGCGTGTAGCTGATCTGCGCCATCTCGCCGATGTTACGCACTAGTGCTGCTTCGGCGTTCTTGCCTTTCTCGAGGAGAAACCGTTCCAGATCATCGGAGAGATCGAAATGATCTTCGATGGAGTTTTTGCCTTTTCCGTTGACGATAATGATGTGCTCGATCCCTGATGCGACGCATTCCTCCACGGCATACTGGATCAGCGGCTTATCCACCACCGGCAGCATTTCCTTGGGCTGCGCCTTTGTGGCGGGCAAGAATCGCGTGCCGAGTCCCGCAGCCGGGATCACCGCTTTTCGTACGCGGGCATGAGCTGCCATTCGAAAATCCCCCCGGGAAGTCGAGTCTACGATCAGGTTCGAAACGCTCGAACGGACAATCCGAACGCGTATGCTAGCATACAGTCGGCAGCAGACCCGAGAGAGCGCGTGCTTTTCGGCAGGTTACGAAGCAAATGACCGTACGCATTCTGGGCATTGAATCTTCCTGCGACGAGACGGCGGCTGCGGTCGTTGCGGATGGCCGCGAAATCCTGTCAAGCGTAGTGGCGTCGCAGGTGGATATTCACCGCAAATATGGCGGCGTTGTACCCGAATTGGCCTCGCGCGAGCACTTGCGGCAAATCGTCCCGGTTGTCCGGGAGGCGCTGGAGCGCGCGGGCCTGACCTTCGCCGACCTCGATGCCGTGGGCGTAACGCAGGGTCCTGGACTTATTGGCTCGCTACTAGTGGGTCTCACATACGCCAAGGCCCTCGCACTCTCGCTGGGCAAACCGCTTGTTCCAGTAAATCACCTGGAAGGCCACGTTCATGCTGTGCTTTTAGAAGCGCACCGCTCCGGACTTGAGCCGCGCTTGCCCGCCATATGCCTTATCGTTTCTGGCGGACACACTTTGCTCTTCGAAATCGGGGTGCATAAGGGCGGTGACGCAGCCAGCGCGGGCTCCGGTCTCCGTTATCGCCGATTGGGTGGCACCAGAGACGACGCGGCCGGCGAAGCCTACGACAAGGTCGCGATCTTGTTAGGGCTCGGCTATCCGGGCGGACCAACCATCGATAGTCTGGCGGACGCAGCAGCAGCGGTCGGCGGCGTGAAGGGGAACCCGCAGGCCATTCGCTTTAGCCCCGCCAAGATGAAAGGCAATCAATACGATTTCAGCTTTAGCGGGATCAAGACCGCTGTTTTGTACTACGTGCGCGAGCACCCCGAGCTTCAGCCCGAGATCGTAGCCCGCAAAGCAGCTATGGCGGGCGGCGCTCGAAAAGCTGCACAGCTTCGGCCGCTTTGTAGCCAGCAAACCCTGGATTTAGTGACGAGCTTTCAACATGCGGTGGTAGGGGAATTGATCACACGAACGCTGGCCGCGGCCGAAGAGTTCAAATTGGACACTGTCCTCGTGTCCGGTGGCGTGGCTGCGAATCGCGAATTGCGCGAGCGTTTCGAAACGGAAACCCGGCGTCGCGGCCTCGCGCTTTTCTTTCCCAGCCGGGAACTGAGCACCGATAACGCGGCGATGATTGCTGCTGCAGCCTTTCCGCGTTATTCGAATGGGGAGCGTGCCGGAAACGAACTCAACGCTTTTCCGAATCTTCCCTTAGGCGCATCCCCTTAATTCCAAAGAAAAAAGCCCACAACGGTGCGCTTGGCGGCGCGGACGGTGTGGGCTTTTTCGAATGCGAAATTTCGAAACCGAGATCTACGCTTCGACGGCCTCGGCTTCCGACATGGCGGGCATTTCCAAATGGGCCTTGGCCAGCGATTTCACCAGCGCGCCTTCAATATTTTCGGATGAGGTGTTGCGCGCGGTCGCCAATTCGCTCACGAGCAAGTACTTCGCGCGTTCGAGCATCTTCTTTTCGCGGAAGGAAAGGGGCTTTGTGCGGCTCAACGCAACCAAGCTCTTGAGCACTGCCGCAACTTCGATCAACGAGCCCGTACGCATACGCTCCGAGTTTTCCTTGAAGCGATGCTTCCAATCCGGATGAGAGCTGAATTTGCCCTTTTCGAGGAACTGCAGGACTTTGCTGGTTTCGGCGTTGCGGATGACGGAACGTAGCCCCACTGCCAAAGCGTTCGTCTGTGGAACCATCACCTTCAGGCCACTCGAAACAATCTTAAGCATATAATATCGTTCGCTGCGGCCATTTAACATCCCGTAATGGATCTGTTCTATTACTCCTACACCGTGATTCGGATAGACTACTTTCTCGCCAATCTTATAGTCCATGCCGGCCCCCTTGAGGATGTATACATTGTAAATGCTACAGGAATCGGGAGTCAAGATATTCCTTTCAAAATGAAGGAGTTAAGCAGAATTTTCTTTAGCGATTGGCATTCGAATTGCTAGTACTTATTTCCAGTCCTAGCCGTTCTTCCGCTACAATCCTGTTCTGTGAGAATTCTCTCCGTGGACACGAGTACGAAGGCAGGGGGCGTTGCCGCGCTCGAAGACGATCTAGTACGCGATCATGTGTTCGAACCATCCATAGAAGAATTTTCCTCCAAGCTATTTCGCAATTTGGACTCGCTGTTTTCCCGTATCCACTGGAAAACGTGTGACTTTGACCTCTATACGGTGACCGCGGGCCCAGGCACCTTCACTGGGCTTCGCGTCGGCCTCACCGCCGTGAAGGCTTGGGGCGAACTGTATGCAAAGCCCATCGCGGCGGTCAGTGGTCTGGAAGCAATCGCGGCGCAGTCCACGTCTCGTGCGGGGCTAATTGCGGCTGTCGCCGATGCACGCCGCGGACAAGTCTTTGGTGCGCTGTATAGCTTTCGTGAGGGAAGCTTGGTGCTGCAAAGCGACGAGATGCTGTGTTCGCCCGCCGAATTTGCGGGTGCGGCGATGCGTTTCGCCGGAAGCGAGGCCCTCGCGTTGATCTCGCCTTCGCCGGAGGCATTCTTGCCAGACATCTTGGCGGCCGGACTTCACCCGGCAAAGATCGAGCGGTCCTCGGAAGATCTGGCGCCTTGGGTGGGGCGAGTCGGTTTTCAGCAGTTTAAGCGCGGAGACGTGGTGGATGCTTTATCTCTCGATGCGAACTACATTCGGCGCTCGGATGCCGAAGTGTATTGGAAGCAGTCCTAGCTGCGATGGGTACGGCCTTAGGAATCCGGCCACTTCAATCCGCAGACGCGGAACGCGTGGCGCGATTGGACGCCGCATGTGCTTTCTCGGCCCATTGGCCGGCGACCGCATACGAAATGCAAAGAGATGGCTTCCTGCAAGGTTGGGTCGCGACCACGCACGATGAATCTGAATCCCTTTGCGGGTTCATCGCCGTTCGTTGCGCGGCTGATGAAATGGAAATTCTGAACCTGGCAGTATTGCCGGAATCTCGGAGGCAGGGAATCGCGCGAACGCTTCTTGACGCAGCTGTAGCGAACGCTGGCGATCGCGAAGTACGGCGGATTTATTTGGAAGTTAGGGACAGCAATGCCGTAGCCATCGCTTTCTATAGAGCGATGGGTTTTGAGCAAACCGGCCGCCGCAGCAAGTACTATTCCAACCCGGTGGATGACGCATTGGTGTTTTTGCGAGTGGTATCCGACTCTTACGGCTCAAGCCGAAGATGAACGTACGCTTTCTTCCCGATGTTTTTTCCGTGAAATCCTCTTGGCGTCGCCTGGGGACTATGCTAGCTTGGCCTCGTTATGTGACCGCTTCTCCAACTCAAAGGAGTCCACAATGTCCACTCCAGGGGATATTCGTGAAGAGCTTCTGGCCAGCAACCCGGAATTCCAGAGGCTCGCGCAGGAGCACTCCCGTTATGAAGCTGAACTCGATCAGATTACCCGCTCCCCCTTCCTCAGCGCTGAAGACCTGATCCAAGAAATCGAACTCAAGAAATTAAGGCTCCAAGTGAAAGATCAAATGGAGCGGATTTGCGCCGAGATACGCCGCAAATCGCCGCACTCGGGCACCATGGCCGCGGCCTCGCGTTAAGAGAACCTCGGAATCCGGGTTACAATGTGCCGCCGGGGCTCCGGAATTATCGGGCCCCTGAGCGGGGGCCTGTGGTTTCTGACGGGTACAAGTTTGCCGCGGCGCCGATCATCCTTGGCGTCCTGTCGTTGATACTCGGCTGGCGCATAACAGTCGTACTCGTCCTAGCGATCGTCTTCTTGCTGCTGGGCGCCTTTGTGTTGTGGTTTTTCCGCGACCCGGAGCGAACGATCCCCGCCGATCCCTCAGCAGTTGTAGCTCCCGCGGACGGCCGCGTGCTGGAGATCGTATCCGAACACCTTGCCGACCGGCCCGGGCAGCGCCTGAGCATTTTCCTGGCAATCTGGAATGTACACGTGAACCGCGCGCCTGTTGCCGGGCGCATTTCCGATGTACAGTACCGCCCGGGTCGCTTTCACATGGCCATGCGTTCCGAAGCGTCCGCGCAAAACGAACAAAACGTGATCTACCTGGAGACCACGCGCGGCGAGATCGTATTTAAACAGATTGCCGGTTGGGTGGCGCGGCGCGTGATTCTATGGAAGAAGCCCGGCGAAACGGTAAGACGCGGGGAACGCGTGGGCATCGTGCGCTTTGGCTCGCGCGTTGATCTGTGGTTGCCGCCCGAAGCGCAAATTGTGGTAAAGCCCGGCGACCATGTTGCCGGAGGATCGAGTATCGTAGCGCGATGGCCTTCTTAGACGACTCCGAAACGGCCGAACAGCAGGAGCTCTCCTTCCCGGGCCAGAAAGCGCCGAATCACCGGCGCCGGCGCGGGATTTACTTGCTGCCGAGTTTCCTGACGGTTGGCAATCTCCTGTGCGGGTATTATGCAGTACTTGCCGTACTCACCGGCGGCGACCTGCAATTGGATTATGCCGCGCGGGCCGTCGGCGTGGCGATTCTATTTGATTCGATGGATGGTTTCGTCGCGCGCCTCACGGGAACCGGCAGCGAGTTTGGCAAGAATTTTGACTCGCTCGCCGATATGGTGAGCTTCGGAATCGCCCCTGCCTCGCTGGCCTATGCCTGGGGGGTGCGAGGGATTGCGCGCGATTCCGCCGCGGCGGTACACGTGATCGAAATTGCCTGGGTCGTGAGCCTGCTTTTCGCGATTTGTTGTGCTTGGCGATTGGCACGGTTCAACGTGCAAGGCATGGGCGGCGGTATGCGCTTCTTTATCGGCATGCCTTGTCCGGCGGCGGCGGGAATGATCGCCGCGACAGTGCATGCCTTCAAGTATCCCCTCGAAAGTTGGCACTGGTCGGTATTGTTTTTTCTTTTGGTGACGTCTCTTGCCTTGCTGATGACGAGCCGCGTCCGCTACATGAGCTTTAAGAATATCAATTGGTCGCGACGCCAGCCCTCTTTAATTATCGTTGCTATTGGAATATTGGCTTGGAGCGTCGTCGTGTACTCCGAAGTTGTTCTGCTCGCTATCGCCGGGTTTTATACCTTTGCCGGAATCACGATGCAGATCGTCCGTTGGACGCGTCGCCATCCTTCCGCCGACGCACAGGCATGACCCTCCCAAGCGAAGTAGGACGCATTGTCGTGGCCGGCGCCGCTTCGCTGCGCGGCAAGGAACTGGTCGAGGCGCTCGAACAGAGCAAGCTCGGAGCGGCTGAACTACGGCTACTGGATGAGGAAATCGTGGCCGGGGCGCTAACCGAAGCGGGCGGCGAGCCTGTAGTAGTTCTTGCGGTAGACGATGATAGTTTCGAACGCGCTCAGCTCGTCATCTTCGCGGGCGGCGCTAATTTCGCGTTTACGCACGTGGAGGACGCCTTACGCGCCGGTGCTAAGGTGGTGGACATGAGCGGAGGATTGGTCACCCGCCCGGATTCGCGCATATGGATTCCGGCGCTCGATGCAACCGTGCTGTCCCGATCTGCGGAGACCGCGCGCTCAAAGGCAAGCGGGGTTTATGTTTCGCCCAGCGCGGCTGGTATCGTCGCCTGTTCGCTTGCCGGCGCTCTGGCTGAATGGCCCGACTGCCGTTTGACCATCGTGTTCCTCCAGCCTGTCTCCGAGCGCGGATCGGAAGGAATCGAGGAGCTGGAAGCACAAGCCGTCAAGTTGCTCTCGTTTCAGCCGATCGCCCAGCCGGTGTTTGATGAGCAAGTGGCCTTTAATCTGCTAGACCGCTACGGCGAAGCTAGCACGGAGCGACTCTCCGACGCGCGGGATGCTTTGGCGTTTGCCGTAAAGACCTATTTGGATGGCCGCGCTCCTTTACCCGCAGTACAGGTGATCCAGGCTCCGGCATTTTTCTCTTACGCCTTCAGCGCGTTTGCTGAATTTGACGCACCTCCGGACCTCGTGGCGGTGGAATCGCGGCTTGCGGCGGCTGGCTTTCAATTTGTTAAGCCGGGCGACCCGGGCCCTTCCAACGTACGCGCCGGTGGGGAGGCGACGCCGCTGCTTTCGCGCGCCGAGCGCGACCCGAATCGTCCCAATGGTCTGTGGCTTTGGGGAGCGGTGGACAACATGCGCCTCGCCGCGGCGAATGCAGTGGCCATTGCGGAGCGCGCGGTGGGCATTTCAACTTGACTAGCGAAATGCGGAAGAGCCCGAAACGAATCTTGCAGGCCGGCCTATCGGCTATCGTCTTGAGCGCGGCGCTGGGGTCGGGCTGCGGCTATCATGTCGCGGGCCGCACCAATGCATTGCCGGCTACCGTTCAGACAATTGCCGTTCCGGCGTTCGTCAACAAGACCCACGCGTACCGCATCGAGCAGCGCATGACGCAGGCGGTGATCCGCGAATTTCTTTCGCGGGCGTCTTACCACATCATTTCCGATCCCACGCAAGCCGATGCCGTGCTGCACGCCGAAATCACGAGCCTGGATTCGAATGCGGTAATCTTCGATCCCGTGACTGGCCACGCCACAACGATGCTGGTGCAAATGCACGCCAAAGTTTGGTTGGAAGAACGCGAATCAAAGAAAATTCTCTTCCGCAACGACAATTATCTCTTTCGCCAGGAATACCAGATCTCGACCGATGTTCCGAGTTTCTTCGACGAACAGGACCCCGCACTAGAGCGCATGGCCCACGATTTCGCGTCGCATCTGGTCGCTGACATTTTGGAGACTTTCTGATGGCCTCCAGTGGCGCAGCCAGCAATGTGGACCGGTTTCTCGAACGCATCTCCGGGCAAAAGGCGATTGCTGGGGTGACGTTGCTGGGCCCGGAAAGCTACCTGCGCGATCTGTGCCGCGCCCGCTTGATCGATGCTTACACCCAGGAAGGAACGCGGGATTGGTCGGTGACGCGTTTCTCGGCGGAGCACGATTCCGCGGACCGCATGATCGGACAGGCACAAACGCTGCCGATGCTTGCGCCCCGTCAGGTAGTGGTATGGGCGGACGTCGAAGCGCTCGAGCGCCTCGGCGAAAAATCCCGCGATACCACGCTCGAGCGTTTGGAAAACTATCTGCGCGATCCTGCCCCGTTTACCGTTTTGGTTTTCGAGGCGCCGCATCTGGATGAACGCATGCGAATTTTTAAGGTTCTTCGCGAGCATACGCTGGTCGTTTCCTGCGAGCTAAGCGGCGAGCCGGAAGAGCGCGCATCCGTGGCCACGGTCATGGCGGACCAGATGGCGCGCGAAAGCGGCGTCACAATCGAACGCGCGGCGGCGCAACTCCTGAGCGAAAGCACGAACGCCGATCTCGCCCGTATGCGCACCGAAATTGAGAAGCTGGCAACCTACGCGGGCGATCGCAAGGTGATCGCCCGCCGCGATGTGGAAGCATTGGTGGTTTCGGAAAAACGCTATACGGTGTGGCAGCTCTCCGAGATGCTGGCAAATGGAGAGCGCGCCCGCGCGCTCACGTTCCTGGAAAGCTTGCTTAACGAAGGCGAGCAGCCCGTCGCCATTGTGGGCGCCATGGCCTGGATGTATCGGAAGCTGCTCGAAGCGCAAGAGCTAGGCCGTGGTGCCAACGCATGGCAGGCCTCACGGCAATTGGGTATGCGCCCGGACACGGCGGAAATTGCCATTCGCGCTGCGCAACGTATCCCGCGCGAGGAACTGGTAGAAGGCTTGGCAGCGCTCTGCGAAACGGATAACCGGCTAAAATCCGGTGGCGCGGCGCCTAGGGCGGTGATGGAATTCCTGGTGGCCCGGCTAACCGGGACGCGAGCAACGCGAGCCCCAGCGAAAAAGTAGGGAAGGTGCCTAGCTTTTCTTTTCGGCTTTCGCGGAGTTCATGTGGTTTACCGCGAGCCGCAGCCGGGATTTATGCCGGTTCGCGGCATTCCGGGGCAGAATCCCTTTGCGATTCGCGCGATCGAGTGCGGCCAGTGTGGGGGCCAGCATCTCACCGGCGGTCTTTGAGTCGCCGGCCGCCAACGCAGCGCGCATGCGCTTGATCATGGTACGCACCCGCGTACGGTTGGCACGATTATTTTCCGCACGGACGATTGACTGCTTGGCACGCTTGAGAACGGATTTCTTACGTTTCTTAACCTTCGTAGTTGTTCCCGCTGGCATTCATTGCTCCTGTCGGTGATTAGGCGAAGCCGCTAAAGTAACTGAGCCGATTAGGTTTGTCAAACGCCCGGCACTTTGAGGAGTAAGTGTTGATGTGCTGACCGCGTACGCGGGCAGCTGTAACCTCATCAAAGCAAGTATCTTGGTGGTTATCTTGCTTCGAAAGCTGCAGGCGCGGTATAATCTCTACGCAGTGTTATCGTAGTCCGGCCGTTGGAGACGGCCAGCCGCCCGGCTTTGCAGACCCCCGCCGGGCTTCCCTCGAATGCGACGCAGCCTGCAGGTAGCCAGTGGTGTAGAAACGTTGTTCGGTACCCTGGATGAAAACCTCAAGTTTCTGGAGTCCTCGCTGCATGTGACGATTGACCTGCATGACGACCAGCTTATTGTCGAAGGCGAGCGCGAGAATGTGGAGCGCGCCAGCCGCATCGTCGAGGAGTATAACCAGCTCGTCCGCGAGGGCCGGCGCTTTCGGGATGGCGAGGTGAAGTCACTCTTGCGTCTGGCTGCCGAAGAGCCGAACGTGCCGCTGAAGGAATTGCTCGAACCCAAGGGCAACGCGCCACGGCATGCCATGGCGAAGAAGAGCGTGACCCCGCGAAGCGCGAACCAGCGCCGCTATCTGGAATTGATCGAACATCACGATATGGTTTTCGCGGTCGGCCCCGGCGGTACCGGCAAGACCTATTTAGCGGTCGCCATGGCGGTTTCGGATCTATTGTCCAAGCGCGTAAACCGGATCATTTTGGCGAGGCCCGCGGTGGAAGCGGGAGAACGCCTCGGGTATTTGCCCGGCACACTGCAGGAGAAGGTCGATCCGTACATGCGTCCGCTGTATGACGCTCTGTACGACATGCTGGACGCCGACAAGCTCGAGCGTTTTCTGGAGAAGGGCATTATTGAGGTAGCGCCGCTGGCATTCATGCGCGGGCGCACGCTCAACGATTCGTTCGTAATTCTCGACGAGGCGCAGAACACCACGTCCGAGCAGATGAAGATGTTCCTCACCCGGTTGGGGTTCAACTCCAAGGCGGTGATCACGGGTGACATCACGCAAATCGATTTGCCGTCTAGCCGCCGCTCGGGCTTGGTCGAGGCGCTGGAAATCATCGCGAAAATCACGGATATTGGCACCGTAGCCTTCACGGAGCGCGACGTCGTACGCCACAACCTGGTGCAACAGATCATTCGTGCTTACGAAGAGCACGATGCGGCACAGCCAAAATTAGCGCTGCACAGCGTCAAACTAGACGCCGCGCATTAGACTGTAGCCCTCCTGCAATGATTCTCAATCGACAGCGCCGCATATCCATTCCGTCCGCAAGCCTTTCGCGGTTTCTTTCACGGATTCGCAGCGAGCTGAAGCTGGGCCGCCGGGATGTCACCATCTGCTTCGTGAAAGAAGCTGAGATGGCGGAGTTGAACCATAGGTTTCGGGGCAAACCTAAGGCCACGGATGTGCTCTCGTTTCCTGCGCACCCGGCGGAGGAGGATGGCGCCAAGCGGCAGGTAGCCGGGGGCTTGCGGCACGCGGCGAATTATCTGGGCGACATTGCCATCTCGCCTGCTGTGGCGCGCGCGAACGCGCGGCGCTACGGACGCGATCTCGATGACGAGTTGCGAATCCTGATGCTGCACGGCGTTCTGCACTTGCTGGGGTACGATCACGAGGCCGATCAAGGCGAAATGGATCGCGTGGAAGCCCGGGTTCGCCGGCGGCTGGGGTTGGCCTAGCCCATGGTTCAGATCGCACTCCATACGCTCGGCGTGCTGCTGATTGCCGCCTGCCTCACGGTATTTTCCTACCTGGATCGTATCTATCGGGAATTGGGACGCGTAACCACCGGACGCGTACACGCACACCTGGAAATTTTTGAAACGGAAATCGAGCCGCGCATCCATCTGCCCCGGCGGCGAGCCGCGCTTGGTTTTTCATTGCTCACGCGGTTGTGGTTGGTGCTGATGGCGGTGGAGACCGCACGCGGCGTCGTCTACTTCGTGCCCGAGCGCGTAAACGCGTTTGCGGAAATGGTGGTGTTCTTGGTGGCGGAAGTGCTGCTGGCGATGCACTTCCTGCCGGATCTGCTGGTGGCACGCACGACCGGCCGTTGGCTCCGTCCTCTGACCGCGGTCTTGCGCGGCTTGCTCTGGTTTATTTGGCCCCTGCGCATCATGGTCGAAATGGCGGGATCGCTCGCCCGCATCTCGGATGAAGACGAGACGCTCGAACAGGGCACGCGCCGAACCGAGCAAGAGGGCATCGAAGCCTTGGTGGAAGCTGCGCAACAAGAGGGAATTCTGGAGGACGATCAGGCTGAGATGATCGAACAGGTGGTGGAATTCGGGGATAAACGCGTGAGCGAAGTGATGACGCCACGGCCGGACATGGTGGCAATTTCCGGGGATGCTTCTCTCGAAGACCTGCGGCTGATGGTCGTCAATAAGAAATTCTCGCGCATTCCCGTCTATGGCGAATCCCTCGACGATATCCAGGGCATTGCGTACGCGCGAGACCTGCTCGAAATTCCCGACAACGAAGCGCGCCAGCGGAAAGTCCGCGAATTGATTCGACCGGCACTCTTTGTACCAGAATCAAAGCATGGCTCGGAACTGCTGAAAGAATTGCAGCGCCTCAACCAGCAAATGGCGATCGCCGTCGACGAGCACGGGCTCGTAGCGGGTCTGGTGACTGCGGAGGACCTGGTTGAGGAAATCATCGGCGAAATCGGGGAAGAGGATCGGCCGCTCGCGCCGGATGTGCTGCGTGAAAGCGACGGCAGCCTGATTCTGCGCGGCAGCTTCTCCGTCGAGCGGTTGCAAGATCTCTTTGGCATGGAATTTAGCTCGGATGCTGTGGAATCTGCTACGACGGTGGCGGGGTTGCTCAATCACCTGGCCGGGCATGTGCCCAAACCGGGAGAAAAGATCGATTTCAATGGATTGACTTTCTCCGTGCTCGAAGCGAATCAGCGCAAAGTGTTGCGATTGCGCGCGGAACGCCACGCAACAGCATTGTCTAGCCCTGAAAACTGACCTGCGAATTCGTATTACGCTCCCAGAAGGCCTGAAACGGTTTCCATAGGCAAATAAGAGATGGTGTGATAGAAGGGCGGCGCTCGCGCTCTTGCGCGATGGAGGCATGGATGCGTTTCCACGGACCGCTGTTCCGCACGATCGCCATCGGCGTGGCGCTAGTGCTCGTGCCGCTCGCCGCTTCCGCGCAAACAACAGATCAAAAACCTGCGGAACATGAGGTGGATATTACCTGGGCGCAGAAGATTCCATTGCGAGATGGCGTCAAGTTAAACGCTACGCTCTATCGTCCACATGACGCCGCGCCTTTAACCGCGATTTTCACGCTGACTCCCTATATCGGTGACACCTACCATCCGCGAGCCATGTATTTCGCGCAACATGGCTACGTGTTTCTGTTGGTGGATGTGCGCGGCCGCGGAAACTCCGGTGGTGACTTCGAGCCTTTCGCCAACGAAGGGCGCGACGGTTATGACGTGGTCGAGTGGATCGCGAAGCAGCCCTGGTGCAACGGCAAAGTGACAATGTGGGGCGGGTCGTACGCGGGATTTGACCAATGGTCCACGCTGAAAGAATTTCCACCGCACCTGGCGACCATCGTGCCCGCCGCCGCGGCGCATCCGGGCGTGGATTTTCCGGCGTTTGAGAATATTCCGACGCTTTACCTGATGCAGTGGCTCACGTACACCAGCGGGCTTACGGGCAACGATCACCTCTTCGGCGAGGGCAGCTTCTGGCACTCGAAAGACATGGATATCTACCGCGGACATTTAGCCTTCAGCGAACTCGATCGTATCGCGGGCAACCCCTCGCCGGTTTTTCACAAGTGGCTCGCGCACCCCACGCCCGATGCCTACTTCAACGCCATGGTACCCACTGCAGCAGACTATCGCCGGATCAGCATCCCGATCTTGACGATCACCGGCGATTACGACGGCGACCAAGCCGGCGCGTTGACCTACTATCGCCGGCACATGAAAGATGGCTCACCGGACGCCATCGCCAACCATTATCTGATTATCGGTCCGTGGGATCATGCCGGAACGCGTACGCCGAATCCGGATGTCGGTGGCCTGCACTTTGGCTCCGCGAGCATGCTGGACCTCAACAAGCTGCACACGGAATGGTATGGCTGGACCATGCAGGGCGCTGCGAAGCCCGAATTCCTGAAGAAGCGCGTGGCGTATTACGTCACCGGAGCCGAAGAGTGGAAGTATGCCGATACTTTGGACGGCATCGCGACCGGCAAACGCACTCTCTATCTTGCTTCCAACGGTTTTGCTAACGACGTTTTTCACTCCGGGTCGCTGCTTGACGCGACGCCTACGTCTCCACAACCCGATCATTTTGTTTACGACCCGCTCGATACACGTCCGGGCGAGGTCGAGACCGAACTGGGTGGTCTGGTCAGCCAGGCCGACGCGCTCAATCTTTTCGGCGCCGGACTCGTCTATCACACCGAAGCGTTTAGCGAAGCGACGGAGATCTCCGGCTTCGTGAAGCTCAGCCTGTGGATTTCCATGGATGTGCCGGATACCGATCTGGCCGTCGGGCTGTACGAGATATTGCCGGACGGCCGCAACGTGCAGCTTACGGGAGATGTAAAGCGCGCGCGGTATCGCGAGTCGCTGACGCAGGCAAAGTTAGTGACGCCGGGCAAGATCGAGCGCTATGACTTTGACGGCTTTACCTGGTTCTCTCGGCGGATCGCCAAAGGCAGCAGGCTGCGCATTGTCGTCGAAGCGCTGAACTCACCCGACTCGGAAAAGAATTACAACAGCGGTGGCGCGGTGGAAAATGAAACGGGGCGCGATGCGCGCACCGCGCACATAACGCTCTACCACGACGCCCAACACCCGAGCGTGCTCGAAGTTCCTATCGTGAACTGATAAGGACGCCGGTCAGCTAATCAGCCGGGCAATCAAGAAGGCTGCAGCGGCGGCCAGTCCGCCGGTCACGATCGTCTGCAGCGCGCCGCGCAGCGGCGGGATACCCAGGAAGCGGCCTTTGATCGCTCCGAACGCCGCCAGTGCCACGGCCGTGATCGCCACGGAGTACCACAGCGCCAGCAACACGCTGTGGGTAACGAGGTAGGGCGAGAGTGGGATCACCCCGCCGACGATATAAGAAATGGCGATCGTCAGCGCGCTTTGGCGGGCGCGATTGCGGTCCGGCTCTTCCAGACCCAGCTCGAAGCGCATCATAAAATCCACCCAGCGCTTTTGGTCGGAGACGATGGCCTGCACCACGGGCTGCATTTGCTCGGGGGTCAGTCCGTACTCGCGGAAAACGCCCTCGACCTCCTCGGTTTCATGTTCAGGCAGCTCGACCGTCTCGCGAATCTCACGTTGTAACTCAGACTCGTAGTGCTCAATATCTGTGCGCGCCGCGAGATAGCCGCCCAGGCCCATGGCAATCGAGCCCGCCGCAATTTCCGCAAAGCCTGCCGTAACGACCACACGTGTGGCGCTGGCGCTCGCCGACATGGCAGCGGAAAGCCCGGCAGCCAGAGCGAAGGGCACCGTCAGGCCGTCGGCCATGCCGATCACAACGTCGCGCACGGTCTCCGACGCGCGAAAGTGCCTTTCGACGTGCGGAGGGTGATGGGTGTGCGCGACGGTGTCTTGCTGCTGCGGCATTCTAAGTCTCTCCCACGCTCGACTGAATCGAGCATCGGTCGGACAGTCTACCACGAGCGTGTTGACGAATAACGCCGCGGCAACGCTGCGGGTCACGGCATAGGCGTGCACCGCCAGCGGCAACAGGCTAAGATGTCGAGCAGCGGAGAGAATTGCAAGAGTCTACGAGAATATGCCAAAGAAAAATGTTACATCGGCAAGCGCTGGCGTACGAAAGATTGACGGCCAAAAGCCTAAAGAATTTCGCTGTGGATTCGCGGCGATCATCGGCAGGCCCAATGTGGGCAAGTCCACGCTGCTCAACCGCCTGGTGGGCCAGAAGGTCTCGATTGTTACCTCGAAGCCGCAAACCACGCGGAATCGAATTCAGGGCATCGTAAATCAGCCTGGCGGCCAACTGATTCTGATTGATACTCCTGGGCTGCACCGGGCCAGCACGATTCTTGGGCGTCAGATGCTTTCCGAAATCGAGCAGGCCATGGAAGGTGTGGATGTGCTCGTGCCCATGCTCGATGCGAGCGCGCCTTTAGGAGATGGGGATCGCGCCGTGCTCGACCGCGCGGCGAAATTTGAAGGACCCGCCGTGCTGCTGCTCAACAAGATCGACCGTGTGCCCAAGGAAAAGCTTCTGCCTCTGATGGAAACCTGCAGCAGCGCGCGCGATTTTGCGGCGATCATTCCGGTCTCGGCGCTGAATGGCGATGGCGTAGCGGTCCTGCTGGCCAAGCTGTTCGAGCTGCTTCCGCTAGGAGAGCCGCTCTTTCCGGCGGACCAGGTGACCGATCAGCCTGAGCGATTTCTCGTTGCCGAAATCGTGCGCGAAAAAGCGATGGCCGGAACGAAGCAGGAGGTTCCGCACTCGGTAGCCGTGCTGGTGGACACCTTCGAGGAAACGCCAAAGTTACTCCGTATTCGCGCGACCATCTATGTGGAGCGCGAGGGGCAGAAGGGCATCTTGATCGGTCGCGCCGGGGCGATGCTCAAGCATGTGGGTACTGCGGCGCGCCTTGAGATTGAAAAGCTGCTGGGCAGCAAAGTCTTTCTCGAACTCTATGTGAAGGTGCATCCCGAGTGGCGGAATAACCCCGCAGTGGTGCAACAACTCGATTGGCGTGCGCAGCTCGAGCACCTTTCGGAAATTCAGCAGGGGCAGAAGCCCTTTACAGAAAATAGCGAGGACGAAGAAGAGGGCGACGACGGCGGCGATGATGACGAGGGATAGCTTTGGGAGGCTTTACTCGGGGCCGGCGTTGGCCGGCCGTTACGCTTCCGCCGGTGAGATTCCCAGCGTCTTCATTTTGCGATAGAGGTGGCTCCGTTCCAGGCCGAGAGCCGTCGCCGTGCGCGTCATGTTCCACTGATTTTCTTCCAGCTTCCGCAGGATAAAGTCCCGTTCGTAAGCCGTTCGCGCCTCATGCAACGTGGAGTAGGGCTGGGCGCTGCGCGTGCCGCGGAAATATTCCGGCGGCAAATGGTGAGGCTCGATCCGTTGTTGCGGGCACACGATCACCAGCCGTTCGATCAGATTGCGCAATTCCCGCACGTTGCCCGGCCAGGAATACCGTTGCAATACCTCTACCGCCGCGGGAGAAAGCTCCCTAGGGCGCTTGCCATACTCGGCGCTGAACTCGGAAAGAAAGTAGCGCGCCAGCAGGGGTACGTCTTCGGAATGTTCACGGAGCGCCGGAACGTAAAAAGGAATCACGTTAATGCGGTAGAAGAGATCTTCGCGAAAAGTTCCTTTGAGAATTTCATCCTCGAGTTTCTTGTTCGTGGCCGCGATCACGCGAACATCCACGGTAATTGCCGTGTTCGAGCCGACGGGCTCGAAGCGCTGCTGCTCGAGCACGCGCAATACCTTGGCCTGCGTCTTCAGACTCATGTCTCCGACTTCATCAAGGAATAACGTTCCGCCATCGGCCTTTTGAAATTTGCCGCTTTTATCTTCGGTGGCGCCGGTAAAACTTCCTTTGATGTGACCGAAAAGTTCCGACTCGATTAACTCGTCGGGAATCGCCGCGCAATTTACCTCCACAAAAGGCCGTTCGCGGCGGAGGCTGTTCACATGTAGAGAGCGCGCTACAAGCTCCTTGCCCGTGCCGCTTTCACCGTAGATCAGCACGCGTCCGCTGGTCGGCGCCGTCAGCGCGATTTGTTGGCGCACCGCCTTCATCGGCACGCTGGTGCCGATCACCTGGTAGCGCTGGTCGAGTTCGGCGCGGAGACGCTGGTTTTCTTCCTCGAGACGCTGGTGCTCCAGAGCGTTTTTCACCACCAACGTGACTTTTTCGAGCGAGAGGGGCTTCTCTAGAAATTCAAAAGCGCCGAGCTTTGTCGCGCGAACGGCCGTCTCAATGTTACCGTGGCCGGAAATCATCACGACGATCGGTCCGGCGCCGTTTTCTTGAATGCGCCGCAGGGTATCGAGGCCGTCCATGCCCTCGAGCCAAATGTCGAGAAGCACAAGGTCGACCGGTTCACGCGTCAAGAAATCGAGGCACTCTTCGCCGGAGCTAACCGTCGCCACGTGATAGCCATCGTCGCGAAGCGCCGCAGAAAGCGCTTCGCGAATGCCTTCTTCGTCGTCAACGATCAATATGTTTGGCGCCATGAATTGAGCGGCCGCGAGCTCAAACCTCCGAAGCCAATGGTATCGCGGCGACGTCCATGGCGGGCAGGCAGATGATGAATCGCGAGCCAGTTGGCAAGTTGTCTTCCACGCGAATCGAGCCGTTGTGTTCGGCGATCACGCGCGAAGCGATGGCAAGGCCGAGGCCTGTTCCGCGATTCTTGGTGGAAAAATGGGGCAAAAAGAGCTTGTCCTTGTCTTCCGGTGAGATGCCACGGCCGGTGTCGCAAACTACGATTTCAAGCATTTCGCTAATGTGGCTGTTGCGTGTCAATACGGTCAGTTCCCTGTTTCGCGATCCTTCCATAGCTTCAGCAGCATTATCGATCAAATTGACGATCACTCCTCGCAAAAGCTCGCCGTCCGCCTTGATCTGAGGCAACGCAGGACTAAGTTCCGCGTGAACCGAGATTCCATCGAGGCGGCCGCGGAAGAATTCCAAAGCCTCACTGACCACGGAGTTTACGTCGGCAGGCCCGAGACGCGCTTGGGGAAACCGCACAAACTTCGAGAACTCGTCGACCAACGATTTCATGGTGGAAACTTCACGCTCGATCTGGATCGCGCATTCCCGCGCTAATACTTCCAAATCCGGGTCGCGCGGCACATCCGGAGCACCCACGGATGCCGCCATTTCGGCGCGGCGAATGAGAAAGCGTTCGAGACGTTGCGCGGCGAGTTGAATGGGCGTCAGCGGGTTTTTGATCTCGTGAGCGATGCGTTGCGCCACTTCTTGCCATGCGGCGGCCTTTTGCGCGCGCAACAAGTCCGTCAAATCGTCAATGACCAGAACATAGCCCGAATTCCGCCGTAGCGGGCCGAGCGAGCTTACGGTCACGGCCGCATGCATTACGCGTCCCCCAATACGAATTTCCAGGGCGCGCGAGGCCGTGCCGAGCCGCAAGGAGCGCCGCATCAGTGCTTGAACCGGCGCGAGCGCCTCCCCACCGACCAACTGCTGGAGCGTGTGCGCCGAGGTAGAAGTCTGCTGGAACATTGCGGATGCCGAGCTGTTCACGCGAACGACGTTGCCTTCCTGATCGAGTGAAATGACACCGGTGGGAATATTCTCAAGCACCGCTTCGAGAACCTTCCGCCGGCGCTCGAGCTCCTGCACCGCGTGCTGAAGGCTCTGCGTGAACTCGTCAATTTGCCGGCGGCTATCGGCGAGTTGCCCCGTCATCTCGTTGAAAGATTGGACGAGCGTGCCGAGCTCGTCCTGGGCTTGCGTCTCTACGTGATATGCAAAATTTCCGCGAGACACCTCGCGCGTGGCTTCCGCAAGCGCCTGGATGGGCACGGTGACCTGTTTGGAAAGGTACAGCGCCAGCCAGGTAACGGCGAAAAGCAAGAGCAACGTAAAAAGGGAAAAGGAAAGCAGCATGTACGTTTTGAAAAGTCGATACTGCTGCGATTCCTTATTGTAGCGATCGAACTCCGTGCGCAAGGTGCTGTAATTGCTCGCAAAATCGGGAGGCAGCTTTCGCAAGGCCACGACGACCCCACCTGGTACCGGGGAACGCCCTCCAAACGCGTAACCATTGCCCAGCGACCAGAGCTCCGCACCGCTCGGCAACGTGTAGCTAAACGCGGGCGGCGGCCCGGCTTGCACGGACGGGTCGGAAGCGACGGCCGCTACGTGGCCGCCGGAATCTAGAAACAACAACGAGTCCACGCCAGGTTCAAAGCGCAGTAGCAAGGCGCGGAGCTCATCGTCGCTTGGTTTCGCGGCGAGGTCGATGCCTGCCGTTTGTGCGTACGCGGCGAGCCGTTCGTGATCCCGGGTTCCGAACTGGTTGACGATCTGCGTGCCAGCGGCGGTGGCTTGTTCGAGCGAACGTGGAAACCACCGGCTGAGCGAGCGGTTCAGCAACGCATAGCTGATGAAGAACAGAAAGACGACAGGGAGCAGAGATAGCGCCATTGCTCCCAATACCATTTTTGTCTTGAACCGGGAGCCGAGCTGTCCCGCGCGCTTCTCGTTCCACAAGCGCACTAGCATCCGGATCAACACGAGGCCGAACGCCATCAACAGCGCGACGATCACGGTCGAGACGCCGTAGAGCACTACGACGCCTGTGTCTTCCGATTTCCCGGGCTCGAACGGCAACCCCAAAGAGCCCAGCGTGAAAACGGCCGCGGCGAGCAAGACTACAACCACCCCGACGAACACCAACCACAACCGTTGTTTGCGTTCCGGAGAGCTCATAGCACTCGCTTGCGGCCCGGCGAGGCATCCCCTACGCAAGGCGAACCATCCAGGGAGGTACCGAAAAGGCCTTCCGTTAACCGTGGCATAGCGAACTGATTCATTAGAAGGGAAGATAGCCACTCCCCAGGAGGGCGTCAAGAAGCCATATGCCGCTGCCGCACACCTGTCCCTACGGACAGGTGTTTTCGTATTCCACGAACTGATTCAATAGGCTCCAGACGAGATTTCAGCGGTCCTTTGTGTGCCTCGGCCGCGGGCTGTCGACGGAGTGTGCATGTCGTCCCGTTTGGGCGAAATCTTAATTAAAGAAAGCCTGATCACTTCTGACCAGCTCAAAAAAGCGCTGGACTACCAGAAGCAGCATGGCGGACGCCTGGGCACATGCTTGATGAAGCTTGGGTTTGTTTCGGATGATGAGATCACGCAAGTCCTTTCGCGCCAATACGGAGTCCCCTCTATAAATCTGAAGTACTACGAAGTGGAATCGCCGGTCATCAAGCTAATCCCACAGGAAACCGCGGTTCGCTATCAGGTGGTGCCGCTTTCACGCGTTGGCGCCACTCTGACGATCGCGATGACGGACCCCACGAACGTCTTCGCCATGGACGATATCAAGTTCATGACGGGTTTCAACGTTGAACCGGTGGTGGCCTCAGAGTCGGACATTAACGAGGCGATTCGCAAGTTCTACGGCGATGCCTCGAGCGTCGAAGAGCTCAGCAAGGTGATGAAGGACCTCACCTCCGACGAGGCCGCCGACCTGGAGTTGGCGTCGGAAGAAGAGCAACTCGACGCCGCAGCGCTCGAGCGCGCCGCGGAAGAAGCTCCGATCATCAAGCTCGTGAACCTGATCCTCACGGACGCGGTGAAGCGGGGCGCCAGCGACATCCACATCGAGCCCTATGAAAAAGAACTGCGCGTTCGTCTGCGCATCGACGGGATTTTGCAAGCCGTGATGACGCCGCCACTGAAACTGAAAGACGCGATCACCAGTCGCGTGAAGATCATGTCCAAGCTGGACATCAGCGAAAAGCGCCTGCCGCAAGATGGCCGAATCATGTTGAAGTACCAGCGCGACGGCAAAAAGAAAGAGCTCGACTTCCGTGTCTCCACCGTTCCCACGATCTTCGGCGAAAAGATCGTGCTTCGCTTGCTCGACAAGGAGAATTTGCGGCTGGACATGACCAAGTTGGGCTTCGAGCCTGAGTCCCTGGTCAAGTTCGAGCGCGCGATTCTCAGGCCTTACGGGATGGTGCTCGTCACGGGTCCTACCGGATCGGGCAAAACCAACACGCTCTATTCCGCGATTTCACGCCTGAATACTCCCGAAACGAACATCATGACCGCCGAAGACCCGGTCGAATTCCAACTGTCCGGAGTCAACCAGGTCCAAATGAAGGAGCAGATCGGCTTGAACTTTGCGGCCGCACTCCGCGCCTTCTTGCGGCAAGACCCCAACATCGTGCTCGTCGGAGAAATCCGCGACTTCGAGACGGCCGAGATAGCCGTCAAGGCCGCGCTAACGGGCCACTTGGTGCTCTCGACGCTGCATACGAACGACGCACCTTCGACCATCAGCCGCTTGATGAACATGGGTATCGAGCCGTTCCTGGTGGCCACGTCGGTGAACCTGATTGGCGCGCAGCGATTGATTCGCCGCATCTGCACGGGCTGCAAAGAGGCGCTGCAGGTCCCGGAACAGGCGCTGCTCGATGCTGGGTTTTCGCCCGAGGAAGCCAAGAAGGTTACGCCGTATCACGGTAAGGGCTGCACCACTTGCAACAACAGCGGATACAAGGGCCGCGTAGCGCTTTACGAAATCATGGAAATTAACGACGAATTGCGCGAGCTGATTCTGGTCGGCGCCTCAGCGCTGGAGCTCAAGAAGAAGGCGCTCGATCAGGGAATGATCACATTGCGTCGCAGCGGCCTGATCAAGATCGCGGCGGGTATGGCTACATTGGAAGAAGTTTTGCGGGAAACCGTGCTGTAGCGAAAGGAAAGGAAGTTATGCCAGGGATCACACTTAGCGAATTGCTGCAGAAAATGATCGAGATGGGCGGAAGCGATCTGCACATCACTACGAACAGCGCGCCGCGCGTTCGCGTGCACGGCAGGCTGCGTCCGCTCGATATGGGGCCGCTGACGGCTGCCGATACGAAGTCGCTGGCCTATAGCGTGCTCACTGACGCGCAGAAGCACCGCTTCGAGGAAAATCTCGAGCTGGACTTCTCGTTCGGCTTGAAGAACCTGGCGCGCTTCCGCGGAAACATCTTCCATCAGCGCGGAGCGGTGGCTGCCGTCTTCCGCACGATCCCGTGGGAAATTAAGGGTTTTGACGCGCTCGGCCTGCCGCTGGTGGTCAAAGGACTCTGCGACAAGCCGCGGGGCTTGGTGCTGGTCACCGGACCGACAGGCTCGGGGAAGTCCACTACGCTTGCCGCCATGCTGGATAAGATCAACTCTGAACGCGAAGAGCACATGATCACGATCGAGGATCCGATCGAGTTTCTGCACAACCACAAAAAATGCCTGGTCAATCAGCGCGAAGTCCATTCGGACACCCACTCATTTAACAATTCGCTGCGCGCCGCGCTTCGTGAAGATCCCGACGTGGTGCTCATCGGCGAAATGCGCGACCTCGAAACGATCGAGTCCGCGCTGCGCATCGCCGAAACCGGGCACTTGACCTTCGCGACGCTACACACGAACTCGGCGATCTCGACCGTCAACCGTATTGTGGACGTCTTCCCCGCCCACCAGCAGCCGCAAATTCGCGCGCAGCTTTCCCTGGTACTCGAGGGCATCCTTTGCCAATCGTTGCTACCGCGCGCCGACGGGCGCGGCCGCGTGATGGTGATGGAAGTTTTGATTCCCAACGCGGCCATTCGTAACCTGATTCGCGAAGACAAAATCCACCAGGTCTATTCCGCCATGCAGACCGGCACCGCACAGACCGGAATGCAAACGTTTAATCAGAGCCTGGCCACCGCTTACTTCAACAAGTTGATTACCCTGGAAATGGCGCTTTCACGGTCGTCGAATCCCGACGAGTTGCAGGATATGATCAATCGAGGCGTGGCGCCGCTACCAACGGCAGGTTCTGGAGTGCGCCGTTAATTTCGGAAATAAGTAGCCCAGCACTTGTAACGAATTCGAGGAGGGTAGCACCATGCCGGTATTTACATATCGTGGGAAAAACCGCTCGGGCGAGAATATCAGCGGCGAGCAGTCCGCGGGCACCAAGGCCGAGCTACAGAACCTGCTGCGGCGCCAGCAGATCCAGGTCACCAAGATGTCCGAGAAGGGCAAGGAATTCAACTTGCCCACGTTCGGCGGTGGCGTGAAGTCCGAGGAATTGGCCATCTTCACGCGGCAATTCTCGGTGATGATTGACGCCGGGCTGCCGCTGGTGCAGTGCCTGGAGATCCTTGCCGGGCAGCAGGAGAACAAGACCTTTCAAAAGGTCCTCGCGGGTACCCGAGCGTCGGTCGAGGGCGGCGCCACGTTATCGGCGGCGATGAAGCAATACGAAAAAGTCTTCGATCCACTCTATGTGAACATGGTCGAGGCCGGGGAGACGGGCGGTATTTTGGACACGATTCTGCAGCGCCTGTCGTCCTACATCGAGAAGAACGTAAAGCTGAAGCGCGCCGTAAAGTCTGCCTTGATCTATCCTACGGTTGTGCTTAGCGTGGCCGGCGCGGTGATCACTTTGCTGCTCTGGAAGGTCGTTCCGATTTTCGCAACCCTTTTCGTGAGCCTTGACGTTGCGTTGCCTTTGCCCACGCGAATCGTCATCGGGCTGAGCCATTTTGTCGGCAGCATCTTTGGTTTCCTGGCGCTGGTGCTTCTCATCGGGACGGCGATTGGTCTCAAGATATGGTATGGCACCGAGAAGGGCCGCATGGTAATCGACCGCGCGCTGTTGAAGATGCCGTTGATCGGGATCCTGTTGCGCAAGATCGCGGTGGCACGTTTTACGCGAACGCTCGGCACTTTGATATCGAGCGGCGTTCCGATTCTGGAGGGCTTGGATATCACCGGACGCTCTTCCGGCAACGCGGTGGTCGAGCAGGCGTTGCATGAAACGCGCAAGCAGCTCGAAGCCGGGCGCACGCTGGCCGATCCGCTGCGTGAGACCGAGGTTTTCCCTAGCATGGTCACGCAGATGATTGCCGTCGGCGAACAGACGGGCGCAATGGACGCGATGTTGCAGAAGATCGCAGATTTCTATGAGGACGAAGTGGACTCTGCGGTCAAGGATTTGCTGACCGCGCTGGAGCCTGTGATGATCGTTTTCCTGGGCGTTGTCGTCGGCGGCGTGGTGATCTCGATGTATCTGCCGCTGTTTACATTGATCGGCAAGCTGTCAGGACACTAAAGCGGTAAGCGGGAGCGTAGCGCCTCCGGGGTTCCATTGCAGCCGGGCTCCGGAGGTTGTTTGGCCGGGGGGCGTCATACGCTAGATAGCCATTCTGCAGCGAGCCCTCCTAGACGTGTACGTGGGCCCGGTTCACGGTCCCAAAATCTCGAATCATTCACCAATCAAGTAGACACGCATGCCCGGTATTGAGCCACAGGCGAGGACGAGCGAGTGGATCGGCTGGTTGAACCGCGTCCGGTTCCTGGTCATCTCGCTGCTACTCGCTATCGCGCTGTGCCTTTGGCAGCTCGGGTTGTTGCGGCTTTCACCGAAGCCTTTTGCCGTCCTGATCGTCCTCTGGTACACGCTGGGATTCCTGCACTCGATACTGTCGCGCTGGATGAAAGAGGCGTCGTGGCTCGGCCCTGTGCAGATGATTTGCGACCTCTGCATGATCACGGGTCTGGTGTACTTCACCGGAGGGCACGAGAGTTACTTCATCTCGCTTTACCTGCTGGCGATCATCGTGGCCAGCATCCTGTTCTCACGCAAAGGGACGTTCCTCACGGCGGGGTTTAGCTTTGTGCTGCTCGGAGGCATGGTCGAGCTCGTTTTCTATGAAAAGCTTCCGCAGACCGCGCTGTCCATGCCCAGCGCCAGCGCGCTGCAAACCTGGGTCTTCAGCAATCTCTTTGCCTTCATGGCCGTGGCCTATCTTTCGAGCCTGCTCGCGCAAACACTCCGCAAAAAGGGCGCTGAGCTCGAACAAAAGAGCGGCGAACTGCAAGATTTGCGGGCCTTCAACGAGGATATTATTCACTCGATGCGCGGCGGCTTGCTGACCACGGATGCGCAAGGACACATTTTGCTATTGAACCGTACCGGCGAGGAAATCACCGGTTCGCGTTTTGCGGATGTACGCGGAAAGCAGATTCAGTCTTTGTGGCCAGGCTTTTGGTCACCCGGAAATCCCCATGTGGATCCCAATCGTATCCCGCGCCATGAAATTGATTTCCCGACGGCGGACGGACAGCAACGATTCCTGGGGATTTCGGTGTCGCCGCTGCGAACCCGCACTAAAGAGATGACCGGTTACGTCTTCAATTTCCAGGATCTGACCGATCTGCGCAGGCTCGAAGAAGAGGTGGAAACCCAGGATCGCATGGCGGCATTAGGCCGCTTTTCCGCGGCCATCGCGCATGAAATCCGCCAGCCTCTTACCGCCATCGCCGGAGCTGTGAAGGAATTAGCGCGCCTGGCACCCCTTGAAGAGGACGAGCGTCACCTGGTCGGCATCGTTAGCAGGGAATCCGAGCGGCTCAACCATCTCATTACGGAATTCTTGGATTATTCGCGCGAAACCGCGTATGAGTTTCAGGAAGCCGACATTACGTCTTTGCTCGATGAAACGCTCACGCTGCTCGCCAAGCATCCGAACCTCGACGGCAGATACAAAATCGACAAAACGTTTGCCGGCCAACTCGTTCGCGCGCGCGTCGATCCAAACCGCATCCGGCAGGTTTTTTGGAATCTGTCCGACAATGCTCTTCGCGCCATGCCTGGAGGCGGAACCCTAACCGTTTGTTTGGAAACCGCGCCCTTTCTGGTGCGGATCCGTTTCCGCGATACGGGTTCGGGCCTTGATTCACAGCAACGGGAGAAAATCTTCGAGCCATTACAATCCGGATTCAAAGGCGGCACCGGATTGGGGTTGGCAATCGTGTATCAGATCGTGCAGGCGCACAGCGGAAGAATCACCGTGACCTCGGAAAAGGATCGCGGCGCGGAATTTGCCGTGGAGTTGCCACGCATGGCGTGATGTTCCGCATGAAACGCGCTCGAACATAACCTTTGCGGCGCTGGACCATCCAGCGGAAGATTGTTTAGAGCGGAATGATTTAATTATGGCGCATCTACTCATTGTCGACGACGAGCGTTCGATCTGCGAACTGCTCGAGATCACTTTTCGCAAGGAAGGCCATCGCGTCGAGGTCGCGTCCAGCGGCGAGGCGGCTAAGCGGCGCATCGAATCGCAGATCTTTGACATCATCATCTCCGACATCCGCATGCCGAATCTGAGCGGCGTGGAACTTCTCAAGCTTGTTCGTGAGACCTCGCCTTCCACCGTTTTTCTGCTCATTACCGGCGTGCCCACAGTCGAAACCGCGATCGCCGCGGTGAATGCGGGCGCGGACCGCTACGTCATCAAGGATCACGATCTCGTCGATCAGCTCCGCCGCGCCGTCGACCAGGTCTCCGAATCCCTCAAGCTAAAGAAAGAAGCAGGTATTCTGCGAAGGGAAGTGCGAAGGCTTTCGGGTCAAGACAACTTCATCGGTCATAGCCCGAAGATGCGCGCAATCTTCGATCTGATCAATACCGTGGGGCCACAGCAGAGCCGTGTGCTGATTACGGGTGAGAGCGGCACCGGTAAAGAGCTCGTTGCACGCGCGATCCACGACCAGAGCCAGCGCGCGAAGGCTCCTTTCGTCACCATTGATTGCGGAGCCTTTCCGGAAACGCTACTCGAATCGGAATTGTTCGGTTACACGAAGGGCGCCTTTACGGGCGCAAATGAGAATCGCCACGGCCTTTTCCAAGCCGCGCATGGCGGCACGCTGTTCATGGACGAGATCGGGAACATGCCCATGAGCATGCAGGTGAAGTTATACCGGGTGCTGCAGGAGGGAAAAGTTCGCAGGCTCGGCAGCACGGAAGAAACCGATGTGGATGTTCGTGTGATTGCCGCCACAAACAAAGACCTCGAGAAGGAGATCGCGGAGGGGCGGTTTCGTGACGACCTATTCTATCGGCTCAGCGTCATTCCCATACATCTTCCGCCGCTGCGCGAGCGCCGGGACGATATCCCGCTACTGGCCCGGGTTTTTCTCGAGCGTTTTCGCAAGTCCATGGATAAGACAGTGGAAAGCATCGCTCCCGAAGCGATGCGCCTGCTCGAAGCATTTGACTGGCCAGGCAACGTGCGGGAACTGGAGAACACAATCGAGCGCGCGGTGGCCCTCGAGTCTGGGCGGGAAATCAGCCCCAACGTGCTGCCCGAGAAAATCTTTCGCGCCGCACAGGCCGAGGCATTGCGTGCCGCAGGCAACGACGGCGCGCCACTGATTCCGCCGGAAGGGCTCAACCTGGAACAGCACATCCAGGATATTGAAAAGGGCTATTTGATTGAAGCATTGAGGATGTCGGGCGGAGTAGGCACCCGCGCAGCCGAATTGCTGAAGGTAACCTACCGTTCCTTCCGGCACTACTCGAAGAAATACAATCTATAATTCCGCGCGGCGACATTTCCGAAGGGAATGCGCACTGGAGGAGCAGCTCTTACGCTAGAGGGCTGCGCTCGAGGGCGCAGTTGACCCATTTGCCGTCGTGCTGCCGCTCGTAGCGTTTCTGTTGCTCGCGAACTGTCTCATCACGGCGCTAACCGCACTGGTCAGCGTGAAGGCCGCGAGCACACAGAGAACGGGGTCGATCGGCTCGCGATAACGCGCCGATGTATGCGTAACGTAGTAGATCAACGGATAGACAACCGGAAAGATTGCGAAAAGCCATGCCTCGGCGCGTTTTTGCCGGAACAGCACCAGTACGCCCGTTAGGGATAGGATCGCAAGAAGACAGTTTGTGGCGATCGTCACCTGCCCCTCCCAACCGAGCGTACGCCAGATGTCTGGAATTGGTTCGTAGGTCCCGGTCCAATTGTCCGCGAAGCGGTTCCACAAGAGGCGAGCGTCCTGGCGCGGATGGGAACGCATAAACTGAAGAGCATCGTGCTGCTTCAATTGCATGTACTGAATTTCGCCGAGCTGCGCAAATTTCTGCCGCTCTGGCAAATTGCCGTCCGGATGCAGCCAGCGTGTAAGCGTGTCTGTGACCTGTGCGTTATTTCCCAGCCATAGTTCCAGGCCAAAGTTGGAGCGCAGAGGGATCAGCTTGTGAAACGCGATGTAATTGCGGACCGTCCAGGGGACACACCCGATCACGATCGTCAGGGCCGCTACGGCAGGCAATTTCAGCCAGAGGCGCGTTTCGCCGCGTAGCCGCCAGGCCAGCCAAAGCAAGATAAACGGCAGCAGCGAAAGAATTGCTGGGTTCACCATTAGTGTAAAGGCCCAGAGCAATCCATAGCCAATCCACGCCCGCGGGCGATGCGATTCCTCCAGGGCGAGTGTCGCCCATAAAACGAATCCGACCATCGCGGATGCGAGACACGTATCCCACACCCAGGTGAGCGGCATGATGATCGCGATAGGGAACAGGGCCCAAATCCAGGCCGCCGTGAGGCCTGCCGCCATTCCGGCGAGCCGTTTCCCGATAAAAAAAACAGGGATACAGGCGAGAGCGGAAAAAAGACAGTCGATCGTGACAATGGTCAGAAACGAGGTGTACGTAAAAATGCCAAACAACTTGAAGACTCCAGCCAACAGGTAAGGAAATATTGGCGTCAACCAGGCGGTAGGCCCGCTATCGAGACCAGTCAGTGGGGAGCTGAATCCCTTGCCCAGGGCGATGGACCGGGCGATGTGACCGGTTTCGTAACCGTAGGGTATGTCAAAGAAAGGAACTGGCGCATGGTGCTTCAACATCCACACATAACCGACGCGCAGCGCAAAAGCGACAACGACCGGCAACGACACTGAGGTAGAGATGGTTCTCAGGCTTATTTTCACTGTGCGTCCCTGCACTTAATTCGACTTATCTCGGGCCTTGGGTCTGCCCGCGCTCGGGCTGGCGCGCGAATGCTCGCTGCGGAATCTCCCAATTGAGCTTCGCATCGATATCCTGATCATGGCTTATTTATCGCCCACCTTCGCATAATGTGATTTCCAGATGTGTCTTAAGAGTTGGCACTTGTGAGCTTGCACGAATCGTAAGGGTTAATTTTGTTCGCAGGGTGGTGTCTGGACAATTCGCGGCGTCGTCCGGTGACACAATTTGTCAGTATTGAAAGCAATCCAGCGCGCCGCGAGCGAGACGATCCGGCACCCTACCATAAGTTAAGTAATTCTAATCACATACAGACACAGCCGCCGTGTTCGCATCTGGCACACTAAATGCTCTTAGGTGTGCGACTCCCGAATGGGACTCAACCAGAGGAGAAAGATTGAATGCGCAATAAGCAAAAGGGCTTTTCGCTAATCGAGTTGCTCATCGTCGTGGCCATCATTTTGATTATCGCCGCGATCGCGATTCCGAACTTGCTGCGCGCGCGTATTTCCGCCAACGAGGCTTCGGCGGTTAGCTCGCTGCGCACGATGAACACGGCTTGCATCAGTTACGATACTTCTTACGGCCAGTTCCCACCGCTGCAGGCCGACATGGGCCCGCTTAGCGGCGGCGCCACCACGCCATCTTCGACCCAAGCGGACTTGTTGGATAGCGTGCTTGCAGTGACTGCGGCGACCACCGGCAAGAGCGGCTACACCCTCACCTACTTAGCCGTTGGTAGTGCGCCCGTCAGCGGATATACCATCAACGCGGACCCAGTTACGCAGAATGGAACCGGCGTCCGTCACTTCTTCACGGATCAATCGGCCGTGATTCGCGCGAACCCGAGCGCCACTGCAAGCGTGAGCGATTCGCCCCTGTAGTAAGCTGCCTTTCCCCCCAAAGGTAGCCTTGGTGGCGGATGCGAAAGCATCCGCCACTTTTTCTTTTTGCTGACAGTTCGCGTCACAATGTTGAGCCGCAAATGGTCACAACTCCTGACTCATGTCGAGTCCGTGTCCTGTGTTTCACTCCGACAATCTCCGCAACCCCATGTGCTTGGGACACATCGCGCGTTGCTGCGCCGTGGGATTAGGGTGGCTTAATAGGGCCACGCCTCTGCGACTACTCCGATTGAATCTTGCCGAGCGGGTTCAAGAGGAGACACATTGAAAGACAAACAAAAGGGCTTTTCACTGATCGAGTTGCTCATCGTCGTGGCCATTATTTTGATTATCGCCGCGATCGCGATTCCGAACTTACTGCGCGCGCGTATTTCCGCCAACGAGGCTTCGGCGGTTAGCTCATTGCGTACGATGAACACGGCTTGCATTTCGTATGATTCGAGTTACGGCAGTTTCCCGGCATTGCAGAGCAACATGGGTCCGGCGAACGGCGGCACGCCGACTTCCACAGAAGCGGATTTGCTGGACATTATGCTGGCGCCAACCACTGGTAGCGCCACCAAGAGTGGTTACACAATTACTTACACTACTGGAGCCAGCAATAATTCTTATACGAGCCATGCAGACCCTGTTACGCAGAACACGACCGGCGTACGGCATTTCTTTAGCGATCAATCCGGCGTGATTCGTGCGAACCCAAGCTCGATCGCTGCCGTAACCGATTCGCCCCTGCAGTAGGATTGCTCTTGTATGAAGGTGGTTTGGTGGCGGATCGGAGAGCATCCGCCACTTTTTCTTTTTGCTGACAGTTTGCGTCACAATGTTGGGCCGCAAATGGTCACAACTCTTCCTTCATGTTGAGCCTGCGTTCCATAATTCAACTGCGGGAAGCTCCGCAACCCCATGTACTTGTTACACATCGTGCGTTGCTGCGCCGTGGGGTTAGGGTGGCTTAATAGGGCCACGCCTCTGCGACTACTCCGATTGAATCTTGCCGAGCGGGCTCAGGAGGAGACACATTGAAAGACAAACAAAAGGGCTTTTCACTGATCGAGTTGCTCATCGTCGTGGCCATTATTTTGATTATCGCCGCGATTGCGATTCCGAACTTACTGCGCGCGCGTATTTCCGCCAACGAGGCTTCGGCGGTTAGCTCATTGCGTACGATGAACACAGCTTGCATTTCGTATGATTCGAGTTACGGCAGTTTCCCGGCATTGCAGAGCAACATGGGTCCGGCGAACGGCGGCACGCCGACTTCCACAGAAGCGGATTTGCTAAGCATCGTGCTGGCACCAACCACTGGTACGGTCACCAAGAGCGGTTACACAATTACTTACACGGCTGGGGCCGCCAATAACTCTTATACGAGCCACGCAGACCCTGTTACGCAGAACACGACTGGCGTACGGCATTTCTTTAGCGATCAATCCGGCGTGATTCGTGCGAACCCAAGCTCGATCGCCGCCGTAACCGATTCGCCCCTGCAGTAGATTGCTCTTGTACGAAGGTAGTTTGGTGGCGGATCGGAGAGCATCCGCCACCGTTTCATTGGGGGAGAATTGCAGGCCGAGAGGTTTCAGCGACGCATCTGATTGAGAGCCGCGCGAGCTTGCAGGTTCAGCGAGTCATTCGCAGCATCCGTCATTTCCCCTAATTGGTACTCGCGTGCAGCCTCCGCGGCTTTCCCGCTCGCGGCATAAAGACATACGAGCTTTAAATGCGCGTGCGAATCAAAGCGGTCGAGATTCGCCGCTTGCTGGAAATAGAGCTCAGCCGCGCCGGGCCGGCCATTTTCGCTGGCCAGGTCACCCAGCCTATCCAGAGCATCCGTAGTCGGCAGCGCTGCCACGGACTGCAGATACTGAGCCTGCGCCTCGTCTATGCGCCCCAACTTTGCCAGGAACACTGCATAATGGTTATGGGCGTCAGCGCTCAGCGGGGATAGCTTTAGAGCCAATTGGAATTCCGACTCCGCCTCGGAAATGTCACCCATTTGGGCGAGCGCAATGGCCAAATTCAAATGTGCGTCCGTGTAATAGCGCCGAGTGGCGACCGTACGCCTGAGAAAACCGACAGCCTCCGGATATTGCTTGTGGCTCAAACGCGCAATTCCGAGATTGAAGAGCGCCCAGGTGTTATTCGGATCGATCGTGAGAGCAAGCCGCCACTGCTCCTCGGCCGCCGCTTCATGCTGCGTGTTCCAATAGGCGGCGCCAAGATCGGCTTTCAAGGAAGCGTTATCTGGATCTTGCTCGGACGTAACCCGGTAGAAGGTGATGTCGTCATGCCAGTCGCGATCTCGCGTCACGATGCGGAGCGTCGCCAGCACGCTTAACAGTACAGCGGCCCCGGCGAGCGCCAGTTTCAGCGTTGTAGCTCTGCGCGTTTGCAATTCCCGCCATAGCGCCACCGCGCCATACGCAACCAGCCAACTGAAGCCGATCGAAGGAACGTAGAGATAACGCTCTGCGAACACGCCTGTGGGAAGCCAACGGGCGTTCATCACCGGAGCCAGCGTGAGGACCATCCAGAGTATCGAGAACCCGACGAGACGGCTTTGCTTCCACAGCAGCAAGGTGACGAGGCACAATGCGAGACCCCAGGCCACGCCGGCAATCACTCTCGGATCGGAGAAGCTCACGGCCGGAACGAACACGTAGGAAGCCATCAGCCGCGCGGGCCAGATCAGCTTGTTCATGTAGTCATTAAATAAGCTGGCGCTCGACAGGAAGGTAATCGGCCAAGTGATCTCGGGCTTCTGCAAACGCGGCACCAGGCCGCCCATAAACCAGGCCCGTAGACCGAGGTAAATTCCCAATAGCGCAAAGAGCGGGGCAACGCGACCGGCTTTTTGCCTCCAGGTCGTATGCTCGCGGCTTGGGCTAACAAAGGATTCATACCCGAGAGCAAGGAAGGGAAACGCCGCAGCCGGCTCTTTGCAAATCAAAGCCAGCGCAAACGTCACTACTAAAGCTGGCCAACTCCACCAGCGCCCGCGTCCTGCTTCGCCTAAGTCCAGATACAACCAAAATGCGACCAACATAAACATAGCAAGTTGCAAGTCCGGAATCGCGGCGACCCAGGCCACGGCTTCGACGTGAACTGGGTGTAGTGCAAATAACGCCGCCGCGACGAACGCCAGCGCTTTTGATCCCGTCAGCCGATTTGTAATCGCGAAGAGAAGAAGAACTACCAAAGTGTGCGTCAGTAGATTGGCCAGATGAAAACCGTAAGCCAGCGGGCCATAAATCTGGTAGAGCACCAGATAGTCGAGCGACATCAGCGGCCGGTAATAGTTCGTAGTGCCTTGGGCGGCGTAACGGAACGACCAGACCGACGTGGTCAGAATCTGTCGCAAGTAATGGAAGCTTCGGATATAAGGATTGCCAAGGACTTGATAGATATCGTCGTAAACGAAGCCGTTCCACAGCGTATTCAGGTACGGCACGATTGCGATGAGGGCCAGCACTGCATAATAAGGCGCGGCGCTGCCGAGGCTTTTGGCGCGCTTATTTGCAGCGTTCCCGGATTCTGGGTCGCAGGTCGGCGGATCAATTCCCGCGGTTTTGCGGCGAGTCAGCATACTCTCGGACGCCTTCATGGTACTGCTATAGTGTACAATCGGTGAGGCTTAACGTCCGCTCTGGCACCTCGGGCCATGCGCAAAGCGGCAATGGCCGTCTGGCAGCTTTGCTGTAAGAGGGTCACGGATTCGTCCCCTAGCATAGCCTCGGGACTCCTGCTATCCTTGTCGTTGCATTCTCTTCTGAGCCGGGCACGAGGCTGAAGGGCTCCACCCTGGGCTCATTTTTGTGGGGCGGGCTCGCCCCGGGGGGCTTTTGTGAATCGACGCGAGCGTGGCTTTTCCCTCATCGAGTTGCTGATTGTCGTTGCCATCATCGTGATTATCACGGCGGTCGCCATTCCCAACATTCGTACTTCCCGCATGCAGGCGCAGGAAGCCTCGGCTCTAAAGTCTTTGTCTACGCTAAACACCGCCTGCACCGCCTATTATTCGCAATACGGCAGCTTCCCGCATCACCAGTCCGATCTGGGCCCGGCAAACGGTGCGGCCCCGTCAAAAACGGCAGCCGATCTGGTGGATGTGGTGATGGCCCCTCCGGGCGGAGCGGCTGCCAATAAGGCGGGCTACACCATCCGCTACACTGCGGGACCTGCGGATGAGAGCGGAAACATAGCGACCTATTCCATTACCGGCGACCCGACCTCTCAGAATCAGACCGGCGTCCGCCGGTTCTACACAGATCAGAGCGGCACGGTGCGTTTCACGCTGGATGGTTCCCCGGCCACGGCACTAAGTCCGACGCTGCAATAGAACGGAATTTTGCGCGCAAGACCCCTCCTCTTCGCGTGTACTGAGCAAGTATGGCAAACCTGCTGTGCCGATTGAAGCTGTTCCGCTTCCAGCGAATTTTACTCGTTACCCTGGGATGTGTTGTGGCCGCGTCCCTAATCGCTCCGTCGCATACCGCCTGGGGCCGGCCACCCACAGTCGCTGACGCTGCCAAGCAGATCGTGCAGGACGTTGAGACCCGCTATCACTCGGCCAAAACGCTCAAAGCCATCTTCCTCGAAAGCTACTCGGAAGGCAGGCACGAGATCCGGGTGGAGTCGGGAACCGTATATTTCTCGAGGCCGGGACGCATGCGCTGGGAGTACCAGGATCCGCAGGCGAAGTTTTTTCTAACCGATGGTAAGACGGCCTGGTTTTACGTCCCCGCGGACCATACAGTTACCCGGGCGCCCATGAAGGAAAGTTCCGACTGGAGGACGCCACTAGCGCTCCTAACGGGTAAAGCCGATATTGCGCGCCTTTGTGGTCAGGTTGTGTTGCTGAAGGACGAGACGCCGGCGACTGCGGGGGACGTGACGCTGCGATGTACTCCCCGAGGTGCTGACAATTCAACGGCCCAAAGAAAATCCACCCCATCCACTGATTTGGCAAGCGGCTCAGCGCTCACAGGTGGAGACGCGGATGAGATCCGCGAGATCCTAATGGAAGTGGACCCTAAGACCGGGTGGCTAGCGAGTGTGGTGATACGTCAAACCGGTGGTGTGGAGCTCCAATATCGCTTTGCACGCTGGGAAGAGAACATCGCGATACCCGAATTGTTCTTTCACTTCTCGGCGCCGAAGGGAGTAGCCATCGTAGATGCCAACGGCGAGTCGGCTGGACATTGAGGATAGCACCACGATTTGGCTTGGCCGGCTGCTGCCGATGGCCAGGTTTGCATCTATGGAATCAGGTGCCGCGCTTATCTTCGGCGCCGGAAATGAATGAGGTAGACTTCATCTGTGGCTGACTTTCTCTGCAAAGTAGCGGACGCTTCGGGACACGTCTCCTCGCAAATCGAGGTGGCGCAGAGCCTGGAGGAAGCTCGCCAGAAACTGGCGGACCGCGGGCTGTATGTCTATTCGGTTAAGCCGCAAGAGGGCCTGCTGTCGTCTTTGCTTACGCGTACGCGCAAAAAAGCGGTGCGGGGCGAAGATTTCCTGGTCTTCAATCAGCAGTTCAATACGCTGATTAAGGCGGGTCTTCCAATTTTACGAGCACTCGATCTGCTTTCCGATCGCGCGGCCTCACCAAAGCTGCGCCCGCTATTGGGCGAAGTCCGGCAGCGCGTTCGCGAGGGAGCGCTGCTATCGGAGGCGCTCGATCAGACGGGTGATTTCCCCAAAATTTATACGACATCAATACTCGCCGGAGAGCGCAGCGGCGATTTGCCGGGGGTGCTCGATCATTACATCGCCTACCAGCGCATTAGCTCCGGGCTAAGGAAAAAGCTGATCAGCACGTTGATTTACCCCACGATCCTGGTGATTGCGGCGATCTCCATCGTCACCTACATCGTGACCTTCGTCTTGCCGCAGTTCGCGAAACTCTACGCGGATATGCACATCGATTTGCCGCTGACGACGCGCATTTTGATCACCGTGGCCGTAGATTACCGGCCTTATTTCATCCTGGGCTTCATGGCCATCCTGGCAGTCGCCGCGGGCATCTATTTATGGTCGCGCTCCGAAAAAGGCGGACTGGCTCTCGATAAGGTAAAGCTCAAGTTGCCCTTTGTGGGGGAGACCTGGATCAAGTTTCAGGTTGCACAGGTGATGCGCACGCTTTCCACTCTACTGGTCGGCGGCACTCCTTTGATGCAGGCCCTCGCAACCGCAGCCCAGGCGGCACCCAGCCGCTTGACGGCGGACGCGATCCGCAGCGCAAGCCAGCGAGTGCGCGAGGGACAATCTTTTCACGAATCGCTTGCAGCAACGAAGATCATGCCGGAACTGGCGCTCGAGATGGTGGAAGTCGGCGAGGCCAGCGGTTCGCTCCCGGCCATGCTGAATAGCGTCTCGGAATTTTATGAGGAAGAAGTAAATAATCGCCTCGCTACCATGGTTGCTTTTATCGAACCCGCGATCCTGGTGGTGATGGGTTGTGTGGTCGCGTTCATCTTGATTTCACTTTATTTGCCTATCTTTAGCTTCGGCGTTGGCACCAACCCGGGAGGCTGACGAATGAGCGTCGCTGATAACAAAGCCGGGCTTCTGATCGCCGCGGACCTCCAGGCCGAGCGAGAGCACTCGCTTAAGCTTGCGGAGCGTTATCGTTGCGGTTTTGTGGATTTGCGCGAGCAGCGCATCGATCCGGAACTTTTCCGAAGCATTCCTGCCGATCTAATGTTCCGCTTCAATTTTGTTCCGCTGGAATCGCGAGAACAACGCGCTACTGGTAGCCGTTGCCGACCCCGCGCAAGTATTGTTGAGTGACGAATTGACGCTCTTACTCGGCAAAAAGCTCGTGCTCAAGGTCGCCACGCCCTCGCAGATCAGCGACCTGCTTAAGCGCACCGAACAATCGCAACGCGTACTCGAACAGGCGACCGAGGCATTCACGCTGCAAGTGGTCGAGGATGAGGAGGAAAGCGAAGACACCATCTCCGCGGACCGCCTGACACGCGACACCGCCGTGAACCCCGTGGTGCGGTTGGTCGATACCGTGATCTTCACCGCCCTCGAACGCCGCGCCAGCGATATTCACATCGAAGCCCGCGATATCGAGGTAATCGTCAAATACCGTATTGACGGCGTGCTGCAACACGCCATGCCCCCGATCGCCAAGGATTGGCATTCCACCATCCTTTCCCGCATCAAGGTAATGAGCGATCTGGACATTGCCGAGCGGCGCGTGCCGCAAGACGGGCGCTTTCGTGTGCGCTACAAAGGCCGCTACGTCGACTTCCGCGTTTCCATCATGCCCAGCATCCATGGTGAAGATGCCGTGTTGCGCGTGCTGGATAAAGAGACGCTCTCCGAGAAATTCCAAAACTTGAGTTTGGATGTGGTGGGGTTTGGTGGCGAGGATATCCGCAAGTTTCGCCGCTATATCCGCGAGCCCTACGGCATGGTGCTGGTGACCGGCCCGACGGGGTCGGGGAAAACCACGACGCTGTATGCCGCGATCAACGAAATCAAGACGGATGAGGATAAGATCATCACCATCGAAGACCCCGTCGAGTACCAGGTCCGCGGGATCACGCAAATTCCCGTGAACGAGAAGAAGGGTCTTACTTTTGCACGCGGGCTACGCTCCATCTTGCGGCACGACCCGGACAAGATTATGGTCGGCGAAATCCGCGACCAGGAGACGGCGCAGATCGCGATCCAGTCCGCGCTGACGGGCCACTTGGTATTTACCACCGTGCACGCGAACAACGTCACCGATGTGATTGGCCGCTTTATCAATATGGGTGTCGAGCCTTACAACTTTGTCTCGGCTTTGAATTGCATTCTGGCGCAGCGGCTCGTGCGCGTCGTGTGCGAACATTGCAAGAAGATGGTCAAGCCGACGGCGGAAGAGCTGAAGGCCTCGGCACTCGATCCCGCGGAATGGGGAGGCATTCCCGTTGCGCAGGGAGCTGGCTGCCTCGAATGCTCGGGAACGGGGTATCATGGCCGCGCGGCCATTGCCGAACTGCTCGATCTTTCTGACGAGATTCGCGAAATGATCATCAACCGGCGGCCGACCTCCGAAATCAAGCGCGTTGCGCGCGCCGGAGGGATGACGTTCCTTCGCGATGCGGGGCTTGCCAAGGTGCGCGAGGGTACCACCACATTGCGCGAAATCAATAAGGTAACGTTCATTGAGTAGCGCCGACGGAATCCGGCAGGGAATCTACCGCAGTGCGTGGGTGCGCAAGATTGCGCGCGTGTTGGACGCTATTCCGCATCCGCTGCTGGCCTGCGAGATTGCCCCCAATTACGTGGCGGCGGCCCGGTGGTCGCGCGGCAGCTATAATTTGGATGCTCACTCCCTCGTACCGTTGGACGCCGGCGTACTGCGCCCTTCGGCTGTAGAGACAAACCTGATCGATCCCTCGGCGGTTCGTAGGGCTGTACAGGAAGCAATTGCCGCTGTCGGCGGCCACGGACAGCCTATCGCTTTACTCGTGCCAGACTCTGTGATTCGAGTCTTCGTGTTGCACTTTGACGTGTTTCCGAGGACGGCGGCCGAAGCAATTCCAATGCTGCGCTGGCGCCTGAAGAAGAGTGTTCCCTTTGAGGCGGAAGAAACCCTGATTTCCTATATGCGGCAAGCGCCCCGCGAAGATGGCGTGGATGTGGTCACCGGCCTTGGCCGGCTACGCATCATCAAGGAATACGAATCGCTGGCGGAGCCGCTGCACGCGGGCGTGATCATGAGTTCGACCTTGGCGACCCTGCCGTTGTTGGATGATTCCGGCCCGATGATGTTGGCGCGCGTTTGCGGAACTTCGCTAACCACCGCGATTGCGCGAGAGGGCGTGCTCTGCGGCTATCGGTGCACGGAGCTGCCGGGCACGCTCGATACGCTCAATCCGCGAAGCCTGCTGGAAGAAATCTTCCCCGTGGCGGCTTATTATCAGGACGCTTGGAGCGAAGGGCTGCGCGCCGTACAGCTTTCCGGATTTGGGAACCGCATCGGAGAGTTTCAGCAGGCCATGCAGGCGGAGTTGCATTGTCCGGTCGCGGGACTGGTGCGCACGGCCGTCAGTAGCGGACTTGTGACCTCGGACGCGACGCCATTGGCTGAAAAAGAACTCGATTCCTTGATTGGATGGAATTTGAATCGCGGCGCATAAGTCGCCGCCGGTGAGATCAATTTGAAAGTACGGCTAAATCTCGCAACCGAACCGCTCGAGGGCGGGCGCCGCTTTGCCTTCGGAGCCGCCGTGGTCGGCTCCATCGCCGTGATCGCGTTTATTCTGCTGGCCACGCGCGCCTACAGCGTGAGCCGCACCGAGCGCCGCGAAAAGGCGGAGCTTGCGCAAGTGCAGGCGCAGATCGCCAACCTCAACGCGCAACGCGCCCAGCTCGAGACCTATTTCAATAACCCCTCGGTGCTGAAGGTTCGCGACCGAGCCGCCTTTCTAAACGGGCTGATCGAAGAGCGCAGTTTTCCCTGGACGCGGATTTTTATGGATCTTGAGAACCTGCTGCCCGAGGGCGTACGCGTCGTCACCATTTCTCCGAAGCTGGTTGGCAACCACATTGAACTACATCTTGTGACCGGAGCGGAAAGCGATGAGGCGAAGCTGAAGTTCCTACGCACGCTCGAGACTTCGCGGGCCTTTTCGCATATTCAGCCGGTGTCGGAAACCCGTCCGCTGCATGCAAACGATCCGGACCACGTTTATCTCGAACTCACCGCCTGGTACGAGGCCAGCTGAACATGGTTCTTCTACCCAAGCGGCGCAGGTTGCTCATTCAGATCGGCATCGGGCTTGTGCTGCTCGCCGATCTCGTGCTGCTTGGCGTAAATTGGCGTTTGCGCCTGGCTCCGCAAACCGCGGGTGAGCAGGTGTTGCTCTTGCGGCGGGAACAGGAGCTGATGACCCTGGACTTGCGGCGAGCTGAAGGCATTCGCCGTGACCTGCCTGCCGTCCAGCAACAATGCGACGAATTTTTCCAAAAAGATTTGCGGCCTTCGGATGGCGGCTATTCCGCCATTCTCGCCGATATCGGCACGATCGCGCATGATTCCGGACTCAATATCGAATCCACGCGATTCAAGCAGCAGGAAATTCCGAAACATGGCGTGGCGGAAGTATCCATCGCTTTGAACATGGAAGGGCCGTATCCAAGCCTGGTTACCTTTATCGGATCGCTCGAACGATCCAATAACTTTTATCTTCTCGATAGCCTTGGGCTTGACACCACGACGAATGGGATTCTGCACCTTACTTTGCAGATTCGGACCTATTTCCGCTCATGACCGCTAAGAAGCGCACTGAAATCGTCTTTCTCGCGCTGCTACTTGTGGTGATCGTGATTATTTTCTATTGGGAGCTTGCTGGCCCTTCGAATCCTGCCGAATCTGTTTCCGCGGACATCCCTTATCAACCGCTGGCAGTGGAAAACCCGTCATTGCGATTGGATCTGCTCTCGCATTCGCACCAAGTGGAATACACGGGGCGGCACCGCAATATTTTCACCGAAACAGCTCCTCCACCGCCCGGGCCTACTCCCGCGCAAGTCGAGGAGGCGAATCGGCGCCGAGCGATGGGGCCGACGCTGCCACCTCCACCGCCGCCTCTCGTTGTAGATGTGAAATTTTATGGATACGTCGATGACCGCGCGACCGGGAAGCGCCGGGCGTTCTTTACGAATGGCGACGACGTCTTCATCGCCGCGCAAGGTGACACGCTCGAAGGCCGCTATCGCGTCGCGCGCATCGGTAACGATACGGCAGACCTTGAGGAAATCAGTTCCGGCAGGCACGCCACGCTCACTATGGAACAACCCCCCGAGCAAGCCCAAGCGCCTCCGCAGGGGCCGGGAGGGCCGCAGGGTGCGGAGCTATGAGGGCTGACGTTATGGCGCGCGCCGGGGCTGCCGCGAAACGTACGCGCACCGATGGGACACAGCGCGGGTATGCCCTGCTGACCGTAATGTTTTTGGCCGCAACCATGCTACTGATTGCCATGGCCGCGGTGTTAAATGTAGGTACCGAAGGCCGCCGCGAGAAGGAAGATGAGCTTGAGTGGCGCGGCAACCAGTACGTACGGGCGATTCGGCTCTACTACCGAAAAAATGGCCGCTTTCCCCAAACCATCGAAGACCTGACCAAACACGATATCGGCCAGCCGCGTTTCATCCGCAAGGCGTACACCGACCCGATGAACAAGCAGGATGGAAGCTGGCGCTTCATTTACGTCACGCCCAGCGGCCAGTTGATTGGCAGCGTGATGCATACCTCGCTCGGGCAGGGTGGCGGGGCGGGAGTGATTCCCGGCTTGTTTGGCGGCCAGGGCCAGGGGCAAGGAAACACTGCCGGCGGCGCGCCGAGCTCCGGAACGTCGACGGGCATGGGTGCATCACCTTCTCCGGGTTCGCCATCCTCCATGAGCACGGGGTTGGGCACAACGAGTCCAGCGAGCGCAACGGCAGCGCCGGGCGCATCTTCGATCGCCTCGGCGACTAACGGAAGCACGGACCCGCTGACCGGCGATCAAAATGGCATTACGGGACCGGTGCTGGGCGGTAACCTGATTGGCGTCGCGAGCAAAATCAAAAAACCATCTTTGCGCGTCTACGAACAGGGAACCACGTATTTTCAGTGGGAATTCATCTGGGATCCCACCAAAACACAGGGCGCTGGCGCCGCGCCTGCCAGCATGCAAACTCCCGGAACGCCCGGCCAGCCCGCTGGCCAGCCTTCTCCCACGGGCCCACCGCAAAATCAGAACGGGCCGCCCAACCAGAATTCGCAGCCCCCCACGATCCAACAGTCGCAAATCCAGCAATAAGCGTCATAATGCCGCCGGCCAACCGGCCTCCGAGGAAGAATCGTGAAGCGCTCGATCGTGTTTTTTCTGATGTTGTGCGGAATGTCGATTGGGGCTACTTCCGCCGTCCCTGTGCCTCGTTGGACCGAGCAGCGCGCCAACGATTGGTATGCGAGCCAGCCCTGGCTCGTCGGCAGCAACTACATCCCGTCTGACGCGATCAACGAACTCGAGATGTGGCAGGCGGAGACGTTCGATTCCAAACGCATTGACCTCGAACTCGGTTGGGCGGAATCGCTCGGGATGAACACCATGCGCGTGTTCCTGCACGATTTGCCGTGGCAACAGGATCCCGCCGGTTTTCAAAAGCGCATCAACACCTTTCTGGAAATCGCTTCGAAACACCATATCCGGCCGATCTTCGTGCTCTTCGATTCGGTTTGGGACCCGCTGCCGCATCTAGGCAAGCAACACGCTCCCGTGCCAGGCGTTCACAACTCGGGCTGGGTGCAAAGCCCCGGCGCCAAGGCTCTAGCTGATCCATCGCAATATCCGCGCCTGGAAGCCTATGTAAAGGGCATTGTAGGGGCTTTTGGGAAGGATCCGAGGGTTCTGGCCTGGGATATCTGGAACGAGCCGGATAACACCAACGACGGCAGCTATGCGAAAGAGGAGCCTCCTAACAAGGTCGACCTGGTGCTCGCGGTTCTGCCGAGGGCTTTCGAATGGGCGCGTGAGGCGGGGGCTACGCAACCCCTTACCAGCGGCGTGTGGGACGGCGATTGGTTCCCACTGGAAAAGACGAACCCCATGGCGCGCGTGCAGATCACGGAATCCGACGTGATCTCGTTCCATAGTTACGAGCGACCTGCGGCATTCGAAAAGCACATTCTGGACCTACAACACTATCGCCGCCCTATCATTTGCACGGAATACATGGCGCGTCCGCGGGGCAGCACGTTCCAGGCGATTCTGCCCATTGCGAAGCAATATCGTGTGGGGGCCATCAACTGGGGACTCGTAGCGGGCAAGACGCAGACGTATCTGCCGTGGGATTCCTGGGAGCATCCCTACACGGATCACCAGCCGGGTATGTGGTTCCACGAAGTGTTCCGGCAAGACGGCACCCCCTACAAACAGGACGAAGTGGATTTCATTCGGAAGATGACGGGCCAGATGCAATAGGCTTTACGTAATTCGAATCGCTCGTAAAGAGGAGAATGGGCTACTGAGGTTTGCTGAGCGTTACCAGCAGGGCTTGCAGCTCCGCAGGCGTAGCCGCCGAAGTATTCGGTGCGAGGCCCTTGGTGATGCGTTTTACATAGTTCTGCGTCTCGCGGTAGGGTGGCACCCCGTTGTATTGCTCCACACGCTGCGGACCAGCGTTATAAGCGGCGAGCGCCAAAGCAACGTTGCCGCTGAAGCGATCGAGCAATTGCTTGAGGTAGCGCGCGCCGGCCTCGATGCTCTGTGCAGGATCGAACGTGTTTCGCACGGCGAGATGGCTCGCAGTGGATGGCAGAAGCTGCATCAAGCCTTGTGCATTTTTCGCCGACACCGCGCGCGGATCGAAATTCGATTCGGCCTTGATCACCCCGGCAAGAAGGCGCTCGTCCAGTCCATACCTCTTGGCTGCCCGCACGATTAAGTCTGAGTAGGGAACCGTCAGTCGGGCGCTTTTTTGGGCTGGCGCCACCGCTTCGTAGACTTCCTCCGGCTCGAAACGTGTGATTTGTTCTGTGGGGACATCGACAGTTCCGCCGGTAACGTGCAGCCGGACGGTCGCACCCATTTTCTCAAAGCCGGTGATTTGCAACCGCTCGCCGGTAGCCATTACGGCATAATCGGCCCGCGCCCCGGGCGCAAAGACGCAAACGGCCGCCAGAGCCAGCGAACACAGAACGGCTCGCGCAGAGCGGCGTGCGGTCAACGTGCACCGCCTAGCGCATAGGTTTCGATCGCCGCGGCTACGCCAGCTTCGTCGTTGCTGAGTGTCGCTCGCCATCCGGTTGTCTTCAATTCGTCCACACAATTGGCCATAACTACGGGCACACCTGCAAATTCCAGCATTTCTCGGTCATTGTGATTATCGCCGATCGCCATGGTTTCGTCACGCTGGAATCCGCGGAGTGCCGCCCATTCGCCAAGGGTCGCGCCTTTCGAAACGGACGGATGCCCCACATCCAGCATGGCGAAATCCCGTGCCGGATACTCGGTGATCGCCAGCGAGAATGGCCCACGGGTGCCGCCGGCGGCGAGCAGACCACGAAGCAGGGCCTCGGCTTCCCGCATCATTTTCACCGTTCCCAGGTACATCACGACGATGGGATCTTCGGTCAGGCACGCCTCAAGAGGTGCAACTTCCGCGATATATTCGCGGTTGCGCTCGTAATATCCGCCGCGTTTTGGGTCCTTCCAATCCACGTGTTCGTATATCACTTGGTCAGAGCGCGGCCGGTCAAATACCACGCCCGTGCCGGCGCGGTAACTCTGGGTCGCGCGCAAGACCTCGAGCGCCGTCCGCGCAGGAAGCAAATGGCGCAGCCGGGTGACCCCATCGCTCGATTTTACGAGCGCGCCATTGTTGACGATCATGGTGAGCGGCGACCCCACTTCCTCGGCAATGGGCCTGGCAAAATCAAAGCGCCGACCGGTAACGAGAGCCACCTCGATGCCGAGCGAGACAGCCTTCGCGATCGCGCGCCGATTGGCTTCGGGAACTTTGAACTTGCTATCGAGGAGCGTGCCGTCAATATCGATGGCAATCAGCCGGATGGACACGCCCTATTGTAACGTGACCTCCGCCGGGGCGGTCACGCGCAAGCGCAGACCAGTTGTTTTCGATTAGAGAAACGCACGGTGCGAGCGCACGGCGATGCCGTCCTTACCCTTGTGCTACACTCAATTTTTATGCCCAACCAACTCTCTACCCTGACGCACCTCGAGTGTTCTCATTGCCGTAAAATCTGGCCGCACACGGTATTGCAAAATCTCTGTCCGCTATGCGCAAAACCCCTTTTGGCTCGCTATGACCTGAAAGCCGCAGCGCGCACTTTTTCGCGCGAGGCGCTGGCGGACCGCCCGCTCACGATGTGGCGTTATGCTGAGGTACTGCCGCCCGACGAGCCGGTGACGCTGGGCGAGGGCATGACGCCCATGCTCTTTGCGGCGCGCTTGGGAAAGAAACTCGGCCTCGACCGGCTTTATGTGAAAGACGAAGGGCTGAACCCCACCGGCTCCTTCAAGGCTCGCGGGCTTTCCGCGGCGGTGACGCGCGCCAAGGCCTTAGGCGCAAAGACTCTGGCTACTCCGACTGCGGGCAACGCTGGAGGCGCCCTGGCGGCCTATGCGGCCAAGGCAGGCATTCCAGCCGTAATCGTGATGCCGGCGGACACGCCGCGCGCCAACGTCCAGGAATGTCTGGCCTTCGGCGCCGACGTGCGCAAGCTTGACGGGTTGATTTCCGACTGCGGCAAATACGTCGCCGATCACAAGGAAAAAGAGCAATGGTTTGAAGTGAGCACCTTGAAAGAGCCCTATCGCATCGAGGGCAAGAAAACGATGGGGTACGAATTGTGGGAGCAATTTGCGGGCAAGCTGCCCGATGTGGTGATTTATCCTACGGGCGGCGGCGTGGGCCTGATCGGTATGTGCAAGGCGTTTCACGAAATGGAGCAAATGGGCTGGATCGGGCGTGAGCGTCCTCGCATGGTCTCCGTGCAGGCTGCGGGTTGCGCGCCGATCGTGGCCGCGTATGAGAAAGGCTCGCCGAATTCGGAGTTCTGGCCGAATGCCGCTACGCTTGCCTCTGGACTTCGTGTTCCCAAGGCGCTCGGTGATTTCATCATTCTGGAAGATGTGCGCACCACGCACGGCATAGCGCTCACGGCAACCGACGACGAGATGTTTGCCGCCGGAAAGGAACTGGCCGCCGCCGAGGGAATTTTCGCCGCACCGGAGGGGGCAGCGACGGTGGTGGCAGCGCAAAAGCTCGTCCAAAAGGGCTGGATCAAACCGGGCGAGACCGTGGTGCTCTTCAACACCGGAACAGGCTACAAGTACAGCGAAGCGTGGGAAGCGGCCCTGCGACCCACGAAGACTGCCAGTTGATGACCGAGCGCCTCTATTATCACGATTCGTTTCTCAGGGAGTTCGACGCCCAGGTCCTTTCGTGCGAGCCCGCAGGCGAGCGTTGGCAGGTAATTCTGGACCGAACAGCCCTCTATCCGACGTCGGGCGGTCAGCCCTTTGACACTGGCACGCTTGGCGACGCCCGCGTGCTGGAAGTGATCGATCGCGAAAGCGACGACACAGTGCTGCACATCACGGATCGCGCGCTAGCCGCCGGACCAGTTCACGGACGCGTCGATTGGGAGCGCCGCTTCGACCACATTCAGCAGCACACCGGCCAGCATCTGCTCTCCGCGGCGTTTATCGACTTGTTCGCCATGCAGACCGTTTCGTTTCACCTGGGTCGCGACATTTCAACGATCGATCTCGCCGCGCCGACCGTCGGGTCGCAACACTTGGAAGCCGCCGAGCGGCGCGTGAATGAGATCATCTTTGAGGATCGGCCTATCGGAATTCGTTTTGGCACTGCGGAGGAGTTGGCTGCGGCCGGGATTCGCAAGCAGGTGCAACGCGCAGGAACACTTCGCGCGATCGAGGTGGAAAGCTTTGACCGGCAGCCCTGCGGCGGTACGCACGCGGCCAGGACGGGCCAAGTCGGATTGCTGCTATTGCGCAAGAGCGAAAAGGTGAAGGGGAACTGGCGCGTCGAGTTCGTCTGTGGTTTTCGCGCCCTACGTGCGGCGCGGCTGGATGCGGCGCTGCTGGGTGAAGCGGCACGCCTGCTCACCTGCGGCGCTACCGAAGTGCCCAGCATGGTCGAGCGCGCCCTGGAAGAACGCCAGGCAACCCATCGCGCGCGGCAGCGTCTTACAGAGGAGCTTGCGGAGCTTCAGGCGCTGATGCTGCTGGCGACGGATCGCCGTGCCGGAAAAGCGGGGCGACCCGGCGTCGTTTGTAAAGTCTTGGAGGATCAGGACCCAACCTATATGCGCATGATCGCCACGAAGATCGTTGGACAACCTGACATGCGTGTATTGCTGGCCACGCGTGAGGGCCACGTGATTTTCGCGCAGAGCAATGGGCTGGACGCGGACATGAACGCCTTATTGCGCGAATGTCTCGCCGCGTTCGGCGGCAAAGGCGGTGGCACGCGCGATTTTGCGCAGGGAAGTGTGGGCAGAGAAAGTGACGTGGCTCGTCTTCTTGATCAAGCCCTTGCGCGGCTGATGGGTTGAGAATTTGTGCTGGCGCAATCCATCCGTGGGTCGCGGGGATTCCGGGGTGTTTCGATGAAATTGAGTCTGCTTCGATGGGCCCTGGTTGGTTTGGCGTGTGCGGGGAGCGTGCGCTTCGCGACCGTCGATGCCAGCCCGCAAGCCGCCACCCCATCGGCCGGACAAATTCTCTCGAACTATGCGGCCGCCATCGGCGGACACGACGCCATCACTAAAATCACCTCGCGCGTTTCCAAAGGTACCATTGAGGTGGTTGGAACTCCCACGCAAGGCACCGTCGAGTCTTACGCGAAGGCCCCGGACAAATACGTCTCAATTATCAATATTCCCGGTTACGGAGAGATTCGCCGCTGCTATAACGGCGCGAGCGGGTGGGTCGATGGGCCGGAAAGCGGCGTGCAGGATCTTACCGGCCAGGACCTCAGCAGCATGCGCCGCTCCTCCGATTTCTATCAGGTGTTGGATATTGCCAAGCTCTATCCGACCCTCACGCTCAAAGATACTCAGGACCTCGCGGGACACCAGGCTTACGTTCTCGAAGGCGATCCGGGAGATGGCACGCTGCGACGCATGTATTTCGATATGGTCTCGGGCCTAATGGTACGAAGTGAGGAAGAGCAAGGACCGGCGAATGCGCGGCAATTCACGCAGATCGACATCGGCGATTATCGAGACACGGATGGGATTAAGTACCCGTTCACAATCGGTGAGGCTACGACGGATGGACAAACACGTCAAACGGTGACGCTGATCGTCCATCTCACGGACGTTCGTCATAACGTGCCGATTGACGATTCTCAGTTCGCCAAGCCACCAGCCCGGAAACCGTAAAAAGAATCGCTGATTTGCGCTGGAGCCCGGCGGCGCAACCCCTAAACCATTTGCAGAACCTGTTGCGCGGTGCGTTTGCCGTGCTCTACGGCGCCCGTCCAGTTCTGATGTCCGTTCAACTCAGAATGTCCAATGGCGATCCTTCCGAAGCCCTTCTGAACGATCTCGCGCCCTGCAGGCTTGCCTCCGACGCCATAGTAAAAACCCGGAACCTGCACGATCCGCGCGTGTCCCCAGCGATTCAGGATGATGCCCGCAACATCGCGCCGCGGTACGAAGCCGGAATCCGCAAATAGCCGCAGCATGTGGTTGCGAATCTTGTGTTCGTACTGAGCGTAGGAGGTGGCCAGCATGGTTGTGCGGGAAAGATTGCCCTGATCGGCAGCGGATCGTCCTGGCACGTAAAGTCCCATGTAAAAAGTTAAAATCGTGGGTTGGTCCGGATGCAATGGCGGATGATAGCTATCGGTGACCATAGAGTTCCGGATATTGCACGCGAAACCGAAATCGCCATCGAACCAGCGGCAAGCGGGCGCGCCAAGGTTGTAAAGAAAGCGCCAATTGGTCAGGGCGACGTTCACCACCAAATCGCAGGCGTAGAGAAAATCATTGTAGGCGTTGCGAATGTCGTTAGGCATCTCGGGAAGAATGTATTTCGTGATCCACCCACCCGAGGCCATGATAGCCGCTCGTGCTTTGGTGCGATAAAGCTGGCCGTTTTTCTCGTAGGTAACGACCACACCACCGGTGGCTCCCCCCGGATGCTCGTGCTCGACGCGGATCACAGTCGCGCTCAAACGGATTCGTACCGGCGCACCCGGGCGATCCAGCGCGTCAAAATTGATTTTGCCCGTGAGCATGCGATCGAAATCTTCGCCTGCGGGCAGCGAATCGGGGAGCATCGCGCGGACTAGATAGCGGGCGAAAGTGGTGTTGCCGCCAGGAAAGGAGAGTCCTAAGGAATCATTGCGTTTCTCCGGAACGATCAATCCCGCCCGCGCGGAGTGCGCATCGGCGCTGGTGCCGTTGAGAAGCCCAACGATGGGCTCGATAAACTTCGTTACTTGCGGGTTTAGGCGCAAATCGCGTTCGAGATAGTCTTTGTAAGTGATGGCGTCGAGATAACGGCGAAATTGATCTTGTGTCTGGTCGGCGGGCAATTTCCCAGCTTCCGTTCGCCAGCGCTGCAAATCCCGCTTGGTTTCTTCTGTGAAGGGTGTACCCGCGAAATCCGAATCCCAGATATTTCGCAGCCACGTCGGTTTGCCGGCTCCGCTTTGTTGGTCGAAGAAATAACCGACGTCCACCGCGCTCTCGTTGATGCCGTCCATATTCGCGTAATTGTCGCGAGGAATCCGCAGCGGTCTCAGGCGCGCGTCCCAGAACTGATAGCCGAACTCCCGAGGGATTCGTAGCGCGGTGTAAAGCTGATCGCCCACGGACGAGCCTCCCCGCGGCAGGCCAAAGTCATTCGAGCCCTGCGGGCCGATCAATCTCCGGCCACTGACGATGAACTCATTTTGCCGGCACTCGCCGCCAAATACGGCGTGGTTTTCGAGAACCAGACACTTCTTCGCACCGCCGGTTTCATTGTTGATGAAATAGGCAGCACCAAGCCCGGTAAGGCCGCCGCCTACGACGATCACGTCGTAGAGTTCGCCGGTGTCCAGCACGTTGGGCAGCTTGTTGTAACCGGCGTCGCGAATCTTGTGCGCTGCGTTCATCACCGGCCAGGTGTTGCCGTTCGCTTGGGCGTAATCGCCGATGCCACCATAGCCGGTCCAGGCGTCGCCGCCCGGAGTGTGTGCAGTTGTGCCGCGGGCCTGCGATTCGCCGAAGACTAGTGACGGAGCGCTGGCCGTAAGCAGAGCCGCACCAGCACCGAGCAGCGTCGTGTTCAGAAAGTCGCGACGAGTAATGTCCTGGGCGAAATGGTCGCTGCTGGAAGAGAGCTTTTGGCGTTTCACGAGTCCCCGATTGCCCGTTGGAGCGAAGGTAAACTACAACTTCGCGCGCCTCCAGGCAAAGAGAGAAAACGAGGAAAAAGCTGGTGGACGTGAGGGGGGTCGAACCCCTGACCTCGGCGTTGCGAACGCCGCGCTCTCCCAACTGAGCTACACGCCCATGTTACAGAAATAATTCCACAAACACGCGAGGCTGTAAAGGTGACCCCTGAAAGGAGGCCGCCAGAGCGGCGGCCCCAAGTCACGTCCGATCCTTAGCGGTTTGGCCCTTGCGAGGTACGCTCCGCGATAATACGACGCGCGTTGTCGTAAAGGGCGCGCGCTTGCGGCACCAAGTCGGTCGCTTTCAGAATCTCCGGATCGCCTTCCGCCTCCACGCGATATCCTTCCAACTGGCCGAAGACGTAGGTGAAGACCTCCCGCTTGATGTGCAGTTTGATCCAATCGAGGTTATCCGTGATGTCCTGGTCAGCGTACTTGATGTTGTGCGCCGTCAGGAAATCGCGAAATTGATGGATTACGCTATCGTCCACCACAAAATTCTTGGTGATCGCCGGGTGCGTGCCGAGATAATGCGTGGTGAAATCGCCCACGGCATTGTCCTGGCTCGGGGCGTTTCCGGCGAACACTAGAACGTTATTACTGTAATTCTGCAACCTTATCTGGAAATCGTTCGGCTTGGGCGGCGTGTATTCCACGTCCGGCGTAATTCCGCCACCGCCGTAGACTTGGCGCCCGCTATCGGTCAGCTTCACCTCGGTCTGGTGAACCGAAGTGTTGTGGTTGAACTGATATTCAAAGAGCGAGACCGTCTTGTAGTCGCGCTGAATCAGGCGCCCGCTCGGTGTGTAGTAATGGGCGGTCGTCAGCGCCAGCCCTGTCCCTTCCGCGAGCGAGGTCACGCTCTGAACCAGACCTTTGCCGAAGGTACGCTCGCCGAAGATCAAACCTCGATCGTGGTCTTGAATCGCGCCAGAAACGATCTCGGAAGCCGAGGCCGTGTTGCCGTTTACGAGCACAACGATCGGCACACGGATGCCCTGGTTGCCGTGGATGGCGTAATAGCGCCGTTCCGGCGAAACTCGGCCGTGCTGCGACACGATCAGTTGATTCTTGTCCAGAATGTCGTCGCCGATTCCGATGGCGGAATTCAGCAAGCCGCCGCCGTTATCGCGCAGGTCCAGCACCAAGCCCGTCAGATTTTCGCCGGCCAACTTTTGCAGATCGTCGCCAAAATCCTCGGCGGTATCCTCGCTTTGGAAGCTGCGAATGTAGATATAGCCAATGCCAGGACGAATGACGAGCGGAGGATCGACGTCGTGCTTTGGGATGTCCGCGCGCGTAACGGAAAATGTGATCGGATCGGGAGTGCCTTCGCGCGTGACGCCGATGTGCACGGTTGTGCCGGCGGGACCCTTGAGCAGGTCTGCAATATCGCCGCTGGCTTTTCCGACGACGGACTTATCGTCAATCTTGATCAAGGTGTCGCCCGGCTTCAGTCCGGCTTTGTAAGCAGGTGATCCCACAAAGGCGGAGACGACTTGCACGCGGCCATCGGGGCGCGGCACGATGTACATGCCCACACCGTAATAACGGCCCTCTTGCTCTTCGCGCATCAGCGCAAACTGCTTGGCGTCAAAGAAAATGGAGTGGGGATCGAGCGTCCGCAGCATTCCCGGAATGGCACCGTCGTAGACGACCTTGTCCGTATCCACCGGAATCGCATAGTTCTGCTGGACCACGGTAAGCACTTGGGTGAAGCTTTTGACGGAGTCTTGCAGGTCGCTGGCCCCGGCCGCTGTGGCGCGCACCGAAGGTCCATAAATACCGCCGAGGATGGCCGACGCCACCAGGACGATTGCTACCAGAAGAGCGCCGCGTTTTTCCGAACGCATGATCACCTCACAACTCCTGTAGATCGTGAGTATAACATAGGGCCCAGCCGGAATTGACTCGGTATAGGCTCTCTTCTATGATGCAAAAGACACGTCTCTCTTATGTTCCGCGATGCTCAGTCTCCCCCATCTCGTACTTCTTTTTATCGTGGCGCTCATCGTTCTTGGACCTGAAAAACTCCCCGGTCTCGCGCGGACTGTGGGCAAAGTGATGGCTGAGTTTCGAAAGATCACTTTTGACCTGAAACGAGTGGTTGAAGACGAAATGCGAGAAATGGAAAGGGCTGCACGGGAAGCGGAAATCCGCGCGAAGGATGCTGTGGCGCAACAGCACCTGCCCGGCGTTCCCGCCCAAAGCCCAGCACAGGCCGCCGCGCTGCCTGACGCCCGCGTTATTGCGGGGCAGGGCGTGTCAGCAGAGGTGATGGCCGCTTCGCAAACCGTTCAAACGGAAGTAATTCCATCGATTGCCCCGCCTGGCACGATCCCCGGGGAGCGCCCCAACGGCCGCGCGGTACAAATTCCTGCGACGGCCCCGAGTCCTGAGGACGTAAATTCCACCGAGCCTTCCTCGCATGTCCACTCCCAATCTTCCTAGTCCTGCCAGCGCCCCGGGGGCCGATGAGCCCGTCGGTCGCATGTCATTTTTCGAGCATCTAGGCGAGTTGCGGACACGCCTGATTCATGCCTGCGCGGCGATTGCGATCGGGGCATTCGTAGGGGTAGGAGTTGCCAAGCACGTCATTGGATTTGTGATGAAGCCCATGGTGGTCGCCCTCCAGGCCGCACACTTGCAGGACAAGCTGATCAATACCGATCCTACCGGCGTCGTCAGTCTCGTGATTAATCTAGGGCTTTATCTCGGAGTAGTGATTGCATCGCCTTATGTGCTCTACCAAATCTGGCTCTTTGTTGCTCCGGGTCTTTACAAGCACGAACGCAGGGCCGTGGCAGGATTCATCATTCCGTCGGTGCTGTTGTTTTTGGTGGGAATTGCATTTTCATACTACGTGATTTTGCCGTACTTGCTGCGCTTTCTGGTCAATTTCCAGACCGGATTGCCTTTGACGCCGATGATCAACATCGACGAGTATTTCAGCCTGGTGCTGATCGTGCTACTTGGGGTCGGGGTAATTTTCGAATTGCCGATGGTGATTCTAATTCTCTCTCTTTTCGGGATCGTTACGCCCGCATTCCTATGGAAGAATTTTCGCTACGCGATCTTGATCATTACCATCGTTGCGGCCATTGTGACGCCGACGCCAGATGCGACCACCATGTTGGTATTTATGGCGCCGATGATTCTGCTGTATATCATTGGAATCGTGGTTTCCTGGGCTGTGTTGCGGAGAAGAAGCGGCAAAGAGCTGGCGCGCCAGGGGGCAAGCTGACATGAAACGGACAACCGGGGTGTGGGTAAGTCTAATCGCGTTGGCGCTGACCGTAGGAACGTGCGTAGCATTAAAGGCCGCCCCTGGCAGCGATGGCTTGATCGCAAGGGCCGGAGCCGGGGCGGCGCGCATTCCAACGCCGCAAGCCGTCCAATTGCCCGCAGCTGCTGATCCTGGGGTGGATGGATTCAGCGGCAAGCGCGCATACGATTTCGTTGCGAAACAGGTGGCATTCGGACCAAGGTCTCCGGGGTCGGACGCCATCCGTCAATTACAAGCATACCTGGTGGGCCAGTTAAAGGGTTTTGGTTGCAAAGTGGACGTGGACGATTTTCACGCGGACACCCCGAAAGGTAGTGTCGCGATGGAAAACATCGTCGCGAAAATCCCCGGTCCGGCGCCGGGCATCATCCTGCTCGGCACGCACTACGACACGAAATTGCTACCCAACTTTGTCGGCGCAGATGACGCCGGCTCTTCGACGGGCGTGATGCTGGAAATCGCGCGCGTGCTTTGTGGCAAACCCCAGGCCGCTCCGGTGTGGATTGCCTTCTTTGACGGGGAAGAGGCTTTCAATTTCGACTGGAAAGATCCCGACAATACCTATGGCAGCCGCGAGATGGCCGCGAAATTGGCGATATCGGGTGAACTGAAGCACGTGAAGGCGTTTGTTCTTGCCGACCTGGTGGGCGGTAAGAACCTGCAATTGCGGAAAGACGATTACTCCGTCGAGTCCGGCGCATGGCTGACGGACGAGATCTGGGCTTCCGCACGCAAGCTTGGTTTTCAAAGCGTATTTCTCGACGATCACCGCCCGATCGAAGACGATCAGCTTTCGTTCACGCGACGCCATGTGCCATCGGTGGATATTGTGGATTGCTGCGAGGAGCCGTATTGGCACACCGCTCAAGATACACTCGATAAGATAGCGCCACAGAGCATGCAGATCGTGGGGGACGTGATCCTCGCTAGCCTGCCCGAAATTGCTCGGCGTCGGTGACCTCGGCATAGTTGCAGCAACGATGAAACCATCGCAAATTGTCGTCCGGACGCCCGGAAAGCACTACGCAGTGGTCTGCGCGCAGGGCGCATTGCGCAATGCTGGGCGACGAATCGGCGACCTCGGACGTACCACAGGCGTCTTCGTGCTCTCCTCGCCACGCGTGTGGCGGCATTGGGGCGCAGCCCTCCAGCAGAGTTTGCGAGTGGCCGGCCCGACGCGAGTGATTCTTTTCGACGACGCTGAGGCGGCGAAGAATTTGGCGACGATCGAAAAGTTGTGTCGCGCGCTGTCGCGCGCGGTTGCGGACCGGACGGCGTTGATTGTTGCGGTGGGCGGCGGCGTCGTAGGTGATGTAGCGGGATTCGTCGCGGCCAGTTACCTGCGCGGTGTGCGCCTGGTCCACGTTCCCACCACGCTCGTTGGCCAAGTGGATAGCGCGATCGGCGGGAAGACCGGCGTGAACCTGCCGGAAGGGAAGAACCTCGTTGGCGCGTTTTACCAGCCCGACTTGGTGCTATGCGATCCCGGGACGCTTAAGACGCTGCCAGACCGGGACTACCGCTCCGGATTATACGAAGTGATGAAATATGGGGTCATCGGCGACGCCCAGCTCTTCGAGCTGCTCGAGAAGAATCTGGAGCAGCTACTCCGGAGGGACGCCACAACCCTCGAGCGGGTAATCACCACGTGCATCACGCAGAAGGCGAAAATAGCAGCAGCCGACGAACGCGAATCCGGCCTGCGAGAGATATTGAACTTTGGCCACACGTTCGGCCACGCTCTTGAATCGATCACGCGGTACCGCGTCTACCGCCATGGGGAAGCGGTGGGTTGGGGAATGATCGCCGCGTCCCTCCTGGCCGTTGCCACCGATCACCTCACCCCGCAAGCTGCTGCAAGAATCATTTCGCTCGTAATACGGATTGGTCCGCTGCCAAGGTTGCCGGGCGTCTCTGATCGTCAGATCGTCGCTTCGATGCGTTCCGATAAGAAGTCGCGAGCTGGACGATTGCGATTCGTGTTGCCGCGAAAGATCGGAAGAGCCGAGTGGGGTGTGGAAGTGCCGGACGATTTGGTGGGGGCCGTTTGGCGTGAATTATTGGGTGCCGAAAGGTCAAATGCCGGCCGGCACGCGAGCTTTTAATATGAGCGCGCCAGGGCCTACTCCGCCGATCACGCGACGCGGCGCAATCGGAACACGCCCGCAAGGCGTGGAGGACGAACACGAGGCCGCCCGGCACGTGCGGAAGATGTTTGCCGGGATCGCCCCGCGCTACGATTTGCTGAATCGCGTGCTTTCGCTTTCGCTCGACCGCGTTTGGCGAAATCGGGTCGCTGCCCGGTTTATCAATGTCCTGGAAAGGGCGGATTCGGGGACGCTCGATCTATGTTGCGGCACGGGTGACTTAACCCTGGCGCTGCTGCGCCAGAGCCGTGGCACGGTGATCGGGAGCGATTTTGCGCATCCGATGCTGACGCGCGCCGAGGCCAAATCGCGCCATGCTGCGCACGATCCAGGTATCTCTGGAAAACTCGCCGGATACGTCGAGGCGGATGCCCTTCGTTTACCGTTCGCGGATGCCAGCTTTCATTTGGTTACGCTGGCATTCGGTTTTCGAAATTTAGCGAACTACGACCGGGGTTTGCAGGAAATTGCGCGGGTCCTCCGGCCGGGCGGAGAAATTGGCATCCTGGAATTTGCAGAGCCGCGTGCCGCTCTCTTCGGCGCCCTCTACCGCTTCTATTTTACGAAGCTTCTGCCGCGCATCGGGAGGGCCATCTCCGGCGACGATTCTGCCTACACGTATCTGCCGAACTCAGTGCTGAAGTTTCCGCTTCCGCCCGAGCTCGCGGATCGCATGCGGGAGGCGGGGTTCACGGACGCACGATACGAACTGTGGAGCGGGGGAATCGTGGCACTTCATCGCGGCGTAAAAAGATGACGGGCTTACTGCTCGAGACCCAACGCGCGGATTTTGTTCAATAGCGTTTTGTAGGAAACGCCGAGGCGTTCCGCCGCGCGGCTCTTGTTCCACTTACAATCGCGAAGGGCGGCGGTAATTTTGAAGCGCTCAACGTATTCGGTGGCACGTGAGGTTACGTCGTCGAGCGTTCCCTCCCACGTGAAGCTTTCCTCGATCATCCCTTCCGGCATCTGTCCGGCCGCCGGGCGGGGGGCCGGTAGTTGCAGAGCGGTGGAATCAAGTTTATTGTCGTCGGCTAGAATCGCCGCGCGCTCGACCGTGTTTTGCAGCTCCCGCACATTGCCGGGCCAGGAGTATTCCTTGAGCCGTGTACGAGCCTCTGGGGTGAAGTGGAGTTCGGGCTTGCGAAATTCCTTCCGGAAACGGTCCAGGAAATGATCGGCCAGCAGCAATACGTCATCGCCGCGCTGCGATAACGGCGGAATCGTTATGGGCACGGCGGAGATGCGAAAGAAGAGATCTTCGCGGAAAAGTTTGGCTTCGATCGCGGCGCGAAGATCGCGATTGGTGGCCGCCACGATCCGTACATCCACCTCGACGGCCTGGGTGCCCCCGACCCGCTCGAAGCTACGTTCCTCCAGTACGCGCAAAAGCTTTGACTGAATTGGCAGCGGCAATTCGCCAATTTCGTCCAGAAAAAGCGTGCCGTGATGCGCCAATTCCATCTTGCCGATCTTCCGCGAACCGGCGCCGGTATAGGCCCCCCGCTCATGCCCGAACAGTTCGTTCTCCACCAGGCCTTCGGGAATCGCGGCACAGTTCAGCGCTACGAAAGGATGTTCGCGGCGCGGGGACAGATGGTGCACGGCGCGCGCAAACAGTTCTTTACCTGTCCCGCTCGGACCAAGAAGCAGCACGGTGGAGTCGGTGGCGGCGACGCGTTGTACCTGAGTGGTTGCATCCTGCATGCTCGGATGCTCGCCGACGATCCTCGGGAAACCATACCGCGTGGAGTATTCCTCACGGAGTAGGATGTTTTCTCGAAGCAATTCCTGTTGGCCGGCGGCGCGTCCGACGAGAAGGTTCAAGTGATCCAAATCCACGGGCTTTTGAATAAAGTCGAACGCGCCTTCCTTCATGGCGGTGACGGCTTCTTCGATAGAACCGTAGGCGGTGATAAGGATGACCGGTATCGTCGGATCGGCTTGCTTCGTTTCACGTAGGATTTCAATACCTGAGCGGCCTGGCAACTTGAGATCTGTGAGCACCAAGAGATATCGGCGCGCCCTGATGCGGTTTACAGCGGTCGAACCGTCAGGCACATCCTCCACTGCATAGCCCGAACGCTCCAGCGCTTTGCGCAGCATGGCGCGCAGCTCGTTCTTATCTTCGACGAGTAAGATGGGTTCCATTGGTTAGTAAGCTTATTTTTACCACGCCTACTGCGCTTGGCGGACGCAGGGAGACCGGCTATGTGCGGAGGTAAGCACTTGCCGATCCGGAATCAGCATTCTGGAGACGACAATTCCTACAATGACTAGCCTCAATTTCGCCGGTCGGCCTAGGCAGAGACTTATCGCCCCCAGGCCGGATCGCCACCCGACTTCCGGAGGGCATCTTCCAAGTCCGAGAGTTGCTGTTTCAAGTCGTCCACTTCCTTTTGCTTCGCGGCGACCTTATCGGTCTTCTGATTGATATCGTCGCGGCTGTATTGTTGCTGCAAAGCTTGGTTCGGGTCGGAATAGAACTGGCGTTGGTTGAGATTCAGTTCACGCTGCAATACGTCCAACTCTTTTTCGGTGAGCTCGAGTTTGCTACGCAGGTCAGTGAACCGTTTTCGCCAGTAAGCTTCGTCTTTCCTCACTTCCGCTGATTGTCCCGCCGCTTTTGTATCGGAGCTACCATCGGCCGCCTTGGCACCCTTCGAAGACACCGGCGGGGTGGAAGATGCCAGGCCCACGGATGGACTCGCGGCCTGTATCTCAGGGATATCGTCATTGGTGAAGGTCTTCGCCATCGCCGGGTCCTTCTTCTGCTGCGCCCGAGCCTTGCGCGCGGCTTCGGCCACCGAGTCGGTGGAATCTTTTTGCGAAGACTTCGTTGTGGTGGTTTGAGTTTGCGGACTTTGTCCGGGCGTGACGGGTGTTTGTTGAGCGCGTGCGGACGCCACGAACCCAATTGCGACAAACATTCCGGCCGTCAGGATTGCCGTATATCGTTTCATAACTGAACCTTTCTCGAGCAAAGTTGCTTTGCTCCCATCAAATTTGCGCCGAAGCTGATACCGCCCGCTGCGCGGCCGCCCGCTGTCCGGGCAGCCAAACGATGAATTCCGCGCCTCCCTCGGGCAGGTTTCGAGCTTCAACGGTGCCGCTGTGCTGCACGATGATCTTTTGCACGATAGCCAAACCGAGACCCGTGCCTTGCGCTTTCGTGGTGTAAAACGGAACGAAGATCTTGGAAAGGTTTTCCGCCGGGACGCCGGGACCGTTGTCGCACACGGAAATGCGCTGGGCGAATGTGGCGCCCGATTGCTCGATGCTGCCCCGAATTGTGACACGGCCACCGAAGGATTGCCCGGCGGCGGCCTCGGCGGCGTTGCGGACCAAATTGAGCAGCGCTTGTCGTAGCAGCCCTTCGTCGCCCGAAATTTCCGTGAAATCGCCTTCCAGCGCGATCGCCACGCCCGGTTGCGTTTCCCGCAATTCGTCAATCACCCGCGGCGCAAGCGAGGCCAGGGAAACCTCTTCGTCGGCCAGCACCAGCGGTCGCGCAAACTTCAAGAATTCCGTCACCACGTGGGTGATGGCGCGCGTTTGGTCCAGGATGCGTTCGGCATTGTCGCGGACATCGCTCGCCGCCTGGGCTTCGCTCCGGATCATTTGTGCGTAACCCGAGATGGTCGCCAGCGCATTCTTGAATTCGTGCGCGATACCCGCGGAAAGTTCACCAAGCGCAGCAAGGCTTTCCTTCACCTGTACTTGCTTCTGCAGCGCGGCGAGTTCGGTGAGATCGCTGAGCAAGCAAAGAGCGCCGGAGACGTCCCCAGGCTTGTTGGTGATCGGGGAAATCGTTACACCCAGATGGCGTAGCTCGCTGGCCGGATTCGTATACTCAATTTCCTCACGGCGAAACGTTGCGCCGCTTTCGAGGCATTCCCGGATCATGTCCGTCAGCGGCGAACTCGGGCCCAGAACCTCGGTGTAGCGGCGAAACGCCAGCGATCGCGCACCTAAGGCAGCTTCGGCGGCCGGATTCGAACTGGCGACGAGACCCGCAGAATTCACTACCAGGAGGCCGGCCGGCATGTTGCGGGTAACGGCTTCGCTCAGACGCTCCGTCTGCTGCGCGCGTTCCTTTTCGAGTTGATGAAGCTGGGCCAACTCCTTTTCCTGTTCGCGCAGTTTTTGAATCACGGCTTGCATGGAAGCGGCCATGAACTCATTGGGGTTATCGTCACGCGGACGGAAAGAAGGTGCGGGCTTTTCTGTGGGCGCAGCACTCGTATGAAGGCGCCGGCGAAGGGCCGCGATAGCATATGCGGCGATCCCAAGGAGCGCGATCAAGCCCAGGCCGCTGGCGATCCAGAAGCCCCAGGGAATCGGATTGTGAGCTGAAGCAAGCATTCCAATCACGCCTTAACGGGCCGACAACAGCGTTTGATACCATCCCAGTACCGGCGAACCGAAGAACACTACGAGAAGCGCGCCGGCGCCCAAAAAAGTGCCGAAGGGAAGTTCGTAGTCGCGGCCCTTACGTGTGGAGGCAATCACAATGATGCCGATCACGCTGCCAAGCAACGAACCAAGCAGAATGGTGAGCAAGGTGCGCTTGACGCCGAGGAATACGCCCACCATGCCCATCATTTTCACGTCGCCGAAACCCATGCCCTCTCGTCCGCGCAATCGGAAATAGCCTTCGCCGACGATCCAGAGCAGGCCCGCGCCAACAGCCGCGCCGAGCACTCCATCTACCAGCGAGAGCACGGGAGCGGGCGGCGGAAAATCGAAAATGCGGTTCGCAAGCCAAAGAGCAGAGCCGTCAATCGGAATCGTAAGAAGGCTCAACGCCAATCCAAGAATTGCGGCGGTCAAGTTCACCACGTCCGGAAGAATGCGCTCGCGAATATCCGTGACGATCAAAACGATCAACGCTGCCGAAAAAATCGCCCACTTTAAAGCAGTGAAACTCAGGCCGAAGAACCGATAGCAAAGAAAAAAAAGCACACCCGTCAGAAGCTCAATCGCCGGATACATCGGCGATATCTTGGCCTTGCAGTTGCGGCACTTGCCGGCAAGAAACAGCCAGCCCAATACCGGAATGTTGTCGTAAAACGCGATGGCTTTGTGGCAGCGTGGGCAACGCGATCCCGGGCGCACGACCGATTCCCCTGCTGGAATCCGCAGGATGCAGACATTCAAAAAGCTGCCGATGATCAATCCGAAGAGAAATGCGAACACGCCTGGCACATAGCCAATCTGCCACAAGGAAACGCGGCGCTCAATGTGCCCTAAGTACAGTCGTGTCCGATACCTAACCGCGCTTGGTTTGACAGCCTTTTCACCGGTCCCTATATTCCAAACGACACTAAATGGCCTGGCTTGAACAGAGAATCCGCCGCTACGAGCATGCCCGCTGGACGACCGACGACAATCGCCGGGTTTATCCCTTCGAATGGGGGCTGGAATATATCGGGGGCCGTGCCGACGAGCCTGATCCACGAGGATTTCTCGCGGAATGGGTGCCCGCCACGATCGCGTCTAGCGACGAATGGTTTGCCACCACGCCGGCGACGGACTACCGCCTTGAGCCGGCCGGTGCTGCGAATGGAGCGGGCCGCGAATGCATCCTGACGTTTACCAGCGGCGTGCTGTCGCCGTGGGCGGAGAATAATCGCGTTGTTGCCCGATTCTTCCCCGTGAGCACGAACGGCCCGGCCGTCGTGTTACTTCCGAACTGGAATGCCAAATGGGATGGCCAACTGAGCCTCTGCCGCTGGCTCAACAAGCTCGGAATCAGCGTCCTGCGTATGAGCTTGCCTTACCATGACCGGCGCGCCATTCCCGGGCACGATCGCGCCGACCATCTCGTCGGATCAAATATCGGGTTGACCCTCCAGGCGAACCGGCAGGCCGTCACCGACACGCGTAGGTGCCTGTATTGGCTCCGCGACCGCGGCTATTCGAAATTAGGGCTCGTAGGCACGAGCATCGGCTCGGCGGTCGGCAGTATCACGCTCGCGCACGAGCCTTTAGCTAAGGCCGGCGGATTTCTTCACGTTTCCACCTATTTTGGAGATGCCGTTCGCGAGGGAATGACCACCGCGCACGTGTGGGAAGCGATGCGCATGCGCGTTTCCGCGGAGGAGTTGCGAACCTACTGGTCGGTGGTTAGTCCGGTCCCTTACTTACACAAACTAAGCAACAGTGGACGGCCCTTTTTCGTGGTGAGCGGGCGCTACGATCCCACCTTCCTGATGGAATATACCGATCAAATGTTTGCAATGCTCGATAAGTGGCATGTGCCGCATGAGCGGCTGGTCTTGCCGTGCGGGCACTATTCGCTGGAATTAGCGCCCTTCAGCTATATCGCGGGATTTCGGTTGGGAATGTACTTGAGGCATCACTTGACGTGACACTCGGTTGCGCAATCAGGCCGCTTGCGCGACACGCGCGAACGAGCCGCTGGCGATTAAGTTCGCGACTGCCTCAATATCTCGCGCAAGCGAACGATCCGCATCCACGCGCGCAGAGACGCTGCGCACCAAGTCGAATGCGCGCTGCGCCACTTTGCCGGTGCGCAGCGGCGCCAACAAATCAATGCCCTGACAAGCAGAAAGCAGCTCGATGGCAATGGCGCGGCGGACATTGTCGAGCATGGGCCGCAAGCGCCGGGCCGCGGCCATCCCCATCGAAACGTAATCTTCCTGGTCGGCTGAGGTGGGGATTGAATCCACGGAGTGCGGCGTCGACATGGCTTTTGTTTCGCTGGCCAACGCCGCTGCCGCTACCTGCAAAATCATAAAGCCCGAATTGAGTCCCGGCTCCTTTGTAAGAAATGCGGGAAGCAAACTTGCATGCGGATTTGTCATTTGTGCGACGCGGCGTTCGGAGATGCCAGCAAGCGTAGCCAATGCGACGGCCATCTGATCCGCGGCCATGGCCAAGGGCTGCCCGTGAAAATTTCCGCCGCTGATGATCTCTCCGTTTGCGCTGCCGGAGAAGACGAGGGGATTGTCGGTAGCGCTGTTGAGTTCAATGGCGAGGACGCCGGCAATTTGCGCCAGCGAGTCGCGCGCTGCGCCATGCACCTGCGGGGTGCAGCGCAAGCTGTAAGCGTCCTGCACGCGCGGATCGCGCTCGGGGGCTCGATGCGATTCGCGGATTTCGCTGCCGAGATTCAGACGCAAGAGATTTTGCGCCACGCGGATCGCCCCGGGATGCGGACGCGCCGCCGCGATGCGCGCGTCAAATGCCGCCGGACTGCCACGCAAAGCATCGAGCGATAGCGCCGCGGCTACATCGGCGGTATCCGACAGATTGTTCGCCTGCTCCAGGGCAAGTGCGAGCAGCGCCAGCATGCCCTGCGTGCCATTCAGCAGAGAGAGCCCATCCTTCGCTTCGAGCGTTACGCGCGCGATCTCCGCGCGCCGCATGGCCTCGCCGCCGGGCAGGCGCTCCCCGTTGTAATTTGCCTCCCCCTCTCCAATCACCACAAGTGCCAGATGCGCGAGTGGCGCGAGATCGCCAGACGCTCCCACAGACCCTTGGCAGGGAATTACCGGGTGCACGCGCCGATTCAGCATCTGGCAGAGGGTCTCGACGATCGTTGGGCGTACACCGGAAAGGCCTTTCGCCAGCGCGTTTGCGCGCAGGAGCATCATGGCGCGCGTTTCCGCTTCGTCGAGCGGGGCGCCCACGCCGCACGCATGGCTGCGCACGAGGTTCAATTGGAGTTGGCGTATTTGGTCGGCGGAGATGCGCACTTCAGCCAGTTCGCCAAAGCCGGTGTTGACGCCGTAAGCCGTGGCGTTCTCTCGAACGATGCGTTCAACCACAGCCCGCGAGGCGTCCATGCGTCCGCGAGCGTCTGCGGTAAGTTCGACGCGCTGCCCTGCAAGCGCCACTTCATAAAGCTGGCCAAACGTCAGGCCGTTGCCGTCGAGATGCACCGCTTTGCTCTCGCTCATATTCAGTTCATCGTGGGGTCGGGACCCGGGTTCGTAATACCAAACAATCTTCGGTAACGCGGAGGAAGGCTTTTGGGCCGGCCCAATTTGTCGCAAATCACGTGCACGGTCTCTCCCGTGGCCAGCAACTCCCCATCGGAATCCTTCAGAAGCTCGTACCCGATGCGCAGGATGCGGGGTTTGGCGTCCGTGATGCGCGTGCGGATGCGTAACACGTCGTCATAGCGCGCGGGACGCAGATACCGGCAACTCGACTCCACGACGACGATGAAGCAATCGTCGCGCGTTTCCATCTCTTTGTAATTGATTCCGGCGGAGCGCAGCATTTCCGTGCGCCCGATTTCAAACCAAACGTAATGATTGGCGTGGTACACGACGCCCATCTGGTCGGTTTCAGCGTAGCGCACGCGCACGGTGGTCTCGTGGAAATCAGTCATGAGTGGCTTTATTTGTTACTCGAATGCCCTAAGCAGGTGAGTTTAACAGAGCCGCGTCGCACGCGTCACGCGAACGCCATACGAACGAGCAGCGTGACGATTAGCCCACGGTCCAATTCGGCCGGCGCTTTTCGAGGAAGGAGGCAAGCCCTTCGCGAAAATCCGGAGTCGAGCGGATTTTCATATTCTCAGCAATGGCGCGCTCGAGGTCGCGATCCACCTGCGCGGCGGCGGAATCGCGCAGCAATTCCTTCGTGCGCCTGATGCTCGCCGGGCTATTTGCCGCCAATGCGGCAGCCAATTCCAGCGCGCGGGGCATGAGCTTCACTGGCATCACCACCTCGTTGACAAGTCCCAGTCGTAGAGCTTCCTGTGCGTCAATAACGCGGCCGGTGAGCAACAAATCGCGTGCTTGCTTTTCGCCGATTTGGCGCAATAAAAATACTAAGACGATCGCAGGTATAAATCCGATGCGTACTTCGGTGTAACCGAATTTCGCCTCCGGCACGGCCAGTGTGAAATCGCACAATGTTGCGATCCCTGTGCCCCCCGCCACCGCAGGGCCATTGACCGCGGCGATCAGCGCCTTGGGGAAGGCCCAGATCGCGCGGAACATCCCCGCCATACGGCGCGAGTCTTCGAGATTTTGCGCTTCCGATTGCGCGGCCAGCGCCTGCAGAGCGCCGAGGTCCATTCCCGAACAGAAAGCTTTTCCGGCACCCGTAATAATTCCGACCTGCGCCGGGCTCGCCTCGATTTCGCCGAGTGCGGCGCGCAACTCGTCAATCATCTGCGTGGAAATGGCGTTTCGCTTTTCGGGACGATTGAGGGTGATGGTCGCGATCGTGCCTTCGCGCGTGAGAGTAAGAGTTTCGTAAGTCATCGGCTGAGGCTCATTGGATGGTCTTCTCTGCGTAGGCGTATTCGCGGCGCAGTTGGTTGGTTAGTTCGAGCACGCCCGCGAGCGCGTCGGGCGTAAGCCCTGTGGAAACTCCGCGGGCGGCGAGCGTCTCGACTACAATTTCAGTCGGTATATTCCCGACCAGGTCGTCCCCTGCAAACGGGCACCCGCCGAGGCCAGTGAGCGCGCCATCGAACCTCCGGCACCCGGCTTCATAGGCCGCCAGCACCTTGTCGGCAGCGCCTTCGCGCCGGCTGTGCAAATGCACGCCCAGTTCGATTCCGGCGACATATTCCTTTGCCAGCCGAAAGACAGAGCCAACTTGCTCGGCGGTTGCAGTGCCCGCCGTATCCGCAAGAGACACGCTGCGTACGCCGATATCCTTGAGCCAGATCAGCGTATCTTCGATCAGCTCCGGCCCCCAAGGCTCGTCGTACGGATTGCCAAACGCCATCGAAATATAAATCACCAAGCCGCGGCCCTCAACCTTGGTCTTTTTGCGCAGCGTTTCGACTACAGCGCGTGATTCGGCGCGCGTCATGTTCGCGTTGGCGCGGCGGAAGTAAGCCGAAATCGAATAGGGGTAGCCGAGGGTGTGTACCCCCGGTATCTCCAGCGCGCGATCCATACCTTGTTCGTTTACGACGATACCGATGATCTCCGGCGCGCCTTCTGCCGTTACGCTCGCACCCAGCGTGCGCATTACGTTTTCGCTATCTGCCATTTGCTTCACATGCTTGGGCGAAACAAAGCTCACCGCATCAATGTGCCGGAAGCCGGCGCGGATCAGCGCCATGAGGTAAGCCGCTTTTTCATCCGTAGGGATGATCTTCGGCAGACCCTGCCACGCATCGCGCGGGCACTCGATGATCTTCACGGACTCACTCATTGGGATTGGCCTTGAAGTAAAAAAGCAAAAGCAGATCCCTCACCGCGTTCGGGATGACAGTTGACGGTGGACGAGGCCAACGACACCGAAAGTAAACAGATCATGTTTGCAGCACGCCCGTTTTGAATTCGCGGACTTCGGGATTTAATGCCGCCGCCTCGAGCGCCCACAAGATGGCCTCGCGCGTTTGGGCCGGGTCAATGATCGCATCCACCCAAAGCCGCGCCGCGGCATAGCGTGGGTCACTCTGGTGCTCGTAAGTCTTGCGAATCGATTCCCGCAACTCCTCCTTATCTTCGGCGGAAAGCTTCTTGCCTTCCCGTTCGAGCTGCTTGATCTTAATTTCAACAAGCGTGCTGGCTGCCGCATCGCCGCTCATCACCGCGTAGCGCGCGGTTGGCCATGCGAAAATAAACCGCGGGTCGTAGGCCTTGCCGCACATGGCGTAATGCCCGGCGCCAAAACTGCCGCCGCAAATCACCGCAATCTTCGGTACCACGCTATTCGCAACGGCATTGACCATTTTCGCGCCGGCCCGAATAATCCCGCTCCATTCCGCTTCCTTGCCAACCATAAACCCATTCACATCATGCAGGAATACGAGCGGTATCAGGTTCTGATTGCAATCGAGGATGAACCGCGCGGCCTTTTCCGCCGACTCGGTATAAATCACTCCGCCAAATTCCATGCGCTGCTCGCCCGTTTCCGCCGAAATCGTGCGGACATTCCTCTTTTGATTCGCTACGATGCCGACCGCCCAGCCGCCGATGCGCGCGTACCCGCAGAGCACCGTTTGTCCATATTCCGAGCGGTATTCATCCCAATGTCCGCCGTCCACGATGCGTGAGATCACATCGTGCATGTCGTATTGCTTCCCGGGCTCGGAAGAGAACACGCCATAGATTTCTTCGCCGGGGTGCAGAGGCGCCTCCGGTTCCTTCTGGTCGAAGGGCGCACCAGGCGTGTGTCCTATTTTGTCCACAAGCGAGCGGATGCGTGCCAGGCAGGCCTCGTCGTCGGGCTCTCGAAAATCAACCGTGCCGCTGACCTGCGCGTGCATCTTTGCGCCGCCCAATTCCTCGGCTGAAATCTTTTGCCCAATCGCGGCCTGCACCAGCGCCGGACCAGCCAGGAAAAGGCCCGAGCCCTCCGTCATCAGCACGTGATCGCACATCACTGGCAAGTAAGCGCCGCCTGCCACGCACATGCCCATGATGGCGGTGATCTGCGGAATTCCCTGTGCGCTCATCACGGCGTTATTGCGAAAGACGCGCCCAAAATCGTCCGTGTCCGGAAACACATCCTCCTGCAACGGCAGGAACACTCCTGCGGAATCGACCAGATAGATCGTGGGAATGTGATTTTCCATCGCAATATTCTGCGAGCGGATTACTTTCTTGGCCGTCATCGGAAAAAACGCGCCGGCTTTGACGGTCGCATCGTTGGCGATAATCATCGCCAGCCGTCCCGAAACACGAGCCAGCCCGGCAACAACGCCTGCGGCCGGCGCGCCGCCCCATTCCTCATACATTTCGTATGCCGCGTAGATGCCCAACTCGAAGAACGTAGTGTTTGGATCGATGAGCTTGGCGATCCGCTCGCGCGCCGTCAGGCGATTTTTCTTGTGTTGCGACTCAATCGCTTTGGCGCCGCCACCCTCGCGGATGGCCTCTTCCTCGTTTTTTATGGAAGACAGCAAGTCCACCATCGAGCGGGTATTTTTCGCGAACTCCGCGGAATCGCGGTTCAGAATGCTTTTCGGGGCGGTACTCGACAACGCGGCGACCTCGCTTTGCGATCGGTTCAGAATTGCGACACAGCAGTATACGTCGGCAAACCACCCAGACGCGAGCACGCCGTGGCTTCCAAAACCTACGGTGCCTCTGATGCGCGGAGATAAACGCGCTTGATCCAGCTACTGGCCGCAGACGTCAAGTCCGCCTGCGGCAGAATTCGCGAAATTAGCCTGGCATCGCACGCTTCGGCCGCCGTAAGAGTTCGGCCGGTTACCATGAGCTCCTTTGCGAGCGTTCGCCCGCGCGGTCCAGCCAAACGAGCCAGCCGCTGCGTACCTCCCCAGCCGGTCAAGATCCCCAACGCTGCGCCCCGGTGCGCGAACAGCGCATCGGCGCTGGCCAGCCGCGCATGGCAGGCCAGCGCCAGGTCAAATCCGCCGCCCATACAATATCCCCGAATTGCGGCGACTACGGGCTTGCGGCTCGATTCCACGGCCCACATGGCCGACTGCCCAAGATCCGCGAACCTTATGGCGGCGGGGCCATGGAGTTCGGCAATCTCGGAAAGTTCGGCTCCGGCCGAGAAACACTTTTCCGAGCCGCGGATTACGGAGCCTTGTAACGTTGCATCGGATTGCAATCGGCGCATTGCATCGCACAGCGCGCGCAAAACGCTGCGGCTTAGCCGCGGGAATCCGCTTGTATCCTGCAATTCGAGAAAAAGAATCGAATCACGCGAAGAGGTGAAAAGGGAAGAAGCGGGTGCGCCGGGCACGCGGTTCAGCCGCGTTGCGCGATGTGCTCGCGTACGAACGAGACGATATTTTGCGTGGAAGTTCCCGGCAGGAAAATGCCGGCGATGCCCACTTTTTTCAGGGCTGGAATATCCGCTTCCGGAATGATGCCTCCGAGGAGCACGAGCACGTCGTCCATGCCCTTTTTGTGAAGCAGCTCCATCAGTTGCGGGCAAAGCGTGTTGTGCGCGCCGCTCAGGATCGAGAGCCCGATCACATCCACATCCTCTTGAACCGCGGCAGAGGCGATCATTTCCGGCGTTTGCCGCAAGCCGGTGTAAATCACTTCCATGCCGGCGTCACGTAAAGCGCGGGCGATGATTTTTGCGCCGCGATCGTGACCGTCGAGGCCAGGCTTCGCAATCAATACGCGGATTTTCTTTTCAGGCATTGGAGGGGTTTGCGGGGGCGTTAAGTGATAGCCACTTCTTCATACGTGCCAAAAACTTCGCGAAGCGCATCGCAAATTTCGCCCAGCGTGGCATAAACCTTCACCGCCTCATAAATATAGGGCATCATGTTTTCTTTGCCTTGCGCGGCGGTACGAAGCGCGGCTAGGCGGCGCTCCACCTCTGCTTGCGAGCGATCCGCGCGCAGCTTCTTTAGGCGCACCGCTTGCCGCTGCGCTACGGTCTCATCGATCTGGAGGATGTCGAGTGGCTTTTCGTTTGTGATGTAATCATTTACGCCGACGATGATCTTTTCTTTGTGGTCCACGGCAAGTTGATATTTGTAGGACGCTTCGGCAATCTCACGTTGCGGGTAGGAACGCTCGATGGCGGCAACCATGCCGCCCAAAGCGTCAATCTTCTCGATATAGTCCCAGGCGCCGCGCTCGACTTCATTGGTCAGCGTCTCGACGAAATACGATCCGCCGAGCGGATCGGCCGTGTTCGTCACACCACTTTCGTGAGCGATGATCTGCTGCGTGCGCAGAGCCAGCGTCGCGGCAAACTCCGTCGGCAAAGCCCAGGCTTCGTCGAGCGAATTCGTGTGCAGCGATTGCGTGCCCCCAAGCACGGCGGCCAAAGCCTGGATCGCCGTGCGCACCACGTTGTTATAGGGTTGCTGTGCGGTGAGCGAGCACCCCGCTGTTTGCGTATGAAAACGCAGCGCCCAGGTGCGCGGATTCTTCGAGTGGAAGCGTTCGCGCATGGCCTTGTACCAGATACGCCGAGCGGCGCGATACTTGGCGATTTCCTCAAAGAAATCGTTGTGCGCGTTGAAGAAAAACGAAAGCCGCGGTCCAAATTCATCCACATCCAGGCCACGGCGGATGCCCCAATCCACATATTCGAGGCCGTCACGCAACGTAAACGCGAGCTCTTGAATGGCCGTCGAGCCGGCCTCGCGGATGTGATAGCCGCTGATCGAAATCGTGTTGAACTTCGGCGTGTGCTTGGTGCCGAATTCAAACGTGTCGATCACCAATCGCATGGAAGGCTCGGGCGGGTAGATGTATTCCTTCTGCGCGATGTATTCCTTCAGGATGTCGTTTTGCAACGTGCCCGAAATTTGCTTCCAGTCCGCGCCCTGCTTCTCGGCGACGGCCAGATACATCGCCCAAATCACGGCGGCCGGCGAATTGATCGTCATTGAGGTGGTGACGTCGGCCATCGGAATCTTGTCGAAGAGCACTTCCATATCCGCCAATGAACTGATGGCCACACCACACTTGCCGACTTCCCCCTCGGAGAGCGGGTGATCGGAGTCATAACCCATGAGCGTGGGCAAGTCGAACGCTACCGAAAGGCCCGTTTGCCCTTGGCTCAGCAAATAGCGAAAGCGCTGATTGGTGTCCTCGGCGGTGCCAAAACCGGCGAATTGCCGCATCGTCCACAGCCGGCCACGGTGCATCGTGGCGTGAATCCCGCGCGTGTAGGGAGGCTGGCCTGGATAACCAAGATCGCGATCGGGATTCCAATTCGGCAGATCGGCTTCCGTGTAGAGGCGGCGGATGGGAAAGCCGGAGGTCGTCGTGAATTCAGCGGCCCTTTCGGGGGACTTGGCGAGATTTGGTTTGAGGACTTTCTCTTCCCATTGGCTCTCGGCGGCCGAGGGTGTTCTTTCGTCCTGCGGCTTTTCCGCGACCGGTGATCTTGAAGCGTTTTTATCGTTCACTGGACGGCTCCTGGCCCCTGCCGCAAAGGCACAACTCCTGCACCACTGGCATGCAGTCTACGGCAAGCAAAAGAGCGCGGCAAGCGAACTCATGGCACGCGGGGCGAAGGGAAAAAGGCCCGGAGAAGACTCCCTCCGGGCCGCAAAAAGCGGAGCGTTCAACTTTGTGGCGCCTACTTGTGATTCTGCTGTGCTGGAGCGGGCGAAACCTTGGCCGGTTGCGATTCGTTCGGCGCCGGCAGGCCATAAAGCTCACCGCTGGCGGTGGTGCCGGGGATAAGCGTGCCGGACCCGTTCGTGATGTTTTTCGCGCTGATCACGTCGATGTTGTTCACTGTGAAGGTGCGGCCCATGGCTGCATCGAAATTCACCTTGGCCTCTACCAGATTTACCTCGTCGCGCACCTCGATGCCCGCGGCGTTGGCGAGTTGTTCCTGTTGCAAGACGACGAGTTCGGGTGTGGACGTCCCGAACTGAAGTTTCTTTTCTTCAGCGGCTTCCGATTGCTGGGCATAAGTAAGCGCAGCCTCTGCGGAAGTCAGCGCCGCGCGTGCTTGTTGCAGCGCGATCTGAGCGCTACGCACCGCGATAATAATCGTGTTTTGCTGTTGTTGTAGCTTGGCGAGGTCTTGCCGCTGCGTCAGCAGGGCCTGGGCAGCGTCGGCCTGTGCGGCGCGGTTGCGGAAGGGAAGCGTAAAGTTGAGTGCGCCGGTATATGTCGGAAATTGGCTCGTAAATACGGAATTCAGGGCGGAAAAAAGCCCGGAATTCGTGGTGCTGGAGGCCAGCGAAACAGGCACAGCGATATACTGACCGGTGGGCGTCCCGTTCGCGCTTACGATCGGTTCGTTCAGATTCGCAGTGTAGGTGTTCGCAACCACCGCCCCCGGAATGACTTCGTTTCCCGCCAGACCTCCCCAACTGACCTGACCGGAAACGCTCAGCAGCGGTAGCAATTCGTTGTTTGCGCCGTGGATGTTGATTTGATCGCTTTTCAGCGTAATCAAGTACTCCTGGTAGTCCGGACGGCTCGAGAGTGCTTCCTTCGCGAGTTGGTCGAGCGGGGAACCTTCGGTCTCTTCGGGAATGAAAGTGCTATCCGTTGGAACGATCTCTATGCCGAGGAGATTCGTTGCGATGGGGTTCTTCGTGATCACGCCCAGCAGTGTAGCCTCGTCCTGCAGCAAAACGGATTGCGCCTGAATCAATTGCGTGTTTGCGCTGGCTGCGTTGGATTCCGCGTTCGTCACGTCGAGCGGAGCCATCGTGCCAATTTCCACCTGACGCTTGTTGTCCCGAAGAAGCCTTTGCGCGTAGGTCACCGTGGATTGCGCCACATCCACCGCCCGGCGGGCGTACACCACCTCCCAATAGTCGTTCTCGACGGTGGTAACGTCTGTCAGCACGGAGATACTTGAACGCGTTATCTGAGATGGTTTTGGTATTTTCCGCAATCAAGAGAAAGCGATCGTTCACTTCGCGGCCAAAACCCCGCAAAAGATACTGTTGCACTCCAAGTCCGAGAGACGACTGGACGTACGGATTGAATGCCGAGGCGGTCGGATGCGCGGAAAGGCGCTCATTATTTTCTGTGACTTGGAACTGCGTGCCGGTCGAAAACGCTTGCGAATAGGTGTTATTAATTTGGGCGATGTGTTGCGACTCGGTCAGCAGACCGGTGTTTGAAACGCCGGTTCCGCTCAACAGTGGGTTGGCAATGGGCGAGTTCGCATCGCTGACGCTTGCATTGAGCGCATAGGTCGGATCGTAGTTGAACGTCGGACCATTTGGATTACCGCCGCTCGCGCGATCGCGCATGACCGCCGTTTCCGCGATCCAGGGGTTATAGCGCTGGACGGCGATGTCCATATTGTTTTCAAGCGCCAATGAGATAGCGTCTTGCAAGCTCAAATAAAGCTTGCCGTCTTTAACAAGCTGATCGATTTTTGGCGAGTTGGAAAGGCTTGGCATCGGGATGCGCATCGGCGTGTAGGGCGCCAGAACAGTCGGGAACCAGCGTTTGCCGAATTCAAACTCGTGGTCCTGCGACGTTTTGTCGCTCACGGATTTTGGCGATGGAGGTGGCGGCGGTGGCCCTGGGGCCGTCGTCGCCGCGGGAGGCGCGGTGGTGGTCTGACCCTGGGTTGTCGTTGCCTGGCCCGCTTGTCCGGATTGTCCCGCCTGTCCCGATTGCCCATAGACGGGCGCGACCGGTCCCACCGTTATTGCGAGCGCCAAAAGCAGCGCCCCCGACACACGCATATACCTAACCATTCGCTTTTCCTTTCCTGCAATGGAATCTCAAGAGAGCAAACGCAGTGATCTCAAGTTATTTAACGTCCGAAACGCCCGGTTTGTTTCACTTATTTGCGGCTGTGCAGGAACGTCTTCGAAACTCGCGGGACCATCTTTCGCTCGTTTCTCTCCATTCCGCATGATCCAAGAGACGCAGCAGTCTAGCAGGGGTGGCGCTTCCTTGACAACGAATCACCCTCGCCGATAGGCTGGCGCTGCAGACCGGAGCCGCGATGCAACCCGAAAAGGTGATTCAGTTGCTCGAAGCCGTAGGGGCCATACGCCAGGGGCATTTCGAACTATCCTCTGGCCTGCACAGCGATCGTTACGTGCAGTGCGCGCTGGTGCTGCAGTATCCCAATTACGCCGAGCAACTCGGAGCGGCGCTTGCCGCGGAATTTGCAGGTTTGGTGATCGAAGGAGTGGCTTCGCCGGCTCTCGGAGGCGTCCTACTTGGCCACGAGGTCGCGCGCGCTTTGAGCAAAGGCCCGCACGACCGCGGTATCCCCGCGATATTCGTCGAACGCGATTCTGCCGGTACGATGTGCCTCCGGCGCGGCTTCAGCATCGAACCGGGCCAGCGAGTGCTGGTGGTGGAGGATGTGTGGACCACCGGCGGCTCCACTTGCGAAGCGATCCGCGTCGTCGAGGAAGCGGGCGGCCGGGTGGTCGCCGCCGGAGCACTGATCGATCGCAGCGGTGGCAATTTAGAGTTCCCGGTGCCGGCCGAAGCTCTCGTGCAGCTCGATATTCGCAACTACGAACCCTCCATTTGTCCGCTCTGCCGCGCCGGGGGCTTGGCGATCAAGCCGGGGAGCCGTTTTGTTCGTGCCGCACGCTGACCTGGGCTCGCGACGGCAGCCGTCCGCGCCTTCCATGCGATAATTCCGCGTTGCCGATGCACAATATCAAGCTCACCATTTCCTATGACGGCTCGGAATTTCATGGCTGGCAGATTCAGCCAAACCGGCCAACGATTCAGGGCACGCTGGTACAAGTTGCCGAGAAGTTGACACAAGAGAAAATTACCTTCTTTGGCGCAGGCCGTACCGATGCGGGCGTCCACGCGCTCGGCCAAGTCGCCAATTTTCGAACGCATTCTGAGCTAAGTCCCCAGGACTTTCACCGTGCGTTCAACGCGCTCCTGCCGCCTACAATCCGCGTGACGTCCGCGGAAGAGGCCGGTCCGGATTTCCACGCGCGGTTCCAGGCAATTGGCAAGACCTACCAATATCGCATTTGCCGCCGGAGGGTGATGCCTCCGGTCGAACGCCACTACGCGCTGCACGATCCCTATCCCCTCGATCTATCCGCCATGGCCGCGGCCGCCAAGCTTTTTGAAGGCGAGCACGATTTTTCCTCCTTTGCCGGCTCGGAAGGAACGGAGCAACGGGATCGCGACCGTTCCCCCGTCAAACAAATTATGAGTTCGCGAATTTTTATGCGCAACATCGGTACTTTTCGCGGCACGGGCTTCGTCGCGCCAACTTCGGCGAAACTATTCGGCCCCGAGGACGCCCTGGAAGGGCAGCCGGACGAGAATTCGCAGGACGAACTGCTCTATGTGGTGCGCGGCAAGTCATTCTTGCGTTACATGGTCCGCAAAATCGTGGGAACTTTGCTCGATGTCGGCCGCGGGAAGCTCGCGCCCTCAGATATTCCGCGGATATTTGAATTGCGCGACCGTTCGAAATCGGGGCCGACGGTGCCTCCGCACGGACTCTACCTCGTTGCGGTGGAATATCCAGAGACTTGGAAATGGTGAGGGCTGCCGCCGCCCGGAGGCCAGCGGATGGGGCCGAGCGCACTCTCGGATTGGTCTCGCGAAATTGGTTCAAGTAAAATATATTGGCGCAGATGGCGTGCCACGCTCGCCAAAGCCATGATGCTTCGGGTACGATGCGGAGTTGGCTGTGCTTTGCTTGACGTTGCATCGCGCGTTACGAGGAGCTGATTCGAATGCCAGAGACAACCCCATCCGGTGTGGCGCCCGAGGGTACGCAGCCCGTCGTCGTGGAGCCCGTTCAGCCGAAGATCAAGGTCCGCAAACCGCGCCAGCGCGCGTGCGACGAAAAGGACGATAAGGGCAAGCTTTGCTGCGGCCACTTGAAGCGCTGGTACGATTTCCCGAAGGAAATCGACGCCCTCGTTGGCGGCGCGAAAGCGGAAATTTATCGGTGCGAATTTTGTAAGACCATCTACACGCCGAACCTGGGCGAGATGCCGCACAGCTTCACATTGCGCGTCTGATTCGATTTCCCCGAGGTTGCGCTGAACAAGCCATCGCATTCCGGCACCACGTCGCTCCGCGAAGAACTCATCTTCGACTGGAATCTCGAAGGTCCTCTGCAATTTCCACGCGGGCGGAAAGTGATGCTCAACGATGAAACACTCCGCGACGGTCTACAGAACCCTTCTGTCTTTGACCCGCCTATCGATGAAAAAATCCGCATCCTGCATTTGATGGAGGCGCTGGGCATAGACACCGTCAACATCGGGCTCCCGGGTGCCGGGCCGCGGGCGTATGCGGACGTGGAAGCGCTGGCGCGGGAAATCGTCGCCGCAAAATTGAAGATTGTCCCGAATTGCGCGGCGCGCACGCACGAGAACGATATTCGCCCGATTGCAGAGATTTCACAGAAAGTGGGCTTGCAAATCGCGGCCGCCACGTTCCTCGGAAGCAGCCCGATTCGGCGTCTGGTCGAGGATTGGACCGTCGATCACTTACAGCAGACTACCGAAAAAGCCGTGAAATTTGCGGTCGCGCAAGGACTGCCGGTGATGTACGTGACGGAGGATACGGTCCGCACGGACCCAGATACCGTTACCCGGCTTTACAAGACTGCGATTGAGTGCGGAGCACGCGCGGCGGTACTGTGCGACACCGTCGGCCATGCGACGCCGATGGGCGCGTACGCGCTCGTGAGGTTCGTCCGCGAACAAATCGTCGAGCCATCGGGTGAGAAGATCCGCATTGATTGGCACGGACACTGCGATCGCGGCTTGGCTATCGCGAATTCCTTTGCGGCGATTCTGGCGGGCGCGAATCAGGTGCATGCGGCGGCCAATTCGCTGGGCGAGCGCGTGGGCAACACGCCGATGGAGTTGATGCTCGTGAATTTGCGTTTGCTGGGATTGATCGATCGCGATCTTTCCCGCCTCAAGGAATATTGCGACACTGTTGCACGCGCCACGCACACGGAAATTCCGCCGAACTATCCGGTGATCGGCCGCGACGCCTTCCGCACCGCAACGGGCGTCCACGCCGCGGCCATCGTGAAGGCGTTTCACAAAGCCGACGCCATGCTGGCAAATTCCGTCTATAGTGGCGTGCCGTCGCACCTGTTTGGACTGGAACAGGTAATCGAGATCGGGCCGCTGAGCGGCAAATCGAATGTGCTTTTCTGGCTGGAACGTCGCGGCCTGCCGGCTTCCGAAGAGGTGGTAAATCGTATTCTGGAAGCGGCGAAACGGTCGAGCCGCGTAATGACGGATGAAGAGATCCTGGCGCTGTGCCGCGAGCAAGCTCGTCAAAATTGACGTCCCCAAGCTTGCTTCCGTGCAGAAGACGGCCGATTCCTGCGTGCAGCTAGGGCGAACAGTTTACTGGGCGCCCGGCCGCCGCGCATCGCCGATGCCTTGCAATGGAAAAACACTCCACACCAACCGCTTCCGTTAGGTCGGGGTCACCGGCCGCTGAATTCGCGCGGGACGTTCGCGTCGGCCATGCGCTGCATTGGTTCTCTCGCAACCTCGCCTGGATTGCCTCGGAGCAGATTGCCATTACGCAAATTCCCGCGCCTCCGTTTTGCGAGGCGCAACGCGGTGCGTATCTCGCCAAATTGTTCGAGTCGGCAAATCTGCGCGTGCGCACGGACGAACTGGGCAACGTCGTGGGCGAATGGGCAGGCGAAACGAGCCGCGAGGTTGTGTTGTTGATGGCGCATCTCGACACGGTTTTTCCCGCCGGCACCGAGGTACGCGTGCGTCGTGACAACGGCCTTCTGCGTGCGCCGGGCATTTCGGACAATGGCGTCGGCCTGGCCTCCCTTGCAGCCCTCGCTCGCGCCCTGACGGAATCGCGAATCCATACCAGGCGCACCGTTGTCTTTGCCGCCGATGTCGGCGAAGAAGGCGACGGCAATCTGCGCGGCGTCCGCAACTTGGTGGAGGAATACGGCTCGCGACTAAAGGCCGTGATCGCTGTGGATGGTGCGTCCACGGATTACGTAATTACGCAGGCCCTTGCCGCGCGGCGCATCGAGATCGCGGTCTCCGGACCTGGCGGGCATAGCTGGTCCGATTTCGGCGCCCCGAACCCGATCAATGCGCTGGCGCGCGGCATCTCCATGGCCTTGCAAATTCAGGTGCCCGCGAATCCGCGCACCACATTCAATGTGGGCAAGATTGAGGGGGGAAATCAAGTCAACACGATTCCCGGGCGGGCCTCGATCAAGATGGATATTCGCAGCGAGCACGAAAAAGAGATCGGCCGGATGGAAGCTGCTTTGATCGGCGCGATTCGCTCCGGCGTTGCGGAGGAGAACGCGGCTTCCGTACGCGCTCGCAAAACTGCACCTTCGTGCCGCACCGCGACGCTGGAGATGCAAGTGACCCTTCTGGGAGTGCGCCCTGGCGGCGCGCTAGAGCCTGACTCGCCGCTACTGGCCGCGCTAAATGACGCGGAACGCTATCTCGGCATTCGCTCGACGCCCGAACGCGCCTCGACCGACGCCAACATCCCGCTATCGCTCGGCATCCCCGCGATCTCGATTGGCGCCGGCGGACGCGCCGGGGGAGCGCACACGCTCGGAGAATGGTACGATCCGGCCGGCCGGGAAGTCGGCTTGCAGCGGCTGTTGTTGACCGTGCTCGGCGTAGCGGGTTTGGAGCGATGAGGGCGAAATATCTGGGAATCGGCGCTGTCGCGTTTTTCAGCGTATTGTTCGCGTGGATAGCGAGCTCAGGCGCCATTTCCCGTGCGGCTAATAGCTCCAAGTCCGCCTCGGCGCATGCTTCTCAGGCAGAACAATCCATGAACGAGACGACCGGCCCAGCCGATTTGGCAGTGATTAATGGCGTGATTTATACGGGCGATCCGCGGCGGCCGCGTGTCGAGGCCCTAGCCGCTCGTGGAGAAACGATCGTAGCCACAGGCACCACTTCCGATATTCGCAAGCTCGCTGGGGCGAACACCCAGGTAATCGATTTACACGGTGGTTTCGCGATGCCCGGTTTCAACGACGCCCACCTACACTTGGCTTCCGGCGGTCAGGCAAAACTCTCGGTCGATCTTGAAGGGGCAAAATCCGTAGCCGAGTTCCAGCAACGGGTGCGGGCGCGAGTGGCCACCGCGAAGCCGGGCGAATGGATCACCGGACGCGGCTGGGATCACACGCTGTGGAATCCGCCCAATTTTCCCGCGCGGCAAGAGCTTGACGAGGTCACCGGCGATCACCCGGCATTCTTCTCGCACATTTCCGGACACGTGGCCGTCGCGAATTCAAAAGCGCTGCAGCTTGCGGGGATCACCGCCGCCACGCCCAATCCCTCGGGTGGAAAGATCGAACACGGCGCGGACGGCCAGCCGGACGGAATGCTCGAGGAAGATTCCGCCATGGCACTTGTAGGCCGGAAAATTCCACGTGCAACACGCGAGCAGCGGCTTCACGGCATCGAACTCGCTCTGCAGGAGGCCAACGCCAATGGGCTGACCTCGATCCAGGACTATTCTTCCTGGGATGATTTCCTGCTGTATCGCGAGCTAAGGCAGGAAGGGAAGCTTCCGGTGCGCGTCTCGGAGTGGCTCACTTTCGAATTGCCGCTCGCGCAATTGGAACAGATGCGCCGCGACGGAGGGACTACCGATCCCTGGCTCAAGACCGGCGCGCTCAAGGGATTCATGGACGGAGCGCTAGGGTCGACTACGGCCGCTTTGCTTGCGCCTTACACGGACGATCCCAAATCGAGCGGCATCCTCCGCGTCGATCCTCCAGAATTGAATCGCATGTCCATCGAACGGGATCGCGCCGGGTTTCAGCTCGCCTTCCACGCCATTGGCGACCGCGCCAACCGTGTGGCGCTCGATGCTTTTGCCGCGGTTGTTGCCGCGAATGGCTCGCGCGACCGCCGCGATCGGATCGAACACGCGCAGATTATTGCGCCCGAAGACTTCGCGCGATTTGCGTCGCTCCACATCATCGCGTCCATGCAGCCTTCTCACCAGACCACCGATATGCGCTGGGCGGAGCGGCGCTTGGGTCCCGAACGCATCAAGGGGGCCTATGCCTGGCACACCCTTCTCAATTTAGGCGTTCCTTTGGCGTTCGGCACCGATTATCCGGTGGAGGCGATCAATCCGATGCGGGGCCTGCACGCCTGCGTCACCCGGGAGTTGCCCGATGGCGGACCTCCGGGCGGTTGGCAGCCGCAGGAAAAAATCTCGATAGATGAGTGCATTCACGCTTATACGGCCGGGGCGGCTTACGCGGAATTCGACGAAGCGAAAAAAGGCCGTCTGGTTCCAGGCGAATTCGCGGACATCGTGGTGCTCTCGGACGACGTCACGAAAATTCCGCCTGCAAATCTCTCTCACGTGCATGTCCTGCGCACCATCACCGGCGGCCGTACGGTGTACGAAGCTTCTTCAACCGGTACGCAGCACTGAGCAGCACGAATCAGACGGATTTATGCAATCTACGGAGGAAACGATGACTGACAATTTCTCTCGGACCATGGTGAAGGCGCTGTGCGCGGGTTTATTGATTCTCGGTCTGGCGAGCTTGCCGGCCGCGCAGCGTTCGGCGGCACAGCAGCGGGCCGCAAAGAGGTATGTGACGCCCGCGGGCGCCCTAGGGCAGCTTCCGTTCAGCGAGGCGGTAGTAACGGGTAACACGGTCTATCTCGCCGGGCACATTGGCAACGACCCTGCAACAGGCCAAGCACCCCCCGACCTCGATCGTGAGATGAACCTGCTCTTCGAGAATTTTCAGAAGACTCTGACCGAATCCGGCATTCACTGGGACGACGTGGTCTATACGCAGGTGTTTTGTACCGATCTCTCCCTCTACGACCGCTTCAATGCTGTCTATAGCAAGCAGTTCCACAAGAACTTCCCGGCGCGCGCATTCATTGGCGTCGCTTCGCTCGTGCGTGGCGCGCATTTCGAAATGCAGGGAATTGCCGTCCATCCGTGACGCCGTTTAGCCGCGCGGCAGCCGCGCCGTATCAGCACTCACGACCCTTCCTCAAAGAGAGCTCGTGCAGTCGCGCGCGCTTTCTGTATGCCGAGGCCCCGCGATGAGCCGCCGTCTGAAGGCCGACCTTGCCTTGGCCTTCTGCGCCCTCATTTGGGGCACGACCTTCGTGCTTGTGAAGGACGCCCTCGTGGAGGCTTCGGTTTTTGCCTTCCTCGCCGCACGTTTTGTTTTGGCGCTGATTCTCCTGGCGGTGATATTTCGCGCGGCTTTGGCGAAGACCAATCGCGCCGAACTATTGGCGGGCGCCTGGATCGGCGTGTTCATGTTCGCGGGTTATGCATTTCAGACCGTGGGTCTGGCCAGCACCACACCTTCGAAAGCTGCATTCATCACCGGGTCGAGCGTCGTGCTGGTGCCGCTCTTGCATGGGTTGCTGTGGCGAAAAGCGATTGGTGCCTGGGTGTGGATGGGTGTGGTGGCGGCGCTCGCTGGGCTTTATCTACTGACGGTCCCGGCTTCCGGCTTCGCGCATCTGAATCACGGTGACCTGATTGTCGGAGGCTGCGCCGTGGCCTTCGCCCTGCACATTCTTTTCGTCGGCCACTTCAGTCCCAAGCACTCACCGGGAGCGCTGAGCACGTATCAGATCGGCATGACGGCACTACTGTCTTTGCTCGCCGTGCCTTTGCTATCAGCCACGGGCTGGGAGCCCGCCCGCTTCCGCATGACTCCTGGGCTCATTCTGGCAATCGTGCTCACCGCGTCGCTGGCCACCGCGCTCGCGTTTTCCGCACAGGTTTGGGCACAGCAACACACCACGCCCACGCATACCGCGATTCTTTTCAGTTTGGAGCCGGTGTTTGCGGCGATCGCTTCTTACGTGATGTTGGGCGAGCGGCTCTCATTACGCGCGCTCAGCGGTGCCGGCCTGATTTTCGCGGGAATCCTGATGGCAGAAATTTTGGGTGCCGCGCCCGCGGCGCCCGAGTCTCCCGCCCCTTAAGCCGATGCTTTTGCGGGCTCCAACCGGTCATCCAGATCACCAGATCAGCTTGAGGCCGAGCTGCACCTGCCGCGACGTGGTGGATGTGCTGGTGACCACGCCGGCCGTGGGCGAAACGCCCGTGGGTGTGAACACCACCGCATTCGGCTGATTGAAGTTCGCGCGATTCAGAAGATTGAAAAGCTCCGCGCGAAATTGCAGGGTAAGGCGTTCGCGAATCGGCGTGTCCTTCAGCACCGAGAAATCCCATTCTGCCAGTCCCGGTCCGATCAAGGTGTCACGGCCCAGATTCCCGTAAAATCCCCTGCTGTTGGGTGGGGCTAGAAACGCCGCCGGATTGAACCACTGCGTTGGCGTGCCAAGAATCACGGGCCCGGTGAACGCCGGGTTTACAAAAGGCCGCACCGGATTTCGCGTATCGCCATTATTGGAAGGGTTGTAGCTGAGCTGCGGCGTGAGTGGGAAACCACTCTGCGCCGTCACGATCGAGGTGAGCGACCAGCCGCTCACAACGCCATTGGCGAAGCCGGTCCACCCGCTCCCAAATCGGCGGCCTCGCCCAAAGGGAAGCTCATACATGGCCGTCATTACCGCGGCGTTGCGCACATCGAAGTTTGCCGGGCCCCAGTCGGTCTTCACGTCGAAGGGATTGGATGCCAGCGAGGGCTCGCCGCCCGACGCCGTGGAGTTGAGCGAATCGCCATCGTCTAGCGCTTTGGACCACGTATAAACGCCGCGCAGGAAAAGGCCACCCCCGAAGCGGTGGTTCACGTCCACTTGCAGTGCGTTATATGCGCTGTCGCCCTCGGAAAAATACGTCCAGGTATTCGCGATCGCAGAATTCGGTTTGGCGGCAGAAGACACGTAATAACTTCCTGCGGGAATAGGCGTTCCTGCGATTCCGGCAGGAAAAATGCCCGGATAGCTCGTCGGACACGGTGACGCGGGGCACACGGCCGGAAATGGTTCGTTTGCGTCGATGCCGATGATTTCGTGGTAGCCATGCGATCCCACATATCCGACGATCAGTGCCGTATTGGGCGTGATTTGCTGTTCCGCCCGCAGTGAATAAGAGATCAAGGTCGGCGTTTGCAAGTCCGGCTGAATCCCGCCGGGAACAAGCTTTGCCGCTGCGGGAACCGGCGCCGTTGTCGAAATCGGCAGGGAAGACACCGAAACATTCGGCAGGCTGTAGGTGGGATTGAACGGGGCATTTTGATCCGTGCGATATCCCAGCGCATCCTGTAAGTCGTTGTACATGCCAAAACCCGCGCGAAACACCGTCTTGCTGCTGAACGGCGCCCACGCCAGCCCGATGCGTGGCTGCGGCAGGAATTTGGCGTTGTTCACGGTGAGATCGGAGTCGCCGATCTGCGGCTGTGTCTGAATCACGCCGTTGGAGTAGACGTAGTTCGACGCGCGCCCGTGCGCCTCATTCCACCCGGTGCTGAACTCGTCGCGGAATCCGAGCGACAACGTAAGCTTCGGCGTCAGGCGAATCACGTCCTCGGCGTAGACCGCGCCGAGCAGCGTACGCCAATTCATTTCCGTAGGCGCCGGGTCGTAGAGCAATGTGCCCACCGTGCCTTGCAATAGCGTCTGCAGACTTGTGAAGGTCGCTTGGCCGTACTGGCTGAGGGCCAATTCCTCGTTGGATTGCACCTGCTGGAGCCAAACGCCAAAGGAAAATGCGTTGCGCCCCTTCGTAAGCGCCACGCGGTCTTCGTAGGTGTATAGATTTCGTGCGACGCGCAAATTGCTGCCGTTGTTGCTTCCCGCGAGGCTAATTTGCGCGGTCGGGTTCGACGCAGCGCTACCGCCCACCACCAGGGCGCCGATCGGATCGCCGGACAAGAATCCTGGCAAACTCGCCGCAGGAGTGCCTGGAGTCGGCTCACCGGTAAAGAAATATCCCGCCCGCGAATAGCCCACCCTCGCCGTGTTGAGCAGGGAAGCAGAAAACACGTGCGTTTCCTCGAGGCTCACCACCTGCTCGCGCAAACTTTCCAGGTCCGTGCTGTAGAGATTCGTGCTGGTCGGCGTGACGTCCGCGCTGTCGTCCACGGTGTAGACGGCAGCGAGCGAATCTCTTTCTGAAAAAATGTGGTCGACTCGCGCCGTGCCAAAATCGTCGCGAATGGTTTGCAATGGGCTGTTGAACGCCTCCGAGATCCCGCCAAAGTCCGGCGCGCCGGCGCTCGGCACCGGCCACGCATTGATTAGCGAAGAAACCCCGACAAACTCCAGCCCGGAAGCCGGGCATGGATTCGGCGCCGGCGTCACGAGTTTGCACGGCAATGATCCTGCGCGCGCGTTGGCATCCGGCACCAGATCCACGCCGGTCTGATGGAGATGCTGGCGAAGCCCTTCGTAATTTACGAAAAAGAACGTCTTTTGCTTGACGATCGGCCCGCCCAGCGATCCGCCGAACTGGTTGCGCTGAAAAGGTGGCGCCGAGCCTTGATCGAAATAGTTGGGCGCGTCCATGGCGTTGTTCCGCAGAAACTCATAGACCGTGCCATGCAATTGGTTCGTGCCGGATTGCGTAATGATGGTGACCTGGGCGCCCGGCCGTTTGCCGTATTCCGCGCCGTAGGAATCGCGCAGCACGTTGAACTCGCGCACCGCATCCACTCCCAGCAATTCCTGGCTCGTGCCGCCCGGCTGCATATTGTTTTCGGCCGCGCCGGTGAACTCGACGCCGTTCAGCAGAAATAGGTTTTGCTGGGGCCGGTTGCCGTCCACCGCGAAATTATTTCCGTTCGTGGAATTGGAAACGCCCACGCCGCCCGTTTTCTGCGAAGTGAAATTCACCACGCCGGGATTCAGCGTCAGCAGCTCGTCATAGCTGCGGCCATTGAGCGGCAAGTCCTTCACCTGCCGCTCGCCGACCACGCCGGACACGTCGCTCGTCGTGGTGTTGACAGCCGGAGCCTCCTCGTTAACGGTGACCTGTTGGCGCACCTCTCCAACTTGCAGCGCGAAATCCACAATGGCTTCTTGCCCAACGGCCAGATGGATGCCGCTGCGCACCATTTGCCCAAAGCCTCGCTTCGTCACCGTTAGTTCGTAGAGTCCCACAGGAAGCGCCGGCAGGCGGTACCGGCCGGTGCCATCCGTCACACTTTCCCGGAGCGCCCCGGTATCCACGCTCTTGGCGGAAACTGTGGCGCCGTAAATTGGCGCGCCAGAAGCGTCGGTTACCGTGCCCGATATCGAAGCAGAGACCTGCGCCGATGCGCTTGGTTGCAGAAGGAGTAGAAAAGCCAGGCCCGAAGTGAATATCGCAAAACGGATCGAGTAGCGGCGGAATCGAGAAGGACGAGTAAGATGCATGGAATCCCTTTTGTCGCGAATAAGGTAAACGCCGGCGGTTAACGTAGCCGATAACGAATTTATATGGCTTGCCATGCTTTGTCAAAGCGACTATATACGAGTCGAACGAAATGCGAGCACGCACGGAAGGAAATAAGTGAGCCTACAATTGGCAGTCAACCGGTTTTTCGTTCAGCCGCGCAGCAATACTGTTCGCTACCAGCCTTCGCGAGTATCAGTGAGTCTGGCGCTACTGCTGACGCTCCGCTGTACGCTCGCCCCGCGCTTGGCGGCGCAAACTCCGGCCGGCAGCGCACAAATCACCATTGGCGGTGACGTTAGCTCCCCCCTGACGATTTCGGCGGACGATTTGAAGAAGATGCCGCGGCAGACGCTCAAAGTGGTGAATCCGCACGACAAGAAAACGGAAGCGTATGAGGGCGTGCCACTCGCCGATTTGCTCAAACGCGCCGGCGTGCCGCAGGGCGAGGCGGTTCGAGGGCCATTGCTCGCGAGCTACATTCTGGTGGAAGCGGAGAACGGCTATCGCGTGGTGTTCTCGCTCGCGGAACTCGACGCCGGCTTTCTCGATTCGGATGTTCTGCTTGCGGATACGCTGGATGGCGCGCGGCTCCCCCCAGGGCAATGACCTTTCAAACTCGTGGCCCCGCACGAAAAACGGCCCGCGCGCTGGGTACGCATGGTGAAGTCGGTCACGGTGGTGAAGGTACCAAGCAAATAGGAGTATGCCTTGAGCGATGCTCGCGCCACCTTTGCTCCGCATAGCGCCCGCCACGCCCCCACCCATAATCAATGTCTTTCCGCACTCTGTGCATTTAACTGAAAATTACGGATTTAATGTTTGCGGCGAGATTGGGGACTGAATCGAAGGAGGTTCCTTATGCCGCGAAAAATTTCGCCGGGCGTCGGGATATAAAGTCTCCGGCGGGCGGCGCTCACCGGCCCCGTACTTCGGAGAATACGGAGGATTTCCGACGCAGGAACGCGCATAGATGCGGTGTCTAGCGACACATAGCGCACGGTAAGGTCGCTACCAATGATGAAAACTGCAGGTTTGGCGATCCCTCCCTTTTCGCTCCGGTTATAGACATCCCAGTCTTGAACGACGCGTCGTTCCGTATCGCACAAAATGGTGAATGGCAAACATAGTTGGGTACGCAAGGCTTCCGAAGCTTCCGGCGGGTCCACCGAGATGCCGGCAAGGGTCGCACCGGCCGCGCGGATTTCCTCGTAATGCTCGCGATAATCCGCCAACTGGCGGAGGCAGAAAGGTCACCAAGAGCCGCGATAGAAGAGGAGTACCAGGGGGTCCGGCGTAACTAATGCGGACAATCGTCGCGGTACTGCCATCGAGTCCGGGAGCTCGAAGTCCGGTACGGCCTCTCCCACCACAGGAAGTTTGCCGAGGGTCATAGGAGGGCCATAGCCACATCCGAACTCGAGTTGGCCATCCAGTTTTCCGGGTCCTCTTCCCTCTGCTCCTAATTCTGTGGGTGCGAAACTTTCATATCCACCTGACCGAACTGATCGGCATGCGGGTGGTCTTTTTTTTCGTAGGCGGAGATGGCGTCTTCGTGCTCGAGTGAAAGACCAATGTCGTCGAGCCCTTTCAGCAGCACGTACTTGCGGAACGGGTCGATCTCGAAGCGATACTTCAGGCCCTGACCGTCGTAAACGATCTGATTCGGTAGATCGGCCGTCAATCTGTATCCCGGCGTTTTCTCCGTACGCTTAAAAAGCTCTTCAATTTGCTCGTCGGAAAGCGTAATCGGCAGGATCCCATTCTTGAAACAATTGTTATAGAAAATATCGGCATAGCTGGTGGCGATCACCACGCGAAAGCCATAGTCCAGAATGCCCCACGGCGCGTGCTCGCGGCTTGATCCGCAGCCGAAATTCGCGCGGGCCAGCAGCACCGAAGCCCCCGCATAACGCGGAAAATTCAGCACGAATTCCGGATTGGGCTGATTGCCCGGCAGATAACGCCAGTCGTAAAAGAGAAACTTTCCGTAGCCCTCGCGGGTCAGTCCCTTGAGAAACTGCTTGGGAATCATCTGATCGGTATCCACATCCATGCGGTCCAGTGGGGCAACCAATCCGGTGTGTATGGAAAACGGTTTCATTCACCCTCTCAGTTCAGTTGGTGCGGCTTGCGCTACTCCGCGCTCGTTACGTTCCAGTCGCGAATATCCACAAAATGCCCGGCAATTGCGGCCGCGGCCGCCATCATCGGGCTCACCAGGTGCGTACGGCCACCCTTGCCCTGGCGGCCTTCAAAATTCCGGTTGGAGGTGCTGGCGCAGCGTTCGCCTGCGGGCAGCACGTCGTAGTTCATGCCGATGCACATGCTGCAGCCCGCATCGCGCCATTCAAAGCCCGCATCGGTGAAAACTTTGTCCAGGCCTTCTTTCTCCGCCTGCGCCTTCACCACGCGCGAACCCGGCACCACCAGCGCGCCCTTCAGCGATTTCGAAATGTGCTTGCCCGCCACCACTTTTGCCGCCGCGCGCAGATCGTCAATTCTGGAATTCGTGCAGGAGCCGATGAACACGCGATCCACAGGCACATCTTCGATCTTCGTGCCGGGTTTGAGCGCCATATATTCGAGCGCTCGCGCCACGGCCTTCTGCTGATCCGAATCGTGGAATGAGCCCGGGTCCGGCACCCGGTCGGTGACGGCGGCCACCATGCCGGGGTTCGTGCCCCAGGTGACCTGCGGGGCAAGCTTCGCGCCGTCGAGTTCAACCACCGCGTCAAACTTCGCATCCTTGTCGCTCGTCAAAGTTCGCCAGTAGTCCGCGAGCTCTTGAAATTCCTTGCCGCGCGGGACAAAGGCCCGCCCTTCGAGGTACGCGATCGTCGTTTCGTCCGGGGCGACCATGCCGGCGCGTGCGCCACCCTCGATGGTCATGTTGCAGACCGTCATGCGGCCTTCCATGGAAAGCCCGCGAATCGTGTCGCCGGCAAACTCCACCACGTGACCGGTGCCGCCGGCGATGCCGATCTTGCCAATGATCGCCAGGATCACGTCCTTTGCGGTAACGCCATTCGTGCGCTTGCCGCTCACCACGATGTGCATGGTCTTCGAGCGCGATTGCTGCAAGCATTGCGTGGCCAGTACGTGCTCGATTTCGCTTGTGCCGATGCCAAAGGCTAGCGCGCCAAACGCTCCGTGCGTCGAGGTATGGCTATCTCCGCAAACAATCGTCAGACCGGGCTGCGTGATTCCGAGCTCCGGACCGATGATGTGCACGATGCCTTGATTGCTGCTGTGCATGTCAAAAAGGCGCACGCCGGATTCGCGACAGTTCACTTCCAAAGCGGAAAATTGCGCCGCTGCGTCCGGGTCCACGATGGGCAGGAAACGATCCTTCGTGATCGTCGGCACGGAGTGATCCATCACCGCGAACGTGAGGTCCGGCCGTCGAACCTTGCGCCCGGCCGACCGCAGCCCCGCGAACGCCTGCGGCGAAGTGCCTTCGTGGATCAAATGGCGGTCGATGTAGAGCAGCGCTGGTTTGTTCGGTTCTTCGTAGACGACGTGGGAATCCCAGATCTTTTCGTAGAGCGTTCGTGGTTTCATATTGGCGGCGTTTTTCATTTTAGCCAGAGTATGTCCCCGGCGCAACGGGCTTAAAACCGCGCGAACTGTGTCATCAGCATTCCGGGGCGGTGTTGCTCTTGGGCAACGCCTGCGCCTCGGCGCTCGCAACAGAAGCTTGCCGCCGGTGTTATACTTGTACAATTGTGGTGTAGTTTCAAAGTGGGTGGCTGCGGGAGCGGAAATGACCGAAATTCTTAGCTGGGCCCGAAACAAGAAGCTCTTGGCCACCCTGCTGGTGATGGCAACCCTCGGCGTGGGCATCGTTATTGGAACGCTCGTCTCGGGCCGCGCCGGCGCCAGCCGCACGGCCGGCGAAAGCCCGGCGATCGGCAAACCGCTCGCGATACCCGATCCTGTCGTGATGTCCAGCACATTTTCCGCGATTGTGAAGAAGGTCGAGCCCGCCGTGGTCAATATCTCCACCACGCAAGTGATCGAGCAGGCCCGTAGACCCGTGCGTCCCCGCGCGAATGGCGGACAGGGCGGAAATGGTGCCAACGGTGGCGGCAATGGTGGAAATGGCGCGAATGGCCAAGGTCACGATCCGCTCGAGGATTATTTCGACCGTTTTTTTGGCGGCCAGGACCAGGGCGGCGACGGTGCAGACCGTGGCTCTGACGCGGAACGCAGCCTGGGCTCGGGCGTGATTCTCGATCCGAGCGGCTTCATTCTGACGAATGAGCACGTAGTCGATCAGGCCACGCGCGTCCAGGTGACAATCATCGGCGATCCCACAAAATACAACGCAAAGGTTGTGGGCACGGACACGCTCACCGATCTGGCGGTGGTGAAAATCGAGGCAGGACACGATTTGCCTTACGCGAAGCTCGGCAATTCCGATGGCGTGCAAGTAGGGGACTGGGTTTTAGCCATCGGCAGCCCTTTCAACCTCACGGGTACGGTGACGGCGGGAATCATCAGCGCGAAGGATCGCGGCGGCCTGACTCAGCAGCAATTTCAGCGCTTCCTGCAGACCGATGCGGCCATCAATCCGGGCAATTCCGGCGGACCGCTGGTCGATCTGGCCGGGCAGGTGATCGGCATCAATACCGCGATTTTGACGGGCGCGCGCAGCTATGGAAACGAGGGCGTGGGTTTCGCGCTCCCGAGCACGATGGCGCTGGGCGTTTACAACCAGATCGTTACCAAGGGACATGTGACGCGCGCCTCGATCGGCGTGACGTTCGTCGAAGGACGCTCCACCAATCCGATTACTCTGCGAAATCTGGGCGCGCCTTACGGAGTGGTGCTGGAAACCATCGTTCCGAATGGCCCTGCGGATAAGGCCGGCATCAAGGTGGGCGATGTGGTCACCTCGATCAATGGCAAACCGATTCACGTTGGCTCGGACTTGATCGACCCCGTATCGGCGACCCCGCTTGGCGATAAAGTACGCGTCTCGATTGTCCACGATCGGCAGACGCACGAGCTTACGTTGCCGGTCGAGGACCGCGACAAGCTCTATCCGGAACTCGCGAGTAAAGACGACAACCATACCGGCGACGATGCTGCCGCAGGCGAAGCCGGCGAGTTCGGCATTCGCGTGGCCGACCTCAATGCCGATCGCGCGCACCGTCTCGGTTTGCAGGGCACCACCCAGGGAGTGATGGTGCTCAACGTCGACCCCGCCAGCTTTGGCGAGGATATCGGGCTTTCCCACGGCGACGTGATTATTGCCATCAACAACAAGCCCGTTACAAATTCCACGGATTTCCGTAGCGCGGTGGACGCGCTGAAGCCCGGCCAAGACGTAGTCTTCAAAGTATTGGAGAATCGCGGGGCGCAGGGTATTGCCACCGCGCTGATGTCCGGCGTGGTCCCGCCCAAGAATCAGTAGCAGCGCCAGGAGAAGCGTGCTGAAGTTGCCGTCAAAGCGTCACAGCCCTCTCACCGCGGCACGATGTGCCGTGCTGGGCGCTACCTGCGTCGTGCTCTCTTGCGCGGCCGGCGCGGCGGTGAAGCACTCCAAAACGCCTTCAGCACCCAAGCATTCGGCCACGCATCGCGCCCCCGCGCAAACTCCGAGGTTCGCGAACGTCTCGGCAAAAGCGAAACCAAAAGCCGCCGGCTCGCACAAGAAAAGCTACGCACGCAAGAAAACTTCTCGCGTGCGCGGACAGGCGGTTCCCGCACCCGAACGAATCGGCGAGATTCAATCCGCATTGGCAAAATCGGGAGCCTACCAGGGTGATCCGAGCGGCAAATGGGACGACAACACGGCGCAAGCCATGAAGCACTTCCAACAGGTGAACGGTCTTAGCCCTACAGGAAAGCTCAATGCGCCCACGCTGCAGAAACTTGGGTTAGGCTCGGAAGTGGCGGGCCGCGCCGCCCCGCGTCCCGAAGCGCCGGTCTCTCCTATGCCGCCTCATATTCAGAATTAGCTTAAACTGCAAACGATATACTACGTCTCACCAGACTCGATCCCGGAGGTTCCATGAAACGGGTTACCGGCATTGGCGGCATTTTCTTCAAAGCCAAAGATGCTCCAGCACTACGAGCCTGGTACAAACGGCATCTCGGGATCGACGTCCAGGAGTGGGGTGGCGCAGCGTTCACGTGGGCCGACGGTGAAGGCAAGCCAATTGCCGGAACGACTGCCTGGTTGATTGATCCCTCGCAAAGCAACCACTTCGCACCTAGCGCAGCCACCTTCATGGTCAATTACCGCGTGGACGATCTCCTTGCGCTGGTGAAAGCCTTGCGCGAAGAAGGTTGCAATGTACTTGATAAGATTGACGACTCCGAGTATGGAAAGTTCGCCTGGGTGATCGATGCGGAAGGGAACAAGGTGGAACTGTGGCAGCCGCCTGCCGGCCAATAATTAAGGCTGTCGGGTGCCGTGCGAATTTGCAGACTTGGCCTTCGCGTTAGAGGGTCAGCGTAAACTGGCCAACCACTCCGTTATAGAAGAGCGTGCACTGCTGTAAGACGTCCCGTCCAATCAAGACCAGCAACCCTTGCGATTCGAGCGCCGCCCCCAGTGTCCGCGGCGAATTCAGCGTAAACACCGGCGTGATGATTTGCACGGGGTAGACATTGCACTGGTGTCCTTCATGGCTCGCGGATTGCATGCTGGCCACGTCGATCACCGGCAGCCCGAGTTCCTGCGCGGCCTTCTCATCGATGCAGGTATTGGAAGCTCCGGTATCGATCAAAGCCCAGCCGCTCTTGGTGGGCACGGTTTTGCCCTGGCCGAGGAGTGCCTGCGCGGCGTTCTGATTGATGGTGACGCTGATCTGCATCACGGGACCGCGCAATTGCAAGGCTGCGGGCGGCGTTAACTGGACGGGTTTGCCGTCCGGCGCATTGGCCTGTCCACCCGCTTGGCTATGAAGGATTGGCACGCAGGATCCCCAGGGTCAAAGCAGGCGCGGAAAATTCCATTTGCGCTTCCGAAGGACGCCGCACCAGCACGTTTCGCAGACCGTGTTTTTCCGCCACGGCGCGCAGCGCTTGCTCGATCGTGTCGTACGCTCCCGCCACTTGCTCGCCGGCGATAATCAGAAATTTGTCGCCATGCTGGCGCAGCAATTGGTCCTTATGCGCGGCCAGATATTTGCGTTCGATTTCCAGTGCGGCCATAAACCCTTTTCCTCGATCCGGGTCCCTAAGAAAGTTCTGGCGAGGCGAACCAGCGTTATTCGTGCAGGACGACACTCAAAAGCGAGCTATTAATTTGAAGGCCGCCGTTGTACTTGATGAAGCCTAGTTTCTTGAATTTGTTCATGAAGAGATTTACGCGCGAACGCGAGGTGCCGATTGTTTCTGCCAACATTTCTTGCGATATCTTCGGAAGAACGTTGTGAGGATGGTCGTCCTTCCCGTACCGGGCAAGCAGCAGAAGCGTGCGGGCCAGCCGTTTCTCGGTGGAGTTGAACAACTGATCGACTAAGTCCTCTTCGATTCGGATATTCCTGGAAAGCATGTAAGAGATGAAACGGTCGGAAAATGCATGTTCCACGTGCAGGACCCGGGTCATCTCCTCTTTGTTAATTACGAGAAGGGTGGTTGGTGTAATCGAGAAAGCGGACCCCATTCGTACAGGCTGGCCCGCCAGGCATCCCTCGCCGAAAAAATCACCCGGTCCGAGCATCGCCACAACGGCCTCTTTGCCGGTTTCATTGACCACGCAAAGCTTTACGCCGCCCTGTTGAATATGCATGACATGCGTGGCGGCGTCACCTTGCGAGAAAATAGTCGCGTTCTTTCGGAATTCGACAACTTTTCTCGCCACCCCGGCCGAATCGAGAAACACTTGAACATCGAACGCGGGCTTCTGCTTGGGTTTAATTTTTGGTTTGGGCTTAGCTGATCTAGCGACTGCTCGCATAGCTGTCCTGCCAGCTTACAAATAGCACCTAATGCCGGTCATGGCAAGGGTACTTAGCAGCGACATCCGGGCGAGTCCCCTCCAACGGAATAAAGCTTCTTAAGGGCAGTTAGCAAGCGAGAACGTGTTCCGTTTAGTACAGACGCTGGGGACGACTGCGCGGATAGTAGAGTCTGCTGAAAGTGGTATCCATGCCGGAAGAACCAACGACTACGGAATGCGAAGTGATTGCTCCTGCTGAACCTCAGGAAAACCAAGAAGACTCTTCAAGTGTTCGAGATTGGAAGCCCGATTCGAAGCCCGACCGAATGAAAGGACCTGCGGGAATACGGAGTACTTGTCTGTTTCGTGTGTCAAATCAACGCGACGCAAACGATTGATCCGATTCTGACCGAGCAGGAGAATCGAAAGGCGCGTGATGAATAAAGCCGGGAAAGAAACTGCAAATGCGACGCGTGCCAGCGTCATAAAGGAAATGGCGAAGCCGCGCATGGCCAAGTCCGCAAGAATAGCGGAAATGAATCTAAGTACGGTGCGGATTTCAGAACAACCAAGTACCATTGTGCGCGGAACCGTCGATAAGATCATCCGGTCACCTGGCCCGAGCCGGCCAGAGAAAGCCCAGATCGCTGTTGACGATCGTGGTGACCGGTATCGGCATCTCCGCATTGAAAATGCCTTAACGGACGAACACGGAGATGATGTGAGGCTCAAAAAAGGTGCTCACGTCGAGGTTACTGTGACGGCTGAACCAAAGAGGTAAACCTACGCTCGGTTGAGATAGCGCAGCCACTCCGAATGCCCCGATCCCTTCCGCGCGCATCTCGCCTGTCTCCGCATGGCGAGCGCAGAGCCAACACACTCACACGCGCGAAGCGGGACCGTCTACACTAGTTTCTGAGGACATTCTCGAGGACGTTCTCCACCTGGCCCACCTTCTTTTGGACTTTTCCACCGGTCTTTTCGTCTTGGCCCTCGACTTCCAAGTCCGGATTGTTCGTCAGTTTTCCTGCGTTTTCCTTAACGCCACCCTTCACTTCGTGAATCTTTCCGGCTGCCTCATTCTTGGTTCCTGGCCTCATGTCGTTGCCTACTTTCACAAAACGTTGAATCCCGGCGCTAAGCACCCTCTAGCTCCGGCGCACGCCGTAAACTGCGTACTCCAAAAACCGCTTGTTCCGCGAATGGGTGGCACAGTCGCTCACGCGTAATCTCGACTGTCCTACTGGCGCCCGCCCAGCAGGCGCTAGTTACTGCGCCAACGGGAGTATCCCCAGCCCCCACCACCGAGCAGAAACAGGACTACCACAATAATCAAAATGGTTTCCATCTCTCTACCTCACTCGTCTGAGGAAGCTCTAACCTACGCTACTTCCTCGCAGCCAACATCATAAAGAGACGAACCCGGGATGTCTGTCCAGATCGGCACACATGCTGAGATGGTTGGCCGTGTGCCGTCCGGTACAGAGTCACTCGTGCATTCCGGGATACAACAGGCAGCACGAGGGCTAGAAAATGATTGTCCGTGAATACGATTTCTTCGAAAGAGATTCCGGCGAAACTGTAATCTGGAGATGCTCCGTTCGAGGCATTATTGAGGCGGAAGAAAAAGTCAGCCTGCGGGCGCTGCTCACCAATCGAGAAGTTTTTGCGATGATTGTGGATACCAAGGAAATCGTGGCACGCGCCAACGTCGTCCGGGACAATTAATAATCCGTTGAATCGCTAACGAGACTGCGAATCGAGGCTTCGGTGGGCTTCAGACAATAGGCGATTCACTTCCTGCAGAAGCACGCGCCTTTCGCGCGGTCTTTCGTCTCTGTGAGTGTGGCCGGCGTTTCTTCTTGCAGGGTCAAGGGGATTGGCGGACCGTCAAAGGCTTAGAAACTCTGGCTTTCTTCTTTCGAATCGCTCGCAGTATGGCTTCGGCTGCCAAGCTCTCTTTTTCATAAAGGGACATGCTTTCGGGATAATCCCGAACATCTGTCGAATTTACCCAGGTCTTGCGCTTTGGCATCCGGAACTCCGCGATTCCTCTTCATTGGATTGAAGTCTCGATATTCGGACGCACATATGTTTTTCATTTCACCTTGTCAATATGTGCGTTAGCGTACCGCTCACTTGCTGAGATAAGGGACGCTGGCGGGTACGACCCGTACACTGGGCAGGGGTCACATTTTTGTGGACGCAGAACCTATCTAAATGAAAAGCGAAAACAGGCTACAGCAGTCGTGAAGGTCTTATCGGGATGCGGCCCAAGGCCATCCACCTCCAGGAAGGCCAAGGGCGGCATAGAGGTCTCTCCATCCCGAACCAGCCACCCCTGCCCCCATTGCAGTCACGAAGATACGCATCCACTCGGGGATCGCGACAGGCTCAAGCGCAAGACCCGTTGGGCTTCCCAGCCATGAGGTGAGCGTGGGAGCAAGGCAAGCCAACATTGCCCCGTATAGGATTCCCATGATGGCGTGCGTCACGCGCTCTCCTGCGTATACGTCTCCAAGGTCCCTTCGTACGGCAATCTCGACGACAAAATCCCATAGGGTCAGAATAATCTCGGCCACAATCACTGCGAGGAGCGCGATAGTCCAGGTGCCCCTTCAAGCCAACCACGGTAGGGTGCAAAATAGAACCCCGTAGAAGAAATCGCGACCGGCGTGGAGCATCAATTCTGGTGCGGCTCGGCGGCCACGTGCCGGCAGGCGAGCCCTCCATTCGTGATAGAAGAGCGTGTCGAAGGCCCCGATGAGTCCCTGCAATGCCAATAAATAGAGTGCGAATTTCATCGCGTTAAGTTTCCCGTTAGGTCAAACCGAATCGGGTACGGCCCGGCCCGCATCCTAGATCTTTTCGATTGTGTGTTGGTCCAGTCCGGTCCTCCGCATTAATTCACGTATCCCGACCTTCCTCAATATGTTTCTTAGACCCAACTCGCAATGACCATTTGTCGGAGGATTGCCCGCAGATAAACATCTCCGTGATTTCAAACGGCCGCTCAGACGCATGAGTTGAGTTGAAAAAAGGGTACCCGAAAGAGGGCGTGGCGCTTTTCCCCGATGTATAAGCCTACCCGCTCGGTTCGTTGACGCTCCTACATCGCTCTGCTAGATTTGTGATTCCCGCGGGGCGCGCGCGCCTCGTCCATCTTCCGTTGGCACCCACATTCACATCGCGGCACCCAGGAGAAATCGCATGACCAGCGCAGTCGCGCCAAAGGCGTACAAGAATTTTATCAATGGCGAATGGCTCGAATCACGTTCCGGCAAAGCGTTTGAGAATCGCAATCCCGCCGATACCAACGATCTGATCGGCCTATTTGCGGAATCAAGCGAGGAAGACGTCGATCTCGCGGTGCAGTCGGCGCAGGAAGCCTATCGCACCTGGCGGCTCACGCCCGCGCCGCGCCGCGCGGAGATTCTCTATCGCGCGGCTGAATTATTGGTGCGCCGCAAGGACGATCTGGCCCGCGACATGACCCGCGAGATGGGCAAGGGGCTGCACGAAACGCGCGGCGACGTGCAGGAAGCCATCGATATGACCTACTACATGGCCGGCGAGGGCCGTCGCCAGTTTGGCCACACCACGCCCTCCGAGCTGCCCAGCAAATTCATGATGAGCGTGCGCCAATCGATCGGCGTGGCCGCTCTGGTTACTCCGTGGAATTTTCCGATGGCGATTCCGTCGTGGAAAATCGGCCCCGCGCTGATCTGCGGGAATACGGTGGTAATCAAACCCGCCGAGGATACGCCGCTTTCCTGCTACAACCTGGTGCAAGCGCTGAGCGAGGCAGGATTGCCGCGCGGCGTGGTGAATATCGTGATGGGCTATGGGCCTTCCGCGGGAGCGCCGCTCGTGTCGCATCCGCACGTTGACCTGGTGAGTTTCACAGGCTCGACCGACGTGGGCCGCATCGTGAGCCAAGCCTGCGCGCCCACTTTCCGCAAATGCGCGCTCGAGATGGGGGGCAAGAACATCATCATCGTGATGGACGACGCGAATATCGATCTTGCCGTCGAGGGCGCGGTGTGGGGCGGCTTTGGCACGGCAGGGCAGCGCTGCACCGCCGCAAGCCGCATCGCGGTTCATAAGAAAGTTTACAAGGAGTTTATGGATCGCTTCGCCGAGCGCGCCGGAAAACTGCGCGTGGGCAATGGACTCGATAGCGCCACCGACGTAGGCCCGCTGATCAATGAAGACGCGCTGAAGAAGGTGATGAGCTACGTATCCATCGGGCAGAACGAGGGCGCGAAGCTCGTGCTCGGCGGGCACAGGCTGTCCGATGGACCCTTGGCGCGTGGCTGGTTTCACGAGCCGACGATCTTTGGCGATTGCACGCCGAAGATGCGGATTTGCCGCGAGGAAATTTTTGGCCCGGTGGTTTCGGTGATGCCGGTGGAAGGCTTCGAAGAAGCGCTCGCGGTGGCGAACGATGTGGCCTATGGGCTTTCCGCTTCGATCTATACGCGCAATGTGAATTGGGCGTTCCAGGCCATGCGTGATATTTACACCGGAATCGTGTATGTGAACGCGCCCACGATCGGCGCGGAAATTCATCTCCCGTTTGGTGGCACGAAGCAAACCGGGAACGGCCACCGCGAAGCCGCCGATGCCGCGCTCGATTTCTATTCCGAGTGGAAGACGCTCTACATCGACTATTCGGACCGCTTGCAGCGCGCGCAGATTGATACGGAAACCGGCGCCGGCGCCTAGCCGTATTCGAAATTCAAAGCGAATTGCGAATTCGTTTCGAATGCAGTACGCGGAAGGGAATTTGGGCGCGCATTCGTTCGCGTTCGTATTTGCAGGTCGCGGATGCGCGAGGAGGGTCTGGTTTTCCCCTCTGCGGAGGCCGTAGCAAGGTTTTCCCGGGCCGGCACGAGTTCCAAATCATCCGAGTTTTCGAATTCTCTAGAATCACCTCTAATTGCGTTTTGGTCCGAGTCAGTCCGGTCAGCGAAGAAGTCATCCGCCGTTCGGGGGTTTCTTGTTGGTTGTCGTCCCGAGGAGCCCGCCGTGGCGGCGACGAGGGATCTGCTGCATGCAGACTCCAGTCAAACGTCCGAGTCAAGGTTTCTAGTCAAAAGCTGTTTGGGCAATGACGTCATAAAGGCTTTGACCGATGTTTTCTAGAAGCTTTGACTAACTTGGCTGGTGACGGATGACTTTAGAGTGCCGGTTTTCACCACTGTGGTGAAAACGAGCACTGGACCACACGCGACTCGAAAAACTCCGGGAACGAGAACATGCGAATCGCGGTTGGAACTACTGGCCGGTTCGGAAGACGATCTTGAAATTCGTTGTTTCATCCACGACGGTATAACCTGGCGGCGGCTGGAACAGCGCCGGGTCAGGCTCAGCGCGGCTGATATTTGAGAGCTTGATGGTAACCTCGCCGGTTCGAGGATCGTCAGTCTTCGATAGAACAGCCATCCCGATATCTTGCGAACGCCAAACTTCGTCGACAATGACAATCGGCTTATCGTTGCCAATACTGTTCGCAGGAATCGTTCTGGTTACTCTCAATCCGTCCACGACAAGTCCTTCCATGACCTGAGTTCCCAAAGCTAGTTGCGTGTTTGTTGCTTCGTTCTCCTGATCCTGGGTCGCAGCCTTAGGGACTTGGGCAGGCGCGGGCATGGGTTGCAGCGCGATCCGATGGGCAATGTGATTGTTTTGATCCAAAAGGTACATGTAACCGCCGGCGAAATCGAAGATGTTAACCTGAATGGCAGGATCAGGATCATCAAACGAATCGCCGCAAACAGGGTTCTCATGCCGGAGCCGGCCTTGCGAATCGCGCCACATCTTTGTCACGGTCGGCTTATCGGTGATGTGAGTTCCGTCGGCAAGTGTTCTGACCACTTGAACTGTCTGCGTCGCGGAGTAGGGTTTACCGGTGGCGGTCCGGACAGCGTAGGCAATCGCAGACCTGGTTTGAGTGCAGGCCTGATTTCTCGTTTGCGCAGAGGACAAAGGCGCGAAACCGATCGTAGCGATGACGAGTAATCCGACTCTGGGCTTCATCGGCACCTTGATGGCTGCAAGAGCGGCTATCACGAATAGCATCGGGCGACAGAAGCTTAATTGTCAATGTCGTAATAATTTGCCGGCCGGAATGGGCTCGCTATTTCTACTTCCCAATTCGCTCGTAGAGGGCGCGCATTTTACTGCAAGAAAACCCGGATTTTCGCCACGTTGACCGCTTTCACTCCGGTGCTACAATAAGAGTGCGTAGCTTCTATCTCAGGTAATGCGAGACCCAGTCCTACAAGAACGCCGCACCCGGCAGATTTTGGCCGACGTAGTGCGCACCTACATCGAGACCGGCGAACCCGTGTCTTCGCGTAGCATCTCGAAGCGCTATTCCGAGCAGCTTAGCCCGGCGACGATTCGCAACGTAATGGTGGAGCTGGTCGAGGGCGGCTATCTTTTTCAGCCGCACACCTCCGCGGGACGCGTGCCCACGGCCACGGCCTACCGCGTGTTCGCGCAGATGGTGGCCGCCAACGCCACGCTCAACGGCGATGACGAAAAATGGATTCGCAGCGAACTCGCTGCCGCGCAGACACCCGACGAGCTCGTCGAGCGCGCCGGGCACGTGCTGGCCATGATTTCGCAGGCGCTTGGAATCGTGGTGGCTCCGCCCATCGGCAAGACGCTGGTCGAGCACTTGCGCTTTCTTTTACTGCCGGATGGCCGCGTGCTGGTGGTGCTGATTTCCTCGCACGGCGCCACGCGCGACAAAATTCTGCAGATCGAGCGCCGCTTCACACAGCAGGAATTGGACCGCACCGCCGAATATCTGAACCGCCAGTATTCCGGGCGGACGCTCGAAGCGATTCGCGAAGATCTGCTCGCGACTCTGGCACGCGAGCGCGAACGCTATGACTCGATGGTCTCCGCCGCGCTCGCGCTGTGCGATCCGAAGCTGCTGGGCAATTCGTCCGCGCGCGATATGTACGTCGAGGGTGCGGCGCAGATGGCGGCGACCTCCGAATTCACCAGCCAGGCGCAATTGCAGGATTTGCTCACAGCCATCGAGGAAAAGCATAAACTGATCGCGCTGCTGAATACTTGCATCGACTCGCCCGAGCCGGTCCACGTGCAGATCGGTATCGAGGAAATGAGCTCGGCCGGGAGCAATCTGGCGCTGATCAGCGCGGCGTATTCGGTGAAAGACCAGCCGCAGGGTTCGCTCGGCGTGCTGGGACCGGCGCGCATGCAGTATGAGCGGGCCATCACTGCCGTGACGTATGTGGCGCGGCTCTTAAGCGATTCCATGAGCAGGAGCAGTTCGTGAAGCGCAATTACGAAGATCCAGACCGGCTCAACAATCCAGCGGAAGATTCCGGCAGCGCGGCAAGCGGGGCAGCCCCCGCGGCGGATGCCGAGGACGGCGGCGATGGCATCACGATTTTCGCCGACCTTGAGCAGAAACTGGCGAAGCTCGAGGCCGAGCGCGATGAACTTCGCTCGACCTTGCTCCGGCGGCAGGCCGATTTCGAGAACTACAAGAAGCGCATCGAGCGCGACCGGCACGAGGAAGGGCAGCGCGGCGTGGTCCGGCTAGCCGAACATCTGCTTCCGGTGCTGGATGGCTTCGAGCGCGCTCTCGCCGCGCACAACGATCCGGCCTACGCGGATTATCGCGCGGGCTTCGAATTGATTTACCGCCAACTGTGGGAAGCGCTCGCGCGGCATGGATTCGAGCGCATCGTGCCCACGGGACGCCAGTTCGATCCGCATTTTCATCAGGCCATCGATAGCGTGCAGAGCAGCGAACACGCTGAGGGCGCGGTAGTGGAGACTTTGCAGCCCGGGTATCTCTTTCACAACCGCGTGTTGCGGCCGGCAACCGTGCGTGTAGCCGCAGCGCCCGCAGATGAATCCAAGTAACAGTCCAATTAGCTAGCAAGCAGAGCCGAAGCAGGCTTTTGGTTCAGGAGTTTAATGCCTTCCTCACAGAAGCGCGATTATTACGAGGTTTTGGGCGTCTCGCGCACCGCCAGCGCCGACGAAATCAAGTCCGCCTATCGCAAAGCCGCGCTCAAATGGCATCCGGACCGCAATCCGGATAATAAGCCGGCGGCCGAGCACAATTTTCGGGAAGCCACGGAATCCTATGGGGTGCTTTCGGACGCGGAAAAGCGCGCGGTCTACGACCGCTACGGCCACGCGGGAATTTCCGGCATGGGCGGCAGCGGCGGCTTCAATAGCTCGATCTTCGAGGAATTCCAGGACATCTTTGGCGATTTCTTCGGGTTCGAGGATTTATTTGGCGGCGCGGGAGGCCGTGGCAGAGGCCGCAGCCGCGTGCAGCGTGGGGCGGACCTGCGCTACGACATGACGCTGACTTTCGAAGAGGCGTTTAGCGGCGTCACCACCAAGGTGAGGATTCCGCGCCTCGACCTCTGCGACGCTTGCAATGGCACCGGCGCCAAGCCCGGCACCGGCGTTACCACGTGCGAGACCTGCCGCGGGCGCGGCCAGGTGCATTATCAGCAAGGTTTCTTCAGTATCTCGAGAACCTGCCCGGCGTGCCAGGGAGCGGGGCAAAAAATCCGCGAAAAGTGCGCGGCGTGCCGCGGCGAGGGCCGCGTACATAAGGAACGCGCCATCGAATTGCGCATTCCCCCGGGCATAGATTCCGAGACGCGCCTGCGCGTGCCCGGCGAAGGGGAGAAGGGCGCGAACGGAGGCCCCGCGGGCGATCTCTACGTGGTGCTCACGGTTAAGGAGCATGCATTCTTTGAGCGGCGCGGCGCCGACCTCTACGCCGTGATCCCGATTAGCCTCTCACAAGCGGCGCTGGGAGCAGATATCACCGTTCCCGGCCTTCGCGGCGAAGAGAGGCTGAAAATTCCGGAAGGCACGCAGACCGGCACAACGTTTCGGCTGAAGGGGAAGGGCATGCCCGATCCGCATGGTGGCGGCAAGGGCGATCTCTATTACGGAGTCCGCTTAATCACGCCCACAAAGCTGACGCGCGAACAGCGCCGCATGCTGCAAGAGTTAGGCGAAACGCTGCACACCGAGAATCGTCCGGCAGAACGCAATTCATCGCTCTTTGACAAAGTGAAGGATATCTTCGGCTAGTTTCGCGGCGCCGAATTGCTCACTGGCCGCAACACCCTCCAAGTTCGTCCAAATCGCAGGTTCGGTTATCATCGGCAGGGGAGGCTCCCGCTTGCGCCGGCGATTCTTCGTTCCGCAATTTGATGGCAATGCCGCTGAGTTGCGTGGCGAGGCGGCCGAGCATCTCGCCAGAGTATTACGCGCTGAGGCGGGTCAAGTGTACGAACTCAGCGACGGTAATCGAGTCCGCGTTGGCCGCATCGAGCGCGTCGCGCGGGATCATGTCGAATTCGCCTTAATGGAGGAACTTCCCGCGAAGGAAGCATCGCCATCCATCGCTCTGCTACTGGCCATCGTAAAATTCGATCGCTTCGAATGGGCGATTGAAAAGGCCACGGAGTTAGGCGTGGTTGAAATCACTCCGGTCGCCGCCGCCCGGTCGGAGAAGGCCCTGACCGCCGCCGCACCGAAGCGGGCCGCGCGCTGGGAGAAGATTCTGTTCGAAGCCGCGCAACAATCCCGGTCTCTACGGCCGCCCGTGTTGCACTCGCTGGCCGGTGTGCGAGAAGCATTCCAGCGAGTGGCTACCGGCGGAGGGAAGCTTGCTCCGCTCCTGATCCTCTGCTCGGAAGAAGTGGACGCGCCGCCTTTGCGCCATCTTCTGCCGAAGGAGCCTCCCGCCCCGATGCCTCGCGTTGCGCTAGCCATTGGGCCCGAGGGTGGCTGGACGCCGGAAGAATTTGCCGGGGCGCGAGCCTCCGGATTCGCCGCCGTCTCCTTGGGCCCGCAGATTCTGCGAACGGAAACCGCGGTAATCGCGGCGATTGCGGCGGTCCAGTATGCGCTTGGGAACGGCTAGTACGGCTGGCGGTGGCTCGCGTACTCAATGCTCGTTGGCGACGCTCGTTCCGCGTGGTATAAATACTTTAGCGCCGCCATGAACACGTCTGACGCTCAATTGCCGGAAATGAGCGAAGTCCAACCCGTTGTGTCTCCATTTCATCGCGAATTGCGCGTCTGGGCACGAGATCTTTTGCTGGCGCTCTGCTTTGCCTTCGTTATCATCGTATTTCTCTATCAGCCCGTGAAAGTCGAGGGCACCAGCATGGCTCCAATGATTTCCGATCAGGAGCGCATCTTCATCAACAAGCTCGTTTATCGCTTCGAACCGATTGGGCGAGGCGATGTCGTGGTCTTCTGGTATCCTCTCGACCGATCGAAATCCTTTATCAAGCGCGTGATCGGGCTGCCGGGAGATACGGTCGATATCCGGCAGGGGCGCGTGTACGTGAATGGCCGGAGGCTGGCGGAGCCTTACTTATTGCCGCGATATTTGGATGCGAGCAGTTACGGCCCGATCCCGGTGCCGCCAGGCGAATATTTTGTGATGGGGGATCATCGCGATAGCTCGAACGATTCGCGCGTGTTCGGATCCGTGCCCGAGAGGTATATTTACGGCAAAGCGGTGTTTGCCTACTGGCCGATGGATCACTTTGGCACGATTACGGCTGCGGCTGCTTCGATAAAATAGTTCTTCCCATAAGGAGACTGCGCTGACGCAAAATAGCGGCCACATCGCCACACTTGCGCTCGAAGACGGGCGGATCTTCACCGGCCGCGCCGCCGGGGCGAAGACTCGCCGCGGCGGGGAAGTCGTATTTAACACGAGCCTCACCGGATATCAGGAAGTGTTCACAGATCCGAGTTATGCCGGCCAGATGGTGTGCCTGACGTATCCCCACATCGGCAACGTAGGCGCCAACCCGGAAGATGAAGAGGCCGCGCGTCCCTACATCGAGGGGCTGATCGTCCGCGAATTTTCCGCGATTGCCTCGAATTGGCGGTCTGAAGAGTCCGCGCAGGCCTATCTTGAGCGGCACAAGATTCCCGTGATCTGGGATTTGGATACACGCGCGCTTGTCCGTCACCTGCGGGTTCGAGGTGCCATGCGGGCGGTGCTGGCCACGGACGGAACCGCCGCGGAAAAACTCGTGGCCGAATCGCGCGCGGTGCCCTCGATGGCAGGGTTGGAGTTAGCCAGCCGGGTAACCTCAGAAAAGCGCTATGGCTGGGATAAAGGCTCGATTGAGCTGGCGCTCTCACCCTGGCGGGAAGACATCGGCGAGGCCGCTCATCACGGTGAAGAACATCCCTGGCGCGTGGTGGCCTACGATTTCGGTATCAAACAAAATATTCTGCGGCTGTTGGTGGATCACAATTGCGAAGTTACGGTGGTGCCAGCGCAAACTTCCGCGGAAGACGTGCTGGGGCTCAAACCGGACGGTGTGTTTCTTTCCAACGGCCCTGGCGATCCGGAGCCGATTCATTATGCTGTCCAGAATATCCGCAATCTGATTGGGCGCGTGCCGGTGTTCGGGATTTGCCTCGGACATCAACTCTGCGGCCTGGCGCTTGGTGGCAAAACCTACAAGCTTAAATTCGGCCATCATGGCTCGAACCATCCGGTGAAAAATCTGCTCACCAATCAAGTGGAGATCACGGCGCAGAATCACGGCTTTGTGGTCGACCCGGAATCGCTGCCTTCGAGCGACGTGGAGTTGACGCACGTGAATTTGAACGATCACACGAACGAGGGGATGCGCCACCGGTCGCTGCCGCTCTTCAGCGTGCAGTATCACCCGGAGGCTTCGCCGGGGCCGCACGATTCGCACTACTTGTTCCGCCAGTTCACGGAAATGATGGCGGAATCCCGCGGCGGCACAAAAGGACGCGGAGCCGTCAGGGGCGCGGCAAAGCCGTAACGCGGCCCTGCTGTGAGCGGGCGGAAAGCAGATCCCTCACCCGATGAAACCGGGTTCGGGATGACAATCTCGGTGGTAGCTACCGTAGCCTGTCTTGGGTGGCCCGAGTGAGCCCATCGCATACTGCGCCGAAGCGGTAGCTCCGGATGCCCGATGACGTACTATGTCTACATCCTGGCGAGCCGATCGAGAACTTTGTACACCGGCATCACGAGTAACTTGGAACGCAGAATGGGTGAGCATCGGAGCGGCACCAGGGAGGGGTTCACAAAGCGGTACAAAATCCATCGGCTGGTCTATTTTGAAGTTTTTGGGAGCGCTGTGGCGGCAATTTCTCGCGAGAAACAAGTGAAGGCGTGGCGGCGCGAAAAACGGGTCGCACTAGTCGAGAGTGCGAATCCCACTTGGGATGATCTGGGCGGAACTGCTAAGGTGTCATCCCGAACCCGGTTCATCGGGTGAGGGAACTGCTGTGAGCTTGGGGTTCAAGAAGCTACAAGCATAGCGTCCGGGTTTTTGTACGTTTTTCTCGAACACGACCAAGAAAAGGGAACATGCCGAAGCGCAGTGACATCAAGAAAATCCTGATCGTAGGCTCGGGGCCGATTGTGATCGGGCAGGCCTGCGAGTTCGATTATTCCGGCACGCAGGCGTGCAAGGCTTTGCGCGCGGATGGCTACGAAGTCGTGCTCGTCAACTCGAATCCGGCGACCATCATGACGGACCCGGAACTTGCCGACCGCACCTACATCGAGCCGCTCACTCGCGATTACATCGAACAGGTAATCGCTCGCGAGCGTCCGGACGCGCTGCTGCCAACCGTCGGCGGCCAGACGGCGCTCAATCTTGCCGTCGAGTTGGCCGAAGGCGGCATCCTGGAGAAATACAACGTCGAGTTGATCGGAGCGTCGCTGCGCGCGATCAAGGTAGCCGAGGATCGCCTGTGGTTTAAGGACGCCTGCCGCAAAGTTGGACTCGACGTTCCCGCCTCAGCGCTGGTGAACAACGTTCAGGATGCGCTTAAGTTAGCGGACCAGCTTGGTTACCCGGTGGTGATTCGACCATCTTTCACACTCGGCGGGTCCGGTGGCTCCATCGCTTACAACCGCGAAGAGTTTGCGGACGCCATTTCGCGCGCGCTGGATGCCAGCCCGGTGCACGAAGCGCTGGTCGAAGAATCCGTGCTGGGCTGGAAGGAATACGAACTCGAGGTGATGCGCGATTTTCGCGACAATTTCGTGGTGATCTGCTACCATCGAAAATTTCGATCCGATGGGCGTGCACACCGGCGATTCGATCACCGTGGCGCCCGCGCAGACGCTCACGGACAAGGAATACCAGCGGATGCGCGACGCCGCCGCGGCCATAATTCGCGAAGTCGGCGTGGAAACTGGCGGGTCGAATATTCAGTTCGCGATCGATCCCGCGACGGGCCGCATGGTAGTCATCGAAATGAACCCGCGCGTTTCGCGCAGCTCCGCCCTGGCCAGCAAGGCCACGGGGTTCCCGATCGCCAAGATTGCGGCGCGGCTGGCTGTGGGGATGACGTTGGACGAAATTCCCAATGACATTACGCGCAAGACGCCCTCTTGTTTCGAGCCGACCATCGATTACGTGGTGGCGAAGATTCCCAAATGGCAGTTTGAGAAGTTCCCCGGAGCGGACACGGCGCTTGGCACGCAAATGCAATCCGTGGGCGAAGTGATGGCCATCGGCCGCACCTTCAAGGAAGCGCTGCAAAAGGGCATCCGTTCGCTTGAGCCGCATGCTCCCTGGCGCGCGCCGGCTGAAACGCCTGCGTCTTTGTTCCGCGAGAAATTGGCCACGCCACGCCCCGACCGCATTCACTGGCTGCTGGTGGCGCTGGAGCGCGGCGTTTCCCAAGCTGAGATTTGTTCGCTCACGAAGATCGACCCCTGGTTTATCGAGCAATTGGGCGAGATCATCGAACTAAACCGCCGGGCGGCGAGCGTCACGCTCGAGACCGTGTCTCCGGAGATGCTGCGCGAGGTGAAACGCGTCGGCACGAGCGATGAACAGCTTGCTCAAATGTGGAACACGACACCCACCGCCGTGCGGCTCGCGCGCCACAAGGCCCACGTAGCTCCAGTCTTCAAGCGCGTGGATACTTGCGCGGCGGAGTTTGAATCGTTCACGCCGTATCTTTATTCGACGTATGAGGACGAAGACGAAGCGGACGTCACAAAGCGCTCGAAGATCGTGATCCTTGGCAGCGGACCCAACCGCATTGGGCAGGGCATCGAGTTCGATTATTGCTGTTGTCACGCGGCGTTTGCGCTCCGCGAAGATGGCTACGAAACCGTGATGCTGAATTGCAATCCGGAAACGGTTTCGACGGATTACGACACCTCGGATCGCCTCTATTTTGAGCCGCTCACGCTGGAGGATGTGCTCGCCGTACTCGATAAAGAGAAGCCGGTTGGGGTGGTGGTGCAATTCGGCGGGCAAACGCCGCTCAATCTGGCGATCGAGCTAAAGCGTTGCGGGGTACCGATCATCGGCACGCCACCGGAGTGTATCGACTTGGCGGAAGATCGCCGCCGCTTCGGCGGTTGCTTGACGAACTGGGCATCCCGCAGCCGCGCGCGGGAACGGCGCTCGTTCCAGAGGAGGCTGCGCGGGTGGCCGCGGAAATCGGTCTTCCGGTGTTGGTACGGCCGAGCTACGTCCTTGGCGGCCGCGCGATGGTGATCGCCTACGATATGGAGACGGTGCAACGTACGTTGCGCAGGCCGCGCTGATGGGACCCGCGAAGCCGGTGCTGATCGACCAGTTCCTCGAAGACGCGATCGAAGTGGATGTGGACGCGCTTGCCGACGGCACCGACGTGGTGATCGGCGGAATCATGGAACACATCGAAGAGGCGGGGATTCACTCCGGCGACTCTTCCTGCGTGCTGCCTTCGGTAACGCTCTCGCCCAAGGTGCTTGGCACCATCCGGCAATATACGCAGCGGCTGGCGCAGGCGCTTGGCGTGATCGGCCTGATGAACGTGCAGTATGCGATTCAGCGCGACAAAGTCTATGTGCTCGAAGTAAATCCCCGCGCATCGCGCACGGTGCCTTATGTGAGCAAAGCCACCGGCGTGCCGCTTGCCAAGGTTGCGGTGCGACTGATGACCGGCAAGAAACTACGCGATATGCATCTTCCGGTGGTCGAAACCGAGGGCGTGGCCGAGTTGGCCCTGCGGGGCTACTACGCCGTGAAATCCCCGGTGTTTCCTTTCGCCAAGTTCCGTGGCGTCGATACGATTTTGGGGCCTGAGATGCGCTCCACCGGCGAAGTGATGGGGATCGCAAAGAGCTTCGGCCAAGCGTTTGCCAAGGCGCAGCTTGCGGCGGGGCAGAAGCTGCCGCGGTCAGGCACGATCTTCCTCAGCGTGAGTGACCGTGACAAGCGCCAAATTTCGACGCTCGCGAAGGAACTCGTATCGCTCGGATTCCGGCTGATCACCACGCGCGGCACCGCGTCGGCATTGCAAGCCGCCGGAATTCAGGTGGAGGCGGTATTCAAGGTTAACGAAGGCCGGCCGAATATTGTGGACCTGGTGAAGACGGGCAAAGTCGACCTGATCATCAACACGCCCCTGGGGCGCGAATCCTTTTACGACGAAAAATCGATTCGGCGAGCCGCCATTCGCTATGGCGTGCCTTGCATTACCACGCTTTCCGCTGCACACGCCGTAACGCGCGGCTTGCACTCGCAGGTGGAAGATTCGATCGAAGTATTCGCGCTACAGGACCTGCATCGTGGCAAGGCCGCCGCCCAAACACATTCGCCGGCCAGCTAGTGCTGGGTAAGCGGATCCGGAAGGAGCAGGAGATGAAATTCCAGGGCATTTTCGCGCCGATCTCGACGCCGTTTTCTGCGAATGGCGAGGAGTTGGCGTTCGATAAGCTTGCGCAGAATCTCACCGCTTACAATCGCACGGGTCTCGCTGGTTACGTAGTTTGCGGGTCCACGGGCGAGGCTAATTTTCTCACTTGGGCCGAAACGGAGAGACTTTTTGCCGCCGTGGCGGAACACGCGGCAGCGGGGAAGTTACTGGTTGCGGGCACGGGCATCGATCCGCTCGGGGAGACCATTCTCCGCTCAAAGCGCGCGGCCGAACTTGGCTACCACGCGGTGCTGGTGCGCACGCCGCACTATTACAAGCCCTTTATGACCCCGACGGCGTTGCTTGAGTATTATCGGCGGTTGGCCGATGCTTCACCGGTGCCGGTAATCGTGTATTCGATTCCCCAATTCACAGGAGTGGACGTCTCCGCGGAACTCGCCGCGAAATTGGCCCAACATCCCAACATTGCGGGCATCAAGGAAAGCTCCGGCAGGCTCGCGATCATCGGCGAGATTATTTCCGCTGCCCCGCGGAATTTTCAGACGCTCGTCGGCTCCGCATCCATCATCGAGCCATCCCTCAAGTTGGGAGCCTCCGGCGCGATCCTCGGCCTGGCCTGCGTGCTTCCCGATCTTTGTGCACAAGTGTTCGAAGCCGCCCGAGCGGGAGACAGCAAGAAGGCCGAAGCTCTGCAAATGACGCTCGATCCCATTGGCAAGAAGTGCGTCAGCGAGACGGGCCCTGCGGGCGTGAAGTATGCGATGGATTGCGTGGGCTTCTATGGCGGCGTTACCCGAAGCCCGCTTCTGCCGCTCAGTGATCGGCAGAAGCTGGAGATCGAGGAAGCCCTCGCCACGGCGCAGGCGGCCGCGGCGCACTGAGGCCGGCGGCGAAAATAATGTAACAGCGCCGTATGATTTCGTCTTACGGATGCGCGGCAGCCGGAGTTTTCGGTTTCGGGAAGATCTTATCGAGCGGGATGTCGAGCGAACCGATGGCGCCCGTTCCCGCATCGCGCGCTACCAGACGTAACGCACCGGCATCATCTCGTATATCAAGAGTTGTGGATATCTTCAGTCCGTCCTGCTCGGTAGCGGCATAGGTTTCCGGCGACATGTGCAGATTCAAGCCTTCGGAGCTGGAGGCAATCGTCTCGCCGTTCGCCCCGATTTGCGCCCACACCAGATCGAGGTGATCTGTCCAGCGTTCATCCTTCTGCTGAAACAGCATCCGCGAACTATCCACTCGAATATGCACCCTGAGCTTTCGCACGCCCGCGGTTCCGGCCGGATCGGCTTGCACGGTGAGTCCGAGCGCGGCGCTTTCGAGCGGCGCGGCCACCGCATCGGCGATTTGCTGATTCTGACGGTTGGCGTCGGGCGTGGCATCGGGAAACGCATAATACCCGCGCCGTGAACGGACCTGAACGCCAGGCTGTTTCACCTGCACCTTGATTTCGTGGAAGCTGCCGTCCCACTTTTCGATGGCAGGGTAGTAGCTCAAAACGTAGGAGTCGCGCGAATCGTCGATGGCGCGCCGGATCGAAACTTCGATGTCGTTGGCGTTGTAAAACGCGCGTCCGCCCGTATCCTCGGCCAACTGGTCCATCACCGTGAAATTTTCTTGCGGCGGATCCATCTGCACCGCCGCGCCGCGCGTGGGTAGCCCGGACGGCGACTTTGGCCCCATGGCGTATTCTTCACTGAGCCCTGTGGGCATGATCATGCCACGCGCGTCCACGGGGTAGATCGCGATGTTGCCGTTATTCAGCGAGCGCGCAGCCTCTTCGACAGCTTGATCCGAACTAAATTTCTGTGTCCTGGCAGCCATTCCTCGCCGCGGCAACGTGCCGATGTTGATGGGGAAACTCCCAGAAACCCACACGAGGTTCTTTCTGCCCGTTAGAGAAGCCAAATGATCGGCGATTGCTTCCAAAGCATCCGCGGTAACCTGAATCCGGTCCACGGTTTCAAAGTCAGATAGAGCGCGGCCGCCAAGGAGCTTGTCCATGTTGGCGAAGAGGTTTGAATCCGCCGAGCCGCGATTTTCGAGCGTGAAATCGGAAGCGGCAAACTCGGTGTTTGGTTTGTTTTTGTACGAATCGAGCGCGCGCAGTAGGGCACCTGTGTCCTGTGTGAAATCGTGCAGCACGAGAAGTTTGTCGGAGAGCGCGTAGAGGGCAATCCGATCCTCAGGGCGCACCTGGTGCAAGAACTTGATAACACGCTCGCGCGCAAAGCCCATGTCGAGGAAGCTCGTATTGAGAGAATCGAGAAGAATCACGGTCACACTGATTGGCATGCCGGGCCGTTGTTGCGATTCATTGGAAAACACATTGGGAGCGGCGGGTAGGGACGGGGCTACCGTTGCCGGAGGGTGGTCGGCTTCCTCCGAAAGGAAGGCAATCTTCTGCGGCTGCCCCTGATCGAGCAGCATGAAATCGTCCTTCGTAAGGCCGCTCACCGGCTCGCCCTTCTTGTCGTTTACGATCACATTTACTTGAATCAGCCGCGTTGCCACCCGGATTTGCGGAGCGGGCTTTGTCGTTTGAGCGGCGGCGATGGCCGAGATCAAAGCGAGACCGAGCACTGCGCCGATACTGATGCCCGGAAACTTCCACGATCGGTCCCGGGAGCGAAGGGTGCCGCTCATCACTTCACCTCGGCAAGCGGGATGATCACGCTGCCGACCGCCGCCGTCCTGGGATCCTGCACGAGCAAGCGCAGCGTAGTGACCCCGTCCTGCGGCTGCACGGCTTGGCGAAACTGCACGCCGGCCTTCAAGGCAAGCGCATACTGTTCCGCGTTCAGCCGGAGATTCATTCGATTGGCCGATTCGCGCACGATCTTTCCCGTTTCATCCTGCTCGATCATCGTCAGATCGAGCGCGCTGGTACGCATGGCGCCATTTTGTTCAAGAAGAAGATCGTGAATGCCAATCGAGCCGAGCAGCCGTAACGAATCTGAAGCTGGCTCGTTTACGCGATCCACTTTGATTTGCAGAGGTATCGCCGAAGATTGCACAGGGCTTCTGACGGCAGTCACCAGGCGCAAGCGATTTTCATTTCCGGTGGCCGGTTCATCTTTGACCGCAAAATATCCGCGCGGATACCGCACGCTCAGACCACCCGGCTTCACCTGGACCTTCACTTCGTGAAACCTTCCGTCCATCGATTGAGCATCGACGTAAAAGCCCAGCGTGTAGGTGACGGCAGAATCCTCGACGGCCTTGCGAATGGCAGTGGTGATGTCATTCGTGTTCACGAAGGCTTCGCCGCCGGTCTGTTGCGCCATTCGCTCCATCGTATCAACCCCGATCGGCTGCGGAGATTGCGCGGGCATGTACCCTCGTAGCAAATCGTCCTCGTCCACCATCCCGCCCAACGCAATCGAGCGGGGCAATAGGCCGCGCGCGTCGATGGGATAGGCGGCAATCTGCGCCGGGCTCAAGATGCTCGCCAAGGCATCGCCAGAAAAGGGAAGATTAGCGGTGAGCCAGACGAGATTCTTGCGTCCAGGAATGTTGGCCACATGACCCGCGATGGAAAACAGCGCCGCCATGGTGATGCCGGCGCGGTCCATATTCGCGCTGCCGGCCTTCTCCAGGCGCTCCTTGTCGACGTCCTCATCGAATCGGGGATCGGGCACAGGTGTATGCGTGGCACCAGGCTCGGCGATGTCACGGCTGGTCAGCGGTGTCGTGTCGTACTTTTGCAAGATCGCGAGAAGTTGCGCGCGATTGCAGGTGAAATCGCATAACACGTGTAGCGATTGACGCAGACCGTAGATGGCCACGCGGTCTTTCGGGTTGAGATTCTTCACAAACTGAATCAGATGCGCCTTGCCATTGGCCAGCGCAAAATCCTCCATCCACGCGGGTGTGCTTTCGTAGGCTCCGGCCGGGGCCGAGCCGTAGAGCGTGTTCAAGTTGTCGAGCAGAACGACGGTGATGCTGCCCACCGCGCCGGCAGCATACTGCGGCAGGTCCGAAAAGGTATTTTGTGGCAGAGGCTCAGGCTCGGACTGGGCCGAATCCTTCACGGAGTCGAGCGAAAAGAAACTGATTCTTTGCGACTTACCGCGATCGAAGACCGAGAAATCGTCTTTCGTGAGGTTGGCAACCGGGCCGTTTTTATCGCGAACGATGACGTCTATTTGCACCAGACGCGTCGTCACTTGAATTGCCGGTGCGGACGCTTGCCGCGGCTTTGGCGTGGGCTTCCCGGAAACCAACAGCCCGCAGCACAAGCACATGGACGCCACCAAGCCCAACGCGAGTGCCCACCTTCGCATTCGAAACGAGTTCATCCGCCTCACCGTGGAATACGCTGCCCGTGCTAAACCCTACTCGTACCGCAGAGCAATCATGGGATCGGAACGCATCGCCCTTCGCGCTGGAATCCAGCACGCCGCGAAAGCGCACAGAGCCAGAATGCCCGCCACAACCAGAGAAACCCCGGCATCGAAGCCGGCGATGCCGTAGAGCAAGCTCGCAACGGTACGCGCGAAGAGCGCCGCGAGTGCCAGACCCGCGAGAATGCCCGCCACGACCAGGCGCATTCCACCGCTCAGAATCAGCCGCAGCACGTCGCGCCCTTGTGCACCCAAGGCCATACGGATCCCAATCTCTTGCGTGCGTTGGCTTACCGAGTAGCTCATCACTCCGTACGTTCCAATCGAAGCGAGCAGTAAAGCCAGGCCGCCAAAGACGCTAAGCGATTCGGCAGCAAGCCGCGGCCAGAAGAGCGACCCGCGGACGATTTGTTCCGCGGACACTTGATATAGGACGGGAACCGCCGGTGCAAATGATCGCAGCGCGCCGCTCACGACCGGTGCTGCCCGGAGAGCGTCTCCGGTGACCCGCGCATAGAGCACCAGAGGCGAAGCTTTCCGCGCTTCAAACGGCACGTAAATCGCCGGCTGGGAGAATTCACCAAGTTTCGCGAGCTTGGCGGTTCGCACTATTCCGATTACCTCCACCGGTGCGGTTCGCGCCACAAACCGAATCCGTTCTCCGATCGGGTCCTGCCCCGGCCAGAAACGCGAGGCCAGTTCTTCGTTCACGATGACGACATCCTGGGCACCCGCGAGTGATGCTTGATTGAAATCCCGGCCGCGCAGCATGGTGATTCCGGCGGTAGCGAAGTAACCGGGAGAGACAGCGATCGTTGTGATCAGCTTCCCGGCTTGCGGATCGGACTCGCGCTGTCCATCGGGAAACGCGGTGTATGCGGAGTCGCCGCCGAGCGGCCGCGTATCCGCAAGGCTCGCACTCTGAACGATCGGCAGGTTGCGGACTCGATCGAGAGCAGCATTGCAGAACCGTGCGGCTTCCGCCTCCGTGTAATGCAGAGCCGAAAGGTCGATAGCCAGCACCAGTAAATTCCTCGGCTCGAAACCGGGATCCACTTTGTAAGCGTTTCGTAGGCTGTGGATAAACAGACCTGCGCCGACAAGCGCCATCAGCGAAAACGCCACCTGCGTGACGATCAGCACGCTGCGCGCTCCGTGCCACCAGGTGCCGGCCGGTGCAAGCGCAAGACCTTGCCGTCCAAAAGACCATCCGGCCTGAGGACATGCAGCACCGGAATCAAGCCAAACAAGATTGTGGCAAAAGCGGCCGTTCCCAAGGTGAAAAGCAGTACGCGCGTATCCAGATGAATTTCCGGCCCGCCGTTCGCGGCGCGCGGCAGGAATAGCCACATCAAGTATCTCGATGCATAGGCACAGAGGACTCCGAAGACCGCGGCTGCGCTGGCCAGCAACAAACTCTCGCCGAGCAACTGCCGCACGAGCCGGCTTCGCGAAGCCCCGAGCGAAATTCGCAGCGCAATTTCCTGCCGGCGGCGCGTTGCTCGGGCGAGTAACAGGCTGGCGACATTGCCGCAGGCGATCAGCAGCACCAGCCCAGCGACGCCCATCATCAGCGCCGCCGCCAACACAAACTCGCCCCGCACGTTGGGGCCTATGCTGGCCTGCGCAAGAGGCATGAGCGCGACGCTGCGTCCTGCATTCTGGCTCGGATATTCCGTGGCCAACTTCGCCGCGAGCTCGCGGAGCGAGTCTTGCGCTTGGCTGAGGGTAACGCCGGGTTTGAGCCGCGCCACAGCCGACACCATCCCCGCGCGTCGCTGGTCGTACCATTCCTTGTCAAACCCGGCGAGCAGGTGAGAGTTCATCGCCATAGGCACCCACAGGTCCATGTTGCCGATGTCCGGCACCCCGCGAAACCCTGTGGGAGCGATACCTATCACCCTGTAGTCCCGATCGTTGAGGCGAATGTTTTGGCCTACGATCCTCGGGTCCGCGGCGAACTGGCGATTCCAAAACGCGTGGCTGAGGACCGCGACCGGAAACGGAGTGCCGACACGATCTTCATCCGGCAGGAAAGTGCGGCCGAGTTCCGCACGTAAGCCCAAAACATCGAAGAAGTCGCCGCTCACCAGTGACACGAACACTGGGACGCGCGTTTGGTAAGCCTGCAAGTCTGCGCGGGACGGAAGCACGATCGCCATCCCCGAAAAGACGTGGTTTTGTTTCCGATAGTCCTCGGCGTTCGGATACGACAAGGGCATGAAAAGATCCCCAGGCTCCCGGTTCCTTTCGTCCGTCATGTAGAGGCTCACCAGAGTTGCGGGATTCTTCACCGGCAGGGAAGGTAGCAGGACCGCTTTCACAAGCGTAAATACGGCGGAGTTTGCACCGATGCCTAACGTCAGGGAAAGCACGGCGACGGCCGTAAAGCCGGGACTGCGCAGCAGGGAACGCGCCGCATAGCGGAGATCGGCCGCGAAATCCTCGATCCAGGGGAATTGCCAGGCTTCGTAGGTTTCCTCGCGCATTTGCGCGGTCGAGCCAAATTCGTGCCGCGCCTGCACGAGCGCGCGCGCAGCGGGAAGGCCCTCGGTTTCGAGTTCGCTCGCGCGCGCTTCCACGTGAAACTCGATCTCGCGGTTGAGCTCTCGATCAAAAGCGGATCGGCGGAAGAGGTACCGGACGCGATGGATGAGTTCGGTCCACACGGCTGCTTCGCGGCCTCCTCACGCGGATCGCATCACGAGCTGAATCGCCTGAATCAACTGATCGAATTCGCTCGCTTCCCTTTGAAGTTGCTTTCGCCCTTTGCGCGTAAGCGAATAGAACCGCGCCCGGCGATTATTCTCCGAGACTCCCCATTCCGCGGTGAGCCAGCCCTTCACGAGCATACGATTCAGAGCGGGATAGAGGGAGCCATCCTCAATGGAAAGCCCTTCGGCGGACAATTGCTTGATCTTCCGGGCGATGGCGTAGCCGTGCAGCGGGCCTTTGGCCAAGGTGCGTTGAGAACGCGTCGTCACTTGGATTGCCGGGCCGGGAACTTGTGGCGCGCTTTGCCGTGGGTGAGGCGCCGCGGTAGCCACCGGCAAGAAAAGAAGCGCCGCCCCAAGCGGCGTTACGCGTTTCCAAGCCCGCCTTGCGAGGCGATTCATCACTGTGGTTCGCGACGCCGCGGGACGGGTCGCCGAGGTCCAGTCCATCGTACGCTAAAGTCTGCGGAAAATGGCGATCATTGCACGCCACACAACGTGACGACGGCGAAGGGGAGGCAAAGGCTACTGGCGCGGCGGTGGGGAGGGGCCGTTGGCTTGTGCAAACAAGGTGCGCAGCGGAATGTTCACCGAGCCGATCGAGCCGGTGCCAGTATCGCGGGCCACCAGGCGCAACTCGACGGCATTCTCCTTTAGATCGAGCTTCGTGCTCATGCCCAATCCATCTTTTTGTACCTTTTCATACATGGCCGGAAGGAAGTTGAAATCAAGCGTCTGATCCCTGGTATCCAGGCTGCGCCCGTCGGCCCCAAGTTGCACCCAAACCATTTCCAAGTGATCCACCCAACGTCCATTCTGCTGTGCGAAAAGCATCTGTTTATTGTCCACCAGAATATGGGTCTTCAACTGGCGCGCCCCCGCGACATCCACGGGGTCGGCTTGCAAGTGGATTCCAAGCGCCGTGCTCTCCAGGGGAGAAAGTACCGCGTCCGCGAGTTGTTGGCGCTGGCGATTCGGATCGGGCGTCGCGTCGGGCAGCGCGAAATAGCCACGGCGATAACGAATTTCCGTGCCAGGGCGCTTTACTTCGACTTTGATCTCGCGAAACTTGCCATCCCATTGCCCGTGAGTGGGGTAGTAGCTCAAGACGTAAGTGACGCGAGAATCGTCTATTGCATGGCGGACCGCGCCATCAAGATCATTCGTATTGTAAAACGCGCGGCCGCCGGTGCGATCGGCCATGGTGTTCATCGTGTCAAAATTTTCGCGCGGCGGGCTCATGCGCGTGGTGGGCGCGCGAGTTTGCATCCGGCGGGCGGTAGGTCCGGGGACTCCCGGCGCCTGGGCGGGATCCGCATCGGCGATCAACCCGCGGGCATCTACCGGATAGACCGCGATATTGCCATTGTTTAGGGCGCGTGCCGCATCTTCGATCTGCTGGTCGAAAGAAATTAATTCCATGGCCGAATCACCGGTCATGTTGATTGGAAAAGCGCCAGAAACCCAAACGAGGTTCTTGCGTCCCGGCATGCCCGCCAGATGATCCGCGATGGCCTCGAGGGCCTGCGCGGTCAGGTTCGCACGATCGAGATTGGCGTACTCCGCGATTTTGTGGGCGGCCTGATCCATGAAGGCGTCCACATTGTCGTCGCCCGTATCCGCCGGAACTTCTTCCGATGCACCCACGTGGAAGTTTTCCGTATTCTTTGAATTTGCGAGCGCGCGCAGCAGCGAATCGGCGTCCTGCGTGAAGTCGTGCAGCACGTAGATTTGATCGGAGAGTCCATAGAGCGCTACACGGTCGCCGGGCTTCAGCTGTTGCAGGAACTTCTTTACGCGGTTTCGCGCGTAAGCCATGTCGGTAAAATGGGTATTCAGCGCGTCCAACAGAATCACGGTGACGCTGGTGGGCACGCCGGCCTTTTCCTCGAAACGATTGGAAAACATATGCGTCAACGGCAATCCGGTAGCCGGCACGGCGGACGAAACCGCAGGCACCGCATTCGATTCCTCGGCGAAAAACGCAATCGTCTGCGGCTGACCGCCATCGAGTAACGTGAAATCGTCTTTTGTCAGGCCGGTGACCGGTACACCGTGCTTATCGTCCACCACCACGCTCACCTGTACCAGACGCGTACTCACGCGCAATGGAGGCGCGGCGGGACCAGGTGCCGGGGCTTGCTGCGCCGGTGGAGGAGCCGTTTGCGTTTGAGCTTGCGCCGCGGCGACTGGCGAGAAGCCGGCCGGCGCGGTCAGGAGCGATACGCACACCACGGACACAATCCGGCGCGCGAAAGAATGCAGATCGGTAATCATAAAGGCAGAGTATATCGCCGAGAGAAGGTTGGCGGGAAGGCCAAAGTTTTTGCCAGGCCGCTCTCGGCGAAAGCAGTCTAAGGGTGATTTAACACGGCCAAGCGAGAGCGTTGGAATGCGCCCGTTGTATCTCCAAGACAGCGCCAAACATCTATAAATAGTACGGTTTGCTGGGTTTGCGCTGTCCGGCTATGATGGGTCACCCGATGGAATTTGACTGTCTAGCGCCGAATGAATTGCCGCGGGTGTCGCGGCTCTACTCCGCCTACCTCGACGGCGCGAAGAAGCTTTCCGAGTTTTACGCTTATCCTCCAACCCAGGCCGCCATCGTCCGCGCCGCGCGCGAGCTGAAGCGGGGCAAGTATTACCCACGCGAGATGCGGTCAGCGGTAGCGGATGTGTTGGCGGAACAGAACCACGGATTTATTGCCGGCTCTCTGCCGCAAGCTCTGGAGCGCAATTTGGCGAGCTTGCGTGAAGGCGCCGTTGCGGTGGTCACCGGCCAACAAGCCGGCCTCTTCGGGGGGCCGGCCTACACGTTTTACAAGGCGCTTTCCGCTTTGCGCGTGGTGAACGAACTGCACCAGCGCGGTGTTGAAGCAGTCCCAATCTTTTGGATCGCCAGCGAAGATCACGACCTTGCGGAAGTGAGCCATTGCGATTGGCTTTCCACCAAAGGGTTGCACACCTTCATCTGGAGCGGGCCTTCGGAGGGCACGCCGGCACGCAGCGTCGGGCGTATCCAGCTTGGCGATACTATTTCAGGGTTGGTGAAGGAAGCGAGCGAACTGCTCGACGGCCCGTTTTACGATGAGATTGCCGAAGCGCTGAGCGATGCGTATCAGCCGGAGCGGACCTTCGGTTCGGCCTTTGCGCGTCTATTGGCGAGAATCTTCGCCGACTACGGACTGATCTTGCTCGACCCCCTCGACGCGCGCCTGCATCGTCTCGCGGCCCCTTTGTTGAAGCGGATTCCGGAGGATCAAAAGGCGCTGACCGCAGATTTATTGGCGCGGGATAAACGGCTCGAACACGCCGGCTATCATTCGCAAGTAAAAGTCACCGACCGCACAACGCTCCTCTTTGGCACCGTGAATCAGGAGCGTGTGGCGGTCCGGCAACGCAATGGAAGTTTCCTGATTGGAGACAAAGAACTCGGCGCAACGGAGCTTGCTGCGGCGATTGAACGCCACCCGGAAGACTTTAGCCCAAACGCGCTGTTCCGTCCCGTGGTACAGGATTACTTAATGCCGACGGTGGCCTACATCGCCGGACCGGGCGAAATGGCCTACTTTGCGCAAAGCAACGTGATCTACCGTCACGGGCTGGGCCACATGCCGGTGATCGTACCGCGCGCGAGTTTCACCTTGATTGAGCCAAGCGTCGAGCGGCTGCTCGAGCGCTACGACATTGGAATCCAAGATGTATTCCGCGGACGCCAGCACCTACGCGGATTGCTCGAGCGCCAGTCGCTGCCCAGCAGTCTCGAAACTCGATTCGTCAGAGGCGAAGGGGAGCTACACAAGATGCTCGACGGCTTGCGCAAACCCATCATCAAGCTCGACCCCACGCTGGGCGGCGCGCTCGATACGGCCGAGCGCAAGATGCTCTATCAATTCGGTAAGTTGCGGGGCAAAGCTGGCCGTGCTCTCGATTTACGCACCGGTATCTTGAGTGCGCACGAACTCACAATTCGTGACGCGCTTTTCCCGCACAATGATCTACAGGACCGCAGCTTGAGTCTGCTGCCATTCCTGGCGAGGCACGGACGGGACTTGCTCGATTGGCTCGCCCGCCATTCGGGAGTCGGTTCTCCAGCGCACCAGGTTGTGCGGCTGTAGGGGCGGCAAAAGCGGACCTGCGGGTAGCCGGCGATGAAATCGTTCTAAATTTTCGGCGTGCTACAATAAACGCCGGGCCGGCCAGCGGCCCAATGTTTCTGGAGGAATTTCGGATGAAGATCACCCCTGGCAAGCGGAAGGGTTTGGAACACGTCTCTAATTCGCGCGGCGTGATTGCGGCGGCGGCGATGGACCAGCGCGGTTCGCTGATGAGCGCGATCGCGAAAGATAAAGGGGTGGATAAAAAAGCCGTCACGCCGCAGATGATGTCGGAATTCAAGGAAGCGGTGGTGCGCGTGCTGACGCCACATGCCAGCGCGATCCTGCTCGATCCGGAATTCGGCTTGAACGCCGCCAAGCAGCGCGCAAAGAATTGCGGATTACTGTTGGCGTACGAGAAGAGCGGATATGACAACACACAACCCGGCCGGCTGCCGGACCTGTTAGACGATTATTCAGTGCGCCGCATCGTGGAAGCCGGCGCGGATTGCGTGAAGATTTTGCTCTATTACACGCCATTTGATCCGCAGCGTATCAACAACGCCAAGCATGCTTGGGTCGAGCGCATCGGCGGCGAGTGCGTTGCCGCGGATGTGCCATTTTTCCTGGAGTTGGTCGGCTACGAGGAAGGCCTGGACGAGAAAGGCATCGAATTCGCCCGCAAAAAGCCGGAGTGCGTGATCAAGAGCATGGAAGAATTTTCGAAAGACCGCTACGGCGTGGACGTCTTGAAAGTGGAGGTCCCGGTAAACATGGCCTTTGTGGCCGGCACGCGCGCGTGCAAAGGCGAATCGGCATACACGCGCGATCAGGCCAAGGAATTCTTCCGTAAGGGCGCGGCGGTGGCAAAGAGACCGTTTATTTATCTTTCCGCGGGCGTGAGCAACGACGTTTTCAGCGAAACACTCGACCTGGCCGCCGAATCGGGCACGAACTTTTCGGGCGTTTTGTGTGGACGCGCCACCTGGAAGGAAGGTATCCCGGTTTACGCCAAGCAGGGCGTGAAAGCTCTAGAAGATTGGCTTGCGGATCAAGGCGTGAAGAATATTAAAAATGTGAACGACCGCCTGGCCGCTGCGAAGCCGTGGTTTGGGTTTTACGGCGCAGCCTCCGCTGAGGGCCTCAGCTAGAGCTTCACATTGGATTTTCAGGTTCGCACGGCTTTGCCCGGCGGGATCTTGCGCTTGAATTTATGTCAGCCGCCCATTCCTCATCGCCTCCGCGCAGCTCACGCTCGGTCACGCTCGAAGTAAAGACTTCGCGGCGCACGGAGCTGGTGGACATCACCGAGCAAACGGCGCGAGCGGTTTCAGAGTCCGGCGTGCGCTGCGGTGTTTGCCATCTTTACGTTTCCCATACCACGGCGGGTGTGATCGTCAACGAGCACGACGATCCGGACGTGGCGCGCGATATCGAAGCCGCTCTAGACAGCATGGTTCCGCGAGACGCAGGTTTCCGGCACGCCGAAGGAAACTCCGACTCGCACATCAAGGCATCGCTGATCGGCACGTCTGAAACCGTATTTATCGAGGACGGGAAGCTCGCGCTCGGCCGCTGGCAAGGCATTTTCTTTTGCGAATTCGACGGGCCGCGCCGGCGCGAAATTCGCCTGCGTATCGTCGAGGACGTGCCTGCGAAATGAGCGACGTTCCCAATTCGCTCGGCGTGTACATACAGGTGCCGTTTTGCCGCACGAAGTGTACCTATTGCAATTTTCACACCGGGGTCTTTTCGAAGGCGATTTACGCCCCTTACGTGGACGCGGTCGTGCACGAGATCACGGGGCACGAGCAACTTTATCGGGGCGCCGGGCTCAACAGAGAGGACGGCTGCGTTGTTGCAGGCGAGCGAGTGGTTGACACGGTCTACATTGGCGGAGGCACCCCGAGCCTGCTGGAGCCATCGGCGTTGGGCCGAATGCTCGATGGGCTGCGGCGTTCGTTCAACTGCGCGTTCGAGGAAGTGACGCTCGAAGCCGATCCGGAAACGATCATGCAAGAAAAAGCAGACGCCTGGCTGGCCAGCGGAATCGATCGCGTGAGCCTGGGCACGCAGTCCTTTGTGGACCGCGAACTGGCCGCCGCCGGGCGCCTGCACCGCCGCGATGATATCTACCGCTGCGTAGAGACTTTGCGTAACGCAAGACTGGCGAATTTCAGCTTCGATCTGATCGCCGGGCTGCCGCACCAAACTTCGGAATCCTGGCAGACGTCGCTGGACGAGGTTTGCAGATTGAGCCCCAGCCACGTTTCGGTGTACATGCTGGAAATTGACGAGGGCAGCCGTCTGGGCCGGGAGAGCCTCGCTGGCGGTGCGCGCTATGGCGTGCCGTCACTTCCAGCCGATGATGACACGGCTTCCTTCTACGAGCGTGCTTGCGAGCAACTCGCTGCGTTTGGCTACGAGCACTACGAAATCTCGAATTGGGCGCTTCCTGGTAAGCGCTCAGCGCACAACTTGAAGTATTGGCAGCGCGCGCCGTACCTGGGATTTGGAGCGGGCGCGCACTCGTTTGATGGCTCGCAACGATGGGCCAACGCGCACGACCCGGCCGCATATACCGCCGCGATTGCCGCCGGGCGATTGCCCGTCGAGCAGCTCGAGCCCGTTTCGAAGCAAGCCGCGCTTGACGAAGAACTCTTTCTCGGGCTCCGGCTGCTGGAGGGAATTGACCTCGCGGTGATCGAGAAGCGTTACAATATCGAGCTTCGCGACCGCGTTTCCGGGCTCGTGGCTCAGGGTCTGGTGGAATGGCAGGGAAGCCGCCTGCGATTGGCGCCAGACCGCCTGTCTGTTTCGAATGAGGTGTTTGTCGAACTGCTAAGCTAGGATTTTCGGCCGAAGAAAACGAAGGAGTTACGAAATGTACGGTCCAACCGTTGCAAATTCCACAATTGACGTGGAAAAGTCCGCGCCTAGGGCCTTGGTGGCCGACCTCCGCAGCGACACGGTGACCAAGCCCACGCCCGAAATGCGCCGCGCAATGGCCGAGGCGCCGGTAGGGGACGATGTCTATGGCGAGGACCCAACGGTCAATCGCCTGCAGGAACGTTCCGCAGAGATATTTGGACGCGAGGCGGCCCTGTTTGTTCCCTCCGGCTCGATGGGCAACCTGATCTGCGTGAAGACCTGGACGCATCATGGTAGCGAGGTGATCTGCGACCAACGCGGCCACGTGAACCAGTACGAAATGGCGTCCATGTGCGCCATCGCCGGTTGCTTGCCGCGCACGGTAGCTACGCCCGACGGGATCCTTTCCTGGCAGATGATCGAGGCGCTGATCCAACCAAAGATCTACTACCGATCGCAAACCGCTCTCGTGTCGCTCGAAAACACGCACAACATGGCAGGCGGCACGGTGTATCCGACGGAAGTGGCCGAAGAGATTTGCGACAAAGCCCATGATGCCGGACTCCGCGTGCACCTGGATGGAGCGCGCATATTCAATGCGGCGGTGGCGCTGGGCAAGAGCGTGAAGGAGATTACGCGCAAATTTGATTCGGTCACGTTCTGCCTATCCAAGGGGCTGGGCGCGCCCGTGGGCTCGATGATCATGGGCTCGCGGGATTTTATCGATCAGGCGCGCAAGTGCCGCAAGATGCTCGGCGGCGGTATGCGGCAGGCCGGAATCCTCGCGGCGGCGGGATTGATCGCGCTGGAAAGGGGTCCGGCGCGCCTGCACGAGGATCACGCGAACGCTAAGTTTTTGGCCGAGGGTCTTACGAAGCTGCCGGGAGTGCAGGTGGACCCAAAGAAGGTGCAGACCAACATCGTTATCTTCGACGTGCGCGGCACGGGCCAGACGGCGGCGCAAATCTCCGCGAGTCTAGGCAAACTCGGCGTGCTCTGCGGGCCGACAGACAAATTTGGGCTGCGCATGGTCACGCACTGCGATGTGAATCGTTCCGCAATCGAGCAGGCTCTGGAGATTTGCCGCGGCCTATTGCATAATTAGCTAACCGGAGAGCTGATGCTGGCTCGCGGTCGCAGGTTTCCGTCATCTCTGGAGTGGCCATGCCAATCGGTCTGCGCAACTCTCTTCGGGCGCCGGCTTGCTTCGTAGTCCTTCTCTGTGCGCTCGCTGCGTCCCGCCCCACGAGATCTCAGGACAGTCCTTATCAGAACGCGCTCGATGCGGCCCGCGCCTCTGCCAGTGCCGGCCAGTTCGAGGACGCCATCAAGCAGTATCAAGCCGCGATTCATCTCTCGGATGGGCACGATTACATACCTTATTGGGGCCTTGCATCCGCATACTACCGGCTTGGAGACACGAAGGAAGTTTTGGCAGCCTGCGATCGCATCATTGCGCTTTCGCCGGGCAATCGCGTCATGGCGCAAGCCTATGATCTGAAGGGCCGCGCATTAGTGCTCACCGCGGAAGAGAATCAAGGGATGCTGAGACAAGCCGAGGGCCAGTTCCGCCTGGCAATTGTGGCGGACCCAAACTTGACGCTGGCGCACGATGATCTTGCCGATTTACTCAGGAAGGAACATCGCGACGGCGAGGCCGAGTCCGAAACGAACGTAAATCCGCCCAGCGATTTTAACGACAGCAATCGGCCGACAATTGGCAGGCGTATTGTTGTGGATGGCAACACGGGCCAGGAAATCACCGATATCGTCGAAGCAAAGACGGCAACCGAAATTCACGATGTGCCGGAGCGAAGCGCCCCGCAGGCCGCACCGCGATTCAAGTTTGTGTCGGCCAAAGGCGAGCACGTGTCGTTGGACGATTTGCGCGGGAAAATCGTGCTCTTGGACTTTTGGGCGTCCTGGTGTCCGCCTTGCCGTGCATCGGTACCGGAATTGGGCGAGATTTACGACGAATACCCCAAAGACAAATTTGTGTTGATCGGCATCAGCCTGGACGAAAATGACAGAACGTGGCGCCAGTTCACCGAGAGTCATGACGAGCAATGGGTTCAGGTGCGCGATTCGAACCGGCAACTCTCCCGGCTATTCTTCAGCTTCGGGCGCATGGCATTGCCTACGTATTTTTTGGTGGACGGCGAAGGCAACGTGCGGCTGCATATTTCGGGTTGGAGCGACTCCATGGGCCAGCGGCTTGATCGTGAGATCGGCCGCCTGATCAAAGAGCTGCCGGCATCCGCCGCCGTCGAAAAACCTGATTAGTCTCCACGAATTGCCCTTCGCGGTTTTTGGGAGAGTTCCCGGCGCTATGATATAAAATCAGTGTTGGTGTTCGGCGATCTCTCTTAGGGTGGCGCGTGGATTTTTCTTTTACCGATGAACAGCAGCAGCTTCGCCGTACGGTGCGAGAATTCGCCGAGGCGGAGATCGCACCCCACGTGATGGAGTGGGATGAGGCGTCGCATTTTCCTGCGGAAATTATTCCCAAGCTTGCCGATCTTGGATTGCTCGGTGTGATTTTTCCGGAGAAGTATGGCGGTTCGGGCTTTGGGTATATCGAATACGTGATTGCCATAGAAGAACTTTCCCGCGTGGACGGCTCGCTCGGAATCATCGTAGCCGCGCACAATTCGCTTTGCACCAATCACATCTATAAATTCGGCTCCGACGAACAAAAGCGCAAATACGTCGTCCCTCTGGCGGAAGGAAAGAAACTGGGTTGCTGGTCGCTCACGGAACCGGAAGCGGGATCTGATGCCGGGGGCACGCGTACCACGGCGGTCCCGTCGAACGGCGGCTGGCTGATGAACGGGTCGAAAACGTTCACCACGAACGGCCACTATGCGGACGTTTGCGTGGCGATGGCCGTTACGGATAAATCGAAGGGGTCGCATGGGATCTCCGCGTTTATCCTGGAGAAGGGCATGCCGGGCTTCCGGCCCGGCAAGAAGGAAAATAAGCTCGGTCTCCGCGCGAGCGATACCTCTGAAATTGTCTTCTCCGATTGCAAAGTCCCTGGCGACCAATTGCTTGGAGAGCCCGGACAAGGTTTTGTCAATAGCTTGCAGATTCTGGACGGAGGGCGCATTTCGATCGCGGCATTGGCGCTGGGGATGGCGCAAGGTGCGTTTGAGGCCTCCACGAAGTACGCGAAGCAGCGCAAGCAGTTTGGCAAGGCGATCAGCGAATTTCAGGGCATCCAGTTCAAGCTGGCGGATATGGCCACGCAGATTGACGCCGCGCGCCTGCTCACCTACCGCGCGGCGTGGATGGCCGACAACGGCCAACGTCTCACGCTCGAATCGAGTATTGCCAAACTTTTTGCCGGCGAAGTTGCCGTGAAGGTGGCCAACGAAGCGGTGCAAATCTTTGGCGGCTACGGCTTCATCAAAGATTATCCTGCGGAAAAATATTATCGCGACGTCAAACTCTGCACGATCGGCGAAGGTACCAGCGAAATTCAGCGGCTGGTGATCGCCCGGCAACTTCTGGGAAAGAAATAGCCCGCCGCATGCCGACGCAAATCGAGGACTGGGCTGGCCGCGTTCGTGCAGGCGACGTCCGTGCCATTTCGCGGGCCATCACCGCGATTGAAAATCATGATCCAGCCGCGGACCACTTGCTGCGCTCACTGTTTTATTCCACCGGACATGCATACTTGATCGGCATCACGGGCGCGCCCGGCACCGGGAAGAGCACGCTCGTGGATCGTCTTGCGGCGCACTATCGCGGGGCTGGGAAAACGATCGGCATCATCGCCGTCGATCCGACGAGTCCTTTTACGGGCGGCGCGATCTTGGGTGACCGCATTCGCATGCAAGGGCACGCGTCCGACGAAGGTATTTTTATTCGTTCGATGGCGACACGTGGATTTCTTGGAGGGCTGGCGCGCGCTACGGCCGATGTGTCTCTGCTCCTTGACGCGGCCGGCAAGGACATCATCCTGATCGAGACCGTCGGCGTCGGCCAGGACGAAGTAGATATCGTGCGGCTCGCGGATTGCACGCTCGTAGTGCTGGTGCCGGGCCTTGGCGACGACGTGCAAAATATGAAGGCAGGACTGATGGAGATCGCCGACCTATTCGTAATCAATAAGGCAGATCGCGAGGGCGCCGAGCGGCTCGAACAGCAGGTCGTGGCGATGCTGCACCTGGCGCCCGATCACCTGGGCTGGCAACCGCAGCCGATGCGCACCATCGCTACGGAGAATAAAGGCATCGGCGAACTTGCTGCGGCCATCGATCGATTTCGTCAGGCCACGGAAGCGCTGCCGGAATATCGCGGCCGGGAAACCGATCACTGGCGGCGCCGTCTGATCGAAATGCTCGAATCGCGCATGCTGGACCGGTTGCTCGGTACCCGCGAAAGCGAGGAGCGCTTGACGCAAATGGCCCGTGAAATTTCCGAACGCAAGCGCGATCCATACGCAGCCGTCGAAGAGATTCTTTCCGCCGAAGGAGCACGCGCCTGACAATGAGATTGGGAGATATTGAGTTTCAGCTCTTGACCGACGGCACGATACGGCTTGATGGCGGAGCCATGTTTGGCGTGATCCCCAAGCCGCTGTGGGAGCGGAAATCGACCGCGGATGACCGCAACCGCGTTTTGTTGGCGATGAATATCGTTTTGATCCGCGCGGCCGGAAAGTGGATCCTGGTCGAAACCGGTGCAGGCGATAAATGGAACGCGAAGCAGACGCAGATTTATGCGTACGAGAAAGCGCCGCGGCTGCTCGATAAGCTCGCCGCCCTGGATTTGCCTCCGGAAAAAATCGACATCGTGATCAATACGCATTTGCATTTTGACCATTGCGGATGGAACACGCGCATGGTCAACGGCAAACCGCGGCCCACGTTTCCCAATGCGATTTACGTCACACAACGCGGCGAGCTCGAGCATGCGCTGGCGCCTAGCGAGCGCGATCGTGCCAGCTACCTGGCCGAGAACTTCGCGCCGATCCGCGACGCCGGGCAATGGCAATTGCTTGATGGCGATCAAGAGATCGTGCCGGGTGTGAACGTGGTCGTCGTACCCGGACATACGCGGAACATGCAGTGCGTGCTGCTCACCGGTGGTGGGAAGACCGTTTTCTTGCCGGCGGACCTGACACCTACCACGGCGCACCTGCCCCTAGCCTGGACGATGGGCTTCGACCTGTATCCGCTGGAGACCGTCGAAAACAAGAAGAAATGGCTGCCGCGCGCAGCCCGCGAAGGCTGGACCGTGGTCTTCGCGCACGATCCAAAGACGCCCGCGGTCCGGTTAATCGAGCAGCAGGGAATTGTGACGGGAGCCGAGCCCGTTTCGATCGAGTGAGCGAACGCACGCAAACTGCATCCAGAGAAAGCGAGATTCGGAAGAATGGCGGTAAAAAGTAAAGGAAAGCCCGGAGCCGGAAAAGACGCGGTCGAGATCGGCATCATCGGCGGCAGCGGGCTTTATTCCATGCCGGGGCTTGAGAAGGCGCGCGAGGTCCACGTGAAAACGCCATTCGGCGAACCGTCGGATGCGTTTATCGTCGGAACGCTCGAAGGCCGCCGCGTGGCCTTTCTTGCGCGGCACGCACGCGGACACCGCATTTCGCCGTCCGAAATCAATTACCGGGCCAATATCTGCGCCATGAAAATGCTGGGTGCCGGGCGCATCATTTCCGTTAGCGCGGTCGGTTCGCTCAAGGAAGACTTGCAGCCGCTGGAATTCCTGATCCCGGACCAGTTTTACGACAAGACGCGCCTCCGTACCGCCACCTTTTTTGGCGATGGCGTGGTGGCGCACGTTGGCTTCGATAAGCCGGTCTGCGCGCAGATTGCCGAGACGCTGGGCGGCGCGTGCGATCGTGCGCGGGTCACAGCCCATCGCGGGGGCACGTACGTTTGCATGGAAGGTCCGCAATTTTCGACGCTCGCCGAGGCGCATGTGCACCGCCAATTGCGATTTGACGTGGTGGGTATGACGAACGTAACCGAAGCCAAACTCGCGCGTGAGGCGGAGATTTGCTACGCGACCGTGGCGATGATCACCGACTACGATTGCTGGCACCCGGAACACAGCTCGGTCACCGTCGCCGAGATTGTTGCCAACCTGAACCGCAATGCCGAGAACGCTCAGAACGTGCTGCGCGAAGCCGTGCGCGCGCTGCCACGAGAGCGGACCTGCCGTTGCGGCGAATCGCTCAAGCACGCGATCCTCACCGACCGTGCATTGATTCCCGCAGCCGCGCGCCGCCGGTTGGCGTCTATCGCAGGCCGCTATCTTGCCTGAGACAACGCCTAGGAGATTTTCGTGTCGCTACTCGTAGTGGGTTCGGTAGCTTTTGATGCGATCGAAACGCCGTTTGGCCGCGTGGACCGAACGGTAGGCGGGGCCGCGACCTACTTTTCGCTGGCCGCCAGCTTCTTCACGCGCGTCAATCTCGTCGGCGTGGTGGGCGAAGACTTTGCCGCCGAACACGAAGCTGTCTTTGGTGGACGCGAGATCGATATCGCCGGGCTCGAACGCGCTGCGGGCAAGACGTTTTTTTGGTCGGGCCGCTATCACGACAATTTGATCAATCGCACCACGCTCACCACGGACCTCAACGTGTTCGCGGACTTTAAGCCACGCTTGCCGGAACCATACCGCAAGAGCACACACATCTTTCTGGCCAATATCGACCCCACGCTCCAGCGCTCCGTGCTGAAACAAGTCAAAGGCAAGCCGAAGCTCGTCGCTCTGGACACGATGAACTACTGGATCGAGCGCACGCCCACGGAACTGCGCGAGACGCTGCGCCACGTGGATATCTTGATGATTAACGACGAGGAGGCACGGCAACTTTCGAGTGAATATAACCTTCTCCGTGCCGCACGGAGGATTTTCAAGATGGGCCCACAAACTCTCGTCATCAAGCGCGGGGAGCATGGGGCCATGATGGTTCACGGCGATTGGGTATTCTCGGTCCCAGCCTACCCGCTCGACGAAGTTTACGATCCGACAGGCGCGGGAGATTCGTTCGCGGGCGGCTTTATGGGGTATCTGGTCGACGCAGGGCGGCTCAACGGGGACACATTGCGGCGGGCCATGGTTTACGGCTCGGTGCTCGGCAGTTTCGCCGTGGAAAAATTTGGCCTCGAACGCCTGCTCAGCCTTAAGCGCGGCGAAATCACCACCCGGGTGCGCCATTTCCACAAACTCACCACGTTCAAACTCTAGTTTCGCAGGCTTCCACGTTACCGTTGCGAATCGGCGCCGCGCGGAAGCAAAGTCTCGCCTAGGCCCGCACGATATACTTCCGAATTCATGGCCACTGTGAAGAAGCCGCCCGCGCTGAAGACCGGGGCATCGGTTCATGTCGTGTTGCCAGCTTCGCCCGCGCGTGCGGAATTGATCGAGCGTGGCCTTGCCGAGCTACGACGGTTGGGCTATTCGCCCGTCACTCCGCGAGTGGCGACGAAAGACGACGGCTACTTCGCCGGCGCCACCGATATCCGTGTAAACGAATTGTTCGCCGCGTTGGGTGACAAGAGATCCGGCGCGACGATTGGAGCGCGCGGCGGCTACGGCAGCACTTGTCTGCTCGACGCTCTGGCGGCGCGAAGACCTTTCCCCCGCAAATTGTGATGGGGTTTAGCGATTTAACCGCGCTCTTTGTTTACCTCTGGCAAAAGCATCGCTGGGTGACGTTCCATGGCCCCATGGTGGCCGCAGGCTTTGACTGCGGACCGGGCGCGGTGGGGGGATACGACGAGGATTCTTTCCGCCGTGCCGTTAGCCAAACGCGCGGACGCTGGACGCTCGATTTGCAAGGCGAAACGATGTGGACGGGCGAGGCGAAGGGGGTATTGCTGGGCGGATGTCTCACCTTGCTGCAAACCACGCTAGGGACGCCTTGGGAGCTGGACACGCGCGGGTCGATCCTAGTGCTCGAAGATCGCGGTATGCGACCCTACCAGGTGGACCGAGCGCTCACGCACTTGCGGCAAGCGGGGAAGTTCGAGGGCGTGCGTGGCTTCGTGCTGGGGGAATTCCCGGAATGTCCCGGCGCCACCGTCGAGCCCTAGCGTGCGTGAAATCTGTGCCTCCATTCTCGGCGAAACCAAGGTTCCCGTCGTCTGGGGTGCGCCCGTGGGCCACACCTCTCGGCCGATGTTGACGCTGCCGCTCGGCGTGAGGGCAAGACTCCGCGCAACCGGTGCGGGGCAACTTGATATTCTAGAGCCGGCGGTAACGCGATGAAGAGTTTCGAGCGCATCGAACACATTCACCTTTCGGGAATCGGCGGCGCGGCGATGGCGCCGCTTGCGGGGATGCTGAGCGAGCGCGGCTATCGCGTGACCGGTTCGGACGCTGGCGTTTATCCGCCGGCTTCGACGTTGCTCGAATCGCTCGGTATACGTTGGGCCAATGGTTTTAGCGAATCGAATCTCGATCCGCAGCCCGATCTCGTGGTGATCGGTAATGCGCTCTCGCGCGGCAATCCTGAAGTTGAATATGTTCTCGATCGTAAGTTGCCGTATCGCTCGCTCCCGCAGATATTGGAAGAATTCTTTGTTCCCGGGCGCGATTCCCTGGTTGTTACCGGCACGCATGGAAAAACCACCACGACGTCGCTTCTTGCCTGGATTTTCCACGTCGCGGGACGCAGGCCGGACTTCTTGATTGGCGGCCTGGCGGAGAATTTTGGCCGCAGCTACGGCCTGGGCGGCGGCAACGAAATTATTCTCGAGGGCGACGAATACGATTCCGCGTTTTTCGATAAGGCCCCAAAGTTTCTACACTATCATCCGCGCGAAGTGATCATTACGTCGCTTGAATTCGATCACGCCGATATTTATACCGATCTGGCGGCGATCGAGTTGCAATTTCGGCGCCTGGTGAACCTCGTGCCGGGAGGCGGACGCATTCTCGCGTGGGTGGACGACGATCCGATCGCGGCGCCGGTGCGCGCGGTCACGCAAAAGGCGCTCTGTCGGGTGGAAACGTTCGGTTTGAGCGCGGCAGCGGACTGGATGGCGGGTGACATCGAGTACGTTGAGAACGCCATGCAATTTCGCATCAGGCACAAGAGCGCTGAAGCAGCCCGCATTCGCCTGGCGCTTGCCGGGCGCCACAATGTGCTAAACGCGCTGGCCGCTTCGGCCATGGCGCTCGGCCGTGATGTGCCGCGCGAAGCCGTGGAAGAAGCCCTGGCTACGTTCCGCGGCGTTCGCAGGCGATTGGACGTTCGCGGTGAGGCAAATGGCGTGCTCGTGGTGGACGATTTCGCGCATCATCCCACCGCCATCCGCGCCACGATTGAGGCGGCCCGTTCGCGTTGGCCGGGGAGGCGTCTCTGGGCGATATTCGAACCGCGGTCCAACACAATGAGGCGCAAAGTTTTCGAAGAGCCTTTGTCGCGTTCGCTGGGGCTCGCTGATATGGTCGTCCTGGGTGCCGTCAATCGCGCCAATCTTTTGGGCGATGATGAGCGGCTTTCGACCGATCGCGTAATCGAAACCCTGCGCTCGATTGGCCGAAGCGCACAAGGTTTTGACAATGCCGATCTGATTGCAGACCATGTTGCTGAATATGCGCGCGCCGGGGATGTGGTTCTCATTATGTCCAACGGCAGCTTCGATGGTTTGTGTGGGAAGCTGCTGCAGCGCTTCGAATCCAGTAAACGCGCTGAATTGGCGGCTACCGGCCCTAGTTCGCGCTCGTCCGGTCCGGGCGCGTAAGCTAGCGGCGCTTTGGGAGGCGACGCCACCGCGTGGCATCGACTGCAAGTGCGCATAGTCCACGACATCGAAGGGGCGGTGGTTTGATGATTGCCGATTCCTGCAAAGGACCATTTCCAGCAGCAATAAAAATCCAATGTATGAATCTCGCACGATGGACCGTGCGGATTTGCACGGTGTTCATTCTGTTTTTGCCAGCCACTGCGGTACAAGCTACGATTCGTTACACCGTCTCGCTCGCGCAGCCCGACGCTCATCTCTTTCACGTCACGATGGTGATTCCCGCGGTCCACAATGAGGTCAGTGTGCAGCTGCCCGCGTGGAATGCCACTTACCAGATTCGCGACTTCGCATCCCATGTGGAGGATGTTCGCGCGACGGATGGTGCTTCGCAGACCGTCGTTTTCCGCAAGCTGGATACGAACACTTGGGAGGCGGCAGCGGCCGGCACTGTACGCGTCACGTATGCGGTGTATTGGGATGAGCCCGGTCCGTTCGCGGCGCAGCTCAATTTTCATCACGCATTCCTGAATTTGGCGATGATACTGTTCTATGTGCCCGACCGGCGACAGGAAGATGTCCAGGTGGACTTTGCGGATGTACCCGCGGATTGGCACGCGGCCACGGCTTTGCGTGCTGCAACCGACCAAGTCGGCAGCGAGCCGGCGTTCTCAGCAGCGAATTACGACGCGCTCGTGGACGGTCCCATCGAATTTGGCACGTTTGAGAAATTTCAGCTTCCAGGAATCACGCCGGCAGTCTACGTAGTGGTAGACGGCCAAAACTGGAATCGCGCGCAGCTCACCGACGGGCTCGCCAAGATCGTAACCTACGAAACACAGCTGATGGGCGGCGCCCCATACTCCGATTACACGTTTCTTTTCCACATCGGGGCTGGAGAAGGCGGCGGCATGGAGCACACAAATTCCACGGCGATCGGCGCCGGCAACGTTCGCAGCGCAATCGCCACGAGCGCCCACGAGTTTTTTCATCTATGGAATGTGAAGCGGATTCGTCCGCAAACCCTCGAACCGGTGGACTACACGAAGGAAATGCGCACACGCGCGCTGTGGTTTGCCGAAGGCGTCACCAGCACTTACGGCGCCTACGCAATGGTGCGTACGGGACTCTGGACTTCGGAACAATTTTCTGACGACCTCGCGGAACAAATGACGGAGCTGCAATCGCGGCCGGCGCGGCTCTGGCAAAGTGTGGAGGAGTCCAGCCTCGACGCGTGGTTTGAAAAGTATCCGCTGTATCGTGGGCCGAATTTCAGTATTTCCTACTACAACAAAGGGCAAATCGATGGTGTACTTCTGGATGTCCTAATCCGAGACGCCACGGAAAATCATCGCAGCCTCGACGATGTAATGCGTTCGATGAATGAGAATTTCGCCAAGCGCGGACGTTTTTACAATGACAGTGCCGACATCGAAAAGACAGCGGAAACCGTCGCTGGTGTCCCCCTTAAGGACTTCTTCACCGCCTATGTGGCCGGGACAGCGGAAATTCCATACGCGGACATCCTGGCGAAGGCCGGTTTGTCGGCGATGCCAAGCGCCAGCCCCCTCGCCGACCTTGGTTTTGATTTTCGGACGACCGCGGATGGCGCGCTCATGATTGGATCGGTGCACGAAGGTAGCTCCGCCAGCCAAGCGGGGCTGCAACCTGGCGATGTGATCGAGCTGCTCGATGGCCAAGTTGTGCCGCGATTCCTCGGTCGTTGGCTCAACCAGCAGACCCCGGGAGACACGGTAAAGTTGCGTGTGCGGCGCGCGGATCAGGAAAGGGAAGTAGCATTTGCGCTTGGCTCCCGTAGCGAGACGGTGTTTCGCATTCAGGATTTGCCCAACGCGACGGAAAAGCAGCGCCACATTCGCGAAGGACTTTTGCGCGGCACCACGGATTAGACGTTCCAGAGTCTTCCCCTCGAAAACCGCTCGATGCTGCGCACCGCCATCGCCGCCATCACGCTAACCCTTTTCGTGCTGATCGCGGGGCCTGTTCTTCTGCTTTATACCTGCGCAACAGGCCGGCCGGACTTCATGTATCGAGTCGGTTCTCAGGGCGTGTTCCTGATTGGGCGGCTGGTGGGGCTGCGAACTCAGGTCGAGGGCCGCGAAAATGTTCCGGCAGGCACCGTGCTGTTTCTGGCGAACCACACCAGTTTTATCGATCCTGTCCCTATCGTGCACGCACTACCCAAGCGGGTCGCCATTCTTGCGAAGGCGTCCTTGTTCAACATTCCAGTCGTTGGCTGGGCGTTCCGCCTTGCGGGCTTTGTCCCCGTCAACCGGAGTGATCGGGAATCCGCTATTGAAAGCGTCGAACTGGCGGCCGAAAGAATCAAGGCCGGAACATCGTTCCTCGCCTATCCCGAGGGAACACGCAGCTATGACGGGCATTTATTGCCGTTTAAGCGGGGAGTGTTTGTGATGGCGATACGAGCGGGTGTGCCCGTCGTGCCGATGGTGGCGATTGGCGTACATCGGCTGATGCCAAAGGGAACGTGGAAGATCAGACCGGGGCACGTCCTGGTCCGTTTCGGGGAGCCAATCGAAGCGTCGAGTTACTCACTCGAAGGGCGCGCGGTGCTCATGGATCGGGTCCGCTCAGCGATGTCCGCGTTATTGCCTGCCGACCAACAAGCGCTCGCATCGGAGTTGCCGGAGACGATGCCGCCACACTAAGGCGCTTAGTCGTTGAAGAGCTTCGGCTGCGCGGCAGCTTCCGTGGCTGGTTTCCGCCGAGCGATGCCTACCACACCCAGAACCGTCATCTCCAAAAGGGCGGTGCGTGGGATGAACATCCGCTGGGTGTTGCCCCCCATGTCAGGTGGGGTGATCTGCACGCCGCTATCGAGCAAAGTCAGCAAGTCATTGGGCACAACGCCTTCAAGGATTTCGTTGTCGCGAAACCTCAGCCGGACCCACAACCCATCGAGCTTTGGCCGGCTGAGAAATGCTTTCCGTTCGGGAACGTAACGATCGTTAAACTCGCTCACATAGTAGACGCCGCGAACGTCCTCCAAAGTGATCTGCCGGTGCTCGCCCTCGCGCGTGAGCAGATCAAACGTTTCGGCGTGCCCGAGGTGCGTCGGGCTGAGATAGCCGGCGATAGCCGTGCGATCGCCAAGCTCGACGACCGCTTTTTTGAGGGCGGAGTTTGCGGAAGCTTTTTTCACTGAGAGAAGCCCCTCAGCAAGGCGTTGCAAAGGGGCAGTATTTATGTTATGTTGAGCGTGGTCGGTCTGTCAAGTGTCTTTTAATCAGGAGCTTAGCCGGGGGGCGGCCCGCGATTGACCGAAAAAGCGCAAATCCTCAAGTCCACCTCTGTCATTACTTTCGCGACTCTGACCAGTCGCATTCTTGGTTACATTCGGGATCAGCGAGTTGCCCAACTCTTGGGCACCACGATCTGGTCTGACGCGTTCTATCTGGCGTTCCGTATTCCCAATTTGTTGCGACGGCTGGTAGCTGAGGGGGCCATGTCCGCGGCTTTCGTACCGGTTTTCACGTCGTATCTGGTGGAACGGCCGGAAGAGGAAGTCTGGCGCTTTGCGAATCGCCTGTTTTGGACATTGGCCGTGGGTGTGGCTGCGATCGTCGCGCTGGGCATGATCTTTTCTCCGGCCATCATTCATGCCTTTACCATGATGGGTCACAACTCCGCCGAGCAAAGTGAAGCCATCTATCTCAATCGGTTGATTTTCCCCTTTATTCTGTTCATCTCGCTCTCGGCGCTGTCCATGGCAATTCTCAATAGCTTTCACGTCTTTGGACTACCCGCGCTCACGCCCGCAATTTCGAACTTGGGGATCATCCTTTTCTCGATGGGGTTTGTCTGGAAATACTTTCATTCTCCTGCGGCGGCATTGGCAGTCGGAGTGGTGTTTGGCGGCGCATTGCAATTTTTCTCGCAACTTCCGCAATTGTGGCGAAAGGGAATGCGGTTTCAATGGGGAATCTCGTTCACCGATCCGGGGATTCGCCGCGTAGGCTCGCTGATGGTACCGATGGTCTTTGGCTTCGGCGTAGCGCATCTGAATTTTTATGTCGACACCATCTTCGCGACCTCCTCGCGAATGCCCAATGGGAGCGTTACGGCACTGTATTATGCGGATCGGGTGATGGAACTCGTGCTGGGAAGCTACGCGGTGGCGGTCGCCACGGCCATTTTGCCGCGGATGTCCCGGCAAGCGGCGGCGCAAGACTTTCGCACACTGAAGGAAACGATCAGCTTCTCCGTGAGGCTGGTCTGCTTCGTCACGATCCCTGCGATGATCGGCATGATGATGCTTAGCCAGCCGATCGTGCGCGTGTTGTTTCAGCACGGCCGGTTTGTGGCCGAATCGACCCTGCTCACGGCTTGGGCCCTGATTTTCTATGCGCTCGCATTGCCCGCGATCTCTATCGCCAAATTGATCGTACAGGCGTTTTACGCCACAAAGGATACGAGGACACCCGTGTGGGTTGCGGCCGTCGTGCTCGTGTTGAATATCGCCTTGAATTCCATGTTTCTGTTCTTGTTTTTTCCACAACTCCGCAATGCAGGCCCGGCGCTGGCCACTGCGGTTTCGGCATATGTCAATTTTGTCTCGCTATTCGTGATCTTCCGGAAGCGGTATGGCCGCATCGGCGCGCGAGCGATTCTATTTTCCGTCGTGAAGGCCTCCATGGCCTCGGCCTTGATGGCAGTCGTGTGCTGGTTCGCCGTTCGGTACGGCAACTTGGGGCACCGGACCCTATCGGCGGATGCCACGTTGTTGCTCGCAACAATTGCCGGATCGGTTGCTGTCTATCTCGGGTTGAGCTGGCTCTTGCGGGCGCCGGAAATCCGAGAAGTGTATGAGTTCATTATGTGGCGGAAAGGAACCGGCGCCGCTCCCGGGCTGGCGTGATGCAACCCGAAGCCGCAGCCAGTGCATTTCTGAATTACGCTCGAGTGGAGCGGGGGCTTTCCGCGAATACACTGGATGCATACCGCCGCGACTTGGTCAAGTTCGTCACTTATGTGAAAAAGTTGCGGCGGCCTCTCGATCAGGTCTCTCGCGACGATATCGTGGACTTCCTCGCAACGCTTTATCGGCATGGTTTAGACAGCCGTAGCGTGGCCCGCCATCTCGTCACGGTGCGGAACCTGTTTCGTTTTCTGGTGACAGATGGCGTTATCGAAAACGACCCTACGCTGAACCTGGAGTCTCCCAAGATCCGGCAAAGCCTGCCCACTTACCTGGCCGTCGACGAAATCGAGCGCCTACTGGCAGCGCCCGATCTAAGTAACCCAATGGGGCTGCGAGATCGCGCTTTGTTTGACGTGCTCTATTCCGCCGGGCTGCGCGTTTCGGAACTGGTGGGATTGAAGCTCGGCGACATCGATTTTCAGGTAGGCTGTATTCGATGTATCGGCAAAGGCGACAAGGAAAGACTGGTTCCCATAGGGCGCAAGGCGCTCGAATCGGTTGAAAAATATGTTCGTGAGGGGCGGCCCAGGCTGCTGCAGCATCGGCGGGTGCAGACACCGAACAGCTTCATCTTCATCAACCGAAACGGCAACCGGCTTTCGCGCATCGGTGTATGGCGCATCATCGCCGCGTACGGCCAGATGCTCGGCCTGCGCAAGAAGCTCACACCGCACAAATTGCGGCACAGCTTCGCCACGCACCTGCTCGAACGCGGCGCCGATCTTCGCTCCGTGCAATTAATGCTGGGGCACGCCGACATTTCCACGACGCAAATTTATACACACGTGCTGGAGGATAGGCTCAAGACCATTTATAAGGCGCATCATCCGCGCGCCTGATTTACGAGCGGGTGTTTGCAATTGGAATCGCCAACCTGCCGGGGAGATAGGGCCACGTAGGAGAGCGCAGCGAGAAGAGAACAGAAGCGGTCTTGGAAGATTGGCGCCGACTGGAAGTACCCGAGAGTGAGAAGCGCGGTTTTCGCGCACTCTGAGAAATGGACAACCGAAATGCCTGATTACATGTACTCCCTAGAAAGCCGGCTTTCGCCGGAACAGCGCACGGTGTTGACGCGCGTGCAAGAACTTGGCGCCGCGCTCACCACAAACGTGTATCTGGTGGGCGGCGCGGTGCGTGACCTGATATCCGGAATGCCCATCCGCGACCTGGACTTTACCGTGGAAGGAAATCCGTTTCGTTTTGTTCGCGAACTAGAAAAGGGTGGCGCGCAGACGCTGCACGAAGACGAAAAGCTACGATACGCGGAAATGCTTTTTGCCGGCGAAGTGGACGGCAGCATCGCCGCCGCGCGCGACGATTTCTACGTTCGCCCGGGAACCACGCCCGAAGTGCGCTGGTCCACCATCATGGAAGATCTGCGCCGCCGCGATTTCTCGATCAATGCGATCGCGCTCTCGCTCAATCCCGCCTCGCGGGGATTGCTGCTCGATCCCACCAACGGTTTGGCTGATCTTGAGACGCAGCACGAGGTGCGCGCGCTTTCCATTCACAGCTTTACCAACCAGCCGGTGCGGCTGTTGCGCGCATTGCGCTATGCCACACGGATGGGATTCAAGCTCGAAACGCGCACACAGGAATGGTTTGATCTGGCCATCGAGAGAGGATTGCAAGAGACGATCCCACCCGAGGCTGCCGGCAACGAATTGCGCCAGGTAGCGCGCGACGACAAGGCTTCCGCCATCTTCAAATCCTGGGAGTCGCATGGCTTGCTGGCTTCCATCGCACCTCAGATTGCCAAGCGGCATCCGGATTATGACGCGGTTACCGACCTGACCCGCGCGAAGGAGGAGTTGATCGGCGCCGGTCTGCGTCCGCGCTTGACGGCGTCGGGAATCGCCGCCGCCCTTGGCAAACTTTCCACCCGCGAACAGGTGTCCTTGCTCCAAAAGCTCAAATTCAGCAAGGACGAGATTGAGGCGGTAGAAGCGTTGGAAGACGAGGGCAAGAAGCTTCAGTCCTTGCTGGCCGGCAGTAAGACGGCCGCTCCCAAAGACGCGTATGCCGTCCTCGAAAAAACACCACTGGAAACGCTGGCGAATCTTTTGGGAAAGACCTCGAACGCGCCTATCCGAAATAAAATTCGCAACTACATCCAGAAATGGCGTCCGATGCGCTCGGAATTGCCTGCCGCCGCCGCCGAAATGGAGAGTATTGGGATGCCGCGCGGCCCAAAGTTTGACAAACTCATGGAAGATTACTTCGCGATGCAAATGAGCGGAAAAGTGAAGACGCCGGAGGATCGGACCAGGGTTTTGCGCAAGCTTTCGGGAATCAAAGAGCCGCCACCCAAGAAGATCAAAGAAACCAGGAAAAAAGCCGGCGATACTCCGGCGCAGGCGCTCCCGGTTGAGGCGAAGAAATCGGCACATGCCTCCGCCGCAAAGGCTGGCGCATCTGCAAAATCAGCGCCGTCGCGCGCAGCCGGCAAGTCCAAGGGCGCCTCGGCGCCTAAACCGGGCGCCAAACAGGCGGCAAAAAAAAACGCGCGCCGCTAAAGTTTGCGGTGAAATTCCACAGAGTTCCGGCACCGCCGGTAGCAAATGCCGGCGCTCGGGACTAAAATGATTTTGAACATGCCAGGATCATCGTCCTCATCTCCGCGTTTCGTACACTTGCATCTCCACACAGATTACAGCCTTCTCGACGGAGCCTGTGAGATCAAGCAACTGGCCGACGAAGCTGCCCGCCGGGGAATGCCCGCCGTGGCCGTCACCGACCATGGCAATTTGTTTGCCGCCCAGAATTTTTCTTACGAGGCAAAAACTCGCGGAGTGAAGCCGATCATCGGCTGCGAAGTTTATGTTGCCAAAGGCAGCCGGCACGATCGGGCCGTTGAGCCGCCGCAGCGGCCGTCGTCCAGCTCCAATGGCGGGGCGAACGCAAGCTCCACGCAGAATTCCGGGGAGCCTAATTACAAGAGTACGAATCATCTGGTTCTGCTATGCGAAAATGCCGAGGGTTATCACAATCTTATCAAACTGGTTTCCGCGGGTTTTCTCGAAGGCTTTTACTATAAGCCCCGGATCGATCTGGATTTGCTCGCGAAACACAGCAAAGGCTTGATCGCGCTTTCGGCATGCTTGAGCGGGGAAGTGAACGAATCGCTGCTGGCCGGGGAATACGAACGGGCGCGCAACTCGGCCTATCGCCTACGCGACATCTTCGGCAAAGGAAACTTCTTCCTCGAGGTGCAGGATCAGGGTCTCGAAGTCGAAAAGCGAATCAATCAGGAGATCGTTCGGCTCTCCAAGGAAACCGGCATTCCGCTCGTCGCCACCAATGATTGCCATTACCTGACGCAGGCCGACGCCCGCGCTCAGGAAGTCTTGCTATGCATACAGACCGGCAAGACGATGAGTGACGCCAACCGCATGAAGTTCCCGACCGATCAGTTTTATTTCAAGACGGCCGAGGAAATGGCGCATATTTTCCGTGAAGTACCCGACGCAGTTGAACGCACTTGGGCGATCGCCGAGCGCTGCAACGTTAAGATCGAGCAAATCAGCAACCCGTTCCCGGAATTTCAGTTGCCACCGGGCGAATCTTCTGACACTTACTTTGAAAAGGCGGCCCGCGAGGGATTCGCGCAGCGCGTGCCTTACCTCGAAACTTTAGGCCGGGCAGGGCAATTGAGAAAGACGATTGCCGAATACGAAACGCGGCTGAGCGACGAAATTCGCATGATCCAACGGATGAAATTTTCCGGCTACTTTCTCGTTGTGTGGGACTTCATCCGGTACGCCCGGTCGCAAGGAATCCCTGTGGGACCGGGCCGCGGATCGGCCGCCGGGAGCCTGGTCAGCTACGCGCTACGCATCACGGACGTGGATCCGCTGCAATACGATTTGCTTTTCGAGCGTTTTCTGAATCCGGAGCGGGTGTCGAATCCTGATATTGACATCGACTTCTGCATGCGCCGCCGCGGCGAAGTGATCGAATACGTGACGGGGAAGTATGGCCGCGAAAACGTTGCGCAGATCATCACCTTCGGAACGATGGCGGCGAAGGCGGCCATCAAAGACGTTGGCCGCGCGATGGAAATTCCTTACGGCGAGGTGGATCGGCTCGCCAAGATGATCCCGAACCAGCTAAATATTAAGTTGAAGGACGCGCTCGAACAAGCGCCGCAGCTGCGCCAAGCCATTCAAGCCGACGAAAAGATCAAAGAGCTCTTCGTCATCGCGCAGCGGCTGGAAGGCCTCTCGCGCCATGCTTCGACGCATGCGGCCGGCGTAGTGATCTCGCCGCGGCCCCTTACGGAACTGGTGCCGGTTTACAAGACGAACCGCGACGAAATCACGACGCAATACGACATGAAGGCGCTGGACCGGCTGGGCCTGTTGAAGATGGATTTTTTGGGCCTGACCACGCTAACGGTTGTAAACGACGCCGTGAAGCTGATCGAGCAGCATCGAGGCGCGCATGTCGATCTCGATCTACTGCCGCTCGATGACGCAGAAACGTTTAAGCTTTTCGCCCGAGGCGATACCACTGCCATATTCCAGTTTGAATCGCACGGCATGCGCGACATTCTGCGCCGCTACCAGCCCACCCGCATTGAGGACTTGACCGCGCTCAACGCGCTTTACCGTCCAGGCCCCATTCAGGGCGGCATGATCGATGACTTTATCGCGCGGAAACACGGAAAGAAGAAGGTAGCCTACGATCTGCCTGAGCTAAAGGAAATACTGGAAGAGACCTACGGCGTGATCCTGTATCAGGAGCAAGTGATGCAGATCGCCAACCGCCTGGCGGGCTTTTCGCTGGGTGAGGCGGATATCTTGCGCCGGGCCATGGGCAAGAAGAAAAAGGAGGAAATGGCGGCTCAGCGAGACAAGTTTCTCGCCGGTGCGAGCACCCGCAAGGTCTCTACCAAAAAGGCCGAGCATGTCTTTGACTTGATGGCCGAGTTTGCGGGATATGGCTTCAACAAATCCCATTCTTGCGCTTATGCGCTGCTGGCTTACCAGACCGCATGGCTCAAGACGCACTATCCAGTGGAATTCATGGCCGCGCTGCTGACCTCAGAAACGGGCAACACCGAGAAAGTGGTCAAGTACATTAACGAAGCGCGGGGCATGAGCATTACCGTGCTTCCACCGGATGTGAATTCCAGCGATCTCTATTTCACGCCTGCGAACGGCGCAATCCGGTTTGGCCTTGCCGCGATCAAGAACGTCGGCGAAGGCGCAGCTCGATCCATGATCGCCGCCCGCACGAAAAGCGGCAATTTCACCAGCATCTTTAGCTTTTGTGAGAACGTCGATCCAAAAGTGCTCAATAAGCGAGCGCTGGAAAGCCTGATCAAGTCCGGTGCCATGGATTCGATTGGTCCGCGTGAGCGTTTGATCGCCACGCTGGACGAAGCTATCGTCAGCGCCCAGAAGCTTGGTTACCAGCGCGCGGTGGGGCAGTCCGGTCTTTTCGGAGGCGCGGCAGCTCCGGTAATGCACGCATCGCATGAATTGCGCGATGCGGAGCCGTGGCCGGAGCATGAGCGGCTTGCCGGCGAGTATGCCACGCTCGGCTTTTACGTGAGCGGGCATCCGCTGGAGCGCTATGCGGATCGGTTGCGGGAATTGCGCGTGCTCGAACTGGGTGCGATTGACGAAAACAATGCGGGAGAAGATGTCGCCATCGCTGGGATCGTGGTGGCGGTGCGCCCGATGCGCTCGAAAAAGGGTGCACGTTGGGCGATCTTCACCCTGCAGGATATGAGCGGGGTATTGGAAGTGCTGGCGTTTCCGGAGTCATTCGCTCGTATGGAGGGAACGCTCAAATCGGGCGCCATGCTGGTAGTGCGCGGTCGCGTGAACGTGGAAGACGCCGGTACCCGGATCGTGGCCGCCGATGCACGGGCCATTGAAGACATTGCCGAAGCACCCCCGAGCCTCGTGCGCGTACGTCTCGATTTGGGGAGCGTAAATGAGGAATTGCTTGACCGCTTGAAAGACGTCTTTCGCACGAAGCCCGGCGGTTGTGGAGTGGCGTTTGACTTCTTCTCCGTGGATGGCACGCTCGCCGCTACGCTCGATTCGAAGCAATACATCCGCCCGGACCAAGCTTTGGTCCAATCCGTGCGCGATTTGTGCGGACCGGATTCCGTGGAATTGATACGCGATGGCAATGCCGGTGCATCTTCCGGAGCGAAACGCTGATGGAGAAGAGAAACCGGCGAACCGAGATTGACCGTCTCGAAAAAGATATTGATGACCTGCGCCGCATCGCCCAGCCAGGCCGCACGGAAGACGAAATTGAACGCTTGCGCAACCAGGTGAATGAGCTGAAGCGCGAGTTTTTTATGAACCTCGGCGCCTGGCAGCGCACCCAACTCGCGCGTCATCCCCAACGGCCTTACACCATGGATTACGTCAACCTGCTTTTCACGAACTTCACGAAGCTGCATGGTGACCGTGCCTTTGGTGACGACCCTTCGCTCGTGACCGGCTTGGCGCGTTTTCATGGCCGGCCCGTGGCTGTAATCGGCAACCAGAAAGGCCGGGACACGAAAGAGCGTGTGGCTCTAAATTTCGGCCACGCGAAACCGGAAGGGTATCGTAAGGCGCTGCGCGTGATGATGCTGGCGGCAAAATTTAACCGGCCAATTTTTACGTTTGTGGATACGCCAGGAGCATACCCCGGGATCGATGCGGAAGAGCGGGGCCAGGCCGAAGCCATCGCTCGCAGCTTGCGCGAGATGGCGCGCTTGCCCGTGCCCATTATCGTTACCATCACGGGCGAAGGCGGCTCTGGCGGTGCGCTGGCGATCGCGGTAGGCGACCGCGTTTTCATGATGGAAAATTCCATCTACTCCGTGATTTCGCCGGAGGGTTGCGCTTCCATTCTGTGGCGAGACGCGAGCAAGGCAGAACTGGCCGCCGAGTCGTTGAAAATCACCGCGCGCGATTTGCGCCAGTTTGATCTGATCGATGCAATCGTTCCGGAGCCGGAGGGTGGTGCGCATCTCGATCACGAGAACGCGGCGAAGCTTCTCGATCCGGTCCTCATGCATGCGTTGGATGAGCTATCGGCTTTGCCTACGAAGGCGCTCCTCGATCGCCGCTATGCGCGATTTCGACAAATGGGCAACTTCTTTGAAACGCCTCGTGCCTAAAGGATTCGCGATTCTACCTCTCATATTCCATACCACGATTGCCAAAGAAACTTTCGCAACCGATCCTACGTATCCAAGAGTGGCCATTTGCGAGGGACCAGCAAGGCCGGATCACGACGCAGGGAGGTAAACCATGTATTGCGAAAGGTGCGGAAGCCAGCTTGTGGAGGGCGGCCGGTTCTGTTCGTCTTGCGGAAAGCCGCAGGGGGTCGCGCTGGTTCCGGCGGAACGGCGCGGCCGCGTGCAGCAACACGTTCAGACTCTGGCAATTCTGTGGATTGTCTATGGCGTGCTGGCGTTGCTAGGGGCCTTCGCGATCTTAACGGTCGGGCATGCAGTCCTCGGGAATCTCTTCCGCATGGGCGTGGATTTCCCGGCGCAGCCCATTTTGCACACGCTTCTGAGCGTTGCGGCAAGCTGGAAGGCGTTGAAAGGCATCGTGGCGATCATCGCCGGGTGGGGTTTGTTCGAGCGCAATTCGTGGGCCCGGCCGATGTCGATTGTTGCGTCGTTCGTCTCCACCTTGAGCATTCCATTTGGGACCGCGCTTGGGATTTATTCGCTTTGGGTAATGATGCCAGACGCGTCTGGCCACGAATACGAACAAATGTCTCTGGCGGCGTAGATCGAGAGACCCGTTTTGTACGGAGCGTGACGCGCGGCCTAGGTGTTGCACATACGTCATCTTGCCGCATTCTGACCGTTGTACGCCCCGAAAGGGTCGGATAACCTCGCTGTATCGTGAACATTGAATTTCCAACCGATGCCGAGCGGCTGAAGGAAGAAAGCCTGCACGGTCCGTTTCGACCCTACGAACGTCTGGTGGAGATCACCATTCTTGGCAAACGCTTCCAGGTCCCAGAGCGAAATTCGCTTCTGCGCTGCTTTCAATTTATCAGCCCCGAAACGGTGCCTTATGGCCGATTCTGCTGGAATCAGGATTGCCAATACTGCCGGGTGATGTGCCAACTGCCGGATGACGATCAGCCTCGCGAGATGCTTTCCTGTAAATTCATGGTAATGCAGGGTATGAAGGTAACCGAGCTGAGCGAAGACCTAAAGTCTTGCCTCCGGGGCGTGCTGCGCCGCTAACTTTTGTTCGTCTCAAACTAACCCTTAAACCAGACTTTGCCGTCTATGCGACTTTTTTAGTAACACTGTGTTTGATCACCCAGGAATAGCACGGCGTTGGGCCGTCTACCACCCCGACCTATCCCAAAGGCGCCCAACTACTTCGGCGACGGGCGTTTCGTGCCAATGTGCGAGACGCCTGCTGCCGGGATCCCTCCCGCCGAGCATTTTTATCTGTGATGAACGCCCACGTTTTCGATTCGGTCGATTGCTCTTAGGCCGCGATTGATCTAGCATTTTGCCGATGTCCGCAAGCCCAAAACCCATTCTCATCTCTTGCGATTCGTGTGGCTGCCCGGCGAGCCCGGAGCATATCCGCGAACGCGTGGAACGGTTGCAGTTGGCGACGCGCTATCGTCCCATTCATATTTCTTTGCTGCTCCTTGCCATCTCTCCTCCCCGGGATTCGAGGGACGACTTCTACGCCTGGGAAGCGCAGCAGGCCGACGGCGCCGCGTGCGCGTACATCACAGCTTTGCTGCAGTGCTGCGGCGTAGAAACGGGTGCCGGCAAAAATCCGGCCGATCAACTGAGCGAGTTCCAGAGACGGGGTTTGTATTTAGCTCGGATTGTTGAGTGCCCGCCTCAAGAAGGCGAGGACGCCACAGGGTTGGCCCGGCGGTACGGGCCCATGCTCGTGAAGCGGATCCAGCATTCGTATAAGCCCCGGCACATAGCGTTCCTCGACCCTGTGCCGCCAGAGCTAGCAGACCAACTGCGTGCGGCTGGATTCGGAGCGCGTTTGGTTGCAGATGGACAGCCGGTGCGTATCCCCGAAGCCGGAGACTCCAGGGGAACCGCACGAATCCGGGTGCTCTTCTCCATCTGTGACGCAGGTCACTGAATTTCGAGTGGGAGCTTTTGTAATCCGCGCTCTAGGAATCTGCCAATGTGGTAGACTGGCGTTTCGCCGACAGGATGTTGTCGCGGGAGTAGACTGCTGAATACAAAGTCAAAGTTCGGAGTGGGAGCCGGGATCATCGTGCTGACCCTCGCGTCTCTAGCATGGGTGGGTGCGCGGGAAAGCCAGACCTATTACCACACAATTTCAGAACTTTCCTCGCTTCACGGCTCGCAACTCCACCAGCGGATGCGCGTCTCGGGAAACGTGGATAATGGCTCGATCGAGCATCTGAACGGGCGCGTGGACTTCACGCTCATTGAGGAAGGTCAGAAGCTTCCGGTGAGTTATGTGGGCACCGACCCATTGCCCGACACATTTAAGGACGGCGCACAGGCTCTCGCGGAAGGGAACTTGATGCCCGATGGCCGTTTCGTTGCAAGCTCGATACAGGCGAAATGCGCCAGCAAGTACGAAGTAGCGCCCACCGGTTCCGCGAGCAACTAAGTTTTGTAGCGCCGATGTGGAAGGGTAGTCGCAAGAACTTGGCAGGCTGTTGGACCTCCCCGATGATTGCCGGAAATGAAGGCTACGGAATTTGGGTGTGATCCCCAGTACACCAGAACGCATGTTCTCTAGTAGGCGCGGCTGATGGATCTTTTCGGCTCGTTTGCCCTGCTGCTCGCGTTTGTCTGTGCGCTCTACGCGATTGTGGGCGGTATTTTCGCGATTCGCACGCGCAATCCGCTACTGGTCAAGAGTGCGCGCAACGCGGGGATGGCGGTTTGCGGGCTGATCTTTGTCGCCGTCGGCAGCCTCGTATATCTCTTCCTTACCGATAATTTCGCCATCGCTTACGTCGTCGAGCACAGCAGCCGCGAAGAACCCACTTTTTTCAAAATTGCCGCATTCTGGTCAGGCCAAGAAGGCTCGCTGCTCTTCTGGAGCTTTCTGCTGTCCATTTACGTGTTCTCCGTTCTTTGGACCTACCGCGCGAAACACCCGGAGCTGATGCCGTATGTGGGCGTCATTCTGGCTGGCGTGCAGCTTTTCTTTCTGACGCTTAATAATTTCATCGAAAGCCCGTTCAAGCTGATTGGCCAGACCGGCCCTGATGGCGTTATGCACTGGATCACGCAGCCTAACGGGAACGGATTAAACCCGTTGCTGCACTATCCCGAGATGATCATCCATCCTCCGATGCTCTATTCGGGATACACAGGTTTCACGATCCCATTCGCCTTCGCGTTGGCGGCACTGCTGGGAAGATACCCCGGCGAAAAGTGGATACACCTGACGCGGCGCTGGACGATGATCGCCTGGGGCTTCCAGAGCGTCGGCATTCTCCTTGGCGCGCATTGGGCCTATGCGGTGTTGGGTTGGGGAGGATACTGGTCGTGGGACCCGGTTGAGAACGCGTCGCTGATGCCGTGGTTGACGGGCACGGCGTTTCTCCATTCCGTGATGATGCAGGAAAAGCGCGGGATGATGAAGGTGTGGAATGTGTGGTTGGTGTTCAGCACATTTCTGCTGTGTATTTTTGGAACTTCGCTGACCCGCACGGGCCTGGTGAATTCCGTGCACGCTTTCGCACAGTCTTCCATCGGACCATGGTTCTTCAGTTTTATAGGAATCGTGTTGCTGATCTGCATCGCGGCATTCGTGAGGAACCGCGACTACTTACACAGCGACAACCAACTCGATTCACTCGTGTCTCGCGAATCGAGCTTTCTGTTCAACAACCTGATTCTGCTGGTCGCCTGTGTCGCTGTGCTTTCGGGTACGCTGTTCCCCGTGCTCTCGGAATGGGCCACTGGCCAAAAGATCAGCGTTGGCGCGCCCTTCTTCAATAAGGTGAACATTCCCATTGGCCTGATGCTGTTGTTTTTGACCGGCGTTGGTCCGCTGCTCGCTTGGAGAAAGACCTCGCTCGACAGTTTAAAGAGAAACTTTGCGTGGCCCCTGCTGCTCGCGCTGCTCGCGGGGCCAATCGCGTGGAAGCTGGGCTGCACAGACGTCTTTTCGCTCGTCTGCGTGATCCTCTCCGTGTTCGTGACGTTGACTATTAGCGGCGAATTCATGCGCGGCGCGAAAGTGATCCACACGCGAACGGGCGGCAATTACCTTTCCTCGATTATCGACCTCACGCTACGCAACACGCGCCGCTACGGCGGTTACGTGGTGCATTTCGGTATCGTGCTGGTGTTCATCGGCATCAGCGGCGTGGCTTTCAATCAGGACAAGCAAATGGAAATGGTGCCGGGCTCGCAAATGAGCATCGGGGGATACACGCTCTTCTGCCAGAACGTGGACTCGCAGCCAGGGCCTAATTACGATTCGGAGCGCGTCACCATCGAAGTAACGCGTGGAAACAAATCGCTGATGATGCTCTATCCGGAGAAGCGGAACTACGCCGCCAGCCAGGAATCCGGCACGATGGTCGCAATTTATTCCACGTTGCGCGAGGATTTGTACGTTGTCTACGCCGGCCGAAGCCCGTCAAACGGCAATCCCGTAATTCACGTCTATCTCAATCCGCTGGTGAAATGGATCTGGCTGGGGGGAGTGGTGGTGGTGCTGGGTACGCTTCTGGCGCTGGTTCCGAATCGCCAAGCAGTGTTAGTGCTTCGCGCGGCCGAGCAGCCGGCGAGGGTGCCTGTTGCCTCGCACATCGCCACCGCGCCTTTACATCATGAAAGCTCCGACTAAGCGCGCGATTCGCGTAGGTGCGGTCAATGTCGCGCTAGCGGCATTTGCCGTTCTTGTGGCCGGAAGCCCTCTGGTGAACGCTCAACAGACCAGCCGGGCGAAACAGGTCGGCATGAAATTGATGTGTATGTGCGGATGCGGCCAAGTGCTCGTCCAGTGCAACCACATCAATTGCCCCAGCTCTGGACCGATGTTGAAGGAGCTTGACGGACGCATCGCGGGCGGTGAATCGGACGATTTGATCGTTCAGGATTTCGTACAGGAATATGGCGTGCAGGTGCTCTCGGCGCCTCCGAACTCCGGCTTCAATCGTTTGGCGTGGCTGATGCCTGGGATTGCTTTTGCCATCGGCTTGGGGGTGGTAATGGTAGTGATTGCCAGTTGGCGCCGGAAGACGCGGCCCGCAGTCGCCGGTCTTCTGCCAGTTTCGCCTGACATGCTGCGGCGCGCCAAAGAGTTGGCGGACCGCGAGACAGAGGATTAGAAATGGCCGGCCTCGAAACTCCCATGTTGGCGGCTTGCCTGGCGCTTGCGGCCGCGACGCTCGCCTTTATTTTCTTAATCGACGTGGACCCAGGTGACTTGGCGGCGCACCGCTCGCGCCTGGACCAATTGATGGAGCGCCGGGACGTCATTTACGAGAATTTGCGCGACCTGAAATTCGAACACCGCGCCGGTAAGTTCGGCGAACACGACTACGAGGAGACGAAACTCTTGCTCGAAAAGGAAGCGGCTGTGGTGCTCGCGGAGATCGAGCAAGCCACCGGCAGCCCGTCGCTGGTTGCGCGACGCGTGCCGGCCGCAGCGGAGAAATCGAAGAGATGAAGTCCATTCTTAGGCGATTCAGCTATTTCATTTTCGCGGCGGCTCTTTTCTCGGCGCCGGCGCGGTCCGAGACGATTACCGGTACCGTGCACAACGGCACCACGAACACTCTCGCCGCGCATGTCGATGTGATTCTTCTGTCTCTGCAAAATGGCATGGATGCGGTGGCCAACACGAAGACGGACGCCCAAGGCCGCTACAAAATTGACTACACGCCTGCGGGCCAGATGCCCATGTTGATCCGCGTGAACTACAAGGGTGTGAACTTCCACGCGATGTTGCCGCCGGGACAAAGCTCCGCCGACGTGAATATCTACGAGCCCGATGCAAACCCAGCCGGCGTGCAGTATTCTTCGCGACTGGTGATCTTCCAACCCAACGGCACGTCGTTGCTGGTGGGCGAGCAATATGAAGTCAGCAACAAATCCGCTCCGCCCAAGGCCTTTTACAAAGTGGATGGCAATTTCGATTTTCAGATTCCGGCGGGCGCGCAATTAGGCGACGTTTCGGCCGCCGGTCCAGAAAAAATGCCGGTCACGCAATCCACCATCAACCGGGGTCCCGATCGCTACGCGATCGCGTATGCGTTTCGCCCCGGTGATAGCGATGTGAGGATCTCGTACCAGGTGCCCTATGCCTCGAACGCGGCAACGCTTCACTTGCCGTCGCAATATTCCGCCGAACGCGTGCTGCTGCTAGCTCCGCCGTCGGTGCAGATTTCGGCCCCCGGTTTTCAGTCTGCAGGGACCGAGCAGGGAATGGCGGTTTACAGTCGTGACCTCGTCACCGCGGGCACGAACCTGGACGTTTCGATCTCTGGTACGGCGCCGGCGCCGAGCGCTGGCGGCGACCAAGGCCAAGCTGCCGCTCAGCCCGCCAACGGGCGGGATTCCGGAGCCCCGGTCGCAGCGATTCCCCCGCGTCTGGACACTTTGAAGTGGGTGCTGATCGGCGGGTTCTCGGCGGTCTTCCTATTGGGCGGGATCTATCTCTGGAAGCGTCCGACAGTTGCCGCAGCTGGATCCGAGTTCCTTCCCGCGCCGGCCGTGTCCAATGGACCTGTTCGCGAAACACTCCGTCCAATGGCAGCACCGGGCCCTTCTGGAGGCGGCGCGACGAGTACTCCCGCTGCCGCAACGTCGCTTGCTGCCATGGACCGAGAAGCGAGCGTCAGCCTCGATGAGTTGAAGGACATGATTTTTCGCCTGGAACTGCGGCGTCAGGCGGGCACCATCTCCGAGCAGGAATATTCGGAACAGCGTGCCAAGGCGGAAAAAATCATTCGCGACCTAGTACGCGGCTGATCCTGCGTGCGAGAAGATACCGTACGAGACAACCCTCCGGAGCGGCGTATCGCGCAATCGCTCGGGGTAACGTTCCACAGCGTCGAGAAGCGCTTCGGCGTGCTACTGGCGCTGCGGCGCGTTTCACTGGAAATTGCCGCCGGTGAATTTGTCGTGCTCTTGGGACACAACGGCTCCGGGAAAACCACCTTGCTGCGTATGGCCGCAATGCTCTCGAAGCCAAGCGCGGGCCGGGTCTCTTATTCTGGTACGGCCGCCGCAAATCCAGCCATGGTCCGCCGCAGGATCGGGATGCTCGCGCACCATTCCTTGCTTTACGACGAATTGACCGCCGAGGAAAATCTTCGGTTTTTTGCAACGCTTTACGGGTTAGAGAACCCCGCTGCGGCGGCGCAGTCGGCGCTGGCGCCAGCCGGGCTATCGAGTAGGGGGCGCGACCTGGTGCGCACCTTTTCGCGGGGAATGCGGCAACGGTTGGCCTTGGCGAGAGCTCTCTTGACCGGGCCAGCGTTGCTGCTCCTGGACGAACCCGCTTCGGGCCTCGACCGCGAAGGTGCTGCATGGCTCACGCGTACGCTGGCCAACCTTCAACGGGAAGGCTGTACCGTATTGATGTCTTCGCACGGCCAAAACGAATCGACTGCTCTGGCCACTCGCGCGATCGCCATGCGTTCGGGAGCCGTCATTGCCGATAGCGGCCCGTTGGGTGATGTGCGGACCGTAATGGAAGAGCATGCCTCTTCCGCGGGAAGCGCCGCCGAGCGGGTGCCTTCGTCATGAACGTCGCGCGAGCTGCGCTAACGATCCTCCGCAAGGAACTGCGTTCGGAATTTCGCACGTTTGAGTTGCTGACCTCGACCATCGTCTTCGTGGTGTTGGTAGTGTTTTTGTTCAGTTTTGCTTTTGATCCAACCACCGCGGAATCGCGCCGCTTTGGTCCTGGATTGGTATGGATCGCGCTGCTATTTGCGGCGTCATTGATGTTACAGCCGTCCTTCGCTCGCGAGCGCGTGAATGACACGCTCGCCGCCTTGCGGCTCGCTCCCATCGAGCCCTTTGCGATCCTCGCGGGTAAGATCCTGGCAAATTTCTGTTTTTTAGTGATGGTTGAGGCCGTACTTTTACCGGCGTTTTCCGTGCTATATGATGTGCCTTTGGCGCCGGTCGCGTTGTCTCTAACGCTCGTAACGTCACTCGGAACGTTGGGTGTTGCAACGGTGGGTACTGTTTTCGCTGCGATTGCCGCGCAAGCGCGCATGCGCGAATTGCTGTTGCCGCTCTTGCTTTTGCCGGTCCTAGCGCCCGTGTTGATTGCGAGCACGGAAGCGACAGCGGGATTGCTCGGTGATCCGCCGGCGCTTCCATCGGCATGGTTGACTCTGTTGTGCGCGTTTGACGTGATTTTCCTGACAGCAAGCTGGCTCTTCGGCGCTTATCTCCTGGAGGAATAGCTGTGGCGGCACAAACGAAACGCGAACTGCCCGGCCTGGGCCTCTCCGTGGCGCTCACGGCCATCCTGATGGCCGCCGCCGGCTATGCAGCCCTTTATATCGCTCCGACCGAGCGCACCATGGGGCAGATCCAGCGCATTTTCTATATGCACATGCCCAGTGGCATTAACGCGTTTATTGCGTTTTTCGTCGCATTCATCGCCAACATCGTTTACCTCGTGAAACGCTCACCGAAGGCCGATTGGCTGGCGGTAAGCGCAGCGGAGGTCGGCCTGGCGCTGATTTCCGTGATGCTGATCACTGGACCCATCTGGGCGAAGCCCGTGTGGGGCGTTTGGTGGGTGTGGGACGCGCGGCTGACTTCCACTTTTGTGTTGTGGGTCATGTACGTGAGTTACTTGCTGCTGCGGGGACTCATCGACGACCCGGAACGAAAAGCTATAGTGTCTGCCGTCTACGGGATCTTCGCTTTTCTGGATGTGCCGCTGGTTTACATGTCCACGCGGTGGTTCCGCACGCAGCATCCCGCGCCGGTGGTCTTCGGCGGTCCCAATTCGGGCTTGGCGCCACGCATGTCGCAAGTGCTTGTATTCTGTATGATTGCGTTTGCCGCGCTGATGCTGATTATGCTGCGCCTGCGATACAAGCTTGAGGAAATGCGGCACGAGGTGATGGAATTGCAGATGGAGGCCGCGCAACTCTCACCGGAATCGCTACCGGCGTCCGGAGACTGATTGAGGCAGGGAAGGAAGGCACATGAAGAATCTCGGAAGTGTGATGGCTGCGTATCTGGCAACGTGGGCGATTTTCTTCGTCTATTACTGGAGTGTGGGCCGCAGGGTTTCGCGGCTGCGCGACGATGTGGAAAGATTGAAAAGCACGCTCACCAAAACTGGCAGGTCGTAGCATCTAAGGTCCAGAGGGCAGGGCATGCGCAAGCGTGTGGGCATCGTTTTCTTTCAGCTTGGCGGGCCGGACAAACCCGAAGCCGTCGAGCCATTTCTTTACAATCTCTTCTGCGATCCCGACATCATTCCCTTGGGACCGCTCGGCGGTCTCGTTCGTAAGCCTCTTGCGCGGTACATCTCGCGCAAGCGCTCTCAGGTGGTCGGCCAACACTACGCGGAAATAGGAGGCCAATCTCCGATCCGGCGTCTGACCGAGCGCCAGGCAAGAAAACTCGAAATGACGCTGGCGCCGGCCTTTGACGCACAGGTTTTTATCGCCATGCGCTATTGGCACCCGCTCACCGAGCAAGCGGTGGCGGAGGTGAACGACGCGGAGCTCGACGAGATTGTCCTGCTGCCTCTGTATCCGCATTATTCCTACGCCACAACGCTCAGCAGCTTGAAAGAATGGCGGCGGCTTTATCACCCCGAAGCGGGAGCGCCCGCCGAAGTCGTGATCGATCATTTCTATGACCACCCTCTCTATATCGAGGCGCTCGAAGATCGCATTGAGCTGGCTTATTCGCATTTCGAGCACCCAACGAAGGCGCACATCGTGTTTAGCGCGCATGGATTGCCGATGAGCCTGATCGAGAAGGGCGACCCTTATCAGAAGCAGATCGAGCAAACCGTAGCCCTCGTGATGGAGCGCGGCGGTTGGCCCAACGGCTACACACTCTGCTATCAAAGCCGGGTCGGCCGCAAAAAGTGGCTCGAGCCGTCACTCACAGCCACGCTGCCGGAATTGGTGAAGGGCGGGAAGAAAAACCTATTGGTCGTGCCGCTTTCCTTTGTCACCGAACACATCGAAACGCTGCACGAGATCAACATCGAAGCGCGCGAGCAGGCCGTCGCGCTGGGAGTAGAGCAATTTGAAATGATGCCGGCCGTCGGCGATTCGCCCAGATTTATCGGTGCGCTAGCGGACTTAGTGTTGCGCGCCGTTGGTGTCGAAGCTGTCCAGCACGTGCGGGTGTGAAAACGAGCAGTTCGTGAAGCAAAGTTTCCTTTTCCGTCGAATCGGTGGAAATGGTCTTGACTCTTTCTATGCCGCGTCATATATACACTGGGGTGTGGAGGAGTGTAGCAATTATCCCAGTAGTGCGAGGGTAGGCCAAGTCTCATGCCGGATCAGATAGAGGGGAAGGCTGCGGAGGGTATAGCAGCACCCGTTCCCCCCGCCGCCGCACCGCCCAAGCCAGCAGCAGCCAAGCCCAAAAAGGCTGAAGCGAATCCTACCAAGGACGTCGATAAGCAGCGCAGGCGCATGATTTGGGCGTGCGTGTGGGGATATCTGGGAATTAATTTCCTGATGTTCCTCCGATTTTTCTTTCCGCGCGCCCTGTACGAACCAAATCCGATTTTTTCCATCGGCTATCCCGCGGATTTCGCCTTGGGAATCGACCAGCGTTTCCTGATGACCGGACGCGTGTGGGTCATCCGCGAGCCGGGCCGGATCTTCGTGATCTATGCGCGCTGCACGCATTTGGGCTGCACACCCGAGTGGAAATCGGCGGAGAACAAATTCAAGTGCCCTTGCCATGGCAGTGGTTATGACAGCGAAGGAATAAATTTTGAAGGACCCGCGCCGAGACCCATGGACCGGGCGCACGTAAGCATTGATGCCACAAATCAAATCATCGTGGATACCAGCCGCTTGTATGTGGATGACCCGCGCGCTGGCGTAAATCACTTCAACGACCCAGGGGCATTTCTGAACGTCTAAAGTCGGTGATGATCCCGTAGCAGGGGGCTAGGATGCCGGAAGAAAACGGCGGCAATGGGAAGCGTACGGGGTTGCTCGATCGCGTTCAGCAAGACGCGAAAGGGCTCAAGGACTACGTTAAGGAAAAGGGCAAGGAGCAGGTCGAGGGGTTGAAAGACCCGGAGAAGACCCAACTCTATCGCTCGGTTTTCCGCGTCAAACACGACGACACACCACGCAACCGCTCCCTCAGCGTTCTTTCCAACGTCTTCTTCCACCTGCATCCGGCCAAAGTCAATCGCGATGCCGTAAAGTACAAATTCACTTGGGGTATGGGCGGCATCACGTTTTACCTGTTTATCGTGCTGACCTTCACGGGCGTTCTGCTGATGTTTTATTACCACCCGAGCAAAGTGCAGGCGTTTCGCGACATCCTTTACCTCGAAAATGACGTGCCGTTCGGCAAGTTGCTTCGCAACATGCACCGCTGGGCCGCGCACTTGATGATCATCGCGGTCTGGTTGCATATGTTCCGCGTATTCTTTACGGGCTCTTATAAGAGGCCGCGGGAATTCAACTGGTGCATCGGTGTGCTGCTCATGGTCCTCACGATGTTGCTCTCGTTCACCGGCTATCTGCTTCCAGACGATCAGTTGGGATTCTGGGCGGTGACGGTGGGCACGAATATGGCGCGCGCCACCCCTGGTTTAGGCAATGAGGGCCCCTTTGGCAGCATGTTGGGCATGACGCCATATAACGACGTGCGATTTGCTTTGCTGGGCGGGTCGATCGTGGACGCGAATGCGCTACTCCGCGCCTATATCTGGCATTGCATCGCGATTCCACTGATCGCTGCGATCTTTATGGGTTTGCATTTCTGGCGCGTGCGCAAAGATGGCGGCATCTCGGGTCCTGCACCGGTAATGTTGGCGTCTGAAATTAAGGAAGAAAAGGGTCCGCGGCCGGTGATCTTGCGGCCTAGCGGATTGCAGGGTTGACGTAGCGCAACTCGCTTTGCAAAGGCAGTGACAGCGCGATCGCTGTGCTATTTCGCAGTCTTAACGGTCTGAAGAACGGAGGCCGCTCGATATGTGGGGTAACTGGCACCAGTTATGGGAGGTCATATCCACGCCGGACAACGTGCCGATTGTGGGGCTTCTGTTTTTGGTGCCGTTCTACGTCTGGTATGCGTTCCATCAGGCCCACCAGAACGATGAGCTGATCGCGAAACTCGAATCCGACCCCACGCTGGCCAAGACGGCATATCGCAAGGCGGAGCCTTACGAAAAGGGATGGGACCGCGAGGTTCACACCTGGCCTTACCTCATGCGCATTGAGTTTGTGACCGCCATCCTGGTGACGGTTCTGCTGATGGGTTGGTCGCTGACCTTGAACGCGCCGCTCGAAGAACCTTCGAACCCAAACGTCACGATGAATCCGGCCAAAGCACCGTGGTATTTCCTGGGATTACAGGAAATGCTGGTTTATTTCGATCCGTGGATGGCGGGCGTGGTGATGCCGACGCTGATTATCGTCGGACTGATGGTGATTCCGTATATCGATGAAAACCCGCTCGGCAACGGATATTACACGTACCGGCAGCGGAAATTTGCGATCTGGACGTTTCTGTTTGGATTTATTGGCTTATGGGTGTCGATGATTGTCATCGGCACATTTATCAGAGGACCAGGATGGATGTGGTTCTGGCCAACGCAAACTTGGGACGCCGCGCGCGTGGATTTCGCAGTAAACCGCAATCTGGATGATGCGATTGGTGTAAACGGCTCCTGGCTCGCGCACGTTTTGCCCACGCACTTGCAGCCGTTCTCCGCGCTGATTGCCCACGCCTTCTTCGGAGTGGTTCCGATCACGCTCTATTTTGTGGTGGCGTTTTATTTCCTGCACTACCTGGCGAACTCCACGGAGTTCAGTCGGAAGATTTACAAGCGGATGTCGCTGCTGCAATCCGTGACCATGTTGCTGTTCCTGGCGCTGATGATCTCGCTGCCAATCAAGATTCTGCTGCGCCTGCTTCTGCGCATCAAGTATGTCTGGGAGACGCCTTGGTTCAGCGTCTAGTGCGGCAGCAAGAAGCAGCTCGGCGTCAGCAAGCAATACAGTTCCTTGGCGAGGAGGCCTGGGGTGCCTGAAGAGGGTCGTCTGGATCCGGTTACTAGCCGTTCGATGAGCGGGTTGCTGCTCATTTCCGTCTTCCTCTTGATGGTGACGGTGGCCTGGTCGCTTTACGACGAGTTCTACGGTCTGCGTCCCTGGCGCAGTTATCAGCGCGAGTTCGTAGGGTCATACGAGGACTATCTAAATAAGCAGATTGCGCAAGAAAAGAAGGTTGAAGCCGCGCTGCAGTCTTCGCCGGAATTTTTGAAGCTCAGCGCCGACGCGAAGGCGCAGGCCGACGCTGTTAAAGCCACGGATCAGCAAATTTCGCAGCAGCTGGCGTTGCTGGAGGAACAGCGCGCCGCCATGACTCCTTCTTTTCAAACGGCGCGCGGTAAAGTCGGCTCGCTGGTCTATCAGTACGAAATCGTGCCCGCCAGCGACGCTTCGACGAAAAAATCCCGCCTGCAGGACGTGAACGACGCCAAAGCCGAAACTTACGAATTCGAGTACCCCACCGGCGTCGGAAAGACCGAGCAAGAGAAGCTCAATTACGATCAACTGAACCAGCTCTTCACGAGCCTGATGGCGCAAAAGGCGCAACTGGTTACGCACCAAGGCGAGGTCGACGCTCCGGCAAAGGCCGCGCAAGATAAGCTCAACGACTACGTGAAGGACAAGCTGCCCGGGTTAAGCGTGACCGCGCTCGAAGGTTTGCGCAATGCGGCCAACGATTTCAAAGTCGATCTTCGGCAGATCAACGTGAACCCCTCTGGCACGATGATCAATTATCTCGGCGGCATTGGGTTGGTGGATCGTTGCCAATCCTGCCACATCGCCATGGATTCACAGGTTGTGCCGGTGACGATGACGCTGACGAAGGCCGACCTGGGAATGGCCAAGAGCACGGACGCGCCCTTCACCACGCATCCTGATCAGGATCTCTTCAAATGGCATCCGCTCGAGCGTTTTGGATGTTCGCCGTGTCACGGTGGCAATGGCCGCGCGCTGGATACTGTCGAAAAAGCTCACGGGCGCTACGAGCATTGGCTATGGCCGCTCAACTACCCCGAGAATTACGACGCTGGCTGCCAGAATTGCCATGCTTCGGACATGGTGACCGAGCACGCGGACGTCTTGAATCGTGGGCGCCAGCTCTACCGCACACGCGGGTGCATCGGCTGCCACAAGTACACGGGGTTCGATGATGAAGCGGACCAGCTCAATAGCCTGCGCCAGCAGATCACACAGCTGGAGAGCACAAAGGCTGACTATGCGCTCCGGATTCCGAGGTTAAATCAGCAAGCCGACCAGGCCGCCGACAACGCCACCGCGCAACGCCTGAACGCGGAGGCTACAAACCTGACCGTCGTCAGCAGCAAGCTCGATGGTCAAGTCGAGCAGCTCGACCAACTGACGAAGTCGCTGATGCGCGAAGTGAAACGTGTCGGTCCGGACCTGAAGGAAGTTCGGATGAAGCTGCGTAAGGAATGGATCCCGGTGTGGCTGGCGCAGACACATACCTTCCGCCCGACGACCAAGATGCCGCAATTCCGCTTGCAACAGGACGAGATCCGCGCAATCGCCGCGTTTATCTGGCAACAGGGAGTTACTGGACCCGATTTGCCCGCTGCGGCGCCCGGGGATTCAGCACACGGCGAGCAGCTCTTGCAGCAGCGCGGATGCTTGGCGTGCCATTCCATCGGCGAGGGCCAAAATCTGATGGGCGGCGATTTCGCCGCGAATCTGAGCCGCGTGGGTGAGAAGGAAAATTACGCTTATCTCGTGCGCTGGGTTTCGAATCCGCGCATTCGAACGCGGCCCTATTGCCCGTACGAGAAGCGCGATCTGGGACCGGAAGATTACGCGAAACACGGCTTGCCGTTCGTGTTCGATCTCGACCATTCGAAATGCCCGAACGACGGCCATCAACTCGAAGTCCAGCAGCCTACCGTGATGCCAAGCCTACGGCTGGCCGATGCGGACTCGCGCGATATCGCGAGTTTCCTGATGACCCAGAAGCACGCCGACGCCAGCTACGCGCCTGCGGACTATATGGATGACCCAAAGCTCGCAGCACAGGGCAAAGCACTCGTGCAGCACTACGGCTGCGCCGGCTGCCACGAAATCTCCGGGCTCGAAGATGAAGGCCGCATTGGCACGGAGCTGACCAACGAGGGCAGCAAGCCGATCGAGCGCATGGACTTCTCGCTCTACACAGAAGATGCCAAGCGCGGTTTCGAAACCGATGGCAAAACGAAATTGCAGCGCGGCTCCTGGTATGACGCGAAGGGATTCTTCGAGGCAAAACTCACCAATCCGGCGGTGTTCGACGACGGCAAGTACAAGCCTGATCCAATGGATCGCTTGAGGATGCCCTCGCCGAATCTTGCGAATCAGCACACGGGCCAGTTTGACGTGCACGAACGCGACGCGCTCGTGACTTTCCTACTGGGCAGCGTCGATCCACAGATGCCGCCGGAGTACATGTACAAACCGGCCGACCGGCGCAAGGCGATCCAAGAGGGTTGGTGGATCGCCACGAAGTACAACTGCATCGGCTGCCACCAGATTGATATCGGCCAAAAGACGGTGCTACAGGATTTGCCATGGTATCAGGCCGAAAACAAGGCGAATTTGCCGCCGGTTCTCACGAGCGAGGGCGCCCGCGTCAACCCGGAATGGTTGAAGCAATTTCTGGCGAATCCTTCACTCAGCACGACGGACACAAACAAGAATGGCGTCCGCAGCTACCTCCAGGTGCGCATGCCGACGTTCTTCCTTTCGGACGATGAAATCCGCAAGCTCGTGCTATTCTTTGAGGCGATGTCGTCCCAGGATGAGCCGTACATCCCGCAAAAGATGGCTCCGCTTACAACGGAAGAAGTCACGCTTGCGCGCGACCTTTTCACGAATCCGGCAGCGCCTTGCTTAAAGTGCCATGCCACCGGGGACGTAAATCACGATAAGAACGCCACCGCGCCCAATTTCCTACTGGCCGGAAACCGGTTGAGAGAGCCGTGGGCGGTTCGCTGGGTCACCGATCCGGCAAAAATCATCCCCGGCACTTCGATGCCTTCGGGCCTGTTCCACCAACAAGATGGGCGTTGGATCTTCTCGGGTAACGTACCCAGCGCGTTTGGCGCGTATCACGGAGACCATGCGGATTTGATGGTGCGCTACCTGATGGAAATCACCCCAGAGGAACAGAAGCGCCTGCAATCGAGCTCTGGAGTCGCGGCCAAGCCAGGGGCTTCTGGGGCAGGACGTTGATCGCTTCGGTTTTCATTGCAATGGAATCGAGTCACCTAGAGGAGGCAGTCTGCAGATGAAACTTCGCTATAGTGGATATGTAATGCTTGCGGCGGCGCTAGGATTCGTCCTGGTGAGCTGCGGCAAGAAGGAAGAACAGTCCGCGGAAACGGCAAGCACCGCTTCGCAACCGGCCGGTCAACCGGTCGATACTGCGAACGCCGGCTCGGTTAGCGGCACCATCAAGCTGGATGGCACGCCGCCGACCCCCCACAAGATCAATATGGCTGCCGAGCCGTATTGCGTGTCGCAACATCCGACGCCCGTGAACGATCAGGAAGTGGTCGCGGGCCCTGGCGGGACGCTGGCAAACGTGGTCGTTTACGTCTCTGACGATATGAGCAAGTACGCATTCACGACGCCGGGCACGCCCGCCACGATCGATCAGAAGGGCTGCATGTATTCGCCCCACGTGGTGGCCATGATGGCCGGACAGACCTTGCAGGTGAATAACGACGATAAGACCACACACAACATTCACCCCGTTCCGAAAGACAACCGTGAATGGAACGAATCGCAGCCTCCCGGCGCCCCGGCAATCGAAAAAGTTTTCGCGCGGCCGGAAAACGCAATTCCGGTGAAGTGTAACGTCCACCCCTGGATGAAGTCGTATATCTTCGTCTTCAAGAACCCGTATTACAGCGTTACCGGAGACGACGGTAAATTTACGATCTCGAATCTGCCTCCGGGAACCTACACCGTTACCGCCTGGCAGGAAAAGTACGGCAACGTCACGCAAAGCGTGACGATCGGCCCGAAGGAATCCAAGTCCGTAGACCTCACCTTCAAAGCCGCATCCGCCGATTAGTTTTCTGATAGAATCTTCCGCGGCGGGGAAGCTGCAAAGCTTCTCCGCCGTTCTGAATTCTCATGTCATCGGGCACTTATAATCCATCGCTGCATCGCTTCACGATCTTGATGTCCGTTTTGACGGGCGGATTGCTCACGGCCGGAGCGCTCGTCACCTCTAACGACGCCGGACTTTCCATTCCCGATTGGCCGCTTGCTTACGGCTCGATGGTGCCTCCGCTGGTGGGCGGCATTCGTTACGAGTATGGCCACCGCGTGTTCGCGGGCATTATTGCGACGCTTACCGTGATTCTGGCCATTTGGCTTTGGCGCACCGAAAAACGCGCGTGGGTGCGCTATTTCGGTTGGCTCGCGGTGTTGACTGTTCTTGCGCAGGCCATCCTCGGCGGCTTGACGGTGATTCTGCGCCAGCCGGTACCTGTTTCCGTTGCGCATGCGTGTCTGGCACAGGTATTCTTTTGCGCCGTGGTAAGCCTGGCAATATTCACGAGCCGTTGGTGGCAAACGAATTTTGCCGCGGTGGAAGACACCGGCTCGCCCTCCCTCCGCACTCTTACGCTGCTCTGCGTGGGTGCAACCTTTCTGCAACTCACGCTTGGTGCGGCGTTCCGCCACAATGGCTTAGGAATTGTGCCCCACCTGATCGGTGCTGTGGTGGTCACCGGCCTGATTTTCTGGACAGCCTCGGTGATGCGGAATCGCTTTCCATCGTCCGCGGCCTTCACGCGCTGCCGAATCTTGTTGCATTGCTTGATTGGGACACAACTTATGCTGGGTGGAGCGGCGTGGTGGTCACGAATTGCCACGCGCGAAGATCCGCAGCCAATGCCGGTGATGGTCACCTTCACGGTGGCGCACGTTGTGGTTGGCGCACTGACGTTGGCCGGCACGGTGGTTGCTGCGGTGGTAGCGCACCGGCTATTGGCGCCGCAAGCGTCCGCTGTGACGGAACGCAGCGCCCAAGAGGCGGCCACAGCGCAATGAGCACCGCACGCACGCTGCCGGCGGCCGAAACGTCGCGCCCGATGCTCTATCTGGCCCTCACTAAGCCTGATGTGTCATTTCTGGTGGTGATGACGACGTTGGCGGGGTTCTATCTCGGCTCCCGAGGAGCGCTTGACTGGCTCTTGATGGCGCATACGGTCTTCGCCACCACGCTTGTGGCGGCCGGCACCTCTGCGCTAAATCATTTCATCGAGCGGGACACAGACGCGCACATGCGCCGCACGGCCATGCGTCCACTGCCGAGCGGCCAACTGTCCGCTCGCGAAGCGCAAGCCTTTGGCCTGGTCTTGGTCGTCATCGGGGTGGCATATCTCGCTCTAACGGCTGGTATCGAGGCAAGTTTGCTCGGTGTTTTTACGTCGGCAAGCTATTTGGCTGTTTACACGCCGCTGAAAAAGCGTACGGCGCTGGCCACGGCGGTCGGCGCAATACCGGGCGCCATGCCTCCGCTGATTGGCTGGGTTGCCGCGGGACGGACTTTGAATCTCGAAGCGTTCGTGCTCTTTGCCGTGCTCTTTCTGTGGCAGTTTCCGCACTTCATGGCCATTTCCTGGATGTATCGTGAGGATTATGCGCGCGCTGGTTTGCATATGATTCCACCTGGCGATCAGACGCGGGGCAGCGCAACGTTCTTGATCATTCTGCTGACGGGTTTGGCGTTGCTTCCGGTTAGTTTGCTGACCTCGATTCTCGGGCTCACCGGTCCGCTCTACTACTTTGGAGCGGTGGTGGTGGGATTTCTGCTGATACAGATCTGCCTGTGGGCTGGCCGCACCAAGAGCAACGTCCGCGCCAAGTGGTTGATGCACGCCACGGTGCTGCACCTGCCGCTGCTGCTCGGGTTGATGATGTACGATAAGCTCCCGCGTTAGTCATCGCACACGAAAGGGAAGAGGCCAATGACGGCTCGTCAGGGAATCCTTGGAGTTGTGGTGGTCGGCTTGATAATGTTGTTCCTATCTTTGGGCGGCGTCGCTTCGGATTTCCTCACGGGCCTGACGTTGAATATTGATGGATTGCTCTTGCTGGCTATTTCCTTGATGGGTGCGGCGATTTTCCTCGGAATGCTCTTCTTCCTGGCGAAAAGCGAAGGCTGGCTCGGCAAACGCAAAGAAGCTGCCGCGCCTGCCCCCGCGGCGAAAGCGCAGCAGCCTGCGCAGGCGAAGTAAGCTCCGCCGGTGTTTATCTTCGGCCAGGCGGAACTGAACGCTTCGTTAAACGGCGCCAGCGGCATCCTTCTTGTCGTGGGCTTCAGCATGATTCGTCAGGGCCGTATTCAGTCACATAAGCGGTGCATGTTGGCGGCCTTCGCGGCGTCGAGCATTTTCCTGGTGTCCTACGTCGTTTACCACATTCGTGTCGGTAATATTCTATTTCAGGGACATGGTTGGATTCGGCCCGTGTATTTCACGATCCTGATCTCGCATGTGATTCTGGCGATTGTAATCGTGCCGCTCGCGATCATTACGCTTTCCCGTGCGCTGGCCGAGCGGTTTGACCGGCACCGCCGCATTGCCCGGTGGACCTTGCCCCTGTGGCTTTACGTCTCGGTCACCGGAGTGATCGTCTACCTGATGCTCTATCAGTTTTACGCTCCAGCAAAGCTATGAGCACGCCGGAAAAACCTCGCAAACCAGTCGCGCGCAAGTGGCTCTACGTCATGCTCGGGTTGACGTTTCTGTTTGTCCTCATGCCCTATCTGCTCTGGCAGGAAACCTGGTTCGGGCGGCCGCTCAATGACGATCAAATGGGTAAAGCCTTCACGAACTACGTGCGCCCGCGCGAGGCACAACACGCTCTTTCTCAAGTTGCCGACCGCATCATGAGTCCCAACGCGGACGTGCGGGCTTCCGCTCACAAATGGTATCCACAAGTGCTTGCTCTAGCGTCAAGTCCGAGCGACGAGTTGCGGCTAACATCCGCCTGGGTGATGGGTCAGGATAATACCGAGCCGCAATTTCATGACGCATTACTCCGCCTACTCTCCGACCCCAATCCTGTGGTTCGACGCAATGCCGCCGTGCAACTCGTGCGATTTGACGATCCTGCCGGGCACGACATCATCGTCTCAATGCTGCGACCCTATGCCATGCCTTCGCCCGCCTCGGGCAAACTGGCCGAACGCCTAACCCCGGGGGAACAGGTGAATCCAGGCACCATGGTCGGACGGATTGAGCCTTCCGGAGGGGGCAAGATCGAGGTCCGGACGAAGGTTCCGGGCACGCTCGAACAGTGGGCTGTTCCGGATGGCACGGTCGTTGCCGCGGGGCAAACCCTACTGCGGCTCGATCCCAGCTCAGACATGGCCTGGGAGGCGCTCCGAGCTCTTTATATCATCGGCAGGCCGGAGGATGAGGCATCCATCGTGCCGTTTGTCCACGGCGTCGCGGGAATGCCTGCTAACGTCGCCACGCAAGCCTCCGCGACGCTCCAGGCTATTCGCAGCCGCCAGCCAGCCTCGTAGCTTCGGCGCACCAAGACTTCGCGCTTACGTCAAATCTTGATTCTTTGGGAATAGGCCTTTTCAGAAGGGAAGAGCGCCGTTACCAGCTTCCCATTCGGCAAGTGGCACCATGTCGATAGCGTCCCAAGGGCAGCCTTCGAGGAAAGCGCCATCAGGACCCTTGCTGGTGCAAAGTTTGCACCCGATACAGAGCAGAGGATCGACGTCGATGCGGCCAAAAGGCGGGTGATCCGCGTCGGGCACCCAGTACATACACAAAGCCACGGGGCAATAATCGACGCACGCTGGGGAACCAGAACAACCCGTACACTGATCGTTGATCACGGCGAGGATGTGGGGTTTGCGCTTGCGTTGCGTGGTTGTCCCCTCGGACATGGGGTAACGCTTGGTTACTTCTTCCGCCTCGTATTTCGGCCCCGCCGTGGTTGTCTCAGCCAAGACTTACCCTCCGCCAACGCAATTCGAATTTTCTTCGACCGGACGCGGGAAGTCAACCCGTAATCCGCTATCTCCGGGCCGCTTCGGGAACTCTCTCCAGCTCCGCCAGGACCGCGCTGGTAAATTCCCCGGTGGTGGCTTTGCCGCCTACATCCTGCGTCAGAAATTTGCCGGCGCGGTATACCGCGTGCAGCGCGGTCTCCACACGGCGCGCGGCAGGCCCTTCACCTAGGTAATCCAGCATCATGATGCCGCTCATCAAGAGCGCCGTCGGATTAGCCACGCCCCGTCCGACGATATCCGGAGCTGTGCCGTGAACCGCCTCGAAAATCGCGGCCTTCTCGCCTATATTGCCGCTCGGCACCAACCCCAGTCCGCCAACCAATCCGGCGGCAAGATCGCTGACCACGTCGCCGTAAAGGTTCGGCAGCAACAAAACGTCAAACTGTTGGGGCTTCATGACCAGCTGCATGCAGGCATTGTCCACAATTAATTCTTTGTATTCGATCGAGGGATATTCCTTCGCCACGGCCCGGCAACACGCCAGAAAGAGGCCGTCCGAAAGCTTCATGATGTTGGCTTTGTGAATGGAATGCACTTTCTTGCGCCCATGCTTCACGGCATATTCAAACGCGAAACGCGCGATGCGCGTGGAGGCCTTTTCCGTGATGATCTTCAGGCTCTCGACTACGCCGGGTATCACCGTGTGCTCGAGGCCGGCGTAAAGATCCTCGGTATTTTCCCGGACGATGATCACGTCCACTTCCTCCCAGCGCGATTTCACGCCGGCCAGATTCTTCACCGGACGCAGGTTCGCATAGAGCTCTAGGGCTTTACGCAGCCCCACGTTCACGCTCGGAGGACCTTCTGCCACGGGGGTGCCGATCGGGCCCTTCAGGCCGACCCCGTTGCGCCGCACCGACTCAACCGCTGCCCATTGCGAGAAATCCGCATTAGGGCGGTCCGCGGGAGGGCGCCCGGGAACTTCTTCCCATTCAATGGATACTCCTGACCCGTCGAGGATTTGCCGCGTGGCTTCCGAAACTTCGGGTCCGATACCGTCTCCAGGAATGAGCGTTACTCTGTGGGCCATAGGACGAAAACAATCTTACGGGAAAGGAGGAAAGTTGTCGAATGCGTGTGTCATTGACCTCAACCCAGGCAGGCTATGTCTGGTATAATAGCAATGGGGAAGAAGGGCCAAATCACTCCCCGGTATCCTAACAAGGAGTCGACCAATCATGATCAGCGTTACGCCGGTGGCCAGCACCAAAGTAAGGGAAATCATGGCGCAGCAAACACCCGCCCCGAATGCGCTGCGCGTGGCGGTTGTTGGCGGTGGCTGCTCGGGCTTTTCCTACCACATGGCCTTTGAGCAGCAAGTGAATGATTCGGACAATGTGTATGATTTCGAGGGTCTTAAGGTCCTGGTGGACCAGATGAGCGAGATGTATCTGGAAGGCGTCGAAATCGATTATATCGAGACGCTCGAGGGCGCTGGTTTTAAGTTCAACAACCCGAACGTTAAGAGCACTTGCGGCTGCGGCAGCTCCTTTACCGTATAGGAGCTTAGCAAATCAGCGATTCGGGGGAGGCCTCTCAATCAGATCGCGGGCCTCCCTTTTGTTTTGCGGAAGGCGATCGGGATCACGAACCTCATAGCAACCTGCCGGTTTCTTCGCGGTCATAAATTAACGACTGTTGCTCTATCCTCGCGAGCCGGCTTACCCGGTGGGGTTCGACGCGCCGCGCGTCATGAATGTGCAGCACCTCATCTCCGCAAATACCGGTTAAGTAATCCGAAATCATCGATCGATGGCAACGCCACCAGAGTTTTTCTGCGCACATGATGGCCAAGCGCGAAACCGCAGCACGATCTAGCAGATCGAGAACGGCACTATGAAATTGCGGCGTCAGCATATGATCCGCATAGCCGCGGAAACTTTTGTTGCGCAGCGCGATGTGAGGTGTGTCGCGGGAGGGCGTGCGTCGACCACCCAGCGCCGTGCCCAGCCATTGGTAGGAGATGCCGCTGTTTGGCAATTCGGCTTCAAGATGCGCGCGATTGAACTGTGGATACCGGCGCGAGGCCGGGAAGGCGCGCACATCCACTAGGAGGTCGATTTGATGGGCGGCAAGAGCAGCAACAAACTCGCTGAAATTGCTGGTCGAGTGCCCGATCGTCCAAATGCTCATTCCTGCTTCACCATCCTTTTGCATTAGTTACGCGTACTCCGATTGAAAAGAGGGCGCTTCGCTCGTATCCTATGGTTATAGATGAAAATTGCCCTCGCACAGGTCAACCCCACGGTCGGGGATTTCACAGGCAATTCTGCCCGCATTTTGCAAGCTGCTGTCGACGCGAAACAGCGCGGCGCCGATCTCGCGGTCTTCTCTGAGCTGTGCCTCTGCGGCTATCTTCCGCAAGATTTGCTCGAGCGTCCAGGATTCATTGAACGCAACCGCACCGAATTGCTGGCGTTGGCGCAAAAGCTGCCACTTCCTACAATCGTCGGGTACGTCGGCCAAGCGCACGAAAAAGTAGGGAAGCCGATCGCCAACACGGCGGCGCTGATTGCGAATGGGCGCGTGGTGTTTGAGCAGCAAAAGATGCTTCTGCCGGCTTATGACGTATTCGACGAAGCCCGTTATTTCCAGCCCGCGAGAACTCAGTCCATTTTTCTCCTCGACGGACTGAAAGCCGGTATTACCATTTGCGAAGACATCTGGAACGACAAGAACTTCTGGGCTACTCGACTCTATGATCGCGATCCGGTCACGGAGTTAATCGCTAAAGGCGCCGAGATTCTGATTAATATCTCGGCCTCGCCGTATACCATTGGCAAACCGTCGGTGCGGCTCGAGATGCTGCGATCGCTGGCCCGCACACACGGGAGGCCGGTCATTTACGTCAACCAGGTGGGCGGAGACGACAGCTTGGTCTTTGACGGCAGCAGCGTGGCCGTCATGCCGGATGGTCGCGTCGCGGCCCAGGCCAAATCATTTGAAGAGGATCTCGTCATATTCGACACGGCGAACGGCAGCGGAGAAATTCGACCACAGCCTAAAACGGAACTCGAAGCAACGTACATTGCCCTGGTCTGTGGCACGCGTGACTACCTGCGTAAGTGCGGCTTTCAATGCGTTACGATCGGGCTCAGCGGCGGTATCGATTCCGCGGTTGTTGCCTGCATTGCGGTCGAAGCCATCGGGGTTACCAACGTTTACGGTGTCGCGATGCCAGGACCGTTTTCCTCGCCGGGCAGCTTAATCGACGCGCGCCAGCTCGCCGAGAACCTCGGGATTGATTTCATCGTTCTGCCGATTACCGAAGTCTACGAGAGATACTTGGGAGCGCTGCGACCCGCTTTCGCAAATCGTCCCGTGGGGGTTACCGAGGAAAACATTCAGGCGCGCATCCGCGGGAATTTCTTGATGGCACTGTCGAATAAGTTTGGATCGATGGTCCTGAGCACCGGAAATAAATCCGAAATGGCGGTGGGGTATTGCACCCTGTATGGAGACATGGCGGGCGGCCTCGCCGTGATTTCTGATGTTCCCAAGACGATGGTGTACGAGTTGGCGCACTTCATTAATTGTCGGACTACTAGAAGGGGATTGATTCCTGTGTCGAGTTTGACAAAACCGCCATCCGCCGAGCTGAGGCCGAACCAGGTCGATCAGGACACTCTGCCGCCCTATGAGATCTTGGACCGTGTATTGAGAGCTTATGTGGAGGAAGTCAAGAGTCCGCAGGAAATCTCGGATCGTGATGGGGTCCCGATCGATCTGGTTCGATCCATCGTGACTCACGTGGATCGCGCCGAATACAAACGCAAGCAGGCTCCGCCGGGATTAAAGATCACTTCGCGAGCGTTTGGTTTCGGCCGGCCCTTTCCGATTGCGCAGAAGTTTGAACCTTGAAGATCGCCTCAACCCTTAAAGGATGCCTGCGCATTCAAAGTACGAGGATACTTAGATATAAGACTGGGGAGACATCCATCGTGAAAATCAGAATCGCGATCACAGTGCTGGCGGCAATTCTATTCGCAGTGCCACCGGCATTCTCGCAACAACCCGAGAACGCCACCGGCACGAGCGCTCCCGACGCAAAGGTGATCCAGACGAAAGTCGAGGCCTACCTTCGACACGTCTACGCTTGGGGACCGTCGTTCAAGCTTTCTCTTGCGCCGCCCGAACCAACCTCGATTCCGGGACTCTATAAGCTGAACATAACAGTGGCGCAAGCGGACCAGTCAGATACAGCCACTTTTTATGTGAGCGGGGATGGACGCTTTCTGCTAAACGGATCGATGGACGATCTGAATACCGATCCCTTGGCGGAAACGAGAAAGCAAATCAACTTAGAGGACGCGCCCTCAAAGGGTCCTACTGACGCGAAAGTCGTTCTCGTCGAATATGCGGACTTTGAGTGCCCGAGCTGCAAAGCATTGGACATAGGCCTGCGAGCCATGCTGCCGAAGTACCCTCAGCAGGTGCGGCTCGTTTTTAAGGACTTCCCGCTGGTTGAGATCCATCCCTGGGCGATGACTGCCGCAATAGCAGGGCGCTGCGCATACAATCAGAGTCATGAAGGCTTCTGGAAATTTCACGACCTGGTGTTCGACGACCAGGAACTCATTTCTCCAGAAAATGTCTGGGACAAGTTGCAGGACATCGCGTCTCAGTCGGGTCTAGATCCTGCGGCCCTCCGGACCTGTATGGCGGACCCAAAAGCTCAGCAATCAGTCGAAAACGCCCGCCAAGAAGGAATTCGCCTCCACATAGCAAACACGCCAACCGTCTTCGTCAATGGACGCCGCCAAGTAGGCGGAGCAGCCGCAATCCTAAGTCAATACATAACCTACGACCTCAGCCCGAATCCCCACAACTAGCGTATGAAACATAATATAACATATGGGACGTTGCGGATGTCAAGGGTATTTTGCGGCATTCTGCGGTATTCTGCGGCTGGAGCTTCTTCGCTATGCTTTCGGGCTGTTTTCGGGCTGTGCTTCCGGCTAATGCTTTTTGATGATGGTGGCGATGGCGCCGGCGGCGGCTCCCAGGGCGAACCACTTGGCGTTGCGTTTTAGGCGCGGCCAGAAGGCGCCTCCTTTGGCGGACTGAAGAGCGGCGTCGCGCTCTGCAGCGGTGGCGGTCAATTTTATGCGCTCATCGGCCAGGTCGGACTGGGCAGCGGACAGGTTCGCTTGGCAGGCGCGGCAATCCTCGAGCTGGTCGTAGAGAGGTTTCAGGTCGGCCTGCGGGATGTGGAGCGTGGCTTCGGGCATTGTGGCGGCAGGCTGGGTGGCTTCGGCCCCCGGAATGTGGAGCGTGGCGTCGGCCTCTGCGGCGCTGGGTGGTTTGGCGGACGCGGTTCGCTCTGTGGCATCGGACGGCGCGGCAAGGCCAGGTGCGGTCTTCGCGGTGGAGTTCAGGGCTTCGGCGTTGGCTTCGGCGTTGACGCCATCTTGCAATTTGATGCCAGCTTCACCGTAGCGCACCACAGTGTCACCGGTGCGCTTTGCGGCGCGGGATTGCGCGCTCGCGCTTGCATCGCTTTGTATGCGGGCATTGGCGCCCGCGGCTCGCGAGAGCGTAGGTAAGTCGATATCGATGGGCAGCGGCAAGGGTGGCAAAGCCGATGCCAGCGCCGCGGCGGCTTGCGCGGGCGTTTTTGCGCGCTGCTTGGCGGCGGCGATTTGCGCGACGGTTTTTGCGGTTTGCGCGTCGCGGGCGGATTCGCGCGCGGTGGTGGCAGCGATGGTGCGCTGCTGCGCGGCGAGCGTGGATTGGAGTTGCGCAGCGGTGGCGCGCGCGTCATGCCAGGAGCGCACGAGCATGGCAATGGCGACAAGCGCGATCGCGAGCAGTACGAGCGTGGCGCGGTGCGCGATGGTCGTTAGCAGAGAAGCTGGCGATGCGGGGTTCGTCATGTGTGCCTCGCGAGGTGATCGTGCGGGTGCGATGGATCGCGTGTGTAATTTCAGGGAGACTCGTTCCCTGCTGGGTTACGCGGTGACGAGTTGGTTTTGGCCGCGTGCGATGTGGATTTAATTCCCCGCCCCTACTTTTCGTTCCTCAGGGCAAGCGCAACGCGGGGCGGGCTACACAAACGTGCGCGAACGGCGGACGAAGTGACGCCGCGGAAAAACCGCAGGGCTGGAAGCCCTGCGCTACACAGGCAAACCGCACGGCAAAGCACGGCGATTGGCGCACGTGTGGATGATGGCCGATCCCAGGATTGCGGATGTGACGCTAAGGCCGAGGGCTGAAGTCAGCCGCCTCATGCGCGCTAGGCAACGCGTGATCCCCGGCGCTGAGAAAAGCCCCAGGGCTATGACACCGCCCTGGGCTACAAAGACTGAAATTCCCGTTCCTGCTGCGATGAGATCGCGCAAAGGGGTGGGCTACACAACTGTGCGAAAGTTGCGGACCGCGGGTCGCCCCAGGCTACACTGGCTTGCGCGCCGACGAAACGTGGTGCATTGCGGCCCAGGCTACGTTTATCGCAAAGATTGTCCAGCCGATGAAAAAGCTCGCGATGCCGAGCCAGAGCGCCATCATTGCGCGCCCGCGATATGATTCAGCGATTTGCGCGTGAGCACCGGCAAGCGTCCTCATGGCCCCGGCGGCCAGTAGAATCGCCAGCACGATCGCGACGAAGTGAATGATGGCCAGAGACTGATCGAGCGGGCGACGCATGACGCGGTCCGCGATGAAATATACGCCCCCGAACAACAAGCTCGATATCGCGCCGCATATTTCCAAACCGGCGGGCGTGAGCACGAAATAAAGATCGTGGAACGCGACATCGATAGCTGGGCGCGTCGCAAATTTCTGGACGGTCGCGGCCAACAGCAGCAGGGCGGCCAACGCCGCAAATAGCCTCAACCACAACATGCGCGGATTATAGGCCCGTGCGAACCGAAAGCGTGGCTCATTAACGCCAGACAATTTGTCCCCCGGGGACGTGGCGAATCGGCGTGACGCCGGGGAAAGGCCCCGCCCCTACGCAGCGGGGCGGGCTACACAACCGAGCGCGAAAATTGTGAGCCAGCGTAACGCCGGGGAAAAGCCGCAGGGCTGGAAGCCCTGCGCTACACAAACAGGCAAAAGCAAACCCACACACAACGCCGGACACGCGCAAGAAACGTGCGCGGCGGCTAGGCGTAGCGTGCTAGACGCGACTGCACCTCTTGCGCGTAGTGTATGTTGGCGCCGCCGTTCCACAGCAGGAGCGCGCGCTCGACGTTGCCCTCCGCCTGCGCGAGCTTGGCGGCGAGGACGCGGCAGCCGTACTCGAGTCCCACGACGGGGTCGCAGAGTTCGGCGAGCGATGCGCCGGCGAAGCCATGTTCGCGCGCGACCTGCCCCATCACTTGCAGCAGTCCCCAGGAAAACGCGCGGGCGTAGGTTTCGGTGGCGGAGATCTTCCCTGCCGTGAAAAGCGGCGCGACGTAGCGCGCGAGAAAGCCCGGCTCGTAGCGGATGGCCCACGGCGTCCAGGCAGATTCCTGCTCGACGACGGCGCAGACGAGCGCGGGATCGAGCGCGTGCGCGGACGCGGCGGCGCGTGCCAGCGCGATCAGCGCGGCGCGAGCGAGCGCGGATGGCGATATGTGTGCGTCGTTCATCGAGTGGCCGGGTGCGCGCGGCGCGTGCAGCAAAACGAAAATAACGCCCAGGGCCGATCGCCTCGTACGCTCATCCCATGCATGCGCAGATGTGCATTCATCCTTTGTAGCCCAGGGCGGGGTCATAGCCCTGGGGATGTTCTCGGAGCCGTGCATTGTGCGCTCGCACAAAATTACGTGACGCGGGCACCTGTGGCGATCGGCCGTGGGTTTTGGTGTTGCCTCTTTCGAGTGCGACAGCAAGACAAAAACAACATCAACACCCAGGGCCGAACGCCGTACGCACCTGCCTCATGCGTGCGCGGCAACGCGTGATCCTCGGCGTTGAGAAAAGCCCCAGGGCTATGACCCCGCCCTGGGCTACAAGAGCGGGGTGGCGGCGATGCTTCAGCGGCGGCGCGGGGCGGCTGACGCGTGCTGGCTGGCGCGCTGGAGCGTGACGAGTTCGGCGACGCCTTTGCTTACGTCGGCGCTTGACGTTTTTACCTCGGCAAGCAGCGCGATTTGCGCGTCAAATTTTGGCGTGAGCGCGCGCTCGAGCGAACTGTGCATCTGCTCGCGCAGCTCGAGCCGCCAGAAGTCCACGGACTTCGCGCCGGCGGCGCCGCTACCGTTTGCGTTGTTGCGGCGCACCAGTGGGACCAGTTCCTTCCACGTGATGTACGCGCCCCACAACGCGGCGCTGGCGATGCTGGCTGGATCGATGGACATGGTGATTTGCAACAAACAATCTCGCGCGCGGTGGCCTTTGTAGCCCAGGGCGGTGTCATAGCCCTGGGGATTTCCTCGGAGCCGTGCGCGTGGCACCGCCGTGTGTGATTTGTGGCGGGTGAGTATGGCGATCGGCCTTGGATTTTGCCTTTGCCCCTTTCGCGCGATCGAGAAAGACAAACCGAAATGCACCGCCCAGGGCCGAACGCCGTACGCACCTGCCTCATGCATGCGCGCCAACGCGTGATGCTCGGCGTTGAAGCAGGCCCCAGGGCTTTGACACCGCCCTGGGCTACAAAAGCTGGCCGGCGTGGTGACGTCAGCGGCGGCGGTGAAGCAAACCGAAATTCAACGCCTGGGGCCGGACGCACCTGCCTCATGCGTGCGAGGCAACGCGTGATGTTCGGCGTTGAGAACATCCCCAGGGCTATGACACCACCCTGGGCTACAAAACCGCGCGAAAATGTGGAGATCCGCTATGTCGCACGAAGAGCAGTGCTAGCCGCTCGAGCCGAAGCCCAGGCTTACGGGGCCGAAGCCGACTTTGCCGCTGACCCCGGTGGTGCCGTCCGCGCGTTGGCGCACGCCGAGCAGCTCCGCCGGAATACCGAGCGTGCGCGAAAGCATGTTGGCGTCCACGCCGTAGAGGCCGGCGAGTCCTTGCAACGCTTGCGACTGTTGCTGCTGCGCGTTGTTCGCGAACGCGACCTGGTTCTGCTGCGCGGCCGTGGCCTGCTGCTGCGCTTGCTGGCGCGCGAGCTGATCGAGGGTGTCGCCAAAGCCCGCGGAATTATTGGTGCGTGCCGCGCGATTGGCCGCCGATTGCGCGAGCGAATTGAACGCGCCGCCGAGCGCGCCCTGCGTGGCTCCGGTGATGGCGGCCTGCTGCGCCTGCGTGTAACCGGGATTCTCGAGCATATTTTGATACGCGGGCGCGAGCGTGTTGCCGAGGCTCGACTGCTGGCCCAGCAGCGCCTGGTTCGTGGCGTCAATGCTCGAGCGTTCCTCGTCGGTAAGCTGGCGCGTTTGCGTGGATGCGCGTGACATGATTTTCTCCTGGTGTGCATCGGATGTGGACGCGATTTTCGCGGCCCAGCGCGGTTGCTGCCTTTGTAGCCCAGGGCGGTGTCATAGCCCTGGGGACGTTCTCGAAGCCATGCATTCCGCGTTGGCGCAAAGTGACGTAAGGCAGGTGCGTGCGGCGTTCGGCCGCGGTTGTGTAGCGCAGGTCCTTGGACCTGCGGGTTGTGGCCGCCAATTTCGCAATGCTGACATTATCGCGCTTGGCGACGCGGAAAATCGCCCGCCGCTACGGAAACGGGGCGGGCTAGACCAGCGGCACATGTAAATGCGCGCGAGTTGACGCCGCACAAAGACCGCAGGTCCAAGGACCTGCGCTACACAACCGGCGCGATCGGCCGCATTTTTCGTATTGCCCTTGTGCCGCGCGAGAAAGACAAAACGTCAACGCCCAAGGCCGAACGCCGTACGCACCTGCCTCATGCGTTCGAGACAGGCAAAAATCCGAGCGTTGAAACAATCCCCAGGGCTTTGACACCGCCCTGGGCTACAAGCCTGGCGTGGCGTGCGCCACGCCGCGGCTGTACGACGGCCACGGTTCGCGCTGCCAGCCCAGGCGCTCGAGGCGGCGTCCGAAGGCGGACGCCACCGGCGGAGGCAGCCAACAATGCGCGTCATAGAGTCCGCGGCGATTCGCATCGCCGCGCGCGGCCTCGTGCGCTAGCAGCAACGCGCGCCAGCGATCGCGCGGCGTGCCCGCCGCGGGATCGAGCAACACGTACGCCTCCGCCGTCAGTCGCAAGAGCGCCGCCGCCACAATTTGCGCGTCGCGTTCGATCACGACGCGCGTGAGAAACAGCGGATTCGCCAGATCGGGAAACGCATACGGCATGCGCGACGCCGCGTGCATGCGCCGCAGCGCGTCCAGATCGCCCTCGGTGTAAGCGCGGATGTGCATGGTGCGGGATGCCGCTGCCGCTCGGTTTCTTCCGTTCCAGCGACGCCGAACAAAATGCTTGTCATTCTGAGCGGAGAGCGCAGTTTGCTCGCAGCGAAGAATCTGTGTGAACGCAATAAGGCCCGTGCGCCAACACCGGCAGCCCGAATGAAACGGATGCGAATGCCTCACACAGATTCTTCGGTGCCCGTCCAAAAGACGGACGGGCGCCTCAGAATGACACCGGCAAGTAGGTGCGCGATCCGAAAATGTCGCAAAGTTGTGTAGCTTACGGCATTCGCAAATTGTGCGCACTGCCCGAGCACCGCCGCGTAAAATCGCCGCACGCGCCGGCCTCATGCGTGCGCGGATGTGCATTCATCCTTTGTAGCCCAGGGCGGGGTCATAGCCCTGGGGATGTTCTCGAAGCCGTGCATTCCGCGCTGGCGCAACTGACGTGTGGCGGGTGCGTGTGGCGTTCGGCCGTTGGTTTTGATGTTGCCTTTCCGGCGCGTGAGAAAACCAAAATGCAAAACCCAAGGCCGAACGCCATACGCACCTGCCTCATGCGTGCGAGCCAGGCAAAAATCCGAGCGTTGAAGCAAGCCCCAGGGCTATGGAACCGCCCTGGGCTACAAAGCTAGCCGCCGCGCTGCAAAACTTTGCCCAAGCCGCTGCCGCCTTGCTGTCCGGTGCCGGACGCGGTGCCGCTGCCGGCCGAGGGCTGCTGCGCGGGCCCGGCGCTGCCCCCGCCAACCACCGCGCTGGGCGGCGCGCCAAACGTTACCGCCGGTGACGGCTGCGATCCCGCGTACTGGCTGTATGCGCGCCAGTAGAGCGTGAGGTTGCCGAGCGCGAGCCGCGCATTCCGCGAAGGACCGAGCGCGTACACGTGCGGCTGCAAAAATGCCGGCGTTGCGTCCGACTCCACAAAATACTGGATGCCGCGCGTGATCGGCGAATTGTCCGTGAGCGCGATATCGAAAATTCCGTCGGCGGCGGTGACGCGGATTGCCGCGAGCATCGTGGGCGCGGCGGTCTCGCCGGCCGGGTCCACGCCCGTGCCGGTGCCGAGGTTGTTCACCGCGTCCACCACGGATTTCAGCGCGGAGTAGAGCCGCGGATCGCCCGCCTCGATATGTTTCAGTTGTGGCAGTTGCAGCATGGAAATTTTGTGCCCGGTTTTGCCTTTGTAGCCCAGGGCGGGGTCATAGCCCTGGGGATTTTCTCGAAGCCGCGTGTTTCGCGTTGGCGCAAAATGATGTGAGGCGGGCGCGTGTGGCGATCGGCCGTGGGTTTTGACGTTGGGCTTCGGTCTCCACAAAAAGCAAAGTCAACACCCAGGGCCGAACGCCGCGTGGACCTGCCTCATACGTGCAAGGCAACGCAAAAATCCGAGCGTTGAAACAGACCCCAGGGCTTTGACACCGCCCTGGGCTACAAAGGCCGTGGGTGGGCCGGTTGCCTGCCCCTCGCGCGAGAAAAGCAAAGTCAACGCCCAAGGCCGAACGCCGCATGCACCTGCCTCATGCATCCGAGGAAACGCGAAAACCCGAGCGCTGAAACAGGCCCCACTTCGCTTTGCTCAGTACAAGCAGGGCTATGACACCGCCCTGGGCTACAAACGCTACGTACCGCGGACCGGCGACCACGGATCGTTCGCGAGGCTGGGCACGATGCGCTGCAAACGGAACCACGCGCCCACGGCGCTGGTGCCGAACTGCCACGCCACGCGCTCCGCCAGCACGTTCACCGGCATCTCGAGGTCGCGCGCGCCCGGATTCGAGAGCGCCAGCGCCGGCAACGCCTGCGGAAATCCCGCTGCGTCCGCGGACGCCGTCAGCGCCAGCGAACCCGCGCCCTCCGCATACGCCGTGAAGTAGCCGAACAATTTCCGGTGCGAACGCAGATCGAGGCTCGACTCCATCTCCGACGGCAAAAAGTAAGCCGTGGTGTAATACGAAGCGATCGCCGCGCCGTCATCGGAATATTGCGTGTCGCCAAGCTGATAGATTTTGCCGTTCCCGGCCGCGTTGCCGAGGAACGTGCGCGCGGTGCCGTTACTGCGCTCGATCAAGGCGCCGCAATTCGCGGCAATGCTCCACGGACACCACTTCCGCGCCGCGCCGTAGACGAAAAGCTTCTTCGTGATCGAGCTGAAGTCCACCGGCGTGGCGTCCGCGATCTGCGACCCGCTCGACAGCCCGCGATAATCCATCATCAGAATTGTGTTCGGCTGCGTCGCCGACCCGAGCGGCACCCCGCACACAATTCTTTTGTTGCGCGTATCCACGCTCACCCACAGCGTGTGGCCGTATTGCCAGTTGATCTGGTCCCACGTGGGCTGAATTTCCTGCGAGATTTTCACCGGCTCCGAGCCGCCAAAAAGATAAAGCCCTTCCCTGCCCGCGATCACCGCCCAATCCTCGCCCACGTCCACGCCATGCACCGAGGGCGTGCCCACGCTCACGGACACTTCGCTGATGGTCCACTTGTCGGGAGTGTTCACACCGTCGTCCTGCGTCACGTAAAGCGAGCGCTCCTTCACGAAATACAGAGACTCGCGCAAACGAAACGCCGCGCGCACCGCCTGCCCATTTTCCTCGGCCACGCTCAGCACGCCGGTCAGCGCGTCGTAACTCTCGGGATCCTCGACGCCGCTCGCCCGCACTTGCGAGACGTTGTACGGCGCGTTCGTCGCGAAAATCTCGATGTCGTCCACGTAGATGCATTCGCTCGTCCCCGGCACATCCTGGAAATCCGCGTAGACGCGCAGCACCAGGTCCGCCGGAATCGTGGCGGGCGTGGGCGCGCTCAACGCCAGCGAAAATTGCTGGTACGCCGTCGCGAGCGCCGTGTTCGCAATTTGCGCCGAAGCGATTTGCCCGCCGCCCGACGCGCTATAGAGGTCGACGGTGAGCGTCGCGCCGCCCAGCGCACTATTTTTTGCCGCCTGCAAGCGCACGGAATAATTTGTGGCCGGCGCGAGGATCGGCACGCCATCCACATCGTGATACGCGCTCTGCGCGATCATGCCGCGCCGCGTAGGCTGGCTGGTGCCGGGACCCGTGAAGCGATACGCGAAGCCCCACACCACATTCGAGCTTTCCTGCCCGCCGCCTACGCCGTACGTGGCGTCGCGCGTCCAACCCAGCGGCGTCACGCCCGTGGGATCGAACGCGCCATCGAACGTCAGGTTCACAAAATTATCCACGCGGCTGCGCTCGCCCCACCAGAAAAGCCGCGAGCTGTAGTCAATCACGCCCGCGCATTCGCCAAGCGCCACCTGCGCGAAAAGCTCGTCCACGTTCGTTGCGGCCAGCAGCGCGGCATCGGAGAAATCGACTACCAGCGAAGTGGTCGTGTTGTCCGCGATGCGCATGGCCGTGGATTGCGGCACGTTGCTCGCCACGTAGAAAAAGCTTGCGCCGTTTGCTCCGGTGAACGCGAGAATCCGCGCGGTCACATTTGCCGGGCCGGTGGGAATGTTCGTCACGTTGGCGCGGCGTCCGCCGGCGGTGGTCCAGTTCACGGGAGCGCTTGGAGCGGTGAGGTAGCCCTGGCGCGTCTCGAAAATAATTGCGAGCTGGTGCACGCCCGGCGAACATTGCGGCTCGAGCGTCACGTTGCCGCCCGTCGAGGTGCCGTCGCCGCCATTGGCCATGTTCGCGCCGGGATTTGCGTAGGTGAAGGTAGTGGCGCTCGGCACGCTGGTGATGAGGAATGTGCCGCCAAAGCTGGCGTCGAGGACGCTGCCGGCGACGAGCACGGTTTGTCCGGCCTGATAGCCGTGCGGCGTGGTGGTGGTGATCGTCGCCACGTTGTTGCTGCGCACCGCGCCGGTGGGCGACGCCGCCATCACCAGCGTGGGCTCGACGGCTGCATCCACTACGGTGGCGCTCGCGCCGGGACCCACCTGGCTCACGCGATCGAAATTTGTGGCGTCGTACTGCCGCGGCATCGCGGTGCCGAACTTGCCGTCGCTTAACGCGATGTATTCGCGGCCGAAGAGCGTCGCCGATTTCGCGTAGGCGTTCGTGGGCAAGCCGCTCGCCACTTGCGCCAGCACGCCCGGCGCGGCTTCCGATTCCTGCCACAGCACGCCCGAGGCATCAAGCGCCAGCATCAGCTCGAGCTGCGCCGGAGTGATGTACGTCTTCAAATAATTTACCGTGGGATTGCCGCCAATCGCGCTGAACACCGCTTGCAGTCCCGGCCGCGTGCGCACCGATCCCGCCGTGAACGCGACGTCCTGGCAATCCGGCGAAACGCCCAGCGGCAAATCGCCCGCGGGCATATCGGTCACCAGCCCGCCAAAAATATCCAGCGGCGCATCAATGAATCCAGCAACGCTCATGCGTGAACCTCAGTGCGAGTGACGAGTGGCTAGTGACGAGTGGCTAGTGAAAAGCGCGCCAAGTAGTCCCGTCGCGCGCTACCTACATTCCCAAATCAACCGGCTGCGAATTCACCACACAGATTCTTCGTTACGGACCGCACCACCTGCGGTCCTCCACTCAGAATGACAAGTTCGCTTTCGTGGACGGGGTGCACCCCTCACGATTGTCATTTTGCGATTGCCATCCTGAGGGACCCGCCCATCCCCTCACGATTGCCATTTTGAGGGACTCGCCCATCCCCTCACGATTGTCATCCTGAGGAGGCCGCCTGCTTCCGGCGGCCGACGAAGGATCCGTGTGAACGCGTCACCGCGCACGCGCCAAGTAGTCCCGATCGCGCGCTACCTACATTCCCAAATCAACCGGCTGCGAATTCATCACACAGATTCTTCGTTCCGGACCGCACCACCTGCGGTCCTCCACTCAGAATGACAAGTTCGCTTTCGTGGACGGGGTGCACCCCTCACGATTGCCATCCTGAGGGACCCGCCCATCCCCTCACGATTGCCATCCTGAGGAGGCCGCCTGCTTCCGGCGGCCGACGAAGGATCCGTGTGAACGCATCACCGTGTACGAGCCAAGTATTCCTATCGCGAGCGTCAAGTCCGTGACAAAATCCGCGGCGTGGCCCAGCGTTCCTACTTCGTCTACATTCTCGCAAATGACTCGCGGACGCTATACACGGGCGTGACCGGCAATTTCGAGATCCGTATCCAGCAGCACAAGAACCGGAAAACGCCGGGCTTCACCGCGAAATACAACATCACTCGTCTCGTTTACTACGAAATGTTTGGAAATGCCCGCGAAGCCATCGCTCGAGAGAAACAGATCAAGGGTTGGCTTCGCGCTAAAAAGATCGCGCTCATTGAATCGTTGAATCCGCGATGGCCCGACCTCGCGGAAGCTCTTTGCCAGAACGCCGCACGTGACCGCGGCGCCAGGCCGAATCCGCGGTGAATTCGACACACAGATCCTTCGTCGGCCGCCAGAAGCAGGCGGCCTCCTCAGGATGACGGTGGGGTGCGTGCGTCGCGATAGTGCTGCGGTCAGAACGCAGCACAAAGCGGCGCCGGACCCGCGCAACGATCGTGCGCGATTTGCCGGTGCGGTGTTGGTGTTCGTCCCGCCGCCCGTCCATTTAATTCCCCGCCCCTACGAAACGGGGCGGGCTACACAATCGGAGCGTTGATTGCTAGCGGTGCCGAATCACCCACCGCCGTTTTGTAGCCCAGGGCGGGGTCATAGCCCTGGGGCTTGTCTCAACGCCGCGATTCACGGGTAGCCTCGCACGCATGAGGCGGGTGCGTGCGGCGTTCGGCCTTAGGCGTTGAATTTTGGTTTGTTTTTCGTGCGCGGAAAAGATTAACGGCAAAACCCGGGGCCGGACGCGGCACGCACCCGCCTCACGTCACGCATGCCTGCGCCGCACATACGGCTCCGAGTCAAGCCCCAGGGCTTTGACCCCGCCCTGGGCTACAAAAGCGAGGCTCGCCGCGCCGTAGCCCGCGGCGTTCGGGCGAAGGCGGGTCACACCAGCGGCGCGAACCCGCTTCTCCACGAATACGGACGCCGCCGATGTCCGCCGCGCTGATCGCGACGCACCGTCTGCGTCACCAAATCCTCGATGGCGTCGGCCGCCGCCGCGTCCCACTGCGCGGCCAGCGGTGACCCGCGCGCCAGCGCCGCCATCGCCGCTCCAGTAAACGCGATTGCTTCCTGCGCGTTGCGCACCAGCACCACGCTCGTGCCGTCCGTGAAATCCGGATACGATTTCTGATAGCGCAGCCGGATCTGCACGTCCTGCGTCGCGCCCACAAAACACAGCCCATCCTGCCGCCACTCCCAAAATCGCAGCGCGGGACCTTGCTCGATGGCCGGCAGCCCGCCGCGCCCGCTCAGGTCCACCACCGGCGTGAAATCGTCATCGCTCAGGTTCGCGCGCTCCCACACCTCGAGCGGCTCGAGCAAATCGGTGGGCAATTGATTGGGAGGAGCGGTCTGGTCGTTGATGGTCACCTGCAGCGAAGAATCGACGGCGGAGATCGCAGGCACCACCAGCAGCACGTCGTCCACCAGAAACGTTTCCTGCCCCGCGGCCGCGAGCGCGCGCTGCACCTTGCGATACGCCGAGTTCACGTAAGGAATCAGCACGCCATCGGTAAAGAGATTTCCCGAGGCGTCATTCAGCAGCGACCGAATCAGCGCGGTGATTTGTCCCGCAGTGTTATACGCCGAAGATCCCACAACAGGCATGGTGTGACCTCATTAAGTTCGAGTGACGAGTGGCTAGTGGCTAGTGAAACTGGCGCCCGCTTTTGTAGCCGAGGTTTTGTAGCCCAGGGCGGGGTCATAGCCCTGGGGATTTTCTCGGAGCCACGCGTGCGGCGTTGGCGCAAAATGAAGCGAGGCGGGTGCGTCATGCGTTCGGCCCTGGGCGTTGAATTTAACGTCGCCTTATCGCCGCACAAAAACAAAACCCAGGGCCGAACGCGGCACGCACCCGCCTCATGCACTCGAGGCCGCGCGGAATCCACGGCTCCGAGGAAACCCCCAGGGCTTTGACCCCGCCCTGGGCTACAAAATACGCAACGCCGAGCCACTCGCGTTACGCGTTCAAAACCGGCTCACCGGTCGCGGCCAAACGCCGACGCCAATTTGTTTACGCCGTACAATGTGCCCACGAAACACGTCATGCCGCCGAAATCGGGCAGCGCGTGATTTTGCCGCACCAGCGCCGTCGTCCAACCCACCGCAAACGCCACCGCCACCGCCGTGGCGATCCGCGAAAACGAAGGCGAGCCATCCGCCTCCGAAAACACCCCGCGCCAGAATCCGGACGCGCCGTTACGCCCCGCCGGCGCGCCGAACGCAGCCGGCGCACGCAGCGCAGCACCATCCGCGTCTGCACCCGCGCTGACGCCATTCGTATTCGTATCCATGAAAACACACCGCGCCGATAGCCTTGTAGCCCAGGGCGGTTCCATGGCCCTGGGGATTTTCTCGAAGCCATGCTTGCGGCGTTGGCGCAAATAAACCGAGGCGGGTGCGTCACGCGTTCGGCCCTAGGCGTTGAATTTTGGGTTCGCTTCAGGTTTTGCTTGTGTAGCCCAGGGCGGGGTCATAGCCCTGGGGATTTTCTCGGAGCCATGCGTGTGGCCTTGGCGCAAAATGAACCGAGGCGGGTGCGTGGGGCGTTCGGCCCTAGGCGTTGAATTTGACCTCGTCGTATCGCCGCACAAAACCAAAAACCCAAGGCCGATCGCCGTACGTACCCGCCTCACGGCACGCGTACCAACGCGGCACACATCGCTCCGAAGCAGGCCCCAGGGCTTTGACACCGCCCCTGGGCTACAAAACCTGCCGCGGATCTTCGCTGGCCACTCGTCACTCCGCTGGCCTTGGCGCGCCGTAGCCTGCCGTGCCGGGCGAAGGCGGTTCGCTACGGCCTCACTGCCCATACGCCGCGCTATACGCAAACACCAGCCCGCCGAACAAATACACATTGCCCGTCGCGGTATCCGTGCCGCGGCTGAATTTCAAGCGCACGTAACTTCCCGGCGTGCACCCGGCGAGCGAAAGGTTCGTCACGCTCGCGCCATACATCACATCGGCCGCGGCGCTCGAGGGAATCGTGGTCGTCGCGGTGCCCGCCGTCAAAAATGTAGGACTCGTGGCCACCGCGCTATTCGTATTCGGCGCTACGCAATACGCCGCCGCGGAAATCACCACCGTGTGCCCGGACGTGGAGTCATCCGCCACAAAACTCGGCGTCACCGAACTCACCGCCACATAATCTTCCGGCAGCGTGAAATTAAAATAGAACGTATCGCCATCTTTCAGCCCCAGGTAGCCCGCCTGGTTATCGCCGGTACACGCCGCGCCCGGACCCGTATTGCCCGACGCGGACGACCACAACGAAGCCGCCGTGCCGCCATTGCACGCAGCCCACGGAAACACCAGCTTGCGCACCGGATTCCCCACCGGCACCACGCCTTGAATGGACGCAAGCTGGCCCGCGCTCGCCGCATTCGTATACGTCTGCAAATTTTCCGCGATTTCCGCCGCCTCGCTCGCGCTTACCGTGCCCGCAGGAATGTGCAGCAGGATCGGCGCGTAAAAATCGTTGGTGTGCGTGTTGTCGGCCTGCCCGTCGAAGCCGGTGTCTGCGTTGCCGCTGCCGATTGTGGCCACCGTGCAGCTCGCGATATTGAACTGCCAATCGCCGTCGCCGGTGATCCACTGGTTCAGCAGCACGCTTTGCGAGCCGTTCGTGCAGGTGAACCCGCTCGAATTGAAAAAGAAGTCTCCCGGGTTGCCGCTCGAGTAGCCGTTCGCGGTGTTCGAGCGCGACCACACACCCGAAATGAAAATGTCGCCCACGGCCACGGGAATGTTTTGCCGGTAAAATTCCACGCCGCTCGCGCCGGAAGCCACCGACACGCGCCCCGCGCCGCTCGTGCCATCCGGAGCCGCAATCGATTGCGTCAACACCGCGCCGGACTTCACCGTCCAACCCGCCGGCGCCGTCGCCGCGATATTCGCAAAGCGCACGCTCACCGGACCGAATTGCCGCCGCGATGCGTCCACCTGACCCACCACGCGGTTGCCCCAGAATCCGAGCGAGCCTTGCGCGGTGGGACTCGTCGTCACGTTCTGATAATTCGCGGGGTAATCGCCGCCGCTATTCATCACCGGCCCGACGGAGTTCACGCCCTGCCCTTGCAGGTTTGAGACGCGCACCGCCGCGCCTTCCCCCCCATCATTCTCGACGGCCGGACACGTGCCCGTGCAATCGGCCACGATCACGTAGTCCACCGACGAGGTCATGTACTGGTTCGACGATGTGAACCACACCGCGGCCTTCACGTTGGCTTCCGTCGTCAAGTGCTGCACGGTGATTCCGGCGCTGCCTGCGCCCGGTGTGTACTTGATCCCGCCGCTGTTCATCACATCGTCCAGAAAAAAGAGCAGCCCCGAGCCGCCGCCCGTCGAGGGGTTCACCAGCACCGCTGCGTTTTGGTCCGAACTGAGCCCGCCGGTCGCATTCGAGTTGCCCGGCAGCGAAGCGTGCGTAAACCAAATCCAGAAAACGTTGTCGCCGATATCCACGCCCGGACCCGCGCTGGTGTTGGACGTCTGAATGTGGCAGCCGAAGTGATCGAACACATCGAGCTGCGACCCGCCCAGGCCATTCGCGCGGTTACCGTTCGAGTCCACGCCGAGCCGAATGCAAATGTTCGGATAGTCGTGCGTGCCTACATTTTGGAACGTGTAATTCGTCAGGTTGCCGCTCAGCCAGATGAACGGCCCGCCGGGACCCGTGCCGCTATTCGCGCCGGAAATTCCGCAGGTGTTCCCCGGCTGGTTCGCGAGCGCCGTCGGCTGCGGCGCTCCGCACGCGATCGTCACCGGACCTCCGGCCTTGAGCCAGCCCGAAGGCGGCGAAGAATAATTCGGGTCGCTCGATCCCATCACCCAAATTCCCTGCCCGGCTACGGGACCGCCGATCGCCGTCGCGTTCGCCACGTGCAGCGTGCCGCTCCCCGCTGTTTGCGCCGAGCAATTCCCTCCCGGCAGCGAACACAGCGCGTGATACACGGTGGCCATCGCGGTGCCGGCGGAAAGGCCATCGTTCGCGTCATTGCCGTTAGGCGAAACGTAGCGCTCGCCATCGGCCGCGATGGATTTTTGCGCCACGTTGCCGCCGGTGTTGCCGAGCGTCACTGCCGCGTTAAACGTTTGCGCCGCGGTCCACGTGTTGGCCGCCGCCGTCGAAGGCACCGGAGCGCCGCCCACGCTGAGCGTCCCGGTGACGGCCGTGCTGCCCGCCACGGTCAGGTTGCCCGCGAGCGTCAACGAAAGCGCGCTGATCGCGTCGCCCGAAAAATCCGCGGGCTGCGAAGGATCGCTCGGCAGAATCACATCGCGAATCTGCTTCGTGGTGATGCCCGGGCCGGAAACTTCGATCACGTAGCGTCCCGGCGCGGCGTAAAAATTGTAATTGCCCAGGCCGTCGGTGGTGGTGGGGTTCGCCAGCGCCTGCGTCAGCGCGATGTCGGAATAAATATTTGCCTGCGGCGTGCAAGGACTCGTGGTCGTAGCGCTCGCGGTACACACGCGCACCTGCGCCCCCGCAAGCGGCAAGCCGCGCGCGCCAATCACAATATCGTCCCTGCGCGACCCCTGCGCGGCGCAAGGCTTTGCAGCCGCCAGCAGCATTACGCCCGCCGCAAGCAAAGCCACTACCATCCGCGCCGCAGCCCTAGTCACGACAAACCTGCAACCATCATTTCGCCGCATAATCCCCTCGCCCTGTAGCCTGGGGCGATCCGCCAGAATTCCGGCAGTCGCCCCGTGGTCTTTGCCTGCCAATTCCCTCGCCCGCCAATCGCTCAACGCTTGTGTAGCCCGCCCCGTTTCGTAGGGGCGGGGCCTTTCCGCGGCGCACTGACCGCCCGATGATCGGCAATCACGCGATCCACCAGCACGCCGTTCACAACCACCCCCGCAAATGTGAGACGGGTCACCGGAAAACGCCGCGGCTGCATTCGCGCGAAGCAGTCTGAGTATCAACCACGTTGTGATTTAAACCCCCGCCCCTACGAAACGGGGCGGGCTACACAATCAATATCCGCCCTGGCCGAAATCGAGATGCTTGTGTAGCTCAGGGCGGTTCCATAGCCCTGAGGCCTGCTTCGGAGCCATGCATGCCGCTTTGGCGCGCCTGAGGTGTGGCAGGCGCGTCACGCGTTCGGCCCTGGGTTTTGCTTTTGACGTGCTTTTCACGGCGACACCAAAAGACAAGTCAAAACCCAAGGCCGAACGCCACACGCACCCGCCCCACTCGTGCGAGCCAACGCCACAATCCGAGCGTTGAAGCCAGCCCCAGGGCTTTGACCCCGCCCTGGGCTACAAAACTAATTCGCGGCGGGCGGCGGCGCGGCCTCCGGTGCCAAACCGAACTGTGCGGCTTTCTCGCGATTCAACACCGCGCGGCATACGCGGCACACCGCCACGTTCGGCCGCAATTTTTCGCCGCACGCGGGACAATCCACGCGCTCGTTCGCCTCGTACGACCACTCCTTCTCGAGGTGCAACGCCCGCGCCGCGCGCCGTTCGAGGTCGCTGATCAGCACCACATTGTGCGTGCGCTCCCAGGTGCGGTCCGCCGCGGCCACCAGCGTACGATAAAAATGCTCGAGCTGCGCGTGCGCCGCGCGCAATTCCTCATCGCTCGGTTCGCTGCCTTCGCAAACGAACACGCCGAAATAGCTGGCCTCGCCACCATCGGAATTAATCTCGCGCGCGAGGTCTTCGGCGATGGCGCGCGCCGGAATCGGAAATTCGAGCGAACGCTTGTCGCCCAGATCGATCGAGCCAGTGCGCGGGACGATCGGCGTGAGCGCGTACGCTTCGGTGTCAACGCGCCCCGCCACGCAAAACATTCCGTGCGTGCGGTGCAGGATCCAGCGCTCGCCGGTGATATTGCACAGCACCGCTGCGTCCGCCGCCACGGACGCGCCCTTCACGCCGGAGGCCGCCAGGCTCGCGCCCGCGAGCGGCGCGCCGCGCATCCCGCCGAGCACCAGCGTCGCCGCAGCGGCTTCGCCGCTGCGCGCATCACGCGCCGCACCGTGGCTTGCAGCCTCACTGCCGTCTGCGCCGCGGGGATGCGGCGACGTGCCGCCGTGTCCGCCCATCTCGCGATTGTGGCTCACGATGCGCCCGTTCAACACATTCCGCGCATTCGCGCCCCGCTGCCCTGACGTGCCGCCGCGTTCCGCTTCTGTCGTCATATTCCCTCACCCTCGCATGTGAATTGCGCCGTCTTTTGTAGCCCAGGGCGGTTCCATAGCCCTGGGGATTTTCTCGAAGCCGTGCATCAAGCTTTGGCGAGACTGACGTGTGGCAGGCACGTCACACGTTCGGCCCTAGGTTTTGATTTGTTTGTCCCTGACCGCCGCACAAAGGCAACGGCAAGAGCAATGTAAAGCGACGCGCCGGCAACACCCAGGGCCGAACGCCACACGCACCTGCCCCACGCGTCCCAAGTTACGCGGCATGCACGGCTTCGAGAACTTCCTCAGGGCTATGGAACCGCCCTGAGCTACAGAGGCAAAAGCCCACCACAGCAGACGCCGTGCGCGGCGTGCTAAGCCGGTGCGGCGTCGCTGAGCACCGCTTCGGCGTACGCGTCGTACGCCGCGCCGGCGCGATCCTCACGCTGTGACAGCGCCGCGCGCCCGTCGCCGCGTGGCGTGGCGCGGCTGCGCTCGATCATTCGCGCCAAATGCTCCGCGATGGCCGGCGTCAACTGCACGAACCCGCCGTGCGCATCCTCCAAGGTGAACGCGTGCTCGTATTCCCCGCGCGAGGGATACGGCCCCAGCGCCGCCACGTTGCGTCCATCGGTGATTTCGAGCGTCGCCGCGCGCCATTCCTCCGGCGAACCGTACATCTCCGGAGGACACCACCGCTCGATGTGCCAGCGGTCGAGCGGCGCGTATTTCGGTTCGAGCCGCAACGCCACGCATTCGCGAACCAGCGCGCCCGCGGCGTCGCGGTCCTCAAACTTGCCGCCGATCCACGCGAGCCGCGACCCTCCCCACACCGCGCGGAAATTCGGCTCACCAAAACGGTTGCGTCCGCCGGCAAGCTCGAGCCGCCGCGCAACGTTTTCCGCCGCGAGGTGCGTTTCCCGCAATACGCGAATCATGGAGATGCAGCCGCCTTCGCCCGCCAGGGCGGGCTTCGGCGCGCCAAGGCCAGCAGCCGGTTGGTGAGCGGCGAGTGGCTAGTGACGAGTGGCTAGTGGCTAGTGAAAGGCAACGGTTTTGTAGCCCAGGGCGGGGTCAAAGCCCTGGGGCTTTTCTCGGAGCCGAACATTCCGCGTTGGCATGCGTGACATGAGGCAGGTCCGTGCCGCGTTCGGCCCTAGGTTTTGCCTTTGTCGTTGTTTTTACCGCGCCACCAAAAGACAAATCCAAAACCCAGGGCCGAACTCCACACGCACCTGCCCCACACGTTCGAGTCAACGCCGCAACCCGAGCGTTGAAGCAGGCCCCAGGGCTTTGACCCCGCCCTGGGCTACACAACCGGACCACTTGCCTTTAATACCCGCTGGGCCGCGCCAGGCTATCGATGTACGCGCCGCTGCGCGGCGAGTCATTCCACACCTGGAAGCCCGTATCGAAATAAAAAATGTAGGAAGCCGAAAGGCCGCCCGACGTTCCGTAAATCGGAAACACGGTTTGCCCGCCGATCTCGAAGAAGTCGATATCCTTCATCACCGCGCGGCCCCAGTGCGAAAGATCGAGGAAGTCCACGCGCGTCTGGTCCGCGTTCACCGACGATTTGATCGGCACGCCCGACATCGTCTTCCGCCCGGTGAAGAGCAGGTCGAGATCGTTGGCATTTCCCGCGCCGCCTTCTTTGATCACCTGGCTGATGGTGATGCCGAGATTTTCCCAGGCGTGTTCCTGCTCGACGCTCGTGTACGCGATCAGCCGGCCCACCTGGTTGATGCCCAGCGATTTGCGCACCTTATTGATTGCGAGCCGCACGTTCGCGGGAGTGATGGCCGCGTTGCCGGCGTTCACGCGCGGCGTGGCGAGCTGCACGGGATACGTCGCGCGATTCAGATTGAGCCACGTGCCGGTGGTCGCATTGTTCTGGTGATACTTAATGCCGAAGAGCGACACGGGAGACGCGCCCGTCAACCCGTCATGCACGATCAGGTCGCCCGCCGCGGTGCTTGCGGGGACGTTATCCACCGTGATGGTTTGCGCGCCGATGGGATCGGCGGCCAGCACATTCGTGACGGTGCTGCCCGCGACGTTGCGATTCGTGGTGAGCGTAGGATCGTAGATCTGGATTGTCTGGCCCACGTAGACGAGCGCGGCGCCGCTTGGCACCGTCATCGTAAACGTGCTGCCGCTGATCGAGCTGATGGTGCCGAGCACGCCGTTGCCCGCGGTCTGTACCAGCTTGTCGAGGAAGCTGCGGAATTGCTTCATGCCGTTGGCCACTTCGCGCTTCGCGGCGTTTTCGATGGCTTTGTCGCGCGCGTTGGTGGCGTACTCGACGAGCTTGGTGATTTCCACGGCGAAGCGGTAGAAGATCGGCGAAATCGTGGCCACGTCATAGACGGTGCCGGAGCCGCGGCCGAGATCGCCGCCATCGGCGTTGTAGCTGCCGGCCTTGCCGCCGGGACTCACTTGCAGCGGGAGCCGCATGGCGCGGCTCGAAACTTTTTCCACGTCTCCGCGCTGCTGGATCATGCTGAGCAGCACGTCATCGCGTTCGTAAAGCAGCGGCACTTTATCGCGAACTTTTTCCAGTTGCAGAGCAATGGTCTGCGAATTTTGCATAGCGGACATGTCGTATTTTTCTCCTTAGGTAGAAATGGAAAGCCGCCTTCGCCCGCCGCGGCCCGCCGCGGCGGGCTACGGCGCGCCAAGGCCGCCGAGCGGCGAGTAGCTAGTGGCTAGCGAAAGGCACCGGTTGTGTAGCCGGGTTTTGTAGCTCAGGGCGGTTCCCTAGCCCTGAGGCATTTCTCGAAGCCAGGCATGCCGCGTTGGCTGGGGTGAAATGTGGCGGGCGCGTCCCGCGCTCGGCCCTGGGCTTTGACTTTGCTGTGGTTTTTCCTCCTCGTCGCCGTCGTTGCCGCCGGCGGCGGCGGTGCAAGCCAACCAACACCCAAGGCCGATCGCCGCACGCACCCGCCCCACGCGTTCGAGACGACGCGGCAATCCGAGCGTTGAAGCCAACCCCAGGGCTTTGACCCCGCCCTGGGCTACAAAACCAACCGACGCAAAAGCGGCCGTGGTCGTGGTTTTTCACTAGCCACTAGCCACTCGGCAACTCACCAGCTCAAAATCTCTTCGTCGCTTGTGGCGCGATAATCCACGTCGCTTGGACGCACCGCGCGTCGCGGCACCGGCTGCGGCAATCCTCCGCCGGTAATGTCTACGCGCGATTGCGTGGACTGCTGCTTTGCGGCGCGCTCGCGATGCGTGGCCAGCACGGAGCCCGTCCACTCGCCGATCACGCGCTTGGCCGCTGCGGGCACCACCCCTCGAGCGCGCGCGGCGATCAGGCGTGACACTTGCTCGCGCGCGGCGTCGTCAAATCGTCCCGTGCGCAACGCCTCGGATACCTGCGCGGAAAGTTGGCGATCGCCACGCAGCGCCGCGTGGACCTCGCTCAACGTGTCGCCGGCGATCCGCCGGCGCGCACCATCCGCGATGCCCGCGGGCAACGCGTGATCGAGCGCACGCTCGATCGCGCGCGTCACGTCGGAGACCACCGCGTCATTCGTCGCCCGCTCAAACTGCGCGTAAGCCCCAGCATCAAATTGCGCCGCGCCCTGCGCATCCGCATTGGCATGTTGCGCCGCATTCGCCGCGCGCCCCGCGTTGCGGCTTGCCTCTCGCGCCACATTTGCGGCATGGCCCAAATCGCGCGCCTCGTCCTGCGCATTTGCATTGGCCGGTGTAGCCTGGGGCGACCCGCCGGCACTTCCGGCGGGTGCCCCGGGGCCGTTCCGCGCAATTTCCTCCGCGCCAGCGGCTCCGCCCATGATTTGGTTGTCATCCTGAGGAGCGCGCTGGTTTTGGCGCGCGACGAAGGATCTGTGTGCCGCATTCGCATCCGCTGAACCGAGTCCGTCGCTCTGGGCTGCCACTCGGCGACGAGCGTCCACCGATTCTTCGCTTCCCGCCATATTCTGGCGGGCTCCGCTCAGAATGACATCGTTTGCTGATGCGCCGTGCAAATCCGCACCCGCGGCGCGCCGCGGAAAATCCGCAGGGCCAAGGCCCTGCGCTACACGACCACCCTCGACGCCGCCGTGCAGCACATTCGCCGCGGCGGCAAACATGGCGCGCAACGCTCCAGGATTCTCGGCATACAGCGCGCTGACGAGTTCCTGCTGCGCGCCGGCATCATCGCCGTAGTAGGCACGGTCAAACGCATCGAGCTGCGTGGCGCGTTGCCACAACGCGCCCAGCTCGGCGGAAGCGCCGGGCGCCTTCGCGCCAAGCTGCGCCAGCCACTCCGGCATCGCCGGAGCGCCTGCGCCATCAGCAACTCCGCCAACACCGCCGCGCGCAGCATCGCTATCGGCGCTACCGGCGCTACCGTCGCCATCATCGGCGCCACCGGCGCTACGGGCCTCGCCACCGCGCGTAATTTGCTTGTCCTCCTGCGGACCCCGCCCAGCCTTCAGCAAGGTTGTCATCCTGGGGAGCTCGCCGTTTTCTTGGCGGGCGACGAAGGATCTGTGTGCTGCATCCGCATCCGCTGAACCAATGCCGCGGTTCCGGGCAGCTCGCCGGTGACCGGCAGCTACGGATTCTTCGCTTCCCGCCAAAGTCTGGCGGGCTCCGCTCAGAATGACATCGCGATTCGAGGGACCGCCCAACCCATCTTCGATGTCCAGGATCGCCTCATCACTCGGATACGCGCCGCCATTGCTCGCCGTATCCTCCGCGCCGGCCAAAAACGCCGCCTCAATTTCCGCCGCGCTCGCCCCCGCGGACGCATCCGCCGCCATCGTGCTCGTCGCCATAAATTCTCCTCCGCCCGCTTGTGTAGCTCAGGGCGTTTCCATAGCCCTGAGGCCGTTCTCGAAGCCGCGCCTGCCGCTTTGGCTCGCGTGAGGTGCGGCAGGTGCGTCCCGCGTTCGGCCCCAGGTTTTAAATTGCCTTTGATTTTGTTGATGCAAAACATCCGAAAAAGCAAACCCAAGGCCGATCGCCGCACGCACCCGCCTCACGCGACCGAGCCAACGCGAAAATCCGAGCGTTGAAGCCATCCCCAGGGCTTTGACCCCGCCCTGGGCTACAAAACCCTGTGCGATCACTTTCGCGTTTGCGTGCCACCGTTTGCGCTCTTACCGTTTGCGCTGCGGCGACACGCCTTGCGCTACCGCCGCGCGGGCGCCTTGGCGTCCGAGCGCGGCCTGGTGCGCGATCGCGTGCGCGCGCACGTTGGCAAACCCGAGCGGATTCTGCATGCGCGCCAACTGCCCCGCATCGCTCGACGCCCACCGCCGAATTTCCGCCAGCTCCGCGGCATGATCGTCGAGCAGCTCGTCCACCGGCACGCTAGGCAATTCCACGTAATGCGCCGCGTGCCCCACGTCTGCGCCGGCCAACGCCACCGCCGCCGGATTCGCGCCCGTCAACGTATCGTTCGCCATAAATTCTCCTCCGCCCGCCTTTGTAGCTCAGGGCGGTTCCATAGCCCTGAGGCAGTTCTCGAAGCCGTGCATGCCGCGTTGGCACGCATGACGTGTGGCAGGCGCGCCCCGCGTTCGGCCCCAGGTTTTGAACTGCCTTTGACTTCGTCGATACAAAACATCCGAAAAAGCAAAACCCAAGGCCGAGCGCCACACGCACCCGCCCCATGCAGTTCGAGACAACGCGACAATCCGAGCGTTGAAGCAATCCCCAGGGCTTTGACCCCGCCCTGGGCTACAAGCGTCCGCCTACCTCGATCACGATCGGCGCGCTGGCCAGCAACTGCGAAATTTCGCGGAGCTGCTTTTCCCGCGCGTCTTCGCCGGGCACCACCAGCTCGCTCAAACCAAACACGCCCTTGATGAACTCGATGTTCGCCGGATCGCCCAGCGCTTCCGCGATCATCGGGTCCGACGACGCCATCAACTGCTGCAACACCGCGCGCTGCTGCGATTTCTGCCGCGGAAAGGTTTCGTCCGCTTCCGGATGCGCCTGAATGTTGCCCTTCAAATCCGCCAGGCGAATCCATTTGGACTCGAACTCGCCGCTCGCGCCCAGCAGCGGAATCTCCACGTCGTCGGGACGATTCTTGCGGAAGGTGTCCACGCCCAGCAGCATCATGTCCGCATAAAATTGTTTCAGCCGCCGCCACACGAGGCCCAGCCGGCCCAGCGCCTGGTCGCGCGCCATGGCGTAGCCCGCCGCCGTTTTATTTCCCTGCTGCGCGCCGCCAAACACCGCGGGAAAAAGTCCCGTAAGAAATTGCGAGATGGGACCGGCGAGGTCCTGCTGGTGCTCGAGCATATCCGCGGGCACCTGCGCCGGCGCGGGCTGATAGAAGCTCGCGGCCAGCGCCTGCCCGGGACGCGCGCGTGCCGGATAATGCGCCGCAGGCTCGGCCGTTTGGCTCGAGAGCGCGTCAAAATCCAGCACTTGCGGATCGGCATAAATCGGCGGAATGCCGAATTCGTAGGTTTCCGCCTGAATATTGGAAAGCGTGTTGTAGCGTTCCTGGATCTGAATCAGCGCGTCGCCCACGCTCGGACGATTCTGTCCATCGCCCGGCAACGCGTGCATCACGCGCCAGTGATCGTCGAGCGTTTCGTTGCGCGATTCGCAATAGGTTTCGCCCGCAAACGCCACGTAGCAGCCGTCGGGAAAAAGCGCGAGCAGCTCGCCGCGCGTTTGCGCGTCCTCGATCGCGTAAAACGCCCAGGGACGAATCCACGTTCGCGTGAACGTGACCAGGTTGTAGAGCGCGTCGCTCGGCTGCGTGCTGGGCAAGCCTTGCGCCACGGCCACGCGCGAGGCCCGCGCGTAGACGTCCTCCGCTTCGATCGGCCCGCCCAAAATAATTTTGTCCGCCACGTGCGGATACGCCGCGCGCAGCTTGGCCATGTGCACTTCCTGCTGCCATTGCAGATAGGGGAACTCGTGCATCTCGTTGGCCCACACCGGCGTGTTGAGCTCGAGCCCGCCCAGGATCGAGATCACCTCTTGCCCGTTGGGCACACGCCGCACGCCCACCACGCGCGGGATGGTGACGACTTCCGCCGGGCGGAAGTCGTCTTCGGCCAGCGCGCCGCCGCATTGCGGGCATTGCGGCGGCCGGCCTGCGGCCCCCGCCGCCACGCCCGCCACAAAATTCCGCGCCGCACCGCCAGTCGTCCCCATTCCCATAATTCCTCCTACCATGCCTTGTAGCCCAGGGCGGTGTCATAGCCCTGGGGATGTTCTCGAAGCCATGCATGCGGCATTGTGTATCGTGATGTGTGGCGGGAGCGTGCGGCGTTCGGCCCTGGGTTTTGCCGTTAGATTTTGTGCGGCCACGGCAAAATGCAAAACCCAAGGCCGATCGCCGCAATTCCCCGCCTCATGCGTCCGAGGTGATTCGTTACATCCGAGCGTTGAAACAAGCCCCAGGGCTATGACCCCGCCCTGGGCTACAAAGGCGGATCACGCCACTAGTCACTCGCCACTTTCGTGCCGTCCGCGTAAACCGCGGCGCCGCATCCCGGGCACGCGTAAAAATCCTCGCCGAGCTTTACCGTGGCCTCTTCGATCAAATCCTCGTTGTGCCAACCGAACCGCTGCCCATCCGCCACGAACCGCACGTACCCGCCGATTTTTCCGTCGGTCCACAAGTAGTAGCCCACTCCGGTGAGGAGCTGCTGCACCTTGTTGTTCTGCTCGATCAGGTCCGCCACGTCGGACGCCGCCTTCGCCGCGGCCACGTCCACTTCGTTTTGCGCGGACTGCGGATAGAAGCGCGTGGTGGGCGTGTCCTGGCTCAGCAGCGCGACGAACGACAAGCCAAACGCCTGATACAAATTCGTCACGAACTGGTAGCGCGGCATTTCCTGCGCGCTCTGGTCATCCGTCATCTGCGAATCGAACGGCAGATGCCAGCTCATGTCGTTGGGATTCCACCAGGCGTATTGCAACCCTTGCCAGAAAAGACGTGCCTGCTTGATGCGCCGAATCTCGTGCCGCCGCGCGACGAGTCCCTCGGCGCGAAACTCGAGCATCAGATCGCGCAGCGCCGCAACCACTCGCGGCTGCAATTCGTGCAGCCGCTCGTTGTTCGGCCCCAGCTCAGCCGCTGCGTCGGCGTCGGCCCCTGGACGGGGTTGCGCCGCATCGCCGATTTTGTGTAGCGCAGGTCCTTCTTGCCCAGAGGAACGACGGGGGACCTGCGGCTTTTGTCCGCCAATTTCCTCGCCGCCGCCATCGTCGCCCTGGCCGTTGCCGCCACGCTCCTCGGACCTCACACCATAATCCGCGTCACCCGCCGCGTCATCGCCACGATTATTTCGTGCGCCGGCACCCGCGCCTCTTCGCGGAACACCCGCAGGTCCAAGGACCTGCGCTACAACACCAGTGCCATAATCCGCGTCGCCTCCCGGCACATCCCCCTCACCCGGCACAAACCTTCGCGACGCCGCGCCATTCCGCGGACCTTCCTTCTCCACGATCGCGCCCGGCGGACCCGGCACAACCCAATCGCTCGCTTCCCGTGTGGTATTGGTGGACATCGCATCTCCGCTCGAAATTCAGTGGCTCGTGACGAGTGGCTAGTTGGCTAAGGCTCGCCTTTGTAGCCCAGGGCGGTTCCATAGCCCTGGGGCTTGCCTCGAAGCCGTGCATGTTGCGTTGGCTCGTGTGACGTGTGGCAGGTGTGTGCCGCGTTCGGCCCTGGGTTTTGCGGTTGTGGATTTTTGCGCCGACACACAAATCAAATGCAACGTCAAAACCCAAGGCCGAACGCGGCACGCGCCCGCCTCATATATCCGATCTGATTTGTTACATCCGAGCTTTGAGAAAATCCCCAGGGCTTTGACCCCGCCCTGGGCTACACAACCTTCGCGAGGCGTTTACATGCGCGTCGGCGGCTCTGGCGCGGGCGGCGACGCCGCCGCGCTGCGCCGTTGCTGCTCCTGCAATTCGCGCTGCATCGCGATTTGTGGCCACGAACGACGCCGCACCGCGTTCACCAGCGGACCGCGCGGCGCATCCGCGCTGAGCGGCGGAACTCCCACGGTGCCCAGCAGCGAATTCAGCAACGCGCGATTTTCCGCGCGCAGCCGCGCCACCTCGTCCTCGAGCACGCGCACGTACCGCCCGCGCAAGCTCTCGGCAAGCATCGCCAGCCCGCGCGCGAGCCCATGCGCGGTGCGCGCTAATGCCCGCACGAGGCCATGCGCGATTCCCGCGCACATTCGCCCAACGCGCCGCGCCATCCGTACCATCCCGCGCGCAACGCGCGCCAGCCCGCGTTTGCAACGCGCGAGCAGCGCCTCGATCATTTCCCCCATGCGTTTCATATTTGAATTTGCCTCGCGCGCCTTTGCGATTGTTTTGTAGCCCAGGGCGGTGTCATAGCCCTGGGGATTGCCTCGAAGCCGTGCATGCGGCGTTGTGTATCGTGAAATGTGGCGGGCGCGTGAAGCGTTCGGCCCTAGGTTTTGCCGTTGATTTTGTGCGGCTATCGCGAAAACACAAAATGCAAAATCTAGGGCCGACCGCCGCAATCACCCGCCTCATGCGTGCGAGGCAATTTGTCACCTGCGAGCGTTGAGAAAATCCCCAGGGCTATGGAATCGCCCTGGGCTACAAAGGCGGATCAAACCCAACGCCGACCGCCGCAATCACCCGCCTCATGCGTGCGAGGCGATTTGTCACCTGCGAGCGTTGAATAAATCCCCATCGCCCTGGGCTACAAAACCTCACAGCCGCCAGCGGCGTGGCGCGGGCACGCTGTGCGTGCCGGCTCCGCGGCGCGCTTCCGCCTCGAGCTTGCGCATCCAAATCGCGCGGCTGGTGGCGTCCACCGCGGTGATGCGCTCCGCGTTGCGGAGCGCCAGCGGCATGCGCCCCGGCTCCATGCGTGACTTCAGCCCATAGCGCGCCGCGTCGGCCACGTCGTCGCCCTCGCACTTCAACACATCCTCAATATTCGCCTCATCGCGCGTCAGCACCGGCAGCGACTCGATCAGCCCCGCGCAATTTTGCGTGACGATCCAGCGGTCCTGCGCCAGCAGTTCGTACATCAGCATCCAGCCGCCCACGCGATCGTCGTCGGCAGGATCGGGACGCGGCAGGCCCTCGAGCTCGAGCCCGCGCCCCAGCTGCGCCGCAATCGTGTCGTCCGCGGTGCGCTGCGCAAACGCATCCGGCGAAAGATAGACGCTGCTAATGCGCTCGCCCGCGCTGCGTTCGGCAATGGCCGCGGCCAGCATGCGCGGCGAAAGATGGTTCTGCACGAATTCGCGATAGGTGATGACGGTGCCGCTGGGCGACGCCGTGTGCCACAGCACCGCGCTCGGATGCTCGAAGCCCCAGTCAATCGAAAGCCAGCGCGGCCACCACGGCTCGAAAGGAATTTCCTCGGCACGCGGCGTGTGCCGTGCGCGATCAAACACATCGAAATATTGACCGGCGAAAACGTCCCACTCGCCATCGAGAAACGCCCGCCGTAGGTGGGTGGGCAGAGCTTCGAGCGTGCGGCGATACTGCGCGTCGTCCGCGTAAATGGGATTGTCTTTCAGCGTGGCGCGCGTGAACGCGTAATCCTTCGCGTCATATTGGTCGGGACGATCCATTCCCGCGGGCGCGCGCCGGTCGATCCACAGCGCTTTCACCCACGCGTGGCCGATGTTGCCGGGATTGGTGGCGCCGGCCATGCACGGCACGCTGTTCGGTGCGGGACACCGGTTGCGGCTGGTGAGAAATTGCCACATCTTCAGCGTGAAGTGCGTCAGCTCGTCGATGCCGATGAAGAGATATTCCGCGCCCTGATATTGGTAGATATCGTTTTCGTGCGCGCAGTGCCCGAAGCGCGTGGTGGAACCGTTGAGCCAGGTGACGATGTGCTTGCTGTCGTTGTAGGAGGCGTAGCAATCGCGCGGCACATCGCGCCGAAAATACGCGACGAGCGAAGCCTCGAGTTCTGGAAACGTGCGCCGCAGCAGCAGCGTATCCACCGGCTTCTCGTTGCCGTAAAGATGCGCCTGGCGAATCGCCTCAAATAGCAGCGCCTTCGTTTTGCCAGGACCGGCCGCGCCGCCAAAGAGCCGGTACTTGGCGACGCTATTGCGAAACTCAAGTTGCCTCACAAACGGCACGTACCCACAGCGCAAATCAAAATCGCTGGTGGCCGCAACGCCACCTTTTTTCGCGCCATCCTTTTCCGCGCCATCTTGTTTCGCGCGCGGGTGATGTTTGGTCGCGCCGCCCGCGCGCACGCGCGCCAGGCTTTTCTTCGCCCGATTCCTTCGCTTTGCCCCACCTTTCATCTCATTGCACTTTTGCAGTTTGTAGCCGAAGCCTTTGTAGCCCAGGGCGGGGTCATAGCCCTGGGGATTGCCTCGAAGCCATGCATGCCGCGTTTACGTACCGTGACATGTGGCAGGTGCGTACCGCGTTCGGCCCTAGGTTTTGCCCTTGCGTTTTTCTTTTACAGCGTCAAATGCAAGAGCCAAATTCACAACCCAAGGCCGATCGCCGCAATCGCCCGCCTCACCGAACTGTTATTCCGCGTCAATCCGAGCGTTGAAGGAAGCCCCAGGGCTTTGACCCCGCCCTGGGCTACACAAGCGGGTACTTCTCTAATTGCTATACATTAGCGCTGCTGGTGAACTACAATGCGCGCGTGACGCGTCTGCGGCGCATCGCTACGCATGACCGCATCTTTTTCGTCACCACAAATATCGTTCTGGGACGCCCCGACCTACGTCTCGCCGAACGCGATGTAATCCTTGCGGTGCTGTCCGAGGAGCGCACGCGCGGATCGTTCTGGCTGTTTGGCTACGTCGTTATGCCAGACCACGCGCACCTGCTGCTCGCGCCGCGGCACCCCGACCTCGACGAGGCTATGCGCCGCATCAAGAGCCTCGCCAGCAAACGCATTCAAGAGAAGCGTCACGCCGCCGGCACGCTCTGGCAACCGCGCTATTTCGATCGGATCGTTCGCCACGCGCGCGATTGCTGGCAGAAGCTCGCGTACATTCACCGCAACCCGGTAGAGGCAGCGTTGGTTGCAAATCCGCACGATTGGCGCTGGTCGAGCGTCGCGGCCTACGACGTTCCGCGCACGAACTCTCCGCCGGTGCCCGTCGATCCCGTGAACTTGCCCGCGGAAAGCAGCGCATTGCTCTGGCCCGGCCGCTAACTTGTGCAGCCTTTGTAGCCCAGGGCGGTTCCATGGCCCTGGGGATTTTCTCGAAGCCGTGCATGCGGCGTTGGCTCGCATACGTGTGGCGGGCGCGTCCCGCGTTCGGCCCTGGGTTTTGCCGATGCCTCTTTCTTTTACAGCGCCAAATGCAAAAGGCAAATTCAACACCCAGAGCCGACCGCCGCATTCACCCGCCTCACCGAACTGTTATTCCGCGTCAATCCGAGCGTTGAAGCAAGCCCCAGGGCTTTGACCCCGCCCTGGGCTACAAAAGCGCTGCAACCGCATGACATCTTGCGGCGTGTACGACATACTCATTGGCGGCTTCTTCGACGCTGCGTTCCGGAGGCAACGATTCGACGTCTGCTGATTTGTGGTGCGCTGCTGTTTGCCTTGGCGTGCGCGACTCCATCGCGCGCGCAAAACGCGCAAACTGCGGCGGCGCAATCGAGTGCCGGCGTGGCTTCCCCCGCCGAGGTTCCCACCCCCACGCAAATCTATGGCGCGGGGCCGAACGAATGGTCCGCGTGGGTGGGCTACTCCTTTGGCTCGCCGCCAATTATCGCCGTCTATGACGATCGCCAGCTCAGCATCGCCGCCGTCCGTTGGGGACGCGTGATCACCGAGTGGCGCTACTCCGATTTCGAGTGGACCATCGACGTGATGCCGCTCGCGATGCTGCAGCAGCCCAAGCTGATTGGCACGTACATCAATTCCGCGGGCCAGCAGGTCACCGGCGAAATTCAGCATCCGCTCGTTTACGGCGGCGGCGTGAATCCCATCGGCATGAAATGGAATTTTCGCCGGCACTCGCGCTGGCAGCCGCTGATTTCGACCACCGCGGGATTTATCTGGTCGACCAAGCCCGTGCCGCTCGATGTGCCCGGAGGCACCGCGTACAATTTCGATTTCGATTTTCAGGTGGGACTCGAGCGCTTCAACGCGCGCGGCGACCGCGCCTGGTCGTTTGGCGCGAAGTGGCAGCACATCTCAAACGCGTTTCGCACCCCGCTCGATCCCGGCATAGACAACGTGGTCTTCTCGCTCGGCTATTCGTTTTTCAAGTAGCCTTTGTAGCCCAGGGCGGGGTCAAAGCCCTGGGGATTGTTTCAACGCTCGGATTTGCGCGGTATGACCGTTAGGTGAGGCGGGTGAATGCGGCGGTCGGTCTTGGGTTGTAAAGTTGCCTCTTGGCGTCGCAGAAAAAGAAAACATCAACGGCGGAACCCAAGGCCGAACGCGGCGTGCACCTGCCTCACGTTATGCGGGCCAATGCCGCATGCACGGCTTCGAGAAAATCCCCAGGGCTTTGACCCCGCCCTGGGCTACAAAGACGTCGCGGCGGCGCGCAACTTCTTGCCGACAAAATACGCCGCGGCGCCGCCCACCGTGCACGCCGCGATCGCGTAATGGTGCACGCTCAACACCGCGCCACCCAAAAACGCCGCGGCTCCCGCGAGTTCCACAATCAATCCAATCGACGCATAATGCGCCGCGCTCGACGCTCCGCTGCTTGATGCGCCACCCGTGCTGCCCGGTACGCTTCCCGTTGCGCTCATCTTCCCCTCCCTTTGGATCTCGTCGTGGTTTCTTGCCCGTGTAGCCCGCCCCGTTTCGCTTGCCCTGAGGAACGAAGGGGTAGGGGCAGGGGCCTCTGTGTGGCGTGACGGCTAGGCGCGTATGCGATCGGGCGTCGCAACCCCGCCACCGAGCAATTAGCGGCAACGGTTGTGTAGCCCGTCCCCGTTTCGTAGGGGCGAGGCTTTTGTGTGGCCCGCTGACCGCTCCATCACACTTCGCAGGTTAAATCGCGATCATTTGGCGCACCTGCTATCCGATTGCGCCGGTCATGTTGGTTTCTGTCTCGCCAAATGTGCATTGAATTCCCCGCCCCTACGAAACGGGGACGGGCTACACAAGCAACCCCAATGCAACGGCGCTTTACGCCAAAATCTTGGCGGTGTAATTTGCGCCGCCGGTGAGCGAATTGCACTTCACGCGCAAAAATCGCGCACGCACCCCGGTAACGGTCCGCGCCTCGCCCGCCGTTGCGGTGGACGTGTCCATCGTGGCGTACTCCGCATCCACATCCGCCATCGCGCCCTGCAATGACAAGCTCACCGCCGAGGGCGCCGTGCCGAAAAGCGTTTGCCAGCGCACGGTGTGTTCCTGGCTCGGAAAACCGGCGGGCTCGGGCAACGCGAATTGCGCTCCGGCCTCGCCGGACGAGGGCGTCTCGCTCTGGAAGCTGTAACCGATGTCGCCGGGAAACAGCGCCAGCGGCGGGGTCGCATTCGAGTAACTGGGCATAATTCCTCCTGAAGATATGCGCGTGGTTTGGCGTGAGCGCGCGGTGCGTGATTGCGCGATCGGCCGCGCGACGAAGGTCTGGCTTGTGTAGCGCAGGGCTTTAGCCCTGCGGCTTTTGCAAACGACGCAAGAGAGCGCGCGCTCAAAACGGGCGATGATTTTGGCGTGTGTAGCACAGGGCTTTCTTGCCCTAAGCGACGAAGGGTGCCTGCGGCCTTTGCGCGGCGATCCGCAACTCCAATTGCCAACGCGCGTTAAATTATTAGGAAAATCCGCAGGTCCAAGGACCTGCGCTACACAAAGGCGGGTCTAAATCCAGCGGCGGGATGTCCCAAAACACGAATGCCCGGGAAACGTCCCGGGCACTGACACTTCTTCTCCGCCACAAATAATAGCACAACCCTAAAATAATGCAACAGGTATTTTACGTCGTAGCCCAGAAGGGGTTTGTAGCCCAGGGCGGTTCCATAGCCCTGGGGATTTTCCCGAAGCCGTGCACGTGGCGTTGGTTCGCGTGATGTGTGGCAGGCCCGTGGCGCGATCGGCCCTAGGTTTTGCCGTTGCGTTCTTGCTTTTTTACAGCGACGGCAAAAGGCAAATGCACAACCCAAGGCCGAACGCCGCAATCACCCGCCCCATTAAGGAGTCATACCGCATAAATCCGAGCGTTGAGAAAATCCCCAGGGCTTTGACCCCGCCCTGGGCTACACCAGCTTACGCGGCGGTGCGCGGCGGTGCGCGGCGGTGCGCGGCGGTGCGCTGCTCGAGCGAAAATAATCGCGCGGCGGAAACATGCCGCGGCGCAGCAGCTCGCGTCCCACGCGCGCGCGAACGTCACCGGACCACTGCTCCCAGGTGCGTTCGCTGACTCCCAAATGCGCGCGCGCCGCCGGATACGCCGCGCCTCCCACATAAAACACGCGAAAGAGCGCGAGCCGGCTCGCAAGGATCGGCGCGCCTAGAGCGTGGCGTCCCGCGAGCGTGAAATCCGCCACGTATTCGGCGAGGTGCGGGCGCAGGTCCGGACGCCACAGATATTTATCGCGCGACTCGAGATCGGTGGTGCCGAACTTCCCTTCGAGCGCTTCGCGCGCCGCAGCAAACACGTCATGGCAAACGTCAAAAGCAATTTCCGGTTTCATGCGGCGCCTCCGCGGGGTACGAGCTGGAGATGAGAAGTGTGACGCGAATCAGGGCAACGGTCGTAGTGCGCCCGGCGCTCGCCCCGATGTGCTGCCGGACGAATTGCAAATCCGCAATCAAGCCGCCCGTGAAATTTATAAGCGCTGTTTGTGTAGCCCGCCCCGTTGCGTGGGGGCGGGGAATTAAATTTGCATCGCGCAAAACGAAAACCACGCACGATCGCGACGGCGCAACGCGAGTGGGACACCATCATTCATCGCACGCCCTTCCAATGGCAGAATGGCGTAGGGGCGGCACAAAGGCCCCGCCCCTACGAAACGGGGACGGGCTACAGAGTCAACAGCAACGTTCAAGGCCGGTTGTGTAGCCCAGGGCGGTTCCATAGCCCTGGGGACTTTCTCGAAGCCTTGCATGCGGCATTGGCGCAAGTTGAAGTGTGGCAGGTTCGTACCGCGTTCGGCCCTGGGTTTGGCCGTCGCTGTTTTCGTTTTTTTGGGCGATGGCAAAAACAAACCAAGTCAACACCCAAGGCCGATCGCCGCAATCACCCGCCTCGTCAAACGGTCATAGCGCGCAAATCCGAGCGTTGAAGCAAGCCCCACTTCGCTTCGCTCAGCGCAAGCAGGGCTTTGACCCCGCCCTGGGCTACAAAACCGCGTCACCCCGCGTGGCATTTCTTCCAACGTTCGAGCACCTCGGGACGCACGCGCGCCGCTCCCGGTTCGAGTTGTGGGCCGCTTCCGGCCCGCAACTCCCGCTGCACCGCGGCCTCGCGCGCATCGCGCCAGGCATACGAATTCCGCTGCGCTGAACTTTGCGCGGCGGCATCCTGCGCCGCCGCCCCCGCGCCCGATGTGTCGCTTGCCGGTCCTCCTGGTGCCGCGCCGGCCGCGTCGTATCTTCCCTCGAGCACCTTGCAATAATTCGTGCCGTTCGCGATGAACCAATCAAAATTCGCGCGCCATCCCGCGGGACCCGCCCCGCACAAAAACGGCGTACGCGCCGCGCGCCGCACCGCTTCGCGAAATTCCGCGAGAAACGCGCACGCATCTCGTGCATGCGCGAGACGCGCGCGGCAACGCGCCACGCGTTCCGGCGTCATCGCGCGCAAAGCCGGCAACGCACCGCGCTCCTGCTCCCAAATTTCCGCCAACTCCTCCGCGCGCGGCGTTTCCGCCTGGTGAGTTCGTGCGGTGACGCCGGCCCCTGCCTGTTTCTCGTACCCCGCACCGCGACTTGCCGCCATCCCGCCGAAACGCGCAGCGCCCGCGCCGACTTTGTAGCCCAGGGCGGTGTCATAGCCCTGGGGCTTTTCTCGAAGCTCCGCACCCTGCGTCTCGCAACTTTCGGTGGGGCAGTCCGCTTCGGCGATCGGCCTTGGGAGTTCGGCTTCGCGACGGATCGAACTTGGGCGTTCGCGGCTTGCGCAAAACTCAGGGCCGTCCGCGGCAGGCGGCTGCCTCACGCGCTCCAGCGATTCGCCGCAAGTCGCATCTTCGAGAACATCCCCGAGGCTGTGGACCCGCCCTGGGCTACAAAAGCGAGCCGTTGCGGCCTGCGTTTCTCCCTGTATGGCGCGCCCCGTTGTGCTTGCCCTGGGCAACGAAGGGCGGGGACGGGGCTTTTCCGTGACCTTAGCGTCCGCGTTGGCCCCGGATCGGCTCCCCATCGCGCGGTTTTGACTTTCAAATAATCCGGGAATGGGGTTTTCCTCACACACCTGCGATTCGGAATTTGGCTCGATCGCACGCGCTGCAGGTGTGTGTCTTTCCCCTTCCCTTTCCAGATCCAAACTCAAATCCCAATCCTCTGCTGGAGCTGACTCAACCCCGGCCTTGAGTTCACCTCCGCCACGTTCTCGAGAAACTTCTTCCCAGCGGTCGCCTTCTGTAGCCTGGGGCGACCCCACGGCACGTTGCCGTGGGGTGCCCCGGGGCTTTTCGGCTTGCGCGCCATCGCTCGCGGCACCATTCGCGTCACGCCGCAGAAAATCCGCAGGACCGAGGCCCTCGCTTACACTGAGCGCCGCGAAGTGCGCTACACAATTCTCTCCACGCTCCTGCACACAAGAAAGGTTGTCATCCTGAGGAGCGCGCTGGTTTTGGCGTGGGACGAAGGATCTGTGTGCCGCATCCACATCCGTGCCACCAACTTCTTCGTCGCGTGCGTCACGATCTCCGCCGCGCGCCAATCGCGCCCCCGCGCACTCCGCCGCATAGCGCTCGAGCTCGCGCTGCGGCACCGGCGGCGCCAACCGCTCGAGGCGATTGCGCCAACTCGGAGGAGGCAGCCGGCCCGGCACATCGCTCCCGGTCCAGTGCGCGTAACGCTTGCCGTTCGCGTGCCACACGAAGAGCAGCCCGCGCCGCGTAAATTCCTCGAAGATTTTCTCGAGACGCTCGATCGGCAGGTCGCGGCGAATCGCCGCCACGCGTCCCCAAATCACGCGCAGGTTGGTGCACTCGAAGCAGCCGTTGCAATCCGCCAGGCCGTAGAGCCACGCGTACTCGGCCTGCGCCCACGCGGGGCACGCGGCCAGTTTGTCCGACGCCCACATCGCGTCAAAATCAATCACGCGCTTCGGCATATTTGGTTGGGTTGCTCTTGCCCGTGTAGCTCAGGGCGTTTCCATAGCCCTGAGGCCTTTCTCGAAGCCGTGCATGCCGCGCCGCCGCCCGTGACGTGTGGCAGGTGCATCCCGCGTTCGGCCCTAGGCTTTGCCGTTGCCGTTGCTTCTGTCTTTGTAGCTCAGGGCGTTTCCATAGCCCTGAGGCCTTTCTCGAAGCCGTGCATGCCGCGCCGCCGCCCGTGACGTGTGGCAGGTGCATCCCGCGTTCGGCCCTGGGCTTTGCCGCTAGATGTGATTTTGGTCTTCCGCAAACAAAACAAATGCAAAACCCAAGGCCGTCCGCCACAAGCACCCGCCCCACCGAACGGCCATACCGCGCAAGTCCGAGCGTTGAAGCAATCCCCACTTCGCTTTGCTCAGTGCAAGCAGGGCTTTGACACCGCCCTGGGCTACAACTTCACACGCGCTTCTCCCGGCGCGCACGGCACACACGCGCGCGCCCGCGCCTCACGCGCCCACGCCGGCAAATGCCGCGCGCGTGGACGCCACGCCCGCGCTGCGGCCCGCGATGCGATACTCCCACACGCCGCGTCCCGGCGTGCCGCGGCGGCGCTTCTCGATCACGTATGCGCCGAATTGCGGCTTCCGCAAATGGCGCAACTGCGCCGAGATGCTCGCTTCGCCATACGTGGTCAGGTCACCCAACTCGCGCAACGTCATCCAACCGCCGTCGCGCGGACGGCATTCCTCCGCCGAGAGCAGCACATCGCGAATTACATTCGCCTGCGTGATCCCGTGCGCTCCATCCTGATACGCGCTATACGCCGGACCAAATTTCATCATGGCCGCCTCCACTCAAACGCGACAACAAATTACCGCGCCGCCTCCGCCTGCTTTGAAGCCCAGGGCGTGTTGCTCCGCCTTTGTAGCTCAGGGCGGTTCCATAGCCCTGAGGCTTTTCTCGAAGCCCGGCATGCCGCGTTTGCGCAAAACCGCCTGAGGCAGGTGCGCGCCGCGCTCGGCCCCGGGCTTTGCCGTTGCTTCTGTCTTTGTAGCTCAGCGCGGTTCCATAGCCCTGAGGCCCTCCTCGAAGCCCCGCATGCCGCGTTTGCGCAAAACCGCCTGAGGCAGGCGCGCGCCGCGCTCGGCCCTGGGCTGCCGTTGCTTCTGTCTTTGTAGCTCAGGGCGGTTCCATAGCCCTGAGGCTTTTCTCGAAGCCCCGCATGCCGCGTTTGCCCAAAACCGCCTGAGGCAGGTGCGTGCCGCGCTCGGCCCTGGGCTGCCGTTGCTTCTGTCTTTGTAGCTCAGGGCGGTTCCATAGCCCTGAGGCCCTCCTCGAAGCCCCGCATGCCGCGTTTGCGCAAAATCGCCTGAGGCAGGTGCGTGCCGCGCTCGGCCCTGGGTCTCGCCTTTCGTTTTGCTTTCCTCTTTTCATCTCCGCGCCCAAAACCCAACACCCAAGGCCGTCCGCCTCAATCCCCCGCCTCATCACGTGTTCGTCACCCGCGAATCCGAGCGTTGAAACAATCCCCAGGGCTTTGACCCCGCCCTGGGCTACAAATTCATCACGATCGGTTCAGCCTTCCCTCATGCGCGCACCGCGATACACCTCCACGATCGCGTCGCGCGTCACCAACACCTCATCCGGAAAACGCTCCGCGCCACCGGGGAGGGTTTCCCGTTCAACAGGCTGGCGCTCTTCGCGCCGCTGCTTGCGGATGGATTGCGCGGACCACACCGTGGCCCGTTCGGCGGATTTTCGAGCGGAGGCAACCGGATCGTCCCAACCGCGGGACGTGGCAGGCACCAACTTCCAGTGGCGCGGAACTCGTTCAAGCAGCGCACGCACACGCGTCATCCACGTGTGCCGCCTGCGCTTCAACAGCGTGCACGATGGTTGTGTAGCGCAGGTCCTTGGACCTGCGGATTTTATGCGGCGCGCCGTGCCGATGATGCGCTGCCAGCCGGCGCGAGTGCGGAGCCAATGGGAAGCGTCGTGCTCGCCGCTCACGTTGCACGTGCGTGCGTCCCGCATCGCGCGACGCAAACACACGTTGTCATCCTGAGGAGGCCGCCGATTTTCGCGGCCAACGAAGGATCCATGTGCACGCGTCTCCGCGCCTTGGCCATCGCCGCGTGTAGCGCGGGGCTTCAGCCTCGCGGCTTCTGCTTTTGCCGTTTTTCCCCGCGTCGCAAGGCGCACAAATCCGCCCAATCGCGCGCTTTGCCAAACAAAGACGTTTAACCACTTATATATCACCTTAATGGTTAACGATCCTGCATCTCCCAACATACTCAGCCACTTACAAAATCGGCCTCCGCCCGGCTGCGTCCTATAGATCTTTCGCTTTTCGGGGGTCTGCAAGGCGAAGATCGGAGCCAATTTGGGCGATGAAACGGCGAAATTCGCCACATTTTCCATCCTCCATTCCTCGCCGCCGCATGCGCTGCACATCCCATTTCCCTCCGTCGCCGGCTTGCGCCGGTACGCTACCGCACACACTTCGCGCACACCCCGCCCAAATACATTTCTACCCTTTTGTAGATTGTACTGACTAGTACCTATTGACAGTGCAGTATAGAGAGTTTATAAAAAGAGCGTCCCCGTCATCCACTAAGGAGACGGCCATGGGCCCCGAAAATCTGAAACCCGCGTGGGAATACCTGCGCGACGCCTCGATGCCGACGCTGCAATCCTTCGAGCTCAGCAGGTTGAACCACGCCGCGAACATCAAGGACCAGATCGACAGCCTCCTGAATCAGTGGCTCGAAGAAACCACGGCCGCGTTGCTGGCGCGTTTTCTGATCGAGCAGTCGCTGCTCGATCCCAACGTGACGCGCGCGCGCATTCGCCGCCAAACTTCCCGGCCCCGCGTGCCCGTGGGCGCGCGGCCGCCGGTCTATCGCTTGAAATAGCCGCAAGAATGCGGCGCTGGCAGTATTTTTGCGCGTGCCCGGAATTTTCCGGGCGCTGCAAACGCGGCCGGATGCGCGACGCTCGTCCAACGTGCGATCCCTCCTCGTCGCAACAACGCTCGTCATTCCGCGCGGTCCGTTCATCACTCTGCGCGACTCGTTCGTCATTCCCGCGCCACGGTTCATCATATAGCCCCGGTCCATCGCGCAATCCTTCGCCGCTCTGCGTCATCGTTCGTCCAGGCATCCGAGTGCCCGCATCGCAGCTCAGCTCCAGCCCTGCTTCAGCCTCGCGCCCCTCGTCCTAGCTCCAAACTCCAGCTCAATTCCCACCGACGTTCCCCACCCGACGACCGCCGGGACACCGCGTAGCGGGCCGCAGCCATAGCCGCAGGCGCTCCCTTAACCGCTGCCCCCTCAGCCACCGCCGCCCGACAGCCACGGCGGTCATATCGCCGCCTTAGCCACCTCAGGCACCCCCTCCGCAGACTCAGGTCCGCCGCAGCCCCACCTCAGACACTCCCGCCGCAGACTCAGGTCCGCCGCAGCCCCACCTCAGACACTCCCGCCGCAGACTCAGGTCCGCCGCAGCCCCACCTCAGACACGCCCGTCGCAGACCCAGGTCCACCGCAGCCCCACCTCAGACACGCCCGTCGCAGACCCAGGTCCAGCGCAGCCCCACCTCAGACACTCCCGCCGCAGACTCAGGTCCGCCGCAGCCACCTACAAAACCACTCCAGTCGCCGCCACCGTCACAGCGCAGCCATGACCGCCTCGCCAAGACGGTCCCCGCCGCCGCAACACCATCTCCGCCCAAGAACCAACTCCTCGCCCCGCCATCGCACCCGCCCAACGTCTCGCCGGCCAATATAACATATGGCTTCTGGGGTCAGGCTCGGTGGAACCGCTCAAATCGAGACTGAACCTTACTGGTGCTCGCAACAGTCTTGGTTAAAAGGGGAGGGCGTTTGATCGAGATTGTGCGACCCGGTCGGGCCTTGTCTACTGGGACGTGCCTTTGTCCTCAGGATTGTTGGCTCATGCGATGAAAATTTGGAAGTTCTAGCGCTGTGTCCAACTTTATGAGGCTTCGACATCTCGGCACGAACACTGTACGTGCAGGGTTCTCAGGAAGTAGGGGCGGTGCTGCTCCTCGGCAATCGCGGCGATTCCAAAAGCTGTTCCTTACGGTAGATCAGCGCGTTGATATTGTATGGCGCTAACTCGAATCCGTGACCGTGCGTGATAGCGTCAGTGGGACACGCCTCCACACAGTAGCCGCAAAAAATACAACGAGAATAATCTATGTTGTAGACACTGGCGTACCGCTCGCCCGCGGAAATGCGCTGCGACTCCGTGTTTTCAGCCGCTTCGATATAGATGCAATTCGCAGGGCAGGCTGCAGAACACAAGAAACAGCCCACACATTTCTCCAGACCCTGCTCGTCGCGATGTAATACATGTATGCCGCGGTAACGTGATTGGAAGTGGACAGGCTCCTCTGGGTAGTTTTCGGTGACCGGCTTTCGGAACAAATTGCGCAGAGTCACTCCAAACCCTTTCACGAGCGTCGCAAATGTTTCGCCGGTTTCAGTGAATATTGAGGCCATCACGAGTAATTCTAACAAGGCATTAAGGAGAGGGCAATGTACGGAAACCATTCAATGTGCGCCAAGGACACGCGCAAATCGGAAGGGCGTTCGCGCACTGTTCTTCAATGTTGCGGGCCAAAATTCAACCGGCGGTAGCGATAGGCGCGGGACGTCCGGTGAGCGCCGCTACGATCTGCTTGCCGTGAAATCGGCCGTTTTCGATGAAAATCTCACTGGGAAAATTGCCGCCAATTACGACGCCCGCGAGAAAGATGCCTGGAACATTGCTTTCCAGCGTTTGCGAATTCAGCGCGGGCTTGCCAGTCTGAGGATCGATTTCGATGCCAGCGGCACGCAGAAAGGCGAAATCAGGGTGATAACCGGTGAGGACGAAGACTCGACGGGCGGGCAAACGTTCGGTAGAACCGTGCTTGCCTTCTACCGACACACCGTCGGGATCAATCTGCGTGACCCGAGTCTCAAACAGCGCGCGTATCTGACCCGCACGGATTCGGTTCTCGATATCCGGGCGCACCCAGTATTTGATCGTCTTCCCAAGCTCAGCAGAGCGATGCACAAGCGTAACCCGAGCGCCGTTGCGGTAAAGGTCCAAGGCAGCTTCCGCTGCAGAGTTCCGTCCGCCGACCACGACGACATCCTCGTTCCAAAAACAATGCGGCTCCGTATAGTAATGAGACACATTTGGCAGATCTTCACCGGGAACACCTAAGAGATTCGGCAAATCGTAATATCCAGAGGCGATCACAATCTTTCTGCTCGTGTATCTATTGGTGGCTCCGGGAGTCGTCCGCGTGTGTACGACAAAGCTTTCATCGCGACCTTCCAACCGATCAACAGCCTCGAACAGACGCAACTCAAGCTGGTAATGTTCCGCCGTCTTTCGATAATACTTGAGGGCCTCGACGCGCGTCGGTTTCTCGCCAGCAGAGGTCATGGGGATGTCGCCGATTTCCAGCAGCTCTGGCGTGGTGAAAAAGACCATGTTCGCAGGATAGTGAAAAATCGAATTGCAGAGGCATCCTTTGTCGATCACTAGCGGCCGAAGCCCGGCGCGCTTCGCGTCAATAGCACAAGCCAGACCAGTCGGCCCCGCTCCGATACAGATTAAATCGTAGGTTGCAGTCATCTGTGTAAGTCTGCCTTGTGGGAACAGAGTTTGCAAATGCGGAAGGGTCTCGTCACCTTGGACAATAATGTCCTACAGATCAATCTAGGTGATAGTCGCCAGTCTTGCGCGTAAACCGAGACTAACATTCAGCACGTCAATCGGCCAGACCTGCACGAGTTCTAACCGTTGCAGCGCAGTAGCCAAGCTCCGCGCCTCGTTGCGATCCAGATCAAGGGATGTGTTTCCCGACTCGGACGCGGTGCGCAACTTGATCAAGAGCTTCTCGCCAGGTGTGAATTGCGTTTTCCCCATGAGGGGCGTGAAATCTACCGTGAAGTCGCCTTCTTCGGGCTTCAACATGGCGGGATTGACTACGCGAACGATGCCAATGATCGCCAGCACTATCTCGTCGCCTGTAATCGAAATGACCACAATCTTCGTCGCCTATTCGTCCGTCCCAAGAAGCTGTTGGAGCTCTTTTTGAAATGACGCTAGCTCAGCCAATCGTTGCGGCGTCACCGGGATTTCCGTTTTCTTCCACACAAACGCGTCGCGGCCTTTGCGGAAACAACGCACACCGAGGTTGCCCTCGACCAAGTAGCACGGCAGACCGAAAAATGAAAACCTCCCGGACGGTTCGGGGCGCAAAAGCACGACGCAATTCTCCTTACGAACCCCGACCGCAGAAGCATACATTGGGAACGATACAATTGAAAAGTCGTGCGTCGCGATGCGCTCGAGCGCAATGAGATGGCCGGGTGTAAGGTCAAGCGGCATTGTCTCGCGAGCCTCAGGATCGAACGAGCGAACGGAACAATGCCAAGTGGAGACCCCTCATCCGCAAGACAAAACGTAGGCATCCAGCGCTGCCCGCCACAGATCGATGCAATTTGGAGTTGCACCTGCGAGAGTAGGTTAGTGCCTTTCGCCGGAGGCCGCTGCTCGAGCGATGCCTCCATCTTCTTCGAAATTGGATTGCTCGATGGATTCCAACAGCGAGCGCAACGTAGCGGCAAGCTCTTCACGCGTGACATGACTCTTGCGGAATTGAATCCGCAGCTTGTACGCCGCGCCTTCCGGCTCGTAATTGAAGATGAAGGGCTGCGGACGCGGACCGAGTTGGCTCTCTTCCCTACGTTCGCGGCGCGCTTCGTCTCGAGTGAGACCTCCCTGCGTGATGCGTTGCACGGTCTCAACCATTTTCTTTTCGGTCGGCTGCCGGGCGACCTGGAGCAGTAGCGACTTCGACGTGATGCCACGTTCCAGGCAGCGTTTGCGGACAGCATCGGGGATCACGCGCAGCGACATCGTTTCCGTCACTGACGTGCGCGACCTGCCAATCTTCTTGGCAATATCGTCGTGCGTATAATCGAAATGATCGGCCAGACGCTGGAGCCCGTCCGCTTCTTCAAATGCCGTAAGGTCCTTGCGCTGCAAATTCTCGATCAATGCGAGCTCAAGCGTCTCGGCATCGTCAGCGATTTTTTCGATGCAAGGCAACTCGCGCAAGCCTGCAGCCATGGACGCGTGGTAACGACGTTCGCCGGAGATGATGTGATAGGAGTCCTCGCGGGGAACATAACGGACGAGGAGGGGTTCCAGCACACCCTTTTCCTTAACGGATTGTATTAACTCGCTCAGATCGCCAAGCATTTTGCGGGGCTGATCGGGATTCGGACGAATCTTATCTATCGGGATCATCCGGCCGATCGCCGCGCCACTGAACGTAGTCAGTTGCTCGACGTAATGAGCGTCATGCCGCATCTTGAGAGTGACGGGCAATCCGATCCTCTTCGACACGTTGGATGACCTCCAGGGCCAGCTTGCGATATTCGAGTGCGCCCGGTGATTTGGGCGCAAAGCTGAAGATAGTTTCTTTATAGGCGGGGCTCTCTTCGAGCCGGACATTCTTTGAAATTCGCGTCTTAAAGAGCGCGGGGCCAAAAACCTTGCGCATCTGTTCGTCGGTGTCTCGAGCGATATTCGTACGCTTATCGAACAGTGTGATCACGACCCCTAAGACCTTCAACGCGGGATTGGGACGCGCCCGAATCCGTTCATAAGTTTCGAGCAGATCGTCGGTGCCTTCGATCGCAAAATACGCGGCCTGGATGGGCACGACAAGATGTGTGGAAGCCACCATTGCATTCACCGTCAGGATTCCCAGCGCCGGCGGCGTGTCAATCACCACATAATCAAAATCCTTCAGCACCGGACCCAGAGCGTCTTTCAATTTGAATGGCGCATCGAATTGCCCAGCAAGTTGCTGCTCCACTTTGGCCAATGCCAGCCGTGCTGGCGCAACGGAAAGCATGGGATGTTTGCTCGGCTTCACGACAGCAGCCAATTCCAAGCGCGCCTCGGTGAAGACGTCAAACATGGACGACTGAATCTCCGCAGGATCGAAAAATGCGATGGTTGAGTTCGCCTGAGGATCGAGATCAATCAAGAGCGTGCGTTTTTCGCGCAACGCGATCGCGGCGGCAAGATTGATCGCGGTAGTGGTCTTGCCGACGCCGCCCTTCTGGTTGGCAACCGTCAAAATCGCTGTCATGGTAAGCCGCGCGGAAGCGGGTGCTTCGGCAGGCTTTGTCTCCTCGACGGCGGTTGCACGAGGGCAGCAGACGTAAGGCGCGCCCCCCGCGCCGCCTATACGGGTCGCTCCAATCTACTTTGGTGGCAAGTCTAGTGCAAGGAAAAAATGGGTTTAGCGGGCCCGGAGCCAGATTTACATCTTGTAGCGGCCCAGGTCCTCGTCAGAGAGGGTCTCGAGCCACTTGCGGAGCTCTTCATTGCTGCTACGCTCAGAGATCGCGTTTGAGACCTTTGAGCTTCGCAGGACCTGCTCTTCGACGAAAATCGGACAATCTACTCGGAGGGCCAGGGCCAAAGCATCGCTGGGGCGCGAGTCAATGGACATCGTCTCGCCGTTACGCTCGATCCAGATCAACGCATAAAACGTGTCGTCGCGCAGATCGCTCACCACCACCTTTTGAACTCGAACGTCAAGCCCAAGCAGCAGATTCTTCAGCAAGTCGTGCGTCATCGGGCGGGGAGTCTGTACCTTTTCGATTTCGAGCGCGATAGCGTTGGCCTCATAAACGCCGACCCAAATGGGCAAGATCGCCGAACCTTGGGCATCCTTGAGCACAACGATCGGCATGTTGGTGGCTGGGTCCATCATCAAGGTCCGAATTTTCATCTCGACTTCCATGGGATCTCCCCTGAAGCGTTAGATGACGTGCTCACCCACGAGGCTGTTCGGTCCGGCGGCCACGACTCGAGCGCTTACGTAGTGTCCCAAAAGGCCGGACTGCGGTGAAGTGAAATTTACGACGCGATTGCTTGACGTTCGCCCCGCCCACTGGCCTTCGCGCTTGCCCCCGCCATCGACCAAGACGTCGAAGGTCTGTCCGACGAGCGTCTGATTGCTTGCGGCTTGAATTTGCCGCTGCCGTTCCAGTAGGATCTGTAGCCTTCTACCCTTCTCTGTTTCCGATACCGCGTGGTCCATCAGCCTCGCCGGAGTATTTGGCCTTGGCGAGTACATGAAACAAAATGCTCCGTCATATTGGGCGGCGTCAAGCAAGGTGAGCGTTTCGTCGAAATCCCGCTCGGTTTCGCCCGGGAATCCAACGATGATATCCGTCGTAATGCTGATGGGCCGTCGTGCGCTGCGAATGAGCGCGATTTTTTCGAGGTACTGCTCGCGCGTGTAGGTACGGTCCATCGCCCGAAGAATCCGTGTCGATCCGGATTGCACCGGCAAATGCACGTGATCGCAGATTCCCGGGTGCGCATCCACGGCCGCTGTAATGTCCGGGCCGAAATCGCTCGGATGCGAAGTCGTGAACCGCACACGGCGAATTCCTTCAATCTCCGCTACGGCGAACAATAATTCGCTAAAGCTCATATGGCGAGGCGAAGGATCGCGGTAGGAATTTACAGTCTGCCCCAGCAGTTGAATCTCGGTGTAACCCTCATCCGCTAACCGGCGCGCTTCTTCCAAGACGCTCGCGCTCGTCCGGCTGCGCTCCGGTCCACGCGTGTACGGCACCACGCAATACGTGCAGGCTTTATCGCAACCCTCGATGATGGTGATGAAGGCGCGGAAAGGATGGTCCCGGCTTGTAACCTCCGTCTCGAACGTCAAATCGGTATCGGTCTCAAGCCCAGTCACCCGGGTTGCGCCGGACTCCAACTCGTTCATCATCTCGTCGAAGCGATTGTAGCTCGCCGATCCGCACACCAAGCTAACCCAGGGCGCGCGCCGAAAAATTTTGTGGCCCTCTTGTTGAGCGACGCAACCCAAGACACCAATGGTTTTCTGGCCCTCGGCACCGCGAAATTCGCCGAGGCGCGAGAATACTTTCTGCACCGCTTTCTCGCGAATGCTGCAAGTATTGTAGAGAACCAGGGAAGCCGCAGCGGGCGTTTGTACCTGCCGGTAGCCGCGCTGGAACAACACGCCGGCCACTTTCTCGGAATCGTGCTCGTTCATCTGGCAGCCAAAAGTCTCCAGATAGAATGTCTTTCCGGCAACGGCGGTCGCGGCAGGCGCAGCGACTTCAGTAGCAGCTCTTGCAGAAAGTGCTTCCAACCGGACGTCGATTCGTTCGCGCATCGGGTCACGCTCATCTTAGCACAGCGATGAGAATGCGACTCGCGTGTGAATTTCTTCGCGACGATCCAGCTTGCCTAATTCTCGCCGTCGATCCGGCCAGAGCGCTCGCGAGATGCAAGCGCCGCGGGAATGTGTCCGAAAGTACAGCGGAAATGTTTGCTAATGCATCTCATAGTGTTGTAGGCCGGTTGTGCGTGTGCTACGGTAACCCGGGGCTGAGAACTTCGAGGAGGGGGCACAATTCCCGCACTTTATGTGTTGTTGGTTGGTGGTCAGCTTGGACAACTGATCCAGCAAACTGGTTTGGTCAGTTGGATTGTGCTGGCTATCCTATTTTTCTTTTCGCTTTTTTCCTGGGCGCTGATCTTCCAAAAATTGGCCATGTTCGGATCGATGCGGCGTGAGACCTTGCAGTTCCTGCGCGTGTTTCGCGCCAGCCGCGGACTGCCTGATCCGAAAAGCATTGGCGATGGAGATTCCCCGCTCGAAGCCATTTACGCCGCCGGCTTTCGCGAGTTACAAAGCCAACTTTCCAGCAGCAGTCCTAATGGACACGTTAAGAGCATCCCCGCGGTCACCGTGGCCATGCAGCTCACATCTGCCGACCAGTTGCGCCGCGTCGAACGTTATATGCCTTGGCTGGCGACCACCGGCTCCGTTAGTCCATTCATCGGTCTTTTTGGCACGGTACTTGGCGTAATGGACGCTTTCACGGGCCTGGGCAGCGCGGGCGCGGCAAGCCTGCGCGCTGTCGCACCAGGCATCGCGGAAGCGCTGATTACCACGGCCGCCGGCCTCTTCGCCGCAATCCCCGCGGTCGTCGCCTATAATCATTTTGTGCACCGCACCCGCGAGATGGCCTCGCGTATGGATAATTTCACAATGGAAGTGACGGCCCAGATCGAGAAAATGAACTCATAGCTCGAGCCGATCGCTCATGCCGCAAATCGCAAAACCAACCGAATCCTCCCTCGCCGAAATCAACATCGTTCCGCTGGTGGATGTGGTGCTCGTGCTGCTGATTATTTTCATGATTACCGCGCCGATTCTTCAGTCCGGGATCCAAGTTGACCTTCCAAAGACGCAAACGGTGAAAGAGATTCAGGGTGGCCGTGTGGTGGTGACCATTGACCGCGCCCAGTTGATTTATATTGGGGATAATGCCGTCAACATTCATGACCTTGGCGCGAAAGCCCGTTCGCAAATGAAGGACCCGTCGCGTGAACCCGTATTCCTGCGCGCGGATGAGACGGTTCCCTTCGGCATAGTGGCCAGCGTCTTGGATACTCTGCAACAAGCCGGCATACAGAATGTGAGCGTGGTAACCCAGCCGCTGACCGAACGGCCTCGAACTGACTGATATGGAGTATGCACCGCGACATCCCGATGATCCCACGCTGAAAGGGATGTTGGTGTGGTCTGTCGGTCTGCATGCGTTGCTGGCGGCGTCTATCGTGGCAGCAGCCATGTACGCCCCACGAACTCAGGATTGGGGAGGGCCAGGAGGCGGACAAGCTGTTCAGGTCGGCGTGGTTAGCAAGTTGGAGGGAGTTCCGCTACCCAAGCCCGAGACCGTGACCAATAGCCGCGTGGTGGACGAGACCAAAGCTCTTTACCAAACTCCTCCGCAACCGCCCAAGCCGATTGTGAAGCCCCTGCAAGCTTTGCCAATTCCGAAGTTTGAAAAGGAAAAGCAGCCGAAGTATCAGACGCGCCCGTCGCGGATCCTGGAAGATAAGACACCTCCGCCACCCAATGCCGTGACTTCTACCGTAGGCGGCGGCGCTCCCTCAATTCCCTATTCGCAGCCAAACCCGGCCGCTACGCAATTCAATGTTTCCGGCGGCACCACGGGAGGCATTAACTTTAGCGGTCCCGGCGGGGGCGACTTCGGCTCGAAGTATCCTTGGTTTGTGGAAGCAGTACGCAATCGCGTGAGCGGCAATTGGCTGCAAACGTCCGTCGATCCCTCGATTCGCGCGGCCCCGCGCGCGGTGGTGGACTTTCAAATTTTGCGCGATGGCACGATCACGAACATTCAGATCATAAAGTCCAGCGGATTCGCATCGGTGGATGATTCCGCCCGGCGTGCGATCCTGGGATCGAGTCCGGTCAGCCGGCTGCCCAACGATTTCTCCGGCTCGGTTGTAAACGTGGAGTTTTGGTTCGATTTTCGCCGCTGAATCTTGCGGCTTGATCGGGTTTTTGTTTGCTTGGGGGATGATTTGAATACATTCGCGGAAGATAAGAAAACCTGTCTTTTTAGCGGTCTCCGCTACGGGTTTCGCGGTGAAGCATTATTTTTCGTTGCCATTCTCGTGGCTTTGCTGAGCGTTCCGGTGCAAGCGCAGGATCAAGCCTGGATTCACACCGGCACCGGACTGGGTGTTCAGAAGTTTCGCGTAGCGGTTGCGCCTTTTGCGCCGGAGGGATCCGTCGCCCCCGCTTTAGCGCAAGAATTCAGCGACGTCGTCCGCGCCGATCTTGATTTCAGCGGCATCATCGATTCCGTCAGTGCGAGCTTCTTTCCCTCACAGGCTCCCAGCCAGCCCTCGGAGCTGAATTTCCAAGCCTGGAGTTCGGCGCCCGCGTCGTCGCAATTTGTGGCCCTGGGGAATCTCAACGGTACGGGCACCGATGCGGCCATCCAAGCTTGGTTTTTTGACGTTCGCAATCCCTCTGGCCCGCCGCTCATTGCCAAGATCTATCGCGGTCAAGCAGTGGATCAACAGGTGCGGCTTTACGCTCATCAGTTTGCCGAGGAAATCCTTGAGAAGCTGTCTGGCGGCGTACCCGGCATCGCTACCACGCAGATTGCTTATGTCAGTTCGAGGAGCGGCACCAAGGAAATCTGGGTGATGGATTACGATGGCGCGGCGCAGCACCAGCTCACCCACCTAAAGAGCATCTCGTTGACGCCGCGCTGGTCTCCCGATGGGTCGCGTGTCGCCTTTACGTGCTTCGAGCCGGGCCGCAATGGCGTGGTCAGCCCTCAAATCTGCATGTATTCCATGATCACCGATAAGCTGATCTCCTGGCCCCGCTGGAGCGGCACCAACAGTTCTCCGTCCTGGTCGCCGGACGGCAGTCAGGTAATGTTCATGTCCAGCATGCAAGGGGACCCAGAGCTGTTCGTCGCCGACGCCAACGGCAACCATCCCAAGCGTCTGACGTTTTCGGTTGGCGTCAATACTTCCCCCGCTTGGAACCCGAAGACCGGCCAGCAGGTCGTCTTCGTTAGCGACCGGGGCGGGACGCCACAGCTCTACACGATGAACTCCGATGGCACCAATGTGGATAAGATCGCGTTGCCGGATATGGGCTACGTCATCGATCCGGCCTGGTCGCCAAACGGCGAAATCCTGGCGTTCAGTTGGAGACGTCCGGACGGCAATTACGACATCTACTTAATGGATATGGCGAGCCACCAGTTGGCACAGTTGACGCGCGACGCGGGCCGCAACGAGCGCCCCGCCTGGGCGCCCGACGGCCGGCACATTGTGTTCGAGAGTACGCGCACAGGTTCCCGCCAGGTTTGGAGCATGCTGGCCGACGGTAGCCAGGTTCGGCAACTCACCATGCAAGGAACGAATGAATCTCCGAACTGGTCAGGCCCGCGCCAATCACAATAGGGAGATAGCTCTTTGGTAGAACGACACACCGGCTCGGTTCAAAGAATTTCGTCCCCTTCGGACGATTTTCACGGTGATACGATGTGCAGTCTTCATCCCAGGTCCCGCATTACGAGATGTGAAATTCACAGGAGGAAGTGAGATGCAAAACCGTTCGTTCGGCAGGTTCACCCTGCTCAGCCTGCTGGCGATGGCGCTGTTTGGGGCGGCATGCAAACACCCCCAAGCGCAACCACCGGCTCCTAGTTCGCAGCCGCCGGAACAACCGTCAGCACAACCGACCGTCACGTTACAGGCTTCACCGACTTTTATTGAAAAGGGCCAGAGCGTCACGCTGACCTGGTCCTCCACAAACGCCACTTCCCTGGCGCTGCGGCCGGGTGTCGGCAGCGTGGCACCGGAAGGGTCGACGAGGGTTTCCCCCACCGAGTCCACGAGTTACACCATCACCGCAACCGGTCCCGGCGGCCAAGCCGAACAGGCTGTGCGTGTCACGGTGGGTGAAGGTGCGCCGCCACCGGCGCCGACCGGCGTTTCCGAGACAGCAGAGAGCGCCTTTGACAAGGACGTTCACGATGTCTATTTCGATTTGGACAAATCGGATATCCGCAGCGATGCTCGCGATGCTTTGGCGAAGACTGCCGAATACCTGCGCTCCTATTCACAGGTGAAAGTGGTTGTGGAAGGCGATTGCGATGAGCGCGGCTCCACGGAATATAACCTCGGTCTTGGACAGCGCCGCGCTGACGCGGCGAAGCAATTCCTGGAGTCTCTTGGGATCGGCGCCGATCGTATGCAGACGATCAGTTACGGCAAGGAGAAACCGGTCTGCGAAGAGCACAGTGAGGAGTGTTGGCAGCGCAATCGCCGAGCGCACTTCTCGTTGGCGCGATAACGCTTGGCAGCGGATGATTGGACGGTCAAGGGTGCGGCGCAGGAGGCGGTACAGGTTATTCGCCCGCTGAGGGCGCCCACCCAGAGCCTTAAAACATTTTGCAAGGGGGTCTTCCATGCGTAAACAATGGATTCTTTCGGCCGGTGTCGCCGTCGTCGCCGGAGCGCTTGGCGGCGCGCTTGTTTCTCCAACGCCGCTCGGCGCCGTAGCCAAGGAAATTGTCGAACTGCTCGCGGATTCGAGCCAATTGCTCCAAGGCCAGCGTGATCTACAAAGTTCCGTGGACACCAAGATGGCCGAACTGCGTACTCTCGTTCAGCAGCAATCGGATAATTCGAACAAGCTGGCCGGTTCAATCGCCGCCATGCAGAAGACCGTTCAGGATCTGCAGGCCAATAGCCAGGCGCAGCTTAATTCAGCAACAACCGGCGTGCAAGGTGTGTCCGACAACCTCAGCGAACTGCAAGGCCGCCTGACCAAGATCAGCTCCCAATTGGGCGACATGCAAAATTCGCTGCAAAACCTCGACTCGAAGATCTCGACCATGGCGCCTGCGACCACTTCTCCGGCAGGAATGGGGCAGCAACAACCCCAGGGGGCAATGCCGTCAAACCCGAACACTTCGCCGGCGGGCACGGCTCAGTTCCCTCCACCTTCCAGCTCCAATTCGGCTAGTCAAGATACGACGCCGCCCGCGACCGCAAATCCGCCCGTGCAGCAAACCGCCCCCACGGGTTCAATGCCCTCGGGCGATACGCTCTACAACAATGCCCTGAACGACATCCTCACCCGAAAGTACGATCTTGCCCAGCAGGAGTGCGAGGATTATCTGAAGTACTACCCAAATGGGGCCTATGCTTCAAATGCCTATTTCTATTTGGGCGAAGTCGCGCGCATTCAGAAGCACTATGACCAAGCGATTGATTACTACACGAGCGTGGCTACCAAATACCCCGAGAGCTTCAAATTCGTTTCGGCACTTTACGAACGAGGCGTATGCAATAACTATCTGGGGCACAAGACCCAGGCCATTGCTGACTTTCGCGAGATCATCCGAAAGTATCCGCGCACCGATGAAGCCGGGCGTGCGCACGAACGGCTAAAAGAAATGGGCGTGGCCGAATAACTTCCCGCTAGGGTAAAGGCCGCCGGCTTCGAATCACTGCCCCGGGGCCTATCGTCTTGAGGCGCCTTTGCGCTCGCGGCATCCACGTGTTATCGTCCCCGCCTGCAGCCAAATCCATCTGGTGAACCTCGGGGGTAGGTCATGTCTGTAAATAAGGCAATTTTGGTGGGGCGTTTGGGACGCGATCCTGAGGTGCGTTACACGTCAGGTGGTCAAGCGGTCTGCAATTTCACACTTGCCACCGACGAATCCTACAAAGACCGCAACGGCGAACGCCAGAAGCGCACCGAGTGGCACCGCATCGTGCTCTGGGGGAAACTCGCGGAAATCGCCCAGCAATATGTGAAGAAGGGGATGTTGATTTATGTCGAGGGCCGTATCCAGACGCGTCAGTGGGACGACCAGAAAACCAACACCAAACGGACGAGCACCGAAATCGTCGGTAGCTCCATGAAAATGCTGACTTCCCGCGCAGAATCCGGTGCGGGCGCGGTTCCACCGTCCACCATGGACGATTTTCATCAGGGCACCAGTGGCGGCGGAGAAGATTTTGGTGCGAGCGCTGCGCCGAGTTCCGGTCCAGAGATTTCGGACGAGGATATTCCCTTCTAGATTGTTGTTGTCGGCGAAGGCTTCTGTTTAGGCAGGATGCGCGGTATCGTGTGCCGATTCCGCGGCAGCAGCCGTGGCAGCCTCTTCTTCGTCCGAGCCCACCACGGGCAAAGTCGGCAGGACTTCCGAGGCGATCAATCGGTCGACGACTTGCACGTCGCGGCGTACTTTTCCATCACGAAACTCAATCACGCGCTTGGCGTATTGGGCGATGTCCGGCTCGTGCGTCACGATAATCACCGTCAGGCCCTGTTCAGCGTTCAGCCGTTGCATGATATCCATGATTTCCACGGACGTACGGCTATCCAGGTTTCCCGTGGGCTCATCCGCGAGCAGAATCGCCGGGCGATTTACGAGCGCCCGCGCGATCGCCACGCGCTGTTGTTGCCCGCCGGAAAGTTGGCTTGGATGGTGATGGGCGCGGTCGGCGAGTCCCACGCGATTGAGCGACTCGTTCGCTCGCTTTTCGCGTTCTTCCTGGGGAATCCCTGCGTAGATGGTTGGCAATTCCACGTTCTCAAGTGCCGAGGTCCTGGAAAGTAGGTTGAATTGCTGAAAAACGAAGCCTAACTTACGATTGCGAATCTTGGCCAGCTCCGTCTTCGTCATGCCGGAAACATCGATTCCGTCGAGAAAATAGTGGCCCCGTGTCGGCTTGTCCAGGCAGCCCAGAATGTTCATCAAGGTGGACTTGCCGGAACCTGAAGCGCCCATTACGGCCACAAATTCGCCGGTCGAAATTTGCAGGGTCACGCCACGCAAGGCGTAGACCTTAATCTCGCCAAGATCGTACGTCTTGTGTACGTCTTCCAGCCGGATTACCGAATTCGTCCCGGAAGGCGAATTTGCAATCTTCTCCACCGTTGCTGGCGCGCGTTCTGCCATTGTTTCTCCGTTACCGCTCGAGACCTGACGGGCCGATGCTGGCCCGAGTATAGGCGGAATCGCTTCTGTTGGGAATCACTCGCCGAAGCATTTCAGTTGGCGTTGCGCTTCTTGCGCTCTTCAGCAAGCCGGCGGAGGAAATCCTCAAATTTCGGCAATTGCTCGCTGGTGAGAATCGCGCGAATCTGATTGCGCCCTTGTTCGCGCGTTTGCTCCATCTGCGGCTGGGTCATTTTCGTGGCTTGTTCGTGGATGGCTGCATACTGTGCGCTGGTCTGCGCCAGGATCGCATCGAGTTTCTGCTGTTGGTCCGGGGTCAAGCTCAATTCGCGCGTCATCTGCTCCACGCGTCGCGCGCGCACCGCTGCGGGGTTACGATCCTGTTGCTGTTGCGCTGTAGCCCCGAGTACATGGTTCCGTTCGAGATACATCCCCAGGGCGCCGATGGCCACGCCCAGAAGGAATACCGCCAGAACCAACGCCAGCGCCGCCGCCTTTGTACGCTCACCTGCCATTGTCACGCTCCGCCAAGTACATCAGCACGTCGTCTTTCGTCTGTGGCGCCGGCCGGATTTCCGGCTGTGGTACGAGCGCCGCAGGAATATCTTGCGCCGATTCAGCCGAATGGTTTAGCGGGGCGACAAACGCGTAGACGTAGAAGGATAAGAGCAATACCGCCGTTGCCGCGGCAATGGAGACGCGCGCCGCCAAATTTTCCACGGGCCGCCAGAAGATGCTGGCCGCCGATGCCCGCGTTTCCTGCTCTGCGCGAATCGCCGCGAGGACACGGGTGGAGAAACCGAAACGCGGCTCCGCAGGCTCGATCCCCCACCGCAGTAATGTGCGGCTCAACCCCGCGTCCTCAAAAGCGGACCGGCAACGCTCGCAATGAACGAGATGTGCCCGGACATCCGGATCGAGAGATGCTGTTTTGCCGCCCTCGGCAACCTCAAGGGCATTTTCTAGCCGCAATGCGTAGTTGTCGCAGACGTCTTCAGTTGCTTTGCGATTCCACATGGCCTACTCCTCCGGACACCGGCGCTGTCATCTAGCGCCAACCGTTTTCCGAGGTCTCGACGCCGCATTTTGCAAACGCCGCCGATAAACCTCTACCAACTTGGCGCGCGACCGGAACAACCGCACCTTCACGGTGTTCACGTTCATGCCCAGCGATTCACTGATTTCTTCGACCGAAAACCCTTCTACTTCCTTCATCACCAGCATGGCCCGATCTTCGTCATCCAATTCGCTCAGCAAGCGATCGATCAGCTCTCTCTGCTCCAGGCGTTTCGCCGTGTCTTCTTTAGGCCTGTCAATGCCCGGCGATTCGCTGGCCGCCGCCATCAGCCGGCTCTGCTCTTCGCTCAAGTCCGATTCATAAACAAGCCGCCGGACCTTCTTCTTCCTCAAATAGTCCCAGCACTCGTTTACAGCGATCTTGTAAACCCAGGTTCCAAAGGCCGAGCGCAGGTCAAACCGCTTAAGCGAAAAGTAGACTTTTACAAAGACCTGCTGTGCTACGTCTTCCACATCCTCGCGGTGCCGCAGTATGCTACCGACCACCGCAAAGACTCGCTGCTGGTGCTTGGCCAGCAGTTCCTCGTAGGCCCCAACTTCGCCGGCCTGCGCCCTCCGCACCAGCACCCGCTCTTCGCCAGCAGCCTTTTCGGCGGCCTCGGTGCGTTTACGGTTGGGAACCTCAATGTTTGGGACGTTGGCCATCGGTTTTCGGTTACATTCTACCCATGCTGTTGAAAACTAGGTACTTTCATGTTGCGCGCCCCTCTGCCGTCTGCGATACTTGGCAACATGATTATTGGCGACCGCCTTCGCGTTCTGCGCGAAGAAAAGAAACTCTCCCAAGGGGATATCGAAAAACGCACGGGCTTGCTCCGGTGCTACATTTCTCGCGTCGAGAACGGCCACACCGTTCCGGCTATCGAGACGCTGGAGAAGATGGCACGTGCTCTCGAAGTCCCACTCTATCAACTCTTCTACGACGGCGAAGAGCCGCCTGAGCTGCCGAATTTGCCGAAGCGCAAGTCTGCGGAGGACATTGCATTCGGCTCTTCCGGAAAGGAAGCGCGCTTTCTCAGCAAGTTCCGAAGGCTTCTGGGCAAAGTAGAAGAAGGCGACCGCCGCCTCCTACTTTATATGGCTCAGAAGATGGCCAGCCGTTAGGAAACGGGGCCGGGTTCTATCTGCCCGGCTCTTGCACCGCTTGGCCCCGCCCCGCTGATTCTACTGAAAATTCCTCGCCGACAGCATGCGTACTCGCTATTCCCATTCGATCGTGCCGGGAGGCTTCGAGCTAATATCGTAGACGACGCGATTGATCCCCTGCACTTCATTTACGATCCGCGTGGAAATGCGCTCCAGCACTGTGTCGGGCAGCCGCGACCAATCCGCGGTCATCGCGTCTTCCGATTCCACTACGCGCACGGCAATCGTCCAACCGTAGCTTCTTTCATCGCCCATAATCCCTACGCTGCGCACCGGCAGTAACACGGCAAAGGCTTGCCACGTTTTTTCGTAAAGGTCCGCGCGCCGAATTTCCTCGATCACGATGGCGTCGGCCTCGCGCGCCAGCGCCAACTTCTCAGGTGTCACTTCGCCCAGCACTCTTACCGCAAGTCCTGGCCCCGGAAACGGCTGCTTCGTCAAAATCTCACGGGGCAACCCTAGGTCTGCCCCAATTCGCCGCACCTCGTCTTTGAAAAGGTCTCTGAGCGGCTCGATCAGCGCAAAGGGCATATCTGCCGGCAAGCCTCCCACGTTGTGATGGGTCTTGATCGTTGCCGAAGGACCCTTTACGGAAACGGACTCGATCACGTCCGGGTACAACGTGCCCTGGACGAGATACTTTAGGCTGGAATCGCCGGATACGGAGCTGGCCCCTGCCAATTGGCGCGCCTGATCCGCAAAAACGGCAATGAATTCGGCCCCGATGCGCTTGCGTTTCTCTTCGGGATCAGTGACCGACTTCAGCCGGGCCAGAAACCGCTCTGACGCGTCCACTCCGATCACTCTAAGGTTCAGGCGATCGCGCAGTAATTCCAACGTCTGCTCAAACTCATTTTTCCGCAACAAGCCGGTGTTCACAAAAATATTCGTCAAGCGGCCGCCTATTGCGCGCTCGACCAGGACCGCCGCCACGGTAGAATCCACGCCGCCGCTCAAAGCGCAGATGGCACGCCCTGCGCCCACTCGCTGCCGAATCGACTCCACTGTCTCTGCGATGAATGCGGTGCCACTCCACCTGGGGGCGGCGCGGCAAATTTGGAAGACAAAATTGCGCAGAATGTCTGTGCCACGCTCCGTATGTTGCACCTCGGGGTGAAACTGCACTGCATAGATCCCGCGCGCGGGATCTTCTGCGGCAGAAACCGCATTGTCGGTGCGGCCCGTAACCATGAAGCCCGGTGGCAGCGTCCGGACGTGGTCACCGTGGTTATTCCAAACACGCAGCTCCGCCGCAAACCCCTCGAATAGACGCGAAGATCCGCAGAGGTCCAGCCTTGCGCGGCCATACTCCCGCCGTCCGGCACGTTCGACTTCCCCGCCTAAAGTGTGCGTGATCCACTGCAGGCCGTAGCAAATACCGAGAATGGGAACACCCAGTTGCAAAACCTCCGGATTGCACTTCGGAGCGCTCGCGTCGTAAACCGAGTTTGGCCCACCGCTCAAAACGATGCCTACTGGCTCAAGAGCGCGAACTTCCTCGATCGAAGCAGTGCATGGCAGGATGGACGAGAAAACGTGCTGTTCGCGTATCCGGCGCGCAATCAACTGTGTGTATTGTCCGCCGAAATCGAGCACCACGATCCCACCACGCTCACTCTTGGGATGTGCCTCAATTTTGCCGGTGATTGCCGTCGCCATAGTCTCCTTCTTCATGGGCTTGGAAAATCGCTAATAAAGAGACTTCAAAACTCGGACAAACCTAACGCACCACCAAATTTACCAGCTTATCCGGCACGATGATCTGCTTTACCAGATTCTTTCCGTCCAACATCTCGCTCACCTTTGGCTCGGCCAGCGCACGCTGCGCCAGCAATTTCTGGTCGAGTCCCGCGTCCACAACGATCCTTCCGCGAACTTTGCCGTTAATCTGAATGATCACTTCCACCTGGGTCTCCGCGGCAAGCTCGGCCCGGTATTCCGGCCAAGACGCATGCGCTAAGCCCCCCTGATGCCCCAACATTTCCCACATTTCTTCGCTCAGATGCGGAGCCATGGGCGCGATCATCAGCGTCAGCAACTCGAGAATTTCCCTCACGACAGCAGGCCGCACGCCCTCATTCAACGGCTCCTGCGCGTGAATCTCATTCACCAGCTCCATAATTACCGCAATGGCGCTGTTGAAATGCCATCGCGACTCGAGATCATTCGTGACGCGCCGGAGCGTCTGATGCGTCTTGCGAAGGAGAAGTTTTTCCTTCGCACTTGCCGTTGCCGTATCAAGAGTACTTGCCACACCATTCACGGATGCCGCGTGGCGATCGATCAGCCGAAATACGCGATTCAGAAATCGCGAACAGCCCTCCACACTTTGCTCGCTCCATTCCATATCCTTTTCTGGAGGCGCTGCAAATAGCGTATAGAGCCGGCCTGTATCTGCGCTGTATTTCACCGCCATATCCATCGCGCCCACGACGTTGCCTTTTGACTTCGACATAGCCGTGCCGCCCTTCAGCACTAGACCCTGACAAAATAGCCGCTTGAAGGGTTCGTTTGGAGTTACCAGCCCAAGGTCGCGCAGCACCTTACTGACAAATCGCGCATACAGGAGATGCAAAATCGCGTGCACGATCCCGCCAATATATTGATCCACGGGAAACCAATAATGGGCCAGATTCGGAGCGAACGGCTGGCTATCGTTGTGAGGATCAAGATAGCGCAGAAAATACCACGACGAATCGACGAACGTGTCCATGGTGTCTGTTTCTCGGCGCGCCGCACCGCCGCACTTCGGACATTTTACGTTTACGAAATCGGGCACGCCTGCAAGCGGCGATTGCCCCGCTCCCGTGATAGCCACGGTGTCGGGCAGGCGTACGGGCAGTTGATCGTCAGGCACGGGCACCATTCCACAGTGCCCGCAATAAATAATGGGAATCGGCGTGCCCCAATACCGTTGCCGCGAAATGCCCCAATCCCGCAGCCGGTATGTGGTTTCCCCCCTGCCAAACCCGCGTGATTCGGCGTCGGCCGTCATCGTTGTGAGTGCTTCGGCGGAACTGAGACCGGAGTAGGGTCCCGAATGGACCAGCTTTCCATACTCTGTGAACGCCTGACCAGGAGAGGTTTGAGCCGATGATTCGCCTATCGCTGGAACAATCACAATCGAAATCGGCAGCCCATACTTCGTGCAAAATTCGAAGTCGCGCTCGTCATGCGCGGGCACGGCCATCACGGCCCCGGTCCCGTATTCCATCAAGACAAAATTTCCCACCCAAACTGGGATCTTGCCTCCAGTAAATGGGTTCACTGCGTGGGCGCCGGTAAAGAACCCTTGCTTCTCCGCCGTTTCCAGATCCTCGGCTTTCACGGAACTCTGCCGCATACGGGCAAGTTGCGCTTCAGCTTCTTCCCTTTTAGGAGACACGGCCAACAATTCACCGATGAGCGGATGGCTCGGAGCGAGAATGACGGCGGAAGCTCCGTAAATCGTATCGATACGCGTTGTGAAGACCTCGACACCTTTGCCAGGTAGGTCCGCGATATTGAATCGCACGCGGGCGCCGCGCGATTTCCCAATCCAATTTTTCTGCATGGCGATCACGCGCTCTGGCCATCCGGGCGCAATCACGTCCAAGTCCGCGAGCAACTCTTCGGTGTAACGGGTGATCCGATAAAACCATTGCTCGATCTCGCGCGTCTCAACCGGGGTGTCCTCATGTCGCCAACAGCACCCGTTGACGACCTGCTCATTCGCTAATACCGTGGCGCATTTTGGGCACCAGTTCACCCGGCTCTTCTTTCGATAAGCCAAATCGCGTTCGAGCATCCGCAGAAAAAGCCACTGATTCCAGCGATAGTATTCCGGATCGCAAGTTGCAATCTCCCGCCGCCAGTCATAGCTAAACCCAAACCGGTAGCAAGCTTTCTTGAATTCAGTGACGTTCGTCTGCGTCCATTCGCGGGGATGGATGTTACGTTGGATTGCCGCATTTTCCGCGGGTAGACCAAACGCATCCCAGCCCATGGGATGGAGCACGTTGAAACCACGCATTCGCCGGTAACGCGCCACCGTGTCGCCGATCGTGTAGTTGCGCATGTGGCCCATGTGGAGCGTCCCGGAGGGATAGGGCAGCATTTCGAGCAGGTAGTATTTAGGCCGTGCAGAATTGTCGTCAGCGCGAAAGGCGTCTTGCTCTTCCCAGATTTTATGCCACTTGGTCTCGATTTCCTGAGGGTTATACTCCGCCACGATTCCTAGCCTCGTCTCCGCGGTGTACGCTTTTGTGATTTTGCGGTTTTTTTGCTCTTGGCCGCCGGTCGTTTCGCCGCGGCTCGCGGAGCAGCGTGTTTAGCTTTCTTAGCCACCCTCGCTGCGGTTTTCGCGGCCTTTCGCACTCTTGCCACCATGGAAAATCCGTCCTGCGCGTCGGGTACTTGCTCGATATTCACCCCGGCCAGTTTCCACAGCGCCGCCACATTTCGGCGGTCGTCGCCAGGCTCGTCAATCGGAGTTTCCAGCAAAAAAGCTCGACCCGCGATTCGTTGCGGAGAAAGCATCGGGTGTCGCAACAACCGTTCGAGCGCTTCGAGTCCAATTTTGCCTTGACCGATGTGTTCGTGGCGATCTACTCGCGAACCATGCAAAGTCTTCGAATCATTTACGTGCAAAACCATCACGCGATCGAGCCCGATGCTCTGCTCCACTCTCTGCAGCGTTTCCTCGAGTCCTTGCTCGGTATGGATTGGATAGCCAGCCTGGAAAAGATGCGCAGTATCCAGACACACGCCGAGATCGAGTTCAGGAGCGCCATTCAAAATCGCCGCCAGTTCCTCGAAGTTAGCGCCCAACGAATTGCCCATGCCTGCGGTGTTCTCGATCAGGATATCCATCGCGCCCAGATTGATTCCGCGGGCCGATTGCCGCAACGATTCCGCTACGACCTTGGTGGCGGCCATCGTACTGCCCTCCCGGGCCGATCCAGGATGCACAATCAAGTAGTCCGCGCCAAGAGACATTGCCCGCACGATTTCATCGCGAAAGGTCTGTATCGTACGAACCCGTGCGACTGGATCGCTCGAAGCCAAATTGATCAGGTAGTTGGCGTGAATCGCGACGGGTCCGAGAGACAATTCCTTTCGCCGGGCGAGAAACCGCGCGGCATCCGCTTCTGGGATCCGCGTTCGACCGGGACGAGGCCACATGCGCGGGCTGGTTGAAAATATCTGAAGAGCGTTGCATCCCAGTTTGTGCGCGATATCCAGCGACCCCGCTATATCGCCCGCAATCGTCGTGTGAATCCCGATGCGGAAGCTGCCGTCTCGCCAGGCCGGCGGAGGCGCGGGAGCCTCCGGTTCGGGGCGATATTCGTCTTCAGGGTCATACACCACGTACAGGCCGCGCTCAGGTTCAGGCATATCCGGCATGGGCTCGCTGGACTACGGGGTAAGTCTAAGAGTTTATTTTAGCTGACCTTGCACCGCCCGCAAAGCGTTCTTATGGCCGGCAAATCGGAGGGCAGTCGAGACTCGAGCGAGATTCGCAACAATCCCGCGCCGCCGGTGTTTAATCAGTGTGCTTACGACACAACAGATTCCGCCCTCCTTGAGGGGTCTAAGGGATTCCTTTACCGTTGTGCGAGGCTGCTGCACGCCCAGCCCCGATTCGGTGCACCGTCTGGATGAACGCTGTTCGAGGCGTAAACTCCTCGCCCGCAGCTTAATGTTGCTCCTACGAGGTGATTGAGCATGCGTAATCTTCGCACCATCTGCTTGCTTTGCTTCGCTTTTGCATTTCTGGCCATTCCTGCCACGTCTCAGGCGCAAATAGCGGTTGGAGTTTCGATCAGAATTGCGCCTCCGATCTTGCCGGTTTACGAGCAGCCCGTATGCCCGGCTCCCGGTTACATGTGGGCCCCGGGTTACTGGGCCTATGGTCCGGATGGCTATTATTGGGTGCCGGGAACGTGGGTCATGGCGCCTGAGGTTGGGTTGCTCTGGACGCCAGGATACTGGGGTTGGGGTGGTGGCCTATACGCCTGGCACGCGGGATATTGGGGCCCTCATGTCGGTTTCTACGGCGGTGTCAACTACGGCTTTGGATACGTTGGCGTGGGATTCGTCGGCGGGTATTGGAATCATGGCGTTTTCGCCTATAACCGCTCGGTCACAAATGTGAACGTCACGGTGATCCATAACACCTACGAAAAAACCGTCGTGGTGAATAACACTACGCACGTAAGCTACAACGGCGGCACCGGTGGAATCAGCGCCAGGCCAACTGCGGAGGAACAAGCCGCCGCGAGCGAGCATCACGTTGAGCCGACGTCAGCTCAGGTGGAACATGAGCACACTGCCAGCACGAATCGCGCGCTCCTGGCCTCCGAAAATCACGGGCGTCCTCCCGTAGCTGCGACCCAGAGGCCCGGTGAATTCAGCGGGCACGGCGTCGTCGCGGCACGAGCAGCCGGCCCGGCGCATGCTGCCGACCGGCCGCCGACGGCTCGGGGCGGAAACGATCACCCCGCGGATCGTCCTGTTTCACACGCCGGGAACGCTCCCAACACGGAAAGCAAAGGCACCCGGCACGTCACAAATGCCGACCGGCCCGCACATACGGCCGCGCCGGCGAATACCCATACGCAGAGCAAGCCAGCGAAGTCGAACAATGGGAAACCTCCCAAAGACGATAAAAAAGGTGGGCGTGGCTAAGCCTAGTCAAGAGCCGCCTATGCCACGTTCATTTCGGCGAGCCGGGAGCGAAAGCCCCCGGCTTCCTCTTCGGATCTAAGTTTTCGGCAAGTGTGCTTTGTTTGAAGCCCCGTCTGAAAAACTAGTGCCGCCGTTCAATACTTCGTTGATGGCGTCAAACAGACGGTCGCTGACTTCGCTCTTCGACACGTACCCCCGGACACCAATTTCCTTGGCTGTTTGGATCAGCTCCCGATTTTGATGCATGGTGACGATCAGGATCGGTGTATTAGGAAGTGAAATGGCCAATCTTCGCGCGGCTTCGAGACCATTGATTACCGGCATGGTCACGTCCATCAGAATCAGGTCGGGCTTCAACTCCATTGCCAGACGAATCGCTTCCTCCCCGTTCACGGCTTCGCCAGTAACCTCGACTCCGGCTCGCTCGCGAAGGAGGGCCGCCAAGGCCTGTCGGAAGAGCGCTTGATCGTCAGCTATCAGTACTCGCGCGTGGGTTGGCCTTTGCTCGGGGGAGCCTGGGGAAGGGTCCCAACTTACTGTAATCCTGACGAATTTCGGCCAGCCTGGGAATACGGCAAACAACGTAGGGCATCTAACATTCACATTCAGCTGCCTTGCCTTCCCGGTTGCGGCCCCCCGTCTGGCGCTCACCATTACCAGTTGCGGGTGCTCCGGTAGTAAACTCAGAGTTCCCGTTCGATCACGCAGGTGCGGGTCGCAGCGATCGTTGTCTCTCAGGAGCCCTGGAATGCTTGTCGTAATGGAAGCCCACGCCACGGAAGAGCAGATACGTGCGGTCTGCCAACGCATTGAGTCCGCAGGAATGAAGGCCCATCCGATCCCCGGAGCCGCGCGCACCGCGATCGGTATCACCGGCAACAATGGAGCGGTGGACGTTGGCACGCTCGAAGGCATGTCCGGGGTGGTGGAATGCATCCCGGTGAGCAAGCCCTTTAAGCTCGTCAGCCGCGAACTCAAGGAGGAAAATAGCGTCGTCTCAATTCCCACACCTTCTGGTACGGTACAAATCGGGGGCAATTCTGTGGCGGTCGTCGCCGGCCCCTGTGCCATTGAAACCCGCGAGCAGGCGCTGGCAATTGCCGCAGGAATTGCGGATTCCGGCGTGAAGCTTTTTCGCGGCGGAGCTTATAAGCCGCGTACTTCCCCTTACAGCTTTCAGGGTCTTGGTGAAGAGGGCCTGAAAATTTTGAATGAAGTCCGCGAGCGCTACGGCTTCGGTATCGTGACGGAAGCAGTGGACCATGAGAGCCTCGACCTCGTAGAGAAATATGCTGATGTGATCCAGATCGGTGCCCGCAACATGCAAAATTTTTCGCTGCTCAAACGCGCCGGCCGCGCAAAGAAACCGGTGTTGCTGAAGCGAGGACTATCCGCCACGCTGGACGAATTTCTGATGGCTGCGGAGTACGTGATGTCTGAGGGTAATTACCAGGTGATCCTGTGCGAACGCGGCGTGCGAACGTTCGCCGACCACTCACGCAACACCCTCGACCTGACGGTCGTGCCCGCCGTTAAAAGGCTAAGCCATCTCCCGATTATGGTTGATCCGAGCCACGGGACCGGGCGCCGCAATAAGGTATTGCCGCTTTCCCGCGCCGCGGTTGCAGTCGGAGCCGACGGTATTCTGGTAGAGGTGCATCACAACCCCGATCAGGCTCTTTCCGATGGCATGCAATCCATCTTGCCGAGCGAGTTTCTGCAGCTTACCGAAGAAGTGCGACAAATCGCTGCGGTATTGCACCGTTCTCTAAACTGAAGCACTCTTTTCGCAGTTAGTCGGTGTACGCACTTCGCCCGCAAATCCACGCGCTTTTATCGACTGCTGCTCGCAAACTGCTATCATGCGCCGAATATGCGCCGGGGCATTCCCTATCGTCTGCTCATCGTAATATCCGTTCTGGTCGCGTTGGCGATACGCGAGATCGCCATCCAGCCGAAACCATCATTTCTGCGCCCCGGGCTGAAGCTTTCGGCCTATGTTGCGGATGTGGGTGACGCCGCCGTTTCGGTGGTGGACCTGGTAAATCTGAGTGTCCGCGCTACTGTGCCCGTCGGGCCAACGCCATCGGGGCTGCGTGCGCATCCCAGTCGAAAAGAAATCTGGGGAGTATCCACCGATGGCGGCTATGCCTGGGTCCTGGACGCGCCCACAAACTGGGTTGTCGCGCGTATCCCGGTGGGAGCCGCTCCTTATGCGTTGGACTTTTCGCCGGATGGAACCCGCGCCTATGTCGCCGCCTCTGGCGCGAATCTGCTAACGGCTGTGGAGTGCCAATCGCGAAGGGTCGTGGGTTCGGTGCATACGGGACGCAACCCTTGGCTTGGGCGCGTGACTCCGGACGGCAAATCTGTACTCGTGACGAATCACGATGATTCAACCCTACAGGTGTTCGACTCAAAAACCCTAACACTACGCGCGACGATCCCTGTGGCCGAAGGCCCAGCGCAGATCGCTATCCTGCCGGATAGTTCCACGGCGTTTGTATCCGCCACGACGGCCAATCAGGTCTCAGTGGTCGACTTGCGCCGCAATGCCCTGCTGAGCAATCTTCCGCTTCCGGGCAAGCCAGCGGCACTTCTGCTGAAGCCGGACGGCGGCGAACTTTACGTGACGGTACCTGAAGCGCACGAACTCGCCATTATCAACACCTGGACGCACCAACTGGCCGACTCGATCCTTCTCGGGTCAACGCCACGCGATGGCGTGATTTCACCGGACGGCACGACGATCTACATCTCTGATTCGGCGGCGGACCGCATCCTGGCCGTAGACTCTGCCTATCGCACGTTGCGTTCCGCCGGCCCCGGGGCGGGCAGCGCAGGCATGCCCCCCAGCGTCGGCGCACAGCCTGGAATGTGCGCGCTGGCTCCCAGCGGCGATCTCTTGCTGGCGGTAGACGAAGGCTCAAACGATCTCGCTGTGATTCGCATCCGTGGCCAGGATCTGGTGCTAATCACGCTGATCCCGGTGGGAAACGCCCCGCGCGATCTGGCGATCAAACTCTATTAGTTTCTTGTTGGGTGAGTAGTTGCTTGCAGGAGGGTCTGTTCGCTGCGCTGCTTCGCGTTTACATTTCCACGCTAGCTCGCTGGCCACGCGAACGCCTCCGCGCCCAAGCGAACATCCATCCATCCCTCGGCGGGTAACACGTCCACAGGCAGTCCGCCTTGCGAGAGCGACACGTTGATCGAGAACGATCCGCGCCCCGTAACCTCCAGCAGACTCCGCGTAACGGAAAGCTCCAAGATATTGCCAAACGCTGCCTGTAGGTGCAGGTCGGCGCCCAATGGGCACGCATCGCCAATCTCTACGTGAGATCCGGAAACACTGCCATTCGAAATCTTGACGTAAATCCTCAATTCCTGCGCAGCTCGAATCACGATACGAAACTCGCAGTCGCGCATATTTTTCTTTGCTTCGGCGGCTGGATCGACCCGCAAATAGAAACGCTGATCATCAAATCCATAGTGCAGAGCGTTCAAAAAATAGGCGCGCCCATGCATGGAGCCAAGACGCCGGTCTGCGGAATAAAGGCCCGCGCCCAGCCATTCGAAATAGTTCGTCTCACGTCCATCGACGCTTACGTTTAGGAAGGCCTGCGGCGGGGTCGTCTGCGCCAAATCCGGACGTTGTTTGATCGGTTCCGCCAATTCATCCGGCGCCACGCGGCCCAGGCGGAGATATACTTCCGTCAGAAGCGTGCGATAGAAAGCGTCGAATTCCGCGTCGTTCGCCGTGCTGTGTTCCGGTCCATACCACCAGCACCAGTCGCTACCTTCGGCGGCCAGCAGCGCTTCATAAGCGGCATCGAGTTGCGCCTGCGTGGGTGCATTGGAGCTGTCTGCTTCGTGAGCCTCCCTTGCCCGAGCGTAAGCGTCGCGAGCCGCGCGGAGGTAGGCCCAGGCAGTTTGGTCCTCCGAACTGCCGATCCACACATCAAAATTTGCGTTGATCCAAGAACCCGGCACCACCGAATCCACGGTCGCGAGTTCGCCGGCCGCCCCTAAGGCTTCGGATGCCGTCATTGCTTGGATATCGCCATCCGATTCGATCCGCCTGTAAAACTGGCGGAGAAATTCTCGTCCATTCCCCGGAAAATATTCCCAGGCGTTTTCCCCGTCGAGTATCACGGACACCGTCAGCGGCCGATCGCTTTGCACCCGCTCTCCGATCGAGCGAATCCGATGATGAAAATCCTCCGCGGCGGCTACGGCGCTCATTCGACTGTAAACAAATCCCACGAGATCCGAAAGGTAATGATCGCGAAAGAAGCCCGCGATTTCTTTTCCCGCTCTTCGCACGCATAGCGGCGCATACAAACGGGCGGCATTCGAGGGAATCCCCGCGTCGTCGCGTCCAAATCCAATGCCCAACGTGCGGCCGAGCACCCCTTCGTCTGTGCCAAACCAACGAAAGCCCAGCTCTGCCGCTAGTTCTAAGGCTTGGTCCGAAACGGAGCCCTCGGAAGGCCACAGGCCCATGGGGGGCGCGCCAAAGGCCCGCTCGTGATACCTCCGCGCGCGAACAAGCTGTTCCAACGCATCCTCTGGGTGCCGAAAGGCCGGCTGAAGCGCCGGAATCCCAGGATTCGATACGCGCCCGCTATCTGTATCGCATACGAGGGGCAAAATCGGATGGTAATAAGGGGTCGTTGAAATCTCGATCTGGCCGCGCTCCGTGGCCGATCGATAGGCCGGCAATACTTCACGTAGTAGTTCAATTTGCTTGTTTCGCAATTCCTGTTTGTCCTGTTCCGTAAAATCCGCTGACTTCGCCGTCAAGCGGTTTAGGAGAGGATCGGTTGCAAGCCACTTTTCATCCATCCAAGCGAGCTGTGAGAGGAGTTGAAGATCACGCCAGTCGCGCAAGCCAAATGTTTCGACCGCTGGCGGATTAGCTTGCTGAAGAAACATATCGAATAATTCCGCGAATCGTGGATATCTTCGAAGCAGATTGTCATGATTGATTTGGAATGCGCGCTCCAAAATCTCAAGTTTTGCCTTAGTATCGAGCGCCTCCGCGGACCGAAAGGCCAGATCAAACCAAGGCTCGTGAAATTTCCCGCTCGCGTATTCTTCCAACTGGGCACCGAGGGAAGGCACCACATTAAATGTGGCGTGCACGTTCGGAAACTCCCGCAGCACTTCTACCATTCCCCAGTAGTCTTTTAGAGCGTGCAACCGCGTCCACGGCAGTATGTAACTCCCCGTGGCAGGGTTCCGATACTGCGGCTGATGCATGTGCCACAATAAAACCAGGTGAACTCGATTCATTCTCCGCTCTTTCGATCTGTTGCCGGCCCTTTGAAAATCGTCCGCATGCTAGAATGGCGGCGCTCCACCGATGCGACTGATCAATCGCTATATCTGCCGCGAAGTATTTTCACACGCACTTCTTGGGCTCGCTATCTTTACGTTCGTTTTCTTTATCCCACAGTTAGTGCGTTTAATGGAATTTGTTGTGCGCCACTCGGCATCTCCTGGCCGGCTCGCCCTGCTTTTTTTATGCACCGTGCCTCGTGTATTGACGTTCACCTTGCCGATCGCCGTCCTGGTTGGCGTGCTGATCGGACTCGGCCGCATGTCCGCCGATAGCGAACTGATCGCGCTCAGCGCGCTGGGCGTGGGGTTGCGACGCGTCCTGGTGCCCGTGGGAGTGCTGGCTTTGGGTACGAGTCTCCTGACGTTGGGTATCACACTCTGGGCTGAACCCGCTGCGCTTCGCACCATCCATCAAATTCAAGATAGCCTGCTCGCGTCGCAGGCTTCTTTCCAGATTCAGCCGCGCGTTTTCGACGAGCGCTTCCCCGACATGGTCCTTTACGTCGAGGATACCACCGCTTCGGCCACTCGCTGGAGTGGCGTGTTCCTCGCACAAACGGGCTCTGACCAGGAGTCTCAAGTGACTTTGGCGGAAGGCGCGATTGTGGTGGTGGACCGCTCGCGAGGCGATCTGGAATTGCATCTCCGCGATGGCAGCACGCATGAATATCAGGCGAGCCAACCTGACCGCTATTCAGTCTCCACGTTCGGTGAGAGCGACTTCCCGATCGAATTCGAAGACTCTGCCACCGGCCGCCAACCAGCCAACGCCGAGCGCTCGCTAGGCGAACTGCTGGCTGCGAAGGGGTCGGCCCGGCGCGACGCTCGCGTCGAAGTGCAGGAGCGCTTCGCTTTTCCAGGGGCGTGTTTGGTTTTTGCTTTACTTGCCGTTCCCTTGGCCGCCCGTCCCCGGCGCGGCGGCCGCGCTATGGGCTTCATCGTCTCGCTGCTGCTCGTGTGCGGCTACTATCTAATTCTGGTGCTTGGCACGGGCTTTGCGCGCCAAGGAAAGCTTTCTCCCGCTGCAGGCATTTGGGCCGCCAATTTTTTCACCGGGTTCTTCGGTATGGCACTCCTGCCGGGAATGGAACATATCCGCGGCGAGACGCGATTTCAGCATGCCTTCGCCGCGTGGTCCGCTCGCATCCGCGAATGGCGGCTCCGCAAAGCAACGCCGGTGGCCAGCGCCACGAACGGAAACAATGGTTCGGGCGTTCCGGCCCGACTCCGCCTTGTACCCCTTCGGCCGAACTTGGCACGTGTGCAATATCGCTGGGGATTTCCGCAGAACATGGACCTATATGTATTGAAGAATTTCCTCTTTTATTTCGGGTTGATACTTGTAGGTTTCATTTTTCTTTTCGAAGTGTTTACGCTCTTCGACTTACTGGACGACATCGCGCGCCACCACACTCCTTTCATCATCGTCGCCGATTATTTTCGCTACAACATACCATTTCTCTTTTACCAAATCGCGCCGCTGGGCACGCTGGTCGCGGCTTTGGTGACCGTCGGCGTGATGACGAAAAATAATGAGATCGTCGCGTTCAAGGCCAGTGGCGTCAGCCTTTATCGCCTTGCGCTGCCCTTGATCGCGGCCAGCGCCGCACTTGGCATCGGTTTGCTGGCGCTGGACAACACTTACCTGCCGGGATTCAATCAACGGCAGGACGAACTGCGCAACGAAATTAAAGCGAAGCCTGCACAGACCTATCTGCAGGCCAATCGAAAATGGATTTTTGGCGATGGCGAAAAGATATATAACTACGCCGTTTTCGACCCCGATCGGAACCTCTTTGGCGGATTAAATGTTTTCGAGCTCGATGCGGGGACCTTCCAGTTGCGGCGGCGCGTGCATGCCGACCGCGCAATTTGGTCGCCGCAAAAAGAAGTTTGGGAACTAAGCGACGGCTGGGTTCGCGATTTTAACGGGCCGCAAGTCGTCCGCTATGCGCCATTCAGGAATTACTCACTCGCCGAGCTCTCGGAGCCTCCGAGCTATTTCAATCGCGAAGTCCGTCAATCGCAGGAAATGGATTGGGAGCAATTAAAGAATTACATTAACGAACTGCGGCAAGAAGGTTTTGACGTGGCCCGCCTGACCGTGCAGTGGCACAAGAAGCTCGCCTTTCCCTTGGTTGCACCGATCATTACAATGCTAGCGATCCCTTTCGCATTATTGGTAGGCACGCGGGGAGCTGTGGGAGGTTTGGCGCTCGGCGTCGGTATAGCGATTGTTTATTGGACGACTGCGAACCTACTTGAAGCGTTGGGTGGAGTTGGACAGCTCCCGCCGTTAGTAGCGGGCTGGGCGCCCGACGCTATCTTCTTACTTCTAGCCAGCTATTTCTTTCTGAAGATGCCGACTTGAACTATCCCACAAGACAGCTGAAGTGTTCTTTATCCAATTGGCGAATCCCCGAAACTGCAGTTGTAAAGGCTAGCTAAGATTTAATGTTTCAGTTGAATGAGTGCCGTCGATTCGCGACAGCCCTGCGACCCTCTGTATCTCCAGTGTCACCGGAATTGTCTGCCCGCCGACACTCCAGAAAATAATCGCCCCATTACCCCGGCAACAAAGACCGAATTTTTTGAATCACCAAATCGATTCCCACCTCGTTGTGCCCTCCTTCCGGAATAATCAAATCCGCGTAGCGTTTGGAAGGCTCGATAAATTCCATGTGCATGGGGCGTACCGTGCGCAAGTATTGTTCGATCACGGATTCAACCGTTCGCCCGCGCTCACGCACATCACGCCGCAGCCGGCGAATAAAACGAATGTCTGCGTCGGTATCTACAAATAGCTTGATATCGAGCAGGTCCCGCAGATTCTTGTTATCGAATATCAGGATGCCTTCCAGAATGATTGCAGGGCGCGATTCGATTCGAATTGTCGAAGAAATGCGACGATGCTTCGTAAAATCGTAGGCGGGCCGCTCGATCGCCAAACCATTTCGCAGGGTCCGCAGCTGTTCAATCAGCAGCGGCGTGTCGATCGAATCTGGATGATCGAAATTTTGCTGTGAGCGCTCTTCGAAAGTGAGGTGCGGCAGATCCTTGTAGTAATGGTCCTGTTGTAGCAATACAGCCGATTCGCCGGAAAGCGATTCGATCAACCGATTCGTAATCGTGGTCTTTCCGGAGCCGGTCCCTCCGCAAATGCCGATCGTAAGGCTCTGCCCCAATTTCCCTCGTGCGTGGAGATTAAGCTGCTTTCTTTCGCGATGGTTTGGCGGTTTTCTTCTCTTTCTTGCCGCCTTTCTCCTCAATTACCGCTTGCGCCGCGGCAAGCCGTGCGATCGGTACCCGGAAGGGCGAAGCGCTTACATAGTTCATCCCAACTTCGTGGCAAAACTTCACGCTTTCTGCGTCGCCGCCATGTTCCCCACAAATTCCGACTTTTAGGTTCGGATTGGTCGCGCGCCCGCGCTCGATTCCCCACCGAATGAGCAAACCCACTCCATCGCGGTCAAGCGTCTGGAACGGATCATCCTTAAAGATCCCAGCCTTCTTTTCGTCTACATAGTCCGGCAGGAATCGACCGGCGTCATCGCGGGAAAGCCCCATCGTGGTCTGCGTAAGGTCGTTCGTTCCGAACGAAAAGAACTCTGCGACTTCTGCGATTTGGTCCGCAAGCAAGGCGGCCCTTGGCAATTCGATCATCGTACCTACCAAATAATCGACCTTGGTATCTTTCTCACGTATTACTTCAGATGCGACACGGCGGGTCGCGTCCGTCAAAATCCGCAGCTCCTTCTTATCCAGCGTCAACGGATGCATGATCTCAGGGAGTACTTTAACGCCGTTCTTCTTGCACTCGATCGCAGCCTCAAGAATCGCGCGTACTTGCATTTCGAGGATTTCCGGATATGTGATAGACAACCGACAACCACGGTGCCCCAGCATCGGGTTTGCCTCATGCAGTTGTTCAACCCTGCGGCGGACTACCTCAACATCGACTCCAATCTTGGCCGCGAGCTCCTTCTGCTTTTCCAGTTCGTGCGGCACGAACTCGTGGAGCGGAGGGTCGATCAGCCGAATGGTTACGGGAAAGCCGTCCATGGCCTTGAAAATCCCGATGAAGTCTCGTCGCTGATAAGGAAGGAGTTTGGCGAGCGCCTTTCTTCTGGCTTCCGGAGAGTCGGCGACAATCATCTCCTGAATGGCGAACTGGCGCTCGACGCTCTTTTCGGGTTGCTCGAAATCCTTGAAGAACATATGTTCCGTGCGGCAGAGACCGATACCTTCGGCGCCCATCTCGCGCGCCTTTGTTGCGTCGTGCGGCGTATCCGCATTGGTGCGTACACCGAGCCGGCGGTACGAGTCGGCCCATTTCATCAGTTCGTAGTAGGCCTTCGGTAGCTCAGGCATCACCAGGTCCATTTTGCCTTCAAATACGGCGCCTTCATTACCGTCCATGGTGACCCAATCGCCTTGCTTAATTGTGTGATCGCCGATTTGCATCCGCTTCTGTGAATAATCGATGTTGAGGGCCTCGCATCCGACAATGCAGCACTTACCCCAACCTCGCGCTACGACTGCCGCATGGCTTGTCTTCCCGCCTGTCGCCGTAAGGATTCCCTGCGCGACGAACATCCCGCCAACGTCCTCGGGACTCGTTTCGCGGCGAACCAGAATCACTTTTTCGCCCTTCTGGGCCCATTCCTCCGCCTCCGCTGCGCTGAATACCGCGCGCCCGGTTGCCGCTCCCGGCACTGCGTTAATTCCTTCGCACAGCTTGCGCTTCTGCAGATCGCCGCGCGATTTCGCGTCGATCACTGGATAGAAGAGCCGCTCAATATCCTCGGATTTCACGCGCAAAATCGCCTCTTCTCGCGTGATGAGCTTTTCATTGGCCATCTCTACGCCCATGCGGAAAGTCGCAGTCGGCGTGCGCTTCCCGACGCGCGTCTGCAACATGTAAAGTTTGCCCTCTTCGACGGTGAACTCCATATCCTGCATATCGCGGTAGTGTTTTTCCAGAATGCCGCGCACGCGTTCAAGTTGTGCATACACTTTCGGCATACGTTTCGCCATTTCGTTCAAGTGCATCGGCGTGCGGATACCGGCCACCACGTCTTCACCCTGTGCATTTAACAGGAAATCGCCGTAGAAAACCTTCTCTCCGCTGGAAGGATCGCGCGTAAAGCAAACGCCGGTTCCCGAATTCTCGCCGGTATTGCCGAACACCATCTGGACCACATTCACGGCGGTCCCGAGCAGGCCCGTGATCTTTTCTACGCGTCGGTAAGTGACCGCCTTTTCCGCCATCCAGGATTCAAAGACGGCTCCGATTGCGCCCCAAAGCTGCTCGATGGGATCTTCCGGGAAGTCTTTGCCAGTCTTCTTCTTAAAGTGTCGCTTGTATTCTTTGACGAGCCCGCGCCAGTCCTGTGCGGTAACCTGCGTGTCATCCTTTACCCCAGCACGAGACTTCATTTCGCGAAGTAAATGTTCAAGCTCCTCTTTCGGAAGTCCGATCACGACGCTCGAGTACATTTGGACAAAGCGTCGATATGCGTCATATGCGAACCGCTCATTTTTTGTGTTCTTTGCGAGGGCAGCGACCGACTTTTCGTTCAACCCAAGGTTTAAGATCGTCTCCATCATACCGGGCATAGAACGCGCGGAACCGGATCGTACACTGACGAGCAGCGGGTCTTTGGCGTCTCCCAATCGCTTGCCCGTAACCTTCTCCAATCGCTTTAAGTTCGCGTCAACCTGAGTTCGTAGGTCGACAGGATACTTATGATCATGCTTTAAATAGTAGTCGCAGGTCTCCGTCGTGATGGTGAAACCAGCAGGGACCGGTAGCCCAATTCGCGTCATTTCCGCGAGCCCGGCACCCTTGCCGCCGAGCAACTCTTTCTTTGCCCCATCACCCTCTGCCTTGCCTGCTCCGAAGAAATAGACGTATTTCGTCACCTTGCTTTTCCTTTCGACTTAGAAAACCCCTCAGAATGAGTTGCGAAATTCCTTGAGATGTCGGCGCGCCGACGGGGCGTATTCGGCGCGGCAAACCGCGACAAAAGCTAACGGCTGTCCCCCGTGGCGATCTCCGAGAAATCCGCCACGGTCGAAAATTCCGCCAGCAATTCCGCCAGCATCGTCAATCGATTTCGGCGCACTGCTTCGTTTTCGGCCATCACCATCACGTCGTCAAAAAAACGATCCACCAGCGGGCGCAGGTCCGCGATGGATTGCAGCGCCTCTCGATACTTCCCCCCGCGCTTGTCGGACGCGGCCCGTTTCGCCGTCGCTCTCGCCGCGTCGTATAAGGCGCGCTCCGCCGGTTGCTCGAATAATTCCGAATTCACAGAAGCCGCCCGCCAACTGGCCGGCGCGCCGGCCTTCTCGACGATTTTGCGAATACGCTTAAAGGAAACGGCCAGAGGTTCGAAATTCTTCGTCTTGCGAATCGCCTTCACCGCCTCCACCCTGCGCAACGCATCGACGAGATCATCTGCCCCAGCCGCGAGCGACGCATTGACTTCGTCATACGCGAAACCCAAACGCTCGCGCATGTAGAAGCGGGCGCGATCCTGAATGAATTCGAAGGTCTTTGCTTGCATCTCAGGCGTTACTTTAACTAGTGTCTGTCCTTTCGATAGCGCCTGAGCAGAGGCGCCGATTGCGCCGGCGAGAGACACGGGCAGTTGCCGTTCTAGAATTATCTTTACTACGCCGAGAGCGGCGCGCCGCAAACCGAATGGGTCACTTGAACCGGTTGGCATTAGCCCAGAGGCTATACATCCTGTTAGCGCATCGAGTTTGTCCGCAAGTGCGACCGCGCATCCTACGAGATTTGAAGGTATTTCATCATCGATTCCAGCTGGCCGATAGTGATCGTAAATTGCGCTCGCGATTTCTTCAGGTTCTCCTTGAGATTTTGCATAGAGTCCTCCCACGATGCCTTGAAGCTCAGGAAACTCTCGAACCATTTCCGTAGCCAAATCGCATTTGGAAAGCTCCGCGGCACGATCGGCGCTGGCAGGGCTGGCTTGTGCCATTCCTGCGGCGAACCATTTATCTGAGAACCACCGTGCAATTGCCCGCATGCGTTCCACTTTGTCCAAATAGCTTCCAAGATGGGATTCGTAGGTAACGTGCGCCAGCTTGGGCAAATACTCGGCCAGACGCCATTTCTGGTCGGACTGCCAAAAAAATTGCGCATCTGCAAAGCGCGCACGCAAGACGCGCTCATGTCCGGCACGCACCAGCCCTTTTGCATCTCCATCCAGATTGATCACGGTCAAGAAATGTGGCGCCAAGCCGTTGCGGTTTTCCAACGCAAAGTATTTCTGGTGGCCACGCATCACGGTAATCAATATTTCCTCAGGTAGTTCTAGAAACTTTGGGTCAAACCCTCCTAAAATCACGGAAGGAAATTCGTTGAGGTACGTAACTGTTTCAAGCAAGCCAGGATCGCTGTGAATCTTGAGCCGGCTTTTGGCTGCGTGTTTCTGCAGGTCGGCCTCGATCTTTCTGCGGCGGGCCTCGGGGCGGGCGATTACAAATCCCTTTCTCAGCGTTGATTCGTAAGACGCCGCATCGCGAATGGGTATGTTTGGCTTCCCAAGGAACCGGTGTCCGCGAGAGTAGCGGTCGGCCGCAATCCCGCCGATTTCAACGGGCAAGACTTTGCCGCCAAGCACGGCAACAATCCAGCGGATTGGCCGAATAAACCTCATTCCGTCTTTTCGCTGCCAATACATCGTTCGGGGCCACGGAATTTCGGCGATGGCGCGCGGAAGAATCTCGGCGAGGATCTGCGGAGCGGGCCGTCCGAGGGTCACAATCTTCGCCGCGAGATACTCTCCGCGTGGCGTAGAAACAATGTAACTGTCCTTCAGCGCGATGCCCTGCTTGCTGGCAAAACTCTCCGCCGCTTTTGTCGGCGAGCCGACATTATCGTAGGCTACGGATTTTGGTGGACCCATCACCTCGCGTTCGGAATCTGCTTGCCGAGCTAATAATGCCTTGCATATAACCGTGAGCCTCCGTGGTCCGCCAAATACTTCAATCGGTTGCTTAGCTAGAAGACCCGCAGCTCCTAAATATTTCTCAAGTATCACGCGAAATTCAGCAGATGCTTTCGCAATCATTCCCGAAGGGATTTCCTCACAGCCAATCTCAAGTAAAAAATCAGCGGTGGGTTTCAACGGAAATCACCTGCCGAACCAGAGGCGTTGTCCCGTACGCTCCCTTGTTGATCCAGGTAAAGCTCAGCAACCTTACATGCAAGCTGTCGCACACGGCCAATCAGTGATGCACGCTCTGTAGTTGAAATGGCGCCCCGGGCATCGAGCACGTTAAAGAGGTGGGAGCACTTCAGGCATATTTCGTACGCCGCCAGTACCGGGAAACGCTGCTTGGCGGCGGGCTCGTCGAAGGGATAGGCGGAAAGAATGCGCTGCGCTTCTTTTTCGTTCAATTCGAAGAGCTGCCGCGTAATTCCAATATCCGCATGATCAAAGCTGTATGCGGAAAGCTGCTCTTCTTCCGCCAGACGAACCTCCCGATAACGGCGATCGGCTGTCCAGCGCAAGTCGTAGACGCTGTCGACATTCTGCAGAAAGGATGCTATTCGCTCGAGCCCATAGGTAATCTCCGCACTCGGAGGATCAAGATCCTGTCCGCCACATTGCTGGAAGTAGGTGAACTGCGTGATCTCCAGTCCATCCAGCAGCACCTGCCACCCCATGCCCCACGCCCCCAGGGTAGGCGATTCCCAGTTGTCTTCCTCGAAGCGGATGTCATGTATGCGGAGATCGATGCCTATGGCAGCCAGGCTGTTGAGATAGATCTCTTGCACATCATCCGGGGAAGGCTTCAGTATTACTTGAAGTTGTGTGTGCTTGTACAGCCGATTTGGATTTTCCCCATATCGGCCGTCGGCCGGCCGGCGGCTGGGCTGGATATAAGCCACTCTATAAGGCTGCGGGCCGAGAACGCGAAGGAAAGTCTCCGGATGCATGGTCCCAGCGCCAACCTCAATATCAAGTGGTTGTTGAATAATGCAGCCTCGATGAGCCCAATAACCTTGTAGTGCGAAAATCAGATCTTGAAAGGTAAGGCCTCGAGCTTGATGCTTAAGTTGTACTTTAGTTTTCACGAACCCTCAGCTAACAAGAGCTTCCAACTCGAAAGCCTCTTCTCAATATGCCTTTCGACGATATCAATCGCGAAACGCGCCAATTCCTTCAACAGTGGCTGCGGTTCTGTTACTTCAAGCGATTCACTAGGTTTGCCGCGTAGCATTTTCTGCCCTAATACGAGCATGTCACGGCTCAGTTCACGACCGCCTATCCGGCAGTCTCCGCAAACGAGATCTCCCGCATCCATCTCATAAACCCGCTTGACGCTAAGGTCGCTGCCGCAATTCTGGCATCGGTCCAACGCCGGCAGCCACCCAGCCAGCCGCACCGACCACAGTCCAAAATAAGCTAGTGGAGGCCAAATGCCTCTGCCGGCGGCGATGGACCGCGCCGTTAGCAAAATCAATCGAAACACCGGGTCCGCGGCCTCATGCTCGGGAAGCACCGCTTCGGTCACTTCGCTGATCAATGCCAGCGCCAAGGTTGATGCGTAATCGCGTTGTGCCTGGTGAAACGACTCAATAAGCTCGCACTGCGAAATGCGCACCAAATCACGCGTTTCGCGCTCGTAGAACCACATGCGCACATAGGCCAGCGTTTCGAGCGTTGAACCGAACTGGCTCTTTACGCGACGCGCACCGCGCGCGACACCGCGCAGGCGGCCCGAGGAGCGGCTAAAGAAACTGACCAGGCGGTCGGCCTCGCCCATGGGGAAGCTACGCAGGACGATGGCCTCAGATTCCCTCAGCGGCATGCGCGTGTCGGCGCGCCGACACCACGAACACTACGATTCTCGTCTAGACGCACTAACAAAACAAATTCTACTTATCACAGCGCCCGGCTGGACGCAAATAGGAATCGCCGCTTCGCGAGAAAATCGGCGATTGCGAAGATGCATAAGCGAGAATTCCAAAGTGCCGCCTCAAGTTTGACTCTTCCGATTATGTAACGCGCCGTACCTGCGCACAAATCACTATAGGACCCAAACGTCCGCCTTGCAATATTCCGTCGCTTCGCTACAGTGCGGTTGAATGACTCATGTTCCTTTGGTGGATGTCGTTGGAGTCGGCCTGAACGCGGCCGATACGCTCATCCAATTGCCCCATTTCCCCACGCCAGATTCCAAGGTCGAGTTTACGCACGCGGATCTCTTGCTCGGCGGCCAGGTAGCGACTGCGATGGTCGCGTGCCAAGCCTGGGGCTTGCACACGCGGTACGTCGGGAAGGTAGGCGGCGACTCTGCTGCAGCACTTCACCGCCGCGCACTTAAACTTGCGGGAGTCGAGGCCCATTTGCGGGTCGCCCGCGCAGCGCCAAGTCAAAAGTCGTTTATCCTAGTCGATCAGCGCACCGGGGAGCGCACCGTTCTTTGGCACCGGGATCCGCGGATTGCCCTGCTTCCCCAAGATCTCAAGAAACTTTGGATCACCCAAGCTCGCGCCCTGCTCGTTGATGGGCACGATACTGCTTCGGCCGCGCGTGCGGCGCTTTGGGCACGGCAGGCGAAAATACCTGTGGTCGCGGACACAGACAACGTCTACCCCGGAATTGAAGACTTACTTGAGCACGTTGATCAACTGATTTGTTCGGAGCAATTTCCCCAGCGCCTGACCGGTCAGGCCGACCTCCTCCGCGCGTTACCACAATTGATGAATTACTTTAGCTTTACTTTGGTTGCGGCTACTTTGGGCGCCGATGGCGTTGTGGCTTGGGATGGTACCCAATTTCACTACTCCCCTGCATTTGCGGTTAGAGCCATTGACACAACCGGGGCCGGCGACGTATTTCACGCGGCCTTTATCTATGCTCTACTCGCAGGCTGCGATATAGGCCGTCAACTGCAGTTTAGCTGCGCGGCTGCAGCGTTGAATTGTACGGGCCTGGGTGCACGCGGCGGAATTCGACCCTTGCGCGAAATTAAGGGACTGCTTCGTGACGGCGAACCGCGAAAGAGCAGGTATTCGACAGCAGCCCTGGCGCACGCCGCAAAGCAATTCAAAATAAAAATACCTAAGCAATCACTTTAATTATAGACGATGATCCCTCTTAAGGACGACACTCCTCGGTACTCGACGCCCATCGTCACGATTTTACTGATCGCAGTAAACACTGCTGTGTTCCTCTATCAGGTATCCCTGGGTCCCCGTCTCGGACAGAAATTTGTCTTTCTCTATGGCGTTATTCCGGCCCGCATCGATGCCGCCTTAGCTGGACACGCGCAGCTTGGGTTAGCCCTCGAGCCGCTATTCACTTCCATGTTTCTCCACGGCGGCTGGCTACACTTGATCGGAAACATGTGGTTTCTTTGGATTTTTGGCGACAATGTAGAAGATGCCTTCGGCCATTTCGGCTATCTCGCGTTCTACTTGTTCTGCGGCATTGCGTCTGGGGTGGTCCATACCGTCGCTAATTCGGGGTCTCGGCTGCCGGCGCTTGGTGCCAGCGGAGCAATCGCAGGCGTGATGGGCGCCTATATTGTGCTCTATCCGCGCGCCAAGGTTCTGACGCTTGTGCCGTTGATTATCTTTTTCTTCACCATTCGATTGCCCGCCTTCGTCATCCTCGGATATTGGTTCCTTCTGCAATTTTTCAACGGCGTGGGTTCGCTTGGTGTGGCAGAAGCGGGCGGGGTTGCCTGGTGGGCGCATATCGGAGGGTTTGCGCTTGGAGCGCTGATCGCCGCGCAAGTGAAGAGGCCGTACCGAACTAGCTATGCGTAGAGATTCCCTTCATCCCCTGACGATTCCGTGTTTGACAATGTGTTCTGTGATCCACGCACCCGCTTCGCGGGTGCCAAGCGGGCCGCCTACATCCCGGGTAATCTGTCTTGCAGCGACTGCCGCAACCACGGCGGCGCGCAACGTCGCCGCTTCAACCCTCCAACCGATGTGATCGAGCATCATGGCTGAGGCCAGCACGGAGGCTATCGGGTTCGCAAGATTCTTGCCGGCAATATTTGGCGCGGAACCGTGAACCGGCTCGAAAAGCGAAGTGCGCCCCGGATGAATGTTTCCGGACGGCGCCAGGCCCATGCCGCCGGCGAGCTGAGCGCCCAGATCGCTAATGATGTCGCCAAAAAGATTGCACGTAACGATCACGTCGAATTGTGAGGGGTCGCGCACCACTTCCATGGCCAGCGCGTCGACGTACAGATGCCGCGATTCGATCTCGGAATACTCGCGGCGAACTTCCGCGAAGACGCGCTGCCAGATGTCGTGTGCGAAATTGAGAGCGTTGGACTTATCGCTCATGCACACGCGCTTTAGGTGATTTCCTCGCGCGTATTCGTAGGCATAGCGGATAATGCGCTCGACGCCCTTGCGCGTGTTCACGTCCTCCTGCACCGCCACCTCGTCGGCCGTGCCCTTCTTGAAGATTCCCCCGACACCTACATAGAGACCTTCCGTATTTTCTCGAAATACCATGAAGTTGACGTCGCGCTCGCTGCGCCCGCGCAGAGGAGTTAAAGTGGAATCGAGGAGTTCCACGGGGCGAGCGTTCACATAGAGATCAAGCTTAAAGCGAAGCCCGAGCAGGATATCTGCGGCGTGCTTGTTGGAGGGCACGCGTGGGTCACCCATCGCGCCGAGCAAGATCGCATCGAATTCGTCGGCGAGCATACGCTCGGCTCCCTCGGGAAGAGTGGTGCCGTCCTGAAGAAATCGTTGAGCTCCCCAATCGAATTCAACCAGTTCGAGGTTGCGCTTACCGGCGCGGGCCACTTCCTGTAACGCTTGCGAGGCCTCGCCGATGACTTCCCTTCCCACGCCGTCTCCGGGTATCACGGCAATTCGCTTTTTACTTGAAACGTCGGCGGGCCGACGATCACTACCTTCGGTGGGCACTTTTCGAAAGCCTCCGCAAATGAAATCTAATCTGCTTCGAAGATTTCACGCGACGCGCACGCATCAACGGGGTTATGAAAGTATTTCCTTCGAGACCGTTAACTTCTCGATGCGATCTATCACTGGCGTGAAGCCAATTCCGGGGCCGTCGGGTACTTGAATGGTCCCCTGCGGCGTTACTTCAACCTCCGGTTCAATAATGTCCTGCTGCCAGTAGCGGCGGCTCGCCGATACGTCTCCGGGCAGCGTGAAATTTTGCAAAGTGGAGAGAGCGATGTTGTGTGCCCGTCCGATCCCAGATTCGAGCATGCCCCCGCACCACACGGGAATTCCCTGCTTCCGGCAAAGATCGTGGATCCGTCGAGCGCGATTGAATCCTCCAACGCGTCCCAATTTTATATTGATAATCCCGCAGGCGCGCAGCTCGATCGCCGCGCGGGCCTGCTCTTCCGTGTGAATGCATTCGTCCAGGCAGATTGGCGTCTGCAATTTACGTTGCAGCTCCACATGACTGTACAAATCGTCCCAGCCGAGGGGCTGCTCGATCATCATCAAGTGATACGCATCCAGATGTTGCAGCAAAGCCAGATCGGCCAGCGTATAGGCGGAATTCGCGTCCACCGTCAAACGAATCCGCGGGAAGCGTTCGCGAAGTTCCTGTACCGGTTTTGCGTCCCAGCCCGGTTTTATTTTAATTTTGATCCGCTGGTAACCGGCGGCGAGCTCCGTTTCCACCGCCGAAACTAACTCAGCGACACTCGGCTTGATCCCGATGGAAACTCCTGTCGCAAGCTCGGTCCGGCTTCCGCCGAGAAGTTTGTATAGGGGCACATTCTTGATGCGGGCTTCAGCGTCCCAGATCGCGGCCTCGATGCCACCCTTGGCCATTTCGTGGCCGCGAACTCGGGCCATGAGTGCCCACACATCGTTCGCTGCGGTAAAATCGCTATCTTTGAGGATCGGCCAGAGGAAGTCTCGAATGATGTGCGTCGCGGTCTCGATCGTTTCCGGCGAATAAAAAGGCGATTCGCCCGCCACGCACTCGGCCCAACCGCTGATGCCGTCGACATCGGCCTCCACCAAAAGAATCCGGCGCAGGGTCACGCTACCAAAACTGGTTTCGAAGGGATGCAACAAGGGCATCTGGATTTCGCGCAGCGTGATGCTCCGTAGCTTCATGTCGCTCCTTCACAGAATAGCCGAGACAAACTGCTCGCGAGATCTTCAATTCAAGTAACACGTTAATACGTTTCAATGCGTTCTAACGTGTAGCAGCCACCTTCCGTACCTACCTGCATCGAAGTGGCCACATATCCCGCGGCGAATAGTTGCTGAAATTCGCCTCGAATACGGGCCTGGGTCTGCAACGCTTCAGTCGGTGCGTCCCGTTTCATTTTCTTCAGTTCGCTCGGCACAAGAATCGTCTTGGGATCCGCGAGTGGCTGCGCCGGCATAGATAGTCCTGTGCCTCCCATCGCTGCCAACGCTCGCTGCGATCGCAGGTACCACTCCGCCACAAGCCGGTCCGTTGGCAAGCCGCCGTGGAGCGGGCTGTTGGTGATGCCGTAACAATTTGGCAGATATCGCCGAGCGATCGCACCCAGGCGCACGAAATTAAAATAGGCATTTTTCACTTCGAGCGGATCAAATGTCCATTCGACCAGCTCGATGCCTCGCTTCAGCGCGTCTTCCCTTTGGAAAAGCTTGAGCTTACGGCCCACGCCCCGATCGCGATACTCCTTCTGGACCGCCGTCATATGCGAATGCAAAAAAGGCGCGCCGTTGCGCCAGCCAGCGACCGCCATTGTGAAGCCGATCAGGTTTTTCAGGTCTCCGTCAGAGCCTGAAAAGGCGCCTAGCACCTGGCCGCCCGTTTCGGCGGCCACAACGAAAACCGGAACGGGTACGTCAATATCAGAATTGCCCCAGACGCGTCGCTGCAACTCAAAGCATGCTTGAAATTCTTCGAGGCCATGGCAATGGCGCACAAGTATCTCAGCTGCTGGACTGGGCTTCGATAGCGACGGGGTCACTGCGCGCCCTTCGCCCGGCGGGAAGGTCGCCGTTCAGTGACGTCCACTGCGGGACCGGCAGAAAAAGCTGTGGGTTCGGCGGCCTTAGCGTCATTCCACAGAGCATCAAGCTCTGCGGGCGCCATCGACTCGAGCTTCCTTCCATTAGCAGCGCTGCTCCGTTCCATGGCTTGAAAGCGGTTGACGAACTTTCGATTGGCGTTCTTAAGTGTCACTTCAGGATCGAAGCCTAAAACTCTCGCTATATTCACTACGGTGAAGAGCAGGTCTCCAACTTCCTCTTCGATCCGATTCTCGCCACCGGTGGCCACCTCAAGCTCTACTTCCAATTCTCTAATCTCTTCTCGGAGTTTCTGCACTACATCTTTCGGAGCCTTCCAGTCGAATCCAACCCGAGCCGCCTTGCGAGTCAGTTGATAGGCTTCCATAAGGGCTGGGAGGGAGCGCGAGACTCCGTGTAGCGCACCTTCGTTTTCCTCGAGCTCCCTACTGGGAGTGGGTTTCCCTCTTGACTCCCGTTCGAGCTGGCGCTCTTGCATCTTGATCTGTTCCCAATTCCTAAGGACAAGATTGGCTGTTGGCGCGTACGCGGTTCCAAACACGTGTGGATGCCGCCGCACCATCTTGTTATGGATGTGTTCGATCACGTCGCCGATGTCGAAGCGCCCGGCCCGTTCGGCCAGTCGTGAATGGAAGATGATCTGTAGCAAGAGGTCCCCGAGTTCGTCTGCAAACTTCTCCGCAGACCCGGACTCAAGCGCATCAAGTACCTCATAGGTTTCCTCGACAAGGTAAGTGCGCAGCGATTCGTGCGTTTGCTCGCGGTCCCAGGGACATCCGCCTGGCGCGAGCAATCGAGCTTGCAGCGCAACCAGCCGTTCAAATAGTTTTCCGGCGCGATGCCATGCGCGCGCCTCTGTGTGCGTCTTCATGCGCGCACGGCCTGAGGATTTCTTGGCAGGAGACCTTCTTCGATGCGCAGTCACAGTGCTCTCAATGAGCCATTCGAGCTTTCGAATCTAAGGCACGCACGGCGAAATGACAAGAGCCATGGCGCGCCTCTTCGTGCCGCGGTGATGATCTTTTTGCGCCGGACCTCGCCTTGTAGCGCTACCCCGCGAATGCTAAACTTGAGGTTACACCGTGTAACGTTGCGAAAATCCAAACATCGGAATTGCCGAGGTTGACCATTGTCGGATGCCAAGCCAGATGAAAGCTTCAAAGTCGTAGATCGCCGGCTCTTCAGCGAAACCGGTGAGTTGCGACGCGATATCGCCGAGCAACAGGACCAGGAACGCGAGCGCGAAAGGGTTCTCTCCGCGGCGAAACCTCAGACTCCAGGCGCTCTGGCAGGCGACAGCAAGAATGCGCCCGCACCGGGAGCGGCCACAGGCGCCGCGCCTGCGGAGACTCCGCAGAACGAGCAGCGTCCCGCAAATCGCAATTTCCAGATGCTGGTTGATTTCATCGCTCGCAACGCGGCGATGTTGCTCGGCGGTTATCAGGATCCACGTACGGGCCAGCCGTTGCTCGACCTAGAGGGCGCGCGCGAAATCATAGACATGCTCGACGCATTGCGCGAAACCACCCGCGGCAACCTCGGACCTGAAGACGACCGGCTGCTCCTCGATGTGATCGGTAGCCTAAAGCTCTCTTTCATGGAACTTTCGAAAGCCGCAGCAGCGGCCGCCATGAAGGAAAAGGCGAAAGCGCCGCGGTGAAGCCGTGGCTGCCGCAGACTCCGCCGAAAACACTCCTATTGAATTGACCGTGCTGGGTTCAGGAACGTCGATGGGCGTTCCTACTCTTGCTTGCCCCTGCGCTGTGTGCCATTCGAACGACCCACACGATAATCGCACGCGTCCTTCAATCTTGCTCGCGCGCGGGGGACAAACGGCCGTGATCGATACCAGCCCGGATTTTCGCGCGCAGGCGCTCCGAGAACACCTCGAAAGACTTGACGCCGTGATTCTCACCCACGCGCACGCCGACCACATTTTAGGCTTCGATGATATCCGTCCGTTCAATCTGCGTCAGAAAGCGCATATGCCGGTGTATGCTTCGCCGGAAACGATCGAGGTGCTGAAGCGGACCTTTGCCTACGTCTTTGACGATCGGCCGGTGCAAAGCACCATTCCTCTGGTAACGCTTTACCCCGTGACGGGTCCGTTTCCATTACTTGGAGTTACGTTCACACCTGTGCCGCTCGATCACGGCGGATCATCGGTGCTGGGCTTCCGTTTCGGTGCGGCGGCTTATCTTACGGATTTCAGCCGCCTGCCAGAGGATTCCCGAGCGCTCCTAACGGACCTGGACGACCTGATCGTAGACGCGCTCAGGGACATTCCGCATCCGATGCACATGACTGTCGAACAAGCGCTGCGGCTGGTGGACGATCTGCGTCCACGGCGCGCCTGGTTCACGCACATCGCACACGATTTGCCGCATCGCGCAACGAATGAGCGGCTACAGAACGCCGGATATAGCCACGTACATCTCGCTTACGATGGCTTGCGCTTTCCCGTGCGCACCGGAGCCGGTGCATGACGAGCGCCGAGTTTGTGGTCGCGCGTTCGGCGGAGCAATGGCTTGCGCGGTTTGGAGGCCAACGACGAGCGGTAATTTCGGTCGGCAATTTCGATGGACTCCACATCGGCCACCGGCAAATCCTAGCATCCCTAATCGAGAGCGCGCGAAAGACTGCGAACCTCGCGGGTGTCGTCACTTTTGAACCTCATCCGCTGAAGGTCTTGCGGCCTCAGTCGGCCCCTCCGCTGATCACCACGCTCGAGCAGCGCCTGGCCGGTTTCAGACAGGCTGGCTTGGACGGCGCGCTGGTCCTGCAATTTGACGCCGGTCTCTCCCAGCTTTCACCCGAGGAGTTCGCACAAAAGATTCTGGTACGAGCGCTCCGAACGCGAGAAATTCTGGTGGGCGCAAATTTTCGATTTGGGCACCAGCACGCCGGCGACGTCAAGCTTCTGAAGCACATCGGCGCCAAGGACGATTTCGCCGTTCATGTGATTGAACCCGTGGAACTCAACGGGCAGCCAGTCTCAAGCACCCGTGTGCGTCAAGCAGTGTTAAATGCGCGCATGGAAGAAACAGCCGAGCTGCTGGGGCGGCCGTTTGCCCTAACCGGTGAGATCCGCCGGGGGGCGGGACGCGGCGCCACGATGGTCTTTCCAACACTGAACCTGGCGCCCGAACAGGAGTTATTGCCCGCCCCCGGCATCTATGCCTCCACTTCCGTATTAAACGAACGCGTCTTTCGCTCCGTAACTAACGTCGGCTTTCGGCCGACCTTTGACGGTACTGGACTAACCATCGAAAGCCACTTGTTGGGTTTTGCAGAAACGATTACAGAGGGACGACTCGAGGTTCGCTTCTGGAAGCGCCTGCGCGACGAACGTAAGTTCGGCGGGCCCGATCAGCTTCGGGAGCAGATTACGCGCGACATCGCTTCAGCAGATGCGTTCTTCGGCAAGGTTGACTGGCAGGACGGCTCCCTTTCCCCTCAAACTTAGCCGGACAGCCCGGCTTTATACTGAGCCGTCGTCACGCACGCATGAGTCTTATATTGTTACGCAAGCCGGTATTATGTTGAGCCCAGCGCAAGATCATCACGCCCCAAGCGAGAGCACGCAGGAATCGTGGGGAGCCCTTCCCCTCGATCTTCGGTTGACATCTTTCTGACACTGCTGTAACAATACACTTGTGACAGTACTAAACTTTCGTCTTCGTCCCGGTGAATCGATTTTCGACCAGGTGGTATATGCCGCGAAAAAGGCCTTCGTCAGTGGAGACTTCCGGCCCGGCCAAGCTTTCCCTTCCGTGCGTGCGCTTGCGGCGGAGCTGAAGATCCATCCGAATACAGCTCACAAAGTGATCCAGCACCTGATCAATGAACGTTGGCTGGAAGTGATTCCCGGGATCGGTACCGTAGTTGCCGAAACTCCGGAAGCTCGCGCCGGGGATCGCAGGCGGCTACTGCAGAACGAGGTCGAACAACTCGTCGTGGAAGCCATGAGGGTCGGATTGGGCGAGCGCGAATTGGTAGAAGCGATTTACCAACAGTGGGAGAAATTGGCGAGGCCGGCTGAGGTGCAACGGAAATGATCCAGGCAAGGAATGTATGGAAGAAGTTTGGCCGGTTTGAGGCGTTGCAAGGCCTTAGTTTCACGGTGCCGGAGGCAAGCGCTTACGCTCTGGTGGGCGCGAACGGCGCAGGCAAAACGACGACGATCAAACTTGCCATGAATATTATTGAGCCTTCGCGAGGAAACATTGAAGTACTGGGCGCCGACTCGCGCCGGCTTTCGCCTCAGGAATTCAGACAGATTGGCTATGTCTCGGAAAACCAAGAAATGCCTGGCCGCTTGGGCGTGGCGGAATTTCTCGCGTATTTACGGCCGTTCTATCCCACTTGGGATCGCGCGTTGGAAGATTCGATCTGCCGCCAACTGCGCCTTCCACCGGATCGGAAGATTCGCGACCTCTCACACGGTATGCGCATGAAGATGGCTCTTGCCTGCGCGCTTCCCTTTCGTCCGAGGCTTCTGGTGCTCGATGAGCCTTTCAGCGGACTCGATCCGCTGGTACGCGATGAATTCATGGAGGGTCTGCTCGGGCAGGCCGGCGAGATGACCATGTTCATCTCTTCCCACGAACTGAGCGAGTTGGATGGGGTTGCCACGCACGTTGCTTTCCTCGAACAGGGGAAGCTCATGTTTGAGGAATCCATGAGCGATTTGAGCGCACGATTTCGAGAGGTTCGCGTTGCGCTGGAGGAGGATTTCGCTCCACGGTGCGATGCACCACGCGAGTGGCTTGGTTTGCGACTGGAGGGTAGCGTGGTTACGTTTGTGGATACGCGCTATTCGGAGGCCGGTCTCGGGGAGAAGGTTCACGCAACCCTCGGCGAAGTTCGGCGCATTGACGCGCATCCCATGGAATTGCGGGCTATCTTTACGGCCTTGGCCCGGGAGGCAAGAGATCGCGCCGACTCAGTCACAGGAGCAATTCGATGATCTGGCACATTTTCAAGAAAGATTGGAAACTGCTCTGGGTGCCGGCAGTCGCGGTTGCCATCGCACAATTCCTCGTCGCGGCGGTCCTCTACGAAGTTGGTAAGGGCGAAGAGAGTAGATCTCTGGTTCAGCTCGTGACCTTATTGCCGTTTCTCACTTACATAGGAATGGCGTTTCTGATTTCGATGGCGGTGCTGCAGGAAGCACTCGTCGGTGTGCACCAGGATTGGCTGGTGCGTCCCGTGCCTCGAATCGATTTGCTGCTTGCAAAGATGCTGTTCGTGCTGCTTTTGATCCAGACGCCGATGTTTGCGGCCGATCTCATACAGGCGTTGGCGAATGGCTTCTCATGGAAACAATCTGCTGCGGCAGCCCTGTCGCGGAGCATTTACGTCTTACTTGCTTATGATCTACCGGTCTTTGCATTGGCATCGTTGATTCGAAGCCTTAGTGACGCGGTCATTTCCGGTGTATTCGTGTTCGTCGCAGTCATGAGTTTTGACCTCGCCGTACGGACGTTGTCCGCCGCCTGGGGCACGCAGGGTTTTAACCCAACTCTCGGCACGGGTGTCGGCTGGGTTGCAGAATCAATGCGCCTGGTGTTGGCGCTCGTCGGCTCGGCCATCATCCTTGCCATACAGTTCACTAAACGCAGGACTATATTGTTGCGTGCGAGTGGAGCCGTTTTGCTGTTTCTGGCGCTTTTCACACAGATCTTGCCCTGGAAGGTTGCCTTCGCGGTTGAGCAGCGCGTTTCCGCAGATTCTTCCACGCAGCACGGCGTCGACATCCGGTTCGATCCGTCGCAACGCAGCTTTCACAGGCAACGCGGCTCGGCCAACGGAATGATGGCCAGCGGAATGGTGCGTAACGGCATTAGCTACGTCGTGGTCTACATGCCCGTGCGAATTTCCGGCCTGCGCCCGGGAATGGTCTTCAAATCGGACCGGTCTAACTTTCGCATAAGTGGACCGGACGGCACGCTGGTGTATGCCAACACCGGCGACGATCTTGTTTTTCACGAAGACGGGCCGGTATTAGCTCCCCACTATCAAGCCTTGCACATCCCGGTCAGCATTTATGACCGCATAAAGAACCAGGACACCTCCCTTGAAATAGATTACTCCGCCTCGATTTTCCGATTAGCAGAAACCTATGCGATCGCCGCCGTCGGAGGGACCGAGCGGCTGCCGGGCGTCGGCGCTTGCGGGACGCGCGTTGATTCCGATGGCGATGGGATTGTCTTCCACTGCTTGCAAGCCGGCGCCCCTCCGACATGTCTCGCAATCTTTCTGGAACACGCCGCGAGCGGTCGGCGAAATCCTGAGCAATTCGCGTGTCCGGCGGACTATTCGCCTTACTTTGGCAAGCTGGTGTATGACGATATGAGCCGGTTTGGCACGGAGTTGCCGTTTCTGGATCTAAATGGCTTGGCCGAATATCCCGTGGATGGTTCCATGCTCCAGGATTCGCGCGTCGTTTTGCGAAATTATGAGCCCGCAGGACACTTTACGAGGAAAATCGAGATTCCGTCGGTGACACTTGCTGATTGGCAGGCGCAATAGCCACTTCCCGCAGAGACCCCGTTCGAACGCTAGGGAGAGCCGGGATCGGCCTACGAGGCAGGCAAGCGCCGCGCTCGCTTGGCCCGGCACTCGTCGCAATAGCCGCCGATTTCGGTACGGGTCACGGTGATCTTGATCTTGCAGTCCGCTTCGATCTGGCGCTTCAGTTGTTCGAACAGCACGCTTTCCACTTCCCTCACCTTGCTACAGCCCAGGCATGCCACATGAATGTGATCGCGCGGGCCATGGCTTTCGTAGTAGTGCTGGTCGCCGTGGATATGCAGTAGATCGAGCTCGTCAATTAGTCCGTGGCGCTTGAGCATATCCAACGTGCGGTAAACCGTGACGCGATGGATATGCGGATCGATGCGCTGGGCCTGTTCGAGGATAGCGCCGGCGTCCAGGTGTCGCTCGGCGTCGTCCATCACCTGTAGGAGAACCCGCCGCTGACGCGTGAGCCGCACACCTTGCTTCGTAAGTGCCGCTTGGAGCCGGCCAGGACGAGCGTGCGCGTTCAGGCGTTCGCCGCTCGATACGCGATGGGCGCGGGAAGCAGGCATGCGAGATGTGCTCTGCAAACAGGAGCTAATGGTGCGGCAGCAGACGCACGATGTCATGGTACATGACGATCACGAATAAGATCAAAATCAGCACCATGCCGACCTGCATGAAGGCTTCCTTGGTTTTCATGCTGAGATCGCGGCGCAGGGTGGTCTCTACGGCCAGCATCAGAATATGACCGCCATCGAGGATCGGCACCGGCAGTAGATTTAACAGCCCAAGGTTTACGCTGATGATCGTGGTCAACAGGAGTAACGATCGCAGGCCTTCCCGCGCGGCACGGCCCGACTCAGCCACCATGCCTACAGGACCTTCGACATTCTTCAAGACTTGCGACCAACGGCTGGTGAAGAGTTCGCCAATCACTCCGAGAATTTCTTCACCAAAGCGAACGTTCAGCCACAGTGAAAGCTCGGAAGCTTCCAGCACACCATAACTGCGAGTCGTAGATCCTTCACCGATGGAAGCGCCGACCATCCAGCGGACGCCATCCGGCGTGTTGACCTTGTTCGGATGCATGGTCAAATGCATCTGATGACCGTTGCGCTCGATCAGCACGTCCGCAACGCGATCCTGATGCTCCTGGATCACTTGCGAAAATTGAAAAAAGCTCTGCACCGATTGCCCGTCAACGGAAACCACGCGGTCCCCTACTTGCAGTCCCGCGCGGTCCGCAGGCTGCCCGGGCGAAACACTCAACACAATGGCCGGGCCTGCGGCAAACCCGAACGAGGAAAACTCATCGGCACCCGAGCGCACAGCGGTGTTGAATGTGGTGCCGTCGCGCTCCACCGTGATGGGGATCGTGCTGCCGGGCAATGCCAGCGCCGCTTCCCAGTGGGCGCGCTGCCAGGTGGGATTCTGGCTTCCGTTGACGGCGACGATGCGATCGCCCGCCTGTAGACCGGCATGGTCCGCGGCAGTACCGGGAAGCACACCGACGATCTCGATAGGTTTGCTGTAGTAGCTTGGCTCCGGGTAGTTCACAAACAACGCAGCGAGAACGATGACCGCCGTGAGCAGATTCATCATCGGCCCCGCCAGCAATACCACCACCCGCTGCCAGCGAGGTTTTGAGGCGAATTCGTCTGGGGCGCCGGTGCGCTCATCGCCTGGTGTCTCCCCAGCCATTCGCACGTAGCCGCCCAAAGGCAGGATGCTGACCCGATAATCGGTATTGCCGCGCCGAAAGCCGGTTATGCGAGGGCCAAAACCAAGAGAAAACACATCGACCCGCACGCCGAAAAATCGCGCCGCGAGAAAGTGACCCAACTCATGGATAAACACCATGAAACCCAGCGCAAAAATCGCGCCCGCTATCGAAATCCACTTTTCCATGGTGCTGGTTCCCTTTCCCTTAGCAACTACGATTCTACATTCTTACCGTCAATCGGCGAAACCGGCGGCCATCAAGCGGCTCGTTCAATCTTGCCGATTTCCTCATGCGCGAGCCTGCGGGCTTCCTCGTCCGCCGCAAGAATGTCTTCTATGCTGCTTGGGCGCGACCGGGGCATCCGCTCGAGCACTCGCTCAATCGTTTCTGAGATGCCGTTGAAGCCGATTCGGCGGCCTAGGAATGCCGCCACGGCTACCTCATCGGCGGCATTTAGGGCGGCAGGCAGCACGCCACCGCGTCGCGAGGCTTCCCGAGCCAATTTGAGGCACGGGAAACGGCGTGTCGAGACCTTTTCGAAATCGAGCCGCCGAAGCTTCTCCCAGTCCAGGTGCAGCGCGGGCATTTCGATTCTGTCAGGATATGTTAACGCGTACTGGAGAGGCATGCGCATGTCTGTGGGCCCGAGTTGTGCCAAAACGGAACTATCCACGAACTCAACCATGGAATGAACCGTTGATTGCGGGTGCACGACCACCTGTATTTTTTCGAGCGGCACGTCAAAGAGCCAGCGCGCTTCGATGACCTCGAAGCCCTTGTTCATCATGGTGGCGGAGTCTATTGTGATGCGTTGCCCCATCTTCCAGTTTGGATGCGCTAAAGCTTGCTCGGGCGTGGCTCCTGCAATCTGCGCGAGGGGCGTCTTTCGAAACGGGCCACCGGAAGCGGTTAAAACGAGCCTGCGCACTTCCGAACGTTTGCCGGCGCGGAGACATTGATGGACGGCATTGTGTTCGCTATCCACCGGAATGATTTCCACGTCCGCCTGCCGTGCGGCGGCCATCACAATCTCGCCAGCGGCCACCATGACTTCCTTATTGGCCAGCGCGATCTGCTTTCCTTGACGGACGGCCGCATAAGTAGCCGCGAGACCCACCACGCCTACGGCCGCGGAAACGACTACCTGCGCGTCTGCGTGGGTGGCAACGGCGTGGATGCCAGCGGGGCCATACTGAATTTCCGGAACCGGCGTAACAACTGAAGAACTCAGCTTGGCACTCAATTGGGAGGCCCGCGCGGAATCCGATACGGAGACGAGTTGCGGGCGATGACGCGCGATCTGGCCACACAGCTCTTCCAGGTTCTCGCCAGCGGCCATAGAAACGATCTGGAAGCGCTCGGGCAGAGATTCGACTACGGCAAGGCATTGACGCCCGATGGAGCCCGTGGAACCGAGAAGAGCGATATGCCTCATTCGAAAAAGTTGACCCGCAATTTGGGATTTCCGCGCATCCTCAAGAGGAATTACGGGCCGTAACCCACTGAAAATAATACCAGATCACGGGCGCGGCAAGGACCAACGCATCGATTCGATCCAGCATGCCTCCATGACCCGGAAGAATTGTGCCGGAGTCCTTTACGCCTGCGCTGCGCTTGTAAGCGGATTCGATCAGATCGCCGCCCTGCCCGGCTATATTGGCGAGCGCAGCCATGATCAGCACCTGGCTGGGAGAAATATGCAGCCAGCGCGTAAACACCACTCCCGCAAGTAAGGAACCGGCCAAGTTCGCTACGGCACCCTCCCAGGTTTTTTGGGGGCTCAAGTGCGGCGCCAGACGCCACTGGCCGATACTCTTACCGACAAAATACGCCAATGTATCGCCGGCCCAGACCAGAACTAGCGTGAAAAGCAGCAACTTCCGGCCTTCGACGCCGGCTCCATGAATTCGAATGATGCTCGACAGCGGAAATACCAAAAACAAGATCGCAGCGGCGCTTAGCGACACGGAGCCGAGCGCTTCGTTCACAGGCTGCTCGGCAAAAATCACAATGGCAGTGGCGCCAAGCACGAATAATATCAGGATGTGTTCGAAAGAGAGAATGGTGGCGAAGTCGGCAAAGCGGGCAACATCGGCGTCACCCCCGTTTCCTGCATGGCTGGCGGCGGCAAGCCACTGCGAATAGAAAATTGCCAGGGCGCAAAGACCCGTCCACACGCGATAGCCCATCATTCCAGCGTGCGCGCCAAGCACGAAGAATTCAAAAAGCGCCAGCAACATCACCAGCGCGGCCAAAACCGCCACTAAAAACGTCGGCGCCCACCAAACCAACGCGACCACCACGGGAATCAAAACGAGGGCGGTCAGAATGCGCGGCAGCGTCATGCGATCGCCCCGGCAACACCCACCACGATGCGGTAATCAGCGAACATGTGCGGGATCACAGCAGGCTAGGCCGATTCACGGGTGACTTCCGGCGCTCCCAAGCCGCCGTACCGGCGCTCTCGCTTTTGGTAATCCAGAAGCGCCTCGTAGAGCTTTACGCGATCGAAGTCAGGCCAGAGGGTCTCCGTAACGTAAATCTCTGCATAAGCGATCTGCCAAAGCAGGAAATTGCTCACACGCATTTCGCCGCTCGTGCGCACCAGGAGATCGGGGTCCGGCAAGCCGGCGGTGTAGAGGTGGCGCGAAATCATGTCCTCACTAATTGCATTCATTCCCGAACCATTGTGACGTACCTGCTCAAGAATCGAATTAAAGGCATCTACAATTTCCGCCCGGCCGCCATAGTTGAGCGCCACCGCGAGAATCATGCCGGTGTTGTTGGCCGTTTTGGCCATGGCTTCACGGACGTCTTTTCGCACGGCCTCGGGCAAAACATCCACCCTCCCGAGAATTATCAGCCGGATATTATTTCGATGAATCTCGGGAAGTTCCTTTCGGAGGTACTCGCGCAGAAGCCGCATCAGAAAGTCGGTTTCGGTCTTGGGTCTGCGCCAGTTTTCTACTGAGAAGGCATATAGCGTGAGCGTCGGAAGGTGAAGGTTTGCGCAGGCCTCAATGATGTTTCGGGCCGCAATCACGCCCGCGCGATGCCCGGCCACCCGGGGCAAATGGCGACGTTGCGCCCATCGGCCATTGCCATCCATGATGATGGCGACGTGACGCGGCAGCCGCTTCGGATCGATCTGTTCGAGCAGCCGCGATGCCTCGCGCTCGGCGGGCTTGAGAACCTCAGTGGTCTTCACAAAATAAACCAGGAACAAACATCGGCAGTGCGCCGGAGTCTCTTTACAACGCAAAGCTAACATAGAGGTTCGGCGCGTGCAACGCGCTGCGGTTAGATTCCGGGCACTCCACCGAATTTGCCGGGGAACAACGTGGCATACACCAGCACGATCGTGAGGGCAATCATGGCAATGCTGGTAGCCCAAGCAATTGCGTTGAACGTGGGCGAGCTTACGTGTTCGCCGAGCAAATCGCGCCGGCTGGCAAGCAGTACCAGAAAGATCAGAACGACGGGCAGCCACACGCCATTCGCCACCTGCGAAAAAACCAGGATCTTCAGCAACGGCGCGTTCGGAATGAGAATCAGCCCGCCGCCGATCACGATCAGCGCCGTGTAGAGCCAGTAAAAAGTCGGCGCTTCGCTGAATTTATGATCGATACCGGCTTCAAATCCCATGCCTTCGCAAATCACGTGCGCTGTAGAAAGCGGCAGAATCGACGCGGCGAATACGGAAGCATTGAGCAACCCAAAGGCGAAGAGCTTTGCCGCCCACGAGCCCGCGAGCGGCGCCAGCGCCTGAGCGGCTTCGGAAGCCTGCGTGATATTCCTGTGGCCAGAAACGTAAAGCGTGGCTGCCGTGCAAACGATAATAAAAAAGACGATCGCCATACAACTGATGCTTCCTGCAAGCACGTCCGCCCGTGCCTGCTTATATTGCCGGGCGCCGATGCGCTTTTCGACAAAGCTGGCTTGCATATAAAAGAATTGCCAGGGGGCAATGGTCGTGCCGATCAGCGCGGTTAACATCAACAGATACGGCGCGTTAAATTGAAAGTTGGGCACCACCAGGCTCTTGGTGGCAAGAAGCCAATCGGGCTTGGCGCGTATCGCAGCGACGATGTAAGCGAGATAAAACGTGCAAAGAACGAGAAATACCTTTTCCACTTGGCGGTAGTTGCCACGAAGCACGAGCACCCAGACCACGATTCCCGCCGTAGGAACGGAAATGTATCTGCTGACGCCGAAAATCTCCATCGCGGCAGCGACGCCTGCGAATTCAGCCACGACGTTTGCCAAGTCCACCAAGAAGCCTGTGACCATCACGAAAAACGTCGGCCGAAAACCGAACTCTTCGCGAATCAGATCGGAAAGCCCTTTGCCGGTGACCACACCGAGCCGCGCGCACATTTCTTCTGTGACGTATAGCGCGATCGTCATGGGAATCACCGCCCAAAGAAGCGCGTACCCGTACTGCGCGCCGGCGACCGAATACGTGGAGATTCCACCTGCATCGTTATCAACGTTGGAAGTAATCAGACCCGGGCCAATCACCGCCATAAAAAGCGCGAGCCTGCGGCGCGTGACACGCGTACGCCGGCGCCAATCGCGCGTCCGTTCGTTCAGCGCCTCCGCCCGTTTTTGAATGTTTGTCCAAGCCATCGCGGATACGCTCGGTCTACAGACGAGCGACCAACCTCATGACTACGTCGTCTACATTGACCATACCGATCGGGCAGCCCGTCTCGTCGACTACCGCGAGAACCTTCAGGTCGTATTTGTCAAAGAGATGAAACACTTCCTTCTCGCTTGCATATGGGCGGACCGACAGCAACGGCTCGCTTCGGAGCGCCTTCATCACTTGATCCGGAGCGGCCAGCAGGAGCCTTCCGACAGAAACGACGCCGGAAAATTTGGCGTCGGTATCGACAAGGAAGATTTCGTCCAGCCGTTCGACATCCACGTCGTTATCGCGAATCCACGCGACGACTTCTTCCCTGGTGGCGGATTCGCCGACGAAAACAAATTCCGTCGTCATCATGCCGCCTGCGGAATTCTCATCGAACTTGAGCAGTTCCCTGACGTCACGCGCTCCCTCCGTGGGCATTTCCTCGAGTACTTTGCGCGAATTTTCTGGGCTTAATCCGGCCAGCAAGTCGGCCGCCTCATCCGGCTGCATCTCCTCAATGATCCCCGCAGCCTTTTCGGGGTCGAGTTTCTCCACAATCTGCAAACGCAGCCGGGAATCGAGTTCGGAGAGCGCCTCAGCGGCCGATTCCTCATCGAGCGAATCAATAATGGAATGGCGCTCGTCGGTCGAGAGGCGCTCGAGGATGTCCGCGAGATCGGCCGGGTGCAGGCTGGCAAGTTTTGTATGGGTGACCCGGAGCTTCACGCGGCGCATAGGATCGGCCTCGACGAGGTTTACGAACTCCCAGCGGATGGCACGTGAGGGCAGTTTCTGCTGAATCCGGCGGATCAATGCATGGGACATCATGCCCTGCAGTAGCCGGCCAACTGCGCCAGTCAGCCCTATATCTACTTGGCTGACACGCAACTCGACGTTGCCGTTGTTACGCTGATCGGCCATATCTACATCGTTTACGCGGACGACTTTGCGGCCCAGCGTGTCTATGATTTGCTGATCGAGCAGGTCTTTCTGCACCCCAAGCCACGCTTCATTTGGCTTATATTCCTCGAGAGATTTTTCGCCGACGGTGAGCTTTATATTGCCGGCGGACACCGTTCCCACCTGGTCATAACGGGCGATCAACGGCTGGTATTTGCCCCGTTCGAGCAGGAATCGAGCGATGCGGTTCGGCTGATCGGCAGGCTCGATGAATAATTCGCGAACCAGCCCAACAAAATTTCCCTGGGCGTCAAAGGCCTTTGCGCCTAAGACTTCTGTGGCGTGCAACATATCGTCCCCCGTGGGGCCGGCTCCAGCCGCTCTTTGTTAAATAACTTACAGTCCGCGGGTTATGCGTGCCGGCGAAGAAAAAGGGACGCACACAAAAAACCCGCAGCCTTACTTTGCTCCGGGCCGCGGGCGAGTCTGGAACGAATGGACGAGCCGTTATCCGGGCGTCACCCGAGCGGTCACGGATGGAAAGGCAACACACTTAAGCCGGCGCATGGCACCCAAGAAATGGGGTTGAAAACCCCGTTTCAGGACCGGGTCCAGCCTAGGGTGGGGTTCCTGTTTCTCTTCGGAACTCATTTCGAAACAGTATTCCTCGCAATCACTAGTTAAAGGCAGATACTTCCTTTGTCAAGCAAAGAGTGAGAGTTAGCGCGATTTTCTCGCCGAAGAAAACAACATGTCCGGAATTTGGCTGAAGACGCCGGGAGCCACCTGCTCAACTTTGATTCCCCTTGAGACGCAGTGTTCGGCATGGAGAACGAGGTAACTCTTGGTGATGTAGTCCGAACGCGTGAACCCTAGAGCCTTCGCCGCGCGGTCTATCGCTTTCGGAGGTCCTTCCAGCTCAAAAAATACCCCGATTGGCGTTTCGTCCAGATCGATCTTCAGATCTTTGGCCCAACGCTGTGCGGCCTCGAGGGCGAAGGTGGTGCGGAACTTTTCATAGCGAAACCATGGCCGAAGGCCCATCGAATGAAATATGCGCGCTACGGCTTCATGATCGTCAATCTGAGTCTCGTCCTCCTCCACTATCTTGTAGGGGGATTGCGAAGCCGCCGAAGAAACGCGTTTCCCAGATTCGGATGAACTTGTACCGGATGGGCCCTTAAAGGTCATGACGGCGTGACTTACCGCGCCCTTGGATGGTTTGGCGGGGCCCTCCACGCGAATGCGCATCAGTTCCTGATTGCGGCCCAAAGAGTGATCGAGCGTGTCATAGAGAGTGTTCATCTCGTGGACGCGACCGTCCGCGCCGGAAGCCGCCGTGCGAACGACGTGACCGCCTAAACGGGCGAGTCTGCGGCGAGCCGCCGCCACATTTGTAGCCTTCAGCTTGATTTCGATCTCTTTGCCCTGTGCCGCCATTGCCATTAGTATAGGGCCTTCAGCCTTCCGTCCGACGAAAATGCCCGAGCCCGCAACCCCATTGATGCGGCAGTATCACGCGATCAAGACGCGTTACCCCCAGGCGCTGGTGCTCTTTCGCTTGGGCGATTTCTACGAACTCTTCTACGAAGACGCCATCGTAGCCTCGCGGGAACTACAGATCACGCTGACGTCCCGCAACCGCGAACGTGGCCAACCGATCCCTATGTGCGGCGTGCCCTATCATGCCGCAGAAACCTACATCGCGCGGCTGATTCGGGGCGGCTTCAAGGTTGCATTGTGCGAACAGATGGAACAACCCGGACCGGGCAAGAAACTGGTCCGGCGTGAAGTCACTAGGGTCATAACACCTGGTACCGCCATCGATCAGCATCTGCTAGACCCACGGGAGAATAATTTCCTCACGGCGGTCGCTTATGCCCCTCGAGGCGGATGTATTGGACTGGCCTGGGTGGATATCTCGACAGGCGAATTCAATGCTACGGAGTTCTCGGCGCCAGGTGTAGAGGAAAAACTGCGCGATGAATTGCAATTGCTCCGTCCGCGCGAGGTCCTGTTGCCTAGGGTCGAAGGGTTGTTTGCGGACGCGGAAAGCGAAGGCCCCGGCAACCGCTTCGCGTCGCGAATGGAGCTGCGCGAGGGCTCCATCACGCGGCTGGAGGACTGGGTCTTCCGGCTCGATTTTGGCGAACGGATGCTCACCGAGCTATTTGCCGTCGCGGGTCTCGAGGGTTTTGGTCTCGCCGACCATCCAGTTGCCGCCACCGCCGCCGGCGCGGTTGTTCATTACCTGCGTGAGACTTCCGCAAAGAGCAGTTCCGCCGGCGCGAGCGACGCACTGCGGCACCTTGGGCGCGTGCGCTACTACGAGCAGCAGGATGCGCTGGCGCTAGACAGCGTTTCCGTACGCAATCTCGAATTGGTCGCACCCCTTTTCCCCGAGGACTTAACCAGGAAACAAGGCGTGACGCTGCTTGGCGCCTTGGATGAAACGGTCACGGGCATGGGCGCTCGATTGTTGCGCGCCTGGATCTTGCGGCCGGAGGTGATGGAAACCGAGATTGAATCGCGGTTGGATGCGACGGCTGAGCTTAAATCCCACACCGTGCTGCGCGAGGAAATCCGCGACGCTCTTGCAGGCGTGCTGGACCTCGAAAGATTGACCGGCCGCTTGGCGATGGGTTTAGCTACGCCACGCGATTTGCTGGCGCTCAAAGGATCACTGCAACGAATACCGCTCGCACGCGGATTCCTGGCGAATTCGACCTCGGCGAGGCTCGTGGAACTACACGGGCAGATGGACGAACTGGCCGACTTGGCGGCGCGTATCGAACAAACCATTGCCGCGGAGGCCCCGGCGCAGGTGAGCGAACCTGGCATAATCCGCCGCGGCCACAACGCTGAATTGGACGAATTGCGCGACCTTGGGCAGCGCGGCAGGCAATTTATCGCCGCGATGGAGGAACGCGAACGAAAACGCACGGGCATCGGCTCTCTCAAGATCCGCTACAACCAAGTGTTCGGCTACTACATGGAGATTTCGCGGACGAATGCGCACCTCGCGCCCTCCGATTACGAGAGAAAGCAAACGCTCGCTAACGCTGAACGCTACACCTGCGCGGAATTGAAAGACTACGAGAGAAAGGTTCTTGAAGCCGACGATTCCATTGGCGAGATCGAGCGTCGCATTTTCGGCGATTTGCGCAACTGGCTGGCGGAGCAAGCGCCACGAATCCGCCAAACGGCGATAGCCATCGCGCAACTGGATGTGCTCGTAAATTTCGCGCGCCTGGCTGCAGCGCGCAATTATACACGGCCCGAATTTTCCGGAGACCGCGAAATGATGATCGCGGGGGGACGTCACCCCGTGATCGAGCGCTTACTCGAACAACGCGGCGAACGCTTCGTGCCGAACGATCTATATCTGAACAACTCCTCGCAGCAAATTCTGCTGATCACCGGTCCGAATATGGGCGGAAAATCGACCTACCTGCGGCAAGCGGCGCTGATCGCGATCATGGCGCAAATTGGGTCATTCGTACCAGCGGCAAGCGCGCGATTGCCGGTCACCGACCGAATTTACACGCGCATCGGAGCGGCGGATAATCTGGCCCGCGGTAGATCTACTTTCTTAGTGGAAATGACCGAAGTCGCGGCCATTCTCAACACCGCCTCCGCGAATAGCCTGATTTTGCTCGATGAAGTGGGCCGGGGTACGGCGACCTTTGACGGGCTTTCTATCGCTTGGGCCGTGGTGGAGTTTCTGCAATCGCATACTCATGCGCGTACCCTTTTTGCGACGCACTATCACGAATTGACGGAGCTGGCCAATCTCCTTCCGGGCGTCAAGAACGTGCATGTGGCCGTAGCAGAAACAGCCGGGGGGATCGTTTTTCTAAAGCGCGTGGAGGCGGGCAGCGCGGACAAAAGTTATGGTATCGAGGTAGCGCGACTCGCAGGCTTACCGCGCAGTGTAATCGAAAGAGCCCGCGAGGTTCTGCTGAAACACGAAAACAATGAACATGTGCTAAGCGAGAAGCTCTCACCCGGTGGTACGAATGGCTCGCATGGAGTTGTGCAACAGCCCATGTTTACTGCGATCGATCGTGAGGTGCTCGAAGCAATCCGAGCCGCCGATCTGGATAACCTGAAGCCGCTCGAGGCACTGAATCTGCTAGCTCAATTGAAAAAGCAGGTCTCATGAGGCGTCGGGGCGGCGATCCTCTGGCGAATCGAAAGATGTATGTGCTCGGGTTGATGTCCGGCACATCCGCGGATGGAATCGATGTGGCTCTGGCGGCGGTTTCGGGCGCGCCGCCATTTCTCAAAGCCAAACTTCACGACTTTGTGTCGATTCCTTACCCGCGCCGAGTTCGCTCAGCGGTCCTGCGGCTTGCGGAAGGCGAACCTACTTCTACGGCCGAGATCAGCCAGCTCAATTTTCTACTGGGAAAGCTTTTTGCCGAAGCGGCCATTGCGGCGTGTCGTCGCTTCCGCGTGCCCATCACTCGTGTAGGCCTAATTGGCTCGCACGGTCAAACCATCTATCATCAAGGCCAAGCGAGCTCATTTCTTGGGACGCGCAGCGTATCGTCCACGCTGCAAATCGGAGAGCCTGCATGGATCGCCGGGCTTACTGGCGTCACCACCGTCGGCGATTTTCGGCCTGCGGATATGGCAGCGGGAGGGCAAGGCGCCCCCTTGGTGCCTTTCGTGGATTTCCTTCTCTATCGGGACGCGAAGGAAGGCCGCGCTTCGCTCAACATCGGCGGAATTGCCAACGTAACGGTAATCCCGGCCGGCGCGAACCCGGCCGATGTCTCCGCGTTTGATACGGGACCAGGGAACATGGTCGTTGACGCGCTGGTGTCCTACTCGACGAGGGGGCGGCTGACCTACGACCGGGACGCAAAGTTGGCTCGCGAAGGGAAGTTGCTGACGGAGTTGCTCAATTCCCTTCTCGCCGATCCTTATTTTCGCGTGAGGCCGCCGAAATCGGCCGGGCGGGAGCAGTACGGAAAGGAATATGTGGCGCGCCTGCTCGATTGGGGCCGCGCACACCGCGCGAAGCCCGAGGACCTCATTCGAACGGCAACGGTTTTCACAGCCCTTTCCATTGTGGACGCGTGGAACCGATTTGTGGCGCCGAAAGTCCATACCACGACGCTGATCGTGTCTGGCGGCGGAGCACACAACCCCTTGCTGATGACGCAGCTTGGTGTATTGCTGAAAGGCGTGAGTGTCCTGACCTCGGCGCAAGTCGGTATACCCGAAGACGCCAAGGAAGCTTTCGCGTTTGCGATTCTGGCATACGAAACTTTCCATGGGCGGCCATCCAATCTTCCTTCCGCTACTGGCGCCAAGCGGCCGGCGATCCTCGGCAAGGTCTGTTATGCGAGGCCATAAACGCAAGCCAGCGTTGCGTGCGGTGCATCATCCACTCCCGGCAACCTTAGCCCTACTTTCAGTCTTCGCATTATCGTGCGGTCGGCCCACTGCCGAACCGCTTGGCATGGTCACGTTTCTCATCGAGACGATGCCCGCCAATCTCGACCCCAGAATCGGAACGGACGCGCAGTCGCAACGCCTCGACGGATTGCTCTTCAGCAGTCTGGTCGAGCGCGACACCAGCATGAATTTGCGCGGAGACCTCGCGGAGCGTTGGGAAACACCCGATCCGCTGACTTACATTTTTCATCTCCGAGGCGGTGTGAAGTTCCACGACGGCAGGCCGCTTACGTCAGCGGACGTGAAATTCACGTTCGATTCGATTCTGTCGGGCGCGGTGCAGTCACCGAAGCGCGGATCGTTTCGAATGGTGAAATCCATCGAGACCCCTGATCCGCTGACAGTGATCTTTCACTTGTCGGAGGCATACGCATCCTTCCCATGGAGCCTCGCGCGCCCGGCGATTGGGATCGTGCCCGCTAACTCGGCCGCGGACTTTGCTCAGCATCCTGTAGGGTCAGGTCCTTTTCGTTTCGAAAGCATGCGGCAGGACGACGAAATCCTCTTGCACCGAAACGACTCCTATTTTCGAACTCCGCCGCAGGTCCAGAGTGTGCGGTTTCGAATTGTGCCGGAGGCTGTCGTTCGCGGGCTCGAACTACGCAAGGGTAGCGCCGATCTCGAGCTGAATTCGCTTACCCCGGATATGATCCCCGTGCTCGCGCGGACGCCGCACCTGGTGGTGACCGAGCAACCGGGCTCGATCCTCGCCTATCTTTCGTTCAATTGTGAAGATCCCATCCTTTCGAAGCGCGCCGTGCGCCAGGCGCTCGCATACGCCACCGATCGCGAAACGCTCGTTCGAACGCTGCTGCGAGGGCAAGCCCGGGTTGCCGACGGGCTGCTGCCGCCCGGCAATTGGGCGTTCGAGTCAAATGTGCAGCACTACGACTACAACATAGAGAAGGCAGAAGCCCTCCTGGACCAGGCAGGATACCCGCGGCAAGGCGATGCGCGCGTCGGAATGCGGCTCAAGTTGACGATCAAGACTTCTACCGATCAATCGGTGCGCTTGCTCGCGGAGGTGTTGCAGGATCAATGGCGGCGCGCGGGAATCGACCTGGAACTACAGCCTCTCGAGTTTGCCACGCTTTATGCAGACATCACGCGCGGCAGTTTCCAAATTTATACGTTACGTTGGGTGGGAGCGAACAACGATCCGGATATTTTCGAATACGTGTTCAGTTCGAAAAAAATGCCTCCGGCGGGAGCAAATCGAGGCCGCTATCGTAATCCACAACTCGACACGTTGGTGGATGAGGCGCGGGTGGAATCCGATCGCGATAAGCGCAAGGAGATCTTCAGCCAGGTGCAGAAGATCGTAGCCGAAGACGAGCCTTATCTGCCGCTCTGGTTCCTGGATAATATCTCGGTGCATCGAGAAAGGGTCGCGCACATCGAGCTCACGCCATCCGGAGACTATGATTTTTTAACGGGAGTAATCCTGAAGTAGGCGCTCGCAAACGAGCGCGCGAACCGCTACGCAGAGGACGCTTCCGATTCTTCGCCTAACGCCCGGCGAATCTCTGCTTCGGAGACCACGCCTTCCCGCAGAATCCGCCAGTGGCTGTCACGTAGATCCACGATCGTAGAAGCCAACGCAGCGCCCGTTTCTCCTGAATCGAGGACCAGAGGTAAGCGCTCGCCGAGTTGCTTCATGAGCTGTGCGGCATTCGAACACGCCGGGAAGCCGGAAATATTTGCGCTCGTTCCGGTCACGGGCCCTTCCAGAATGTCGATTAGGGAACAGGCAATCCTCGAATTCGCCCAGCGGAGCGCCACCCTTCCGGTGTTGGCGGTGACCTTCAGCGGCAGCCGCCGGGAGGCATCCACCAACAACGTCAAAGGACCAGGCCAGAACTTCCCTGCCAGCATCAGAAAAGCATCGGGCAAATCGCGAGAGAAAACCCGCGCTTGTTCCAGAGAATTGACGAGGATGGGCAATGCGCGAGCTTCCGGGCGTCCCTTGATTCTGTAGATTTGTTCAACAGCAGCGAGATTAAACGGGTCGGCAGCAAGGCCGTAAAATGTGTCGGTGGGCACTCCGACGACCTGCCCGCGCTGGATAAAGTCGCACGCATAACGAAGCGTGGAATTTTCCGGGGCTTCCGCGGAAACCTTCAGAAGCTCAGCGGCCAAGGTATTTGCGCCTCTCCGGCACGGCTAGGTCAGGGACGTCGCACTGCGGGATTTCACGAGTGCGTTCAAAGTGAAGCTATCACAGCGGTTAACCGCGTGCAAGGAGTCGAACACGCCGGAAACATCGCGTCGCGGACGAGGTGCGCTCGCGCGAGCTTTACGCTGTCGCAGCGGTTTGTTACGCTGCGAGCATGCCGCGTGTTCGCGTCGCCCGGGCCGCCTCCTTCCAGCCAAGTTTGATTTCCAGCCGAGAAAATCGGTGGGTGCAACGCTTCCGTGCCGCTCTTGCCGGCAAGAGTGAACAAGCCGGCGGCTGGTCTGGTATCGAAGGCGTAAGGCTCGTTGAAGAGGCGCTTCGGTCCCAGATTCCCATCGAGGCGTTATTAGTGAGTGAGAGCGGCCGCAAGCACCTCGAGCGGCTCGCACCCTCGTTGCGAGCCGACTTCGAGCTTCTCGCGACCACAGACCGGATTTTCGAGGGAGTTGCCGGCACTGAGGCGCCGCAAGGAATTGCCGCGCTCGTTAAGCCTAAACTAGCGAGCTTTGACGACTTGTTACGAGGTGCGGGCGCGCCCTTGGTTGTGGTCCTAGTGGGCGTGCAAGATCCCGGAAACACAGGCACGATCCTGCGAACGGCGGAGGCCATGGGCGCGAGCGGCGTGGCCGCGTGCCGCGCGGGATCGATCGGCACGGCGCATCCTTTTTCGCCGAAAGTGCTCAGGGCCTCGGCGGGGTCCGCGTTCCGGTTGCCGATCCTGGATGGCGTCGCCGTCTCGATCTTACAAACTCAGCTTCGCGTTTCGAATATCTATTCCTTCGCCGCAACTTCTTCGCGCGAGCACAGCAAACAAACAGTGCCGCTAGCTCCTTGGCAGGCCGACCTGCGCGGTGCCGTGGCATTTTTCATCGGCAATGAAGGCGCGGGACTGCCCGCCGAAGTCGAGCACTCGACCGACGCGACGATTCGCATACCTTCCGCGCCAACTCCGCAGGGCGCAGGCGGGGTGGAATCTTTGAACGTCGCGATGGCGGCCACCATCTTGCTTTACGAAGCGGCGCGGCAACGCACGATCGATGCCATCGCCATTCAAGCTGAGTCGCAGGGCGCGGAGGGGCTGAGAAAAACGTGAGCCTCTTCTCCAGCCCGGGGCTTCCCAATGAAGCCGAGGATCAGAGTGCGGATCGCCCGCTGGCCGACCGCATGCGCCCGCGTACACTCGATGAGTTTATCGGCCAGGAGTCATTGCTCGGGCCGGGACAGCCGCTGCGGGTGCAGATCGAGCACGACGACATCGGTTCGATGCTGTTGTGGGGCCCTCCCGGCTGCGGGAAAACCACGCTCGCCCGAATCATCGCGCGAATGACGCGTTCAGATTTTGTGGCGTTCAGCGCGGTGCTGTCCGGCATCAAGGAAATCAAGGAAATGATGTCGTCCGCCGAGCGCGCACACCGCTCGGGACGGCGCACGATTGTGTTTGTGGACGAAGTTCACCGGTTCAACAAAGCGCAGCAGGATGCTTTTTTACCGCACGTGGAAGCGGGCAACATTGTCCTGATCGGAGCAACAACTGAAAATCCCTCCTTTGAAGTGATTGCTCCGCTGCTTTCGCGGACACGTGTGTACGTCTTGCACGCGCTGAACAACGAACAGATCGTCATATTGCTGCGGCGTGCTCTGGCCGACGCCGAGCGCGGGCTGGGCCGCGAAAAAATCGAGGCAGACGGCGCCGTGCTCGAGCGTATCGCCGCTTATGCCAATGGCGACGCCCGAGCGGCCTATAACACACTGGACGCTCTGGTGCGCAGCGCCGGCCGCGATGAGTCCGGCCTGCGGCGCCTCACGATTGCGTTGCTCGAGCAAACCCTGCAACGGAAGCTATTGCTCTACGACAAATCCGGGGAAGAACACTACAACCTGATTTCGGCGCTGCACAAGTCGGTGCGCAATTCCGATGCGGACGCCTCGCTCTACTGGCTGGTGCGGATGCTCGAGTCCGGCGAAGACGCCCTGTATGTGGCGCGGCGGTTGGTTCGCATGGCCAGTGAGGATATCGGGCTAGCGGAACCTGGCGCGCTGGCGGTGACGATCGCGGCGATGAACGCGGTGGATTTTCTTGGCGCGCCGGAAGGACATCTGGCATTGGCGCAAGCGGCCGTGTACTTGGCCCTCGCTCCAAAATCGAACGCGATTTATACGGCCTACGGAGAAGCGCGAGAGGAACTGCAGAAAACGCGCTCCGAGCCGGTGCCTCTACACCTGCGAAATGCCGTCACCGGATTAATGAGACACACGGGATATGGGCGAGGATACGAATACGCACACGATTACGAGGAAAAGGTTACAAACATGAGCTGCCTGCCGGAGTCGTTGGCGGGCCATAGCTTCTACAAACCGACGGATCAAGGTTTTGAACAGCGCCTACGTCAACGCATGGACGAGATTAAGCGCTTAAAGAGCAACCTTCCAAAGAGCGGCAAATCATGACGCGCTGCTCCACAGCAGTTACCGGCCCTGCACGTTGCGCCACCCGAACCCCCAGAAGCGGCAGAAGCTCCCCGCATGTGATCTGTTGCGCGCTGATCACCCTATTTGCCGCAGCTCCTCCCTTGGCCGCACAAGCTACACCGCATATCACCATCGACGGCGAGTGTACGGCCTTCGCCTGGGCGCCGGACGGACGCATCGTTTATGCGACGCGACACGTTTTCCCGAAGGGCAAATTTGACATCCAACGCGACGACCTTTGGTTGCTCTCTCCGGATGGCGCGAAGCTAAAGATCTTTGACGGCCAGAAATATGGGCGTGGCTCGGGGACTTTTAGTTACACGGTAACCTCGCTGCGCTGGTCGCCCGATAGCAAGCGACTTACGGCGGCGCTTCGTACCAGCCAACTGGCCGGCGATCGGTCCGGAGCCGTGCAAGAGGGGCGGGTGCTACTGCTGCTCGATGACGATGGCCACCCGATAAAGGTACGCAAACTCATTTCTGAGATTGACGGCGGACTCGACGGCACGTGGCTCGCCGAGAGCGGCGCGATGGCATACGCCACCGCAGTCTCGCGAACAAGCCCTCTGCTTTCTTTGCACCTATTGCGCGAGGATTCAGCACGCAGTGGCGATCTATTCGTTGGGCATGAGTTTTCGGATATCGCCTGGGATGCACGGCACAACGCGGCTATCGCCATCGAACGCAGCGGCGGAAACGGCCCGCCCCGGCTTACCACGCTAGACCTGCTGCAGGAAGATGGGCGCGCTTTGGCGACGCTCGATCACTACCTGGGCAGTCTTTCGCTTTCGCCGACCGGCGACAAGGTGGCGTACTTTCTGGACGATCAGACGCTCGAAATACGCGACGTTGCGCACCCTCAGCAGGCCGCGCAAGTTCGCGTAGCGAGCGGTGATATCGGGTGGTCTCTGGACGAATCACATCTCATCCTCAGAAGAGGAGAAAGCCATCAGGAGGGGGACATCGTTTGGCTCGCGGCTCCGTCCCTTAGGGAAAACTTCGACGCGCCTGCGGAGCCAGAGGCACTACCTCTTCTAGGGGAGGCGCTGTTTCGTCTGTTTGAAGTCTCTCCGGATGGAAAGTGGATCGCAGTTACCGAAGCAAACAAGCGGAATCTGATCGTTTACCCCGCGCCCTTCTAACTCCGAGCGCATTATCATCGCTTGCGCGCGCGGTGCTCCTTAAGGATACATAAGTCCATAGCCACGGCGAGGCCAGCCTGACGCGCTTTTTGCGCCGCAGCCTCATTCACCACACCTTCCTGCATCCAGACGGAGCGTGCGCCGATACGAATCGCGGCGTCGACTACTTCGGGCACCTCTTCCGATCGCCGGAAGATATCGACGATATCAATCCTGGTTTCCTTGGGGATGGATTCGAGGTCAGGGTAGGCGCGCTCGCCAAGCACTTCCGTTTCGTGTGGGTTAACGGGAATGATTTTGTAGCCGGCGGCCTGCATGTACTGTGAAACCCCGTAGCTGGGGCGAAAACGCTTGGAAGAAAGACCGACCACGGCGATAGTTTTCGACGAACGCAGGATGTCGCCGATGGGGTCAGTCATACAAGAAATCGAACGGAATTCCGACGATCCTTCGCGCAGTCGATCATGAGTCAGGCGGCCAGGTGCAGGATCTCTTCGAGCGCCGCAAGAAACGTAGAGTTTTCGGAAGCAGTGCCTATGGTAACGCGGAGACCTTTGGGCATTCCCATCCAATCGAGAGGCCGAACAATCACGCCGCGGTCCAGCAATGCATCTGAAATAACGCGCCCTGGCACAGCAGCTTCAAAATAAATAAAATTTCCAAACGAGGGTACAAGGCGCATCCCCAAGCGTTCCAATCCGCGCGAAACCTGAATCATCCCTTCGCGATTCAATTCCACCGAGCGGCGAACGTGCTCGACGTCTCCGATCGCGGCGAGCGCCGCGGCCTGCGCCACACCAGTGGTGTTGAACGGAGTGCGAACCTTGTTCATTTCCACCAGCAATGAGTCCGGACCGATGCCATAGCCGATTCGCAATCCCGCCAAGCCATGAGCCTTCGAAAAAGTGCGCAAGACGAGCAATTTCGCCCCTGAGCGGACACGATCCACAGCGCGCGTGTAGTTCGGATGCTGCACGTAATCGCAATACGCTTCATCCAGAACCACGAGCACGTCTTCCGGCACGCGGTCCAGAAAATCGTCAAATTGATCCGCAGTGAATAGAGTTCCCGTTGGGTTGTTCGGGTTGGCCAACACTATGAAGCGAGTTGCAGGGGTAATGGCGCGCGCGATGCCATCCAGGTCAAATGCATCATCCACCAGCGGCAGGGCGATCAACCGGCCGCCGGTCGCCTGAATCGCGATGTAGTAAAGAGCAAAGGAGCCCTGCGAAGTAATGCCCTCGTCGCCGGGGTGCAAAAGCAGTCGCGCGGACAGATCGATCAGTTCGCTCGATCCGAGACCTACGATGATATTTTCGAGGGGAACGCCGTGCTTCGCCGCGAGGGCCTCTCGCAGGTAAAAAGCGTCACCATCCGGATAACGGTTGCAATCGAGCAGAGCGGCGCGACCGGCTTCCACTGCTCGCGGCGAAGGTCCCAAGGGATTTTCGTTGGACGCCAACTTGATGGCCCGCGTTCGCAGCTCCCGCTCGACTTCTTCAATCGGGCGTCCGGGAACATACCGGCGAATTCCGCGAATATAGTCGGCTATCGCCAGCTCGGATATCTTTGCCATCGACCTAGACGTCACCAACGTCCCCTTCCTCTGAGAGGTTCCAGACGGATGGACCGCCCGTTCAAGAATACGTAGAAATGGCGCCGGAAGTCGCTCAGGATCGGCCGAGTGTGCCTGCCTGGATACTGACGGGCTTCACGATTGGCGCGGACTCAACCTTTTTCAGGGATTGCTTCAATCGCACCAATTCCCCGGGAGTAAGCATCCGGAACTGGCCTTCGGGCAAATCTTCCAGCTCGACCGGTCCCAATGCCACGCGACGAAGCTTTTCCACCGGATGCTCCATGGCGAACAGTTCGCGGCGGAGTAAATCGCGATTCACGCGCGTGAAAGTGACTTGATACCACGGATTCGGAGCCAGCCGCGAGGATCGGGGAGCGCGTACGGGCTCGATCTTTGCGTGCAACCGTTCGTTCAATTTTGCGAGCTCAGCACTCTGCAGCCGGCCCTTTACCTTTACCCAGTAAGTTTGGGGCAGGCGAGACGCTTGTTTGAGGATGCGGTTCGCGAGATCGCCGTCGCTCGTCAATAGCAGCAGACCGCTCACCGCATAGTCTAGCCGCCCCACGGGATAAATGCGTGTGTGTATCCCGCGAATGAAGTGTTGCAGCGAGCGCCGGCCTTCCGGGTCACTCATCGTCGACATCACACGCGGCGGCTTGTGCAGGACAAAATATTGCTTCTCGTCCGGCATTTCGACCAGGCGGCCAGCCGCTTCGATGCGATCCCGCTCGGCGTCAGCCTTGGCGCCGAGTTCCTTGATCACGTGCCCGTTCACGCGAACTTGACCGCTTTCGATGAGCTGTTCAGCGTGCCGGCGCGACGCAATTCCCGCGCGCGAGATGATTTTTTGCAAACGTTCGAGCATGGATGGAGTGTTACAGAGGCAATAACAATCCGCAAGCCGGGCGGTTGGCCGGCCCGACGCTACGAATGATTATCCGCCGCACGAGCTCGTGGTTCTGTCTCGGCTGGCGCATCTTCTGCTTCCGCCACCGCCGAGTTTTGTTCAGGATTGGACTCGCTAGATGCTTCCTTAACTCTTTCCACCTCGCTTTCCGGTGATGATTCGACACCGTCTTCGGCAGCAACAGTTCCGTCGATTTCGAGACTGGGCTCTTCGGGTCCGAGTAGCTCCGCGTTCCCAGCCAGGTCTTCCGGCTCGATGGGTGCGATTCCTTCGTCGGTGCCCAGCGCCTGCCGCGCGAGTTGCTCGAATTCCTTCAAGCTCGGCAACTCGTCCACATCGGACAGCCCAAAGCGCATCAGAAAATCCTTCGAGGTCCGGTATAAGATCGGACGGCCGATCACCGCTTTACGTCCCGCAGTAGTGATCAGACGCTTTTCGAGAAGCGTTTGGAGCACGCCAGAAGAATTGACACCGCGAATCTCCTGGATTTCCGGCTGCGTGACCGGTTGCTTGTAAGCAATTACGGCAAGCGTCTCGAGGGCGGAAAGGGTCAAGCGCAGGGGGGGACGCAGGCTTTTGATGAAGCGCCGCACCACTTCGTGATGTTGCGGCTTGGTATAAAACTTGAACCCCCCCGCGACCTCCCGGATTTCCGTGCCGCGATCGTCCGCAACATAGCTCGCAACCAGCTCGTCAAGCGCGGGCCGCAACTCGCTCTTTTCGATGCCGATCGCCGAGGCCATTTGCGCGATAGTGGCCGGCTCGTCGGCTGCGTAAATGATCGCCTCCAGCGCACCCTTCAGTTCTGCGGGATTCATCGGCACGATTCACTATCCTCCAGCGGGCCAAACATCACGTGAACTTCGATCTGGCATGCCGCTTTCCGTGCATATCGGGCGAAGCGGCCACGCGCCACGCTACAAATACTGCTCGTCAATTTCAGACATCGGAGAGATCGAACCATCGGTCGCGCAGATCGTGTCAAACATTTTATGCCGGCGCAACCGGATTTCGTCAAAGTTTTGCGTTTGCATGAGTACCACCGCTTGCAGCCGGACCATTTCCAGAACCGCCAAAAACGCCACAATCATCGCATGCCGCGAGGGACACTCTTCGAAAAAAGCGAGGAGGTTTACGCCATCCTCGCTCGCCAAGAGCTGCTTCCGCAGCATCTCGATCATCTGCGCGACGGTGAACTGCTGGTGCGTCAGCTCGATTTTTGTGACTTCTTTGCGGCGCTCCAGAACGCTTTGGAAGACCTTCACCAGGTCCACCAGCGAAACAACGAGTTCACCTTCCGTGCCTTCGCTCTCGTAAAGGGAAAGGTCGGGCTTGGACCACACGTGTTCAAAGATTTGCTGCTTCTGATAGAGCAACTGGGCGGCGTTCTTGAATTTTTCGTGCTCGACGAGCCGGTGGACGAGCTCGGCGCGTGGATCAGCTTGCTCGTCCGGACTCGCAAGCGGATCGGGCGGCAACAGCATCTTCGATTTGATCAGGATCAGCGTCGCGGCCATGTAGATAAAATCGGCAGACACGTCTACGTCGAGCTCTTCGAGCTTGTGCAAGTAATCCAGATATTGCCTGGTGATGGTGGCGATGGGGATATTGTGGATATCCATTTCCTGCTTGCGAATCAGGTCCAGCAGGAGGTCGAGCGGTCCCTCATAAACGGGAAGTTGAACTTTGTAAGGGGCGGTGGCTTGTGGCGTCGGCTCCATCGGCTACTCCCCTGCTCCGGGCTTGCCTGCGCCGGCTGGCTGAGCAAGTTCGGCGCGTTTGGCGGACCAACCAAAAATGGCTTCGCGGACGCGCTCCATCGTCATTTGCGCGGTCTTGCGGGCGCGCTTCGAACCGGCATCCAGGATTTCCAGCACACGGGCTGGATGTGCCTCATATTCCTGCCTGCGCGCGCGCACCGGCGCAATCCATTTTATGAGGTTATCCGCCATCGCCCGTTTGCACTCGATGCAACCAATCCGCGCCGTGCGGCAACCGTCCGCAGCCCATGCCAGCGTCTCGCTCGGCGAAAAAAGCTTGTGCCAATCGTACACCGGGCAAACGTCAGGATCGCCGGGGTCGGTGCGGCGTTTGCGGGCAGGATCGGTCTTCATGGGCCGGATTTTTTCCCAAATGCTCTCGTCGCTCTCGCTGAGCATGATGGCGTTGCCGTAACTCTTCGACATTTTCCGGCCATCGGTGCCGGGGATGCGCGGCGTGTGGGTGAGCATCACTTCCGGCTCTTGCAGAACAATTTTTACCGAGAGAAACTGAGCCGCATCGCCAACCTTCTCAATGAAATTGGCAATTCCCATTTCGCCGGCTGACTTTCTGATCGAGCTTCGAAAAGCGGGCCGGTAGTCGTCATAGTCGGCAGGGTTGAACGTAACCACGTCCATAACACGCTGAAGCTTCGGAAGACTATCAGGCAGAAAGAGCGCGTCATTGAGCGAGAATCCGAAGTTCGTGTTAAACCGCCGCACAATTTCGCGACTCAACTCCACGTGCACCACTTGATCTTCGCCCACCGGCACAACCAGCGCGCGATCCGGCTCGCCGTAAATCACGATGTCGGCCGTCTGCAGGACCGGATATCCGAGAAAGCCAAAAGTGTGCAGATCCTTGCCCTGAATATTCTCGATGGCTTCTTTATAGGTCGGGACGCGTTCGAGCCAGCCCAGCGGCGTGATCATTCCTAGCAGCAGATTCAACTCCGCGTGTTCTGGCACCTGCGATTGGACGAAAAGCGTGGACTTTTCCGGATCGAGTCCACACGCCAGGTAATCAATGCCGATCTCAATCGTGTTTTGCGCGACGGCGGACGTGTCCGCGTAATCGCTCGTCAGCGCGTGCCAATCGGCCACGAAGTAAAAACAATCGTAGGCGGGGTCGTTTTGCAGTCTCTCCCAATTGGCGAGCGCGCCAAAATAGTGCCCGATGTGCAGACGCCCAGTCGGCCGCATACCGCTGAGTACTCGTTTTTTTCTGGATTCGGACGCGTTCGTCAAAGCAGCTCGTTCCTCATACCGGTCTTCGACATTCATGCCGTCTTCGTGCCGGCGGAACGCTGCCCGTGACTAACCCCGCCCGCCTGCGCCAATAAATCGCGCGCAATGATCATGCGCTGAATTTCGCTGGTGCCTTCGTAGATGGAAATCACGCGCGCATCGCGGTACATGCGCTCAACGTCACTCTCACGGGAAAATCCGGCGCTGCCGTGCACCTGCACCGCTTTATACACTACGCGATTCACCATCTCGCTGGCATAGAGTTTTGCGCGGGACGCCAACGGACCCAGCCGCGAGCCCCCGGAGTCGCGCACCCACGCCGCCTGGTAAACCAGTCCGCGGGCAGCCTCGACCTCCGTCTGCATATCCGCCAGCATCCACTGAATCGCCTGAAACTCCCCGATGTTTTTGCCGAAAGCGCGCCTTTGCTTTGCGTAGCGCGCGGCCGCTTCCAAAGCTCCTTGCGCAATACCCACAGCTTGCGCGGCGATTCCGACGCGTCCACCATCCAGCGCTTCGAGGGCAATTTTCAGCCCCTGGCCCTCTTCGCCAAGCCGATTTTCGGCAGGCACCTCGCAATCCGCAAGAGAAATTTCCGCGGTATGGGAAGAGCGCAGACCCATCTTATCTTCGTAACGAGCGACGCGAAACCCAGGGAAACCCGCCTCGAGCAGAAAGGCCGTGACGCCACGCGCACCCGCGCTTGGGTCGGTCTTCGCGAAGGCCACGTAGACGCCCGCATGCCCACCAGTACTGACCCAACTCTTGGTACCGTTGAGTATGTATTTGTCGCCCTGCCGGTCCGCGCGGGTTTGCAAGTTTGCAGAATCCGACCCGGCTTGCGGTTCCGTCAGGCAAAAGGCGCCCAGGATTTCACCGCGCGCCAGCCGCTCGAGGTATTTGCGCTTTTGCGTGTCCGTGCCGTGCTTGGCGAGGGGAACGCAGGCCACTGAATTTGTGACGCTCAGCGTTACCGCAATCGCGGCGTCCACCCGAGCGACTTCCTCAAGCATCACCACGTAGGCGATCGTATCCAGGCCTGAGCCGCCCCATTCCTCTGGCACGAGCATCCCGCAGCAACCTAGTTCGCCAAGGCGACGCAGCTCCGCCTCGGCAAAGTGCTCCTCACGATCGTACTGGCGAATCTTGGGGCGCACCTCCGCTTCCATGAACTGGCGGACGGTGTCGCGGATGAGCCGTTGGTCGTCGCTGAGAGAAAAATCCATCGTTTCCGTAATAGAAGCGATGCTAGCACAGCGCGGAGCAAAACCGAAAATGGCCGGAACTCGGACCACGAGTCGAGCAAGGTTCGGACACTCTTCTCGCCGTGCAGCTCAGCCTCTTGCAGAGGTCAAAGAACGTTTAGTCGCGCAGGACGGTGCGAAGCGACTCGTGAACCTTTACGCCGCCGTTGTAGTGAATCAACCCCTGCTTCCGGAAGTTATTCATGAAGAAGTTTACCCGGGAACGTGTCGTACCCACCATTTCCGCAAGGGTGTCCTGACTAATCTGTTTCAGGATGGACGGATTTTTGCTCTCGTCATCGTATCGCGCCAATATCAGCAGGATCCGCGCCAGCCGCTTTTCGCTCGAATTTACGAGGTGATCGATCAGGTCCTGTCCCATCCTGACGTTACGCGCCACTAGGTAGTTCACAAAATGGGATGCGAGCGAGAGCTGTTCCTCGAGGAGACGCAGCATGGTCTTGCGTTTCAAGATCACGATGGAGCTTGGCACCAAGGCAATCGCGGAGGTTAGATGTGTGCCACCCTCCACGACACAGGCTTCGCCAAAGAAATCTCCCTGCCCTAAAATTCCCAGCAACGCTCCCTTTCCTCGCTTGGATACAAACGGCAATTTCACCAAGCCTTCCAGAATGTAATAAATGTCTGAGCACTTATCGCCTTGCGAGAAAATTACTTCGCCAGATTTGTAATGGACCGGCCGTTTTGCGGCGAGCACCGTAGTAAAGACATTCGATGGCTCTGGAAGCATGTTCCCCCTGGGTTTCATCTACCTCCTCGCTGCCAAATCATCGCGAGCCTCACACACCCGTCTTGGGCAAACGAACCAAAACGTGAGAGACCTTTTGTAAGCTAGGTGCGGAGTATCTTCTACTCAAGGCCTGCTACTTCGTCTGTACAAAATTGAACAGAAGGCACAAGGGCATCCAATGGGAAAGCACCTCGATATTTACGATCGGAGTTTTGACGCAGAACTTGGCTGGGGGCCGTTCCGCCACTCGAATCGCGGCCAGTGGCTTCACAACTTTGATTCGCTTATGGCTTCAGAGGTTGCCGGTGGAAAGCGGCGAGCGGAATATCGCTCCGGATTACAGCGTACACACTACCCTCGGGGGGGCACAAAGCAGACAGCGGCCGACTCTTCACATACGGAATAGTTCGCGCAGCCGCTTCGTTTGCGCGCGGCTCACCGGTATATCGGAACCCTTCTTGTCGTTCATTTTGAGCATGTAACTGGATTTGAACCACGGGACCACTTCCTTGATCTGGTTTATATTCACCAGATAGGACCGGTGCGCACGCCAGAAGCGGTCTGAATCCAAAGATTCCTGGAGTTCCTCGATGGTGCGGTAATTCGAGCTGCCTTCCACGTCGCGCGCCACGATGGTGATTAAACCATCCGCGATCGACGCATAAATCACATCCTCGGCGTCCACGAGCAATAATCTTTGCTGCGATTTTACCAGGATCTTCGCCGGTTGTGACTTCGCTTGTTCGAGTTGATTAACCAATAGCTCGAGCCGGTCAGCGGGCAGGCTGCTTGCCTCGACGGCCTTCTTGGCGCGCTGCACAGCCTTCCCGATGCGACCTTTATCGAAAGGCTTGAGCACATAATCGACGGCGTTCACTTCGAAGGCGTGTACGGCGTAGTTATCGTAGGCGGTGGCGAAGATGATATGCGGGACGCGGATCTTGCGGTCCATCAACTTTTTGATAACGCCGAAGCCGTTCAACCCCGGCATTTGTACATCCAGAAACACCACGTCCGGTGCGTGCTCTTTGATCAGGGTGAGGGCTTCCTCGCCATTCTTGCCTTGGGCTACGATATTTACTTCCGGAAAGCCTTTAAGCAAGAAGGCGAGTTCGTCGCGGGCCGGTTTCTCGTCGTCAACGATCAGCGTGTTGATGCTCACGGTCTTTCTAGTATAGGCCTGCTGTTCCGCGCCCTTCAAACGTGGGGCGCCTATTTGCGGTTCGCAGGCGCAATGCTTCGCCCCTGATAGACCACAGCGCGCACATTCTCGAGGACGTGAATATCGGAGTAAGGATCGCCTTCTACGGCAATCAGATCGCCTTCCTTGCCAACGGCAACCGTGCCCAGTAAATCGTCTATTCCCAAAAGCTCCGCGCCGTGCTTTGTGGCGGTCACCAAAGCCTGCTGCGGGCTCATTCCGAACTTAACCTCGCTGATCACTTCGTCGCGGCCGGTCCCCTGCCCTGGCTCGTAGGACTGGTCCGATCCGGCAGCGATGTAAACGCCGCTCTGCAAGGCTAACTTGTAGCTGGCCAATTGCTTCACCCCGACCTCATTGGCCTTTTTCAACACATAAGATGGCATGCGCATTTTCTCGCCGTTTTGCATGAGGTTGTCGACGATGTAGACCGTGGGAACGAGCGTCACGTGGTGCGACTTCATGTAATCGATCGTCTCTGCGTTCAGTTCCGAGCCGTGTTCGATGGAATCGACCCCCGCGTGCAGCGCGGCCAATATCGTCATCAGGTTTTCCGCGTGTGCGGCCACCTTCAGGTGGTCCATATGTGCCTGTTCCACGATCACGCGGAGCTCCTCGGGCGAAACCTGCTCCGCCGTGGGCGAATCGAGCGGCGACAATACACCACCCGAGGCCAGGACTTTGATCACTTTCGCACCGTACTTGATCTGCAGGTGAACCGCTTTCTCGGCGTCGTCCGGCGAATTGATGAATCCGTTCAAGGGCGTGTAATAGTCCGTGAACGGAAATTGCACCGGCTGCGAGAAGAAGTCCCCATGGCCGCCGATAATCGAAATGGCGTGGGCCGCCGGGACCATATGCGGCCCCGGAATCGTGCCCTCGTCGATCGCCTCATGCAGCGAAACATCAATGAAGTCCGAGGTGCCGAGAACGCGCATTGCCACAATACCGGAGCTCAACGCATAGCTGACCGCTTTTGTGCCGCGGAGCAGCGCCAACCCCGAGGATGGCGTCAACCCGAAAGCGCCGCTCCAGATGTGCGTGTGCGCGTCGATCAGGCCCGGCATCACGGTGTAGGAGGAAAGATCGATCTGTTCCGCCCCGGCGGGGGCGGTGACGTCCGCGCCGACGGCGGTGACTTTGCCGTCCGTTATCACTACGCCGGCGTTCGCGATGGGCGGTTTCTCCGCATCAAAGATCAGCTTGCCGCAGCGCACGTACACCACTTTAGGCGCGGCAAGCGCGCTTAGTGGCGCCAGAATCGCTAGACCAACCAGAACCAGAGCGCGCATGAACTTCATGAGTTCCTCCGCTTGCCTTTTGGCAGATTGCATAACGCAATAGATGAAAGCGCCGCAAAACTATTGCCGCGCGGCGCAAATGTCAATTGAAGTCTGAATTGCGGTCGGCGCTCGTTGCGTTCCTTGTTAAGATCACCGTTCGCATTTCGGCGCATACCAGGAGGATCGCGTGGCGAAGGCAAAAGCAAAAGTGCTCTCGAGCAAGATGATTTACCAAGGCAAGGTTTTCGGAGTCCGGCAAGACCGTGTGGTCGAGCCCGGCGGGGTCGACGCGCTGCGCGACGTCGTCACGCATAACGGTTCCGTGGTGATCTTGCCGGTCCTGAGCGGAGCGATCTTGCTCGTGCGCCAATATCGGCATACCGTTGGTGATTTTCTCTGGGAGTTGCCCGCCGGGCGCATGGAACGCGGCGAAAAACCGGCCGTGGCCGCAAATCGCGAACTCGAGGAAGAGACCGGCTATCGTGCCAAGCACTTGAAGATGATGATGGACGTTTACCCTACGCCCGGGTTTGTCGAGGAGCGTATGGTGGTCTACGCCGCTACGGGACTCGTGCCTGGCGAATCTCATCCCGACGATGACGAGCGCATCTCCACGAAACCCTTCAAACTGGCGACTCTACTGAGAATGATCCGGCAACATCAGATTCACGACGCAAAATCCGTGGCCGGTATTCTTTTTTACGCGCGGTTTCTGCACTAGTCGCGCTGAATGGGGCACACTTCAGTCTCTCAAAGTATCGGTCGCAGCCTTTCCCAAACTGCCTCCCGTTCGCCGTATAATTCCCGCATGGAAAATCGTGCCGTCGCCAGAATTTTACGGGAAACCGCCCAACTGCTCGAGATCGATGGGGCGCTTTACAACCGCTATCGCAGCTACGAGCGTGTCGCTGAGTTGCTCGAAAACCTAAGCGAACGCATCGAAGACATCGCCCGCGAAGAGGATAAGCTCACGGAACTTCCCGGCATCGGCGACCGCATGGCCGAGCACATCCAGGAAATCCTTCGCACCGGCGACTATGCGGTCCGGCAAAAACTTCTCAAGAAATTTCCCGCCACGCTGCTGCAGGTGGTGCAACTGCAATCGCTCGGCCCCAAGAAGGCCGCCTTGATCTGGAGCGCCTACAAGGCCGGCACGGTAGCTGAAGTGCAGAAGCTAGCCGAGGAAGGCAAACTTCGGCTCTTGCCAGGGTTCGGCGAGAAGAGCGAGCAGAATATTGTGAAGGCCGCGGCGGTCTTTCACAAAGCGGCTGGACGATTTTTGATCAACGCCGCCGAGGCGGCTGCGGAAAAGGTGATCGAGCACATCCAAAAGCTCGGCAAACAGATCGAGTCGGTCTCCTCGGCTGGGTCGCTTCGCCGGAGCCGCGAAACGATCGGCGACCTGGATTTCATCGTGTTACTGCCAAAGGATCATCCGCCGGACGCCATTGAGACCATCACCGAACATATCCTGACGCTTCCGGCGATTGACCAAACCCTTGCGCGCGGTGGAAATAAAGTGAGCTTCCGAATGACGAACGATCTGCAGGTGGACGTGCGCATGATTGAAAAGGAAAGCTACGGAGCGGCCATGCTCTATTTCACCGGCTCGAAGGAGCACAACGTTTCGCTGCGCGGCCGCGCCCTCAAAATGGGCTATACGCTCAATGAATACGCGCTCTCGACCGTCAAAGACGAAAAGCGCATCGCCGGCGCCACCGAGGAAGAAATCTATGCGAAGTTGAAGCTCGATTTTATTCCGCCCGAGCTGCGCGAAAACTTGGGGGAAATCGGCGCCGCGGAGACGCACGCGCTCCCCTCGCTCGTCGAACCCCGCGACATTCGCGGCGACCTGCAGATGCATACGGTCGCGAGCGATGGCAAAAACACCATCCAAGAAATGGCCGAGGCCGCGCGCTCTCTCGGTTACGAATACATCGCGATCACCGATCACTCGAAGGCCGTGACCGTTGCCAACGGCATGGACGCAAAACGCACCCTCGAACAGGCAGTTGCTATTCGTGCAGCCAATGAGCGAGTGAAAGGCATTCGCCTGCTCGCGGGAATCGAAGTGGATATTTTAAAGAGCGGCAAGCTCGATCTCGATAACGAAGTCCTCGCGCAACTCGATGTGATTGTCGCGTCCGTTCACTCCTACATGCGCATGGAGCGCGACGAAATGACGGAGCGCATGCTCGCCGCCATCGAAAATCCCTATACGCAGATTATCGCCCATCCCACGGGGCGCTTACTGCTGCGCCGCGAGCCTTTCGACTACGACATGGGGAAGATTCTCGATGCTTGCCGCAAAAATGGCGTCGCGATGGAGTGCAACGCCTATCCGGACCGGCTCGATCTGCGCGACGTTCATTTGAAAATGGCACGCGAACGCGGCGTAAAGGTCGTGGTCTCCACCGACTCGCACAGCACCCGGCACCTGCCCCTGATGCGCTACGGCGTGCAGGTGGCGCGGCGAGGCTGGCTCGAAAAGAAAGACGTCCTAAACACCCTGCCGCTCGACCAGTTCCTGGCCGCGCTCCGCCCAAAACCGGGTACCGCCCGCCCCGTGGTTGAATCCCTGGCCAAAACGCAAGCACCCACCGCCCCAAAGCCCCGCGGCCGTGCCGCCGGCAAGAGAGCCTAACCACCACGGATGATCCGCCCCCTGGGAACACTTTTGCTTCGGTCTGCGTACCTTCCTGGTAAGGGAACGTGTAAACCCCAAGAGGAGAGTCCATGCGCAGAATTCCGACCCTAATGGTGGCCCTAGCCGGAATGTTGGCGATCTCCGGCGCCGTGCAAGCCGACCAGTGGAACAAAAGCTATTCAATTTCGGGCCATGCACAACTGCGTTTCACCACAAACGATGGCGCAATCGAAATCATTTCGGCTGACGCCAAGAAAATCGACGCCCGTGTGGAAACCAGCGGCTGGCGCATTGGCTCTTCCGAGGTGCAAATCTCCGAACAGCAAACCGGCGACGCGGTCGAAATCGAAGTTCGCGTTCCACGCCACAATGGCTTTTTCTTTGGCAATAACAGTCGTTCCGTGCGCGTCTATCTGACGGTTCCCCGCGAATCCGACCTTGATGTGCATAGCGGCGACGGCGACGTTACGGCCAGGGACGTCCACGGCAACCTGCGCCTGGACACCGGGGATGGCGCGTTGCGCGTGGATGGTTTGCACGGTACGCTCCGCTTCCACACAGGCGACGGGCATATCGATGGATCGGGCCTGGACGGCGACGTAGACGCCGATACGGGAGACGGAAGCGTCACGCTCCGCGGACGTTTCGAGGAGATGCTGGCTCGCACCGGCGATGGCAATATCGAGCTTACCGCTGAAAACGGCTCTCGCATGAAAGGACCTTGGAACATCCATACCGGAGATGGTCACGTGCGCATGCGTCTGCCCAATGACTTTAGCGCTGATTTGGACGCGCACACCGGAGACGGCAAGATCGATCTCGACTTCGCCGTGACCATGTCCGGTTCGCTCAGTTCTGGAACGATTCGCGGGAAACTCGGCGGTGGCGGCCTGCCGCTTACCATCCGGAGCGGTGACGGCTCCATCTATATCGAGAAGCTTTAGCGGGTCTACTTATCAATCCAGAGCGGCGCGTCGAGTTGGCGCGCCGTTTGTTCTTATTTCCCGTCTCGTCTGCGTTGCAAAACCTGCGCTGATCGCGCATAGTACTGTGTTTCGTGCTCACTGCTCGCATCCTTACTCGTTGCCTGCCTGTGCCGCGAGCGTAAATTTTACGATCCAGGGGGAAATGAAATGCGTCGTCCGACCAGTATCGCCGCGCCGAAGGGCAAACTTGGAGTGCTTACGCCCGGCATGGGCGCCGTTAGCACCACCTTCATGGCCGGGGTCGAGTTGGTGCGGCAGGGCGCGGCGAAACCGGTCGGCTCGATGACCCAGCTTGGCACCATTCGGCTCGGTAAGCGCACGGAGAATCGATCTCCGCTCGTCCGCGAGTTTGTGCCACTGGCAAAACTCGACGATCTGGTATTCGGCGGCTGGGACATCTTCCCCGACAACGCCTATGAAGCCGCTGCTAAAGCCGGTGTGCTCGAACCAGGCCACCTGTCCAAGGTGGAGAAATTTCTAAGCGGCATCAAGCCTATGAAGGCCGCTTTCGATCACAATTTCGTCCGCAATATCGATGGCAAGAACATCAAAAAGGCGAAGACCAAGTACGATCTCGCGTTGCAGATCAAAGAAGACATCGCCGATTTCAAGAAGAAATCCAAGGCGGATCGCCTGGTGATGGTGTGGTGTGGCTCGACCGAGGCTTATCTCACGGCGAACGAAGTTCACAAGACGCCAGAACGCCTCGAGCGCGCGATGAAGGAAAATCATCCCGCCATTGCGCCTTCCATGCTCTACGCCTGGGCCGCCATCACCAGCGGCGTGCCGTTTGCAAATGGCGCGCCGAATTTGACCGTGGACATACCCGCGATGCAGGCGCTCGCCTCGCGGCACAAGATGCCGGTCTGCGGCAAGGATTTCAAGACGGGCCAAACGCTGATGAAGACGATTTTGGCCCCGGGCCTAAAGGCTCGCCAGCTAGGGTTGAGCGGCTGGTTCTCAACGAACATTCTCGGCAATCGGGATGGCGAAGTGCTTGACGATCCCGAGTCATTCAAGACCAAAGAGGAATCGAAGCTCAGCGTGCTGGATTACATCTTGCAGCCGAGGCTTTATCCCGATCTCTATAGCGACATTCACCACAAGGTCCGCATCGAGTATTACCCACCACGCCGAGACAACAAAGAAGGCTGGGACAACATCGATATCTTCGGCTGGCTTGGCTACCCCATGCAGATCAAGGTGAATTTTCTGTGCCGCGATTCGATCCTGGCGGCGCCTATCGTCTTGGATCTGGTTCTCTTTCTCGATCTCGCACAGCGCTCTGGGATGCAAGGGATCCAGGAATGGCTCAGCTTCTATTTCAAATCCCCCATGTGCGCCCCCCAGCTCTATCCGGAGCATGATCTGTTCATCCAGTCCATGAAGCTGAAAAATACGCTGCGTTGGCTGATGGGCGAGGATCTGATTACTCACTTGGGGCAGGAATATTACGACTAAGCTCAACGCGTCCGCCTGCGTGCGAAACCCTCTGTATCGCTGAAACATCTAGCCGATTGATGCGGGGAGATCAATGATGAAATTTGCTTCCAGATTTTCGCTCCTGGCTGCCGCTCTGCTTTGCGCTTCGGCTGGTATTCCAGTCGCTGGAGCCCAAACTGCGCCGGCGAACGGCGAAGTTGCGCGGGTGATGGAGATGCTCGACCACACGCACCACTTCTCGCAGGCGGCGATTTCTCCGGATGGCACGCGAGTCGCATTCGTCGAAAGTCTGCCGGGAGCCGGGAAGTTTGGAATTTACGTCCGCGACCTTGACGCCGCGACTGGCGTGCCGCGCTTCGTGACCGCCGCCAATAGCGGCGTGCATACTGAAAACGATGTTGCGTGGTCGCCCGACAGCAAACACCTCGCGTTCCTCTCCGACGCCGCCAAGACCGGCCAGGCGCAGCTCTGCATCGCCGACGCCGCCACCGCGGCGGCACACTGCCTTACGCACCTGAAAGGTGCGTTGGCCTCCCCATCCTGGTCCCCGGATGGACGCAGCATCGCTCTGCTGTTTATAGAAAACGCGCCACGCACCGCCGGGCCGCTTGCGGCCGAGACTCCCGACGAGGGCGTTGTAACCGACCATCCCTACGAGCAGCGGCTGGCCGTGGTGGATATCGTCTCGGAGCGCGTGCGGCAGATCACGCCGGCGGACACCTACATCTACGAATACGATTGGGCTCCGGACGGAAAGCAATTTGTCGCGACGTCGGCCAAAGGCTCGGGCGACGACAACTGGTGGATTGCGCAGCTCTATACGATTGATGCCGCAACCGGCGCCATGCACTCGGTCTACAAGCCGGACGCGCAAACGGAGATGGCCACGCCCCGGTGGTCGCCCGACGGCAAGACCATCGCCTTTATTGGCGGATTGATGAGCGACGAGGGTCTCACCGGGGGCGACATCTACACCGTTACCGCAGAAGGTGGCGAAGTCCGCGACGTCACGCCCGGCATTCACTCTTCCCCGGCCTGGATCGCCTGGCGCCCCGCAAGTCAGCAAATTCTCTTCGAGGCTCGCGCAGGAGGCGGCGTCAGTTTCGGCATTGTGGATACCGCCAACGGCGAGCTACGCGAACTTTGGAAAGGTGATGAATCCATCGGCATTTCGCAATTCAACATGAGCTTCACGGTGGCGCATGATGGTGCCACCACCGCAGTCGTGCGCCAATCCTTCGCTCACCCGCCGGAAGTTTGGGCCGGCGCGGTTGGCTCCTGGAAGCAAGTGACGGCGTTGAACGCGGGGCTGAAAACACCGTGGGGCACGGCAAAAAGCATCACCTGGACCAGCGACAACTTCCAGGTGCAGGGTTGGCTGATTTATCCGAACCGTTTCGACAGCACCAACGCGGAGACCAATTCCACCAAGAAATATCCCATGGTTGTATCGGTTCACGGAGGTCCCGCGTGGGCCGCTTCAGCGCACTGGCCTTCGAGTGGAGAATATGCCGCATTCCTATCCAGCGCCGGCTATTTCGTGTTTCTTCCCAACGCGCGGGGAAGTTACGGGCAAGGCGAAGCGTTCACGCGCGCGAATGTAAGGGATTTTGGCTACGGAGATCTAAAGGACATTCTCGCCGGGGTCGACACGGCGATCGCGTCCGCACCGATTGATCCGAATCGCCTGGGAATTACCGGATGGAGCTATGGCGGCTTCATGACCATGTGGGCGTTGACGCAAACGGATCGTTTCCGCGCTGCTATGGCGGGCGCCGGACTTGCGAATTGGCAGAGCTACTATGGTGAAAACAAAATCGATCAGTGGATGATCCCCTACTTCGGAGCCTCGGTGTATGACGATCCGGCGGTCTACGCGAAGAGTTCGCCGATCAACTACATCAAGAATGTGAAGACGCCCACGCTGATCCTGGTTGGCGATAGTGATGGCGAATGTCCGCCGCCACAATCCTACGAGTACTGGCACGCGCTGAAGACGTTGGGGGTCAAAACCGAGTTCGTGATCTATCCGCACGAAGGGCATGACTTCAAGCAGCCGGAACATTTGAAAGATCGTGTCGAGCGTGTAACGGCGTGGTTCGATCAGAATCTGAAATAAAGCGCGGCTATCGGCCGGGCGGCGCATGCAGGCCGATAGTCTTTGTGTTATCGTTTTTGAGCCTTTATCTCGCGCAAAGATGAACGAGAAGCGTTTCGCAATTTTGGCTCGGAGCCTAGGAAATGAAGACTTCCTATAACGGTGCTGCGATACCGGCCGACGGCAAGCCGATCGAGTTCGTAAACGGACAATTCCAGGTGCCCGATCGGCCGATTATTCCCTTCATCGAAGGCGACGGCACCGGGCGCGATATCTGGAAAGCTTCGCGGCGCGTCTTCGATGCGGCCGTCGAGCAGGCCTACGGCGGCAAGCGTCGCGTCGTTTGGTACGAGGTCTTCGCGGGCGAGAAAGCCTTCAACACCTTTAAAGAATGGCTGCCCCAGGATACCGTCGATGCCATTCGCGATTTTCGCGTGGCGATCAAGGGTCCTCTGACCACTCCCGTGGGTGGCGGCATTCGCTCACTCAATGTCGCGCTCCGCCAGATTCTCGATTTGTACGCGTGCGTCCGCCCGGTGCGCTATTTCAAGGGCGTTCCCTCCCCGGTGTGCCACCCTGAGAAGATGGACGTGATGATCTTCCGCGAAAATACGGAAGATGTTTACGCGGGCATCGAATGGAAATCCGGCACGCCTGAAGCGAAGAAGCTACTCGAATTTCTCAATAATGAGATGCTAAAGGGCGGACCCAAGCAAATCCGCTGGGACTCCGGTGTGGGCATCAAGCCGATGTCGCCCACAGGAACCAAGCGCTTGGTGCGCCGCGCCATTCAATACGCGCTCGATCGTAAGAAGCACGTCGTGACCCTCGTTCACAAAGGTAATATCCAGAAATTCACGGAAGGCGCGTTTCGCGAATGGGGCTATGAGCTAGCGACACAGGAATTCCGGTCACATGTGATCACCGAGCGCGAAAGCTGGATCGTGGATAACCTCGACCGCGATCCGCGACTCACCGTCGAGCAAAATGCCGCACTGATCGAACCGGGCCTCGAACAGGCCACCGACGCGTTCCGCAAGAGTCTCTACGCCGAGGTCAAGGGAGTGCTCGATGGGATCTATGCCACACACGGGCACGGCCAGTGGAAGCAGAAGCTGATGATCAATGACCGCATCGCGGACTCCGTATTCCAACAGGTCTTGATGCGCGCCGACGAATACCAGGTGCTCGCCACGCCGAACCTGAACGGCGATTACCTCTCGGACGCCTGCGCCGCGCAGGTCGGCGGCCTCGGCATGGCGCCGGGCTCGAACATAGGCGACGGCTTCGGCTGCTTCGAGGCCACGCACGGCACCGCTCCGAAGTATGCCGATAAAGACGTGATCAATCCCGGCTCGGTGCTGCTCTCCGGAGCCATGATGTTTGAATTTATCGGCTGGAATGAAGTTGCCGGTCTCATCGAAAACGGATTGGGGCGCACCATCGAGCAGAAACGCGTGACCTATGACCTCGAGCGGCAGATGCAAGGGGCCACCAAACTCGGTACCTCTGAATTTGCGGCCGCGATCATTGAGAATATGAGCCAGACCACGGCGGTTCGCTAGCTAAGGATCACGGCTGGCGTAGATTGGTTTTTGTCCTGATCACAATAGACATTCATCGAAGGAGACCGAAATGCGGAAGAAGGTAACGGTCGTTGGCGGCGGATTTGTGGGCGCCACCACCGCCCAGCGGATTGTGGATAACGAACTTGCGGACGTGGTGCTGACAGATATTCTCGATGGCGTGCCCACCGGCAAAGGCCTAGACATGCTCGAATCCACGCCCATCACACGTTCTGATGCGCGCGTCAGCGGGATCTCGACCGCGTCCGGCGATTACCGCGAGACCGCTAATAGCGACATCGTTGTGATCACCGCCGGTTTCCCACGAAAGCCGGGCATGAGCCGCGACGATCTTTTGCGCGCCAACTACGACGTAATTAAGGCCGTGGTCGAGCAAATCGTCAAGCATTCCCCCAATGCGATCATTATCGTCGTCACCAACCCGCTCGACGCCATGGCGCAGGCCTGCTACCGGATCAGCAAATTCCCGAAGCACCGCGTGATCGGCATGGCCGGCGTGCTCGATTCCGCCCGCATGAGCACGTTCGTTTCGATGGAACTGGGCGTCTCGATCGAAAACGTGCACTCGTTCGTGCTTGGCGGCCATGGCGACGATATGGTGCCCTTGCCACGCTACTCCACCGTTGCGGGCATTCCGCTGCCGGATTTGCTTCCCGCCGATCGCATTGAGGCCATCGTGCAGCGCACGCGCAAGGGTGGCGCGGAAATCGTGAACTTGCTGAAAACGGGATCGGCCTATTACGCGCCATCAGCGGCCGTGGTCGAAATGGTGGAAGCCATTCTCAAGGACAAGAAAAAGATTCTTCCCTGCGCGGCGTATCTCGAAGGTGAATATGGCGTCAACGGTCTTTACGTCGGAGTGCCGGTGAAGCTCGGGGCCAAAGGAATCGAAGAAATCATTCAGATCAAGCTGACGGCCGAGGAGAAAGCGGCGCTCGATAAGTCCTCCGCTTCCGTGCGTGAATTGGTTGGGGTTCTCGGCGTTTAGAGCTTCAAATTAGGGCCCAATAACACGCCGATACGCACATCTATGCTTGTGGCGTAGCCTTGAATCGCGCCAGGATGTCATACACGGGCTTGTTGTCCGCGTAGACGCGCCACTCCTTTACCAAACCATTCTCCACAACGGCAAGCCATGCGGTGGTCGCGCGCCACTCATTTTCTGGCAGAAGCTTCCCGTTGACCGCAATCGTACCGCCGGCCGATCCAAATACGGCCACACGATTGCCATCTTCAAAAATCTCTTCGTGGGAAACCCAATAATCCGGGCAAAACGCGTAATAGCCTTGCCAGCCGGCACGCATTTTGTCACGGCCGCGCACCGCTTGGCCCAGCGAGTCAACAAATAAGTGATCCTCGCTCATCAATTCAGCCAGCTTGTTCACGTCTCGCTGATTGATGCGATCGAGAAATTGAAGAACGGTCTCAGTGGGACGCATCCGTATCCCGAGTTGCTTACTCCCAGGCAGACGTATTCCCAGGCCTGTACTGACGCTTAGCGATGGGCAGGCGTCTTTGGCGCGGCCGTTCCGGCAGGCGGGACGAGGGTCGCGGTCTTGACCGTATCCAATTTCGGAAAGCCCTTCTCCGTGTACGCTCGGCCTTCCTTCGTCATCTTTTCCTGATCCGGCGCCCCCGAGTCTCCGTAACCGCCGTAGAGCTGGTCCACTACGTCCATTCCTTGCGTTACTTCCCCGAACGCCGCGAATCTTTGCGAATCGAGGAACGCGTTGTTTTTGAAATTGATGAAAACCTGGGTCGTCCGCGTATTTGGCGCGGATTCCGCGGCAAAAGTGATGGCTCCCCGCGTGTTGCCGTGTTTCACCAGATCGTCTTTGATTGCGGCGTTATCCCAGGCCTTGGCCACTACCGGGTATGGGCTGACTCCAAATTGCGCCATAAATCCTGGTATCACGCGGAAGAACGCAACCCCGTCGTAGTAGTGGTGCTTGGCCAGATTGTAGAAACGGTCCGCGCCGATCGGCGCCCAATCGCGCGTGACGTGTACCGTGAAGTCACCTTTGGTCGTTACGAACTTCACGTCATATTCCGCCGGCGCCTGTTGCTTGAGCAGCGCGGGGTTCAGCAACGCCCGGTCATACGTAGAGCCTGCCGGTCGAGCCGCTGGGTGGCTTGTCGCCGTACCGGGCTTCTGAGCCGGTGGCGTTTGGGCGGTAGCCACTCCAGCAAAAATAAACCCCAACACCAAAACTGCCGGTCGCAACTTCTTCATCGGTTTTCTCCCTCGCTGGCCTCATGCAGCCGCGGCAAAATCTCAGAACAACAGAAGGTCTGTCGCCTTGTGACTCCGGCGTTTAATGCGTCGCCGCCTGCTCCGATGCCTGCAAGTCGCGGCTCACGCGCTCGGATTCTTCCATCACGCGCAACAGATTTCCACCCAGAATCTTGCGGATATCGCTCTCCGAATAACCCCGCCGCAACAGTGCCTCGGTCAGCTTCGGCAGCTTCGAACAGTCCTCCATCCCGATCGGCATCGTGGCGCCGTCGAAATCGGAGCCTAATCCCACATGATCCGCGCCTACCAGCTTTACGGCGTGATCGATATGATCCACGATCGCTTCCCAGCTCACTGTGGGCAGTTTGCCTTCGGCCATCATCTGGTGCGCCACGGCTTCATCGGCGCGAATGGAGGCGGCCTCGTTCGATCCCGCCTCTTTTTCCGCCGCCGCCGTCCGGGTCTTCAGTTCGTCGCTCTTCAGGGACGCATCGCGGTACGCCTGGCTCAAAAAACCCACGTGGTAATTGATCTGGATCACCCCGCCCTTGGCCGCTAGCGCCTTGATCATATCGTCCGTCATATTGCGCGGCGCATCGCAGATCGCGCGGCACGAGGAATGCGAGGCGATCATCGGAGCCTTGCTCACTTCCAGAGCGTCGTAAAACGTTTTATCCGACACGTGCGAAATGTCCACCATCACGCCGAGCCGGTTCATCTCGCGCACGATATCTTTGCCAAACGGCGTTAGGCCCATGTTCTTCGCCGCTTCCCCGGAGGAGCCCGCCCAGTCGGTGTTCAGCGTGTGTGTGAGCGTCATGTAACGCACGCCCAGCGCCGCAAACTGCCGTAACACGTGCGGGTCATTATCGATCATGTGCCCGCCTTCGACGCCCATCAGCACCGCGATTTTCCCTTGTTGATGCGCGTTGCGGACTTCCTGAGCCGTCGTGGCCAGCACTAGATCTTGCGGGTGCCTCCGCACTTGTTCGCGCACAGAGTCGATCAAATCGAGCGCCAATTTCACGGCCGGGGGTCCGGTAGTGGCGGCTTGGCACCAAATCGAGAAGAAAATCGCGTTCAACCCGCCTTCGCGCATCCGAGGAATGTCAATGTGCCCCAATGCATCGCGATGGCCGAGGTCGAAGTTGTCATAGAGAAAACGCTGCGGGGTGTCGTCATGTGTGTCCAGAACGATCGAACTGAAGTGCAAGGCGTGCGCGCGCTGCGCGATGTCGTCAGGCATAACGCTTCGTGGGAAGAAACCAGCCACCAGAAAAACGCAGATGAGAATGCCTATCCGAATGACAGAAAGCCGCGCGCCGTCGCGCTCAGCCCAGGAGCCAGCCGACAAGATTTTGGCGGATCGCGTGGCGGTTCACCTCGGCGATGGATTCTGTCAGAGGAATAGCCTTCGGGCAAGCTTTCACGCAATTCTGCGCGTTGGCGCAGTCTTGCACGCCGCCGATGCCGCTCACCGCGTCTAGGCGCTCGTGCGCATGCATCGCTCCGGTCGGATGCATATTGAAAAGCCGCACCTGGCTAATGATCGCCGCGCCCACGAAATTGCTATTGGCATTCACCTGCGGGCAAACCTCCAGACACGCTCCGCAAGTGATGCAGCGCGAAAGGGGGTAGGCCTTTTCCTGCATCTCGGGCGCCATCTTAGGGCCTTCGCCCAAATCGTACGTTCCGTCGATCGGGATCCAAGCCTTCATGCGCATTAGGTTCTGAAACATCACCGAACGATCCACAGCCAAATCGCGAATCACCGGAAACTTCGACATCGGCTCGAGTTTGATGGGCTGATCCAGATGGTCCACCAGCGCGGAACATGCCATGCGCACGCGTCCATTGATCACCATGGCGCACGAGCCACAAATTTCTTCCAGACAATTCGAGTCGTAGGTAATCGGAGTTGTCGGTTGGCCGTCTCGTGTGGTGGGCCGCTCGGCAATATCACGCAGGCAGATGATCACGTTCATGTGCGGCCGCCACGTCAGCTCGAACTCTTCCCAGTGTGGGCGGACGCTCGGGCTTTGTTGCCGCTTGATCCTGACGATTACTTTCTTCGTGTCGGCCATAATTCCTCGAAAACCAGCGACCCTCGCTCGCTTTGCTTGCGGCTACTTCGCCATGTCGTAGCGGCGCGCCCGCAGCGGCAGCAGCGATATATCCACGGGCTCGTAGGTCAACTGAATCTGCCCATTCACCCACTTTGCGCGCGTGGTCTTCAACCAATTCGCATCGTCGCGCTCCGGGAAATCGGGCTTGTAATGGGCTCCGCGCGATTCGTTCCTCGCCAACGCGCCCAGCGTGATCACGCGCGCCAGAATCAACATGTTATAAAGCTCGCGCGTGAAATTAAGCGTCTGGTTCGACCACTGCGTCCGGTCAGAAAGATTGATCTTCTTGAAGCGCTCGAGCAATTCCTGCAGCTTCGCATCGGTCTTCGCGATGCCTTCATTGCGGCGCGTAACGGTGACGTGCTCCGTCATCCAATCGCCCATTTCTTTCCAGATGGTGATCGGGTTCTCGGAACCTTGCTGCGTGATTAGCGCCTCATTAATGCCCTGCTGCCGCTTTTGCTCGCGTTCATAGACGCTGGACGCCACGCTCTCGCAGCCTTGTGAAAGGCCACGGCTGTACTTCACGGCTGCGGGCCCGGCAACCATGCCGCCGTAGATGCACGAAACGAGCGAATTCGCGCCCAGCCGGTTGGCCCCGTGATATTGATATTCGCACTCACCCGCCGCGTAGATCCCGGGCACGTTGGTCGCCTGGTTGTCGTTATCCACCCAGATTCCCCCCATCGTGTAATGCATGGCGGGAAAGACCTTCATCGGCTCGACGCGCGGGTCCACGCCCAGGAACTTCTCGTAAATTTCCAGAATGCCTTCGAGCTTGCGGTCTAGAGTCTCGCGTGGAATATGCGTCACGTCCAGGTAGACGGCCGCTTGTCCGCCGATACCCAGCTTCAGTTCGTACACGACCTTGTGGATCGCGCGCGTCGCAACGTCACGCGGCACCAGGTTGCCGTACTTCGGATACCATTCCTCGAGGAAGTAAAAGCGTTCATTCGCAGGTATCGATTGCGCCGGGCGAGTGTCCGCAGAATTCTTCGGCACCCACACGCGGCCCCCCTCGCCGCGCGCCGATTCGCTCATTAGGCGCAATTTGTCTTCGCCCGGTATCGCCGTGGGATGTACCTGGATGAATTCGCCGTTGGCGTAATCCACGCCCTGCTGAAAAAGCGCTGACTGCGCGCTGCCGGTACACACCACGGAGTTCGTTGAGCGCACAAAAATCGCGCCGTTCCCGCCCGCGCAGAAAATCACGGCGTCCGCCGCGAAAGTCTTCACTTCCATGGTCTTCAAATCCATGGCGCAGATGCCACGTGCCACGCCGCCATCGTCAATCACGGCCGAAAGAAACGTCCAGCCTTCGTACTTAAGAACTTTTCCCTCGGATTCAAAGCGGCGCACCTGTTCATCCAGCGCGTAGAGGAGCTGCTGACCGGTCGTCGCGCCCGCAAAGGCAGTGCGATTGAAAAGCGTCCCTCCGAACCGCCTGTAGTCAAGATTGCCTTCGGGCGTGCGATTGAACATCACGCCCATGCGATCCAGAAGATCGATGATCCCCGGCGCGGCGTCGCACATCCGCTTCACGGGTGGCTGGTTCGCCAGGAAGTCTCCGCCGTAAACGGTGTCGTCAAAGTGCTGCCAGGTGGAATCGCCTTCGCCCTTGGTATTCTTCGCGGCATTGATTCCGCCCTGCGCGCACACCGAATGCGAACGCTTCACGGGTACGATCGAGAAAAGCTCCACCGGAACGCCCGCCTCGGCGACGCGAATGGTGGCCATGAGTCCGGCCAAGCCTCCGCCCACGACGATAATCTTTGGTTGTCTCATTTTATGGTCTGAATGTAGGAGTTGAGCGGGTGCAGGTTATAGCGGAAGCAAATCACAATGGTCACGCTCATGATCACCAGCGCCGCACCCACGGCCGTCCCCAGAAAACCGGCGGCGCGCTGCGATTTTACCGTCGCGGCCAAGCCCCATTTGCACAGGAAATTCCAGATGCCCACGCCCAGGTGCACGGAACAAGCCGTTACGCCCACCAGGAAGAATGCAAAAAACCAGGGATTCTGCATGGTGTTGTACACGTCCATGTATGTAGACATGCCGTGCGTCTTGAACCGTTCGTCGTACAGGTGCCACGCGATAAAGAAAAACGCCAGCAGCCCCGTCCACCGCTGAATGGTGAACATCCAATTCCCCACCCAAGGGTACGCGGAAACGTTATTTTTTCCGCGCGACCAGATGTAGAAGCCGTATCCTGCGTGATAGAGCAGCGGCAACCAGATCACGCAGATTTCGATCGGCAGCCGCCACGGCACGGTTTGTAACTCCAGGGAAGTGTGATTGTAGTTTTCCACGCCTACCAGCGCGTAACTATTGGACCAGATGTGGTCGGCGAGGTATGCGCCGACTGGAATGATGCCCGTCAACGAATGAAGTTTACGCCAGAAGAAACTGTGATCCGCCTGCGCCGCCGAAGCGCCCATGAACTCTCCAGACCCATCGTGCACACGAAAGCCGCCGTCCGGGCTTCGAGCAAACAAATTGGATGGCTTGCCCCTCGCGCGGCCCGGGAACGAACGATTACCCAGGCGGCCCCAGTATAGAAATTCCGCGGGGTCATTGCAAGACGGCGTCGCAAAGGGAATTTGCCGTCTTGCCGTACACCCATTTCGTTATAATGTTTTCAGATAGAGCTTTGGGGAGCGAATGACGAAAGCGACGTTAGCCGGAGAAATCGAGCAACTCATCGACCGATGGATGGAAGACGCCGAGCCGGTCAGCCCAGAGAACTTGCAAACGCTGGCGGGAAAGCTCGCCGCCCTCTTCCACATTGGCGCTGATGAGGTCGCTATTCTGGCTGCCACGACCGGCGGCAAAGCCCTTCAGTTTTTGGTTCCTGCAAGATTGCGGACTGTGGGCACCATCCCCTTCACCAGCACCGCGGCGCTCGCGGCGAAAACGGCGCGGGAGAAGCGCGCCGAACTCCAAAACAAATTCAGCTTTACTCGCCACGCTTCCGTGTTCGAAGGCGTGCCGCTTGGCTGGCGCGAAGGTGAAAGCATCCAGAAGATTATGAGCGCACCTATTTTGGCGGATGGTAAGGCTGTGGGTGTGGTGCAAATCTCCCGCAAAGGCCGCACGCCCGAGGAGGCTGGGCCGGATTTCACTTCCGACGAACTTCGCAAGCTTCAATCTGTTACCGGAACGCTGGTGCGTATCGTACAACTAGCCCATAAGACCTAAATGCCCCCAGTCAGGTCCGGAAGTGGGCATTCCGCGGAGCGCATGCCTGCATTCTCCTCGAGATTTTGGGGCGTGACGGTCTTCTTGTTTGCGCTGGAGCACGCGCGTCTCGGAAATCGCATTGACACTGCGCGAGGTTCTTGCTATTTTCGCGCTCGCTCCTAATTTCGTGTTGTAGATGTGATCGCCCCAAGTGGAGGCACCGCAGTCCGGCACGGTACATGGCGTTCGTCGCGAAAAAGATCTTCCTCACCAAGGGCGTCGGCAAACATCGGGAGCGGCTTTCCAGCTTTGAGCTGGCGCTGCGCAACGCGGGCATTGCCGCCTGCAATATCGTCCGCGTTTCCTCCATCTTTCCGCCAAACTGCAAACTGATTTCACGTAGCGAGGGGCTAAAGCACATCAAGCCCGGGCAGGTGGCGTTCACCGTGATCAGCGAGAATTCCACGAAAGAAGCGCACCGCCTGATTGCCGCCGGCGTTGGCTTGGCGCTGCCTGCCGACAAATCCATGTACGGCTATCTTTCCGACACCACTCTTTCGGTGAGACCGAAGAAGTGGCCGGGGAATACGCGGAAGAGCTCGCTGCGGAAATGCTCGCGACCACGCTCAACGTGGAATTTGACGCCGATTTGTCTTGGGACGAGAAGAAAGAAGTCTACCGGATCTCCAATAAAATCGTGCGCACCATGAACGTCACCCAATCCGCTGTCGGCGATAAGCGCGGGCTCTGGACGACGGTGCTATCTGCCGCGATCCTCCTCGAATCTGATTAATTTCTCGTTGCTTATAAGCTTCCGCTCTTCTTCTGTCGATCCAACCTTTCGCGCCGGCCAATGAATTGTGCGGCGGCACGAACGTGATAGGATTCTGATCATGAGTGACGTCGTAACGCCGCGCGCGGCCGGAAAATTCACGATTGGGCTCGTGCAGATGCGCTCTTCCGCGAATGCGGACGAGAACCTTACCCGCGCGGCGGATAAGATTCGAGAAGCCGCGAAGCAAGGCGCTCAGATCATTTGCCTGGACGAGCTATTTCGCTCTGAATATTTCTGCCGCGAGGAAAATGCCGATCTTTTCGCTCTTGCGGAGCCAATTCCCGGCCCCGCCACGGAGGCGCTCGCAAAAGTTGCTCGCGAAACGGAAGCCGCTTTGGTCGTTTCGCTGTTCGAGCGCCGCGCCGCGGGGATTTACCACAATTCTGCCGTCGTGATTGACGCGGACGGTTCGCTCCTCGGCCGCTATCGCAAGATGCACATTCCGGACGATCCGCTTTACTATGAAAAGTTTTACTTCACTCCCGGAGATCTTGGCTTCCCGGTGTTCGATACGCGTTACGCGCGCATCGGCGTGCAGATCTGCTGGGATCAGTGGTATCCCGAGGGCGCACGACTCGTCAGTTTGCAAGGCGCCCAGGTTATTTTCTATCCGACTAGCATTGGCTGGCATCCCAGCGAGAAAGCTCAGTTCGGCGCAGCGCAACTTGACGCCTGGCGCACCATCCAACGCAGTCATGCCATCGCAAACGGTGTTTATGTGGCCGTCGCGAATCGCGTGGGATTTGAAGGCACCCGCGAAGCAGGTCTCGAGTTTTGGGGCAATTCCTTTGTCGCGAGTCCCTTCGGCGAGATGCTTGCCGAAGCTTCCAACACCAACGAAGAGATTCTCGTCGTCGAATGCGATCCGGCGCGCTCGGAAGAGACACGCAGGAATTGGCCCTTTCTTCGCGACCGCCGCATTGACGCTTACCAGCCGATCCTGCAACGCTGGCTCGCCGAATGAAATCCGCGCGGCCAACCTCTGCGCGCGCCGCGTCGCGCCCGGCCGAACCCTCGCCGTACTCGCTCGGATACCGCATGCCGGCCGAGTGGGAGCGCCACGAAGCCACGTGGCTCGCCTGGCCACATGAGCTGACGGACTGGCCCGGTAAATTTGCGCCCATTCCCTGGGTCTACGCGGAAATCGTGCGCCATCTGGCGACCGTCGAACGCGTCCGCATTCTCGTGAATGACCGTGAGGCAGAATCACGGGCCCGCGCCGTGTTGCAAAAAGCGCATGCCGATCTCGCGGCTGTTGATTTCATTCGCGTACCGACAAACCGCGGCTGGATTCGCGACTTCGGTCCGATTTTCGTGAAGAACCAGAAAAATGGCGAGGTCGCCGCTACGCACTGGCTGTTCAACGCTTGGGCCAAGTATGACGATTACAAGCATGACTCCGTGGCGTTTACGCACGCCAATCGCCGTCTGAAGCATCGCGTTTGGCAGCCAATTCACGCCGGACGTCGCGCCGTCCTCGAAGGTGGCAGCATTGACGTGAACGGAAGGGGCACGCTCCTCACCACGGAAGAGTGCCTTCTGAGCCCGGTGCAGGCTCGCAATCCGGGCGTCAGCCGCGAGGAACTCGAAAGGATCTTCCGCGACAACCTCGGAGTCACGCACGTTCTTTGGCTAAAAAATGGCATCGCCGGCGATGACACTCATGGGCACGTGGACGATCTCGCGCGCTTCGTGAGCCCCTCGGCCATAGTTACCGTGGTGGAGCAAGAGAAGTCCGACGCGAACTGCGCACCGCTCGCGGAAAACCTCGCTCTACTTCAAACCATGCTCGACCAGGACGGACAACCTCTGCGCATCGAGACGCTACCAATGCCCGCGCCGGTCTTTTTCGCCGGGCAGCGTTTACCGGCGAGCTACGCAAACTTTTACATCGCCAACAAGCTCGTCCTGGTTCCTACGTTCAATGATCCAAACGATCGGATCGCGCTCGAAAAACTTACTTCCCTCTTCCCTGACCGGCAAGTCGTCGGCATCGCCTGCCGCGACCTGGTTCTCGGGCTCGGCACCATTCACTGCATGACCCAGCAGGAGCCGGCGCGTTCCTAAGCCTTCGCGCTGGCCGCCCGTTTTCTCTCCTCGTGAATCATATGGCCGATAGGCTATGATGCAGCCCGGTATTTCGTTCGCGGAAAGCTCGTTCGGGGGAGACGCCATGTTCGCTACATTTCTGCAACAAACCTCTCACGTCTACGTCATGGACATGCGCTATTCACTCATCGCCTGGATTGTGATCGGCCTCATCGCCGGATGGATTGCGGGCACGATTTCTCGCGGCCGCGGTTTCGGCTGTATCGGCGATATTATCCTCGGACTAATTGGCGCCGTGCTCGGCGGCTGGATATTCTCCAAGCTCGGTATCTTGGGTGGCGGCACGCTGTACAGCCTCGCCGCCGCCACGGTTGGAGCTGTGGTGCTGGTAGCCGTCGCGCGCCTCTTCTCCGGAAGCAACGACTGAGCGTTACGCACGTCCAACCCTTCGCACCTAGAAAGCGCCGCATCGCGGCTGCGTTCCTTGCTAGCCCGTGCCCGTGTGATACGATAACTTCGCAAGCAATACGGAGATCCGTTTGAATCAGACTTCACTGTGGGCTATTCCGCTCGGCGGACTTGGCGAATTCGGCATGAATATGCTCGCCCTCCGCTTTGGCGACGACATTCTCGTCATTGACGCCGGCATGATGTTTCCCGAGAGCGAACTGCTCGGCGTAGACATCGTCATCCCCGACATCGCGTATCTGAAGCAGCACCGTCACATGGTGCGCGCCATCGTCCTCACGCACTGCCATGAGGACCACATCGGCGCTCTTCCTTACATCCTGCGCGACCTCAACGTGCCCATCTATGGCACGCGCTTCACGCTCGCTCTCGTCCGCCGCAGACTCGAAGAGCACGGCCTGCTGGACTCGGCCAAGCTCAACCTGGTGGCGCCGCGGCAAACCGTCGAGATCGGTCCGTTCAGCATCGAGTTCATGTCCGTGACGCACAGCACGATCGATTGCGTCGCGCTTGCGGTGCGCACCCCGGCCGGCGTGATCATCCACACCGGCGACTTCAAAATCGACCAGACTCCGCCGGATCAACACGAATTCGATCTCCACGCGTTTGCTAGGTACGGACAGGAAGGCGTACTCGCGCTCTTCAGTGACAGCACGAATACCGAGCGCCCCGGATTTACGCCGTCCGAGCGCGCCGTGGTCCCCCGTCTCGAAGAGATTTTCCGCGCGGCGCCGCGCAAGGTCCTGCTTTCATGTTTTGCTTCCTCGATCCACCGCATCCAGCAGGTGATCGACGTGGCCGCGACTGTAGGCCGCAAGGTTGGCTTCGTTGGCCGAAGCATGGTGGACAACGTCGAGATCGCCCACGAACTGAAGTGTCTGCGCATTCCCGACGGCATGGTGGTCCGCCCGCAGGATCTGCGGACTTTTGATCCCAAGAAGCTCGTGGTACTGATCAGTGGCAGCCAGGCGGAGCCGATGTCATCGCTCTCGCGTATCTCGGTCGATAACCATCGCCTGATTTCCGTCGACGAAAGCGACAGCGTGATTCTTTCCGCGCGCATCATCCCCGGCAACGAAAAAGCCATCTTCCGCATGCTGGACCATATGTTCCGCCGGCGCGCGCTCGTCTATTACGACAACGACAACGGCTTGCTCCATGTCTCCGGTCACGGCAGCCAGGAAGAACAAAAACTGTTGCTTAACATCGTGCGCCCGCGTTATTTCATTCCGGCGCACGGCGAATATCGCCAACTCTTCCGCCACGCCGCGTTGGCCCATCACGTGGGTGCCGTCTCGGGCGAAATCATGCTCATCGAAGACGGCCAGCCCATCGAGTTCACGCCTGACGGCAAGGCTTATCGCCGCGAACCCGTCACCGTTGGCCGTGTGTGCGTCGATTCCGGCTCGCTCGAAGAGATCGCCGAAGTAGTGATCCGCGACCGCCGCCATTTGGCCGAGGATGGCGTCGTCGTGCCCATCATCGCGATCGATAAACACAATGGGCGCGTCGAATCGCCGCCGGAAATCGTTACCCGCGGATTCATTCCCTCCGATGACGGCCAGGAACTTCTCGCCGGCGCGCGTGCCGTGGTGATCCGGACCATCGAGCAATCGAACGCTGAGGAAAAATCCGACTGGGGCGTCATCAAGGAAAAGATTCGTGTGGACTTGAAGCGTTATCTGAACAAGCAAACCTCGAAGCGCCCGCTGATCCTGCCGGTGATCCTCGAAGTCTGACGTTTGGCGCCGAGCCATCATGAGCGCGAACTTCGACCTGCGGCGTTATGCGTCCGCTGATTTCGACGCGCTGTATCTTCTCGACCGCGCTTGCTACCCGCCGGGAATCGCCTACTCCAAACGTATGTTGCGCTGGTATCTCGCGCTGCCAGGAGCCATTTGCATCGTTGCCGAGGCTCCCGAAGCCGGCGTCGCCGGCTTCATCCTCGCCGACGCCGATCCGCCAGACGGCTACATCATCACTCTGGACGTCGCGCTTGGCTCCCGCCGCCTCGGTTTAGGATCGATTCTCTACACGGCCATCGAGCAGAAATTGCTCGCCAGCGGCGTGCGCCAGATAGAGCTTGAAACGGCAACCGACAATACCGCCGGCGTTGCCTTCTGGACGCGCCACGGCTATCGTAGCGACGGCATCTTGCGCGGCCACTACCTCGACCGCGTAGACGCCTTTCACATGCGCAAAACGCTCGCCACAGCAACTAACGCGTGAGCGAAGCCAAGGAGACTTGATCCCGCATGCCGTTGAATCAAGCCATCGTCCTCGCCGTCGTCCAGGGCCTCACCGAATTTCTTCCCATTAGCAGTAGCGCTCACTTGGTCCTGATTCCCTGGTTCTTCGGATGGCCGGAGCCTGGACTCGCTTTCGACGTGGCGCTGCACATGGGTACATTGCTTGCGGTCATAATTTACTTTCTCCGGGATTGGGTCGAATTGGTGCTGGCGGGCTTCGGCGTTCGGACCAGCTTCGTCGGCACACCGGAAGACTTTGTCTGGAAACGGCGTCTCTTCTGGCTGCTGGTGATCGGCACGATCCCCGGAGGCATTGTCGGCGCGCTATTTGAAAAAACGATCGAAGAAAAGCTGCAACAGCCCGTGTTGATTGCTTGTCTTTTGATCCTCGTCGCGTTGCTGATGTGGTGGGCGGAGCGTACCCCGCGGCTCGAACGCCATATTCCGCAAGTGAACATGACCGATGCGGTCACGATCGGGGCCGCCCAGGCCCTCGCTCTGTTTCCCGGCGTGTCGCGCTCCGGGATCACCATCACCGCGGGCCTCTTCCGGCGCATGACTCGCGAAAGCGCCGCCCGTTTCTCTTTCCTTTTGGCCACCCCGCTGATCGCCGGCGCCGGGCTCAAGGAAATGCCTAAATTGATTCACCAGCATCGCGCAGGCGCGCTTGACCTGCCCCTCTCGACTTTGTTGATTGCTATCGCCGTTTCGGCCATCGTCGGCTACCTCGTGATCGGTTTTCTCTTGCGCTATTTGCAAACACGCACGCTCAAGGTTTTCATTGTGTACCGCATCCTCTTTGGTATAGTCGTGCTGTTGTTTGCATTCCTCCACCTGGCCAACGCACGCTAGCGCCCGCGCGAGCCAGGACTGGTCTTCACCGCTATCCGCCCGCAAGGAGAAGTGTGTGCGCTTATTGACTCCGACTGAAAACCGCCGGTTTAACGAATTGACGGGCTTTTTGGCGATCACCGTGGGCCTGCTCATCGCCTTGAGCCTGCTTTCGTATAACCCACATGACGCGTCGCTCAACGTGTCCGCCACGTCCGCGGACTCGCGCGCGGCCACCAATTGGATTGGCCCCGTGGGCGCCCATGGCGCTGATTTGCTCTTCCAGGGTTTCGGCTACGCCGCGTTCTTGCTTCCCGCCGGGATTTTCGCTCTGGGTGCTCGTTGGTTCCGCAGCCGTCCGGTGGAATCGGCGGTCGCGAAACTCATTGGATACGGCCTGCTGGTGCTCTCCGCGCCTGCCCTGTTGGCGCTGTGGCATCTTCCAGGCGTGCGCGGCGGGGCGCCTCCAGGCGGCCTATTGGGCGATCTGCTGGCATCCGGAGCCATCGCCGCATTCGGCAGCGTTGGAGGCCAGTTGGTCGCCATTGCCGCGCTGTTGGCTGCGCTGTTCCTCACGACGCGGTTCTCCATTATCGCCACGCAGGAATGGGCCAAGGGCCCGATCGCCAAGCTCAACCTCGTTGGCCGCGCCAAAGGCTACTGGTCCGACTGGCAGGAGCGCCGCGAAGAGGCTCGCCGGCAAAAGCGCCTGGAAGACGTCAAAGTTTCCGGCCGACAGCCGGTAGCGCCACAAGTTCCAGGCGCGAAAGAAATTTTAAAGAAAGCCGCCGCCCAGACAGACGAGACCGAGGACGAGGAAACCTCGGAGCGCTCGTCCAAACGCGCGCCGGTGGTTCTGCGTTTCAAGGAGCCAAAAGAACCCAAGGTGGAAGCCGAACCCCCGGCGAAGCCGGCTGCCAAAATTGCCAAGACCGCCGGAGGCTTCCGCCTTCCCCCTGCCACCCTCTTGAACAACGCCGAACGCAGCCAGAAGATCCCGGAAGACGAACTCAAGGCCTGCGCGCGTGCCATCGAGGAGAAGTGCAAGGAATTTGATGTCACCGGCTACATCACGCAGATCAATCCCGGCCCCGTCGTCACCACTTACGAGTTCAAGCCGGAAGCGGGCATCAAGTACAGCCGCATCACCGGGCTTGCCGACGATCTTTGCCTCGCCTTGCGGGCCGAGTCCCTTCTGATTGAGCGCATCCCCGGCAAGTCCACGATCGGCATCGAGGTGCCCAACCAGAATCGCCAGACCATCGCTTTGCGCGAGGAAATCGAATCCAGCGAATTCGTGAACTCACCCTCCAAGCTCACGCTGGCCATGGGCAAAGACCTGATCGGCCGCCATCGCATCACCGATCTCGCGCAGATGCCGCACTTGCTCATCGCGGGCTCCACGGGCACCGGCAAGAGCGTCTTCCTTAATTCGCTGATCATCTCCATGCTCTACAAGGCCACGCCAGACGAGCTGAAAATGGTGATGGTGGACCCGAAGCGCCTCGAGCTCGGCCTTTACGAGAATATTCCCCACTTGCTCGCGCCCGTCGTCACCGATCCGAAGGTCGCGTCCAACGTGCTGCGGAACGCCACGCGGGAAATGGAGCGCCGCCTGAAACTGCTGGCGCAGCGCGGCGTCCGCAATATCGAGCAGTACAACCGCACCTTCCAACGCGCCGAATCGCTCTCCTTGTTTGAAGACGTCGAAGAGGCTGAGCACAAGCCGCTTCCCTTCCTCGTGATCATCATTGACGAGTTGGCGGACCTGATGATGGTGGACACCAGCAACGTCGAAGAATCCATTACGCGCCTCGCGCAAATGGCCCGCGCCGTCGGCATTCACCTGATCCTCGCCACGCAGCGGCCTTCGGTGGACGTGATCACCGGCTTGATCAAGGCCAATTTCCCCGCGCGCATTTCGTTCCGCGTGGCCAGCAAGGTCGATTCCCGCACGATTCTGGACGCGAACGGCGCCGAATCGCTCCTCGGCCGCGGAGACATGCTCTATCTTCCGGCCGGCTCGTCGCGCCTGCACCGTATGCATGGACCGTACGTCACGGAAGATGAAATCGGCGCCGTCTGCGAATTCTGGCGCTCGCAAGCCAAAGCCGTCTACAACGAAAAGCTTCTCGAACCGCCTAAGGACGAGAACACCGGCGGTGAACCCGGCGGCGCCGGTGGCGATGACGATGTGGACGACGCGCTCTATCAGGACGCCGTGCGCGTGGTCTGCGAAGCCGGCCGCGCCTCTACGTCCACCTTGCAGCGCCGCTTGCGAATCGGCTACGGCCGCGCCGCGCGCCTGATTGACATTATGGAAAAAGACGGAATCGTCGGCCCGCCCGACGGCACCAAGCCGCGCGAACTCCTGAAGAAAAAAGACTGGATGCGCGAATTCGACGCCTCATTAAAATAGCGGGCCTTAAGCCAGGCTATTTAGAGGAGTACCTGTGGCTGAGGGCGCGACGCGGATATTGCGCGGCGCCGTTGACGCCTTCGGCGCCCGTGCCGCAAACTCGCATCCGCGCCATTCGCCGATGTTTGTGTAGCGCAGGTCCTTGGACCTGCGGTCTTTCCCCGGCGATCGCGCGCCTCCGCCCATAGCCACGGCCCGACAAGTCTTGCCTCGTCGCCCCTAGCTCCGGTTGTCATTCTGAGCGCAGCGAAGAACCCGTGTGCCACACTCGCATCCGCGCCATTCGCCGATGTTTGTGTAGCGCAGGTCCTTGGACCTGCGGTCTTTCCCCGGCGATCCGCCGCCGCGCCGTTAGCCACGCCTCGCCCGATGAGTTTTGCCTCGTCGCCCAGCCCTGGTTGTCATTCTGAGCGCAGCGAAGAACCCGTGTGCCGCACTCGCCTCCGCGCAGCAAGGCTATGCATCGCTCCCTTGCCCTCACTTCCCCAGAAACGCCGCCAAATTCCCGCGCTGCGTTTCCTTCAAATCAATGCATGCATTCACGCGATCCTTGGCATTGCGCAGCGGCCGTTCCGCGCCGGGAATGTTCTGCCCTACAAAGAATTCCTGCGAATCATCGCGCAACTTCGCGTCGCAGAAATCGCCCGCAATCGTCACGAAATTCGCGCCGCCGATAGACGCACCCTGCTTCGCCTTGATCTGCGCGAAGTGCGTCTTGAACCAATCCCACGCCACCGTTTGCGTCTTCTCATCGGCCATCAGGCCATCGAAAAACAGGTCCTGATTTTTCACCGCGGGCGTCATCATAAATTCCAGCGTCCGCGTCGCCAATGCCGGGTCGTCAAAGGCCATCAGCGCGCCGAAATAGCGGTAGTACTCTTCCGGCGTTTTGGCCGTCTTCAGGTGGGCCATGTATTGGTCGTAGAGCGCCGCGTCACCGTTCTGCGCCGCCACCGCCAGCGCGTTCCCAGCAACGTTACTATCCACGGACGCCGGATTCGCCATGTACGCTTGCGCGAGGGAACGCATCTTCGCAATCGCCTCGGGATCCTTGGCGTCCTCCGCCAGCACGACCAGTAATTGCGACCGCACCCGGCGCCGCTCGGCGGGTTCCCCGGCCACAGCCTCGGAACCCAGGCCTGCCGCGATCGGCCGCAAGTGATTTCGCGTCCAGGCTTCAAACGCGGGCCGATCTTCGGGCGACGCGATCAGGCCGTGAATCGCGGGAATGTAATTCAGAACCATTTCGAGGACGGCGGGAGTTTGGTCCTTTTGCACGGCTTCCAAGGTCTTCAGGAAGTCCCCGATGCTTAATCGGTTCACCCGCACCATGCCCCAGGCGTCGGAAAGAAACCGGATGCGCTCTTCGGGCGTAAACGCCGTCTCCAATTCGGCGCTCATCTTGGCGTAGGCATCGGGTTCGTAGGCGCTTCGGTAATAGCCTTTGCCGCCCGCATCGGCATTTACCCAGGCGGCGCACGGCCCTGGCAAATCAAACGTTTGCTCGCGCTCGCTCAAAAGGTGATAGCTCGCGCTTGCCGTTCCGGCCGTGCGCAGCGACACCGGGATCGCCCAAATCTCAGCGGATCCGCTTTCGAGCTTCGCGCGATCGTTGAAATACCGGCTTTGCGTGAGCATCACGCTGGTGTGTCCACCATTGCACGATGTTTTCACCGTCACCAGCGGCGCACCCGGCTGGTTGATAAATCCCGGCATCACTTTATCAATGGGCTTGCCGGATGCCGCGGTCTCCGCGTTCCAGAAGTCCGCCGCCGTGGCGTTTGCATAGGCGTGCGCCTTCAAGTATGCGTTCACGCCATTGCGAAAGGCTTCCGGCCCTTCATACGCTTCGAGCATGCGCAGCACCGCGGCGGTCTTCTCATACGCGATGCCGTCAAAGAGCGCGTCGATCTCCGCCGGCGTCTCCGCCTTCTGCCGGATCGGACGAATCGAAGCGATGGCATCGGTGCCCAGGGCTCCAGCCGTTTCCTGAATCTCGTTCAATTCCGAATGCCATTCCGGCTTCCAGGTTTCAATCGGTTTCCAGGCCATCCAGGTGGCAAACCCTTCGTTCAGCCAGATGTTGTCCCACCAGTCCATCGTCACCAAGTCGCCGAACCATTGGTGAGCCATCTCATGCGCCAGGTCGGAAACCACCAATTGGTGCGCGCCAAGCGACGCCGTCTTATCGTCGATCAGCAGCGCGCTCTCGCGATAGGTGATCGCCCCGGCGTTTTCCATCGCACCGGCGGAAAAATCGGGAAAGGCGATGATGTCCAGCTTCTCGAACGGATACTTCGTGTAGTAATACTTGTCGTAGAACTTCAAAATGTTTTCGGCGGAAAGGAGCCCGTAAGCGCCCAAGTCCTTCTTCTCCGGCACCGCGCACACGCGAATCGGAATTCCATCCGCCCCGCCGCTCAAACACTCGAAGTCTCCCACCATCATCGCCACCAGATACGTGGACATTTTCGCGGTGGGTGAAAATACGAGCGTATGCTTGCCATCCTGAGGATCCGGCGTATCCGAAACAATCTTACCGTTGGAAATCGCCGTGTCGCCTTTATCGATTACCAGCGTGATGCGGAACACCGCCTTGTAAGCCGGCTCGTCGAAGCACGGGAAGGCGCGCCGGGCGTCCGTGGACTCGAATTGCGTCACCGCATAGCGTCGCCGCGCCGTCTGGCTCAGATAGAACCCCCGCAACTTGTCGTTCAGCACCCCGGTAAACCGAATATGAATCTCCGCCGGTCCGGCAGGAATCTCGGAAGGGGCCGTTAGCGTGGCCTGATCGCTCTGCTCCTGGAAAGACACTTCGAGCTTCTGCGTGCGCCCTCCGGCTGTGATGTTCGCTTCCTGAAACGCGATCTCCGCCGAATTCAGCACCACCGAGGGCGATGCCTTCAGCAGATGAAGATGGATCGTCTCCTCACCCGTAAACGTGGCGCTCGCCAGGTCGGGAGCAAACTTCAGGTCGTAGCTTTCCGGAACGGCATTGCCGGGCAAGCGCTGCGCCGCGCTCGAAACGGCGAGCGCCAGTACACAAAATGCCCCCATCAGCAGGCGTCGGGTCATGAAAATCCTTCCAAGAATAGAGTGAATTTGTTGCCGCGGAGGCTCGGGTTGCCGCGTGCCCATCGTGCTATCTGCGAAGCTTATAAACTATCACAACCGGGCAGGTTGCAGTCCTTCCGCGTTTCCGGCAAAATGTTTCGATTCCGCTTCGTGCCGGGGTAGCTCATTGGTAGAGCGCAGCCCTGAAAAGGCTGGCGTAGGCAGTTCGATTCTGCCCCCCGGCACCATCGCCGCGAAAATGAGTCTTACCGCCTTAACGTGGTGGGAGTGGTTTCTGGTGGCCGGCGGATTTGTGGTGGTAGGGGCCGGGCTTGCTCGCGTGCTCTCCGCGACAGACTATCGGCCGTCCAGGTGGCTGCTCAACCTATGTATCTTTGCGTGCTTTTGTGGCGGCTTAGTATGCGCTCTGGGCGGTATCGCCTGTTTGGTTCGGTGGCTCGGCGGAGATTAAGCAGTCTTAGGCAGCGCGCGCGCTGCTCAAGCCGAATTACTTCAGCAGACTCCTTATCACGACTCGCCGGGCTCGGCAGAAAGACATCGCGGGCTCGGTCCTCGTGTGATAAGACCTTTCCCTGCAAACGAGGAAGTTCGATGACCGGCGCAAGGTACCGTGCGAGCGTGCGGATCTCTGGAGTGCTGCTGCTGTGCCTGGGGACAGTGGTCGCTGCCTTTGTGACGCACGCCCAAGACCCGCCGAAATATCAAGTCGACCCGTCCTGGCCAAAGCAACTGCCGAATAACTGGATCATGGGCCAGGTCGGCGGCATGGCCGTGGATCACCAAGATCACATCTGGGTGCTCCAGCGTCCGCGTTCGCTAACGCCTGACGAGCTAGGCGCGGCGCAGACTCCTCCGCGCTCGGAGTGCTGTTTCGCTGCACCGGCAGTGCTTGAGTTTGACGCCGCCGGCAATCTGCTTAAGTCCTGGGGCGGACCCGGCTACGTCCCCGATTGGCCCGCGTCCGAGCACGGCATTTGGGTGGACGCGCACGATAACGTCTGGATCGGCGGCGCGGGCGCGGGCGATCGGCAAGTGTTGAAGTTCACGAATGACGGAAAGCTGCTGCTCGAAATCGGCCACCCTTCTACCGCGCCCGAGAACAATCAGGACACCTCCATTCTGGGCCAGCCGGCAGGTATAGAAGCGGACGAGGCCGCGCACGAGGTTTATATCGCCGATGGCTACCTCAACAAGCGCGTCGTGGTGTTCGACGCCGATACCGGCGCCTTCAAGCGCGGCTGGGGTGCCTACGGCATGCCGCTCAGCCAGATTGACAACGCTCCGCCCGCCGCCTATGACCCCGCAGCGGCCACAGATAAACAATTTCGCAATCCCGTTCACTGCGCGCACATTTCCGCCGACGGCCTGGTGTATGTCTGCGACCGCAGCAATGACCGCATCCAGGTTTTCACCAAGCAGGGCAAGTTCCTTCGCGAATTCTTCGTGCATAAATCCACACTCGGCATCGGTTCGGTGTGGAATCTCACTTTCTCGCATGACGAGCAGCAGAACTATTTATTGGTAGCCGATGGTGAGGACAACGTGATTTGGATCGTGCAGCGCTCCGATGGCGCCGTGGTATCCAGCTTCGGACACAATGGCCGGAATGCGGGCCAATTCCACTGGGTACACCAATCCGCGATGGATTCGCAGGGAAATTACTACACGGGAGAAGTGGACACAGCCAAGCGCGTCCAAAAGTTTAAGCTGATTCCTGGCAATGGAAAGTAATATCGGCAATACGCCTGCATTGTATTCGCACGGCTACTTCAACAAACCAAAGATCGTCACTCCGTTTTCACCAACCACGTACACTTTGCCATTCGCGATCAGTGGCGCGATGAAGTTGCCGGACCCGAGCGCGTCACGCCCGCGGGACGCCTGGCCTGAGTTGTATAGCTCGCGCGAAAGATTCGTGGCGTCATACGCGTGCAACACCGCCGTGTCGCCGCTTTCCACCGCCCACAAGATGCCGCCCTGATTGCCGTTCGCCGAAACGAATGGTGTGGTCCCAGCTCCGCCGAAAATCGTGCTCGTGGCGCTCAGAGGTGAAGTTGAAAGCCGCGCGTCGCGAATGGCAAATGCTCGAATGGCATCGCCGGCAGCCCCGAAGTACACGGTCTGGTTGAAATAGGCCGGCATCGTGTAAACGCCCTGCGAAGATAGTTCGCCATCAATTTCCTGGTAAGGTGCGGCGCCCAGCACATCTCGATTCACCAGGTAAATACTGGCATCCTTGCCCACGCCCACGGCCAGATGCAGCGTGGTGCCCGAGGCGGCCGCAAGATCAGGCAGCAGCATCGCCCCCCCAAAACCTACCTGCGTGCCTGCCGCGGAGCCGCGTAACGTTCCAAAAAAATTGGACGCACCTGCAACCGCCAGCGTGGGAGACGATGAAAGCCGCAGGATTCCATTGCCTGTGTTCGATGGCTCGATGGCCGCCACGGCGCCCGGCGTCGCCAGCGCTGCATTCGCGTCAAAGAAATAGAGATTCCCTGCTGCGTCCGCCGCCAGCCCCGATGCGCCAGCTCCGCTCGACGTCGCGCGAGAAAGCTCGCCGACATTCAGCGAACCAGTCATCGCCAAACTTGCTTCGTCAAACGCCATAATCCGGATATTCCCGGACGAAGCTGCGCAGTTGGCGCTCCACGAGGCGTAAACACGTCCATTCAGCACGAGTAACCCGCCCGCCGCTTCATCGACGCCCGGATCGGACGGCGCTGTGTTGCCAAAGTGTGAGATCACTGCGCCCGATCCCGACCCAATCTTCGCCGGCCCGCCAAATAATTCCGCGCCCGTAGCAACATCCAGCGCGTGCAATCGCTGGATCGCATTGCCGCCCAAATCGCGCGATGCCGCCAGTACATACAGTGCGCCATGAGGCCCGCGTGAAAGATCGATGCTGGGCGTGGAGGTGATCGCTGCCTCGCCCGTTGCGGTATCGCATCCGGCGCTCATCGCCGGCGTCTCGTCGGCCGCAAGCAATGACCTACGCCATAGCGCTGCGCCCGATGCCGCGTCAAACGCATACACGCTGCCATGCTCCGTCGCCACGTAAAGCACGTCATGCGCCGCACTGCTTAGCGTCACGCCAGAAAGAAATAGCGGCTGTGCGTCCACCTGCCCATCCACGGGCAACGCGCCGAGCTTCCCAAAACTCGCGGAATTCACATTGGCCGGCGTCAGAATCGACTCGCGCAGATTTTGCCCGGTGCGCTCGATGTCATTGCGTAGCGTCACGGCCCCGGTGGTTTGTGTGACCGTCAACTCCACGGTCGCGCTCTCTGTGCTGCCGACAGAGTTGCTCACGTACACAAAAAATGGCGTCTGGTTTTCGCCGATGGTCACCGGAACCGTCGTGTAGCTCGTCGAGGTTGCGCCCGGTATCGGAGCGCCGCTCGCGTACCACTGATACATCAGCGTAGGATCACCCGTGGCGGTCACGGTGAATGTCGCGGTCTTGCCCACGGCTGCCGTTTGCGCGGTCGGCTGCGTAGTGATCACCGGGACGCCCGTGGATGTCGTGCCTTTACAGCCAATCGCCGCTAGAGCAATCACGAAAACCGCCAGCCAGCGCACCATCACCCGGATATCCATTCGATTCCGCTCTCCTAATTTTCCAACGGTCTTGCGAGGAAGAAGTTCTTTGCTGCTGATTGCGAATCACAGTTCCGGATGCAGCCCGCTGCCGTTAGGATGCTTACCGGATGCGTGCCGGGCACGATTTGCACCTGTGCGCGACATTTTTCACAAGCACAAGCGAGACCCGCTACACAAAAATCCCCGAAATCGCCAGCGCAGTTTACCTGCTTTCGCGTCAAACCGCCAAGCCGGCCGCTACGTTCAAAAAACGGACGTCCCCCTTACGATTTTGGCGAGTTGTCCAACTCTACGTGGTCGGCATCCTTCGCGCCGATCATCACGTGCCCATATTTAATCAGCGCGACGAACACCACGCCGCCGATGCCATTGCCCAGCGAGGCGAATAGCAGGAAAGTCCCGAACTGCCGCATGGTTACGCCTTGATGCGCGAACACCGCCGCCAGCACCTCCGTCGTGCCCACAATGGAATGGTGCAGGTGGCAGATCCCGATCGCTCCCGTGATCAGCGCCACCAGCACGATTTGGCTGATCGTGTCGCGTCCCGCCGTCACGAGCCATGAGAGCAAGCCCATCATCCATCCCGCCAGGATCGCGCTGATCAGAATTACCCACCCATCGTGCGCGGTCAGCGTCCGTGCCAGTTGCCCGAGCGTCCACGGCTCGATCACTCCGAGTCCGGGCCCGATAATGGCGATCAGTTTCGCGAACAACGCGCAGCCCGCCAGATTCGAGACGTAAATCAAACCCCACAATCGCAGAAGCGACCCGATGGATTCCACGCCATGGAGCACTGGGTACACCGAACGCGTGGTGTGCTCCGTAAAGAGCTCGGACCGTCCCATCACCACAAAAATGTAGCCAACCGCATAGGCTCCCGCGAGGAAAATTCCGTTCAGCAGACCGGGTGCCCCATGCGTGGTGGTCAGAATCACCGCCATCACCAGCACACTAAAGCTCACATCCAGCCCTGCCGAGAGCCCGGAGATCAACAATCCCCACGTCGGCCGCTGTAGTTCGCGGATACCTTCGTTGATTTCCTGCTCGAGGATCTTTAGGTACGGTTTCTGCGCCGTGTCGGGACGCACTGCCTCCGCCGCGGCGACGGCGGCCGCCGTCTCCAAAGCGGTAGGGTGCTTGTGTGACTTAGCAGATTCGCGCTTCACGATATGGTCAAACGTAAGGTGAAATGGGACCGCAAAGAATCTCCTCCGAAACAAGAGTTGCTATTGGATGAGGAAAGCGCCCGGCCCGATGAGCCGCGCCAGCCTGCAATAACTCTTATGGAATGGTCTGCGGAAGGTAGCCTGGGCACTGCAGCACCGGCAAACGCGGATACTTCACAAAATTCGGATCGATGGCCGAGAGCCTACACAGGTAAAACACAGAATCTCTTTCCGAGCGTACCTCCTGTGCGTGCACGCAATCCAGGCACAGCCCTATGTGTGTCGTTTCGCGGCTTACTTTATTTTGCTCGCCCACAACCACGAGCTTACTGCATTCGCGACCAGGCCGCCCTTTCGACCGTCACCCACGAATGCTAAGCCATCGTCGCCGCCGCGAGGCATTTATACTTGCGTGTATATATCGTTTGGTATATATTCGGGACATTCGACAGTTGCCGTTATTTCCCTGCTGAGAGGAGGCCTCTCCGTGAGCCTGCGCATTGCCGCCCTAACCACACCCTCTCACCGCATTTGTCCCTTCTGCCGCTCAGCCGATGTTCATCGTTCGCGTAAGCGCGGCTTCGTTGACCGGATCCTTGGCTTCACGGGCATTCGTCCGTATCGATGCCACTTTTGTGAACGCCGCCACTACGGCTACGCCTGCTTCCCGGCGCCGCGAACCAATGAGCGTTTTCTGCCGCATCCTTTCTTGCCGCCAAAGCGATTCGCGGGTCCCTACCAGCCGTCTCTCTTTCAGGCGCAGCACCTCGGTAGCGCGTGGGATCGCAAATTTGGCTGAACTGCCGTCATTCGTCTCGCAAAGCTGGCATGGAGTCAAGACGTGCCGCCCGTCGCGCCGGTAGAAAGCTGGCCGCCGCGGCCACCACCCCCAGAATCACTCGTCGCGCAGCGCCTGCATCGGATCGAGGCTCGCGGCCCGCTGGGCCGGCAAATAGCTGGCTACCGCCGCGACAATCACCAGGATGGCGACGCCCAGCGCCAGCGTGAGCGGATCGCGGGCATTCAATCCAAACAAAAGCGAGCTCGCCGCGCGAGCGCCCATTAGCGAAAGGATCGCGCCTGCCGCCAAGCCGATTGCCAGCAGAAGCCCCGCTTCGCCCATCACCATCCGCAGGATGGACGCGCGGCCCGCACCCAGCGCCATGCGAATGCCGATTTCATTGCGCCGCCGCGCCACCATGTAAGAGATCACTCCGTAAAGTCCAACCGTGGCCAGCAGCGTCGCAAGCACGCCGAAAAACCCCGAAAGGGTCGCCATCAAGCGGTCTCGGGTGAGCGAGGCGCGCACCGTCTCCGGCAACGTCTTGAACTCGATCTGAATCGCCGGATTCATTTGTGCGAGCGCATCCCTCTCCGCCGAGACCAGCGCGCCGAGCGAGCCATTCGAGTGCGCGACCACCGATGCATACTCGTCCTGGTCCTCGTCCTGCGCGATCGGAAAGTAGGCCACCGGTGCAAATTCGCTGTGCATGTCGGCATATTTAGCGTTCTTCACTACACCCACGATCGAATACCGGGGCGGTGCTTTCCCGGCATCGGGCTCCAGCCGAAACGTCTGTCCCAGCGGGTCGCCTGGCGAGAGGAACTTCTGAACGAACGCCTGGTTGACGACAGCCACCTTCGGTGCCGCCAGGTTGTCCTTTTCCGTGAAATCGCGCCCTTGCAGAACGGGTGTGCCGAGCGTGGCGAAAAAGTTCGGCGTCACCCAGTTGTTCCACGTCGTTCCCATGGTTTGCGTATCGGAATTCTGGCTCAACACGTTGTCATTCGACGAATTGCCGCCGATCGGCACGTTGTAAACCGCTGCCACCGCATCCACGCCGGGTGTCGCGCCGATTTGATCCACGATTTGCCGCTTGTAGGCGTACCGGTTGGCTTTGGGGATTTTGACGTTTCTCAAGTCGAGGTAAGTGACCAGAATCCCGTCCTGGCGGAATCCTGCATCGAGCGTCATCAGATTGCGCAGGCTTCGCGAAAAAAGCAGTGCACCGAACAGAAGGACGAGCGACAGACCCACTTGCGCCACCACAAGCGATCGGCGTAGCCCAAATCGCTCGCGGCTCGACGTGAGACCCCGCCCGTTGGCTTTGAGCACCGCGCCAGGGGCAACCCGCGTCGCGCGAATTGCAGGCGCAAGCCCGAATAAAACGCACGTAAGCACCGCCAAGCCCGCGGTAAACCCAAGCACGCGCCAATCCAGGCTCAGGTTCACCAGAAAGGGTGTGCTCGACGATACATCCAGCATCGAAACCACGAAAGCGCCAAGCCAACGCGCCAGCAATGCTCCCAGCACCGCTCCAATTCCCGCAAGCAACAAGCTTTCCGCAAGCAATTGCCGGATCAGCCGTCCCCGCGAGGCCCCAATCGCCAACCGGACGCTCATCTCCTTTTCGCGTGCGCTGGCCCTTGCCAACATCAGGTTCGCCAGGTTCGCGCAGGCGATCAGCAGCACAAGAGCCGCAAGACCCAGCAAGAGGTAAAGCGGATTGCTGCTGTCCCGTCTCAAGTCACTTCTACCAAGCCCGCCGGGAAACGCTCCCAGTTTGTATCCCAGGTAGTGCTTGGCCGAATCGGCATTGAATCGCGGTGGCAACGTCGCTTCAAATACCGCTGGAGAAATCGTTCGGAGTTGCGCGCTCGCTTTTGCGATCGTCCAACCCGGTTTCAGCCGCCCGGTGACCGCCAGCCACCAGCCGTCGCGACGCGCGAGTTGAGTGTCTTCTCCGCGGATCACCGGCTCCGAACAGACCGGCAAGGCCACGTCAAATCCGTGCCCTACTTCCAGCCCGGTAAAACCTTGCGGGGCTATGCCAATCACATCCACCGGATGGCTTTCCACCGAAATGATTTTCCCGAGGGCCGATGGGTCGCCGCCGTATTCCCGCTGCCAAAATGAATAGCTGATCACCGCGCCCGGTGTGCCGCATCCGGGCTTGTCATCCGCGGGGGTAAAGAGACGGCCTAGGAGCGGTTCAACTTCCGCCACCTGGAAGAACGCGCCGCTTACGAAAATGCCGGCCACTGGCCGCACTTGGCCTTTCGGGGAAGTATTGAACCTAGTCGGGCTCCACGCCGCAATTGTGGAGAACCCCTCCTGATGATCGCGAATCTCTTCCCACATCGGATTGGTTAGCTCAGAGTATCGTGAGCTGAAATTGCCGGTGCGGCCATGGGGCTGGTCAATATAGACCTCGGCCAATTGTTCGGCGTGTGTTACTGGCAAGGTGCGCAGGGTGACGGCATCGAGCAACTGAAAAATGGCGGTGTTCGCGCCGATCCCCAAGGCCAGCGAAAGAATCGCGGCGATCGCAAAACCTGCGTTCAGCCGCAGCAACCGCGCGCCGAACCGCAGATCCTGCCAGAGCGTCTGTAGAAGTCCCAGGCTGTTCATGTGGTAGATCTCCTCGCGAAGCAGAGTTACGTTGCCCAGTTTCCGCAGCGCCGCGTAGTGCGCCTCATCCGGGTCCATGCCCCGTGCGACGTTCTCATCGGATTCGATCTCGAGATAGGCCTCAATCTCGCGCGTGCGCTCTTCGTCCCACTCTTCACGCTTCAGAAAGCGTTTCACGCGCCGGAGCCATTCGCCCTTCATGGCTTCACTCCGCCGCCGGTTTTAGCACCCGGCCAATAGCCTGCACCAGTTGCTCCCAGCGGCTCGTCTGCGCAGCAAGCTGCTTCCGCCCTGCGGGCGTCAACCGGTAATAGCGCGCGCGCCGATTGTTTTCAGAGGTACCCCAGAAAGACGAAATCCATTTGCGGTCTTCCAGACGGTGCAGTGCCGGGTAGAGTGAACCGTGTTCCACCTGCAGCACGTCGTCCGAGCGCCGCTCGATCACGTGGGCAACGGTGTGCCCGTGCGCAGGCCCGAGCGCCAACGTTTGCAGAATCAAGAGGTCCAGCGTGCCCTGCAGCATCTCGCCGGCAAGAGGGGGTGCGCCTCGTTTTGGCATCTTATGGCGTTCTCCAGTAGATCATCTTTGTGAAGGAAGCCGCTGCGCAGGCCTCATTTAAGCTATATGACGTTCCAACTCGGAATTTGTCACGAAGGGTCTGGAAGATATTCTGTGGGAGGTCTGCAGCTCCCGAAAGGGCGCTATTAACGCGCAACCCCGCCTAGTTTGCTAGGACCGGCGCTTAGTTCCTCAGCTTCCTGCCGGCGTCCTTGCCGGACACCGTTCCCTCGGCATTATTCCCGCCCTTCACCAGGAGATCGAGCAGCGCCACCGCCGCATGGCTCAATTTTTCATCGCGCCGGTACACGAGAAACAGCCGCCGCGGAATATTGAGCTGGCGAATCTTCACCTCCGCCAGTCTCCCCTGCTCCACTTCGTGGCGCACGCACATCCCCGGCACGATGGCCACACCCATCCCCATTTCCACGAATCGCTTGATGCTTTCAATCGTCGGCAGCTCCACCGCGCGATTGAGCGGCACATGGTGCTTCTCAAAGAGCTCGATCACGCGGATGCGAAACTGCGAATCCACGATATGCGCGACGAAGACTTCTTTACCCAGTTCGCCAATATCGATGATTCGGCGCTTCGCCAGGCGGTGCCGCGGATTCACCACGAAGGTTAGTTTGTCCTGCATAAACGGTACGGCGGCCAGCCGCGGTTCACCCGGATCGTACGAGACCACTCCTAAATCGAGCTTGTAGTTCAGCAATGCCCCCGGAATATCCCGCGAGAAAACGCGCAGCACGCTGATCTTCACCTTCGGATAAATCTGGCGATAGCGTGCGAACGCCGGCAGCAACGCGTGGATCGAACTCTCGTTGACTCCCATCGAGAGCTTCCCGCGGTCGAGGCCCCGCAATTCCGTGAGCCCGCGTTTGGCCTCGTCCCGCAGATTCAGCATGCGCTCCGCGTATTCCAGCAGCATCTCCCCAGCACTCGTGAGCCGCCCCGCGCGCGACCCTTTTACGAAGACCGGCTCGCCCACCCATTCCTCCAGCTTTCGTATGGACATGCTGATGGCCGGTTGCGTCCGGTAAAGCTTCTCCGCCGCCCGCGAAAAGCTCTTCTCCCGCGCCACGGTCCAAAACACCTGTAATTCGTTTAGATCCATGCCGTTTCCTCAATAATTCCTTATAAGCTGAGCTTATCATACGCAGAAGAATTATAAATTGGACAGCCGTTCCCCGGTGCCCTCTACTAGCTCTTGAGGGGGCAATCCATGGATCGAGTGCATATTTTTGACACGACCTTGCGTGACGGCGAACAATCGCCCGGTTTTTCCATGAACGTTCCGGAAAAAGTTCGCATGGCGCGTCAACTCGAGAGGCTTGGCGTGGACGTCATCGAAGCGGGCTTCCCCATCGCCTCGCCGGGCGATTTTGAAAGCGTCGCCGCGGTCGCCCGCGAAATCCGCGGCTGTTGCGTCGCGGCCCTTTCCCGCACGCGTCAGGCCGATCTCGATGCCGCCCTTGACGCGATCTCCTTCGCCGCCCATCCACGTCTGCACATTTTTCTCGCCACCTCGGACCTGCACTTGCACCACAAGCTCCGGATGTCCCGTCAGGATGCCCTGAACGCCATCCGCGAGAGCGTTCGCTATGGCCGGAGCCGCTGTGCCGAAGTGGAATTTTCCGCCGAAGACGGCAGCCGCAGCGACATCGAATTCCTTTGCGAAGCCGTACAGGCCGCCGTTGACTCCGGAGCCACGATCATCAACCTGCCCGATACCGTGGGCTTCAGCGTGCCACAGGAATATGGCGCGATCTTCCGCCGCGTGCGCGAACATTTCGGAGACAAACCTGGCATCACGCTCAGCGCGCATTGCCACAACGATCTGGGGCTTGCGGTTGCCAATTCGCTCGCCGCCATCGATGCGGGCGCGCGGCAGGTGGAGTGCACGATCAATGGCATCGGCGAGCGCGCGGGCAACGCTTCGCTCGAAGAGCTCGCGGTTGCACTGGCCGTACGCCAAGCCAAGTACGGCGTCTCCACAGGAGTAGTCCTCAAAGAGATTTATCCCGCAAGCCAATTGCTCGCCGAAATCACCGGCACCGGCGTCGCGCCCAACAAGGCCGTGGTCGGCGCCAACGCCTTCGCGCACGAAGCCGGAATCCATCAGGACGGCATCATCAAGAATCCGCTGACCTACGAGATTATTTCGCCGGAAGCCGTGGGCGTCCCGAAGCGAAGTCTTGTGCTCGGCAAACACTCCGGACGTAACGCCGTGCGCTTGCGCCTGGCCGAACTCGGCCATCGTCCGAACGAAACCGAATTGGACGACTGCTACTGTCGTGTAATGAAATTCGCCGACGCAAATAAGTCCGTATCCGATCGTTCCCTGCTAGATTGTTTGCGGCAGGCGCGATTGCACCGCGAAGCCGCGCCGTTGGCGGCCGCCGCACCGAACTAAATGGAAAAGTCGCACGGCGAAACGCAATGGCAGGCTCGTCATCCCGAGCGCAGCGAGGGATCTGCTTTTCGCTTTTGAACCAGGGGAGACCGGTAAGGCAAGGCCATGACTACCGTAACAAAACGCATCGTCGTACTCGCCGGGGACGGCATCGGTCCCGAAGTAACCGCGGCCGCCACGCACGTGCTGAAGGATTGCGCCGCCGAGTTCAGCCATCACTTTGAATTCATCGAAATGCCTTTCGGCGGCGCGGCGATTGACCGCTGTGGTATGCCGTTGCCCTCGGAAACGCTCGAAGCCTGCCGCGCCGCGGACGCCATTCTGCTCGGAGCCGTCGGCGGACCGCGCTGGGATGCCCTGCCCCTCGACAAACGGCCGGAGAGCGGCCTGCTCGGTCTTCGCAAACAGCTCGGCCTTTACATCAACGTGCGACCCATTCGCGTGCGTCCCGCGCTGCTTGACGTTTCCGCGCTCAAGCCCGAGCGCGCCCGCGGTGTGGACATGGAAATCGTGCGCGAACTCGCCGGCGGCATCTACTTTGGCGAGCACCGCTCCGAAGGCACGAACGGCAATTCGCGCGCCTCCGATCTGGAAATTTATACCGCGCCCGAAATCGAACGCGTCGCACAATTCGCCTTCGAGCGCGCCGAGCGCCGGGGCAATCACGTCACCTCGATTGATAAAGCCAACGTGCTCGCGAGTTCTGTGCTCTGGCGCCGCGTAGTCACATCGGTCGCCGCCTCACATCCCGGTGTGAAGCTCGATCACATGTACGTGGATAATGCCGCTCTTCAAGTGGTGCTGGCTCCAAAGCAATTTGATGTGATCGTCACTTCCAACATGTTCGGAGATATCCTGAGCGATGGTGCCGCAGGCGCGGCCGGCTCGCTCGGCCTGATCCCTTCGATGAGCTGGGGGCTCGGTCCTTCGCTTTACGAACCAATCCACGGTTCGGCTCCCTCTCTAGCCGGGCGCGACGTCGCATGCCCCATCGGCGCGATCTCGAGCGCCGCCATGCTTCTTCGCGAAAGTTTTGGCCTGCACACCGAGGCCAACGCTATCGAACACGCACTGGACCGCGTGCTCGACCACGGCATTCGCACGCAAGACCTCGCCACGCCCGACTCCACGGTCGTAGGCTGCACGGCGTTCACTTCTCGCGTCCGCGACGCTTTGCAGGAAAACTTTAGCCACTTCGAGCGCTACGGCTGGGGCGTCTAGCAGCACCGCGCCGGCAGTCGCGCTTGCTGAATGAGGTTGTATAGCGCAGGTCCTGCTTGCCCCGAGGAACGAGGGGGGACCTGCGGTCTTTCCCAAGCGATCCCACGCGTCCGCCAACAGCCACACTTCGTCCGTTAGACTCTCGATGCGTCGCTACCGAGAGCGCTGCTTGTCATTCTGAGCGCAGCGAAGAATCTGTGTGCAGCATTCGCATCTGCGCCAATCGCAAACACGCTGGGCACTTGTAGACTCCTTGGCCAACAATGTCATCCTCGCTTCGCATATGACCGCCGCCGAACGAATCGAATCCGAAGAACTACTCCTGGCCGCCTTTTGCCAGGACGCTTTTCCGGAAAGCGACCGCGCCGCAGCGATTCGCCGCCTGTCCTCTTACCCATTCGTCTCCAACTTCCACCAGCTCGCCTACCGCGCATTAGCCTCTCTGCCAACCAAAGATCCGCAGAGCCTCCGCGAATTACTCCCCGTGCGCCTCAACAACCTTGGCTTCCCGGACACGGACTGGGAATCGCTCTTCACACCGCGCGATTTCAAACGCGCCGACCTCACCGCAAAGCTCGACGCCCTGCTCGCACCATAGCCGAGTAAGCAGCCGTCCCCTCGATGGTCTTAGGAAAGAATTACAGGTTGTAAGCGTCGTATTTCGCGGAAACTACGCCAGCGTGATCGCGCTCCAAACGTCGTGGCGTCCCGGCGGGGCTCGCCCATCGCCCCGGAATCGCGAAACCGCACTTCGAGCAGCAACCATCTTTCAAACGATTGCTGGTCACGCTATGCCACGACCGCCGGATCAGCACCTCGCCGCAGCGTGGACACACCGTATCCGACGCGCCGCCGTGAATATTCCCCTCATACACAAAATGCAATCCCACTTCGCGCGCGATCTTCCGCGCGGCGTGCAGTGTCTCGGGAGGTGTCGCCGGTTTATCCCGCAACTTGAAATCGGGATGAAACGCCGTGAAGTGCAGCGGCACATCGGGACCGAGATGTTCGATCACCCATTCGGCCAGCTTGCGGGTCTCGCTCGGGTCGTCATTCAGCCCCGGAATCATCAAATTCGTCAGCTCGAACCAGACATTCGTTTCGTTCTTCAGCCATTCGAGCGTTTCGAGCACCGGCTGCAGGTGCGTCAGGGTGATGCGCCCGTAAAATTCCTCGGTGAACGCTTTCAGGTCGATATTGGCCGCGTCCACATGATCGTAAATGTCGTGAAACGCTTCACGCGTGATGTAGCCATTGCTCACCATCACCGTCGCGATGCCCTGCGCGCGCGCCGCATGGCAAATGTCCACCACGTACTCGCCCCAGATCGTCGGCTCGTTGTAGGTAAACGCAATCGTGGGGCAATCGTATTTTCGCGCCAGCGCCACCACGTCTTCCGCCGGCATGTGCGTCGAGTGCACCTGATCCTGCCGCGATTTGGAAATGTCCCAGTTCTGGCAGAAAAAGCAGCCCATGTTGCAGCCGGCCGTGCCCATGGAAAATACGCGCGTGCCCGGCAAAAAATGGTTCAGCGGCTTTTTCTCGATCGGATCGATCTGCAGCGCCGCGGGAGCCGCATACCCGAGGCTGTAGAGCTTGCCGCCCTGGTTCGTGCGGATAAAGCAAAAGCCGCTCTGCCCCTCGCCAATATGGCAGTGCCGGGGACACAAGTAGCAGTGCACGCGCCCCTCGGACATAGGCTCCCACCAGCGGGCCTCGTGCAAGGTCTCAGTTTTTTGGAGTATTTTCAGATCCTGCATGGCGTAAGTGCTTGTTACCGCTTAGGAAGAAGGCCTAGGACGACAACGAAATCGAAGTTACGTCTCTGTAAGTCCAAACGGAGCCGGTTTCACTCCAGCTCTATTATACCACGTCAACATGATACCAATCCGGACGAAAATTGAGGCCTCTCGCGCGATTATTCATACCGCCGCGTGCTTTGCTCAAGCTGTCTGTATCACGCGCCCAATCGCCGCAACCATCCGCTTCCAGTGCGCCAGTTCCGCGTCGAGCACCTTACGGCCGGCAGGCGTCAGCCGGTAATACTTGGCGCGGCGATTGTTTTCGCTGGTGCCCCATTCCGAGCCGAGCAGCCCGCGCAGCTCGAGCCGATGCAGCGCCGGATACAGCGCGCCCTCCTCCACGCGCAGTACGTCGTCCGAGCGCTCGTGGATCGCTTCCGCGATGGCGTAGCCGTGCGCGAGACCTTCCCGCGCCAGCGTCTTCAGGATCAGCATGTCCAGCGTGCCCTGCACCAGATCGCCGTTCTCGCCCATCGCACCTCCGCGCGATGCACCGCTTAGCGGCCGCGCTCCCCTAACCTGCTTATGGCAGTCTCATCACGCGCCCTTGAATTGTCAATGGGAAATTAAAGGGAAAATCTAGGAGCGGCTGCTACGCCGCCGCGCTTGTTCGTGCCAGCGTTCGCCCACCCAAAGCAGGAACCGCCGCATCCGCGCACGCTCGCGCCACATCAGCCGGAAAAAACCGCGCGCATCATGCGCCGACTCAGCTTCTCGGCCAAAGAAGGTTTCCATACGCCACCGGATGTAGGGACTGCGCCACGGCCGAAGGCGGTAGCCTTTCGAGGTGATCCAGTAGTATCGCAGCGCAATAAACACGAAGCGGCAGGCTCCAGTCCAAAAGTTCGCGCCGATGATACCGTGAAATCCCGCCCCGGTCTCGTGAGCACAGACCTCCGCGTACCGGTCACCAGCGCAGCCGTCCACTTGCGGGCAGGTGCCAACTCTCATCCAGCGCCTGCGAAGCCTGATCCGCCGCGCGCCAAGCCTGATCCGCGGGCGGCCGGCTCGGCCGTCACCTGCCAACCCGACCCGTTCGGACTTCATTGTCACACCCGGACCTACCATCACCCGCTCTCGATGTCATCCCGAGCGCAGCGAGGGATCTGCTTCTGCCCGTTGTCTTCGCAAAGGAAGCTAGTGCGCCACGGGCAGCTTTGCTACCAGCCGCCGCGCCACATCCGGTGTGTCACCGCTGCCCGCCACGATCGCGCGATCCAGATAAAGCCGCGCCAGCCGCAAATCGTGCGCCGCATAGGATTGCCCTGCTTCGAGGCACGCCTCCCCTACCGACCAGTGCTGCGTGCTCGGCCATTCGTTGCAGGCGCGCTTCCATAGCATCTCCGCCCGTTCTGCGCGCCCGGCCTGTTGCTCCGCCAGACCGTCGTAATAGAGTACCGGCGCGAGCGCCGGACGGATTTCAAGCAGCGCGCCGCCAATCTCCGCCGTGGCAGAACGCAGCTCCGGCCGGTGCAAACGCACGAGCAAATAGAGCATTTCCGTTTCGCGCGGAAGGCCCAACTCCGGATACTGTTGCAAACACAATTTTAGGAAGCGCGCGCTATCGTCCGCATCGCCCAAATAGAATTGCATCCACGCCTGAGCCACCAGCGCGTCGCGGGCCAGCTCGCGTGCCTCTTTCGCTTGTGCAGACACAATGGCCGGCGTACGTCCCCGCAGCGCGGCGATGGCCGCCTCCGGTGAAATTGCGGGCTCCGGGTTCCCAGGGCGACCCGCGAGCACCACATCGGCCAAAAACGCCAAGGCCGCAGGCGATCGCGCCAGGTCGCCATCAAAAAGCCGCGGCTCGTCGCCCATCGCGCCCGAATCCGCCAACACGATCAGCGCCAATCCCCGCACGGGCACACGTATCAGGAGACTTGAATATCCAGACACCAGCCCGTAATGCCACACCAGATGCTCGCCGAGATAATCTTCCACGAACCATCCCAGCCCATACGGAAGCGTTTCCCCGCGCGTGGAGTGCCCCGCCGTAAACATACGCTGCTTGTCTCGTACGCTGACCAGCCGGTCGCCATCCAGCGCTTCCGCATATTTCGCCAGGTCACCGAGCGTGGTAATCACGCCTGTCGCTGCGGTTACGCTTGGACCCGGCGCTTCCGCCCGGATGGCTGTACGCGTTTGCGGGTCGAACTCGAAAGGCGGCGCGATCCGCGCACGCAGCGCGTCAGCCACCGGCCCTCGGCCCGCATCGCGCCCCGCCAGCGTCTGCTGCATTCCTAGCGGCTGAAAAATGCGTTCCTCGAGCACCTCTGCGTACGGCTTGCGCGTCACGCGTTCGATCGCGCCGGTCAGCAACGCGTATCGTGCGCCGCTGTAAAGAAATTCTTCGCCCGGCACATCCTCGCTCGTGTGCGAAAGCAGCCGCTCGAGCGTCACCGTGTTCGGCAATTGCAATTCCGGGTGATATTTCGTGATGGGATCGTCCAGCCGGAGGTGCCCCTCGTCAACAAGCTGCATTACGATCGCCGCTGCCATCGTCTTGCTCACCGACGCGATGGGAAACAGGGTATCCAAATTAGCGACCGGCCGATCCACCGCCGCGGCTTCTGGAACCCTCTGGTTATAAACGTGGCTCCATACCAGCCCTCCGTCGCTCACAATCCCCGCCACCGCTCCCGGAATTTGAAGTTGTTCACAGATGTGCTCAAGATCGCGCTCGAACCCGGCAAAATCCTGCCGCGGTACATTCGAATTGCCGCCTTGTCGCTCCGCCGTTTGCGCAAATGTACCCTCGAGAGCCGCGCATATGACGAACGCGATCCACGGTACGATCCAGTATGGGGAATGTTTGTGAAGGCGAACTTTCAGGCAGGAATGCAAGTTATCCCGTTTTATCGCGCAACGAAAAGAAGTCTACGAAGCCGCCGGCCGCACCCAAATCCGGCTGGTTGCCGGCACGCCCAGGTGAATGTTGCGCCCTTCAACGCTTAACAGCAGGGTCTGGTCGTATTCGCGCTTGCGAACGTGCGCCAGCACGCCCGGCTTCAGCCGCAGCCCCGACAAGAAGCGCAGAAAATCCGGATCGCGCTCGTAAACGCACAGAATCTCTACTTTCGTCCCGGCAGGAATCTCCGAGAGCGGCACCGCGCCCTCTTTCTTCCGCAGCTTCGCCACGCCGCCGATAAACGGCACGCCATGTGGACAGCGCGCCGTCTCGCCAAATCGCGCCAGCAGCAGCGCTTCCACCTCCGGCGAAATGCCGTGTTCGAGCCGTTCGGCCTCTTCGTGCGCCCGCGTCCAATCGAGCCCAATCACTTCCGTTAGCAATTTTTCCGCGAGTTGATGCCGCAGCGCCAGGTGCTGCGCCACGCCGCGGCCTCGCGCCGTCAACCGGATCTGGCCATCGCGCCCCACGCGCAAATAATCCGCGCGCGCCATGCGCTTCAGCGCCGCCGTCACTGCCGGAGGCGTCACGTCCAATTGCTCTGCGAGCCGCGCACTGATCGGCGTCTCTTCTTCCTCGAGCATTTCCCAAATTGCTTTGAGGTAGTCTTCCTGTGAAACGCTGGTCTTTTCGCGCCGCAAGATTCTCTCTCTAACTCGCTACGGTTCCCGCCGGATGACCGTTCGTCCGCGCTCGAAGCCGCGCCGCCAACTCCGTCAACCGCGCCTCAATTTCATCGCAAGCGTCGCGATACGCTTCGATGGTATGCCCGTAAGGATCGTCCACCGCCCAATCCTCGATGTGCGCGCCGCCTTTCGGGAAAATGCGATCCGCGCGCGATCCGGACATATTCACAATGATGTCCGCTTTCCCGCAAGCTGCCGCCGTCAAACCTTTCGAGTGCTGTTCCTCGAACGGCACGCCGCGCTCCTGCAGCACCTCTTCCACCAGCGGCGCCACCGATCCCAGCGGCATGGTCCCCGCGCTCGAACTCTCGATCACATCAAACGCCGTATGTTTCGCGAGCGCTTCCGCAAACTGGCTGCGGCAAGCATTGCCGATGCACACAAAGAGCACACGCGTTTTGCCGCTGTTTCCGGTCTTGCCCCCGCTATTTGCCATTGCTCGCCATTTTCAGAAAGTATTTGTGCACCGTGGAATCGGCGGAAAGCTCGGGATGAAACGTCGCGATCAAGATATTCTTCTGCCGCACCAGCACCGGATCGCCATCGGCTTCCGCGAGAATTTCCACGCCCTTGCCCGTTTTCTCGATGATCGGCGCGCGAATGAACACCATCTCGAGCGGATGCCCATTCAGCTTCGAAGGACCGCTGCGCACTTCGCTTGAAAGCTGCCTCCCATACGCGTTGCGCGCCACGGTGATGTCTGCCAACCCCAGCGATTCCTGCGCCGGATTCCGCACGTGCTTCGCCAGCAGGATTGCACCGGCGCAGGTGCCAAAAACCGGGCGCTTCTCTTCCACGAACTTCTCGATCGCCCTATCGAGCCCTTCTTCGCGCAGGAACTGCAATTGCGTCGTGCTTTCGCCACCCGGCAGAATCAGCGCGTCAACCCCGGCCATGTCCGCGGGCGTCCGCACCAGCACGGCGGCAGCGCCCGCGCGCTCCACTGCCGCCGCGTGCGCCTCATAATCGCCCTGCACCGCCAGGATTCCGACCTTCATCATCGCCCTTGCGCGCGCACTACCACCCGCGGGTTTGCATCAGGTCCTTCTCTTCCAGTTGGCGCACGTCGATGCCCTTCATCGCGTCACCCAGTTCTTCGCTCGCATCGAGCACCACCTTCGCGTCGTTATAATGCGTGGTAGCCTTCACGATGGCCTTCGCGCGCCGCTCCGGATCATCCGATTTGAAGATGCCCGACCCCACAAACACCGCCTCCGCGCCCAATTGCCGCACCAGCGCCGCGTCCGCCGGGGTGGCGATGCCGCCCGCGGAAAAGTTCGGCACCGGCAGCTTGCCGGTCTTCGCAATCTCGCGGACCAACTCGAGTGACGCCCCCAGCTCTTTGGCCACGTGCACCAATTCCTCTTCGCGCAGCGTCGTCAGCCTGCGCATTTCGCTGGTGATCGCTCGCAAATGCCGCACCGCCTCCACAATATTGCCCGACCCCGCTTCGCCCTTCGTGCGAATCATCGCCGCGCCTTCGGAAATTCGCCGCAGCGCTTCGCCCAAATTGCGCGCGCCGCAAACAAACGGCACGCGAAAATCGTGCTTCCACACGTGGTTTTCTTCGTCGGCGGGCGTCAACACTTCGCTCTCGTCGATAAAGTCTACTTCGAGCGCTTCGAGCACTTGTGCTTCCGCGAAATGCCCGATGCGCACCTTCGCCATCACCGGAATGCTCACGGTATTCATGATCTGGCGAATCACCTTGGTGGCGGCCATGCGCGCGACGCCGCCTTCCTTGCGGATGTCCGACGGCACGCGTTCCAGCGCCATCACTGCGCACGCTCCCGCGTCCTCCGCGATGCGCGCCTGCTCGGCGTTGGTCACGTCCATAATCACGCCGCCCTTCAGCATCTCTGCCAAACCCACCTTCACGCGCCACAGATTGCCGTTCGGCGCCGCGCCGGCATTCTGGCTGGCTACGGGCGCATTCTCGGAGACCTGCGCCGGCTTGCGTGACGCGTTGCCGTTCTGCTTCGCCTGATTCTTACCGTTCTTCTTTCCATTTCCTGAGTCCATCGCTCGATCCTCCGCTGAATCTTGGAATCTCACTCGCTTATTCTCGTGGCCCAATCGCCACAAATCTTCCGCGTCCTCGGGCCAGTACTTCGCCTTCGCCGTCGCGAATCTCCGCCTGATGGTACAACTGCCGGCCTTTACGCTCCTGCTGAAACGCCTCCACAAAGATTTCTTGATCCACGCGAATCGGCTTCAAATATTCCACGTTTAATTCCGCCGTCACCGCGCGCACATCCTCAAAGCGGCTGAGCTTCCCCATCGCCTCGTCCAGGATCAGCGCAATGATTCCGCCGTGCAGCATTCCGCCGCCGCCCTGATAATCCGCGCTCATAAAGAGCCGGCCCGTCACGCGTCCCGTCGCCGGATCGCCCGTAAATGCCAGCCGCATTCCCCGTGGATTGCCGCCGCCACACCCGAAGCAGGGATTTTCGGGCGCGGGATCGAACCGAATCGTCTGGCTCCCCACATCTTTCGCGCTCATACCAGCGCCACCCGCGCCGACTCAAAATAGTGCGAGCCGCGCTGCCGCTTCCGCATCTCGATACGCAACATGTCGCCGAGGATTCCGATTCCGCGCGCGATATTGCGCTCGTCCACGTTCGTAAAACTGAGCCGCAGCGTATTCGGCAAAGGGTTCTGCATAAAGAAATAGCGCCCTGGAGCGAAGAGTACCCCGCGCTCGCGGACGTGGATCAGCAATTCGCTCGCGTCGAATCCCGGCGGCAATTCCACCCACACCGCCATTCCCCCGCTCGGATGCGTCCAGCGCGTCCCGGCCGGCATCGATTTCGTAAGCGCCGCTTCCAGCGTGGCCAAGCGTTTCGCATAGACCTTGCGCATCCGCACGATGTGCCGCGCCAGCATGCCGCGATGCGTAAACTCTGCTAGCACCGCCTGCGCGAGCTGATCCGTATGCAGATCGGTCGTCTGCTTCACCAGCCGCAGCCGCTCGATCACGTTTGACGGCGCCACGCACCAGCCCACGCGCAGCCCGGGAAACGCCACCTTCGAATAACTATCCATCTGGATCACCAGGTTCGTGCGGTCCATCTGCTTCAGCGAGGGCACGCGCTCGTTTCCCGATTGCAGCCGCGCGTAAATGTGGTCTTCGACGATAGGCACCTGGTGGTGCGCGGCAATTTCCAGCAACTTCCGGCGTGACGCCACTGGCAGGGTCGTCCCCGTGGGGTTGTGAAAGTCCGGCGTGAGCACCATCAGCTTCACGCGATTCGCCAGCAGCGTGGCTTCCACCGCCGCCAAATCGATTCCCGGCGTCGCGCCCACTTCCGTGCCCGTATGTACCGGCACGCCCAGGCATCTCACGCGTGCGCTGGCAAAAATTGCAATCGCTCCGGGGTACGTCGGATTTTCCATCAGCACCGTATCGCCCGGTCGCAGAAACGCCTTGCAGATCAATTCCAGCGCTTGCTGGCAGCCGTCCGTGATCAGCAGATTCTCATCCTTCAAGCTAAGGCCTTCGGCGCGCAACATCTCCGCCAGCACCCGCTTCAGTGGCGGATACCCATCCGAGGGACCAAGCTGCAGCAACTGCGCTCCCTCGCGACGCAATACCGCGCTGCAGCAGTTACGAAATTCCTCGAGGGGAAAGAAATGTTCGTCCGGCCGTGCGGCCACAAACGAAATATCGCCCGGCTGCGACGGCTGCACCAACCGGCTCAAAGCCTCTTCGCCGCGCTCATCCGCAAAAAGCGATTCCCACCGTACCGTGCCATTCCCATTCAGCGAGTGCGGCGCCGGCGTCAATTTATTGCCGTTACCGTCGGAGGAAATAAACGTGCCGCGCCCCACGTGCCCGCGAATCAGCCCTTCCGATTCAAGCTCAGCATAGGCGTTCGCCACCGTCGTGCGGTGTACGCCCAATTGCACGGCCAGCTCGCGCGTAGCGGGAATCCTGTCACCGGGTCGCAAATCCCCACCATGCACCAGCGCGCGAAGCTGATCGCGAAGCTGTACGTACAGCGGCACATGGCTTTCGGGTTGGAGTTGGAGCGGAAGCATTGGCTCTCTCTAGCGGCCAATCTATCTTAAATTATCCCCCTGTAAAGAGCCAATTTGTCCGGGGTCTTTTGTAGGGCGTTTGTAGCCCAGGGCGCAGTCATAGCCCTGGGGCTTTTCTCGGAGCCACGGATCCCGCGGCTCGCCAAACGCACTGAGGCAGAAAACTGCAGCGTTCGGCCTTAGGTTTAACGGGCCTCCGCTATCCCTTCGCCCCTCGCAATAAAAACCGCTGAATCTTCCCGGTCGCCGTCTTCGGCAACGCCTCCACAAACCTCACCTCGCCAGGACACTTGTATCCCGGCAAGCGCCCCCGCAGAAACTCCCGCAAATTCTTTGCAGCTTCTGGCGACCGCTCGACTCCTTCGCGCGCCACTACAAACGCAAGCGGCCTCACCAATCCCGCATCATCGGCCAGCCCCACCACCGCGGCTTCCGCCACATCGGCATGCCCCAACAGCGCATTCTCCACTTCGCCGGGGGAGACCCATTGCCCCGCCACCTTCATCATGTCGTCGGCGCGCCCGCAATAGTGGTAATAACCCTCCACATCGCGTAGAAATTTGTCGCCCGTGAGCACCCACTCGCCTTTTTTCGTTCGCGCCGTCAACTCCGGAATCCTCCAGTAGCCGGCAAAGGCGCTGTCGCCCCGCACCCAAAGATTCCCCACTTCGCCATCGGCCACCGCCGCTCCGGCATCATCCAGAATTTTGGCGTCATATCCCGGGACTGGCGTCCCGCAGCTTCCCGGACGGATTGCGCCCGGCCGCGCCGAGAGAAACATCTGCAGCATCTCTGTCGACCCGATCCCGTCCACAATCTCGAGCCCAAACCGCGCGCGAAACCGCTCGAAGATTTCTGGCGGCAGCCGCTCCCCGGCCGAAACCGCCAAACGCACCGAAGAAAAGTCCAGCGTCAATCCTTTTTCCGCCTCGCGCACCATCGCCGCATAAAAGGTCGGAACGGAGAAGAATACGGTCGGCTGGTAACGCGCCAGAATCTCCGCGGAGCGCTCCGGTCTTGGACGCTCCGGATCGAGCACTGTCGCGGCCCCCACCGAAAAGGGAAAATACATCGCGTTCCCCAGCCCGTAAGCAAAGAAGAGTTTGGAGACGGAATAGGTGCGATCCTCCGCGCAGATCCCGAGCACGCCCTGCGCATAACCCGTCGCGCACGCCAGCATATCTTTGTGCGCGTGGATCGCGCCCTTCGGAGCGCCCCCGCTCCCCGAGGTGTATAGAAAAAATGCCGGGTCGCCCGCTCGCGTCGCCGGATCTGCGATCTGCGCAGTTCCCGCCGGAGGAAGCCACTCCGTCCAACCCTTCATTCCCGGCCGTGAGTTAGCATTGCCATTCGGTTTTGCAGAAACCACCACGATCCGTTCGATCGCCGATCCATCTATAGCCGGCAGGAACGTCTCGAGCGACATTTCGTTTACGATCGCGAGCCGCGCTCCCGAATCGCGTACGTAATGCGCGTAGTCCGCTTCGCGTGACGCTGGATTCACCGGTACGGCAATTGCGCCGGTCCGCGCTACACCAAAAAACGCCGCCACAAACTCGGCCGCATCCGGCAACACCAACAGCACGCGATCGCCCGGGTTTATGCCGTCACGCGCCACAGCGCCCGCCACACGCAGGGCCAGAGCGGCAAGCTCCTCATAAGGAACCTTCGATGGCTCACCAAGAATTGCGGTACGGGAGGGATGTTCCGCGGCAGGACGCTCTAAAAAATATTCGCAAATATTAAAAAGGGAGGGCGCGGCACTCGGCGAATCCCCAGGCATGCCGCCATTCTACTGGCTTTAATTTACTTTGCCGAGGTGCTTTGCCCGATCTTGCGCAGCCGTTCCTGCAATTTGCGCCGCAGCGCCGCCGGGGTATTCGGGTTGAACGCCACCAAATACCAGAGTGGCTGGCTTTTGTCTCGTGCTAACAAGGAAAGTGTCGCGGGGTCGGCGTTTGGGTGCCGCGCCACGTTCTCACGAATGGCGCCGTACGGGTGTTTCGCCAGCCGACCCAGAGTCTTCGCCGAAACACGCGGGTGCTCGCTGATCAGCCGTAGCAGGTAATAGTCTTCTTTGGGACCTTCGCGAGCCAGCTTTTCGAGTACTTCCGGCTTTACGTCCGAGCTCAGCACCACGCCAACCTTCTCATCCCAATTTTCGTTCACGTCGTTGAGTTCTTGCGTCCGGGCGTAGATGAGCTGTTCGAGCATGCGGCGTTCCTGGTCCACACGCACCTGCGGGATCTCGGAGGTCTCGAGCGAATCGAGCACGCGCAGCAAATGCTGCCGTTCCCCGAAAACGATCTGCGTGGTGCGCTCGTTTTGGTGCTTTTCGGAGTGCTGGACCAGATCGCTACGTCTCATCATCATGCACAAGGCCTCGGTTCGCAGGCTGACCAATACCGCGTGCCATGATTATTGTTTTGGAACGGTGGTGCGTCTACTACAGCACATGTGCCAATTTCCTCTGCTGCAACATGCTCAACAAATAGACGGAGCTACCGTTCGACGGCAATCGCGCTGTTATTGGACGCGGAGTTCCCACCCTTAAACGGCAGGGTGGGGCACCCCGCTCAGCGAGCCGGCGGCGCTGCCGGCTTAGGTGCAGTCGCCATTCACCGCCGGTTCTGTAGCCCGCCCCGTTTCGTAGGGGCGGGGCTGTTCCACCGCATTACATCCGTCAAGCCATCTTGAGCGGCTTGCGGTTCGTGCGGCGCTTTGCGTGCAAGGTTTCATCTAGTGCCTCGAGTTACTAGCGACTTGACGCGCACCCACACTAGGGATAAGAGAAGGTCGTTCCAACAAGACTTCAACAATGAGCCGATCTTCTCTCTCAGTCTTTCTTTTGGTTGTGGGCCTACTCTGGACCGCCGTCGTCACGTGGTTCTTCCTGGTGGTCGGCGGCGCCAGCGAACTCACAATCGCATATCTGGGTAAAACCCTGCTGTGGTATTCGTGGCTGTTCGTTGGCCCTTTTCTGTTGCTAGTAGGAGCCACCTTGTCACTGATAGGCGCTCACCAGACGGCAGGTTCAATCCTATCGGTGGTGGGATGCCTCATTCTCGACCTGTTGGTGGGGTATCAAAGTCTCGCGATGCTGAAAAACCTGTCTGATCCTCTTATCATGAAGCCGCTATACGGAGAGTGGGCGTGCGCGATCATTCTGACCGTGATGGCGAACGCGGGAGCCATACAGCTGTACAGTGAATTCTCGGGCAGTTTCGAGATAGAACAACTCAAGAAACTTCGGCGTTACTAAAGTGGCTGGATAGAACCTCTTGCATACTGAACCATCTAAGATGATTGACGCCTTGCTACGGGGCGAAATCCGCCACTTACCGGCGTTGCCGTTTAAGCGCAAAGACTTCTACGCCGACCTTGTCCTCCTGACGACTAGAGGCGACATAAGGATCGTTGGCGAAGGATTTGATCTGCCAAGTGGGGAGGAGGTCTTTTTTTTGAACCTCGTTGAATATGAGCCAGATACTTACTGGGTGGACAAGCTAGGGCGACCGGCGTGGCCGCCTCGCCCGGATGAGCTAGGTGGCGGGTGGAGCGCTGTTGATCTAGTCGCTAAGTGGCGGCGATCTGCTCTCCCTGGCATTGCTGGTGCAGACCGGACGGTCAGGTTTTTTCGGGATCGTCGAGCTTTCTCGGAAGGGCTTACTTCCAAGGGCGCGCTTCAGTCCGCCTCTGCGATTACGCTGTCCGAAACTTCTGAGAGCGCGGGCCAACTTATCATTTACGCGACGGCGGAATTTCCATGCTCCCTAGAGATAACTGCCGAGGTTAAAAGGATCGATTCTATTCTTGCTGGATTGCAGGAGTTTCGTTTGAGTTGAAGGGCGGGTTGGTGGAGAGATTCCACCCGGCGGGCGACGGGCGCCTAGGCCTTAAACATCGCACTGCTCGAACCGAATCCCATGCGGCCAAGCTCGCTCAGTATCAACATACCAAGACAAACCACCTTCGCGTGGGCCCCCGAGCACCAATGAAGTCCGGCGGATTGAAATGAAACCTGCGAAAACTGAACTCGTCCTCTTCAGCCCCGACACTGCCATTCTTGAAGCGCTAAGGCAGTTTTCAGAAGACCTGCCGTATATCAAGTATGAAGGCGGGTACGGTCCCGAGGTGGTGGAGAGGGCCCGCTTAGACGCAATTTGGGCGACGCCGATGATGGCTGTCGAGTTGTTCGGTGCTAATCCGCCTTTTCCCGTGCATGAAGCTCGAGTCGTCAGAACGTCCGCAAGCGCGTTGAGGCGAGGTATGCCCAAGTATGCGGTGGTGGGAGCTGCCACTACAGCAAACGACCCCAAGACACCGGAATTTAATCTACGGTTGGTTCTTTCTGCGCTTTTGCGAGCGGTCAAAGATTTCAATCTCCAACACGATGACCAAATCATACGGATTGGAATTCTTGCTAAAAATCTTGCCCTAACCGAGCTCGATCCGCGCAAAGCCATTAATATCGTTCGCGAAGTCTACGATGACGCCTAAGGGAAATCCCCACCGACACGAAGCAAGGACCAGCGACACAATAACGTCGACAGGAGGCGGGTGGCCCACATATCCAAGCTTAGTGGAAGCTGTTCCCGATATCGTTACTCGTACGCAAGACGCGGTCGATTCACCTATAGTTCCCCCACCGCATGCTTCAGGGCATCCGGGTCGTTCAGGTTGAGCACCACCCCTTGCTCTTCGGTGGACACCTCAAATACTTCCTTCGCATGCTGCCACACCACCGCGCGCGCCCCGTCGTCCGCCGGAGCCGCCAATAGTTCCTCGTAGAGGCTACTGGCAAAGATCACGGGATGTCCGCGTTTGCCTAGGTAAGAAGGCAGCACGATGCGCTTGCCGGAAGTGTCGAACGCTTCGACGAGCGTTCTCACCAGCTCGGCGCTGATGAGCGGATGGTCCACGAGGCAAAGCAACGCGCCATCGGTGGGCAAGTCCCTCAAGCTCCGAATCCCGGCCTGGATCGAGGAAAGCTGCCCTTGCTGCCAGTCAGGATTTTCGACGATGAGTTCCGGAGGAGGTCCGAGCCGTTCGCGAATGTGTTCCACTTGAGCGCCCAGAACCACACGCTGCACGCCAATGCGTGGGTGCTTCGTCACATCCAGCAGGTGTTCCACAAATGTGCGATTGTTGTACAGCAGCAGAGCTTTGGCCGAACCCATCCTCCGCGATTCACCGGCGGCGAGGATCAGCGCGGCCAGCATGCTTCAGCGAGGAGCGGTTTCGGCCGTCCGCAAGGCCTGCACCGACTTGTGCCGCGCGCCCGCGGCATGGCGCCGCACGGCAATCAGTTCGGCCGTGATGCTGATCGCAATTTCCGCGGGCGTGAGCGCGCCAATCTCTAATCCTACCGGGGCGTAGACGCGGTCGAGCTTTTCCGGCGCAATGCCCTCTTTTTCCAGCGCTTCATACACGGAGAACACCTTCCGCTTGCTGCCGATCATGCCCACGTAGCGCGCCTCGGTATTCGCTGCCCAGCCCAACACGCGCATGTCGTCTTTGTGCCCGCGCGTAACGATCACCATGTAGGTGGACGCGTTTGGCTTCAGCTTCTCGAACGCCTCTTCGTAGCTCGTATAAATCTCGCGCGCCATGGGGAACCGCGCCGCATTGGCAAAGGCCTCGCGATCGTCCACCAGGCCGATATCGAAGCCCGCCGCGTGCGCCGCTTCGGCCAGCGCAATTGACACGTGTCCTCCGCCAAAAATATAGAGCACCGGCTGTGGCAGGATCGGCTCCACAAACACCTCCAGCGTGCCGCCGCAAATTAGGCCGCTGTCATAACCGGCCTCGTGATTCAAATTGAAAATCATTTTGCGCGGCAATTCGGTGCGCATCACGTCGCGCGCCGCCGCCCACACGTCCGCCTCGACGCAGCCTCCGCCAATCGTGCCGGCAATCGAGCCATCATCGCGCACCAGCATCCGGGAACTCTCGTAGCTCGGAATCGAGCCATTCGTGTGCACGATGGTTGCGAGCGCGGCCCGCTGCCCGGCCCGTCGCAACTTGACGATTTCCTCGAAAATGTCCATATCTCGGGGCGAAAAAACGCCTGGAAGTTAGGGTACGGCGCGCCGGCAGCAGTGTCAACGAAGCAGATCGCGGGATGGTCACGCGGCTATACGGAAAAGGTTCTGTAGCCTGGGGCGACCCGGCGCTTTTCCGGGGGCCCCGAGGCTTTACTGCCGCAACCCGGCCACTTCTGATCTACTTGAGCGAATGGCTCGCCCTTTTGTTTACTGCTTCCTTCACCGCATCCGGCAAGGCAAATACCGCGTCATCCACATCGTCGAACATCGCCGAGGTCATGGTGATGATCGCGGACCTGCCGCCCTCGGTGTGTGTGGTCTTCACCGGCATCAACACGCCCTCGAAGGATTTGTAATCCTCGAAGTATTCCGTCGCTGGACCGTCGCCGCCGCGCCATTTCGTATCGAACGCGTAGCCGATCAGCAAACCGCGCTCTTTGTCGTAGAACTGCTCGTTCGGCTGCCCCCAGTTGTTCGTGCCCTTTAGGTGGTAGCAGGCGTGGCCGTGAAAATCGCTCACGTCCGCCACTTCCATCGAGCGGAAGTAGTCCAGCACGTGCAAGTGGTAGTACATGTCGGCATCGCGCGCCACCGTCTTCACGATGTCTCCCTCGTCGAGGCTCACCTTCCCGTTCTCGTCGATCGACCACGAAACCACGCCGTCATATCCGGATTCCTGTTGGCGGCCGTCCGCCATCATGGCTTTCTGGAATTGCTTTCCGTCCTTGGTATAGGAGACAACGTCAAACGCGACACCTTTGGACGGCACCTCCACGCGCCCGTGCATGGTTATGGACTTATGCTTCAGCAGCGCCTCGCGTCCTCCGGTCGCCTCCACATCGCGATCGAGGACTTCCTTCGCGGTGGGCAACGGACTGTCGCTCTGCGCCGCGCGTGATGCGGCGCTCGCAAACGTGAGAGCGGCGAACGCCGCAACGGACACGATCATCGTCAGCCGAACGCCACGTGCGCTTTGCCGCTGCTCCATCAGTTGTCTCGTCATTTGCCCTCCACGACGACGTCCCCGCTGGCAACTCCCGAGTGTCTTCTAAGCTCAAGGACGCTCGGGCGCGCGAAACGTTCCCCTTATCGTGCCCTTTTCGCCTACGCTCCTGGCCTCTTCCCAACATTGCTCGCAAGCTCTAAGCTCCTACGCGGATTTCACGGAGGTCTACTCCTCATGAAGGCAGTGCTCTTCCACAAACATGGTGGACCGGAAGTTCTGGAGTATACGGACGCGCCCGATCCGCAGATCGCGCCAAACGAGGTGCTCGTGCGCGTGCGGGCCTGCGCGCTCAACCACCTGGACCTGTGGGTGCGGCGCGGACTCCCCGGCATGCGCTTTCCGCTTCCGCATATTCCCGGCAGCGATATTGCCGGCGAGGTCGCGCAAGTCGGCAGCCTGGTAAAGCGCGTGAAGGTGGGCGAGCGCGTGGTGCTGGCCCCGGGACTTTCCTGCGGACAATGCGCAGCATGCGCGGCGGGCAACGACAATCAGTGCCGCAGTTATACGCTCTTCGGCTATCTCGTGGATGGCGGCTGCGCGGAGTATGTGAAGTCGCCAGAGGCCAACGTCATCCGGATTCCGGATTCGCTCTCCTTCGAGAATGCCGCCGCGATTCCGGTAGTGTTCCTCACGGCGTGGCACATGCTCATCACGCGCGCGCAACTACAGCCCGGCGAAGACGTGCTGGTGCTCGCGGCGGGCAGCGGGGTGGGCACCGCCGCGATTCAGATCGCCAAGCTTAGCGGCGCACGCGTGATCGCAACCGCCGGGAGCGAAGCGAAGCTGGCGCGCGCCCGAGAGTTAGGAGCCGACGAAACCATCAACCATTCCACGCAAGATATCGCCGTGGAAGTGAAGCGTCTGACGGCGAAGCGCGGTGTGGATGTGGCGATCGAGCACGTGGGCGTGGCTACGTGGGAAAAGAGCGTGGCGAGCCTGGCGAATGGCGGACGTCTGGTAACGTGCGGCGCGACGACCGGCTACGACGCGAAGCTCGACTTGCGTTACCTCTTCGCGCGCAACCTCTCGCTGCTGGGATCCTTCATGGGTAGCCGCGCGGAATTCTTCACCGTGCTGAAACTCGTGATCGAAGGGAAATTGCGTCCGATCATCGACCGCGTGATGAAGCTCGCGGAGTGCCGCACCGCGCACGAGTTGCTCGAACACCGCGAACAGTTCGGGAAAATCGTCCTGCAAGTGTAAGCCGGAAGGCAGAAAATGAGGAGACCCCCACCCCCGCCATTTTGATGTAAATACGGCAGCAATTGGACTTACAGGATCGAATGTACACAAATAATTATAAACAAAAGGTTTACAAAATCAACATTCCGCACTTTCTGCACACGCATGCTGGAAACAAAGGACTTGTGGGATCGTGATGTACACAAATGCGAGGATCTTTCGTGCTAATACGAACGGCAAAGGAACTGCGAGAAATAGTCTGCCCTTTCCGCGCTACGAGTTTCGCTCCCTCTTGTGGTGATTCTCAGTCGATTCGTTTTGCAGGGCTGTTGGCGCCTCCTTGGTGCAGGACCAACCCGGTGGCGCGGCCTTGGGCGTCCGTCTCAAAAGTGATTTGGGCGTCCACCACCTTCAGAAAATATTCCGTGGGGCTCTCCGGAAAAATCTCAAATTTGGGCTGGCCGGTGGCTTGCGCAAACAGATGGCCGCCATCCTGCGTGACTTCCAAGATGAAGTTTGGGGCGAGCTGATAGCGTCCGACGTAGCCTGCAAATATCTTCGGGTCGACCGCCACCTGCTGATGGGCCTTAACCGGAGTCGCGAGAGGAACGCCCGGGTCGAGCAAGTGCCTGCCGATGTCGTCCACCCCCACTGTGGTTGACGTGTTGGAAAGCGCGACGACACCCATCCGCGTTTTCGGATCGAAACCCATGAACGAGCGGTAGCCACCCGTACCGCCGTTGTGCCATACGATTTCTTTGCCATCCACCAGAAAGATGTGCCAGCCAAGCGCGATTTCAAGGCCCTGCTGGCCGGTGGGACGCCGCACCTGGAGCATTGCGGCCATGGCAGGCGCAAGAGGCGTCTTTGAGAGGCCGATGTTCGCCGAGAGAAACGCCAGCAAGTCGTTCGCGGTGGAGCGCAGCGCTCCGGCGCCGGCGAGCGTGGGCAGATCCCAATTCTCCACGCGCGCAAGCCCCTGATCGTGGCCTACGGCGAAGCGAGCTTTCATCTCGGGTGTCAGGGTGATGCCGGTATCCTTCATGCCGAGCGGATCGCAGATGCGCGATTTGACGAGCGCTTCATAAGACATGCCTGCGCGCCGCGCCAAGGCAAACCCAAGCAAACCGCCGCCGAGGTTCGAGTATTCGTATTGCGCGCCGATGTCGCGCGGCAGTTGGTAACTGGAAAGGAATTGGTAAAGCTGCTCTGGCGTGTAATCCGCGTAAGGGTTATTCGGATCCTTTGGATTCAGGTTGGTGGGTAGACGCGGCAGGCCCGAGGTGTGCGTAGCCAAATCAACCAACGTGATCTGGCGGCCATTGCGCTCCGGCACTTTCACGGAGGCGGGCAGGAACTTCGCGACCGGATCGTTCAACGCCACCTCGCCGCGCTGCACCATATCGGCGAGCAATAACGATGTGAAAACCTTTGTGGCCGAGCCGATTTCAAAGATCGTGTCGCCATTGAGCGGGCGCGGATCATTCTCGTCCAGATGACCGTAGGAAATAATGCGGCGGCCTGCGGGTCCGACGATGCCAACCACGATGCCGACGCTTTGGTGTTGCACGTCAATGCGATCGACCAGGATTTGGCGAATCTCGCTATCCGATGGCATCGCAGAAGGCGCCTCGTTCGCGGGGGGTGTCGGGGACGATTGGGTTCGCGCGGTTACTACCCACAGCAAAGGGAAAATGGCGAAACCAAGCACGAGCAGCAACAGCTTGCGAAAACGGACGATTGCGTGCACACGGCCTCCTTCTTTTGGTTATAGGGCTTCTTTTTGAAGCGGGCAAGGCGATACCGGAGAAATCGAGCGGATGGGCCACCGATCCGCGTTAGGATAAACGAATTCCACCATGACGCACGACGACGCGGTTCGCCACCGCGACTACTTTTTGCAGACGGCGCGGCTGGGATTCGGCCATTGGTCGGCGGATGATCTGCCACTGGCGCTCGCCTTGTGGAGCGATACGCAAGTGACGCGCTTTATCGGCGGCCCGTTCTCGCGCGCGCAGGTGCAACAGAGGTTGGAACGCGAGGTCGCTTCCCTGAGCGAATATGGCGTGCAATATTGGCCGGTGTTTCAATTAAGCAACGGTGCACATGTGGGTTGTACCGGGCTGCGGCCTTACAAACCGGCGGAGAAAATCTACACGCTCGGATTTCACCTGCGCACGGAGTATTGGGGACAAGGTTTCGCGTTCGAGGCGGCCAGCGGGGCGATCGCCTGGGCGTTCGGCACGTTGGGGGCCAGAGCGCTTTTTGCAGGACATCATCCCGCCAACGAAGCGTCACGCGCGGTGCTGAAAAAGCTGGGCTTTCGATTTACGCACGAGCAGCTTTATGCGCCGACGGGGCTGATGCATCCCTCGTATTTGCTTCCGCGGCCGCAAGCCGAGTGACCGTAATCTTAGTCAGAAAATACTAATGCCGCGGACCCGCCAATTATCTTGTGGCGCGCAGCAAAACATAAGCCGACGTGTGGGGAGTTCACACCCACTTGATGGCTTCACGGGTCCTAGCGCCGCGGAAAAGCCCCGCCCCTACGCAACGGGGCGGGCTACACAAGCTTAGTGGAGGGTCTTGGCTTTGCCGATGGCTCCGACACGCGCGCACCGCATTAGCGTCACGCGGGCGATTAGGTTGGCAGGCGCGGATCGGTGGGACCGGGCACGGGAGTAGGCAAAGGCTCGGGCAGCGGGGACGGGATGTTCGGGTCGTTGGGACTGCCGGGCAATTCGGGCTTGGGCGGCTGCGGCACAGGTTCTTCGGGCTGCGGAGGTTTGGGGGTGGGCTGCTCGGGACGCTGCTTGGTGGGATCTTGTCGCAGGTCGACGGTCATTGCCGCCCTCCGTTTGGCCTGAGAAGGATTTCTTCTATACAACAGGCTCGGAAACAACTTAGGCCCGGCGTTGATGAGCAGCCATACGGCGAAATTTGTAGTTGAGGATGGTGATAGTCCGCGGATCGAGCGCCTTGGGCGGCGTGACGTTACAACTCGGCGACCGGACTAGGCGCGCTCGCGGAAGCAAACTTCACGCTCCATTGCCGCTCAGACTGGAACCCAAGCAGACGGTGTGAGAAAATAGAAGCGGGAACGAATAGCGCGCGATTCACGGCGTGACGCACACACCATGGCGATTGCACTCGGAACGAACACCACGCTCGACCGTCCGGAAGATGTGGCCAAATTTTTGGCAGATGAGGGCGTGATCCTCACGCAACTCGATAAAGCCATCAACTGGGCGCGCAAGAATTCGATTTGGCCGCTGGGCTTTGGGCTGGCGTGCTGCGCGATTGAGATGATGTCCATGGCGGCCGCGCGATTTGACGTGGCGCGTTTTGGCTCCGAAGTATTTCGCCCTTCGCCGCGCCAGGCGGACTTGATCATTATTGCGGGGCGCGTTTGCCAGAAAATGGCGCCGGTGATTCGCCAGCTTTACGATCAAATGCCGGAGCCGAAGTGGGTGATTTCCATGGGCGCGTGCGCCACGTCGGGCGGCGTGTTCAATAATTACGCCGTGGTGCAAGGCGTGAACCAGATAATTCCGGTGGACGTGTACGTGCCGGGGTGCCCGCCGCGTCCGGAAATGCTGCTCTTTTCGATTTTGCAATTGCAGAAGAAAATTGAAGGCGAACGCGGCAGCTTCCGGCGCGCAATGAATTTCAAAAGCTCGAACCCGATGCAGAATGAAGATAAGGATTTGCCGTTGGTGGACCCTAACACGCCTGGCCCGCCCGCCGTGCGCGAATCAAGTGACCAGTTCACGACGATTGGGACGTACGACGCGAAGCGGTAGTTGGAAACCCTGCCTGAAGTGACCGCTCTGCTTTGTTTCTCTCTTTGAGAGTTCTTCCTGCTTATCCCCTCATATTGCGGCATCGCTGGAACTGCGGCCCGAGGTGGTCGCCGTTCCGGCGCCGAGATTCCTCGTCACTCGCCACGTCGCACGATTTCCGCGCGATACGAGGAGGTGGGCGCGGAAATCGTGCTGCTCGCTCCTCGGAATGACAGCTTAGTGTGAGTGGAGCGTTAGCGGTGCGCGACCGGCATAGTTGGGAGACAGCGGGAAGGCGCGCAGAGTTTGAGGCGATTGGGAAGCACGACGCGAAGCGGTAGTTGGAAACCCTGCCTGAAATGACCGCTCTGCTTTGTTTCTCTCTTTGAGAGTTCTTCCTGCTTATCCCCTCATATTGCGGCATCGCTGGAACTGCGGCCCGAGGTGGTCGCCGTTCCGGCGCCGAGATTCCTCGTCACTCGCCACGTCGCACGATTTCCGCGCGATACGAGGAGGTGGGCGCGGAAATCGTGCTGCTCGCTCCTCGGAATGACAGCTTAATGTGAGTGGAGCGTTAGCGTCGCGTGATCGGCATAGTTGGGAGACAGCGGGAAGGCGCGCAGAGTTTGAGACGATTGGGACGCGTGATTGTTTCGTGCTTGTAACCAAACAGCTCTTATTCGACTTCCGCAAACAATCAAGCTTCGTCGTTTGTAGCTCAGGGCGGTTCCATAGCCCTGAGGTAGTTCTTGAAAGCTGGGAATCACGCGTTGTCTGGGACGAGTGAGGCTGGCTGATTGTGGCGATCGGTCGTGGGTTTGGGGGAGCTCTTATTTTGCAGGGGAGGCCCCACCCTTAAACGGCAAAGGCCTAAGTTCCCACCCGACTGCGGTGGCCGACCCGGGTTTTGTGTGAGCTCTTCTTTGCAGATGAAGATGAAAACCTAGGGCCGGACGCGAAGATCAACTGCCCCACGCAGCGGGCGTCACGCGGCATGGGTGGCTCCGAGAAGGGCCCCAGGGCTATGACTTCGCCCTGGGCTACAAAGGCTACACAGACCGTGTGCTTGGCAGGCGCTGGCGAATGATGACAAAACTCGACTATGAAGGCCGCAGGGGCAGCGTGATGACTTCGGCTTCGCCCGCCGGGGAGGCGAGCTTGGCACCCACTTCGGAAAATTCGCGGCGCAACATTGCGAAGCCTATCGGCCGATTGAGCGCATAGGAAAATGCGGCGCTGGTTACGTGTCCGAACTCGGTGCCGTTTGCGGAGAGAGGAGTCTTCGCAACGGGAACTTCGCTGCCCGTAAAGGCCACGGCCGCGCGGCGGCGATTCACGTGGCCTCGCGAGCGGACGCGCTCGACGATTTCCTGCCCCGTGTAGCAACCCTTGGTGAAGCTGAGATGCGTGTGTTCGACGGCGGCTTCCTGCGGGATCATCGTGTCGTCGAAATCGTAGCCGAACCACGGAACTCCCGCTTCGAGGCGCAGCGTGTTGATGGCGGCATAGCCGGCGGGTCCGCCACCATAGGACTTCGCGGCAGTGACGAGCGCGGTCCACAAGCGCGGCAGATCGGCGCGCGCGGCGAGGAATTCCACGTTGGTGATGGACGTAGGCGCGGACATGCCGGCCGCGGCTTCGTCAGCTGCCGCGCTGCTGGCGGTTTGGGCGTTCTCGGCGCATTCGCCGGAGAGGGCGCGTTCAGCGCTTGAAGTCATGTCCGGCGAACGACGCAGCATCATGACCGGGATTCCGGCGATGCTGATAGCGACGTGGAGCAGCGCGCCTGGCCGGTCTAATTCGCGGAGTGCGTCGACAGTCGGAGCTAACAATTCCGCCAGCACGGCGGGAGTCTGCGGGCCTTCGAGCGCGATGGCGCCGAACCGCTCAGTTACGTCCTCGAGCGTGGCGTCGTCCATGATGATGAACTTGTCGAGCGTGGTGAAGGCGCGTTCGCGATTCATGGCTTGCGTGGCGATGCGCAGGCGGTCCGGCAGCGCGTAGATTTCCAGGTCGGCGAGAATGTGCCCCTGCGCGTTGAGCAGCAGCGCGGCAATTCCCTGCCCGGGTTGCAGGTCGCGAATGTTGTTGGTGGTGACGGCGTTGAGATAGCGCACGCGGTCGGGGCCGGTAAGGTCGAACCAGGTGCGATAGTTTTTGTCTTCGACGGCGACGGATTCACGCGCGAAGCGATACTCCTCGCGCGGATCGGTGAAGCGTTCGGGCAGCAGGCAGCCGAAGTATTCGGCGAGTTGCGCGCCGGCGGCTTCATGGAGCGCGCGCAATGGAGTTTCAGGGATCATAAGATTGCGGGCCGCGATTATCTTAGCATCGCGGCGACGAATCGGGGCGCGCGGTGAATGTTATAATTCGTAGATGAGGGACATTTGAGTGGGCAGCGCTTCATCTTCGAATAACTCACGCGATGCGAGCGGACACAGCACTGGCGCGATGATTCACGAGATTTTGCCGGTGGGGTTGCTGCGGTGCAATTGCCACATCGTGGGCGACGCGGCCACGCACGAAGCGATTGTGATCGACCCTGGCGAGGAGGTGGAGCGCATCCTGGCGGTGCTCCGGCGGCATGGGTTGAAGGTGCGCGCGATCCTGATCACGCACGCGCACATCGACCATGTGGGCGGATTGCGGAAGTTGCGCGAAGCCACCGGCGCCCCGGTGATGATGCATCGCGAAGACCTGCAACTTTATCGGGACATGGAAGCGCAAGCCGCGTGGAGCGGGTTTCAGGCGCCGGCGCTGACAGAAGTGGACGACTTTCTGCGCGAGGAGCAATCGATTCGCTGGGCCGGTTACGACGTGCGCGTGTTGCACACGCCGGGCCATTCGAAGGGCAGCGTGTGCTTGTATCTGCCACTCAGTGTCAGTGAGGGGACCGGCGCACACGCTGGGAAGCCTACGCGCGAGGCACCATTGGCAAGCGGCGTCACGCGGTCGGCGTCTGGAACTGGTGCGGCAGAGCCATCGGCTGCGAGTGACGCGCCGGGAATGCTTTTTGCCGGCGATACACTTTTTGCGGGGAACATCGGGCGCACCGATCTTTGGGGCGGATCGTTTGAGGAAATCATGCGATCGCTGCGCGAGAAGTTGCTGACGTTGCCGGAGGATGTGGTGGTGTTTCCGGGGCATGGTCCGGCAACGACGATTGGCGCGGAACGCGAGACGAATCCGTTTTTGCGCGGGGTGTAGGACGGCGCGCACGCGGCGCTTTGTGGCGGCCGGCGACCGACCGACGTGAAGTATTTCCGCAATAAACGCAGGTACTGTAGCTGCGGGGCTCCCGTTCGGTCATAATGGAGTGTTCCTCAAAGTAAGGAGTAACCCAGACCACGTCTGAAACCCTTGTGACAAGAAATGCCGCAACCGAGAATGGCGCCGGCGACGCTTCCGTAAAGGCGCCGGCTGCGCCGCAATCCGCGGAAAGCCGCGCGGCGAAGATGCTGCGCGAAGTGTTTGAGTCCGGCCGGCCGCTCACCTACATTCGCTCGGCCGAAGAGCAGCGCGTGGGCAACGTGCTGCGAGAGGCGGGACGCGGGCTCGCGGGATTGGCGTCCGTGCCGGTGTTTACCTGGAGCCTGACTTCCGGGATGCATGGCGACAAAGACGCGGCGCAATCCGGCACGAGCGATCCGCGCGCGGCCCTCGAATTTATCGCCGCGCATAAAGGCGCTGCGATCTTTCACCTAAAGGACTTTCACGAGCCGCTGCGTGATTCAGCAGAAATCCGGCGCCGTTTGCGCGATATCCATGAAAGCTGCCTCGACCAACTGAAGTTCATCGTGATCACTTCCCCGGTGCGGTTTATTCCCGAAGAGCTCGAGCGCAGCATTTTATATCTCGACCTGAAACCGCCCGATCTAGTGGAACTGGTAGCGTTCTTGCGCGAGGAGACCAAGCGAGTGGCGCCGCGCGCCGAGTTGAATGAAGCGCTGCTGCACCAGTTCGCCGTGGCGCTACAGGGGTTGACGCTTGACGAAGCCCGGCATGCGGTGCGGCGCGCGCTGAGCGCCGGCCGGGAACTTGGGCCGGAATCGCTGCCGGTGCTGCTTGAAGAAAAGCGTTTGCTGATCAACCGCAGCGGCGTGATCGAATGCATCACAACTGGAACCACGCTCGGCGAGGTCGGCGGGCTCGAAAACCTGAAGAAATGGCTGATTGAGCGGCGCAAGCTTTTTCAAATGCGCGATAGCGTAGACAGCGAAATCGTGCCCAAGGGCGTGCTGATCATGGGCATCCCAGGCTGCGGGAAAAGCCTTTCGGTGAAGGCCGTGGCGTCTTCTTTTGAGCTGCCGCTTTACCGCGTGGATATGGTGGAGGTTTTTTCCGGGCGGCACGGAAAACCCGAAGGCGCATTCGTGGAAGCCTGCCGGATGATGGAAGACATGGCGCCCGCGGTGCTCTGGTTCGACGAAATCGAAATGGGGATTACGGCCGCGAGTTCGGGCGAGCAGGGCCGGATTTTTGCATTTTTCCTTACGTGGATGCAGGAGAAGACGCGCGGACTCTTCGTTGCCGCTACGGCCAATCGCATCGACCTGTTGCCCGCGGAGATGATCCGCAAGGGCCGGTTCGACGAAGTATTTTTCGTGGACCTGCCGCTCGAAGAGGAGCAGGTGGAGATTTTCAAGATTCACCTGAGCCAACGGGGCGTGGACCTGAGCAAATTCGATCTGAGCCTAATGACGCAATTTACGAGCGGCTGGGCGGGCGCGGAGATCGAGCAGTGCGTGGTGTCCGCGTTAACAAAGGCGCGGCTGGAAGATCGCGAGCTCACGCAGCAGGATTTGGTCAACGTGGCCATGAAGATCGTGCCACTCTCGCGCACGATGAAAGAGCAAATTAATCAAATTCGAAGTTGGGCGCACGAGCGGGCGGTGCGGGCGTCTCCCCGAGTGGCGGGGCGATAAAGCGAGCAGCGTCTTATTTAAGCCGGCAGCATCTCCACAATTGCCGCGAGAGCGTCGCAGGCCAGTTGCGCGCCGTGAAAGGTAGCTGGCGGGAGTCCTCCCAGCGCATCGGAGATTTGTTCCGGCGTAATTTGCGACAGCTCGGCGCGGGTCTTGCCGCTTGCCAATTCCGTAAGCAACGAGCTACAAGCCATCGACGCGACGCAGCCGCGGGCCTTGAAGCGCGCCTCGACGACGCGCCCGGATTCGACGCGTACGAAGAGCCGCAGAACGTCGCCGCAGACGGGGTTGGTCACCTTGATGACGGCGGTGGCGCTGGAGAGTTCACCGGCATTGCGAGGGTGCTCAAAGTGGTCCAGGACCTCGGGGCTGAACATGTCCGGAGTATGGCAAGGGGCTTCAGCTTGGGCAAGCAATGCGCTCGCGCTCGAGTGAGAACACCAGGGCTGCGGCGCTGCATAAGCTTCCCAGATTGCGAAATGGGTGGGTTGGGGCGGCCAGCGGGAGTTATTTGAGGCCTGCTGCAACCATTTTGAGGCTTTCGCCCGTCTGACACTTATAGTAGATGAATGCATCCGATAAAAAACCAGGGTTGCCGCACGTTTCGCTCGAGTTTCCGCGAGTACAGGTCCTTCGAGGGCAACGGTTTAGAGATTTTTGATTGCTGACCGTACCATTCCGGAGCATCATCACTTATTGCACCTTTTTATCGTTGATAGCTGTATGCACCTAGCCGCTTCCCGCGGCTCGATTGGAGTCGTCCATCCGTATGTTCCAAGCCATCTTTCCTAGGTTTTTGGCACCTTCATGGATTCGGGTTGTGAAACGAGCTGCGATCATCGCGGGCGCCGCAATTCTAGCCGCGCCGTGGACGGCCTCGCCGGCTTCAGATCCGCGGGCCGAGTTGCTGCTTTCAACCATGCAGCAGGAGCTGACGCGCGCTCAGACTTCGCTCGCGAAGGCCGATCCCGCGCCCTATTACATCAGCTACGCAGTATTCGACCAGGAATCGCTGGCCATTTCCGCGGCGCAGGGCAGTCTGCTGAATTCTGTTTCCAGCCAGCGGCGTTCGGCGGACGTGACGATGCGCGTGGGTTCCCCGGCGCTCGACAACACGCACGGGCAGGGCCGCGAATCAGGAATTGCTTCGGGAGCGCTGCCGATCAGCGACGATAAAGATGCGCTCGCGCACAGCCTTTGGCTTTTGACGAACGCGGAATACCGGCAGGCCGTGCCTGCTTTTCTGAACCTGAAGACGGCGGCCGCGGTGCAAAGCGCCGAAGAAGATAAGTCGCCCGATTTTTCCACGGAGCCGGCGCATCAGGATATGCAGGTGGCCGGTCCTCCGGTGCCCATCAAGCAGAAGGAATGGGAAGATCGCGCCAAGGCATATTCGGGACTCTTCGACAAATATCCTTACGTCTACAACTCGGTGGTCGAGATCAGCTTCGATCAAAACACGGAATACATGGCCGCAAGCGACGGCACGCGCCTTGTCGAGCCGGGCCACTTGGCGCGCATGGTGATGGAAGCGGAAACACGCGCGGATGACGGCATGGAGCTCTTTCGCGTAGAGACTTTCCAGGCGGCAACACCCGACCACCTACCTCCGCAATCGGAGGTGGCCGCCAAGGCCGAAAAGATGGCGTCGGACTTGAAGGCGCTGCGCGCCGCGCCGCTCGCCGATCCTTACGACGGTCCCGCGATGCTGTCAGGACGCGCGGCGGCCGTCTTTTTCCACGAAGTGCTGGGGCATCGCCTGGAAGGCCACCGGCAGCGCGGCGAAGAAGAAGGCCAGACGTTCACGAAGAAAGTGGGCGAAGAAGTGCTGCCATCGTTTCTGAGCGTGGTGGACGATCCGACGCTGAAGGAACTGGGCGGCGTAAAACTTGCGGGCACGTATGCGTACGACGACGAAGGCGTGCCGGCACAGCGAGTGGAAGTGATTCAGGACGGCATTTTGAAGAGCTTTTTGATGTCACGCATACCCGTGAAGAATTTCGCGCAGTCGAACGGCCACGGACGGCGCCAAGCAGGCCTGATGGCCACCGGACGCCAGGGAAACCTGATCGTGATTTCGAAGAACCAGGTTTCCGATGCGGAGTTGCATAAGAGATTTATCGACGAAATCAAGAAACAGGGAAAGCCGTACGGACTCTACTTCGACGATATCGAGGGCGGCTTCACGCTGACCACGCGGCAAAGCCCGCAGGCGTTTGAAGTATTGCCGGTGATCGTGTGGCGCGTGTATGCCGACGGCCGGCCCGATGAACTGGTCCGCGGCGTGGATATCGTGGGTACCCCGCTTGCGGCGCTCGAACGAATTCTGGTGACGGGCGACAAAACGGCGGTGTTCAACGGCGTGTGCGGGGCGGAATCGGGGAACGTGCCGGTGTCGGCTGCGTCTCCGGCGATTCTCTTCTCGGAGATGGAAGTGCAAAAGCAGGCGCATTCGCGTGAGCGGCCTCCTTTGTTGCCGCCGCCAGGCTTCGAGCAAGGCGGCGCTCCCGTGAAGGCGGGATCGGGGCCGGGAGGTGCGCGATGAAGCGCGGAATCTGTTTTTCGTTTTTGGCCGGCGCGGCGCTTCTTGGTGCTGGTGCATTCGCAAGCGCAGCTTGCGCGCAAACGAATGCCGGCGGGGCGAGCATGCCAAATTCGGGCGCGGCTCTCTCTTCTCCGGTGGTGAAAGCCATGCTGGCCGAACTCGATCGCTCGAAGAGCCAGCTTCGGATGGAAAATATCGCGCGGCCCTACTACATCGAGTATCGGGTGACCGATATCGAGGAATACGACGCCGACGCAGCGTTTGGCGCGCTTCGCCAGCGGCAGAAGGCCCGCGTGCGGCTGGTGCGCGCCACCGTGCGCATCGGCGACTACAAGATGGATAGTTATTTCGGGCGGGGCGGCTCGGGCGCGGTGATGGCCATGCCGTTGGGCGATGACGTAATGGCTTTGCGTCACGCGCTGTGGCTCGCTACCGACAGCGCTTACAAAGATGCGGGAGAAGCGTTGGCGCAAAAACAAGCCATGCTGAAGCAATTCAGCTCGACCGATCCGGTAGACGATTTCGCGCGGGCGCAACCCATGCAAGCGAGCTTGCCGCTCGTGCACCTGGAAGCGGATACGGATAAGACCGATCACATGCTGGCCGCGGCTACGGGCCTTTACCGCGAGGATCCGGAGGTGCAATCGCTGAACGCTTCGGCGCGATTCACAGCGACAAACGACTACTTTGTGAATTCCGAAGGTACCGTCACCACGCGAGGCCAGTCGCTCTACCTGATCACGCTCGCGGGGACAACCCAGGCGGCCGACGGCATGCGGCTCGACCGTTCGCCCTACACGCTGGTACCCACGGCGGCGGAATTGCCGACCGAGGAAAAGCTGGTAAACGACACGCGGCAGATGATCGCGACGCTCAAGGCGTTGCGCGCCGCGCCGGTGGTCGAGGAGGAATATCGCGGGCCGGTCCTGCTTTCGCCGGATGCGGCCGACGACGTGGTGGCAACGCTCATCGGCGACAACGTGCTGGGCCGCAAGCCGGGGCCCGGACGCGCCGGACGCACGCTTGGCCAATTCACTTCGAATTATAAGGGACGCGTGTTGCCGTCTTTTATTTCCGTGATTGATGATCCGACTCTGAAGCAGTTTGAGAATCACGGATTGATCGGCAGCTACACGTTTGACGATGAGGGAGTGCAAGTCGCGCCGATCGATATCGTGGACAAAGGCCAGCTCGTCAATTTCCTCACGAGCCGCCAGCCGATCCTGGACTTCCCTGCTTCCAACGGACACGGGCGCGCGGCGACGGCTGGGCCGGCGCAACCTTACTACGGCGTGCTCGAATTGAAGGGTTCGGAAGCGGAGTCCGCGGCCGAGCTCAAGCAGAAGCTCATCCAAATGTGCAAAGACCAGGGCAAGGAATATGGCTATCGCGTGGAAACGCTCGGCGGTTTGGCATCACCGCGGTTGCTCTATCGCGTTTGGGTAAAAGATGGGCACGAGGAGCTGGTGCGCGGCGCCGTGCTCAACGAACTGGATATTCGCGGGCTGCGCGGCGATCTGGTGGCTGTCGGCAACGACCAGATGGCCAGCAACCGTATGGGGACAATTCCTGCGAGCGTGATCAGCCCGTCGATGCTGTTCGATGAACTCGAATTGCGGCGCGATGACCGCGCAAAGGCCAAGCTGCCGGAATATCCCGCGCCGCCCATCTCCGGGGCCGTGCGGGCGGCCGTGCAGCGCTGAGGCGCGAATCATGAGCGCGCGCGGCGGCGAGCCACAGCAGCGTATCGTTTCGCTGGCGCCGAGCGTGACGAGTATCCTCGTGGCGCTGGGAGCGCGGCGGCAACTGGTAGCAGTCTCGCGCTGGTGCCCCGAAGTAGCCAATACCGGCGATTTGCCGCGCCTCGGTGATTGCTGGGCGATTGAGCCGGAAAACGTTGCGAAACTGCGGCCGACGCTCGTGATTGGCTCGGTTCCCTACCGCCAAGAAACCGTCGCAAAACTCCTCGAACAACCGATCGCGTTTCTCGCGATGAACCCGCGCACGCTGGCGGATGTGTACGCGGATATTTTTCTCCTCGGCCGGTTGACCGGGCGAGGGCCCGCGGCGCGGAAAGTCGTTCACGGTATGCGCGCCGAATTCGCCAAAATTCAAAAAGCGGCGCGGCTTGTGGTCGGCTCGCGCGCAAAAACACTGCCCCGTGTGTATTGCGAGGCTTGGCCGCACCCGCGAATCGCTTCGCCGCCTTGGGTAGCGGAATTGGTGGAGATCGCCGGCGGCGAAATGGTGGTGGCGGCCGGCAAACGCTTGACGGATGAGGACGTCGCGAAAGCGCGGCCCGAAATTATAGTTCTGGCGTGGGCCGCCACTGGAGCCAAGTCCGACCCGCAGCAAGCTTATGAAGTGTCCGCATGGAAAGACACTCCCGCGATTCGTGAAAAGCGTGTATTTGCCGTGCGCGACGAATTGCTGAATACCCCCGGTCCGCCGCTCGTCGAAGGTGCACGAGAGCTGCTCCATCTGCTGCATCCGTCTGCGCGTCCGCGGCCATCCAATGAAAGGCGATAACGGGGCGCTGTGCGGGATGATTCGGGTGGTGGCGGGTTTGATCGAGCGTGACGGTTCGATTCTGGTGTGCCAGCGGCGGCGTGACGATCGCTTTCCTCTCAAGTGGGAATTCCCGGGCGGGAAAGTGGAGCCTGGCGAGACGTTGCAGGGCGCTCTGACGCGCGAACTGCTCGAGGAATTGGGCGTACAAGCGGAAATCGGACGTGAACTTCATCGCGCGGATTATCGTTACGCGGGCCGGACGGATTTTTTCACAATTGCTTTCTTCTCCGCATCCATCGGCGAACAGCAAGAAAAGAACCTCGTATTCGAAAGCGTTGCGTGGGCCAAGCCGGAAAATCTGCCGTCTTACGATTTTCTCGAAGCAAACGGCGAGCTGATCGCCCGGCTGGCAAACGGCACGCTGCACGTTTAGGGGATGGGTCCCGTCGTCCCAAGCCGCATCACATCGCGTTGCCCTGTGTCCCTCATGCTTTCAATTCGGCGGCGGTAAAAGCTTCGAGCATAGCCGCTTCGGGCGGCGGCTGCAGGACGTTGCGATCGGCAAACTCCTGCGCTTGCGGATAGCTCGTCGCGCGGATGCGCACCGCGGCCTCTGCTAAATCGTAGGACGTGCCGCGAAGCTCGATGCCGGGCCCAAGCAGAAGCCAGTACGCGCCCGGTTCGCCAAACGGCATTCCCACGCTGCCGGCATTGACGACGCGCGTGGCGCCAATCGTACGGTCGAATTGCATGTGCGTGTGTCCGCAGACAACCACGGAAGCGTGCAGCGGAGCGAAGAGCGGCAAGAGGCGTTCCGCCGGTGTGAGGCGCGTCAAGATTTCCGTGTCATTGCGCGGGGTGGCGTGGCAGAAGAAAACTTCTCCTAGCGAATCGATTTTCATACGCAGCGTGCCAGGCCAGGCGCTCAAGAGCTTCTCGTGCTCGGGCGCAAGTTGTTGCGCGCACCAACGGACGGGTTCGCGCCACTGCTCGCGCGCGCCCCGATACCAAGCGGTTTCGATGCCGCGCATTTGCGCGAGGACCTCGCGGTCCCCATTGCCGTGGATGTAGTCCACGGGGAGCTCGAGCTTCAGTAGGCACTCGAGCGTCTCGCGCGGCATCGGGCCGGGGAAGACGTCGCCACCGATCACGATCCGATCGACGCTCTCTTGACGAACTTCCCTGAGTACCGCTTCGAGCGCCGGCAGGTTTCCGTGAATGTCATAGAGCGCCGCTATCCGCATGAGTTCGTTCCTCTGGATGCCGTCATGTGAGGGAGCGGCCGCCGTCTACGGCAATGACCTGGCCGGTGATGAAGTCCGACTCAATGAGAAACGCCACCGTTTCCGCGATGTCCGCAGCATGGCCCGTACGCCCCAGCGGTGCGCGCTGAATATAATCGGCCTCGAGCTCGGGCACGTCGCCCGGGAAAGTAATCGTGCCGGGAGCAATGGCGTTCACGGTGATTTCGGGCGCCAGAGCGCGCGCAAGGCAACGCGTGAGCATGATTATGCCGGCCTTCGAAACGCAATAGTGTGTATAACCCGGCCACGCGAGCAAACCGCCCAGCGATGCAAGATTGACGATGCGTCCACGGCCACTGCGCTTGAGCAATGGCGCGGCAAGCTGCGCGCAGAGAAATTGCGAGGTGAGGTTTGTTGCGAGAATCCCGTTCCATTGTTCATCGGTGATTTGGTCGAATGGGACATGCTGAAACATGCCGGCGTTGTTGACGAGGATGTCGAGCCGTCCGAAAGTGGATTCGATTTGAGCAATCAAGCGCTGCACGTCCGCGCGCTTCGAGACGTCCGCTTGCACGGCAAGCGAGCGACGCCCCAGCTTGCCGATTTCGGCGGTGACCTCCCCGGCTTCGGCGGAAGACGAGCGATAGTTGACCACCACGTCCGCTCCGCGAGCGGCAAGTTCGAGCGCGATGCCGCGACCAATGCGGTGCGCGCCGCCCGTGACCAGCGCGACGCGGCCTGCGAACTTTGTTGATTTCTGATCTGGCACGAATCCTCCGGGACTGCCGCATGGCGCTGCGCGATGACGCTGCTATCGTACCGTGTTGCGTGCGTGGGCTAAAGAGCGACTCGAAAAGGAAAAGGGCGGGCCGAAAGCCTCAGGGTAGACGTCCCGCGAAACCGTGCGGGACGTCTCACCCTGAGCTACAGGTGGGTGCGCGGCGTCGGCCGTTCGTGATGCCCCGCTGCTCTGATCTGCTGATAGAATCTGCGCTATCGCGTAGCTAGGAAGTGCGACGAACATTCGGAGAACCTATGAAACTGGACCTGCTGGCGATTGCCGCGCACCCCGACGACGTGGAGCTGACCTGCGGCGGCACGCTGATCAAGATGGCGCGGCGCGGCTACAAGACGGGCATCCTGGACTTGACGCGCGGCGAAATGGGCACGCGGGGCACGGCGGAAACGCGCGCCAAGGAAGCCGCCAAGGCGGCGCGCATTCTGGGAGTTTCAATTCGGGAAAATGTCGGCCTGCCGGACGCCGGGCTGGCGGTGGTGCAGGAACAGAAACTGGCAGTGGCCGAGCATATCCGGCGCTTGCGCCCCCACACCGTGATTCTGCCCTACTGGGAGGGCCGCCACCCGGACCATTACACCGCCGGGCGGTTGACGTATGAGGGCTGCTTCCTGGCGGGCCTGAAGCGGCTACCAATTTCGGGAGAGCCCTTCCGTCCTGCAAATGTGCTCTATACGACGTTTGACTACCCCATGCGGCCCACGTTTGTGGTGGACATCAGCCGGGAGTACTCGCGGCGGCAGAAGGCCGTATTGGCATATGGATCGCAGTTCCGGCCCACCAAACGCGAGAGGGGTGCCGGCAAAGTATTTATTCCGCTGGATCAGTTGGACGAGCGGGTGGGCGTGATCGCCAGGTCTTTTGGCGAGATGATCGGCACGCAATATGGCGAAGGCTTTTACGTGCGCGAAGTCCTTCAGATTGAGGACGTTGTGAAGCTTCCACTACGGCGGTTGTGACCCGGATTACCGTCCAGTTTGCGGCTGGGAGGCGGTCAGAAGGTGTCCGGCGATTGCGTGGGGCGGTAGCCTGGGAGCGTCTGGCCGGCGGCTTCCCGGGCCACTTTAATGCGTAGCGGGGGCAAATCAGCGTCACCGCTGCGGTCGTCGGTAGGGCGCAGCAGCGCGAAGGTGGCCAAGGCCTCGTTATAGAGGCGCGTCACCAGATAAGTGACGCCGTCGTCCTCCCTGCTCCAGACTTGTCCAACGCGGATTTGCGATAGCCCCATGATAATTCGAATTTAGAGGCAGCATCAGTCAGTGTCAATGGCACCAAAGGACAGGTGCGGCGAGAATCGGTGGGAACCGGTCAATTCATTCGAAAGCTTGCCCGTGCGGATGGCCGGGGTGCGAATATTGTTCGAATCGCATAAAACCCAATGGGCACAACCCACATCGTAACATCCAGAATTTAGTCCGTGGGCGCGAGTGGGGGGTGTATAATGCACAGGCAGTGGAGCATTTCAGGAGGGCCAATGAAGAGCTTCCTCACACCTTTGGCCTGCGGTACCTTCTTAGTTGCGCTCGCGGCCTTTCCGGCTTTTGCTGCACCACAGCAACAGGGCCAGACTAGCCAGCAAAGCCAGCCACCAGCTCAGACGGGCCAGCAGACACAAACGACTTCTCCGGCGCAAACGAGTTCTACAACAACGCCTCCGAGTTCTACAACGCCGTCGACTTCGACGGCGCAATCCGGTTCCACTACGCCGCAGAAGCCAGCTCCCGTGAATTCCAGTGTGCCGCCGCCTCCGCCGCCACCGGACCAGACGGCGCCCGCCGCCGCGCAAACAGGCGCGCAGAAAGCCGCGCAGCCGGGCAGTGACGCTCCCCTACCGCAGCAGGACACGCCCAACGTAAAAGCGGGTTCGAAGCAGGACGTGAATGCGATCGGCGACCGAAACGTAGGCAAAGGTGGCGTGGATTTCTACTCGATCGAGCATGAAATTGCATTGGGCAAGAGCCTGGCGCAGGAAGTGGAAAAGACTTCCAAACTCGTGGATGATCCCGTCATCGTCGAGTATGTAAACCGCGTAGGCCAGAACCTGGTGCGAAATTCGGACGCGAAAGTGCCGTTTACGATCAAGGTGATCGATTCGGACGAAATTAATGCGTTCGCGCTGCCCGGCGGCTTTTTTTACGTGAATAGCGGCTTGATCCTGCGCGCTTCCGAGGAGTCGGAGCTTGCTGGAGTCATGGCGCACGAAATCGCGCACGTGGCGGCGCGGCACGGCACCAAGAACGCGAGCAAGGCCGAATTGATGCAGCTCGCAACGATTCCGCTGATTCTGCTGGGACCGGCGGGAATGGCGGGTTACGGAATCTACGAAGCCTCGCAATTTGCGATTCCCATGGGCTATCTGAAATTCTCGCGCGATTCGGAACGCGAAGCCGATTACCTGGGCTTGCAGTACATGTATAAGACCGGCTACGACCCGAACTCCTACGTGACGTTCTTCGAGAAAATCCTGGCGGAGGAAAAGCGGCGTCCGGGCAGCATTCCGAAGATTTTCTCGACGCACCCGCCGACACCCGAACGGATTCAGAATGCGCAGAAGGAAATCGAGACGATTTTGCCGTCGCGTCCCGATTACATCGTCACCACTTCGGAATTTGACACGGTAAAGGCGCGGCTCTACACCTACGAACACCGCAACAAGGTGAAGGATGGCGGCCCCGGCAAACCGACGCTGCGCTCGAAGACCGAGCAAAAGACGGGGCAGACCGGCACAGGCACCGGGACGCAAGGTACCGACGACGGCGCACCGACCCTGAAGAAGCGGACCGACGGAAATAACAACGGGAATAACGGCAGCAACAATGGGAGCAACAACGGCAGCAACAACAACGGCAGCAACAACAACTGAAATTTTTCCCGCCCAAACGTACTCAATGTTCAGCGCTGAATTGTGCTCTTTCGGTGCTACTCCGCTTTGATCCCGCCATTTGAGATGTCATGCTGAGCGCAGCGAAGAATCTGTGGGGCCGATCGCAGCGGACGTGGCTCAGGCCAAGCAAGCGCCACGCACAGATCCTTCGCAGCCCGCCAAATCCCCGGCGGGCTCCTCAGGATGACAATGTAAGAGGATGAGTGCTCCTCAGGATGACGAGAATCGGGCGGGGATTCTGCTTCACAATAGACGCGGAGTTTAGCGTTCAGAGACCATGCCGACGCCTTTTTTCTTCAGCTCCTCGCTGTAGTGGCGGCGGTAAAGCAAATCCCATTCTTCGCTGCCTTCGAGGATTTCTTTTTTCTGCGAGGCGATTTTCTTGCGGACTTCGAGGTCGATTTGCTCTTCTTCCTTCAATAGGTTTTGCAGGATATCCACGATCTTCTGGCGGATGGTGTCGCGATCCTCGATAAATTCGATGTTATCGCTTTCCACGAGCACTTTGGTCACCGCGTGGGAAAGCTGGACCACTTTACCTCGGCTCAATCGCATCTCGAAATGGGGGCCTCCGGGCCCCGCGGCAACCGCCGCTAGCGCAGGATCAATTTGCGATCGCGCGCGATCTGCGCCTTCACTTTCTTAAACATCTCCTGATAGGAAACGCCGGTGCGGCGCATCTCGTCGGCATGATCGTTGAGGATCTGGCGCGCCTCCTCGTTGACGCGATCCTCGATGCCCAATTCCCCGGCCATGGCCTGCCGGATGCGCGGCGTCAATTGCTCGACGGAAGGCGTCTCGATCATTTGCTCGGAGACCAGACGCTTGGCCACTTCCTGGGCCATGTAGGTGACGTAATCGCGGGAGAGCAGCATGTGATTTGGCTCGTTTGCAACGAGAACATCGAGTCTACTGGCCGCGTGGGAGGACGTCAAGGAAGGCGGGGATAGTGCCTAAAGAAAAAGCCGGCTAGTCCCTTATACTCCAGGACATGCAGCGCAACTGATGTGAAGAAGAGGAAATACATCGCGGCTTTGGTGGTCGCAACGGCAGTCGCCAGCGTTGTGAGCGTGACTGCGCATGGAAGCGGCGCGAACAGACCCGCTCCTATATTTCGTCAGGATTTGCTACCGCTGGGATACGTGATGAAGGATGGCGATGGTTCGAGAGTAAATCACTTCGATCTGAATTTTCTCGATGAAGATTCGCTGTTGGTGAGTGCAAACGTCCGCGTATGGCCGCAATCACCGTCCGTGCCCCTAATGGCGGAGGGCCGCGTAAATCTCCTGCTGTTCGACGTTGTTCAAAAATCACTTATACGGCGAGCAGAGCAGACGCTCGAGAGTTATTCGGATGTGGTAAAGGCGACGCGCGATGGGAGATTTGTGGCGCTAGACCTGTCTGGTTTGATGCTGTGTTCTAGCGATCTGGCCTGCGGAGAGCCGCTTGCGACAAAGGGACCCATAAAGGTTTCGCCGGATGGCAGCATGCTGATCGTCGGCGGCGACGGGCAGACCGATAGGCGTGTGCTGGACTCCAGCACATTCAGGGAAATCGCTCGTTTTTCATGGAATAGCGGCAGCGTCGAGGTTGCTGGCACTGTGATACTCCTTGACGGATCGGATCTAGTCACGGACCTCGGCGGCAAACAGGAGAAGCGGTTCGTGTCGTTCCACGCGAACCCCCAATTTCTGAATGCGGAGCTTATTGCCAGTTACACTGAACGAGCGCACGAACCGAAAAAGCTCGTGATCCAGGCGCTCGACGGTGCGGTGAGGTATGAAACAATTGTCGAATCCAGCTTGCCAGAGACAAAGATCATCCCGGCAACCAATGGCAAACGGTTCTGTATCTATGAGGTTGGCTATAACAAGTTCTCGCTTCCGAACCTATTGGGCTACGGAGACGTGCCCTATCACTTCGAACGAGTGCGTGTTCTGGAGACCAACACGGGAAAGCCCCTGTTTGAGCTGCAATGGGATCCGCGGCCCTATTGGTATGATCTGGTGAAGCCAGCGATCTCCCCGGATGGGCATCGGCTGGCGATTGCGCGCCACGGCTTCCTTGAAGTATTTGAAATCCCTTAGATCAGCGCCAATTAAGGCCAGCAATCGGGTTAACAGTATCATTCCCGCATTCGTCTAACCTGACGACACGATGCGGAAAGCTCTCCTATGGATCGCCGTACTGCTCGCGGTGGCATTTGCGGCTGCGCAATTCTGGGTGCCCGCGAGAACCAATCCGCCGTTTGAGCCTAGCCAGACGATTGACGCGATGATCGCCGTGCCTGCCGATGTCCACGCGATCCTTGCGCGAGCTTGCGCGGATTGCCATTCCGATCAAACGGAGTGGCCGTGGTACTCGCACGTTGCGCCGATCTCGTGGTTCGTCGCGGGGCACGTGCGTGACGGCCGCCGCCGCATCAATTTTTCCACTTGGGTGCGTCCCGGGCACGAACCCGTGGATTCCATCGACCGATTGAAGGCGATCTGCCGGGAAGTGCGTGGAGGCGGCATGCCGCTCAGGTCGTACAAATTGATTCACTGGAATTCGTGGCTAGCGGCCGGCGATGTGGAAACAATCTGCGCGTGGTCAGAAGCCGAACAAAGGCGGCTCAGCGCTCCGGCAAAGTGAACACGCCCGTCGAGGCGAGCGCTGCTGCGGCGAACATTTTTTCGTGGATGCATCGCACAAAGCCCCGCCCCTACGAAACGGGGCGGGCTACACAACCTTTCCTCGCTAGCGGCGACGATGTTGCTGCCTGACTCGTGCCCAAGCTCGACGATTCTTTGTGTAGCGCAGGTCCTTGGACCTGCGGTTTCTCTCATGCGATTCGCGGATGATAATTCGTGGAAGCGGCATCGTTCTCGTAGGTTCGGCGTTGCGAATTGACGCCACAATCCGCAGGTCCAAGGACCTGCGCTACAACACCGGTGCCGCTCGCCGGCACGGCCGGCGATGCTGAAAAGAAATGTGCATGGTCAGAGTCGGAACAGAAGCGGCTGAGTGCTCCGGCATTGTGACCTAGAGCGGCGGTTTATCTTACGATCTGGTGCGGCCGAAGAAAATCACGTACCCGTCCGGGTCAGTGATCTCGAAACCGCGCAGGCCGTCGGTCGTATCCTTCAGGGGAACGCTGAAATGCACGCTGCGCCCGGCGAATTCCGCAGCCAGGGCGTCGGGATCAGGGACCGAGCAATAGGCGTCCCAGCGCATCTCCGGATCGCGCTTGGGATTGGGCAGCGGCGCGGCCGTGCCGGACTTGAGGAAGAGCATGGCGCCGTCGCGGCGGACAATGGCGGCAAACGGATGCTCCTCCGGCTGCCGGTACTCGGTGGCAAAGCCGAGCTTTTCCTCATAGAAAGCCATGCTCTGCTCGACGTTGCTTACGATGAAGAAAGGCCACATGTAGTTAATCTTCGCTCGCGTCATCGGGCGCGGTCTCCTGGTCGCGCATCGTGGGGCGAGGCGTAGGCCGCGGCGAGAATCGCTCCGGTAAAAAACAAAGTGTCTGCAAAATAGTTGAGTCCCTCCACCTGCATCGGCAGATTCAGCGAGGCGAGTCCGCTGATCATCACGGGCACGTAAATCGCGAGGATCATCAGCAAAAGCCAGCCGCCCAGAAGCGTGGCCGCGAGGCGCGCTTTGTAGTTGAGCAGCAGGCACGCTCCGGTAGCGACCAAGCCGGCGCCGGTGAGGTAATCAATCAGCACGCGCGCAGGAACCCACATTGGCATTTCTCTTTCGAGCGGAACGCCGGGAAGCCCCAGCGGGTGCAGAAAGTGCTCGATGCCAAACATGATGGCGGTGAAACACAGCAGCGTGCGGCCAACGATTACCAGCGCACCTTTGCCTTCCGCGCGCCACCCGCGCATGGCGTTTCCGGCCAGAATCCAGCCGGCGGCGCCAAACGACGTTTCGCGGAAGGCGATCGTCCAGACGATTCGGTTGTGCGGCTGGATCATCACGCCGCGCAGGATGTAAAGCATCACCACAAACATAAACATCAGGATACCGATCAGCACCCCGGACCAGCGCACCGCGATGCGCGTGGCCATGCTCAGCGACGTGGCCAGCAGCGCGCAACCGACGAAATACGCCCAAAACAAGCGCCCCGGCATGTACTTCGGCACCAGGTCCACGACGAAGCGCACGCCAAAGAGATGCAGCGCGCCAAACATGCCGAGCGGGACCGCATAACACACCGTGCACAGGACCGCGATCTTGTCGAGACCTTGCGCCTGGGCGAGGTCGTCTTTGATTCGCCACGCGCCGATCGCGAGAATGGCCAAGCCGAAGCCGAACATGGCGAGCACGACGCGATCGCTTTGGAAGAACGAGGCCAGAATCATTGGGTGCATGAATTCCCCGATGCGCAACAAATGCCGCGATTCTACAACGAGACGGCGGTTTCTGAATGCCCTGGTTTGTGGAGCGGAGGGCAGCAAAGTGGTTCACATGGGGTAGCTTCGAGCGGCGCGAAGCGCCTAAAATCGGTGCGGCGCGCTGCGCCGAACGTCAACGGACAACTTTATTCCTTCTCGGATCGCGGGGATTCTTCGCTGCGCTCAGAATGACAGCTCCCTTTTGGCCGGGCTTTTATTCTAGGCAGCGCAAGGCCCGCCGATCATCCTGCGCTTCTCGCCACGCATTTGCCTCCATTGTCATTCTCAGCGGAGGGACGCCTTGGATCAGAAGTGTACCCGAACGAAGAATGTCATTCTGAGGAGCGAAGGGTGCGACGAAGAATCCCCGCCCACCGAGGGCACCGCGTTCAGACAATCGGATGTTCGCGCGAAGCGCCTCAGGTCCCGAGGACGTCGAGAACCTTACAGCGGGCAGGTGTTCCCGTCTTGAGAGATCGACGAGGCGGGGGACTGTACCTTGGGCCAGCTTGTGACGCATTTTTTCTGCCTTCATACTGACTCGCTGAGTACACGCTGTTTTTATTCCACGGATATCGAAGCGATCGTGCGATTGAAGCCTCATCTCGCAGTAGTGGCACTCGCGGGGCTGCTGAGCGGGTGCAAGCTCGGCAACGGCGGATTTGCGTCGCCCGGCTCCGGATCCGGATCGGGATCGAGCGGCGGGGGCTCGCCTGCGACGGTTACCGTCAGCATCGCGCCCGATCCTGCCAGCGTGCGCGCCGGCAATTCGCAGCAATTTGCGGCCACGGTTTCCGGATCGTCGAATCAAACGGTGAGCTGGAGCGTCAACGCCATCGCCGGCGGTAACACGTCGCTGGGGACGATCACTTCGGGAGGGCTCTACGCCGCGCCGGCCGTCGTGCCAACCGCCAACAGCGTGACGATCCAGGCGACCAGTGCTGCTGATTCGAGCGCGAGCGGCAGTGACGTGGTGACGCTGCTCAACCCTTCGCCCAGCATTTCGAGCGTGAGTCCGCTTTCCTTTACCGTGGGAAGCTTTACGCTGACGATTAACGGCGCAAATTTCGTCACTGGCGCACAAGTGTCGTTCGGAGGAACGTCGTTAGCCACGACGTTTGTTTCAAACACGCAGCTTACGGCCACGGGCACAGAGCCGACGGCGGGAACCTATGCGGTAAGCGTGAGCAATCCGAATCCCGGCGCGAGCACATCCGGATCGGTGAATATTCAAGTGAACGCGGCCAGCAATCCCAATCCCCCGCCGCCACCACCTCCCTCAAGTTGCAGCGCGATGAGCCTTGGCCAAGGCGCAAGCCTCAACGGCGTGCTGCCCTTCCCGGCGGATAACGCCTGGAACCAAAATATTGCCGGCGCCGCCGTGGACCCCAATTCGCAGGCGATCATCAACTTTATCGGTGCGAGCATCGGCTTGCATCCCGATTTCGGCTCCGGCACGTATGACGCCTCGAGCATCGGCATTCCCTACGTGATCGTGGGCGCGCAACAGGCCTTTGTGCCCATCAATTTCACGGCGTATGGCGATGAAAGCGATCAGGGGCCGATGCCGGTGCCTGCGGGCGCGCCCATCGAGGGCTATCCGAATCCGGGCAGCGGCGACCGGCACGTGCTGGTGCTGGACAACAACAATTGCTGGCTGTACGAACTGTACAGCTCCTATCCCGGGAACAATGGCGCGTGGAACGCAGGATCCGCAGCGGTGTGGGACCTGCTCAATGACGAGCAACGTCCGCTGACGTGGACCTCCGCCGATGCGGCTGGGCTATCGATTTTCGCTGGATTGGTGCGCTACGACGAAGTCGCGTCTGGACAAATCAAGCACGCGATTCGGTTCACGTTGCAGAATAGCCGCGCGGCGTTTGTGCCCCCGGCGTCGCACTGGGCGGCAAACTCGTCGAATCCGCTGGCTGCGCCGATGGGGATGCGGCTGCGGCTGAAAGCGAGCTTCGATATTTCCGGCTTCTCGCCGACGAATCAGGTGATCCTGAAGGCCATGCAGCAGTATGGAATCATCATGGCGGATAACGGCTCGTCCATGTTCATCAGCGGAGCGCCCGACGATCGCTGGGATAACAGCGACCTGCACAATCTGGGCGCGGTGACAACGTCCGATTTTGAAGTGGTGCTGATGAATCCGATTTATACCGCGGCAAATGTGCCGCAGGGCGCTGCTCCCTCGATTACGAGCTTCACGGCGAGCGCGACTTCGGTCTCTTCGGGGACGCCAGTAACGCTCAGTTGGAATGTTACGGGCGCGTCTTACTTTGTGATTTCGCCGCTGGTGGGCGCGGTTCGCGGAAGCAGTGTGGCCATCACGCCGACACAGACGGCTACCTATACGCTCTACGCGATGAATGCGTTTGGACAGAGCACCGCGACGGTGATCGTCACCGTCCATTAGCGCCCAGACTGCCACTACGAAACAGATCCCAGGACAGCAGGCGAAACACGCAAATTGACAGGAGTGGAATGGTTGCGTAATCTGTTGAAGTTCCGGGAGTAAGGACTCGTGGGCGGTTAGCTCAGCGGTTAGAGCGTCCGGTTTACACCCGGAAGGTCGTCCGTTCAAATCGGACACTGCCCACCACGATCAGGAACAAACGGGGCCGTAGTTCAGTTTGGTTAGAACGCCTGCCTGTCACGCAGGAGGTCGCGGGTTCGAACCCCGTCGGCCCCGCCAATTGAATCAGAACACGTCATCCCAGTGGATCCACCACGTCTTGGCGTTTCCTAGGCGTAGAGTTCCCCACCAGCGGTTCATCATAGGCTCGTCGTAGGCGAGAATGCCTTCGCGCGTGACTTCTGCCGGCGGCGGATCGAGTTGCGCGGCGCGATCGTAAATCATGCCTCGCTCCTCTCGATTCGAGCGCGCCATCAGGTTAAAGAGCGTCATCACGTCTTTCGGGCGCGCCGCGCTGAGCACCGCCGCCAGCGCAGCTTCATGTTGGGGCGCACTGAGCGTCCCAAAGTTGAGGCTTGCGAGCGCCGCCTTGAACTGCGGCGTGGCATCGTCAAAGTACGGACTTCCCGGCGCGAAGCCTTCGCGGGTTTCGGCTTCCGCCCCCGCGGGGACGAGCGTTTGAAACCCTTCCGCCTCCAATTGTACCCACCCGGAAGAAACGCGCATCACGCCCGAACCATCGGGCGCCACCACGAGCGTGAACTTGCAGCCGAGATCGAAATCCATGGCCGAGGGCGTTTCCATTTCGAGCGACCAGGGCGGCGCCCACAGTTCGGCCGAAATGGTGCCGCGCTTCAGCGCGATCCGGTGCTTATGCGATCGCGTGGAGATTAATTCCACCCGAGAGTTGGGCTCGATCTGCATGCTGCCGATGCGCGCGATGTGTACTTCCACGCTCGACCGGGCGTCGGTTTCCAACACGTCACCTACGCCAAGTTTCCCGGTAGCGCTGAACGCAACCCCGTTGACGCGTGGAGCTCCCTGGACGGCCGTAACCTTCCAAGGCGCGCCCGCGGTCCATTGCAGACGCCATAGATTGAGGCTGATGAGTGACACCGCGGCCAGCGCGACGGCTGCGCACGCGGGAAGCAACCAGCGCGCCGGGCTTCGGCGCGGGACGAAGGCCTCCGCAGGATTCGCCAGTGAATGCGGGACGTAACGACAGCGCGAAAGCATGGCTTCCAGACGCGCAACCTCCGCATCCGGTTCGCCGGTGCCATCCCACAAATACGAGCTGATTTCGTCGTCCATACCTACCTCCCTTCCAATCGAGCGCGCAGCGCCTTCATGCCGCGGTGCAAATTCACGCGCACGGAGTCGGGCGTCAGGCCGGTGCGCTCCGCGATTTCGGGGCCGGTCATGCCCTCGACCAGCCGCAAGACCAACGTTTCGCGGTAGGCCTCGGGGAGTTCCTGGATCACGCGCAACGCTTGCGCGGCTTCTGCTTCCGCCGAGGCTTGCTCGCGTATGGCAATTTCGCCCGGCAATTCGGTGGAACGTGCCGATCGCCGCAGATGGTCGTTGGAGCGATTCCGCGCCATAGCGGCGAGCCACGCGCCGAATTTTTCCGGCTCGCGCAGCTTCGCGATCTGTTTCATGGCCGTGAGAAAGACTTCCTGCACCAGATCGTCGGCATCGGCAGGCGCAACCCGGGAAAGCAAAATGCCGTGAATCACGCGCGCATAGCAGGCATAAAGCTCACCGAATGCGGCGCGGTCGCCCGTTCTCGCCGCCGCGATCAGCTCCACCGCATTTGCGCACTCGCTCAAAACACAAACCGCCTATCTCAGGACGCTTGGAACCGCCCAACCGTTAACAGCATAAGAACACAACCCGCTTCTTTGGGCCGGGTGGCGGGACTTCGTTAACGCGCGCGGGCTCTGCATCGTCTCTTGTGCGAGGCGGTAGCCGTTGCGCCGCTTATAGCGTAACCGGCGATCTGACGATCCACGGAATTACGCATCGCGTCACCGTACCCGTCAAGTGGATCGGAGCGCGCGTGATGCCGGGCATCGAGCCAGCAATCGTGCTGCACCTGATCATTGGAGGGGTCAGACAGTAGCGGAGGGGTCAGACAACAGGGTTGGGAATTCGCGGGGGCAATTCGCGAATCCAAGCGCTTGTTGCATCGCGGTCGTAGCGCCACGACAGGAACTTCGCGAACATCGTTCGGGGAAACCTATCCGGCAGGAGGTTCCAAACCCGCCGCGAGTCGGAACCTGTTTCGGAATCGCCTAGTAGCACTACGGTTTCGTTTGGGCGGAATTTTCTGATTTGCGGTGGGCTTCCTGTGCGGCCTCATAGGCCTTTGTGGAGTGCTCCATGGCTTGCCGCGACAATTCGTGCCCGGTCCTATGATCTTCTTTTTCGTGGTGCGTCGCGGCGGCACGGTGCGCATGTGCGGCGAGTTCGTGAAATTCAGCGGCTCTCTGGTGTGCGTCTCTTGGCATGCTCTTCTCTCCCCGCACCACTAGGCGGTGGTCGGCATCGTTCCGCTCAGTCCGCCTTGCGCCACGTAGCGTCGCGGTCGTAGCTCTTGAGTGATTTCGCGATTTCGGCTGTTTTGGGGCCGAGATCCTTTTCGTAGACGACGCCGTCCTGATCCACGAGGAACGTCATCACACCCGAGGAGCGATAGTCCGCCGGATACGCTAGGAAGGCGAAGCCGCGCGTCATCTTTCCGTCCACTAAGTAACTGCGGGCACCGCCAGCGGCGTGCGATCCTTGAGCGGTGAGGACGCGAAAGTAATAGCCTTGGAATGGTTGCGTCTCCTGAGTTGAGTCTGTCGTGGCGTCTCTCGTATATCCTGCCGCCGCGGCGGATGCCACCAGCGGACCGATTGGGCTATCGGGGTCGCCGCTTGCGGCCTTCCAATACAAGCCGTCGTGCTTATCCGGATCGCTGAAAAACTTCTGCGCGTAAACCTTGCCGGAGTCGCCGTCATGCGGCTGCCCGTAGTATTCTTTTTCGGCGTCCACCAGTTCGCGGCACACCTCAATCACGGCCAGTTCGTTCTTTCCCACACGGCGATACAGGATTTCCTGCTTCCCCGCCGGCGTATCGAAATACCAGCCGCTCGCGCCGTGAATCAGCGGAATCGGCGACGGCCAATTTTCCGCGCCAACATACAGCGTCGTAGTGCCGTCGGGTTCGATCACGAGGCGGTGCATTTGCTCGTATTTCTGCACGAACTGCTGGCGGTCATTGTTGTCTTCCACTTGATCGCCCGAGGAAATCACATCTTTCGATTCCGCCCCGAGAACTTTTGTCAGCGCCTGCTCGTCGTCCGCACGCAAGGCGGCGATAAGCGCCTGCGTAGCCTCGCCCGCCGACGCAAACACCTCAGCGTCCGTGGCGTCCCGCGGGGCACTTTTATGAACCATGGAGGTTCGCGTGGAGGCAGCCTGCGAAGACTGCGGTGTGGACTGTGCTTGCGTTACGCCCGGAAACATTCCAACAGAAAACGCCAACGCGGCATAAGCGGCGATGCTGCCGGTGCCGCTCAAATAGCTCCGTTTCGATATGCGCATTCCCCGCTCCATCTTTTCATCTCCATTGCCGGCTACGCCGGCCGACGCTGATCAAATGGCCTACCAACGGCTTACCAGCAATATCAATGCCCATGACCACCGTGGCCACCACCGCCGCGAGAAGCCCCGCCGGCGTGACCGCCACCGAAGCTGGAACGTCCGCGCGATGAATAACCGCGCACATCCCCGCCGCGGGAATATCCGCCAAAAGCGCCGGAACGCGTGCCGCTAAACCCACCTCGCTGGGCTCCGCCATAACCGCGAGCGACTCCACCCCCACGGGCATAAGGCGCCGCATAACCGCGATAGTTCCCGTGGAAATAGGCTCCTCGATCGTAAAATGCGCGACTGTGGAAGCCATAGGGCCGTCCGCCCCAAAGAAGACCGCGGTTATACCAATCGAAACCCCAACCGCCCCAGCCCCAGCCAAATCCGAGGAAGGGCCCCACGCCAAATCCAACTCCAAAAGACATGTACGGCCCACCAACTCCCCACCAGGGGTAGAACCCAGGCCAGAGTCCGACCGGATATCCGTAGACATATTCCGGATCGTACTCCGGTACGTAAACCACTTGGGGATTGGCCGGCTGAATGACGACGTTCGGTCCCTGACTCGTTACCGTTTGTTGCGGAGTAGTTTTCAAATTGCCGGCTTGCTCGGCCTTCTGCCGCATAAATTGCACGGCGCTCATCACATCGGCTTGCTGATTCATGTTTGCGTCGCCGAGCGTAGAGGTCCAGGAAAGGTTCTTATCCATATCGGAAAGCACAGACGGGAATGCCGTCAATGCCTTCACGCTCGGATCCCAATCCTGCTTATCCACCGCCGCCGCGAGCGCGTCGCCTTTTAGATCGGGGTTTTGTTGAAGAAAGCGCTGTGCTTCGACGATCTGTGTGGGATATGCGGCGCCCGCGAGAATCTGCGCCACGAGCGCATCGGGATACAACGCAATGGGGGCAACCAGCTCTTGCAACTGTTGCGGTGATAGCTGCGCAGGTTGCGCGGGAGGCGGCGCTTGCTCCTGCGGAGGCGGAGCGTCCTGCACCGGAGCCGCTTGAAGCCCCGCACCACTCACAGCCATCAGCAACGGCAGTGAGATCGAGAACAACAATTTTTTATAACGTGTAAGAAAGGGAAAACTCAAAGTGGTCCTCCTGCTGTCTCCATATTGTTAGATGCTCTGGGGGTCCGGTAAGCGTCTTCAAAAAGAACCTCATTTTCCCGCGTGTGGCACCCCACGCTGACCGAGGTCAATTGCTGCGCATTTCAGGGAGTGCTACCATCCTGTCCGCGTGAGAAATATTTCAAAATAAAGGAGCTCTTCGATGAGATGGATGACGATATTGGTAACATGCGCGCTCCTCGCGGCTCCGATAATGGCCCAGGGTCCGCGGCCCACCCAGACGTTCGACACTTCGCGGGGCCCGGTGAAAATCACGCCGATCTATCACGCGAGCCTGATGATTGATGCGGGTGGGAAGATCATCTATCTCGATCCGGCAAAGCCTTCCGACTTCACTGGTTTACCCCCCGCCGACCTGATCCTGCTGACCGATATTCATGGCGACCACATGGATGCCGATTCGATCGCCAAGGTCAGCAAAGCTGGGACGGAAATTTGGGCGCCCGCAGCGGTTGCAAAGACGGTGACGGCGGCGAAAGTGATATCGAACGGCGAAACGAAAAACTGGGGCGGATTCACAATCGAAGCGATTCCCATGTACAACATGAAGCGCGGGCCTTCTGCGGGCACCTTTTATCACGATAAGGGACGTGGAAACGGGTACGTGCTGACGTACGGCGGCAAGCGCTTCTATTTTTCGGGCGATACCGAAGGCATTCCTGAGATGCGCGCGCTGAAGAATATTGACGTCGCGTTCGTGTGCATGAATTTGCCATATACCATGCCGCCCGACGAAGCGGCGGACGCGGTAAAAGCCTTTCATCCCAAGATCGTAATTCCCTACCATTATCGCGGGTCCGACCTAAGCGTGTTTCAGAAGGGCCTGGAGGGAACGGGAATCGAGGTGCGCCTGCTCGACTGGTACCCGAAAGCACCGTAAAACTCCGAAGCAGCGACCTCGAACGCTCAGTTGACCGGTGAGTCGCTCGCCGATGCCACGGTGGTCGGATTCGAACGAATGAGACCGCTCTGATCGGTGTAGAGGTGGCGTATGCCGGTTTGATTTTGCGAGACTGGGTCGGCGTTGATGGTGTAGGAACTAATTACGGGACCCGAACCGGCAACATATGCGAAGGTATACCCGCTCTTTACTGCGGTAGCCGAGCCCAGCACTTGATCGAGTAAATCGGCTTCCGTAGACGACGGAGTTCCCGTGCTTGACGGCCCCAAGTCCGCTTGCAGCGGCGGAAATTCGCCATAGGTCGAGTTGTAGGTAATACAGGCCGTGGTCATGGTGCGGATGGAATTGACTGCCGAGGCTTCATTGGCCGAAATTCGCGCGCGAAGCAGGTTGGGTACGGCGATCGCTGCGATAATCAGTATGATCGCTACGACGATCAACAGCTCAATCAGCGAAAAGCCCCGTTGCGCACGCCGCATTCTGCCTCCGCAAGCTACCAACCGAACGGTTCAAGGGGTGCAATGTGCAAGACTAAGCCCAATGAAGGTCTTCGATCGCTGAATTGCCCTAAGCTGCTGATATATAAATGCTTATTACTTTATAGTTCGCAGAGTGGAATTCTAGATCTACAGCGAAGTGACAAATTATGTCATTCCGGGTGACCGACTACGGCGATTTCTGACGTTAGCAGTGCCGCTTCCGCGTACATACAGGATCCCCGGTATAGCGAGAACGCAGGGTAACGTCCATTGTTCCAAATTGAAACGTGCGCAACCCTTCCTGGGGTATTTATGGCCAAACTTCGGCTCGTAGTGGCGGATGATCATGAGATCGTGCGCAAGGGTCTCTGCGCCTTGCTACGGGGTCAGCCCGGTTGGGAGGTCGTCTCCGAAGCTGGAAATGGACTCGAGGCCGTGCAAGCCGTGGAACACCTCAAACCGGACGTGGCCGTAATGGACATAGCCATGCCTTGTGTGGACGGATTCGAGGCTGCGCGACAGATCGCCAAAATTTCCCCCGAAACGGCCGTGCTGCTGGTAACGATGTATGAATTGCGGGACACCATGCGGTTGGCGCTGCGTGCCGGGGCGTTGGGGTGCATCCTCAAATCAGACGCGGTGTCCGATTTGGCTGCGGCCGTACAGGCCGTCAGTCAAAGGGAACAGTTCTTCAGCAAGCAGGTGGAACAGCTCTTTCTAGATAAAGGCGAGAAGGGGCTAACGGAACCGCCCCCTCCGGCCGGCAAAGCGGATATCCAGCTCCGCCCGCTGTCCGATCGTCAAAGGGAAATTATCCGGCTGGCGGCAAAAGGAAAGAGCACCAACGAAATCGCGGAAATCCTGCAGCTAAGTCCTGGGACAGTGGTAAAGCACCGCGCGGATGTCATGCGCAGGCTCAACTGCCACTCCATGAATGATGTTTTAGACTACGCTGTCCGGAACAAACTCGTCGAAAATTAAAGGCACGATGGTGTGCGGCACGCCGGTTAGCCTCTAGGCTAAGCGGCGCCGCAGCAAAAATGCTATCGCTAGCAGGCCTGTACCTACGAGGGCCAGCGACAGCGGCTCCGGCGTCGCCAGCGGATCGGTAACATATCCCGCGTAGTCCAATCCGTAAGAGCTTCCATCGCGCTGGGCCACCGCAAACTCCAAGGTATTCGTGCCGCTCTGAAGATCAGCGGCAGGAAGATCAATCACGTCCGGACGTACACAGCCAATGCCAAAATCAGAACAGGTACGATACGTGTTGCCGGCCGAGGGCGCCTCGGGAACCAGGAGAACGCCGTTCAGATAGACGGCCGCGGAATCGTCTGCCATAACGGAGATCGAGCCACCCGTTGCCGTGCCTGGAACGGTGAACACATCGAAGAAATCAACCACGGTGCCATTTGCGAGCGCCACAAATCCCGGCGCATTCGGATTACCGGTAGATTCAAAAGACACCCAAGAGGAACCCGCCAGCGGCGCCGCCCACGCGCTGTTCGGTTCGATTGAAATGGTGGCTCCGCTGGAATTGTACTGACTGGAATCGGCAGCCGTACCTACGCTGGCGAGCGGGATTAGTGTATCGGCACTGGCTGAAGCAATTAAAAAGGCGGATAAAAAGAGACCAGCCAAACCCCAGAAACCCAAACGGCGAAACATGTAAACCTCTCCCCCGAGGACGTCCACATGTTACGGTGAGTCGAGTCTTTGCCGAATACAGAGCATGCTGTAAGTCGAGCGCGGAGTTTGCCTGAGCGCCAAAACGGTACATTACCTAACCGAGCCTTGGACCTTGATTGAATCGCGCACGAATCCGAACACGGTTTGAGCAACGCACGCACTTCCAGCGGAGAGATAGGTTTCGAGTGGTATCCATCCATTCGATTTCGAGTGAGGCGATCGGCGAGATCGAGCGCAGCTTACGATGCCAGCACGGCGATGAAAAGGGATAAGGCTACAAGGCGAAAGTCGTAGATACCGCCTAACGCTCCGTCAGGTGCGCACCTTGCGTAGGTCGAACACGCTGCGGTTTCCAATCCTCTGGGGGAAAGGACACATTCCAGAAGGTAGGATTGGGGGCCACGAATTCGACGCCCACCTGCGCGCCGCCCGCTTCGCTTTGCCCAAGGTAGACCACCTTGCAGCGCTCAACCGCTGCGGTTCGCGCATTGCGCAACTCAAGCTGTTGCCCTTTATTCACGGATGTGGCCAACCTCAGCAAGGCCCCGTGTGCGCTGATCGCCAGCGTCCGCGTATTTTCTTCGAAAGTGAATTTCTCATTGGCTTGGCCGCTGACCTGAAGCCGCACCGGTAAAAAGATGCGCTGGCTCCGGCGTCGCGGCAATCCCGTGGACTGCAAAGCGTTATTGAACATCGAAAGCTCCCTCCCGCTCTCGCGCGTCATTTCCCGGTTCACCCTCTTCACGCGCGGCGATTCGCACAACAGTCTCTCCATTCGTCACCGTCTCTGCAAGAATTCGCATCCACGGATGTGCTCGCCTAATCAAGGAGTCGGCTGGACGGTTCAACAGAACGTGCGGCAACAGAGTGGAGCCGCGGCGGACTATTCAAAGCGCAAGGCTTCGATGGGGTCGAGCGACGCCGCTTTTTTTGCGGGATAGTATCCGAAAAACACACCGACGGCCGCGGAAAATATCACGGCAATTCCGATCGCGGAGACGGGTATATTCGTCGGCCATCCCAGTGCCGAGGACACAATACTCGACGCCACGAATCCGAACGCGACGCCCAAAGCCCCGCCAAACATGCTGAGCACCACGGCTTCGCTGAGGAATTGCGCCTGCACGTCGTGTTCGGTGGCGCCGACGGCGATTCGCACGCCGATCTCGCGCGTACGCTCGGTGACCGAGACCAACATAATGTTCATGATTCCGATCCCGCCCACCACGAGCGATACGGAGGCGATCGCGCCCAACAGCAACTCCATTACGCGCACTGCCTGTTCTCGCGCCTGCGCTAGATCGCTCGGATCGCGAATAATAAAATCATCCGGCTCGTCGGCACGTAGATGGTGGCGCTGCCTCAGGAGCGAAGTGATCTGCTTTTCCGCTCCGGGCATATCCGCTGCCGAAGCCGCGGAAATGGCGATGTTCTGGAGCCAACTGATGCCGTTGAGCTTTTTTTGCACGGTGGTGTAAGGCATCACCAGTGTATCGTCTTCGTCATTCCCAAACGCTGCAGACTGGCCTTTCACCGCCAGCAAGCCGATCACGCGAAACGGCAAGTTCGACACGCGGATCGTCTTCCCTACGGGGTCCTCGGTGCCAAATAAATTTGTCGCCACAGTTTGACCAATGACGCAAACATCGGCGGCCGTTTCCACATCATGTTCGCCAAACCCGCTGCCGCGAATGATGGGCCAATGCCGAATCTGGAAATAATCGGGACCGGTGCCGGATGCGTGGGTGAACCAATTCTGGTTCTGGTAAACGACCTGCGCGCCGGCATAAACGCCGGGAGAAACGCGGCTTACCGTGGATACATTTTGCTCGATTGCCTGCGCGTCATCAGCCGTGAGCGTCTTCGTCGCTTGGCTGCCCAGGTGGACACCGTAGGAATTGATGCTGCCCGCGGTGATATAAATTAGGTTATCGCCCAGCGCGGAAATCTGTTGCTGCACCTGGTCGGAAGCGCCCTCGCCAATCGCTACTGTACAGATCACGGCTCCCACACCGATGATGATGCCGAGCATCGTCAACGCAGTGCGCATTTTGTTCTTGGTGAGCGAACGAAGAGCGACACGCAGAACTTCGCGGGGATTCATGGACGCGGCCTCCAGTACGGCCGGGAAAGCGGTTTCACGAAGGGCCTCCTACACAGTGTACCGCCGCCACGATGGCCGCGAAAGGTGTTTATGCGGGCAAATGAATTCTGAACGAGCGCGGAGAACGCGGCCGAGTGAGCTACCTGCCGTTTACAGGCGAGTGAGTATGTGTACGCAGACGTAACCGAGCACGCACCCGAGGAAGGATCCCGCGATCACGTCACTGAGGAAGTGCATGCCCAGAATAATGCGTGACACTGCAATGCTCGCCGCCACGAACAAGAGGCAGGCAAAGAGTTCCGGGTAAAACCATCCGAGCGCCACGGCGATTCCAAATGCCGTGATGGCATGCCCGGAAGGAAATGAAAATTGGTCCGGAGGCAAAACCAGCGACCAACAATGCGGCTCGAGCTCGCAAGGCCGTTTGCGATGGCTTACACGCTTCAGGAACCGGAAAAGTAAGATTCCAGAAAGGGTCGCAAGCGCCGCCGAGCCAGACGCCAGGAACCGCGGCGTGCCCCCGAATAACAGCAGCACGATGCCGATTCCATACCAAAGCCAGCCATCGCCCATACGGGTGAACACAATCGTGAAGAACCGAAACCATCGCGGCGGACGCCACTTGTGCACTCGCCGCATCAGGCGATGATCGCCCGATTCGATCCGGTTCCAGACCATCCTCGCCAGCGTCATGGTTTTTACTCCACCGCAGGTTGCGAAGCCGAAATCCACGATGGGCGCGCGGCGGGCTGGTCCAGAACTCGCGCCGCCCAGCGCCGACCAAACATATATTCCGTGCAATGATTGAGCAGCGTTGCGCACGGTATCAGCACGCCCAACGGCGCAAGCACTCGCGTCCAGGCGTTTTCGCGCATCATTTCCAAAGTGACGAGCAAGACGTCGCGCGTCAGCTTCGTGAAGTTTCCGGATTCACCTTCCACGCGACCCATACCTGCGCGTAGCCCGGCAAAGAATTCGTCCTTATCGCGCGCGCCGGGTACTTCCGTGTAGGCGGTACCAACGGAAGCCAGCGCGTGGGCGTCGCTGCCGCCGATGGCAATTTTCCGCCAGCGTTTTGCCAACCGCGCGGCACTTGCGTTCTGCGCGGCCAGCAGCAAACCGTTCCGCGCCTCGAGAGCCGGAAAGTACTCGTGGAACCATTCGAAGTCCTCGATTTCGCGAGCGCCGGTGAGGCTCGAAAAAACGTGGTTGACGCTGAAGAAGAGCCGCCACTCGGTCAGATACATCAACAGCGCCACCAGATCATTCCGGCGCTGCTGCAATTGCGTATGCTGCCGTTCGGTAATGTCGTAGACGCCGATGTGCACTTCGGTCCCGCTGGGCATCCGGCAAGTCAGCTCTTCGCTGGTGAAAAAGTTGGCGTAGCGCCGCAGTTCTTCGGCGCCCTCGATGGAATCGTGATCGGTCAGCGTCACCAGATCCATCCCGCGTGCGTGCAGCGTCGAGTAAACCGCGTCAGGATCGCTATAGCTTTCGCGGCAAATCCGCGCAACGACGGGCGTGGTGCACGGTCCCGAGAAGAACGAGTGAACGTGCAGATCACATTTCATGTGACAATTGTCGAACGGCCGGGTTACGCGCGTATGACGCCTGTGCAAAACTTATGTAACTCATAGATAGTGCATGCTTTAGACATCACGGCAATCTATTCACATTTCTCTAACACAATTTGGCGCTTCATTTGCCACTATCGGAATTTATGAAACACATTGAGATTTGCTTCTTTGACGCCGGTGGCGGCCATCGCGCGGCAGCCAATGCCCTGGAGATGGTGATCCAAGCGCAACACCGCCCGTGGGAAGTACACCTCACCAATCTTCAGGAGCTGCTCGATCCCACCGACGTCCTAAAGAAATATGCCGGGATTCGCATCCAGGATTTTTACAACTCGATGCTGCGGACAGGCTGGACGCTAGGCAGCACGGAACTGATGCGCTCGCTACAGGTGATTATTCGCGCGTACCGCCGCCCGATCGTGCGCATTCTGAAAGCGCACTGGAAAGAAACGCAGCCCGATTTACTGGTTTCCGTAGTGCCGCATTTCAATCGCGCACTCTTTGATAGCTTTCGCGCGACGTGCCCGGAGCGGCCGTTCGTCACTATCCTCACCGATATTGCCGATTATCCGCCGCACTTCTGGCTCGAGCGTCAGGAGCAGTATGCGATTTGCGGCTCGGCCAAGGCGGTCGAGCAGGCGCGGCAATTGGGCTATACGCCCGAGCGCGTTTTTCAGGCTTCGGGAATGATTCTGCATCCACGATTTTACGAGCCGGCGGAAATCAAACGTTCCGATGAGCGCCGCCGCATTGGCCTCGATCCCGATCTGCCCACGGGTCTCGTGCTCTTTGGCGGGCATGGCAGCCGCGCCATGCTGGATATCGCCGAGCGGCTTGACGAATCCACGCTCGGTATTCAGTTAATCCTACTGTGTGGAAAAAACGCGATGCTGGCGAAGGAGCTGCGCGAAAGACGCTGGCGTATGCCGCACTGTATCGAAGGCTTTACAAAAGAAGTTCCCTATTACATGAGCCTGGCGGATTTCTTTATTGGCAAGCCGGGTCCTGGCAGCCTTTCCGAAGCGCTCTCAAAACGATTGCCGGTGATCGTGGAGTGCAATTCCTGGACTCTGCCGCAGGAACGCTATAACGCGCAGTGGCTCAAGGAGCGCAGCGTCGGCCTCGTGCTGCGTAGCTTCCGCAAGATCGTCGCTGCCGTCACCGAACTTCTCGAACCGGAAACATTCGGCGAGTTGCGCGCCAATACTACACGCCAACCCAATCGCGCCATCTTTGAAATTCCTGAGTTTTTCGAAACGATTTTTCAGCGTGAAGCGGAGGCTGCGAGCGTGGCCGCCCACGAGCGAAACACTTCCGCCCCCGGCGCCAAGGTCCGTTCCTCGGTGGGATAGTTCACATGGTAGAGGCCGAAGCGCGTGCGAAAGCCTTCCGCCCATTCGAAATTATCCACCAGTGACCAATAAAAGTATCCGCGAACCGGAATCCCCTCACGCACCGCCGCATCGACCGCTTCCAGATGGGACTGGATGTACGCGCCGCGCCGCGTGCCCGCCGCGTCCGCGATGCCGTTTTCGGTAACGTAAATCGGCAAATGATAGCGAGCCCAGGTATCCTGCAGCACGCGCTGCAATCCATCGGGGTAGATCGACCACGCCAGATCGCTCGTATTTTCCGGATCGGAAGTGCGCGCGAACGAGGGAGGAAATCCCGTCGAGAAATGAAACAAGAAGCGCGTGTAGTAATTCACGCCGATGAAATCGGCCGAGTCTTTGAGTCCGGCAATCGGCTGATCGAGACTCGGAATCCCCGGCACAGATAAGCGCGCTCTTCCGGTAGCAATCGCATCGTAGACCGACCAATCAAACGCCTTCCGCACCATGTAGCTGCTGGCCCAATCGAGCAGGTTCCAGCGCGAGGCGGGATCGGCCACGATCATATTCACCGCGATGCCCACTTGCGCTCCGGGCACCACGCGGTGCAATTCGGCCGCAGCGGCAGCGTGCGCGCGCAACAACCCGGTAAATGCCTCCACCGCGTGTGGCGGAGAATTTTCACCCGGCGGCCAGCGTCCATCCAGATAGCCAAGCGTCATCTGCACGTTGGGTTCATTGAGCGTGCACCAGAGGCGCACCTGCGGACCCAGGCGGCGGCCAGCCTCGGCGGCAAATTTTGCAAAGAGCGGCGGAAAATCCTGCGCACGTACGCCTCCGCGCGCCGCGAGCCATTCGGGAAGCGTGAAGTGCAGCAACGTCACCATCGGAGTGATGCCCGCGGCGCGAAGTTCGCGCACTTCGTCTTCGTAGTGCGTCCACGCGGCCTCGTCCCACACGCCTTCTTGCGGTTCCACGCGGCTCCATTCGATCGAAAAACGATAGGCGTTCGCGCCGAGGTCCTTCATCAGCGCTATATCCTGCGGCACGCGATTCCACTGATCGGAAGCGCGCCCGCTGCGATCGCCTTGCGCGATATGTCCGGGCTGCTGCTCGAATACGGACCAGTCATCTCCGGTATTGCCGCCCTCTACTTGGTAAGCCGCCGTAGCGGTGCCCAACAGGAATCCTGGCGGCAAACCTTCCGGCGCGGGCATCGTCGCGGCATGCGTCGTCCGGCGATGCATGCGGTCAGGATTCATCGCCGAAAGCACGAGGCACGCAGCAACGTAGGCCAGGACACCAAACGCCAGCAAGCCCCAGAAAAAGCGTCGGGTTTTGCGCGAAGTAATCGTCATTCGATTCAGCCAAGCCCAATCGCGAGAACGAACTTTTTAATTTAGCACGGCTCGTGGAAAGAGTGCGACATGCGCGGCGTCTATTTCCCGCTTGGCGGCGTGAATGCTACTCCGTCTTGGCGTCCGTTCGGAACGAGATCACGGCACACCCCGGATTGTCCGGAAATCGCGGCTATGTTATGTTTGCGCAGAGCGAGAGCGGGCGTAGTTCAATGGTAGAATAAGAGCTTCCCAAGCTTTGGACGTGGGTTCGATTCCCATCGCCCGCTCCATTCCGTTTTCCCATGCCGGTATTTCGATTCAGCCTTCGCTCCTGGAGGTCATTAGCGCGATGGCAAAGTATACGAACGCAAAATGCCGTCGCCCTGGATAACGAGGCGGTCGCCGACAGGCGAAACCGCCAAGCCTTGCAAAAAGTGAATACCCATCTCCTTGTCGGTGTGCACCTCAAATACTCGCTTGCGGGTAGTCACGTTGTAGACGAGCACGGCAGAAAATGGCGGGGCACCGTCCGGGTTCCTCTCATATACAGGCAAAGCTAATAAGTGCGCTTTCTCCGAGTAGGAGTTCACAGAGAATCCACGACTTACAACGTCGTCAAGTATGGTCTTTCCATCATTCCGAACCAAGCTCACCTGATTGTGTATGCTCGGCCAAAGCAAAAGCATGTCATCGGCGACAAACTCAGCGTTACTGCAGGCGCCGCCGCCAATAGTACAGAGCTTCCGCCAAGGCCCTTGGAACTTCTTAATCCGAATCCCTGAGTGATACTTGCCGTTATCCGTCATCCATGGGGCTGCCAATTCCTCGTCAGAAATAGTGGGGCACCGGTCTTCGTTTGGTCTGCAGACTTGCGCGCTCGCAGTGCCCTCGCATTTCTCCTCTTGAGACGAGACCTTGTCGCCGCTCACCCAGTCGCACGAGACGTGGTCGCCGCTGTTGTATTGGATCAAAATTGTCCGTCCACTGGGAGACCTGGTGAACCATAGGTCGCCCCGTCGGCGGCCCGGTGCTGGGCTAAGTTCAACCCAAGAGCGAAGAGTAAAATCCGGGGAATAAAATTGCAGGCGGTCTCCCAGAAAGACGGCAAAACTACCATCCGCGCGCGGGACGAGCGTACTCATCTCATAATGCGTGGCCCAGGCTTCGTGCCGCTTCACGTGCCCCGTGGCGGGATCCACAATCAGCGCGTTCAGTTTTTCGACGTATAGAGGACTCGCGCCTTTGGCTGCCCTTCCAGCGGCTCGAAAGCGTAGAAGGTTTCCTCGATGTCTCCATCACTTAGAAAGTACACATCGCTGTGAAACATCTCCGCGCGAAAAGTCTGATTCGTGTGTCCATCAACAAGCTCGGAGGCTCGGCCGTACCCATAGTTTCGCAAATCCAGAGTCCACGCGGCCGCGGAAAGAGGAACGCTCCTCTCCACCTTTTGGCCGAAAATGGGCGCGGTCATCACCGCAGAGGAGGCGGCGACCAAGGCAATCAAGGTTCGGCAACAACGCGCCAGCGAGGGCTTAAGCCTAGGGTGCATGCTCGTATCTCCGAGACAGGCTCTTATTTGATTTTATACCCAGTTTTGGCCTACTAGAATCGCTGAGGTTAACTGCCGTATTCACGGCGGGCCTTGCACGGTTGAGTCCCTGGTTACTTCCCTGCACTGCGGGGCATCCTGGCGGCTCCTCGGTGTATAGTTGGCGCGCTCGGATCGGTCCAAAACTGGGTTTCTCATACTTGGGAGGAAATGCAATGTTTCGAAGCACCCGCCGCTCGATTGGCGTTTGGATGTCTCTGGCTATTGTGCTCTGCTTCACGCTCGGAGCGGAGGCCCTGCAACTCGTGTGCCGCTGACCTTGCGCCACTGAGGAGATGCCAGTGAAGCTCAAAGCATTTCTAGCTGGCTCCGCAATGGCGGCTGCGTTGATGTGCGCGCCAGCGCATGGGCAAACGCCGCTGGCCGTGAAAAACCTCCGCTGCGAATACAAAGTCGATCCCCTCGGAATCGACGTGCGCAAGCCACGCCTGAGCTGGGAACTCGTCAGCGCAGAAAAGGGTGTACTGCAGACCAGCTACGATTTGCGCGTGGCCCTCTCCGAGAAGGATCTCACCGAGGGCAAAACGATTTGGGACAGCGGCACACAAGCGTCGGACGCTTCGATCCAGGTCGAGTACGCCGGGCCCGCGCTTGAGAGCCAACGAATTTATTTTTGGCAGGTGCGCGTGGCCGATAATCACGGCCATCTATCGAATTGGAGCGGACCCGCGCATTGGGAGATGGGTCTGCTCGATCCGGCGGATTGGACGGCGAAATGGATCACTCCCAACCTCGCCGAGGATGACAAGAAATCCAATCCCGCTCCGCTTTTGCGAACAACGTTTTCCTTGACGAAAAAAGTCGCGAGAGCGCGCATCTACGCCACCGCGATGGGTTTGTATGAGCTTTCTTTAAACGGCCGCCGCGTCGGCGACGAATACTTCGCGCCCGGATGGACCTCCTACGATTTCCGCTATCAATACCAGACCTATGACGTGACCGATCTCGTTCAGAAAGGCGAGAACTGCCTCGGCGCCATGCTCGGCGACGGCTGGTTTCGCGGACGGATGGCGTGGGACGACAAGCGCAATAGCTATGGCAAGAAACTGGCGCTGCTCGCGCAACTGGTAATTAAGTACACGGACGGCAGCCAACAAATCGTCGCGAGCGGCGATACCTGGAAATCGGTGACCGGCGCGATCCTGGCGTCCGATATTTACAACGGCGAAACGTACGACGCGCGCATCGATCGCACCGGCTGGAATGAGCCAAGTTACAACGACGCGGACTGGGCCGGCGTAACCCTGATGGACGCGCCAAAAGCCCAGCTCCTGGCGCCGGCGGGCCCTCCCGTCAAAAAAATCGAGGAGATCAAGCCGGTGAAGGTGTTTCAGACGCCTGCAGGGGACACCGTGATTGATATGGGGCAAAACATGGTTGGATGGGTGAAATTTCGCCTGACGGCTTCGGCGGGCACGACCGTCACGCTGCGGCACGCCGAAGTGCTCGACCGTGCCGGAAATTTCTATACCGAAAATCTGCGCACCGCGAAGCAAACCATTCGCTACACGGCCAAAGGCCAGGGCGTGGAAACATTCGAGCCGCACGTCACGTTTCAGGGATTCCGCTACGTGGCGGTCAGCGGATGGCCGGGCGAGATCAATCTCGATGATTTTTCCGGCGAAGTGGTGCACTCGGCGATTGCACGGACGGGAACCTTCGAAAGCTCAAGTTCGCTGCTCAATCAGTTGCAGCACAACATCATCTGGGGACAGAAGGGCAATTTTGTGGACGTCCCTACCGATTGCCCGCAGCGCGACGAACGGCTCGGCTGGACCGGGGACGCGCAGGTGTTCGCGCCGACGGCAGCCTTCAATCATGACACGGCCGGCTTCTATTCGAAGTGGTTAAAGGATTTGGCGCTCGATCAGGAAGACGACGGCGCGGTGCCATTCGTAATTCCGAACGTTTTGTCGCACGATACACGCAAGGGCTCTTCCGCAGCCGCGGGCTGGGCCGACGCAGCGGTCGTGGTGCCGTGGACCGTCTACCAAGCTTACGGCGACAAGCGCATTCTCGAAGAGCAATACGCCAGCATGAAAGCCTGGGTCGAATACATGCGCCGCCAGGCCGGCGAAAGCTATCTCTGGAACAGTGCAACCGGGTTCGGCGATTGGCTGGCCTTTGCCACACCCGATGCGGACTATCCGGGGGCGACCACCGACAAGGATCTGATTCAGACGGCGTATTTTGCGCGCTCCACAGCCATGCTTGCGAAAACGGCGCAGGTGCTGGGAAAAACCAAGGACGCCGCGGAATACGGCGCGCTCGAAGAAAAAATCAAGAGCGCCTTTCAGAAAGAATTCGTCACGCCGAATGGAAGGCTCTCCTCCGGCACGCAGACCGCTTACGCTCTCGCGCTCGCCTTCGAATTGCTGCCGGAGTCGCAGCGCGCGGAGGCCGCAGCCCGCCTTGCCGCGGACGTAAGAAAATTTGGCCATCTGACCACAGGCTTCCTCGGCACGCCGTTACTCTGCCGCGTGCTCGGCGATTACGGCTACCTGGATGAAGCGTACCTCCTCCTAAATCGCACCGAATATCCGTCGTGGCTCTATCCGGTCACCAAGGGTGCCACCACCATCTGGGAGCGCTGGGACGGCATTAAGCCGGACGGCACGTTTCAAGATGTAACGATGAATTCCTTCAACCATTACGCCTACGGCGCGATCGGTGAGTGGATGTATCGCGTCGTCGCAGGAATTGGGCTGGATGAAAGCGCGCCGGGTTACAAACACATCTTGATTGCGCCGCATCCCGGCGGCGGGCTGACGCACGCCAGCGCTTCGATCGAGAGCATGTATGGACGTGTCGCCAGCGGCTGGCAGCTCGCGGCCGGGAATCTCTCCGTCACCATCGAAATTCCGCCCAATACGTCGGCCGAGGTGCGCCTGCCAAATGTGAAGTTGGAGGAAGTGACGGAGTCAGAGGCGCCGCTCGCAGGCCGCGCGGATATCATCCAGGCACACCAAAGCGGCGACAGCGTGACGCTAAACGTTGGCTCGGGAAAGTATGTTTTCGTGAGCGCATATCCGGGCAAATGAGAGGGGCCATCGGACGGCTACGGCCGCGGATCGAGCGGTGATTTTACTCGGTTTTCGAGTCTCCCGCACGCAACTCCGAGCTCGGTCCTGAACCCTGCCCGCGCTAAGTCACTGATTTCAGAAGGCTCCCCCTTCCTGCACTTAGTACCCCCGTACCACGTTTCCATTACTCCCATGCCATTGGCACGCCCCATTGATAGACCTACTCTCGGGGTGAGTCGAGAGGGAACTCCAGATGACAATGCCCGTGGCCGAGGCGAATCCAACCGTTCGTTCCGCAGCGAACGAACAGCGACACACCAAGAATCTCATCATCCTGTTTGCAGAATCCGTCAGCGCGGCTGCAACCGGGGGAGACAGCACTTACGGGGAAACCGCCGAGGCGGGCCGGTACAACGATCTTGCCGCTACCGTGATTCGAAATCATCGCGGCCAGGTGATCAAAACGAGCGGCGCGTCCGTGATGGCCGAATTTGCGAATGCCGCCGATGCCGTTCGCGCCGCCGTGTACATGGAGCGCGTCCTCACCGAATCGGCCGAGCGGCTCTCCCAGTGCGACCAGCCCGGCCTAAGAATCGGCATTCACGGACTGATGGGCCAACCCGATCGCATCGACCTTTTTGGCAGCGTGGCGCAGGTCGCCGGCAATATCACCAGCCACGCCGCCTCGGGGCAGATTCTCACCTCGCGCGAAATTTGTGAAGCGCTGTCGCAACAAAGCGATCTCTACTTTCAGTGGAATAGAAAAGTAACGATCGAAGGCCAAGCCGAGGGGCAGGACGTTTTCGAAGTGCACTGGGCCACCGCTCCTGCGGGTATCCCTTCGCGATACGAATCGGCTTTTCAGGTCGGCACGGGCGGCATGGGCGTCGTGTACAAGGCCCGCGACCGGGAAACCGGCGAAATTGTCGCCTTGAAGGTGCTGCGCTCGGATATCGCCGCCGATCCTGCCATGCAGGAAAATCTGCGCCGCGAAGTGTGTTTGGCAAGAAAAGTTACGCACAAGAATGTTTGCCGCATTCACGAGTTCAGCCGCTCGAACGGCATCGCTTACATTTCCATGGAATTTGTGGAGGGCGCGAGCTTGCTCTCTACCCTGCAACGCGGCGGCGCCATGTCCTGGGACAAAGCGCTGACGATCGTGCGTCAGGTCTGCTCCGGTCTGGGCGAAGCGCATGCGCAAGGCATCGTGCATCGCGATTTGAAGCCGGCCAACATCATGATGGATCGCAACGGCGTCGCGAAGATCATGGATTTCGGTATCGCGCGTTCGTTTCAAGGCACCGGACAAATGACGGGCACTCTGGTCGGCACGCCCGCTTACATGGCCCCCGAACAGGTCGAGCTAAAGGGTATCGACGCACGCACCGACGTCTATGCGTTGGGCTTGCTGCTCTACGAAATCGTGACCGGTGTGCAAGCTTTCGAGGGCGACCCCCCGATTGCCGTGGCCTTGAAGCAACTGCGCGAATTCCCCACTCGTCCGCGGCAAATTGTGCCCAGCCTGCCGGCTCACGCTGAGAACGTAATTCTGAAATGCATGCAGAAGGATCCCGCCAAGCGCTTTCAGAGCATGGAGGAAGTGGCCGCGGCCCTATCGCGCACCAACGCTCCGGCCAAGCCTGCCGTATCCATGTGGAGTGAGTTCGTCACCGACTTGCGGCGCTCCGGCCGCGATCTTCGGCGCGACCTGCAGCCACGTTTTGCGGCTGTGGGAGCATTCTTCCAGCGGCAGGATTGGCACTTCTTCACAAGCAAACGGACCCAAAAGGCGCTAGCGATCGGGCTCGGCACCGCGTGTGTCCTGGCCGGCATGGGCTTTGTGGGCGTGAAAGCCATTCGAAACCGGCGCGCGGTGAACGCCGCTTCGATCGAAAGCTCCAACGTGGATGTTTCGCAGCTTCCGCTCCCGCAAACCGCGGCACCGGATGAGCTCGTCAGAATTACCGACACGCAATCCGATCCAGCGAATGCAAGCACTTTGACCGGGCGCGTCGATCAGCCCGCCACAAAGTCTGATACTGGCAACAATTCCGAACACGACTCCGTCACTCATTCGAAGCTCCGGGTTGCGCGTCCAAGCCGCGCCGAGAAGGCGAAGCCCACTGGCAACTTGGCTGGTTCGTCCACCGCTTCGAGCGACGCCGCCCAACCACTGGACACACAGACAAAGCTGTCGCTGCCTGCGGACGACGCCTCTCCATCGGCCGCGGCGAACAATGGCACGTCGGCTGGCTCGAAGCCCACGGATCCTCCTACGCATTCTTCTGCGTCGCTTCTACCGGCGCATGCGCCTGCTACCTCGGCGCCGGTAGCGGCCGATGCGAAGCCTGCGGATGCGATTCCTGCCGTCGAGACCAGCTACCTCGAGGTGGGCTCCTTCAAGGAATCCACATGGGCCGATCACGCGGTGGAAGAACTTACGGCCTTGGGTTTTCACGCCGTCTCCGTCCGCAAAACTGTGTTGTGGAGCAAGTCTTATCAGGTTCGCGTCGGCCCCTATACGGATGCGAAAACGCTGGATACCGCACGGCAGGATCTCGTCAGCCAGGGTTTCAAGCCGCACGTAGTCAAATAGAGGCTGAAATGTTATCGCCTGACGAATGCGGAGCGTGATGACATGGCCCTCGACGCAAGCATCGTGTCTTTGAACCTCCGCGTCCCGCGGACCCGCACGGCTACCGCCACCGCGGAATTTCCTCTGGACGTTGGAAGCCGCACCGACCCTGGACGCGTTCGGGAAAATAACGAAGATTGCCTGTTGGTTGCACCAAAGCTCAATCTCTTCGCCCTCTCTGACGGCATGGGCGGCTTAGCCTGCGGCGAGGTCGCTAGCCGCATGACGGTGGACACCCTTCTCGATCATTGCCAGGAAGCATACGAAAACCCCGCGCTCGCCGTGTTCGGAAAATGCGCGGAAGGGGTGAACGATACCTCCCGCCGGCTTGCCAGCGCGATCCAGCTAGCGAACCGTATCGTCTACCGCGCCGCGCACGAGAAAGGCAGTGCCCGCGGAATGGGCGCCACGGTGGTAGCTGTCCGTTATGCGAAGGACCGCCTGACGGTTGCCCATATCGGAGATAGCCGCGCCTACCGTTTGCGGGAGGGACGTTTCGAACAACTTACGCGCGATCATTCCTTTGCTGCCGAGCAAGTCCGCCTGGGCCAGCTCACGGAGGATGAGGCATATGGCAGCGGTCTCCGGAATATCCTGACGCGCGCTGTGGGTGTCGAACCCGAAGTCGAAGTCGAGATCAGCGAAGAGCGCTTGCTGGCAGGCGACGTCATCCTGCTCTGCTCGGACGGCCTAACCCATGAACTTTCCGACAAGCAGATTGCCTCCGTTTTGCGGGACGCCAAAAATGCCCAAGAGGCCGCGGCGCGTTTAGTGGATCTCGCGAATCGCGCCGGCGGCGCAGATAACATTACCGCGATTGTCTTGCGGCAACCCGGCGGACTGTCTCGCAAAGGCGCGCTGAGCCGGTGGTTCAGCCGCTGAACTCGAGAAATCGGATGGCGTAAAAAGTAAGACTACAGGTAGGGACTGCATCAAACCGCGCTTCAGGCTACCGCGTCGCGTATTCTTATCGCCCGCGCGACCACTCTTCTAAAGTACGTATCGCTTCCTCGGAAACCGCCGGCGCGATCTCCGCGGGCCGCGCCAAATAATACCCCTGCACAAAATCCGCGCCGATTGCGATGCAGTGCTTCAAATCCTCGGCCGTCTCCACGCCCTCGGCGATTACAGGAATCTTCAGTTGGTGCGCCGCTTCGCAAATTGCCTTCACGAAGACCGCCCGCGCCTGGTTCGAATGCGCGCCGCGCACCAACCCTTGATCGAGCTTCACGAAATCCGGCTTGATGCTGGCCAGGCGCAACACCGAGGAATGGCCGCTGCCCAAGTCATCGAGCGCGAACTTGGCCCCAGCCCCCCGGTATTCGCCCATCATCAAGCGCAGATGCTCCGCATCGTAATCCTTATCTTTTTCGCCTTCGGTCACTTCCAGCACGATTTGCTTTATGTCCACACCATGCTGCGCGCAAATCCGTTGCGTTTCTTCCACACCAAACGTGCGGTCGGACGCTGCACTGGGCGAGAAATTTAGGAACAGTAAGTATCCGCTTTTGGCCAGCTCCCGCCCCTGTTCGATCGCCTTCTTCCAGGAAAGATGCTCCAAATGCCGGGCGATTCCCAAAGATTGCGCCGCCGCGAACAATTGCGTGGCGCCGATCTCGCTGCCGCCCCGCCGGCCCCGGAGCAGGCATTCGTAAGCAATCACGGTTTTGCTTGCCAGTGAAAGCAGCGGCTGGAACACCACAAAATACGATTCGGACGCCAGCAACTGCACGAACCAGCGCGTGTCCATTAGCGAGATCGCCACGTCCAGTTCGGAGAGGAGCAATGGCGCCCGCGCCAGGTCTTCCGGCGACGGCGTCTTCGATTCAAATAGCGCCGCGCGGACCTCGCGCAATTCGGTGGCGCTCAGGAGATCACGCCAACTCTGGATTGCCTGGGTCAGTGAACCCGATTCCGCGGAGACCAAAACGGAGTTGCCGCTGGGCTCGCTGAAGGCGATCGACCGCGGCTGAAGAATTTCGCGGAGTTTGGTGAGGGCGGTCTGGGCGGTGCTGAATACAAGCACCGCTTGCGCCTTGGGGGCTACCCCGTGCTGCTGTCTCCACTGAATGGTCGCGGATTGGTCCAAAGGTGCCATACTGAATCACACCCCGTGTGGACACAGCGCGTCCCTGCGGTTCACGGGCAAGAGTCTCCTCCAACATTTTACAGTGAGGCCCAATCAGGCCATTGGGATTTTTGGTTGTATGACGCGAAACAGCACTCACGCGCGTCGTCGCGAGCCATTTGTAGGGTTTCTTACAGAATTCGGGCTTCGTTCGGCCGAAGTCCTTTAGAAGAGGGCTAGTACCGCAACTATCCGCAAAGTCTTACACCCTTTAACCGATAGTTCAAAAGTCGCGTAACACGCACCATGGTAGGCGATGCGTGCCACACCGGTTTCGCGATGCCGTCCAAATCCATGATCGAGCCCATTTTCTCATTTCACGCCAGCGCCCAGGCTTCGCGAAGCTCAAGTCATCACACGCTCCAGGCCAGCGCCCATTTTCAAACTTAGATCGGGGAGAGCAAATGGAAAAAAATGCCTTACAAAAGCTGTATATCGACGAACTAAAGGATTTGTACAGCGCCGAAAATCAATTGGTAAAAGCTCTGCCAAAAATGGCCAAAGCGGCTACTTCGGATGATCTAAAAGCCGGATTCGAAGAACATCTTGAGCAGACGCGTGGCCATGTGACGCGTCTCGAAAAAATCTTCAAGGCCTTGGGCGAGAGCCCCAAGGGCAAGAAGTGTAAGGGTATGGAAGGACTCATCGAAGAAGGCAGCGAGATGATCCAGGAAGATCCCGAGGCAGAAGAGTTGGATGCCGGCCTCATCGCCGCTGCACAACGCGTCGAGCACTATGAAATCGCGGGTTACGGCTGCGTGCGTACCTACGCAGAACTTCTCGGCGAAGACGAAGCCGCGGAGTTGCTCGAAGAAACGCTCAAAGAAGAAAAGGAAACTGACGAGAAGCTGACCGAACTTGCGGGCGAAATCAATGTGGAAGCGCAAGGCGCGGGCGAATCCGAAGACGAAGAGGAATCTGACCGGCCCTCTACTCGAAAACCCGCGAAGACGCGGGCAGCTCGGGCTTAGAAGCCACTGACGGCGATTCGCACCAGGCAATTCAGAGGGGGCAGGCGAATTCGAGTTTAAATTTAATCCAGGAGAAGATCATGCCAAACGAATCCGCAAAGAGGCAGGAAGAGAAAGACCAGAAAGATCAGAAGGATAACCGCGGCGAAAAAAGCCAAGGCGGCCAGAAGAATAATATGGGTAACGAAGAGCAGCGCGGGCAGCATCAGGGCCAAGGCCAGCATTCCGGCCAGGGCCAGCAGCAGGGGCAGGGGCAGGGACAAGGACAACACCAAGGCCAGGGACAACACCAAGGCCAATCCGGCCAGCAGGGTGGCCAGTCCGATCGCGAACCAAACGCGCAGGGCCACGCCGGCTCGTCCAAGCATACGGGGAGCCAACAGCAGGGCCAAGCCGGATCACAGCAGTCGGGGCAAGGTCACGGCGGCCAGTCCGGCAGCCAGGGCACCGGTTCGCGCACGGGCCAAGGCGAACACGGTCAAACCGATCGCAAGGATGAATCCGACGAAGGCAACCGCGGGAACAAGGGCGGCAGCCAGGGCACCGGAAGCCACACGGGTGGCGGCCAGGGTCAAGGCAGCGGCGGCCAAGGCTCTTCGAAGGGCAACCAGCAAGGCAATCAGGGACAGGGCGGCTCGAAGGGCGGACAGCAGGAGAAACAGGGGCAAAACGACCGCGAAAAAGGCGGGCGTCATTAGCCAGCAATCAGACAGCTGAAACCGAAAGCGGCCCGGGCATACGCTCGGGCCGCTTTTTTTTCCAGATACGACCGGCGCGTGGCTTACGCCGGTCTGTCCATCATTTGAATCGAAGCTCTTCTGCGCTCAGCGTATTGCCCCAAGCAAATACAAAACCAGCACGATCAACAAGACCGTTCCCAGGATCCCCAGTCCGCCGCCTGCACCCCACCGGGAATAGCCGTAGTAGCCACCACCTCCGCCAAACAGCAAAACCAAAATAATGATCAGCAGTAGCATCGAGGGTTCCTTTCAGAGTGTCGGCTCCAGCGCCGGTCACTATGCTGAAAGTAAGATGAGAAAAGCCACAACTTGGACGCGCTTCCAGCCTGTGCGTCCCGAAAAATTTAGAGTCAAGGCGTTCCTGCGGGTACCAACAAAGACGTGCGCGGCCTGCGAGTTTCCCCGTGGCCGCGCACGCTCCTTCGAAAAGTTAAGGTAGATACTCTAGCTTTTGCCAGCCCGCGCCGCGTTGCCACGCGCCTCTTGATATGCTTCGCGGCCCGAATCGACGGCATCACTCACCTGATCGGTCACCTGATCCGCCATGTCGCCGGCCGCGCTTTTTGCGCGGCGAGCCCACTTACGGCCCTTTTGTGCCGCGGCATCCATTCCCCGCTGCGCCGTGTCGGAAATATCTTCGCGCATTTCTTCACCCGACTTCGGAGCGAATAGCATTCCAAGAACCGCGCCGACGCCGACGCCCACGCAAAAACCCAAAACCGATCGAGCCACACGGTTGTCGCCCATCAAACGTACCCCCTTTACGATTCAGTTCTGCTTCTCTTCCTAGAAAGCGCGCGGGGCAAAGATAACGGCCCCAAAGCTCGCTTACATGTGGCCGCTCCACGCCCCGATGCTGTCTACGCGAGGCCGACTCTTAATGTCAGTCTGTTCGGGATCGGCACTATCGAAACGCGCATCCGGTTGATCAGTGCTCACCACGATCTCCGGGCTTCCCCGCAGCTCGCGGCCGCGGCCAGACTGATGGTTCCGGCTCGGCCCGGCGGTCCCCCACTTCTCGGGACCGGAATAATGTCCTTGTCCGTGCTGCTGGCTGTCGCTCGTGCCCTGCTCGCTGTCGTATTGCCCTTGGCCATCGCGGGGCTTTTGTCCGTGCCCCCCGGCACCTGCGGCTCCACGATTCCGGCTCTGCTCCTCTTTCCCATTGCCCTGCGGGCTGCCGTATTCGCCCTTCTCATTGGCTTTGGGGTGATCGCGCAATTGCCAGTCAGCTTCCTTTTTCTTCTCCTGTTTCGCCGCGGCTGCCATCTTGACCTCCTCGCAGTCTGCTGAGGTTATTTCAAGCCATTTTCGATATTTGCAGCACCGCAAACATCATAGGATGCCATGTTGCGTCGGGATGCGGATTGAGGCCATCCGCTAAAGGGTGTAGAGATTTCGGCAGCTTGTGGTAGGAAATTTAGCTAGCGGTCTGGGCCGAGGCTATCGCTGGCACAGACCCCTAAATGCCACTCAGCCTGCGGTTTGCGCGGCCTTTCTTCAACGTCACCGTTGTTGGGGCTTCGCCGTTCGCGCCACGCGAAATCCATAGTCGGCATATTTGAACTCGGGCGGTATGCTGGACCGCGCCGCTGTTCGCGTCACCTTAATGTGGTGCCGCCAGGACCCGCCTCGGGACGCGCGCCGAATTCCGCTGGATGGTCCACACGGATTGCGCTCCGGCGAACTCGCGTAGTAGTTCGCGCCGTACCAATCGGAGCACCATTCGTGTACGTTGTCGCCGGCGTTATAAAGCCCATAGCGATTGGGCGCATAGAGACCCACGGGTTCCGGCCCTTTCTTCCACCGGCGCGCGTAGTCCGGAACCTGCTCCGGCGGCGCATCTCCCCAAGGATATAACTCGCGCTCCACCCCGCCGCGCGCCGCGCGCTCCCACTCCGCTTCCGTCGGCAAGCGGTACTCCCGGCCGCTTGGGCCCGAGAGCCACTCGCAATAAGCTACGGCATCGAACCACGATACGGCTACCACAGGCTGAGTCAGAGCGGAAAACTCCGCGTCATCCCAATGCAGCGGCTTCGCGCGCTGCGTCGCCGCAAGAAACCGCCCATATTCCTCATTCGTCACTTGATACGCGCCAATTTCAAACGCATCTACCCACACGCGATGCTCCGGCTTCTCATCGTCGCGTCCAGCCTCGCAGCCCATGAAAAACCGACCCTCCGGAATCGAGCCTATACGGGGTTCGAGAAACTCCGGATCGGGAATGTGCGCGGCCGAACCCATGGCGCTACTCATACCGCAGCGCGATCAGCGGATCAACTCGCGTGGCCCGGCGTGCGGGTATATAGCAGGCCAAAAATCCCACGGCTGCCAATACGACGCCACCGGCCCAAAAGGCGGTGGCGTCCCGTGCGCCGACGCCATAGAGGATTCCGGCCATGAGCTTCGCGAGCCCCAGCGCCAGCGCGAGACCCAGTCCGATTCCCGCGATGACGAGCGCCATTCCACCCGTGAGTACCAGCCGAAGCACGCTGCGCCGCTGCGCGCCCAGCGCCATGCGGATGCCGATTTCGCGGGTGCGCTGCGCCACCGAATGTGACACAACGCCGTAAATTCCGACCGCAGCGAGGATCAGGCCGAGCGCGGCAAACGCGCCGAGAAGCCGGGTGCGAAACGCGGGCTCCGCCACGTCGCGCGACAAAATGTCGTCGAGCGTTTCCGCGTCCGTTACCGGACGCGTGCGGTCCACATTCCAGATCGCTTGTTTCACGGCGGGCAAGACCGACGCCGGCGCCACGTGCGTGCGAACCATGAGGGAGAGATGTGAGAAATTCGTCTGCTGGAGCAGCGGCGTGTAGAGTTCGGCGTGGGGCGGCGTCTCCAGGTTCGTATCGCGCGTGTCCGCGACCACTCCGACGACGGTCAGCCAAATCGGCTGGCCCTTGTCGTCGGTGTCAAAGCTGACCCGCGTGCCGATTGGATCACGCTTGCTCCAGAATTGCTCCGTCATTTTGCGATTGAGAATGGCGACGCGCTGCGCGCCCGGGACGTCCTGCAAAGTGAAGCCGCGGCCTTCGAGCAGCGGAACGCCGAGGATTTGAAAGAAGTCCGGCGTAACGTCGCTGAGCTCGATATTTCCCACGCCCTGCGCCGTATCGGGGTTCTCTTCCACGCGCACATGGCTGGCGAAGTTCCCTCCGTCCAGAACGGCGATGTCCGCTGCGGCATCTCTGTCCACACCTGGCGACGCCTGAATGTTTTCCAGCACTCGCCGGACAAAGTCTTCAGACCGGGCCTGGTCGGAAGCTACTGATCGCGGCAGCTCAACGTTCATCGTCAGGATGTGGTCAATGTGCATTCCCGTCGGCTGGTTCATCAGCTTCGAGAGGCTTTGGATTAGAAGAGCCGATCCGATCGTAAGCGCGAGTGCGAAGCCGATCTCAACGACGGCGACCGCACTCCGGAGGCCACGCCGCGCCGAACTCCCCTTGCTCGCTCCGGCCTGCTTCATCGCAGTCATCACATCCACGCGCGAAGTCTGTAATATGGGAGCGAGTCCGAAAATTGCTCCCGCGAGCAACACGCTGGCGAAGCCAAACCCCAGCAAGCTAAGGCTGGCATGCACCTCGTTGAGACGCGGTACGCTTTCCGGCGCGAATGCGCGGAACGCCGCGATGCCTCCGATTGCCAGTAGGCAGCCCACGGCTCCTCCGATCAGGGCAAGCAGTGCATTTTCCGTGACGATCTGCCGAATCAGGCGTACGCGGCTGGCGCCAAGAGCAGAGCGCAGCGCGAATTCACCCTCGCGCTTGAGCCCGCGCGACAGCACGAGGCTCGCCACGTTGGCGCACGCAATTAGCAACAGCAGCGCCACGCCGGCCAGCAGCACCAGCAGTGGCGTCCGCTGATCGCCGACGATTTGCTCCTGGGCGCCCATCGCATGCAGCGTCCACTCTTTGTCGTTCGCCGGGTACTCGTGGGCGAGCGCGTCGCCGATTCCACTTAGCTCAGCGTTTGCCTTCGCGACGCTCGAACCGGCAGTCAGGCGAGCATACATCTCGCCGGGAAGCGAATCCTTGAAATGCGCATTCATGGCGCGCGACGCAAGGGACTGAATGGGCAGCCAGATCTGGGTCGAGTCCTTGCCGCTCACCCCCGGCAGATCGAAACCTTCGCGGGTCACACCAACAATTGTGTAGAGCTTGCCGTTGAGAGTAAGAGTCTTGCCAAGTGCCGCCACATCGCCGCCCAAACGCGACTGCCAGAATTCCCACGAGAGTACAGCAACTTGCCCTCGCCCACCGGCGGGGTCCTCTTCCGAAGGGACAAAAAATCGGCCTGCGCTCGGACTCTGGCCAAACAAATCAAAAAAGCCGGGAGACACTTGGCAGGTCGAAACCTTCTGAGGCTCGGTGCCACCGAGCAAATCCATCTGGCCGTCCACAAAGAAAGAGGCGCTGTCGAAGGAATGAGTGCCGGAGCGCATCCGGTTCCAGTCACGCATGGAGACCGCGATACGAAAGCCCTGGAAGTGCGAGTAGCCGGAATAGACCGAGATCAGGCGCTGGGAATCCGGATACGGCAGCGGCCGCAGCAGGATGGAATTGACGACGCTGAAGATCGTGGTCGTCGCGCCAATACCCAGCGCCAGCGTGGACACCGCGATAGCGGTAAAGTCCACATTACGGCGCAGCATGCGCGCTGCGTGTTGAGCGTCCTGCCATAGCGTTTCGATCCACTGGAACGTCCAAGCCGCCCGCGCGTCTTCACGGCTGAGAGTTACATTCCCGAAGACACGAAGCGCCTCGGCACGCGCGCGATCGGGGGGGTGCCCTGCGGCGACTTGCTCCTCCTGTTCCATCTCAATGTGGGCGTCAATCTCTGCAGCCAGTTCCTCGTCGATCTGCGCACGCTTCGATAGGTTTCGTAACCGCGCCAGCAATCGCTGCAGTGACATGCTATTTCTCCTCAGCGGCAGCCTGCCGCGGTTGCAGCACGCACGCCACGGCCGCCGTAAACCGTTTCCAGCGGGATTGCTCCAGGGTTAGCTGCCGCCGCCCCGCGGCCGTCAGGCGATAGAATTTTGCGCGGCGCTTCGTCGTCGAAGTGCCCCACTCCGCCGAAATCCATCCCTCCTGCTGCAAACGTTGCAGTGCCGGATAAAGCGAGCCGTGATCGACGCGGAAAGCCTCTTGGGAGGATTGCTCGATGAATTTCACGATGCCGTAGCCGTGCATCGAGCCCCAACGTAGCGTGCGCAGGATGAGCAAATCGAGAGTTCCTTGAAAGAGTTCCAGCCGTTGCGGTGCCTCCACCATTCGCTTCATAGGTGGAGATTCTACTGATATAGAGATAGAATGTCTACTGGTAGTTGAAGGGCGGATATCTGTTTCGCTGCAGTGCCCTACAGGGCTTTGGCGACCAAGAATTCGCAGCTTATTCACCCACACTTGGCGTAGAGTCTAGTGAGAAAATCGGGCTAGTTAGCGGATCCGTTTGGCGATTCTTGGCCGGTTTGTTGTGAGGTTGTATGCATGCCCTGAAAGTCCGGTTAGCGTTACCGCTGGCAGCGCTTGTACTGGCCTCAGCAAGCGCATCGCTGGTCCGGGCTCAGAAGGCCGGCACCGGCTTCATCGCCGGCACAATTTCCGGCCCCGACGGCAAACCCTGGCCGGACATCGTGATCAACCTTTACACCGGCAGCACCATGGAAGCTTCGGTGAAAACTGCCGACGACGGTAAGTATCGCGTCGAACTGCCGCCGGGTATCCACAACATACAGGTGATCCAGGATTACGCCAGGCTGGTGGCGCGTCCTTTCCCCATCTATGCCGGCGCGGAAACGCGCGGCGATATCAATTTCCATGACTTCAATGACGACCACGCCGCCGTGCAAGCTCACTATGGAGCGGGCGAGAGATCTCTCAAACTGGCCGACTCCGTCCGCGATCAGTTGGACGACGAGGCCGCCGTTTCCAAGCAGAAAACTCTAAAAGCAAAGATGGCCTCCGCGGCCGATAAGGCCGTCGCTGAATTTCAGAAGGCTCTTTCCGCTACCGATACGCAGAATAGCTTCTTCGATCGTTTCTTCGTGCTGAATTTCCTTGGGCAGGCGTACGACGATGACGGTAAGCACAAAAAAGCCGTCGAGTGCTATCAACAAGCGCTCGTGTTTCACCAGGACGCCGCCGTCTACGATAGCCTCGGCAATGCCCTCGCAAAAGACGGTGATTTGCCTGCCGCGAGCATCGCCTATCAGAAGAGTATGGAGCTGGATCCCAGCAGCACAAGCACCGGCCGCGCCTATCGCGATCTCGGAATTTCCCTATACAACGCGGATCACCTCGCCGAGGCCCTAAGTCCCCTGCGCACATCTACGCAGCTCGACCCGGCAAATCCGCAAGGCTGGTATGTGCTCGGCGCCGTTCTCGTAGGCACCATGGAGAAACGCTCCCCCGGCGCGGCACTCCCGCGCTCAGAGCGCGAAGCGCTTTATCGCGAGGCGCTCGCCGCCTACCAAAAAGCCATCCAGCTCGACGCCGCGGGGAGATGGCGCGCCAAGGGCGAAGCCGGTATGCGTCAGTTGCAGGAAATTTCCCAGTAAACCGCCGGCCGAAATGCTCATCTCTTATTCGGGGTCAAGCGGAAGGCGTTCAAGTGCGGCAATTTCGCTCTCACTGAATGCAGTTTTCAAAGGTAAACCAGAAGGAGCGATAGCCAAATGAAACCTATTTTCCGGTACCACCACTTAGGCATCCCTACTCGGAAACAAGTTTCAGGCATGGTCGAAATCCGGCATCTGAGGGTTCACGCAACTGACCACGAATCAAATCCATTCGGTATCCAGTGGATGCTCTACGGGAAGGCTTGTAAGGTACCCGACCTGGTGCGGAAGATGCCACACGCGGCCTTCGAAGTCGATGACCTTAAGACGGCCCTGAAGGGGAGGAAGGTGATTATCAAGCCGAACTCGCCCTCACGAGGAGTTCTTGTTGCGTTTATTGAAGAGGCGGGAGCGCCAGTAGAACTGTTGCAGTTCACGAACAAGCGAGGCAACACGCGTCCTCGCACGAAAGAGAAGCGGAACGCGCAAAAATAATTGGCACTGGACGCGATTCGATACTGACGTCCCTGCTTCGATGATTCGTATCTAACTGGAAACTGTCTCCCTCCCTTATTTCTTTCTCTTCGGATATTCTTTCTTGTATCTCTTTAGCGACTTTTCGATCACGCTTAGCGCCGCATTCGCGGGGCGGATGTCTTCCACCTGGACTTGCTTCCCTTCCAATTGTTTGTAGTCCTGAAAAAATCGCCGCAGCACCAGCAACCCGATGCGGCGGCAAATCTCCAGCCTCGCGATAAGTGTTGAACTCCGGATCGTGCACCGCCACCGCGATCACTTTGTCGTCCGAAACGCCGGAATCGAGCATGGTCATCAGCCCGATGGCGCGCGCACGAATCAGCGCCAGCGGCAGAACCGGTTCCTGGCAGAGCACCAGCACATCCAGTGGATCGTTATCCTCCGCTAGCGTCTGCGGAATAAATCCATAGTTCGCCGGATAAAACACCGCCGAATGAATGATGCGGTCCACTTTGATCAGCCCGGTAGCCTTATCGAGCTCATACTTCACGTTCGAGCCCAGCGGAATCTCAATCAGCGCCTGAAATTCGCGCGGCACGTCCGGCCCGGGTGAAACATCGTGCCAGGGATGCATGTCCTGCCCTCTTTCCTCGCTACCCTCACGTCGCTGCTACGCACGCGCTTTGTTAATGTTTTTCTCCCAAATTCCCCGCGCCTTCATGATCAGCTCGATGGTTTCGCGAATGCCGCCACGTCCGCCTTCGTGTGACGTCACGTAATGCGCGGCGCGCTTCACTTCCGGCACGGCATTGGCCACCGCCACCGCGAGCCCCACGCGCCTCATCACCGGAATATCCGGCAGATCGTCGCCCGCATAGGCAACCTCTTCCTCGGACACTCCCGTCCTCTGCAAAATTTCCTCATACACGGGGATTTTCTCCGCGCAGCGCTCGTAAACAAACTCGATGCGCGCCTCTTGCGCCCGCCGCCGCATGGCCGGCGATTCGCGCCCGGTAATCACGCCTGTCCGGATTCCCGCCGTCGCCGCGAGCGTCAGTCCCGCCCCGTCCTGCGCGTCAAAACACTTCAGCTCCGTCGCGGTGCCGTCCGGCTGCGACACGAGCCACACCCGCCCGTCCGTCAAGGTTCCATCCGCATCCATCAGTAGCACTCGAATTTTCCTAGCGCGCCGCAACACCTCCGCGCTTGGCTTTCCGCCCGCCTTTGCCAATGCATTTCCCTCCGCCGTTAGGCTATCACGTCTTGTCCGCGCCAGCGTTTCGCGGGCCAGGTGATTTGTAAACTCCATGTATCGCCTCATCCAATCGGCCCGGCAATTCGTATAGATAGGCACAGCAACTTTGCGAGGATCATCCGCCATGCCCACTGGTTTCGATCTCGAACGCTACCTCAGGAACTCGCGCAAAGTAGACGTCAGCGATCTTGATTTCTCTCTAGCGCACCAATATCCGCTCACCCCCGACGAGATCCGCTGCCTCACCTACATGATGGATATCGAGGGCCATACAATCGTCTACTTGAAAGGCATCCTTTCCACCTGTGCCATCCGCGACCCCGAAACCACGGCTTTCCTCAGTTGCTGGGCCTATGAAGAATTCTTCCACAGTCGCACGCTGCGTCTCTTCCTGGAGGCTTCCGGAGTCGAGATTTCGCCTACGCGCGGCGCCGAAGTGCAGGAGCATTCCTCCTGGCGCGAGTGGCTCGAAGGCCTCGGTGCCTCGCTGCTCTGCCAGATGTCGCGCCACTTTCACGGCGTTTATCTTACGTGGGGCGCCATTTCCGAGCTGACCACCCTCGAAGGCTACGGCATCCTCGCCGGCCGCTCCGCAAATCCGCTGCTCGCGGAGATTCTTCGCCGCCTCGCCAAAGACGAGCGCCGCCATTTCTCGTTCTACTACAACAAGGCCCGCACCCAGCTTCAGCATGTCAACGCGCAACGCCTCACGCGTTTCGTCCTCAAGCATTTCTGGATGCCGGTAGGCGAAGGGGTGAAGCCCGATTCTGAAGTCGAATGGATCGGCCGCCATATCCTCGGCGACGCACAGGGAGAGCAGGTTGCCGCCCGCATTGACGCCACCATCGCCAAGCTTCCCGGCATGGAATGGTTTGAAGGCTTGCGCCGTACCCGCGCGGCCAGCCTGCAATCCCCCGCTGCTCTCGACTCTTCGCCGATCGCGGCCACCGGCGATTAAGTACCGCCTGTTCGACAGTACAGTTAGCGTTCCGGTCGCTATCTGTGTCGCAGGAGCATGCTTAGTTCTGCGCACCCCGTTATCCTCGAATCAGCATGGGCACACATATAGACACGCTCGTTGATACTCGGTGTGGTCTGCGCATGGCAGACATCATTTCGGCGCTTTCCTTCGCGCTCGACCTCACCGAAGGCCAGCCCATGGGCCATTCCGTGAACTCCTGCTTGATCGGCATGAGCATCGCCCGCACTTTGCAGCTCCCGCGCCAGGACCAGCAAGATCTCTTTTTCGCGCTTCTTCTCAAAGACGTCGGCTGTAGCAGCAACGCCAGCCGCATGTTTGAAATCTTCGGTGGCGACGACCTCAAAGCCAAGCGCGAGGTGAAGTCCACGGACTGGAGCCGCGTCACCTTTGATGGTCTCCAATATTTGCTTCGCAACGTCATGCCCGGCAAGTCCGCCTTCGAACGTATCTTGACCATGGCCAATATCGTCAAGAATCGTGACAAGCAGACGCAGGAGCTCATCGAAACACGCTGCAACCGCGGCGCCTCCATCGCCAAGCGTCTTGGATTCCCTTCTCGCGTTTCGCAGGCCATTCATTGCCTGGACGAGCACTGGAACGGCAAGGGTTACCCCGATGGCCAACGCGGCGACGAAATCCCACTCTTTGCCCGCATCATGAATCTCAGCCAGACCATCGAAGTCTTCACTGCGCTCAACGGTGCTTATGACGCCTTTCGCGTGATCGAGCAGCGCAGCGGTACCTGGTTCGACCCTGCGCTGGTGCAAGCCGCGTTGCCGCTGGAAAAAGATGAGGCGCTTTGGACTACGATCCTGAACGGCGCTGCGCGCGAACATATCCTCGGGATCGAGCTCGAATGTAATTCCGTCTCTATAGATGATGACGCCGTGGACAGTATCTGCGACGCCTTCGCCGAAATTATTGACGTGAAGTCGCCCTTCACGCACCGCCATTCGCGCGGTGTCACCCACGTCGCTCTTCTCATCGCGGAACGCATCGGCTTGCCCGCCGCCGAAATGCCTGTGCTGCGACGCGCCGCCTTGCTACACGATATCGGCAAACTCAGTGTCCCCAACTCAATTCTCGATAAGCCCGGCAAGCTCACCGCGCAGGAATGGGAAACCGTGCGCCTGCATCCTTACTACACGCAGCGTATCCTCGAACGCATCGCCGGCTTCCATCACCTTGCGTTTATCGCCAGCTCACATCACGAAAAACTCGACGGCTCCGGCTACTTCCGCAATCTTCGCGGAACTCAACTCCCGCCTGCCGCGCGCGCGCTCACCGTCGCCGATCTCTATGACGCGCTCGCCGCCAGGCGCCCCTATCGCGACGGCCTCCCCATGGAAAAGGTCCTGGACATCATCGGCATGGAAGTTCCCCACGCCGTAGATGAATCCTGCTTCCAGGCCCTCAAGGAATTAATCGTCTCCGGAACTCTCCCTTCCTCCGATTTCTAGGCGAATTTGGCGCCGACCAATGTGCCGGACGGATCGATCCGTCTCGCGCCCTGGGGTCGGCCTGTGTAGCGCAGGGCCTCTGGCCCTGCGGTTTTTCTGCCGGGACACCCCTATTGCCATTAACGCCGCGCTTGACAATCATCCGCCTTCATACTATTTTGCTCTAGGCCTGTAGCAAACCAGTCTTTGCGGCAGCTCGCACCTATGAAAACACCCGAATCACGCGACCTCTTCCCCGGCGCGCTCGAAATGATGGTTCTGCGCACCCTGAAACGCCAGCCCTTACACGGCTACGCGCTCGTCCAACACATCAAACGCAACTCCAACGATCTGCTGCAAATCGAAGAGGGCTCGCTCTACCCCGCGCTTCAGCGCCTTCTGAAAGAAGGCCTCGTGAAGGCCGAGTGGGCTGTTTCCTCCACGAATCGCCGCGTACGCATTTACAAACTCACGCCCGCTGGCGTCAAACACCTCGAGCGTGAAGTTTCCCGCTTCGAGCGCATGCTCGAAGGCATCACGCGCGTCCTCGCGCCACAACGCCCATGAGCTGGATTCGCGATTTGTTTCGGCGCCGCCGCATCTACGGCGATCTATCTGCGGAAGTGGAAGAGCACCTACGCGAAAAAGTGGACGAACTGGTCGCCGCAGGAATGCCTCTGCAAGACGCGGAAGTCACCGCGCGAAGGGAGTTTGGCAACATGACGCTGATCGAACAATCCGGCCGCGAAGTCTGGCAATGGCCGACGCTCGAAAGCTTTGCCGCCGACATTCGTTTTGCGATGCGCATGCTGGCGAAAACTCCCGCGGTTACCTGCGTGGCTTTGCTTTCGATCGCTCTAGGCATCGGAGCCAACACGGCGATCTTCAGCCTGCTCGACTCCGTGATGCTGCGGCTGCTGCCCGTGCAAAATCCGCAGGAACTCGTTCAGGTAGCCATGCGTCGCCCGCAATCCCCGAACCGTCCTGGGCAGGTCTTTTCGAATCCTTTGTGGGAACAGGTCCGCGACCACCAAAACGTGTTCTCGAACGCGTTTGCTTGGTCGAAAGCGAACTTTGACCTGGCGGATGGCGGCGAAGCTCAGAAGATTGCCGGAATTTACGTCAGCGGCGATTATTTCCGTACCCTCGGCGTGGCCCCCGCCGCCGGCCGCTTGCTCACCTCTGATGATGACCAGCGCGGCTGTAGCGGCGCTGCCGTAATCAGCTACGGCTTCTGGCAGCAACATTACGGCGGAGCCGAAAGCGCGATCGGTAGCTCGATTCGCCTCAGTGGCCATCTTTTCCCTGTTGTCGGTGTCACTCCGCCCAAATTCTTCGGCGCCGATGTCGGCCAGAATTTTGACGTTGCCATTCCCCTCTGCGCGGAAGCCATCGAGCGCGGCAAAAAGTCTTTGCTCGATGAGCGCGCCGGCTGGTGGCTCACGGTAATGGCTCGCCTGAAGCCCGGCGTCAGCGCCGAGCAGGCGGCGGCCGGGCTCAACACCGTTGCATCCCAAATCTTCACGGCCGCGCTACCGGCTTGGGAACCCGCTGACCAGAAAAGCTTTCTCTCTCGAACCTTCACCATGCTTCCCGGCAGCACCGGGCTTTCCTCTTTGCGCCAGCAGTACACGCGCCCGCTCGAAGCGTTAATGGTTGTCGTCGGTCTGGTCTTGCTGATCGCCTGTGCGAACATCGCGAGCTTGATGCTGGCACGCTCGGCGGCTCGGCAAAAAGAGATCGCCGTTCGTTACGCTCTTGGAGCGTCGCGCTCGCGGCTGATCCGCCAAATCCTCACTGAAAGTATCCTGCTTTCCACGTCAGGAGCGTTACTCGGATTGCTTTTGGCGCGATGGGGCGAGGCACTCCTCGTGCGTATGGTTTCAACCAATCGCGTGAACGTGTCTCTCGATCTTTCTATGGACCGGACCGTGCTTTTCTTCACGGCGGGGATCGCCGTCCTTACCGGTCTGCTTTTTGGCGTTTTGCCCGCGATTCGCGGCACGCGCATTTCGCTGGCATCGGCGATGAAAGAAAGCGATCAGCGCAGCGGTGGCAGCAAGTCTCGGTTCTTGTCGGGCCGCTTGATCGTGAGCGTACAGGTGGCGCTATCGCTCATTCTGCTCGTGGGTACTGGCCTCTTCGTCCGAACGTTCCGCAATCTCGTCAATGTAGATCTCGGCTTTGATGCCAGGAACGTCTTGCTTGTCTCGACAAGCATCGAAAATGCTAACGTCGCCGAAACCGCCCGCCTCACCACCTATCAGCAAATGCTCCAACACTTGCGTGCAATTCCGGGTGTCGTTTCTGCAAGCCAGTGCTGGTTCACACCACTCTACGGGTTCATGTGGAGCAATGACATCCAAGTAGATGGCGGGCGGCATTCCAGCGGCGACCCTGAGGTTTATTTCAATTGGATCACGCCCGAATACTTCGCCACCATGCGCACACCGTTGCTGGCCGGGCGGGCGTTCAACGCGAATGACACGTTAAGCTCTCCTCTCGTCGCAGTGGTTAACGAAACGATGGCGCGGCACTTTTTTCCCGACGCCAATCCCATCGGAAGATATTTTCGCATCGGCGATCCACCGAAGCCAGATGCCGAGCCGCTGCAGATCGTCGGCATTGTGCGGGACTCGAAATACGACCCCTCCCTGCGCGAGCCGGCGCCCGCCTCGGCCTATTTCCCCGTCACCCAGATGACGACCCTTGCCAGTGAGAGCAGCTTCGTGCTGCGTACCGCGATGGCTCCCAATTCACTGATTCCGGGCGTCCGCGATACGATGGCCGGCGTCAACAAGGCCGCTTCTCTGCAATTCGTCACACTCGAAAAACAAATGGACGACACGTTCGTGCAGGAGCGGCTACTGGCAACGCTTTCTGCCTTTTTCGGTGGGCTCGCTTTGCTGCTCACCGCGATCGGCCTTTACGGCGTGATGGCCTACGTGGTTTCGCAACGCACACGCGAGATCGGCATTCGCATGGCGCTTGGCGCAAATACGCGATCTGTCGTGCGGCTGGTGATGAGCGACGTCGCCGCCCTGCTCGTGATCGGCATCGTTGCCGGAGCGCTCGCTTCGTACTGGGCCACGCGCTTGACTCAGCCACTTCTCTTCGGCGTGCAGCCGCGCGACGCATTTACGCTGCTCTTCGCCGTGGCCGCGCTTTTGAGCGTCGCGCTGCTGGCCAGCTACCTACCGGCGCGTCGCGCCATGCGCGTGGATCCCATGATCGCGCTGCGCTACGAGTAGCGTGACTGGAATTCTTCGGTCCACAAATCGTGCAAATGCACCACGCCGCTCACGAGTCCCGCTTCGAACGGATGCTTGAAGGCATCACGCGCGTCCTCGCGCCACAACGCCCATGAGCTGGATTCGCGATTTGTTTCAGCGCCGCCGCGTCTACGGTGATCTCTCTGCGGAAATGGGAGAGCACCTACGCGAAAAAGTGGACGAACTGGTCGCCGCAGGCATTCCTTTACAAGACGCGAAAGACACCGCGCGAAGGGAGTTTGGCAACATGACGCTCACCGAGGAAAACGGCCGCGATGTTTGGCGCTGGCACGCCATTGAAGACTTCTTCACCGATCTTCGCTACGCCCTGCGCACGCTGCGCAAGAATCCCGGCTTTTCGAGTGTCGCGATCCTGACTTTGGCCCTCGCTATCGGCGCCAATACCGCCATCTTCAGCGTGATCAATGCCGTATTGCTGCGCACGCTCCCAGTCCGCGATCCCCAGCAACTCATGGTGCTCACGGACCCCGCGGAACAGGGCGTCTGGGCCGGCAGCGCGGATGGCGAACGCATTTTGCTGAGCTATCACGAATACCAGGGTCTTCGCGATAACGATCAGGTCTTCAGCGGTCTGCTCGCGCAGTCCAGCAGCATGGTCGTCACCAACGTCGCCGTGGATGCCACGAACTCGGACCCCGGCACTCCCGCCAACATCACGATGGTCAGCGGCAATTATTGGTCGGTGCTTGGCGTCGAACCGCTTCAGGGCGCCGCCTTCGGCCCGGAAGTGGACACCGGCCTTGGCGCACGCCCCGTCGCCATCGTCAGTTATGCCTTTTGGCAGCGCCGCATGCAGCAGGGTCGCGACGCGCTTGGGCGCAAGCTTCGCATTCGCCAGACGCTTTTTGACGTGATCGCCATCATGCCGCCCGGCTTCACCGGTATCACCGTGGGCGATTCACCAGATATCTGGGTCCCGCTTACCATGCAGCAACAAATCGCGCCCGGCCGCGACTGGCTCGCTTACACGCCCGGCGCGATGTTCAAGATCATGTTTCTGCAGGTCGTCGGAAGATTGAAGCCCGGCATCACCTTTAACCAGGCGAAGGCTTCGATCAACGTCACCTTCCAGCAGATCATTCAGTCCGAAGCTGGCTCCATCACGGACGCCGCGCGTAAGCGCGAGATGGCTACGAATTTCCTGGCACCGCATCCCGGCAGCCGTGGCCTTTCCTCGCTCCGCAGCGAATATACGCAACCTCTCGAAGTCTTAATGGTGCTGGTCGGCTTGCTCCTGCTTCTGGCCGCGGCAAATATCGCCAACCTGCTGCTTGCTCGCGCGACTGCACGGCGGCGTGAAGTCACCGTCCGCGTGGCCTTGGGCGCGGGGCGCGGCCGCCTCGTCCGGCAGATGCTCACGGAAAGCGTGCTGCTCGCCTCGCTTGGCGGGCTCTTCGGTTTGGCGCTTGCTTACGCGGGCGATCGTTTGTTGTTGCGCATGGTTTCAGACGGCCGGGCGCCCGTTCCTCTGGACGTTCACCCCGATGCCGCCGTCCTGGCCTTCGCCTTCGGCGTCTCTCTTCTCACCGGCGTCCTTTTCGGACTCGTGCCCGCCCTCCGCGCCACCCGGCTCGATATCAGTGAGGTTTTGCGCGGTTCCGCCCGCTCCATCTCCGGCGAAGCGCGCACCGCATCCGCCATTCCCATGGGCAAAGTGCTCGTCGGCGCGCAGGTTGCCATCTCGCTTCTGCTGCTCGTGGCTGCTGGATTGTTTGTCCGCAGCCTGCAGAAGCTCACCGGCTTGCCGCTTGGTTATAGCGCGGAAAACCTGCTGCTATTCCGCATCAACCCTTCCAGCGCAGGTTACAAAAGCGCCGCCACGGGCCAACTCTTTCAGCAATTCCTGCCAAAATTCGCCGCCATCCCCGGCGTTCGAGCCGCAACGCTTTCAGAGGACGGCTTTTTCATCGGCTACGATTTCTCAGACGGCATCGAATTCCCGGGCTATACGCCTCCAGCCGGCCAAAACATGGAAGCGCGTTTCGATGAGATCGGCCCGGGCTACTTTGCCGGCATCGGCATCCCCATCTTGCAGGGACGCGATGTCACCGAACGTGACACCACTGGACCTCCGATGTGTTGGGTCAACCAAGCCCTGGCGCGCTATTATTTCGGCGCGCAGTCGCCGCTCGGCCGCCAACTCATCGTGGATTATCGCGGCACCAAACCGGCTTTCGAAATCGCCGGCGTCGTGGCCGATGTCAAATCAAACGACCTGCACGATGCATCGCCGCGCCGTTTCTACGTGCCTTATTTCCACCCGGTCGATCCGCCCACGGCCGCCACCTTTGAAATTCGCTACAGCGGCGACCCGGCGAACATTGTCTCCGCCGTGCGCGGCATCGTCCGCGAAACCGATCCCGCGATCGATTCCGCGGAGGTGGAGACCATTCCCGATCTGATTGAGCGTGGCCTCACGCGCGATCACCTCACCGCGCGGCTCTCCACCTTTTTTGGCGTGTTGGCCTTGCTGCTGGCGTGTATCGGACTGTACGGGGTGCTCTCTTACAACGTCGTACGCCGTACCAGCGAGATCGGCGTGCGCATGGCGCTGGGAGCGCAGCGCAGAGATGTGCTGCGCCTGGTCCTCGGCGACGCTTTGCTGGTCACCGGCATCGGCGCGTTGGTGGGACTCGCGGCCGCTCTCGCCGCCACGCGCCTGCTCGCGAGTTTGCTCTTCGGGCTTACGCCGCGTGATCCGCTGACGCTCCTAGCCTCGGTCGTCGTCCTTTTGGCCTCCGGAAGCGTTGCCGCGTGCGTCCCTGCGTTACGCGCCTCGCGCGTCGATCCCATGGCCGCCCTCCGCCACGAGTAAGCCTGCGCGTTTGCACGCGCTCTAGGCTCGACGGTACAACTCTCTCGGAGTCTTCTTGGTCGTAGTTTTTGACTCTGTAACCTGGGGCGACCCGGCGCGCCGTCCGCCGGGTGCCCCGGGGCCTTTCCGCGCATCTTGGGCCAGGCAGCCCAACAAGGAATGCTTCTCTAAAATAATTCCAGCGTCCACAAATCGTGCAAATGCACCACGCCGCTCACGCGCCGCTCGGCATCCACCACCACCACGCTGGTAATCTTTCGCTGCTCCATCAAACTCAGCACGGAGCTCGCCAACTCCCGCGCACCAATCGTCGCGGGATTCCGCGTCATCGCTTCGCCCGCCGTCAGCTCCAGCGTCTCGCCTTTGCGCTTCAGCATCAGCCGCCGCAAATCCCCATCCGTAACGATTCCCGCGAGCCGGCCATCCGCATCCAGCACGGTCGTCATTCCCAGGCCCTTCTTGCTCATCTCGTAGATCACGTCCGGCATCTTCGCATCCGGAGACACGCGTGGCAGCGCGTCACCCGAATGCATCAGTGCCTCCGCCCGCATCAGTTTCTTGCCCAACCTGCCGCTCGGATGCAAATCCGCAAAATCCGCAGGACTGAATCCGCGCCGGTCGAGCAGTGCCACCGCGAGTGCGTCTCCTAGCGCCAGCGCCACCGTTGTCGAGGCGGTCGGCGCCAGATTCAGCGAACAGGCCTCTTCTTTCACGCTCGCATCGAGCGCCACGCGGCTCGCCTTCGCCAGCGTCGAATCCATGTTCCCGGTAAGCGCGATCAGCGAAATCTCATTTCGCTGCAGCGTGGGCAGCAACGCCACAATTTCCTCCGTCTCGCCGCCATATGACACCGCCAGCACCACGTCCTCGTGCATCAGCATCCCCAGGTCGCCATGCAGCGCTTCCGCTGGATGCAAGAAAAACGACGGCGTGCCCGTACTTGAAAACGTCGCCGCGATTTTTCGCCCGATCAACCCGGACTTGCCCATGCCCGTGACGCCCACGCGCCCTTTGCACGCAAAGAGCAGCTCCACCGCGCGCTCGAAGCGCTGATCGAGCCGCGCGCTCAAATCTTCGATCGCGGCGGCTTCAATGCGTAACACGCGGCGCGCAGTTTCGAGGCTCATGCGTCACTCCAGCGCCGCGGCAGCGCGGAAAGCTCCACGAGCCTGCTCAGTAAGGGCCGCAGTTGATCCAGTGGCAACGCATTCGTCCCATCCGAAAGCGCCTTCGCGGGATTGTCGTGCACCTCGAGAAAAATTCCATCCACGCCAATCGCCACGCCCGCCCGCGCCAGCGGCTCGATAAATTCCGGCTGCCCGCCGCTCGACTTTCCCTCGCCACCGGGCAATTGCACGGAATGCGTCACATCAAAAATCACCGGAAAGCCCGTCTTCGCCAGGATCGGAAACGAGCGCATATCCACCACCAGGTTTTGGTAGCCAAACGATGCGCCGCGCTCCGTCAGCAGAATCTTCTCGTTCCCCGCGTTGGTCACTTTTTCCACCGCGTTCGCCATTTCCCACGGCGCCATAAATTGCGCCTTCTTCAGGTTCACCACGCGTCCGGTTTTCGCCGCCGCCGTCAGCAAATCCGTTTGCCGCGCGAGAAACGCCGGAATCTGCAGCACATCGCAAACTTCCGCCGCGGGTGCAGCCTGCGACGCCTCGTGTATATCCGTCAGGATCGGCACGTGAAACATATCCGCAATCTTCCCTAAAATCCGCAGCCCTTCCTTCAACCCCGGACCGCGAAACGCCCCCACCGAACTGCGATTGGCCTTATCGAACGACGCCTTGAAGACATACGGCACGCGCAACTCGCCCGCAATCGCCACGATCTTCTCCGCCATCTTCATCGCGTGCGTTTCGCTCTCGATCACACACGGCCCCGCGATCAGCACCAGCGGCAAGTTGCTGCCGATGCGCACCGCTCCGATTTCAATCACACGCGTCTTCATGATGGAAAGGAGTTACTCCAGCGCACCCTCGCGCAATCTCACTTAAGCCCTGTCATTCTCAGGGCAATGGTTGTGTAGCCCGCCCCGTTTCGTAGGGGCGGGGCTTTTGTGTCGCGTAATGACCGTCCGCCCATGCGACCGCTCATGTCAAATCCTCGCCAGCCACTCAGAATGACACACCCTTCTGCTCGCGCGTTGTCATTCTGAGGGCGCCCTCCGCCCGAAGAATCCGCGTACTAACTCTGCCTCGGAGTGCCTGGAAACGCGCAAATGTAGCCTCACCACGCCGCACCCCACGCATTCTGTAGCCCGTCCCACCGCACTGGTTGTGTAGCCTGCCCCTTTTCGCTTGCCCCGAGGGACGAAGGGTAGGGGCGGGGCTTTTCTGCGGCTAATGACCGTCCGCATGCGATCGCGCGCGGCAAATCCTCGCCGCCCCACTCAGAATAACGCGCAATTCTGCTCGCTTCTTGTCATTCTGAGGGCGATGTCCGCCCGAAGAATCCGTGTGCCGGCGGCGCACCGGCTTGCCTGAAAACCGCGCAAATGCAATCTCGCCACGCAGCTTCTCATGCGGCAAATCCTCGCCGCCCCGCTCAGAATGACATGAGATGTGAAGCTCCGCAAAGGAAACTACCTGCGGGGTGCGTTCCCCGAACCGCCGCCGGATGCGGAGTTCGTTGCGCTGAAAGCTGCCGTCGCAGCCGCACTAGACTCTGGGCTTTCCGCGTGCGTAGAGCCGCGGGCACGCAAAGCCTCTCCGCGGCCGCCCGCGCTCACCGCATCGCCGCCCGCGCTCGCCGCCCGCCGCTCGCGGTGATCGCGCGACGCCCCAATGAACGCCGCAAACAGCGGATGCGGCTCGGTCGGCTTGGACTTGAACTCGGGATGGAACTGGCATCCCAGGAACCAGGGATGATCGCGCACCTCGACAATCTCCACATACGTCCCATCGGGAGTCTTGCCCGTGATCTGGAATCCCGCCGCAATCAAAATCTTCTCGTAATCGCGATTGAATTCGTAGCGGTGCCGGTGCCGCTCGCTGATTTCGAGCGTGCCGTACGCGCGGTGCGCAAAAGAACCCGGCTGCAACACGCACGGCCACGCGCCCAGCCGCATCGTGCCGCCCATTTCGTCGACACCCAGCAGTTCGCGCAGCTTGTAAATCACGCGATTGGGCGCCGTGGGATCGAACTCGGTGCTATCCGCATTCTTGATCCCGCTCACGTTGCGCGCGTACTCAATGGTCGCGCACTGCATCCCCAGGCAAATCCCAAAGAAGGGCACCTTGTGCTCGCGCGCGTGCTCGATGGCATACACCATGCCTTGAATTCCGCGCTTCCCGAACCCGCCCGGGACCAGAATCCCGTCCACGTGCGCCAGCCGTTGCGCAGCCGTTTCCGGCGAATCGAGCTCTTCCGCCTCGATCCATTCCACCACCGTCCGCACGTTGTGCGCCAAGCCGCCGTGACCCAGCGCCTCGCGCAAACTCTTGTACGCATCCTCGAGCTGCACGTACTTCCCCACCACACCGATGCGCACTTCGCTCGCCGGATTCCGCATGCGATCGAGCAAGTCCATCCAACCCTGCAAATTTCGCGGCGGGGCCTCCATATGCAGCAGTTGCAGAAGCTGGTCGTCCAACCCCTCGCGCGCGAATTCCGCCGGCACCTGGTAAATCGTTTCCACGTCTTGCGCGGAGATCACCCGCGCTTCGGCCATGTTGCAGAAAAGCGCGATCTTGCGTTTCAGCTCCGGAGAAAGCCAGCGGTCGCTGCGGCACAGCAAAATGTCCGGCTGCACGCCGATGCTCAGCATTTCTTTCACGCTGTGCTGCGTCGGCTTGGTCTTCAATTCGCCGGCCGTGGGGATAAACGGCACCAGCGTCACGTGTACGAACGCGGTATTTTCCGCGCCCAGCTCGAGCCGCATCTGCCGGATCGCTTCTAAAAACGGCAGCGACTCGATATCGCCCACCGTGCCGCCAATTTCCACGATCACCACGTCCACGCCCTCGGCCACTTTGCGGAACGCCGCTTTGATTTCGTCCGTCACGTGCGGAATCACCTGCACCGTTTTGCCCAGGTAATCGCCGCGCCGCTCTTTCGAGATGATGGATTCGTAGATGCGCCCGGTGGTCCAGTTATTGTCGCGGGTCAGCTTGGCGGAGGTGAAGCGCTCGTAATGTCCGAGATCGAGATCGGTCTCCGCGCCGTCATCCGTCACGTAGACTTCGCCGTGCTGGTAGGGCGACATCGTGCCCGGATCAACGTTTAAGTAGGGATCGCACTTCTGGAGGGTAACTTTCAGGCCGCGGCTTTCGAGCAGGCGCCCGATCGATGCCGCCGCCACGCCTTTTCCAAGAGAAGAAACCACGCCACCGGTTACAAAAACGTATTTCGGGCGGTGGTTGGCCGTCGTTGCCAAATTCTCAGCGTGTACCCGGAATTACCGCGAGGTACGCCGCATTATGCGCGAGAAGCTCCGCAGAGTCAAATCGCCCTGTACAACATTCAGTTGCAATCGTGCTCTCAGCAAGGCGATAAGACGTCTCCACCATGATCTAATGCCATTGGACTTGTACTAATCTGGACAAGGTTTGGAAGCTCGCCAGATACCTCCGTCGCGCTGTATCCCGTGACTCGCTTGCCTTCAAGCACAAAGCGAAAGGTAATCTGTAACTCTTCGGGGGAGCCAGTGGGTTCGAATTCCCATGTCTTCAGTGCCTGTAAGACGGGTTCGTACAAAAGGTCATCCGGCTCTCGCGCGTGACCTCCGCCAGATACCGATTGCACCGTGCCGTCCGCTCGGATGCGGACCGTAGCTGTGATGTCGCCTCGAATACACGCTTGGCGCGCTAGCGACGGATAACCCGGAACGAGGAATTTGCGCACGTGTATCGTTGAAGTGTTCGCGTTTTGCGGCCGGCGACTTGCAAACAGCAAGCTTTGCAATCCGAGAATTGAGCAGACACAAACCAAAACAACAGCCTTCGTTCGCATGCCTTTAACCTCAGCCAAAGTTTACTCCGGATAACTTGTCAAATGAACGGTGATTACTGTTGCGGAAAATCACAGCGCGCCTATCCGCTATGACCAGCGTGCGGATTTAACTTCCTGTCTCGCACCATGGCGAATGTGAAGCACCTCCACGTGTTTCTGTTTCTCCCGCACGCGATAAATCACGCGATAGATATGGGGTTGCCGGCCGTAGAGCAGGTGCCTAATTCTGCCGCCCCGTGGCTCGCCGGACTTGCGCTTCCTATGCTCCGGTATGATCGGGCAGCGATTGGGGCGATTTTCCAGGCTTTGAACCGCGTCCCGCAGGCCCCAATACCACTTCTCCGCTGCCGCCGATCCCCCCCAGTTCGTTCTGACGTAGATCCCCATTAGGTCGCGCTCGGCGCGGGGAGTAATACTAACGAGATAGGCCATGCCGCATTTCGAATTCTTCGAAGAATTCCGTTACTGGGCGGAGCTTTCCCGCCTTCGCGTCTTCCAAACCTTGGCGAATTCCTTCCTTCGCATCTATGCTTGCGGCTATATCCAGAAGGCGTTGATACGCCTCGGCGTCCTGTACAATAGCGGCAGCTTTGCCTTTTACCGTGAGCACCACAGGGCGTCTACTCTTCTTGAGTTGCCGCAAGAAATCGCCGGACCGGCGGCGAAATGTAGTGAGCGACTGAATGTCCTTGGTAATATCAAGCATCGGCAAGCCTCCACGCACCTTTTTAGGTGCTGCTAGAATAATCGATCTGCGCCAGGATGAAAAGTACTCATACAAAACACCGTGGTCCAAGCGGTTCGATAAGCCTAATCTCGCAACTAGGCACCACCGACCAGTCTTGCTATCCGAGACGCTTAGCCACGAGCGCCTGCTGTCGTCGTAGGCCTTCATTCACAGTGCGCATCGTGTCGCATTCGAAGACACGACGCTCCCGCAAGCCACGCAGAATCAATGCCGATCACGCATTTTGCGCACAGTGCCATTTTGTAAGCGCCCCATTTTCAGCATCTTGCGCACATCGAAGCCCGTAACTCCAATCCCTGCCGTATTTACAAGAAAATAGGGGGGGTGGGGTGACCGGCTGGTTACCCCTCGGCATGCTGCGGAACATGCGTCGCGGCGATTTCGTTCTGGTTAGCAGGAGCCGGTGCTCGCCAGCGTTAGGATCGCCGCTCTCACATCGCGCAGTGCTAGGATGTGCGGCATGATGGACATTTACAGCTTGGCGATCTGGTCCATGTGGGCGATCTTTGCCCTCTACTGGCTCGTGATGGCCTTTGGCAACAAGCGGATCATTCACCGCGGCAGCCGGATCTTTCAGTACGCAGTTGTAGTCGCGGCCTACCTGGTCTATCGCTATGCGGGCCACTGGCGCGGGGGAATGCGGTCCATCCCGGAAAACACCTTCATTCGCGTGGCGGGACTTGCCGTGTGCGCTGCAGGACTTGTGATCACCATCTGGGCCCGCCGCACAATCGGAAGAAATTGGAGCGGCAACCCCACAATCAAAGAAGGCCACGAACTGATTCAAACCGGGCCCTATCGCGTGGTGCGCCACCCGATCTATACGGGATTGCTGGTGATGTTTTTGGGAACGGGGATTACGGCGGGGCGTTATGTGTATTTCGCGCTGCTTGGTTTCGTGGCGGTGATGTTTTACATCAAACTGAAGATCGAAGAATCGCTGATGCTGCGCACGTTTCCGTCGGAATACCCTGAATACAAAAAGACGACGAAGGCTCTTGTCCCTTTCGTGATTTGAATTCAGGGCACTGTTGTGCCCGCCGCGACGCGCGCGTGCGATTGCCATTCGCCGCCAAAGAAAAGAGGCTCCTGCTTGGGACAGGAGCCTCGTCAGGCGCATCTTGGTTGCCCGGCTTGTTCAAGGCCGAGGCGTGGGGTCGTCCATCCTAGCTTCCCTCTCAGAGGCAGGTGGGAACGGCTGGAAAAATCGGAGAGTGGGCCCCTTCCCCCCCACTAGCCGATTCGTAAAGCCGTTATCAAGATACGCCCGCACCTCGTTAGAGCAGGTCCGGTGCCAAATTCGCTCACGCCCCAGAGCGCGCTGAACCTTCTGAGTATCTATGCCTTGCGGTAAACGGAAGGCCATTGCGGTCGCTCGTCACTTTAGGAATTTTCTAATTTGGCACTCGTGCTGAAATCTCCCGGCCCATCTCGGGAAATCGTCTCAAAAGGGCGCTGTTCCGCTTTCGCATCACGAAAATGCCTGCCAACTCTTCTGCAATCTTAAGGCGCGCGCGAGCGTCCGCGTCTCCGCGCTCCCTAGCCCGGGAACGCGTACCATCTCCCCAACGCCTTTAATCGCAATCATCTACAGCTCCCGGTTCTAGGACCAGGTACCTGCCGATTCCCACCCATTGCGCCATATCGGCCCACTGGCGCCGCTGGCATCCTGCACACATGCCACGAACCGCAAATGCTAAGGCATCGCGTGTAGCCGGCGTCGTCCTGATCATTTTGTTGGTATCGCTGCCGCTCTTTGGCGACACGCTGGCGCAGCGCCGCTCCGCTTATCCTTCCTTCCGCTGCTACTGCCAATGCGAATCCGGTGGTGAGATGTGCCACATGAAATTTTGCGAGCTGCCAAAGTATGCGCAGCGATCCTGGGCAGCTTCCTGCCGCAAACATCCGTCGCCGTTGGCGGACTCGAAAAAGCCTGCCGAATCTTCTCCGCATTCACGCCCCTCGCGCGGCATTCTGGACGCGCAACTTCATCTCGACCCGCTAACGTAGTTTCTGGGAGATGACGCGCGCCGTGTTGCACGCCCTGCGAGATTTCAACGATCTTCTGCCCGGCGGCGCGGCGGATGTCTCCCGCGGATTTTCGATTCGCGCCAAAGCGCTTTCGCGCTAAGCTCCGCAGCGTGTCTGCCGGTAAAACGCCGCTCGATGCGCGCGCGCCGCGGGTCGGCAAGCCCGCGTTCCCGATTCTCCGTTGGGTGGGGGTCGTTTGGCTCGCGGTCTGGATTCCCGCTTATTGGCACGCGTGGGGCTGGCAGAATTTCCTGCACTTCTGCGATGTCGCGGTTTTTCTCTCTTGCGCCGGTCTCTGGATGCGAGGATCGCTGCTGCTCTCGTCCCAGACGCTCGCATCCCTCGTGCCGGATGCAGTGTGGTGCCTCGACGCCGGCTGGCACTGCTTCACCGGCCACGGCCTCTTTGGCGGCACGGAATATATGTGGGACCCGAGCGTGGCGCTGTGGATACGCCTGCTGTCGCTATTTCACGTCGCGCTGCCGTGCGTGTTGCTTTACGCGGTATGGAAGGTCGGCTACGACCGGCGCGCTTTGTTGTTGCAAATTCTGATCTGCGCCGCACTACTGGTGATCGCGCGCTTTTTCAGCCCGCAGCTCAACTTGAATTATGCTTATCAGGAGCCGCTTTTCCATCGCACCTGGGGCCCGGCCCCCGTGCATCTCGCCGCCGTGCTCGTTTTCATGAGCGTCGTCTTCTATCTGCCCGTCCACAAACTCTGCAGGCGATTCTTTCGCGCGCACAGACATTTTGGATAGTTCGCACATTGCTATCCGTATGGAACGTCTACCTGATTTTGATTTTCGACAGGTCAAACTTCGGCTTCGGAAATTTCAAATGCATTTCTTCAAGCGTCTCGGTGACGATGCGCGAGACCGCCAGGTTGCGGAACCATTTATGATCGGAGGGAATTACGAACCATGGCGCATCCTTCTTGCTACACCGGCTCAAGGCCTCTTCATAGGCCAGCGTGTACTCGTCCCAGTATTTTCGCTCCACGAAATCCGCAGGCGAGGCTTTCCAGTTGTGGTCGGGATCGGAAAGGCGCTCCTCGAAGCGCTTCTTCTGCTCCTCTTTGCTGATGTGCAGAAAGAACTTCAGGATTACGGTGTTGTTCTCGTGCAGGATCTTCTCGAATTGGTTGATCTCATCGTACCGCTGTTCCCAAACATGCTTCGGCACCAGTTTGTGTACGCGGACTACCAGCACATCTTCATAGTGGGAGCGGTTAAAGATGCCGATATCGCCGAGTTCAGGCACAGCCTTGTGCGCGCGCCACAGAAAATCGTGCTGCGCTTCTTCATGCGAGGGCACCTTAAATGAGGTGACCGTACACCCCTGTGGATTCACGCCGGCCATCACGTGGCGGATCGTGCCGTCTTTTCCGGCCGCGTCCATACCCTGCAACACGATCAATAAAGAGTGGCGATTTTCGGCGTAGAGCAAGTACTGCAGCTTATCCAGACGCTCGATGGTCTTGTCGGTGAGTTTCTTGGAGTCGCCATCTTTCTTATAACCGAGCGTATCGTCCGGATCCCAATCGCGCAGCTTGATTTTGGCTCCAGGGCGTACGCGCAACTTCTTCGTAAAATTCATTCTGATCCTTTGGCTGCGGCTACTAGTGCGTACCGGCTGTTGCTGGCTGCTCGAGCTTCCAGCCTCGCCCGTGCAGCGGCACTCCAGCTTTGACGCCCGTTAATTTGCCGCGCTCGTATTCAAGCTGTCCGTTTACAAAGACGTACTCGACGCCTTCGGAAAGCTGCGCGGGCTTGATGTACGTCGCGTGGTCAATGATCTTCGCGGGATCGAAGATGGTCACGTCCGCGTAAAATCCTTTGCGCAACAGCCCTCGGTCGGTTAGATGCTCGCGCTGCGCCGGCAGCGAAGTGATTTTGCGGATCGCCTCGGCCAGCGGCACCAGCTTCAGGTCGCGGGAATAATGCCCGAGGAAACGCGGCATCGAGCCCCACGTCCGCGGGTGGTCGTGCGGACCGAAGAGCGGCCCGTCCAGCGATTCCTCGTTCGCGTCCAGGCCGATGCTCGTCCACGGCTGCTTCAAGCCGTATTGCAAATCGCGCTCGCTCGCGATGAAATAGAGCGCGCCCGTTTGCAAGTTGTCCGCGATCACAAAATCCATCAGCGCGTCGATGGGATCCTTGTGCATGGCCACGGCCATTTCCGCCACGGTCTTGCCCTCGAATTTCTTGAGCTTGGAATCGACCACCGAGGCAATCATCACGCCGCTGGGGCCGCCCGCCGCCAGATAGAGATTTTCCCAGTCGGCATGGCTCGCGGCCATATCCGTGTGTATGCGGGTTCGCACTGCGGGATCGTGCAGCCGCGCGAGCAATTTATCCGGACCTCCATCCGCCACCCACGGCGGCAGTGCGGAGGCGAGCGCCGTCGCTCCGGCAAGGTAAGGATACATATCCGCGGCAACATCCACGCCACCGGCTCGGGCGTCTTCAATCTTCTTGACCACCAGCGGCATCTGCCCCCAGCGATCTTTGCCCGCGACCTTCAAGTGAAATACTTCCACCGGCAAACCGCCTTCGCGTCCAATGCGGATGGCTTCGTCAAGCGCCGCCATCTCGCTCTGTCCTTCGCTGCGCATATGCGAGGCATAGAGTCCGCCGTATTGCGCCGCTACTTTGGCGAGGGCGATGAGCTCGTCCGTTTTTGCGTAATGTCCAGGCGGGTAAATCAACGCGGTGGAAACGCCCATGGCGCCCTGCTCCATGGCCTTCGCCACGAGCGACCTCATCTGCTCGAGTTCGGAATCTGTAGGGGCGCGATCCGCATCGCCAATCACGGCCTCGCGCACCTGCGCCGCGCCTACGTACGTTCCGATATTGATCGGCGTCTGATCGTGCTGCAACCGGCGGAAATAACCGGCGAGGTCGGTCCAATCGACCGTGATGTGAAAGTGATCGAGCATCGGTTTCATGGGTCCGAGCGTGAGATCGTCCTGCGGCGCGATGCTGCCGCCTTCGCCGGTAATTTCGCTGGTGATGCCCTGCGAGAGTTTGCTGAGCGAGCGGTTGTCGATCAAAAGTGACGTTTCCGATTGCCCGAGCATGTCAATAAATCCCGGCGAGACGATCAACCCGGCCGCGTCAATCACGCGTGCCGCGTGCGCCCCTTTCAGGTTTCCGATGGCGGCGATACGGTCCGCGCGAATCCCCACATCCGCCGCAAACCAGATGTTCCCGCTGCCATCAATCACGTGGCCGTTGCGAACAATAACGTCATAATCGGGGGATTCCGTGCGCGACGCTGAAATGCTACCACTCGTAGCGGCGTTAACGGGGCGTGCCTGCGCGGCAGTGCTGTCGCCGGTCTTCGCCGGCGTCGTGGGCAAAGATGCATCGTACGCCGCCGCGGCAATCTCCCCGACCGCCTGTCCCGCGACTTTGGTAGCCGCATCCGGATCATCGATCGGCAAAGTGACGTGGTTCAGATACACCGCAAAGGCCAAATTCCGTCCGTCCGCGGTGGTCAGGTATCCCGCTAGTCCCTTGCCGTTCAGCATCAGGGTTTTCGTCAGGTTATCGTACGAACCAAACGTTCCGGTCTTGGCGTGTACTTTGCCGGCAGCCGGCGAATCCTGCTGGATATTCCACAATGTGCCGTCCTTGCCCAAGATCGGCAGCGCATCGTGAAAGATTTGGAAGTCTGGCCGCGTGGCCATGTACGCCAGATAATGCACCATAAAATCCGGAGAAAAATACGCGGACTGGGCGCCTCCTGCGCCATCACCCTGCGAAGCCCCCGCGAGGTCGAGCCCGGCCTTGGTCAGAAATTCGCGCTCCGCATCGAAACCGGCTTGTAGAATGGCCTGCTTTTTCTTCGCGGCCAGCGCGCCGATCAAGTAGGGCGTCATGCTGGCGTGCAGGTTTTGGCTCACCTTTAGCGTGATCTTTACCTCTTCTTTGAGCGGCGCGGATACATGCTCCGCCACCGCGTTTGCATCGGTATAGGAAACCGCTAGCGCCGTAAAATCCGGCTTGCTGCCCGCGTCGCGCGGCTCTGCGTTGATACCCTTCTCGCGCAAGCATTCGGTGAATTCAACCTCGGCAAACCGGCTGGGCTGTGGAACTTTGTAGCTGACGATCGTGGCGTGCGTGCCAACCGCCATTTCGCCGCCGATCGTTACGGTGTGCGTCCCATCGGGCGCCGCATCATCCGCGGTAAATTCCAGATTGCCCTTCGAGCCCGCCACCGATTTCACCTTGTTGCTGAATTTCACGTAGGAGGTTACTGGCGAAACCTCCATCGTGGCGGGCGCGCCATCCGCCCCAGGCGTCAACGTCAGGTCCACCAAATTGTCGTTCACCACGATCGGCGAAATCACCGCGCCGGTGCCCAACTCGGCTTCGCCCTCGGGAAAAAGCGTCGCGTCCACGATCACATGTCCCTGTATGCGCTTAATGCCGTGCGCGGAAACCTGCGCGGCTAAATCGCGAAGGGCGGCCAGCGGTTCGCGCATCGGCGCGCTGGCGCCCAGAGGACCCCCATAAGAATGATCTTCATTGTCAAAATACATGGTGCCATCCGGCTGCACGCGGCCCGAAAGATTCGGATCGCCGCTGGCCACCAGAATCAGGTCACCCTTCAGAACGCCATTCTTTCCGATCGTGCCGATGCGATAAACGCGGGTATGAAAGCGGTAATCCGCGCCCAGCAACGCCAGCGCGGTGCCCTCGGTGAGCAGCTTGGTGGTTGAGCCCGGCGTGAACATCTTCTGGGCATTGAGCTGATAAACCGGCTTGCCGGTATCGAGCGAATAAAATTCCACACCGAAGCTGGCGTGCGCAAATTCCGGCCGTGTCATCACTTTCTTGATTCGAGCATCGAGTGAGTCGCCGGAGGGTGCCGGGGAGGCCGCCGGGGAGGCCTGCGATGCGCCCGCGGCAGCATCTTGCCGCGCCTGGGCCGAGCCGGAATGGCGTCCCAGCAGGGGCAGCAGCAAAAGAACCGTGGCAGCTGCGCTCGCCCAAACAATCGTCTTCCAGCGCGGCGCAATAGCAGACATTCTCCCTCCGAGGAAACCCCGTTTAGAAGCAATGAGATTGCTTGCGCTCTTGTACTCGCACGCACCACGCAAGTCAACGTGATCCGGCGCCCCGAAGCTTTCGCTGGCCGCAGGGACCGGGCGTTTCGGCCCCGCTGCTCTGTCCCACAACTGTCCTTCTGTCCAGTGTTCCCTATAGGCCAAAAGGCATAGTCTCAGCCCATCGCAGAAGAAGCTAGCTTCCCGAATCGCCCCACACGGAGGAAGTTTATGCTCGATACAGAAGCTTTTGCTGAGTTCCGAAAAGCGCTTGGCGCCCTACGCGATGAATTTCCGGAGAAGGCGCTAACGCACATGCACCGCGCCGTCGAGCTCGAGCCCGAAAACCCCTTTTACAAATCCTACCTTGGCGTTTGCATCGCACGCGCTGAAGAACGCTGGGCAGATGCCGAGGATCTGTGCGATTCGGCGGTGCGCCAGAAGCGCGACCAGCCGCAGCTCTATCTCAATCTTGCGGATGTTTACGTCGCCGCTGGCCGCCGGCAGGACGCCATCGAAACATTACTGTTAGGCGTGCGCTACGCGCAGCGCGATTCGCGCTTGCCGCGCATGCTCAATCAGCTCTCTTCGCGCCGCCGCCCGGTGATTCCGTTCCTGGCGAGGCAGAATTTCGTGAACCGCCAGCTAGGCCAGTGGCGCCATCGCGCCTTGCGCCGCACCGTAACCGAAGAAGCCACCGCTTAACGTACTCGACTCCTGCGGGCGCATCGTGCCACTGCTCCGGCCGTGTCTATGTAGGTCCTCGGACCTGCGGTTTTTCAGCGCTGCCTCGTAAGCGCGCCACACACCATCGTTGCGCCTCACCGCCCGCCCACACTTTCATTGACTTGCAAGCACCCTGCCCATAAGATTCGCGGCAATGTCCATCGAACTCTCCTATTCAGGACGGGTCTTCTCTCAATTCCGCGTGCTCGAAAAGCTTGGCGGGGGCGGAATGGGTGTGGTCTATAAGGCCGAAGATACGAAGCTGCGCCGCTTCGTGGCGCTGAAGTTTCTTCCCACCGAAATGGAGGGCGATAAGCAAGCCCTCGAACGTTTCCAGCGCGAGGCGCAAGCCGCCTCCGCGCTGAATCACCCGAACATCTGCACGATTTTCGACATCGACGAACAGAACGGCCAGTTCTTCATCGCCATGGAGCTCCTCAAGGGCCGCACGCTCAAACATGCCCTTGCAGGGGGACCGCTCGATCTCGAACAGCTTCTGGAACTGAGCATCGGCATCGCGGACGCTCTGGACGCCGCGCACACGGAAGGCATCGTCCATCGCGACATCAAGCCCGCGAATATTTTTGTCACCGATCGCGGCCAGGCCAAGGTACTCGATTTTGGCTTAGCGAAACTGGTACCGCGCGCGGCCGGCCATCCCGTGGGCATGCTGACGGGCGCGACCATGGTGGACGAAGCACATCTCACCAGCCCCGGCGCGGCGGTCGGGACCGTTGCTTATATGTCGCCCGAGCAGGCGCTCGGCAAGGAACTCGACGCACGCACGGACATTTTCTCCTTCGGCGTGGTGCTTTACGAAATGGCCACCGGCCGCATGGCGTTTCTCGGCAATACATCGGCGGCCATTTTCGACTCGATCCTGCATCGCGCGCCGGTCGCTCCGGTGCGTCTGAATCCCAACGTGCCCGTTGACCTCGAGCGCGTAATCAACAAGGCCCTCGATAAAGATCGCGAGATGCGCTACCAGAGCGCCGCGGACATGCGCGCGGACCTGAAGCGTCTGAAACGTGAAACCGACTCCTCGCGCACCATCCGCCTCACTGCCGAAACACCCATAGCGCATGAACCGGCACCCGGCAGCGGTTCCCTGGCGGCGCAAGCTGCGCCGGCGTCTGGCTCCGCGTCCGCAGTTTCTGCAGCGCCCCTGGTGGCAAGCGCGTCGCAGCAATCCGCGGCTGTCGCCGTGTCCGTGGCCCCGTCAAGGAGGTGGAGGATCATCCTGCCGATCGCCATGGTGCTGCTGGCGGCGGCCGCGATTGGCGGTTATTTCTACCTACACCGCGTGCCGGCGTTAACCGAAAGAGATTCGGTCGTCGTCGCCGACTTCGCGAATACGACCGGCGATCCGGTCTTTGACGGCACGCTGCGCCAGGGACTCGCGGTCCAGTTGGAACAGTCTCCGTATCTGAATATTCTTTCCGATCAGCAGATCGCGCAAGCCTTGCGCTACATGAATCAGCCTTCGACCACGCGGCTGACCGACGACATCGCCCGACAGGTGTGCGAACGCACCTCGAGCACCGCCACGCTGAACGGCTCGATCGCGCAAATCGGCAGCCAGTACAGCCTGATTCTGAAGGCCATCAATTGCGCCACGGGCGCCACGATCGCCAGCACGGAAGTGCAAGCTGCCGACAAGAATCACGTTCTTGGCGCGCTCACTCAAGTTGCTACCGATATGCGCCGCAAGCTCGGCGAGTCGTTGCGGTCCGTCCAGAAATACAACGCTCCGGTCGAGCAGGCCACTACGGCCTCTCTCGACGCACTGAAGGCCTACAGTTTGGGGCTCGAGGCGCTGTCCGCCAGGAATGATCCTCCCGCCGCGATTCCCCATTTCCAGCAGGCCATTGCACTCGATCCGAATTTCGCCATGGCGTATGCCGGGCTCGGCACCGCCTACAACAACATGTTCGATCTTGCGGCGGCCGCGGAAAACGAGAAAAAGGCTTACGATCTGCGAGATCGCGTGAGCGAGCGTGAAAATTTCTACATCACCTCGCATTACTATCAATTCGCGCTCGGCGATCTCGATAAAACCGAGCAGACCTACCTCGCCTGGACGCAGGCTTACCCGCGCGACCACGTGCCCTCGACGAATCTCACCGCCATCTACGCGTTGCTAGGCGAGTACGACAAGGCTATGTCCGAAGGTCAGCAGGCGCTTCAGCTCAATCCTGCCGCCATTAATTACTACAACCTCGGCGAGAACTATATGCTCCAGGGCCGGGTGGACGAGGCACGGGGGCTGATCGAGCAGGCACAGGCAAAGGGCGTTCAAAGCACCAGTTTTCACGATCTGCTGTTAACGATCGCGTGGATTCAGGGCGACTCCGCGAGCATGAAGAAACAATTGGACTGGTTTGCGAGCGCACCGGGCGCAAGTGCGCCCTATCTGAACGAGCAAGCGCAGATTGCCACGAGCGCGGGCCAGCTGGCGAAAGTACATGAGATCGTGCGCCAAGCGATCGGAGACGCGCTGCGGAGCGATGACAAGGAGAGAGCGGCGATCCTTTTGGTTTCTTTGGGCCACACCGATGCGCTGGCGGGAGATTCCACTCTGGCGCAGCAAGAGGCGCAGAAAGCGCTCGAATATTCCTCTTCGGATGTGGCGCTCTCAGCCGCCGCGATGGCTTTCGCATTGGCGGGCAATCCCTCAAAGGCTGAGCCACTCGATCAACAGGTCGCACAACGGAATCCTGACGCTACGATATTGCAACGCATCGTCCTCCCTGATGGCCGTGCGGCGATTGCGCTGGCGCGCGGCAATCCCGCGCAGGCCATTGACGAACTGCAGTCGCTGCTCCCTTACCAGTATGGCGAGGTGGATAGTCTCTTGAGCGCCAGCCTGCGCGGGCAGGCTTTTCTCGCGGAAAAGAAAGGGCCCGAAGCCGCCGCCGAATTTCAAAGAGTTGTGGATCATCGCGCGATCCTATTTGGAGAAGTGACGTATCCGCTCGCATACCTCGGCCTCGCGCGCGCCCGCGTGCTTTCGGGCGATACGCCCGGCGCTCGCAAGGCTTATCAGGATTTCTTCGCCATTTGGAAGGATGCCGACGCCGACATTCCCATCCTCAAGCAAGCCAAAGCCGAATACGCCAAGCTGCAGTAGCGCTCCCCGAAAGGAATTGCCGTAACATTGCGATCATTTCGAGCGTTTCCATAGGAATGACGGCGCCATCGTTCGGGCACTTTTCGATATGGGCGCGCAGCCGCGCGATGTGTTTTATCTGATTCTGGGGTTGGGCGCGAAGCTTGCGTTCATCGGCGTGATCGGTGGGGTGCTGGCGGCGCTGGCGCTGGCGCAGTTGATCAAGACGATGCTTTTCGGTGTGAGCGGCACCGACCCGCTAACGCTCGCGGCCGTTTCCTTCCTGCTGATCGGCGTAACGCTATTGGCGCGTTACATCCCCGCGCGCCGTGCCGTCAGCGTGGACCCGGTGATCGCCCTCCGCAGCGAATAGCGAAGCAGGCAGGGGCTTTAAACACAACGCCGTAAGGGGCGCGGCCAGTTTCTGTTCCAGCGGGAGACCGGACATTTCAACGGAGAGTGCTTCTAGTTCCTCCTCGAAGTGTTCCGTGAAGTCAGCACCGCGCCCGGCCGTCGCGCGCTGGCGATCAGCGATAACGCCCAGTATCACCGCTTCATCGGGATGGTGCCAATGGGGGGATATGAAGATAGCGGTTGTTGGAGCGACGGGTGCGACGGGACGCAGGGTCGTAACCCATGCGCTTGCCCAAGGACATTTGGTTACGGCCGTGGCTCGCTCTCCGGAGCGACTGTCATCTGCCGACCGGCTGTTCCTCGTCCGAGGAGATGTTCTTTCCCCAGGGGGCCTGACAGGCGCACTTGACGGCGTGGAGGCCGTCATTAGCTGCATCGGACCAGAAAAGAATCTCTCGCCAGGAACGCTCATGTCAGTCGGTGTGGCCAACATTCTTGCCGAATGCAAACGTGCGAACGTCCGGCGATTCGTAATGCAAAGTGGTATCGGCTTGAGCGATGGACGCGAACTGTCCTGGCCCAACCGCTTTGCCGTCCGCGTATCGGGCCGGATATTCACTGCGGCAGTGATTGACAAGGCAGTTGCCGAGCGGATGACGCAGAAAATAGACATGGAATGGGTCATCGTTCGCCCGGTCGGTTTACTAGATAAGCCGGCGAAGGGACGCTATACGGCGGGTCCGTTGGCACGAGTTGCGGTACTCGTTCCGCTTTCCTTTGACGATTGCGCGGACTGCCTGCTTCGTGCAGCGACAGATGAACCAAACTGGATCGGAAAAATTGTGAACGTGGGTTCCTGACGCCGGAACGAGGCTCACGCTGGCTTTGCACAGGAACCCCCTTCTGCGCCGTGGCTTTTTGTGCAGCCTAGCGGGTTTTTGTGCAGGCCCGCAATCGATGTGCGGCCATGATTAGGGCTGCATTCTTGTTTTATTTGACGTTCCTTTTAAGTAGCTTCGTTAAAACGCGAAACGTAAAGACCCCAATTTTTGCCGTCTGGCAACCATGTCATTGCGTGACAGAATTTAGTATCGTGCGGTTTTCCGAACTGATCTTCATAGGCAATTACACCCCAAATATAAAGACATTTTCCTTCGCCGTGTTTAATCGCATTAACTTCGGCGTCATCGACAAAATCTTCTACGATGGCGTTCATCGTGACGCTTTGATGAGGAAAAATGACGGCTTGTCCGGTATTTTCGTCGGGAAGTGGAAAAGCAAAATCTTGTGGCAACGGAATCGGCAATATTGCGGCTTTTGCTCGATAGCTAAGTTTATGAGCGGGAGTTTGGCCCGTATTCATCAGAAGCGGTTTGACTTCAAATTTCAAACCTTTCTCTCGTTCTTGATAAATGGCGACCCCGATAGCCGCAGCGACGTATGCACGCGTCTGCAAAGCCATTCGTTCCTGGAAAGACGCAGTGCTTTTTTCCGCTTGCGTCACACTAGTTTCAAAATGTTTAGCAACATCTTCCATCGCTTTCGCGGTTCGGGCGGATTGTTTTATCACATTTTTTGTATCGATGGATTGCCCTATAGCGGCCCTAACGGTTTCGCGCAATTGGTAAGCTTGATAACCAAAAACGAGCAATTGGAAAAATCCGACTACCGCAAGCATTCCGGTAAACAAAATCAACCGCCCGTCATTCGCTGTTTTATTTTTGCGATCTTGGGCCTCTTCATCGGTTTCCGCTTGAGTTTTTTCGGTTGGGAGTTGCTTTACAAAAATAGGCGAATCCTCGGTGCCGCGATTTTGAGTGCTAGTTGGTTGTTGGGCGCGGGTGGGTTGTTGTTGTCGGCTACGGGTTTTGAGCGTACTTGGGGGTGGATTTTGTAACGAGACTGCGATAGCCAAAATTATTAAATATCGCATTGTCTGTTCAGGCTGCTTTTTCTGTCCAGAACACCGAATCAATTCCTAGTTCATGGGATTCATGAATGAGTACGAATAGATTATGACACAGGACCTTACAAAGAGTTTCGTTAACCATCGCCACGTCGGCCTTGCTTCTGAGGCTGTCTCGAAACTTATGCTTCATCATGCTAAAAGTGGATCCGACGTTCGACCGTTTGTGGTAGTGCATCAAAAAATCGCTGCAGGAGAACACCTTTCCCTCCGATTCGCGATTACTTCTGACGCGGTCAGATGTGCCGGGATCAGGTCGCATTTGATGCACATCGCGGGCATGATGCGGCCGCAAGCCCTGTATTATCAGCGCTCGTTGTACGAATATGCGAAAGCGCCGATTTTTAAGTGCTGTTGATTCTGTCGATTGCGCACATCGGAAGCCGTAAGTCCAATTGCTGCCGTATTTACATCAAAACCGGGGGGTGGGGGGTAGGCAGTTCCACAATGCGAATGCGAGCCTCGGCGAGAGCCTGTCAAGCTGCAAGTAGCAAACGCTGGTTCGTCTGCAGAATTCTGGGCCGGGGATGCCGGCTTTGTGATATGAGAACTAGTTCGCTTCGCGTGGGGCAATGCTTTCTGCGCCGCGATTTTACTTCGCCATACCAGGGAGAAATCATTTCATGAGAAGGCTATCGGTCAGGTTGTGTGGATTGTGTGTGCTGGCATTTGCATTGTGCTCGTCGCTGCAAGTTGCGCCGGCTATCGCGCAATCGCTCGATACTCCGCCGGGACGCAGCACCTCCCAGCCGATTGATGACGCATACACAAAGAAAATCCAGCAATACACCACCGAGCCGTATTTCACTTCGCCGCTCGTGAACTACCTGCCCGCGTCGAAGACGGTGCCGACTCCGCAAGCCGTGCTGGGCGACGTAGCCGGCGCGCCCGGCATTCTTCCCTACGCCGAAGATGTGTATCGCTACATGCGCATGCTGGAAAAGGCCAGCCCGCGCGTGAAGGTTTACTCCATCGGAAAGACGGAGGAAGGGCGCGAGATGATCGCCGTCGCCGTCTCTTCGGAAGAAAATCTGAAACACCTCGATGAAGATAAAGCGCGACTCGCAAAGCTGGCCGATCCGCGCACGATCAAACTCGATGACGCAGAAGCCGATAGGCTCGTGCAAGCCTCGGTCCCAATCTATTACATCACCGGCACGATTCATTCCACAGAAACGGGCGCGCCCACCGCGCTGATGGAATTGGCCTATCGCCTGGCGGTGGATGAAAGTCCCTACGTGCAGGAGATCCGCAATGGCGTGATCACGCTGATCACCCCGGTGGTGGAGGTGGATGGGCGCGACCGCATGGTGGACATTTACAAATGGCACCTCGCGCATCCCGGGCAGAATTATCCGAACCTTGTTTACTGGGGCAAGTATGTGGCGCATGACAACAATCGCGATGCCATGGGCGTGACGCTGAAGCTCACCGAGAATGTGCTCAACACGTTTGTGGATTGGAAAGCGCAGGTGCTGCACGATCTGCACGAATCGGTGCCTTATCTTTATGACAACACGGCGGGCGACGGCCCGTTCAATGCCTGGGTCGACCCGATCCTGACGAATGAATGGGAAATGCTGGGATGGCGCAACGTCGCGGACATGACGAAGTTCGGCATGCCCGGAGTTTTCACGCATGGCAATTTCGATACGTGGTCTCCGGGATACCTGATGTTTATCGCGGCGATGCACAATGGGATCAGCCGGCTCTACGAAACGTTTGGCAATGGCGGCGCGGATACGCTCGAGCGCACGCTCGGCCCCGCGGAATATGACCGCACGTGGTACCGCCAGGATCCACCGCTGCCGAAAACGATGTGGTCGCAACGCGACAACAACAATTACGAAGAGACGGGCTTGCTGACCTCGCTTCACTATTTCGAGGACAATCGCCGCTTCTTCCTGAAGAATTTCTATCTGAAGTCGAAGCGCAGCATTCAGAAGCCCCAGCAGGAAGGTCCCGCTGCTTACGTGTTACCCGCCGATGATCCGCGCCTGGGTTCGCAGGCCGATCTGCTGCGCGTGATGCTCAAGCAGCGCGTGGAAATTTCGCGCACGACGGCGGCGTTTAGCGTGACGCTGCCCGCTCCCAAGACTCGCGGCGGGCGTGGCGCGCCGGGCGCAAACTCCGGCCAAGACGGCGGACAAAATGCCGGACAGAATGGTCAAGGGGAAGGCCGCGGCAATCGTCCGCAGCCGGCGGCGACGATCACAAAAGAATTTCCCGCGGGAAGCTATATCATTCGCATGGACCAGCCCTATTCCCGCATCGCCGATTCCCTGCTCGATTATCAATACTGGAGTCCCGACGATCCACAGAAGACCCCGTACGATGATACGGGCTGGACGTTTGGCGAGCTCTTCAACGTGCAAGTGGTGCGCGTGACCGATCCCAAGGTGCTGGACGCCGCGATGCAGCCGGTGAAGGACGTTCGAGCGCCGGGCGAGGTGCACGGCACCGGAACGATTTTCGCGGTCAACGCGAACGCCGACCCCGCGCTGGCGACGTTGCGCTATCGGTTGAAGAGCGCTTCGGTGGACGCGGCGGAGGAAGCCTTCACCGCCGGCGGCCACGAATTCAGCCGCGGGTCATTCCTGATTCATGATGCGAGTGCAGACGACTTGCAACACGCCGCGGCGGAACTGGGGATCGAGGTGTACGCGATCGATGCGGCCCCCAGCGTGAAAACCCATCCCGTGCGTGCCGCTCGCGTGGCATTGCTGCACACCTGGCAATCGACGCAGACCGAGGGTTGGTGGCGCGAGGCGCTCGATCATCTGCAAATTCCTTACGACTACATCAGCACGCAGACGGCGTCGCATGAAGCTGATCTACGCGCGAAGTACGACGTGATCCTCTTCCCGCCCACGGGCGGCTTCGGCAACCCCATATCCATTATCAAGGGCGTGCCGACCGATTGGGGCAATCCGCTGCCGTGGAAAAAGACGCCGGAAACACCGAACCTGGGAGCCAATGATTCGACCGACGACATGCGGCCGGGCCTCGGATGGGAGGGACTCGAGCACTTGCAGGAATTCGTGCGCAAGGGAGGAGTGCTTGTGACCGTCGCGGACACGGCGAATTTTGCCGCGACGTTTGGCATGGAAGACGGCGTATCGGTGTCGCAGGGCCAGCGCGAGAAAATCATCGGCACGGTGGTGAAGACGCAGATCGTGGACGGTGCAAGCCCCATCGCGTACGGGTACGGCGACACGCTATCGGCTTACTGCAATAACGGGTTGATTTTCGGGATCAGCAATGTGGCCGGGCGGCGCGGGGGCGGACGGCGGCTGGGTCCTGAGGTTGGCGCGCGGCCGACGGGGCGCGGTACCGCGAGCGATCCGGACTTCACTCCCGGGCGGCAGCCGGTGGAGATTGCTGCCGAGCCGGAAGTGCAGCCGTGGGAAGCGGCGCCCGTCACCGACGAACAGCTTCGCAATAACGTGGGGTTGATACCGCCGGCGGAACGCGCGCGAGTGATCTTCCGCTATTCCAATGCGCGCGATTTGCTCGTGTCTGGGTTGGTCGAAGGTGGAAACGAAATAGCCGATCATCCGGCGGTAGTGGATTCGCCGGAGGGCGAGGGGCACGTGGTGATGTTCTCGACGAATCCGATGTATCGCGGCGAGACGATCGGCAACTATTCGCTGGTACTGAACACGATCCTCAACTTCGACAACCTAAACGCTGGGCGGAAGCTGGCAGCCAAGTGAGTAAGCCCCATCCTTCGGAAAGCGAAGGATAGGCTCACGCCAATTCGGCACAAAGGCCCCGCCCCTACGGAACGGGGCGGGCTACACAATCTCTTCTCACGTGTCGCGAGTGCTGCCCGACAAAAACCCCGTTATCGTGCGAGTAGCGCGTGTGTAATGCCCATAGAAGGCGAAGGCTTGACACTGCTCCGTATTTCTGCAATTATCGAAATATGGGATCCTCGCAGAACAGGAAATCCGCCGAACAGGTGGTGAAGTACGCGGACATGTTTTCGGCGATGGGAACCGAGGCGCGGCTGCGCATCATGCAACTGCTGCTCTCGGCGCATCCCGAGGGGCTGGTTGCCGGAGAAATCCAACAGGAATTAGATATACCCAGTTCTACCCTTTCCCACCATTTGGACAAACTGAAGGCGGAGGGGCTGATCGCCGTCCGCCGCGAGAGCACTTTTCTGCACTACACCGCGAACACGGATGCGCTGCAGGAGCTCTTGCAGTTCCTCTATGCGGAATGTTGCACGCGCAATAAAGCGCTCAAGCCGGAATCCATCGTGCGGATTTGCAAATAGGAGGAGCCATGGAAGGCACGGACATCAAAGCGGTGGTGAAGGAAAGGTATGCAGAGGCGGCGCTGCGGGCGGCCAGTGGTGGCAGTTCATGCTGCGGTAGCAGCCCCGCGACGGCTGCGGGGTGTTGCGATCCGATTACGTCAAATCTCTACGACGCGGCACAGGCGGGGCAAATTCCGAAGGAAGCGTTGCAGGCGTCGCTGGGCTGCGGGAATCCGACCGCGCTCGCCAAGCTGAATCCGGGCGAGATCGTGCTCGATCTGGGTTCGGGCGGAGGCATCGATGTATTGCTTTCGGCGAAGCGCGTGGGGCCGAGCGGAAAAGCCTATGGTCTGGACATGACCGACGAGATGTTGGCGCTGGCAAATGAGAACAAGCGCAAGGCCGGCGCCGAAAATGTGGAGTTCCTGAAGGGCGAAATCGAGCATATTCCGTTGCCGGAGAATTCCGTGGACGTGATTCTCTCGAACTGCGTGATTAACCTTTCGGCGGACAAGGATCGCGTATTGCGCGAGGCGTTTCGCGTACTCAAGCCGGGAGGACGTTTTGCGGTGTCCGACGTGGTGACGCGCGGGGCGATGCTTCCGGAAATTCGCAAGAACGTACTTTTATGGGTCGGCTGCGTGGCGGGAGCGCTCGAGGAAAACGAGTACCGCGCCAAGCTCGCGGCCGCCGGATTCGAGGATATTACCCTCGAACCGACACGCATCTATCGCATCGAAGACGCGCGCGAATTTCTCGCCGGGCAGAACATCGATGTGGATGCGATTGCGCCACACGTGGACGGCAAGTTCATGAGCGCGTTTGTGCGCGCGGTGAAGCCGCAGAAGGCGGCGCCCTGCTGCGGGCCAAGCTGCTGCGAGTGATGCAATGGGAATTCCAGAGCATTACAACGCGCTCTTTCTGTGTACAGGAAATTCGGCGCGTTCGATCCTGGCCGAGGCGATTCTGAATCATAAAGGCAAGCCGCATTTCACGGCCTACAGCGCGGGCAGCCATCCCACCGGCGCGGTGCGGCCGGAAGCGTTGCGGCAACTGGAAGCCGCGCACATCGCGACGACGGGGTTACGCAGCAAGAGCTGGGACGAATATGCCAAGGCAGGGGCGCCGAAACTCGATTTCGTTTTTACGGTCTGCGACAACGCCGCAAACGAGGTGTGCCCACTGTGGCCCGGACAACCGATGACCGCGCATTGGGGCGTTCCCGATCCGGCCGCGGTGCGCGGAACGGCCGAGCAAATCGAAAAAGCGTTTCGCGATGCGTTTCTGATGCTGGACCGGAGAATCCATCTGTTTCTGTGCTTGCCTCTCGCCAGTCTTGACGCGCTGGCGATCCAGAAGGAAATTCGCAACATCGGAAAGCAATGAAATTCTCCTTGCTAGCGCGCTGCGTGGCGGAGTTCGTGGGCACGGCGTTTCTGGTGGCCGCGGTGGTAGGTTCCGGCATTATGGGCGAGCAGCTGGCGGGCGGAAACGCTGCCATCGCGTTGCTGGCGAATACGATTGCCACCGGCGCTGCCCTTCTCGCTCTGATTTTGACCTTCGGACCCATTTCCGGCGCGCACTTCAATCCCGCCGTTACATTGGCCGACGCCCTCGAACGAGGAATTCCCTGGAAAGAGGCGCCTGCCTACGTGATAGCACAATGCGCAGGCGGCGCTGCCGGTGCGGTGACGGCAAATTTGATGTTTGGCATGCACTGGTATTCAGTCTCGTCGAAAGCCCGCGGAGGCCGGGCCATGGTCTTCAGCGAATTTGTGGCGACCTTTGGTTTGCTGGCGGTGATCTGGGGATGTTCGCGGTTGCGGTCGAACGCGACACCGTTTGCAGTGGCGGCTTATATTACCGCGGCATATTGGTTCACGGCGTCTACGTCGTTTGCGAATCCGGCGGTGACGCTGGCCAGGTCGCTCTCCGATACTTTCGCGGGAATCCGGCCACGAGACGTACCACCTTTTATTATCGCGCAACTCGCAGGGGCGCTCGCTGCAACGCTTCTGTTCGCATGGCTGGTGCCAAACTTGCCCGAGTGCGCCAAGGAAGTGATCGGGCGTGATACCAGATGAGAAAAACCGCAGGTGCAAGGACCTGCGCTACACAACCCAGGATTCGGACCGTACGCCTCTGAAGAGAAGCGGGGGCAGATGCGTTTGCAAGAAAGGCCCGCCCCTGCGAAACGGGGCGGGCTACACAACCTTTCTCGTGGGGCGCGCGAGAGCTGATAGCGACGATCTTCCTCGTGCGGTTCGTGGCCCAGCGAACGGAATATGCCAAAGAGGTGATCGGGAGTGAGGGCGCGGTAGGATCCGACGACCGCGTTACCGGCAAAAGCCCCACCCTTCAGAAGACGAAGGATGGGGCACCCACCACGGCCTTGAGAAAAGGGCGGTAGTCTCGTTTCCAAGGGAGGCCCCCGCCCCTACGAAACGGGGCGGGCTACACAACCGGGCGATGGCTCGAGGCCTAATCGTGGCGCAGGGCGATCATGGGATCGACGCGCAAAGCGCGGCGCGCCGGGACGTAGCAGGCCAGGGCTGCAACCACCAGCATCGAGAACGCCGCCGCACCGAAGGTCAGAGGATCGGCGGGCTTCGTCTCGAATAATTCGCTGGCGATTACGCGCGTGAGGGCGAGCGCTCCAGCCGAACCGATCACAATCCCTGCAAACGCGAGACGCAAGCCTTGACGCAGAACCATGCGGAGCACGTTGGGCCGGTCCGCGCCGAGCGCCATGCGAATGCCGATCTCGCGCGTGCGTCGCGCGACACTGTACGCCAGCACGCCATAGACGCCGAGAAGCGCCAGGGAAAGGCCCACCGCGGCAAAAATGCCGAGCAGGGCCGCGTGCAGCTTCGGCTCACCCAATGATTCGGCGACCACGGCCGTCATGGTACGTACGTGAGTGACGAGCTGCTCAGGCGAATCCGCCCAAATCGTCTCCGAGACCAAGCCCGCCAACGCTTGCGGATCGCCGGCGGTGCGAACGAGGATGTGGTGGGAATCGCTCCAGATCTGGTAGGTGGGCAAGTAATACTCGGGTTTTGGGACATTGCGGAGTATGACGTCCCGAGTATCGGCGACGACGCCCACAACTTCGCACCATTTGGGATTTCCTTTGTCGTCGGAGTCCACGCTCAAGCGGCGGCCGAGAACGTCAAGCGAGCCCCAATATTGGCGCGCCATCGTTTCATTCACGAGGACAACTTTTGGCGCGCCGCGGGTATCGCGGTCGGTGAAGTTGCGTCCTCGAAGAAGTGGAATGCCCAATACCTGTAGAAACGATGGTGAGACGTAGCGCGCGTAAGCCACGCGGTCGGGAGATTTCGAAGGCAGCGCGCCTTCAATCCGCAAGCCACCCTGCATAGAAGCCATGCCGCCCAAGACTTCGTGATCGGTAGCGGCGACACCCTCAACGCCGGGAATCGAGCCAATGCGCTCCAAGGTTTCGCGCAGGCGTTCGGTACCTTGGGTAGCGACGGATTCCATCTGGGCGTCCGACATACCGGGGTCAAAGGTGGAGGTGGGAAGATCGAAGGTGAGGAGGTGGTCGGTGCGCATGCCGGGATTTACGCGCAGCAGGCGCGAAAAGCTCTGAAACATCAACCCGGCGCCGATGAGCAGGATAAACGCGAGCGCGACCTCGACCACAACCAGCGCACCGCCGAGTTTTGGCTGGCCGGCGGTGCCGGTGCCAGTCACTCCCGAGGAGGCACCCTGTTTCAAAGCGTCGTTGGGATCGAGCGAAGCGGCACGGCGCGCGGGCGCGAGACCAAAAATCAGGCCGGCGACCAAGGACGCACCGAGCGCGAACCAGAAAAGAGCAGGGCTGATAGAGATTTCGTCCAGCCGCGGGGTATCCGCCGGGGCGATGGCACGAAAAAGAGCCAGTCCCTCAACAGCCAGAAGAATTCCGGCCGCGCCTCCGACGCAAGCCAGGAGTAAGCTTTCGACAAGCACCTGCCGGAGAATGCGCCCGCGAGAAGCGCCCAAGGCGGCGCGCAACGCCATTTCGCGCTGGCGGCTCCAACCGCGCGCGAGCAGCATGCTGGCCAGGTTCGAGCAACTGATCAGCAAAACCAAGGTGGCCGCGCCCAACAGCAACAGGTACGCCTTGCGAAGATCGTAGACGTAGGTTTCGATCAGCGGTACGCCGGATAGCTCGTAGCCATCGTGCAGGGCCGGTTGCGAATCCCGGGCGCGCGTGGCGATGGTTTGCAGTTGAGTCTGCGCGTGGGCCAGAGTTTCGCCTCTGCGCAGTTTGCCGACGAATTTGAGATTGAAGGCCGTCCAGCTTTGCTGCTCCTCCGCCGGAAGCGATAAGGGCAACCAAAGCTCGGCGCCAGTGGGAAAGCGGAACGCCTTTTGCGCGACGCCGACGACCACATAGGGCTTGGCGTTGAGAATCAAGGTCTTGCCGACAATATCCGGGGCCGAACCGAAGCTCGTGCGCCAGAGGACGTCACTGAGCACGGCGACCTGATTCTGGCCGGGCTGCTGATCCTGCGGCAATAGTAAGCGGCCGAGTTGCGGCTGCGCTCCTAATTCCTCGAAGAACCCGCTCGAGACGTGGGTGGCTTGCAATTGCGCGGGCGCACCCTGATTGGTGAGCTTTGCGCTGCCTCCGGAATAAAGCGCGAATTCTTCGAACGCGGATGCCTGCGAACGGATCATTTCGAAGGCTTGCCACGAAATGCCGAGGCGGAAGCCGGGAAACATGGCCGTGCGCGTGGTCACGTCCACCATGCGCGAAGAATCTTTATAAGGCAGCGGGCGAAGGACCACGGCGTCCACGACGCTGAAGACGGCGGTGTTGGCGCCGATGCCGAGAGCGAGGGTGAGCGCGGCGACGGCGGTGAAACCGGGATTCTTGCGGAGGACGCGCACGGCGTAGCGCAAATCCTGCACGGCGGCGGCAAACCATGCGCCGGCGCGGCTCGCGCGGACGGCTTCCTTGACTTGTTCGTGGCCGCCGAGATCGAGACGGGCGTTGCGACGGGCTTCCTGCGGATTCATTCCTTCGCGCATGTTTTCCTCCGCGAGTAACTCGGCATAACTACGAACTTCAGCGTCAAGATCGCGCTCGAGCGATTTGCGCCGAAATAGATTGTGGACGATGCCTTTTGTTCGCTGAACGATGGCCATAGATCGCTCTACTCGTGGCGCAGCGCGATCATCGGATCGACGCGCATGGCGCGGCGAGCAGGAATATAACTGGCAGCGAGCGCGACGGCACCAAGGAGAAACACCACGGCGGAATACGTTAAAGGATCGGCCGGGCTGACCGCAAACAGAAAACTTGCAAGCAAGCGCGTGACGGCTAGTGCGCCTGCGACGCCCAAAAGAATGCCAAGTGAGGTGAGGCGGAGACCTTGGCTCAGCACCATGAGCAGGACGTCTGAGGGCTGCGCGCCGCAGGCCATGCGGATCCCAAACTCGGGACGCCTTTGTGCCACCCCGTAAGAGATCACGCCGTAAACACCAATTGCGCCCAGCACCAGCGCCAGCGCGGCAAAGATCGCGAAGAGGGCCATGGTGGAGCGCGGAGAGGCCAGGGATTGCGAGACCACCGTCTCCAACGTTCGGATACTGGTGACCGGCGCGTCGTTGTTGAGTGTGGCGACGGTCTGCCGGAGTGCCGTAGCCAGCGCTGTAGGATCGTTTGAAGTGCGCGCGACCAAGGTCATCTCAACGGGCTGCGATCTGCCATGGCGGCCGGAAGCGTGCGCCCCGTTTCCATACGGGGTATAGATCGCGCCGGCGGCGAAATCCGGCAATCTGGCAGCCAAACTGTATTCGTTGACGTCACCCACGACACCAACCACGGTGATCCAGGCTTGATCGAACACCGGCTTCAGGTGTTTGCCAATCGGATCCTGGCCCGGCCAGAATTCTTGGGCCGTAGCTGCAGAAATCAAAGCGATGGGCGCCGAACCGACGGCGCTATCTGCGGCGGTGAATAAGCGGCCGCGCAAAAGAGGGACGCCGAGTGTGGCGAAATAATCCGGCGATACGACGCTTTCCATCAGCATAGGTGCGGGCTCGCGCGGATCGCTGGGATGGTCTTCCAAAGCCGCGGCAAAGCCATCCACCTGTCCGGTCAGAGGCAAAATGTTGACGACGGCGGCGTTGGTGACACCCGGAAGAGCACGAACGCGGTCAAGCAGGTCCCGATAGAAATCGCCGCAGCGCAGCGCGTCCGCACAGAAAGGCTGGCTCGGCGTGAGGCGCGCCGTGAGAACGGAATCGCGGCGGAAGCCCGGCTGTACTTTGGATAATTGCCAGAGACTTTTTACGATGAGGCCCGCGCCGGTAACCAACATCACGGCGAGCGCGATTTCTCCAATGGCGAGCGAGTTGCGCACGCGGTTGCCGCCGACGGACGTAGTGCTTTGACCGGCGGTCTTCAATCCGGCGATCAGATCGGCGCGGCTGGACTGAAGGGCGGGCAACAGGCCGAACACCAGAGCACTGAGAATGGCGGCGGCCGCGGTGAACGCGATCACGCGCCAATCCATGGAGACATCCGAAAGGCGTGGCGTATCGGTGGGAAGAATGGTCTTCAGCCAGGCAACGCCCGCTTTGGCGAACAACAAACCGAGCAGGGCTCCAAGAAATGCGAGGACTGCGCTCTCCGTGAGCAGTTGCCGGAATAAACGCGAGCTTCCCGCGCCAAGAGCAGCGCGCAGGGCCATCTCCTTCACTCTTACAGCGGCGCGCGCAAGCATAAGATTGGCGACGTTCGCGCAGCCGATCAGGAGCACGAGTGCGACCGCGCCGAGCAGGAGCCAAAGTTTCGTGCGCACCGGCCCGATCAGGTTTTCTTGCAGAGGCACCACAGACGCGGAGGCCCACAGCGCGTCAGGCATTCTCCATGGGAACATCGTTCGCACTTGCGGAAGAAGTGCCAGCGCTTCGCTGCCGGCCTGGCGGATCGAGGCACCGGGTTTCAGGCGGCCTATCACAGGCATGAAGCCTGTGCCCCAATAGTCGCCGATGGCGCGCGGATTCAGACTCAGAGGCACCCAAAACTCGGGGTTCGCGGCAGCGAGCCGAAAGCCCGGAGGCATCACGCCGACGATTTCACGACTTTGGCCCTCGAGCATGACGGTGTGACCGATGATGTTCGGGTCAGCGGAAAATTGCTGCTGCCAGAGAGCGTGGCTCAGGATGATGACGTTGCTTTTGCCAGGCTGGTCTTCACCGGCAAGGAAGATTCGGCCAAGCTCGGGCCGAACGTTTAGCACTGCGAAGAAGTTCGCGGAAACGGCCGTGCCCAGCAACCGTACCGGTTCACCACGACCCGTTAGATTGAGCCCTTCGCCGTCGCGATATGCAGCCACCTCCATCGTGTGGAGGTTATCGCGCAAGGCAACAAACGCGCCCTCCGGATAAGCATCGGTGAGGCTGACGAGGCGCTCGGGCTCGGGCAACGACAGCGGACGAAGCAGGACGGTGTCGACGACGCTGAAAATCGCAGCGTTCGCGCCGACGCCCAGGGCGAGCGTGAGAATTGCCACCGCGGTGAAACCGGGATTCTTGCGGAGGACGCGGACGGCGTAACGCAAATCCTGCCAGATGGCTTCGAGCCACGCTCCGGCCCGAGCACCACGAACCTCTTCCTTCAATTGCTCGGGGCCGCCCATCTCGATGCGAGCCTTGCGGCGGGCGGTTTCAAAGGTCATGCCCTCCCGCACGTTCTGCTCTTCGAGCAATTGCGCGAAGCCGGTCACTTCCGCGTCGAGGTCGCGCTCGACAGATTCACGGCGAAACAAGTTGCGAAGCGCGCTTTTGATCCGCTGAAAAGCAGGCATAGGCTTCCACCTCGCAAGCTATTCGTGACGCAGCGCTACCATCGGGTCAACGCGCATGGCGCGATACGCCGGAATCCAACACGCGAGCGCGGCCACCGCTCCAAGCAGCACCGCCACCGCGGCGAAAGTGAGCGGATCGTGCGCGCTGATGCCGAAGAGCAGGCTGGATAGCAAACGCGCCAATAGCAAGGCGCAGACGATTCCAGCAACCGCCCCGATGGCCGCGAGACGCAGACCCTCACCCAGAACGAGGCGAAATACGTTACTCCGCGGCGCGCCGAGCGCAATGCGGATGCCAATTTCGTTTGTGCGGCGGCCGACGGAATAAGACATCACGCCGTAGACGCCAATCATCGCAAGCACAAGAGCACAAGCAGCGAAGGCTCCCAGCAAAATCATGGAGAACCGGCGCTCAGCGAGGCTTCCCGCAATGATTTCGTTCATGGAATCGAAGCCGTAGATCACCTGCTCGGCGTTCATGTCGCTATTGGCACGACGCAAACCGTCAAAACACGTTGCGGCAGTGGTGGCGCAACGCACGACAACGTCCACACCGGGAACGATGAGCGGCATCACCAGAGCGTCCTGCTGCAACATCGGCAGATAAATCTGTGCTTGCAGCTTCTGTTTTGCGTCGCCGTCCAGCCCCCACTGCTTCACGTGGCCGACGACCCCGATGATTTCAGCTTCGGTGGGACGGGTTTCAAACTCGAGGCGCCTGCCGATGGGATCCTGATCGCCGAAATACTGGCGCGCGAGGGACTCGTCAATCACAACGACGGTGGGGGCGTGAGTATCGTCATGAGAAGTGAAAAAGCGGCCGCGAAGCAGAGGAATATGCATGGTCTTGAGGTAATCGGGTCCGACGATATAGTCAAGGTAGCCGTACATATCCGACTCGCTGGCGGGTTTGGGCTGGCCCTGAAGCCAGAAACCCTCGTCGTCTTCCGTCCACATCGGCAGGGCTCCCCAGGATAGTGAAACAGAGCTGACGCCGGGGACGGCCGCGAAACGCAATTCGGTTTCGCGGAGTGTGGCGCGGATGGTATCGAGAGGAGCCTTGGCGAGCGATACCGGATAGGAGAGGCCGAAATGCAGCACGCCATCGGCCTGGAAACCAGGATTCACGCTCCACAACGCTGAGAGACTGCGGACCATGAGGCCCGCTCCGATCAGGAGCACCAGAGCCATGGCCATTTCGAGGGCGACGAATATCCCCTGGGCGCGGTGCTTTGCGCCGCTCGATCCGCGGCCACCTTCCTTCAAAGTGGCGTGAAGGTCCGAGCGAGTGATTTTCAAGGCGGGCGCGAGACCGAATAAAATTCCGCAAAGCAGCGAAAGCCCGAAGGTAAATGCCAGGACGCGCCCGTCGAGACCAACTTCGCTAGCGCGTGGCAAATTCATCGGTAGCACGCGCAGCACCGCGCGAGTGCCCCAGGTGGCAATGGCGAGCCCCAGTCCGGCGCCGATCAAAGAGAGCAGCACGCTTTCGGTGAGCAACTGGCGGATCAAACGGACAGCGCCCGCGCCCAGGGCTCCGCGGATCGCGACTTCGCGGGACCGGCCGTTCGCGCGTGCGAGCAACAGATTGCCCACGTTGACGCAGGCAATCAGCAGCACAAACACCACGGCGCCGAGCAGGATCAGCAAAATCGGCCGGACGGAACCGAGCATTTCCTGCCGTAGAGGAATAATGGTGGCGCCCGTGTCCTTATCCACATCGGGATATTCGCTCGCGAGCGTGTTGGTGACGCCGGCCATGTCCGCACGCGCCTGCTCGATCGTGACGCCGGGCTTCAGGCGGGCGAAGCCGTGGAGCCCAAGGCCGGCGCCGCGATACTGGATGGCCTTATTACTCCATTGGCCGAGAGGAACGTAAAGATCGACGTTGTTGAAACTGCGCGTGAAAAGATCGAAGCCAGCCGGAACGACTCCGATGATGGTGTAGTCGCGATCGTCCAGCCGCAGTGGACGGCCGAGAATGCCAGGAGAAGCGCTGAATTTGCGCTGCCAGAGCGAGGCGCTGATCATGACGTAGGGCGCGGCGCCGATGGAATCTTCGCCGGGCGCAAAATCGCGGCCGATCAGCGGATTCACACCCAAGACGGAGAAAAAGGGCGCGGAGACCAGGCGCGCCTGAAGACGCTCGGGCTCGCCCGATCCGGTAAGGTTGTAGCTGAAGCTGCGAGAGAGAATCATGCCGGAGAAAGTGCGATTCTCTTTTCGCCAATCCTGAAAGTTCAAAAAAGGAATCGAGCCCGTGGCGAAATTCGGCTTGCTTTCGTGCAACGCAACTAGCTGCTCGGGGTGAGGATAAGGAAGCGGGTTCAGCAGGACGCCGTTCACTACCGAAAAAACGCCGACGTTTGCGCCGATGCCGATGGCCAGAGTCAAAACGGCGACGACGGTGAAGCCAGGATTCTTGCGGAGCACGCGGACCGCAAAGCGCAAGTCCTGCCAGAGCGCCTCCAGCCAGGCGCCAGCACGGACGCCGCGGACTTCTTCCTTGACCTGCTCGGCGCCACCCAAGCTCGATACGGGCGGCGCGATGCGCTTCGTCTGGCTTCATTCCCTGCCGCATGTTTTCCTCCTCCAGCAAGCGCGCATAGCCGCCGACCTCGGCATCGAGTTCACGCTCGATGCGCTCGCGGCGAAAAAGATTGGCCCAGAGGGCGCGAAAGCGGCTCACGATTGAGAGCAAGTGTTTCTCTCCAAGGAACGCTCCAATGCTTCGAACAGCGGCACGCCGCGATTGCAATGCGCCGACAGCGTTGGTGCGCTGCGAGCGGGCGCGCAGGGAAGAGTGCCTGTGCTACTGGCCGGCTCACTAGTGCCGGCGGCGCAGCGGCCCGGCCTTAGTTCGCTTCGAGAGCGCGGGCGATGGCTAACGAGATGCGTCCCCACTTTTCCTTCTCCGTAACGAGTTGCCGCCGCCCCGCTTTCGTCAATTCGTAATACTTGGCGCGGCGGTTATTTTCGGATTCCCCCCAAGAGGAAGCGAGCCAACCTTCTTCCTCCATACGGTGCAGGGCGGGAAAGAGCGAGCCTGCTTTCACACGAAATGTGCCGTGCGTGACCTGCTCGATCCGGCGCGCAATGCCCAAGCCATGGAGCGGCATTAGCGCGAGGGCCTTCAAGATGAGCAGGTCCAGGGTGCCCTGCAAAAGTTCGGTTTGCTGATCCGGCATAAGCTCTCCCTATATAGACGTTCGATAGGAGAATATGTCACACGTATCGAATGTCAATAGGAAAGAATCTGGGGGAGTCTGGGGCGCCGGTACGAGCCAGTTCCCGTCACATTCGCTTCTGCAGATCCACAAAATGAACGAAGCAACAACCTTAAACGAGCGCGGTGCAAAACAAACGGCCCTTCCCCGGTGAGGGAAAGGGCCGCTGCAAAAATGCGACACGCGACTCGAGTTCGAATTGCAGCCTAGAAATTGAACTTCAAGCCGAGTTGCAGCACGCGCGGATCACGCGTGCTGGTGACTTGGCCGAAGGTCGGGTCGCCCAGCGCCGTATCCACGCTGAAGGGGTTGGTGTGATTGAACGCGTTGTAAGCTTCGGCGCGAAACTCGAAGCCGGTGGTTTCGGTGACGCGGATATTCTTTGCCAGCGAAAAGTTCCAGATTTGATAGCCGGGTCCGCGAACCGCTCCACGGCGTTCGGTACCGGGCCGCGCCTGGCCTGCTGGAACGTTTGCAAACGCCGTGGTATTGAACCACTGCGTGAGCGTGTGCGGCGCATTGGCGTTGGGATCGGCGATCTCATCCGGGCGATAGCTGGCCGGGCTGGAACTCAACTTCACGCCTTGCCCTGCAGGATCAAAGCCCTGTAACGATGTAATCGTGAGCGGCAAACCAGTGGCTGCGGAGACGATTCCCGAAAGCTGCCACCCGCCGAGCACGTGGCCCGCGACGCCCTTCTGATCCTGGAACCAGGGCAACTCATATACGTAATCGAGCGAGAAGATGTGCGTGCGGTCGCCCTGGAGCGGACCATACTCACCCGCGATGTTGTAAAGGTTTTGCGGAGCAGTGCTGCGATCGGTCTGGTTATCGGTGAGCGCTTTCGAGTAGGTGTAATCCATCTTGATGAGCGCGTGCTGGGTGAAACGTTTCTGCGCTTCGAATTGCAGGCCGTTGTAATTGGAGTTGAAGCGATTCTCGATCGCGGTGATCGGGCCGTAGCCTTTGTAGGGGCGAATCTGGTTCAGTAGGTTTTCGTTTTGCACGCCGCCGGAACCGACGGTAATAGTTCCGTTGGAGGCGATCACCGTCGAGAGGCCCGCAGCGACGTAGGCACCCGGCAGAGGCATGTTGAGATCCTCTTCACCGAGCAAGTGAGTGCCTTTGTTGGCGACGTAGCCGATGTCCACCAGGATGCCCCCGCGGAATTCATGCTGCACGTCCAAACTCATTTCCTGGACGTAAGGCGAATGGTTGGGAAGCATGGTGGCGTGCAGAGAAGTCGGCACCAAGGAAATGTTGGCGGTGCCTCCAGCAGGATTCCCCAAAGACGTGTTCACCAGGTTGGCCGATTGCACAAAGGGTGGGTTGGCAAAAATGCTCTGCTCCTCGATTCCGAAGAGCGCGGAATCATAGAACATGCCGTAGCCTCCCCGGATGGAGGTCTTGCCGTCGTTCCACGGATCCCAGGCGAATCCGAGACGTGGAGCGATGTCTTTGTAATCCTCATCGGCAACCTTCGATCCGTATGGCGAACCGGGTCCCGCGGTGAGGTTGTTGACGATGATTCCATTGAAGGGATTGTAGCTCGGATTGGGCGTGCCGCCTCCCATGCAAGGGGCGGTGGTGCAAATCAATCCGTTGGAATCAATGGTTGGGGCGAGCAAGGGATTGTAGAGAGCCGGGTCAAAGTTCGTGAGTTGGTTATTGCCGTCCGTGGGCTGGCGGAACATGGAATAACGCGCGCCGTAGGTGATGGTGAGGTTTGGCCGGATGCGGTATTGATCTTGAACATACAGCTCCAGTTGGTTGGTCAGGATATCGGCGGTAACGTCCTTCGAGGCTTGCGAGAAGGTAGCCACATGCCCCAGCAAGAAATTCGCCCAAGCGAGCTCGTAGGAGTTCGTATCGGTGATCCCCGCTCCGGATTGCCCGGCGGTGGTGATCCCAAAGGCTCCGACGTTATTGCCGGCGGTATTTTCGTCCTTTTCGTAGTGATTAACGGTGATACCCATCTTCACGGTATGTTGCCCGTGAATCCAGGTCTGGTTGTCGAAGAGATTGTAGTTGCGATTGTAATCGCGGTAGGGACCAAAGCCCGTGATGCTGCTGATACCGCTGATCGAGAGCGCCGGAATACGTCCGAGCGTGGAGGGGTATGGAAGCGTCGGATGAACATCCGGAGACGCCGAGGAATTATCCAAGCCGACCGGGTTGCTGATGATGGCGCCGTAGGAGAACTGGAAACCGCCCTCATTCAGCAGGGTCGAGCTCATGGTGGCGACAGCGTGCAACACAACGTTCCACCCCGGCGAGTTCGTATCGGTGGTGGCAACGTTGGGCAACGCGTCGCCCGTGAACAAGCCACCAGGTTCCACTGTGGGGACAGCGTCGTGAATGAAGCGGCCGAAGATGGCAAACTTCGGACTGAAAATATGGTCGATGCGCAACAATTGCTGATCGGCGTTGAAAACGTTGCGCAAAGCGGAAACGAGATTGATACCGCTCGAATTCGGCGTGGAGACCCCGTTCCAGATGTCCTTGATATAGGCGGCCGCTACCGGGTCAATCGTAGTGATGCTGTTGCCGTAGGTGGTACAAACGCCGGAGGCGTTATAGGCGGTACAGACGTTACCGGTGAATTGGCCACTCTTTAGCGCCGCAGTGGGGACCAACGCAGTGACGCTGCCATAAGTAATTACGCGGCGCAATTCCTGGGAGAAGAAGAAATAGGTCTTCGAGCGGCTCTTCGGATAGATGCGCGGAATGAAAAGCGGGCCACCGAAGGTGTAGCCGAAATCATTGTAGCGAAGCGGTGGGCGGGGCGTATGGGTCTTGTTGAGAAAGAAATTATTGGCCTGCAGGTCGTTATTGCGGAAGAACTCGTAGCCATCGCCGTGGTACTGGCTTGACCCCGATTTCGTCACGACGGTGATCTGCGCGCCGGCGGAACGGCCAAATTCCGGATCGTATTGTCCACGCAGGACCTTGAATTCGTCAATGGCGTCGACGCTGGGGTAATCGAGCAACGTAAGATCGGAACCACGATCAATGTTGTCCGCGCCATCGAGCGTCCAGTAGCTGGTACTGTTGCGGTTCCCATCGAAATAGAAAGGAATCGTCGCCGTGGTGCCCGACGGCAAGGAATTTCCGATGTAAAACGTGTCCACACCGGAGGAGGTGGAGACGCCGGGCATCAGGGTAACGAACTGCACGAAGTTGCGCGTATTCAGCGGCAACTGATGCATCTCGGTGGGACTCACCAGGCCACCCTGCGTGGCGGTCTGCGTTTCCACGTGCAGCGCGCCGGCGTTCACGGTAACGACTTCGTTTAGCGTTCCGACTTCCAAATTGAAGTTGGCGGTCAACTGGTCGTGCACGTTGACCATCATCTGTGTCCGTTCCGCCTTCTTGAAACCATTGGCCTCAGCCGTAACCGAGTAATGTCCGACGGGAAGCAGTGAAAGAACGTACCCGCCGCGGTCATCGGTCTTGACGATACGAATCACCGCGTTCTTCTCGATATTGGTCGCGGTTACCGTGGCGTTGGCCACGGCCGCGCCATTGGCGTCCACCACCGTACCCGCAATGGAGCCAGTGGTATCCTGGGCAAAAGCGGATCGAGCGGCGAGCAAAGACAAAAACAACACACACAGCGCTGCGAATTTCTTCGCACACTTCATAGGGGACACTCCTCCTGGTTTTTGCGCAGGCGATGATGAAATGGATTGCTCAGCGTGCGAGCGCGAAACGAACCACCCCTGGTTTCGTTTGCACACCGACCTGCGTGGGAGTTCTATATCACTGAGTAAGAAAACGGGTCAAGGAGAGGGAGACGATTTATGAAGATTGTTGATTCGCCGGATACAATATACGAAGCCCTTCCCTCGCGCGTCTCAGCGATTTGTAAGTTACGACGCAATCAGTAGGCTCTGCGCGAAGGGCCATTCCGAGTCCGTCCACTGACCAGCGCATTCGAAATTGGCCTCCGCGGCCATCTGGACGACTTCGGGGCGCGTGTACTTGTGCGAACTTTCCGTCCAGATCGTTTCGTCTTTGCGGAAGGAAACGATGCACTCCGCGCGGGCGATCTTGACGCGCTGCGCGACCGTGGAGCGGAGATGCATTTCGATTCTACGCTCGCGATGATCCCAGCGGGCTTCATGCTTAAACTTAGCGAGGTCAAAATCGGCGTCGAGATCGCGATTGATGCGCGCCAGAAGGTTCAGATCGAAGGCGGCGGTGACGCCGGTGGGGTCGTCGTAGGCAATCAGCAATTGATCGACGGGCTTTTCGAGGTCGGTGGCGAGCAGCAGTGCATCGCCGGGAATTAAGCCGCGGCGGACCTGGCCGAGGAAGCGCTGGGCCGGCAGGCGGTCGAAATTGCCGATGGTGCTGCCGAGGAAGAGCACGAGAAGACGTTCACTTTCGCGCCGGCGTTCGGCGACCTGCGACAATCCCTCCAAGTAGGGCGCCTCGATCGCGGACAAATTCACACCATCTAATTGGCCGAGCTCCTGGCCGCAGCGGTTCAGCGCCTGTGCGGAGATATCGATGGGAAAGTAATCGACCGAGTGGCGCGCGGCGATGGCCTCAAGCAGCCACCGGGTGTTGGTGCCATTACCGCTGCCTAATTCAGCCACTACCACCGGGGTGGGAAGCAATTTGGCAATTTCGTGCGCATACCTGCGCATCAGGCGCGCGCCCGCGCGATTCAAGCCATATTCGGGGAGCAGGCAGATGGCTTCGAAAAGCGCCGAGCCAAGCTGGTCATAGAGGTATTTGGAGGGCAGTTCCTTCTGTCCTTCGCGCAAAAGTCCCGCGCACACGTCCTCGGCAAATTGCGCCTGGCATTCGGTGAGCGATCGCTGCGTACGCCAAAATGCGGGTGCGGCCATGCTAATCCTCCACGCAGCGGAATTTCGTGTAGATGTACGGATAGTGCGGCTGAAACCAATTTCGAAAACTGCGGCGCAGCATGCAAGCGGCGGTTTGCGGCGAACCGCCCTTCAGAACGTAGTGCTTGCCGTCAAAGAAATTGGCGGAATAACCAGGATAAAAGGGGAACGAACGGAATCCCGGCAGCGGAGCGAAAGGCGTGGAGGTCCACTCCCAACCATTGCCGACGAGATCGGCGACGCCAAAGGCGCTGCGGCCACCGGGATGCGCGTTCACCGGGCTAGGATCCCAGCGTTCGAAATCAAAAGTGCCGAAGCGCGGCGCCGGTGGAGCTTCGCCCCAAGGGTACGCCCTTTCGTTGCCTTCCGGGGTCCCGTAGGCCAGGCGATGCCACTGGGCTTCATTCGGAAGTTTTTTGCCGGTCCAGCGCGTATACGCAGAAGCTTCCGCGTGGCTTACGTAAACGGGCCAGGATGCGGGAAGCGAAATGTCCTCGAACATGGTGCGCAACCGCCAATCGCCTGAGGGATGCTCGACCCAAAAATGGGGATGCGAAATCGCGCTCTGCGTTTTCCAAGCCCAATCGTCGTCAGTCCACAGTGAACGTTCGGTATAACCGCCGGCGCGGACGAAGTCGAGGAACTGAGCGTTCGTTACAGGAAAAACGTCCGCCCGAAACTCAGGAACGTGGACGCGAACTTCCTCGAACTCATTATCCCAGCCAAACACGGTGTCGCGGGGAATCCCAAGGGTCGCGGAGCCGGCCGGAATCATCACGGACTGGGGAACGGAAGCAGTGGGCGCAGAATGCTGGCGCTCGGCTCCATGGATTTTCTGGTCGAAAGGAACCTGATGAAGCAGATAAGCAAGGGTTTCGGCGTGCATCAGGCGATGCTCGATGGCGACGTGAAGCAGGGTGCCGTAGGACGCGTCAGGGCCTGCGAACTCAGATAGCGATCTAGCCGCCAAGATGGAATCGAGCGTGTCGCGGACCTGACGGTTATAGCCTCGGACCTGCGCCTCGGCGGGCCAGTCCGAAGGCACGTCCGAGGGAAGCTGACCATCCACGGGGTCAATCCCGAAGGCAAAGAGTTTATCGAGCGCTGGGTCAAAGGAGGGCGTCTTCGCCGCGCCCCGGGCGATTAGGTTCCAATCAAACGCTTCGAGGTGACCAAGATAGAAGATCAGCCGGTGGCGCTCGGGGATGGGCCGAGAATATAGAGCGGCGGGACGTATCACTTCAAAGAGCGAATCGGTGCGGTCGCGAGCATCAGCCAGACGATTTAGCAGCGTGGCGTACGTAGTTTTTAAGGCCTGAGCTGATGAAACCACGCTGGCGCTCCTTTGAGACAGGGCTCTCCTACTCCGTTTGAGTCCCTGGGCTGCTCCCCATCTGATTCCGCGGTGGGGTCAATGGTCGCGGGCAGGCATGCAGAAAAAGCGCCTCTCACACTGCATTCATTTGCGGGGGACTGGTTGAGACAACGGTTTGCTGTTAGCCTAAGGCCTAGCACCTACCTCCTGCCAAGCCCCTATGATGGCGGGCGCAATGGCCGGTGACAGACTATCGCAACCGATCTAACCTCTATTCCGTCCTATAATCTAAGCTCGGTGGGACTCGAGGCGATTCTGTCGATTCGATGCATTCCGAGTTAACAAAGCAACAGCCGCAAGATCAGAAATTCCAGTGACGGATCCGCCGGAGGAACGTGTCGATGGGGCATCTTAATTCAATACCACCACCCGAGGTACGGAGCGCACCCACGCTCCCGAACCTCCATGAGGACCGTCCCAAGCGGAAATCGAAATGGTGGTTGTGGCTGCTGATTTTGCTGGTGGCGGGCGTGGGAATTTGGCGCCTGCGCGGCAGCCCGACCGTGGCACAGACGGCTGGATCGGGCAAGAGTGGGGGCGGGCGTGGAGGCATGAATCAGACGGCGCCAGTCTCTGTCGCGACGGCGCAGCGCGGCGATTTGCCGGTCTACTACGAGGGTCTGGGAACCGCGACCGCTTACAACACGGTGACGATTCATACGCGTGTAGACGGCCAGTTAATGAATGTGGCTTTCAAGGAAGGCCAGTTGGTGCACCAGGGCGATGTGCTGGCAGAAATCGATCCCCGGCCTTACCAAGTGCAATTGGAGCAGGCCGAAGGGCAGATGGCGCACGACCAAGCTGCATTAAAAGATGCGCAGGTGAATGCGGATCGCTATCAACAACTGTGGAAGGATCAGGTAATCCCCAAGCAAACATTGGACACGCAAATCGCCACGGTGGACCAGTTCCAAGGGTCTCTCAAGTCCGACCAAAGCGCGATTGATAATGCCAAATTGCAATTGACCTATTGCCGGATCACCGCGCCCATCACAGGGCGAATTGGCTTGAGGCTGGTGGACGTGGGCAATATCGTGCACGCCGCTGATGCGAACGGCATGCTGGTGATCACGCAACTGCAGCCCATCGCGGTGATCTCCACGCTGCCGCAGGATCAGTTGCCGGTGGTTTACAAAAAGCTGAGGAGCGACGCGCACCTGTCCGTGGACGCTTACGACCGCGACGATACGACGAAGATCGCCACGGGCACACTTCTGACGATCGACAACGAGATCGATCCCACCACGGGCACCTATAAATTGAAGTCGATTTTTAACAACGAGGACAACGCGCTCTTCCCGAACCAGTTTGTGAACATCCATTTGCTCGTGGACACGAGGCGCGGATTGACGCTGGTGCCGGCGGCGGCGATTCAGCGCGGGCCTTCAGGATCGTATGTTTACGTGCTGCAATCGGATGGCAAAACGGTGAAGATCCAGGCGGTGAACATCACGTTAACCGTGGGGACTACCGTTGGGCTCGATAAGGGTTTGGATGCCGGCGCGCAAGTGGTGACAGACGGGTTGGATAAGCTCCAGGATGGCAGCAAGGTCGACGTAGTGGCGGGGAATAACGGATCCAATCCGCCAGGGCCTTCGAAGGATACGCTGGGAGGCGCCGGCAGCCAGCCGCAGCCGGCTGCGGCAAAAAAGTCGCCCAAAAGCCCAAGCGGGCAGCCGCAGAACTAGATGAACCCATCACGCCCATTTATTCTTCGCCCGGTTGCGACCAGTTTATTGATGGTCGGCATCATGCTGGCCGGCTTTGTCGCATACGAACAGCTTCCTGTTTCCGCGCTACCTGAGGTCGATTACCCCACGATTGAAATTCAGGCCTTTTATCCCGGCGCGAGCCCCGACGTGATGGCTTCTTCGGTAACCGCGCCACTCGAACGGCAATTCGGTGAAATTCCGGGCCTGAACCAAATGACCTCGACGAGTTCATTTGGTAGCTCGATCATTACGTTGCAATTCGTCCTGGACTTGAACATAGACATCGCCGAGCAGGAAGTGCAGGCGGCCATCAATGCGGCTTCGCAATTGCTGCCGACGAATCTGCCGAACCCGCCGACCTACGCCAAGATCAACCCCGCCGATGCTCCGATCTTGACGCTCGCGCTGACGTCGCCATCGGTGCCTCTGACCAAAGTCGAGGACCTGGCCGACACAAACTTCTCGCAGAAGATTTCGCAGTTGCCCGGAGTGGGTTTCGTGAGTATCAGCGGCGGCGAGCGTCCCGCTGTGCGCGTGCAGGCGAATCCGACCGCCCTGGCCTCCTATGGCTTGAGCCTGGAGGATCTGCGCACGGCGCTGAGTCAAGCCAACGTTGACGAAGCCAAGGGCAATTTTGACGGCGCCAAACAAGACTATACGATCGGCGCCAACGATCAGCTTCTCACCAGCGACGGCTACCGTCCGCTGATCATCGCGACGCATAACGGAGCGCCCGTACGCGTAAGCGACGTTGCCACCGTCATTGACGGCGCCGAAAACACGAAACAGGCCGCATGGGCGAATACGACTCCGGCCATCATTTTGAACATTCAGCGGCAGCCGGGCGCCAACATCATCCTGGTGGTAGATCGCGTCAAGAAGCTGCTGCCCCAGCTTGAATCGGCGCTGCCGAGTTCGGTAAAGGTCGACATTCTCACCGACCGTACAACGACCATCCGCGCGTCAGTTTCCGACGTGCAATTTGAGTTGATGTTGACGGTCGCGCTCGTGGTGATGGTGATTTTCCTTTTCCTGCGCAGTCTGCGCGCGACCATCATTCCGAGTATTGCCGTGCCGCTATCACTGGTGGGCACGTTTGGCGTGATGTATCTGCTGAACTACAGCCTGAACAACCTTTCGCTGATGGCCTTAACGATTTCCACCGGTTTCGTGGTGGACGACGCGATCGTGATGATCGAAAACATCAGCCGTTATATCGAGGAGGGCGAGAGTCCGCTCGAGGCGGCGCTGAAGGGTTCGGAGCAAATCGGGTTCACGATTGTTTCGCTGACGGTATCGTTGATTGCCGTGCTGATCCCGCTGCTGTTCATGGGCGATATCGTCGGGCGGCTCTTCCGGGAGTTTGCGGTAACGCTTTCCGTGACAATTCTTGTTTCGGCGTTTGTTTCGTTGACGCTGACGCCGATGATGTCCGCGAAGCTTCTGCGGCACACCAAACCCGGCGAGCAGACGTGGTTTTACCGAAAATCCGAGGATTGGTTCAACCGGATCATCGCGTTTTATGGCCGCACACTGCAATTCGTGCTGAAGTATAGGAACACCACGCTGGTGATCACGTTTGCTACGCTGGTGGCTACGATTCTGCTGTACATCTACGTACCCAAGGGGTTTTTCCCGGTGCAGGATACGGGCGTACTCCTGGGAGTATCAGAAGCTCCTCAGGATGTCTCGTTTGCGACAATGGCGCAGTATCAACAGCAATTGGCGAGTGTGATCCTGCAGGATCCAGCGGTTGCGAGCTTGACCTCTTTTATCGGAATTGATGGCACGAACACAACCCTCAATAACGGGCGCATTCAGGTAAACCTGAAGCCGATTGAAGATCGCAAGATTTCGGCCTCGGACGTCATTCGGCGGCTGCAGCCCAATCTCGAAAAAGTAGAAGGGATACAGCTCTTCCTGCAGCCGGTGCAGGACCTGACGGTGGAAGATCGCGTCAGCCGCACCGAGTTTCAATACAGCATGGAAGACGTGGACGGGAAAGAGTTGGCGTACTGGACGCCGCGCATGGTGGCCAAGTTACAGGCCCGGCCCGAATTGCGCGACGTCGCGACGGACCAGCAGAATTCGGGTTTGTTGACCACGCTGGTGATCGATCGCGACAGTGCTTCCCGGCTGGGCGTGCTGCCGCAGGCGATTGACGACACGCTTTACGACGCGTTTGGCCAGCGGCAAGTGTCCACGATGTTCACGCAGTTGAACCAATATCGGGTTGTCTTGGAGGTAAGCAAGAATTTTGCGAACAATCCGGACGAACTAAAGAACATCTACGTGCACTCCTCGACGGGTCCGGAAGTCCCGCTTTCGGCTTTTACGCGGATGGAAACGGGCACTACGCCGCTGGTGATCAATCACCAAGCGCAGTTTCCGGTTGTAACGCTGTCTTTCAACTTGGCGCCTGGCACCTCGTTGGGACAGGCGGTGAGAGCGGTGGATGCGGCCAAAGCGGAACTGGGCTTGCCGGTCAGTGTGCAGACCAGCTATCAGGGGACTGCGGCAGCATTCCAAGCTTCGCTGGCGAATGAGCCGATTCTGATCCTGGCCGCGGTGGTGACGGTTTACATCGTGCTGGGCATTCTCTACGAAAGTTACATCCACCCGATTACGATTCTTTCCACGTTGCCCTCGGCCGGAGTGGGCGCCATCCTGGCGCTGTTAATCTGTAAAACGGAATTCAGTGTTATTGCGCTCATTGGCTTGATCCTATTGATAGGTATCGTAAAAAAGAACGCCATCATGATGATTGACTTTGCGCTCGAGGCGGAGCGCAAGGGCGGCAAGTCACCTCTGGATGCAATCTATGAGGCGTGCCTGCTGCGTTTTCGGCCGATTATGATGACCACGATGGCGGCACTATTCGGCGGCCTGCCGCTTGCGCTTGGCACCGGAACCGGTTCGGAATTGCGGCGCCCCCTGGGTATCACGATCGTCGGCGGCCTGCTGCTGAGCCAATTGTTGACGCTCTACACCACGCCGGTGGTTTATCTCGCGTTTGATTGGGTATCGCGGCGGCTGAGACAGAAAGTGCATATCGGCAACCCGACCGAGGAACCCGCGACGGGAGATTAAGGCTTGAACATCTCCTCGAATATTTCTGCACCTTTTATCCGGCGTCCCGTAGCGACGTCGCTGATGACGATTGCCATCCTGCTGTCGGGAGCCATCGGCTTCCGGCTACTGCCGGTCGCTCCCCTGCCGCAGGTGGACTTTCCCACAATTTCCGTGAGCGCGAGCCTGCCTGGTGCGAGCCCGGAGACCATGGCGTCGGCGATAGCGACGCCGCTCGAACGGCAATTCGGGCGCATCGCTTCCGTGACGCAGATGACGTCATCGAGTTCGCTTGGCTCGACAAACATCACACTGCAATTCGACCTGAATCGCGACATCAACGCGGCCGCGCGCGACGTCCAGGCCGGTATCAATGCCGCGCGCGGGCAATTGCCCGCCGACCTTCCCGGCGAGCCCAGCTATCGCAAGATCAACCCTGCCGATGCGTCGATCATGATTCTGGCGCTTACCTCGGACAACATCTCGCGCCCGGATATTTACGATGCGGCGGATTCCATCCTCGCGCAAAAGCTGGCGCAGGTGCAGGGCGTGGGCCAGGTGAACGTGAGCGGTGGCGCGCGGCCGGCGGTGCGCGTGGATGCAAATCCGACGGAGTTGAACAGTTACGGGATTAGCCTCGAGCAGGTGCGCACGGCGCTGGGCAATGCCAATGCGAATCGGCCAAAGGGCCAGATCGAGAACAGCACGGAAAAGTGGCAGATCAATACGACGGATCAACTCTTCAAGGCTCCGGAATACCGGCCGCTCATCGTCTCCTGGAAGAATGGCGCGGCAGTGCGGTTATCGGATATCGCCGATGTCGAGGATTCCGTCGAGAACGTGATGAACGCCGGCATCTCGAACGGCTCTCCGGCGATCCTGATTTTTATCAACCGGCAGCCGGGCGCCAATATCGTGGATACGGTGGACCGCATTCGCGCGTTGTTGCCCGAACTGCGTGCCTCGATTTCCCCTTCGATCAACATTAATGTCGTGAACGATCGAACAACAACGATTCGCGCTTCGATCACCGATGTGGAGATTACGCTGCTGATCTCCATCGTCTTGGTGGTGCTGGTGGTATTTGTGTTTCTGCGCAACGTGTGGGCCACCGTGATCCCCAGCATTGCCGTGCCGCTTTCGCTGGTGGGCACCTTTGGCGTGATGTACGTACTCGGCTACACACTCGACAATCTCTCGCTGATGGCTCTGACGATTTCTACCGGATTCGTGGTGGACGACGCCATCGTGGTGATCGAAAACATTGCGCGGCACCTGGAAGCCGGGATGAAGCCTTTTGCGGCGGCGCTACAAGGATCCCGGGAAATCGGCTTTACGGTGATCTCGATGAGCACCTCGCTGGTAGCGGTGTTCATCCCGATTCTGATGATGGCCGGGATTGTGGGCCGGCTGTTTCGTGAATTCGCGGTCACACTCAGCATCGCAATCGGGGTCTCGCTCCTCGTTTCACTGACGACCACGCCGATGATGTGCGCGCGGTTTCTGCGTCCGGAGAGCGGCGAGCACAATGCAGCATATCGTTTCGCCGAGCGCGGCTTCGACGCCCTCTACCGCTTTTACGACGTGTGCCTGCGCTGGGTTCTGCGGCATCAGCGGACGGTGCTGGCTATCACGATCATCACGTTTTGTGTGAACATTTACCTTTTTGTAATCGTTCCCAAGGGCTTTTTCCCGCAGGAAGATACCGGGCGGCTCTCAGGCGCGATCATCGGCGATCAAGACAGCTCCTACAGCGCCACGACCGCCAAGATGATGCAATTTGCCAAAATCATCGAGGCCGATCCCGCGATTGACACCTTAATGGCCTTCTCCGGCGGCGGCAGCATCAACCAGGCGCGCATGTTCGCGCAACTGAAGCCGCTGGAACAGCGGCCGGGAAAGGTGAGCTCCGACCAGGTGATCAATCGGCTGCGCGGCAAGCTTTCGCATATCCCCGGCGCGACCGTGTATTTGCAAGTGCCGCAGGATGTGAGCGTCGGAGGACGCGGCAGCAATTCGCAATTCCAGTACACGCTGCAGGCCGACGACCTAAACGAGTTAAATCATTGGGCGCTGGTGATGCTGCAGAGATTGGCGAAGATTCCAGAACTGCGCGACGCCAACAGCGACCAGCAAGCGCACGGGCTGGAGACGCAACTCGTGGTGGACCGCGATTCCGCGTCGCGATTGGGCGTGCCCATGGCAAATATAGACAACACGCTCAACGACGCCTTTGGACAACGCCAAGTCTCGAATATCTACGTCAATATCAATCAGTATCACGTGGTGCTAGAAGTAGCGCCGCAGTTCCTGAAAAACCCGGAGTCGCTGAAAGTCATCTACGTGCCCACGGCCTCGAACACGGTCGTCCCGCTCAGCGCCGTCGCTCACTACGCGCCGGCAAGTACCTCCCTGCAGGTGAACCACACGGGAATTTTCCCGAGCATCACGCTTTCGTTCAACCTGGCCCCAAATGCCTCACTCGGCACGGCGGTGACGGATGTACAGGCTGCGGAGCGCGAAATCGCCCTGCCCGCCACGGTCCATGGCGTTTTTCAGGGGACGGCGCAAGCCTTCCAGCAATCGCTAGCTTCCGAGCCTTACTTGATTCTGACGGCGTTGGCTGCGGTTTATATCGTGCTGGGCATTCTCTATGAGAGCTACATTCATCCGATCACGATTCTCTCGACGCTGCCTTCGGCCGGCGTGGGCGCCGTGCTCGCCATTTTCCTGTTCAAGACGGACCTAAACATAATTGCATTAATAGGAATTATCCTGCTGATTGGAATCGTGAAGAAGAATGCAATTCTAATGATTGACTTCGCCATTCAGGCGGAACGCGCCGAAGGGAAAGCTCCGCTCGAAGCCATTTACCAGGCTTCTCTGTTGCGCTTCCGGCCGATCATGATGACGACGATGGCGGCCATGTTCGGTGCGCTGCCGTTGGTGGTCGGCGGCGGTGTGGGCTCCGAGTTGCGCAAGCCCCTGGGAATCACTATTGTCGGCGGGCTGATCCTGAGCCAGATGCTGACGCTCTTCACCACCCCGGTTGTCTACCTTTACATGGATCGTTTGCAGACCTGGATGCGGCCGGCACGCGCGCAACGCATTGTGGCTTCCCCCGCTACCTCGGACTGATTGCCGCTGCTATTCGTAGCGAAGCGCTTCGATCGGATCAAGGCTGGCGGCCTTTTTGGCGGGATAATAGCCAAAACCTATCCCGATGGCCGTGGAGAATAGCACGGCAATGATTAGGGCGGCCGGCGACACTTCCATGGACCACCCGAGCAGCCGTGCAAATCCTACGGAGGCGAAAACGCCAAATACAATGCCGGACGCTCCTCCCAGCATGCTAACGAACACCGCTTCGAAAAGGAATTGCATTTGAACGTCATATTCGGTGGCCCCAATCGCCATGCGGACACCAATCTCGCGGGTGCGCTCGGTGACGGACACCAGCATGATATTCATAATGCCGATGCCGCCGACCAGCAAGGAAACCGACGCGATCGCGGCCAACATGATCTCGAGTGTGAGGCTGGCCTGCTGCTGGGCTTTTAACGCATCTTCGGGATGGCGGATATTGAAGTCATCGGGTTCATCGGCGCGCAATTTGTGACGCTGGCGTAGTAAGCGCGAAATCTGTTCTTGAGCCGGCTCGATCGCGGCCGGGGACACAGCGGAACAATAGATATCATCCAGCCACTCTTTTCCAGCGAGCTTGTGCATGGCGGTGGTCACCGGCATCAAAATAAAATCGTCCTGATCCCGGCCATCGGCGCTGGTGCCTTTGGGATCAAGGACGCCCACGACTGTACACGGAAGCTGGTTCACCCGAATCGTTTGCCCTGCCCCATCCTGGCTGCCAAAAAGGACCTCGGCCGTGGAGTGTCCCAGAACGCAAACGTTCGCCAAAGTATCCACATCGTGGCGCGAGAACATCGAGCCGGACTCCAAGGTCCAGCGACGCGTGTCCAAATAATCCGGCGAATCCCCACGAAAGCTCGTGTTCCAATTTTCATTCTCGTAGACGATTTGGACGCGACCGTCAACGTTGGGAGAGATGCTCTTGATCAGGGGAACGTCTTCTAGGATCGCCTTGGCGTCATCGAGCGTGAGCGATTTGGTGGAGTCATTCCCCGTGTGGAGTCCCTGAACGTTGCGCCCACCCGATTCCACCCAGACCAGGTTGTCACCCAGCGCTGCGAGCTGCTGCTGGATCTGTTCAGCTCCGCCTTGACCGATGGCGACAGTACAGATAACGGCGCCAATGCCGATCGTGATACCGACGGTCGTCAAAATGGAGCGAAGTTTGTTGCGGGCCAGCGCGGAAACGGCAATGTGGATCAGGTCCAGAAAATTCATCGTTCCCAGGGGCTCCGGCGCAGTAAATTCTTCTATCACTTATATCTCGCGAAAGCTGAAGCAAAGCTTAAGAAATACGCCCTGTTTGGCCCCTAACTCACTCAGGAGATGGATGTTGTATGCGAGGCGTCGCTTACGTGCCCGGATAGCAGGGTCATTCATCTAAGTAGCACGAATGGCTTCCGAGAGCGCTCCGGCTAATCCCGTTCACATCAATCCGTGGATCATCGCGATCTCGGTGATGCTCAGCACCTTCATGGAGGTGCTGGATACCACGGTCGTCAACGTGTCGCTCCCGCATATTGCCGGGAGCTTGTCGGCCACCGTTGACGAGGCCACCTGGACGCTGACCTCGTATCTGGTGGCGAATGCGATCATCCTGCCGATTACCGGTTGGCTTTCGAATTACTTTGGCCGGAAGCGCATGCTGATGATGTCGGTGACCGGGTTCACGGTGGCGTCATTTTTCTGTGGGTTGGCTCCGAACCTGACGGTGCTGATTATTTGCCGCGTGATTCAGGGTGCGTGTGGGGGCGGGTTACAACCGATTTCGCAGGCTATTTTGCTTGAGTCTTTTCCGCCCCAGGATCGCGGCAAGGCCATGGGCTTTTGGGGGCTCGGGATTGTGGTAGCACCCATGTTGGGCCCCGTGCTGGGAGGCTGGCTGACGGACAGCTATAGCTGGCGGTGGGTGTTCTACATCAACGTACCGATCGGCATCGCCGCGCTGGTAATGACGAGCCTCTTCGTGTTCGATCCCTCCTATATTCGCCGCGGTTCGAATAAGGTGGATTATTGGGGCATTGGAATGTTGGCGGTGGGGATTGCATCGTTGCAGGTGCTGCTCGACAAGGGGCAGGAAAAGGACTGGTTCGCAACGAACTGGATCACCGGCTTTGCGATTCTTTCGATCCTCGCCCTGACTGTGTTCGTGATTTACGAGCTTTACATAGAATCGCCGGTGGTGAATCTAAGGGTCTTCAAAAATCGCACCTACGCCACGGGTGTGTTCCTAATGTCGCTGCTGGGGGTGGGCATTTACGGCAGCGTGGTCCTGATCCCCTTGGTTTTGCAAACACTGCTTGGGTTTCCGCCGCTGCGAGCCGGTATCGCCATGGCGCCCCGAGGCTTAGGATCCTTCATAGGCATGCCGGTAGTCGGCATGATTATGGCGAAGGCGGACGCGAGAAAGTTGCTGGGAATTGGCATCCCGGTGTGCGGATTTACGCTGCTGCAACTTTCCCGGTTGAATCTGCGCGCGGGCTACTGGGACTTTTTCTGGCCGCAGTTCGTGATGGGGTTAGCGCTGGGCTTAATCTTTGTGCCGCTTACAACGGTAAGCATGGACCCCATACCGAAGGAGGGCATGGGCAATGCCACGAGTTTGTTTAATCTGGTGCGCAATCTCGGCGGCAGCATCGGGATTTCGGCGGTGAATACCATTCAGGTTCGCCAGGCACAGGCGGATATGCACCTGCTGGGCGCACATGTGAATCCCTATAACCCCGCCGCGGGGATGATGCTGCGAGGCATGCAACAAATGTTCGTCGCCCACGGATCGGATCCTACTGATGCTTTGCACCAAGCGCAGGGAGCGATCTTCGGAATGGTGCAGCAGCAGGCAGCGATGATGGCGTACAACACGGCGTTCGAAATCCTCGGCGCGATCTTTTTTATCATGATACCTTTCATTTTCCTTTTGCAGCGGCCAAAGGGTAAAGGGCCGGCCATGGCGCATTGATTAGCTTCCGCGTTGCCGAAACTCCTCCTCGGTCTGTCCAGACGAACCTCGCTTCCTCACGATCTGCTCACTCAGGTGGGCGGCTTCTAATCAGAGTAGTAGGTAGAAGTTGCTGCGGAGCGAAAAAAAACCATAAGGTCTTTACTGGGACGTTTTCGTAACTCATTGTGTACCAATAGTTTACGCCATATTTGTACTGGCACGTGGCGTGCTCTCTCGATATCGCGGCGCGGCACTACAGCCGAGCCGCAGGAAACGCAGTGCGATGTTCGAGGTCTCCGAATGCCGAAGTCATCGAACGTTCCTGATTGCGCCTCTCGATTCAAACGCCAGCAAATCATCGCATGCACGTTGAAGCGTTCGATTTGCTGCAATTTGAGCGCAGCGGGACGCGAACGCACGGGTCAAAGCTCGGTTGCAATTCAAGAGCATCAGATCATTGCAGGGATTTTTCGCAACAGAAATAGCGGCGCAGAGAGTCTAGCCGAACTACTCACTTAACGGGAGCCTGCAAAGGTCCATGAGCGAATCATCGAGCCCCGATTCGAACGCAACCACAATGCCAAAGTGGCGTGAACGTCTACGTGCCTTGGGTAATCTGCGTCCCATGATGCGTATGGTTTGGGAGGCAGCGCCGAGGACTATCGTTGCCAGCGGAATTTACCGGGTACTGGCCGCATTGATGCCGCTGGCGATGTTGGCCGTCACGAGCGTGATCATCGGCTTGCTTTCGGCCTTTACAAAAGGGACGCACCCACTGCCGCATTACTTCTGGTGGTTGGTGGTTGGCGAGTTCGCGCTGGCTTCGCTTTCCGCCAGCCTTACGAAACTTACCGACTATTCCGATGTCGTCTTGGCAGACAAGTTTACGCGGCACATCAGCACCAGGCTGATGGAGCACGCTTCGAAATTGGATATTACGTCCTACGAGGATCCGCTCTTCTACGACAAGATGGAGCGCGCACGAGCGCAAGGAACCGACCGCATCGGCATGATTCAGTCGGCCGGCAAGCTTTTCCAACAAGTGATCACCACGGTCAGCTTGGCGGGCACGATTTTGTTCTATTCGCCCTGGCTGTTGGTTGCCCTGATCGTATCGGTGGTCCCGGCGTTCCTTGGCGAGACGCATTTTGCATTTCTCGGATACTCGCTCAATTTCCAGCAGACCACGGCGCGCCGCGAAATGGACTATTTGCGGACGATTGGCGGGAGCAAGGAAAGCGCAAAAGAACTTAAGCTCTTTGGAATCGGACCGTTTCTCGTAAATCGCTACAAAGCCCTCTCGGACGATCTGCACAAGCAGACCGTTGGGCTGGCCTCGCGGCGGCTCTTGGCTGGTTCCCTGCTGGGCCTGCTCGGAACGGTGGGCTATTACGGAACTTATGCCTACGTAATTTACGAAACCGTTGCCGGCCGGATCAATTTGCAGACATTGATTTTGCTAAGCGGCGCGATCGTGGGCGCCAGCACGAACATCCAAGCGCTCTTCTCCACATTTTCCGGGATTGCGGACCAGGCGATGTTCTGTACGGATTTGCTTGAGTTCTTTGCCGTGCAGCCCAAGGTCCTTTCGAAACCCAACGCCCTGCCTGCGCCACGACCGATCCGTCAGGGATTCGAGTTTCGAAATGTTTCGTTTTCTTATCCCGGGAGCATGCGGCAGGTGCTTAAGAACGTATCTTTCCGGCTGGAGCCCGGCGAGCGCATCGCGCTGGTAGGCGAGAACGGGCAAGGAAAAACGACGATCGTCAAGTTGCTGTCACGACTCTACGATCCTACTGAAGGCCAGATTCTGATGGATGGCGTGGACCTTCGTGAGTACGATCTGGAAAGTCTGTGGAGGGAAATCGGCGTCATCTTCCAGGACTTCATGCGTTACGAAATGACGGCTTCGGACAACATCGCCATCGGCCGCATCGAGGAACGTGACAACCCCTTCCTGATTCGCACGGCGGCCTACAAGAGCCTTGCCGAGAACGTGATTCGCAAGCTCCCGAAGCGCTACGAGCAAACGCTCGGTTGCCGTTTCGAAGGCGGCGTCGACCTATCTGGTGGCGAATGGCAGAAGATTGCGTTGGCCCGGGCTTACCTCCGGGACGCCCAGCTTCTGATACTTGACGAGCCAACGGCCGCGCTTGATGCGAAGTCGGAGCACGAAGTGTTCGAACGCTTTGCCGAATTGACCAAGAACAAGATGGCGCTGCTGATCTCGCACCGGTTTTCGACGGTACGCATGTCGGACCGCATTCTGGTCCTCGCCGGCGGTCAGATCGCCGAGGAGGGCTCGCACGACCAGTTGGTGGGCAGCGGTGGAAGGTACAAGGAAATGTTTGAACTGCAGGCAGCAAACTACCGATGAAATCTTAACGGGCTCCCACAATGGCGACTGCAAATCCATCGGCATTCGACACCTCACAAATCTGGCGGCCTCCGGACATCACACCTAACGTTTTGCGAAACCGGTCCGTGCAAGGGGATATTGCTCCCATCGCCGAACCCAGCGTGGCATCGGCGGCGCTCGCGGCAGCAACCCACGAAGATGCCATGCGCGCGGCCATTCGCGCCGCGGCGACTCAGTGGAGTGGCGTTGCAAAGGGCGACTGTCGCCAAATTCTCGACACACGCTGGAAAGCGGCGTCGCTTTCCATTCGATCCTCCCTGCAGAGATTACAGCAGCAAGCCAGACATCGGCGATTCGCGAAAGGAAGCGAGACTGCGTGGTTTGTCGAAAATGCCGCGCTGATCACGTGCGCGCTGGGTGACGCCCGCGAAGACATCTTGAACATGACGCCGATGCCGGTCCTGAATGCGTCCGGCGAAGAGCGCTTACCTCGGTGTTATGCGGCGGCAGAAACATACCTGGATGCTGCGGGGTACGCATTCGCTGAAATGACGTTTGCGGTGTTCGCCGAAGCTGCGCAGAAAGCGACCGCCTTCGAGATGAAGGAGGTGTGGAATTTCCGCGCATGCATGCAGCTCGCGCTGCTTGAGCGCGTGGCGGAGATCGCGGCAGCCATAAGCGGCAAGCACGAGAGGGCCGAGCGGAGCTTCCGCGCGCAAATGCCCGTGCTGATCGAGAGTCTGCGGGAAATTTCGGAGCTCGAATGGAAGGAAGTTTTCGAACGAATTCACCTACTCGAGCAACTTCTTGGCGAGGACCCGGCCGGTGCTTACCCGCGAATGGATTTTGAAAGCCGTTCGGCCTATCGAAAAGTTATCGCGGAGCTGGCAGCGCGTTCGAAACGCAGCGAGCGGGATATCGCGCGCGATGCGCTAGCCCTTGCGCGTGCGGCAGAGAGCAACCCGGCGTTGAGCGATCGCGCGCGGGAACGTCGTCGTCATGTGGGTTATTACCTGTTCGACGACGGCGTTCGGATTCTGAAGCGGTTGGCCGGCTACCGTCCGTCTTTACTGAGCGGGGTGCACGATACGATCCTCGAGCACCCGGCTACGTTCTACCTTGGCGGTATTGCATTAGCGACGGCGGCCATTCTCGCGCTTGTGGTGAAGCTCACGCCGGGATGGGGCTGGGCTTTGCTTGCCGCGGCGGCTTTCCTATTGCCGGCCGCAGAATGCGGCGTCTCGATTCTAAATCAGCTCGTCACGGCCATTCTTTCCCCGAGGACGGTAGCGAAGCTCGATTTTTCGCAAGGGATCCCGGCAGAACACACGACGCTCGTGGCCGTGCCAGCACTGATCGCAAGCGAAACGCAAGCACGGCAAGCTGTGAGCGATCTGGAGATCCGCTATCTGGCAAATCGCGATCCTCATTTGCACTTCGCCCTGCTGACCGATGTGCCGGATTCGTTGCAGTTTCAGGATCAAAAAGACGCGCTCTCCGATATTTGCGCGGATTTGATTCGCGCGCTGAACCGCAAGTATGCGGCGGACAACAAAGGGTCATTCCTATTGTTGCATCGGCACCGTGCGTACAACTCCGCGGAAGGCGTTTGGATGGGTTGGGAACGCAAGCGCGGAAAACTGCTCGATTTAAATCAGCTTGTGCTGGGAAGGTATGACGCGTTTCCGGTGAAAGAAGGCGATCTTTCGGTTCTTCGAAACGTTCGCTATGTGATCACACTCGATCTGGATACGCAACTGCCGCGCGAATCGGCGCATCGCTTGGTAGGCGCAATGGCACACCCGCTAAGCCGCGCGGTGATCGACCGCGAAACGAACACGGTCGTAGAAGGGTATGGAATTTTGCAGCCTCGGGTCGAGATCAGCGTGCATTCCGCGGCGCGCTCCCGATTTGCCGCTCTGCTTTCAGGGGAAACGGGATTCGATATATATACGCGCGCGGTTTCGGACGTCTACCAAGACCTTTTCGGCGAAGGAATTTACACGGGCAAAGGCATTTACGATGTAGAGACTTATCAGCAAGTATTGGGGCGACGCTTCCCTTCCAATGCCCTGCTCAGTCACGACATGATTGAGGGCAATTACGTCCGCGCCGGTTTGGCGTCCGATATAGAAGTGGTGGACGACTACCCTTCGCATTTCAACGCGTATAGCCGGCGGAAGCACCGTTGGGTTCGAGGCGATTGGCAAATTATTTTCTGGCTCGGCGCTCGCGTACCGGATTTCTGCGGCCGCCTGGTGCAAAACCCCCTGAGCTTGATTTCCCGGTGGAAGATTGCGGACAACTTGCGGCGGAGCTTGACGGAATTTGCGACGATTGCGCTGTTGCTTCTCGGCTGGCTCGTACTGCCCGGAAAGGCGATCTACTGGACTCTGGGTGCGCTGGCGGTGATGACGCTGCCGGCCGATTTGCGGTTGGCGCTCGCGGTGGCGCGTGCCGGGCGCACTCGTTACACGCTGCGGTTCTGGCGTGTAATGGGTCATGAATTTGCAAACGCCTACGGGCAACTGCTATTCCGCCTGACAGTATTGTTGCATCAGGGGATGATCACGCTCGATGCGGTCTGGCGCTCGGTAGTGCGTATGGCGGTTACGCGGCAACGGCTGCTGCAATGGGAGACGGCGGCGCAAGCCGAATCGCGCGGCACGAAGAAAAGTCCTGTCGAGGTTTACCTGGACTGGACTCCGCTGCTCGCGGTTGGTATCGGAATTCTTGTGGCATGTTGTAGGCCGGCTTCGTGTTTCGCAGCGCTGCCGATTCTGGCGTTGTGGGGGTCCGCGAAGTTTATTTGCGAAGGGCTCGACGGAGCAAGTCAGCCGGGCGTAACACGGATCGGGACGAAGCAACGCGAGTTTCTGCGCGGTGCGTCCTTGCGGACTTGGCGCTTTTTTCGGGAGTTGGGAAATGCGGATGAGAACTGGCTGATACCCGACGTGATCCAGGAATCGCCGGCCAATATTGGGCGGCGCGTGTCACCAACCGACCTCGGGATGCTGCTGGACGCGCGGCTCGCAGCGTGCGATCTCGGCTTCCTAACATTGCCCGAATTTGCCGCCGAAACCGGGCACACGCTTCGCAGCATGGCGCGCATGCCGAGATTTCACGGGCACTTTTACAACTGGTACGACACGCAAACGCTCGAGGTGCTGCCTCCTTACTTCGTTTCCACCGTGGACAGCGGGAATCTGGTGTGCTGCCTGTGGACGCTCAAGCAGGGATGTCTGGAAGCGCGCACGCAGCCGATTTTCGGGCCGCAACTGTGGGAGGGGGTTTACGACCAGGTTCGCCTGCTGGAAGAGCTGGCCGCTGGTGCATCTCCTGGCGTGAATATCACCGACGCGTTGCGCAAACTGAGGTATCGCGTGGAATCATTGGCCGGTCCAAGGCAGGAGTGGCTCCGGGCGCTCCCGGGATTCGAAGCGGAGGTGGTGCAATTCGAAAACGCGCTGGCGGCCGCCAAAGCGCCAGAAGAGATGCGATGGTGGGCACGCGAGCTTTCGACGCGGGTGCACAAGCTTGCCAAGATGGTACAGGATTTCGCGCCGTGGCTGCTGGCCAAACTGGAAGATTGTGGCGCCCCCGAGGTTGAGCGGCGTTTGCGGGCGTCGACGCTAACCTTGGAATCGGCTCTCTCGCTTGCAGCGGAACTGGAACCACGCTTGCGTAGCATCGCGGCCGATCCGCAGACCAGCCTAGAAACTCGTACCAGCGTGCAATTCCTGCGTGCGGCGATCCAACGCACATCAACGGCTGCGCGCGACCTGTGGAACCGCCTGACGCAATTGGCGGAGGAAAGCAGCGAGATCGCCGCGGCGATGGACTTCCGCTTTCTGTACAACCCTCGGAAGAAGCTGCTATCGGTGGGATATGACGCGGAGACGGCGGAGTTGCACAGCTCCCATTACGGCTCGCTCGCCTCGGAGGCGCGGTCCGCTGCGTTTGCGGCGATTTCGAAGGGCGACATTCCGCAGGAGTCCTGGTTCCGGTTGAAACGCTCTCACACCCTTCATGGCGGCCATGACGTGCTGATTTCGTGGTCGGGCACTATGTTCGAATATTTAATGCCCGCCCTATGGATGCGTGGTGGCGTGGATTCCCTGCTCGATCGGAGCGCGCGCGCGGTGGTTCATATTCAACGCGAACATGCTGCAAAGCGCCGTATTCCCTGGGGCATTTCGGAATCGTGCTGTAGCGAACGAAACGATATCGGCGACCACCGCTATCAGGCATTTGGGATACGCGGTTTAGCAATGGACGCCGAATCTTCGCGAGAGACAGTGATTTCCCCCTATTCTGTATTTCTGGGACTGACGGTGGATGCGGCGAGCGCGACACAAAACCTAGACAAGATGAAATCGTTGGGCTGGCTCGGAAGCTACGGTTTTTATGAGGCAGCCGACTTCACGGCTTCGCGTGCAGGCGAGACTGGCTCCTGCGAAGTGGTGCGTTGCTGGATGGCCCATCATCAGGGAATGAGCCTCCTTGCTGCGACGAACGTCTTGTGCGGTGCCGTGATGCAGCGGCGATTCCATGCGGAGCCCTTGGTGCAAGCCAGTGAGCGTTTGCTGCATGAAAAGCTCCCGGCGAGTGCGCCGGTGGAATGGCAAGAAGAGGCGGCGGAATTCGAAACCGAAGCCGGGAAACTCCGGCAGTTGCCAGAGGAGATATCGCAGCCGGTCGGAGCGTTGATGACGGCTTCTTGCGCCCAAGCGATCACATTGTGTATGCGAAGCGCAACAGCGCAATTGAGGGTTGCCAGCGTGACGGCGACAGCCGCTCCAGAAGCGGCGCTCGAACTTTCCACACCTGAAACGGGACGCGCGGCCCACGCCTAAGTTTTGCCGCAATGTCTAATTTCTACTGACCACCGATTTGGTAGCCGACGCCGCGAACCGTGCGAATCAGCCTGCACGCATAACCCGAATCGATTTTGCGCCGCAGATAATTGATGTAGACGTCCACGACGTTGGTCAGGGTGTCGCCTTCCAGCTTCCAAGCCAATTCTGAAATCATCAGACGCGTGACGGGTTGTCGCGGGCGCTGCATCAGGAATTCCAGCAGCGAAAACTCCTTGGGGGTCAACTCGATGCCACAACTTCCGCGGCGAACCGTGCGGGCGATGCGGTCGAGTTCAAGATCGTCTACTTTCAGAACGGCCTTTAGGGTGGCGCCGCTACGCCGAAGTACGGCGCGCATGCGTGCGGCGAGTTCGGCATAGGAGAAGGGTTTCGCAAGGTAATCGTCCGCTCCGGCGTCCAAACCCTTTACTCGCTCGTCCACTGCGTTTGCTCCGGTCAGCAGCAACACCGGCAGATCGGGCTTTTTCACGCGAATATGGCGCAGTACATCGAGCCCGTGGACGCGTGGCAAATTGAGGTCAAGGATCACCAAGTCATACGCGCTGTTGTCTACGAGCCGCTGTCCTTCCGCGCCATCACCGGCGATATCGACGGCGAAATGATCATCGCGCAGGCGCTTTTCGAGAAATTCTGCCAAAGGCGCGTCGTCTTCAATTACTAGAGTTCGCATACAGTTTTCGCTCGTTGAATGGGATTTCGAAATACTAAGGAAGGGAATATTAGTTTCCGCGCGAAAGCGGCCATTGTCAATAGAGACGTGCATACAATCCGAGACAAAGTGTTCACCGGGCTTGCCGCTTGCGAATCAGACTACACAGCCGCAACACAATCCCAACGGCCACAACGCGCACATATTACGCCGCGAAGTTCCATTTTTGTACGCGCGTCCGCTTTTGGGCCACCCGCACACCTCCTCCTGAAGTAACTCGATTCTTTTCAGGTCTCAATCCACGCTCAATTTGGTGATTGACGCGCTCTAAGAACCCCGCGGCGTGGAGCGCGCCTTGCGCCGATCCGTTTGCGGACAAAGATTAGAAGCTTTTCATTTGAGCCGGGAAAAAGCGCCGGAAAAGGACGGGAACATGGCCAGTGGGGTGATTGCAGCGGTTGCACCACACAAAGAGCGCATTCTGATCGTGAGCGCGGACGAACGGTATCGAAAGCATATTCTCAGCACATTGCGTCGATCCACAGGCTCGGTGGAGGAAGCTTTAAGTGGCGCACACGCTCTCGTCAAACTGCAATCGTTTGCCTGCGATGCGCTGCTGCTGGACCGGCGTTTGCCCGATCTCGATCCCGCCGAGATTGCGCAACTCGCGCGGAGAGAACATCCAAACATTGAAGTGCACTTCGTGGATTCCCTGGATGGAGACACAGATGGCGCACTCGGGTCAACTGTTGCTTTTCCTAGCGACCTGCCAGAAACCGCGCTCCCCGCGGAGCATGAGCCTCCCAACGGCGATCAACTGCCCGGAATGGTGGGCTCGGGGCGAGCGATGCAGGAGGTATATCAATTGGTGCGGCTCGTGGCCGAGCGCGATACTACCGTACTCATTACCGGAGAGACGGGAACGGGCAAAGAGTTAGTGGCGCGCGCAATTCATCAAATCAGCCTGCGCGCGAAAAATCCTCTGGTGGTGGTGAACTGTGCGGCCATACCGGAAACGCTGCTCGAGGCGGAGTTGTTTGGTCACGCCCGTGGAGCATTCACCGGTGCAGTACAGTCGCGCCTAGGGCGGATCCACGTAGCACATGGCGGCACACTTTTCCTGGATGAAATTGCCGAGCTGCCTCTGACGATGCAATCGAAGCTTCTTCGTTTCTTGCAGGACGGCGAAGTGCAGCGACTAGGCACTTCGGACGTGTTTCGCGTGAATGTGCGCGTTATTTGCGCAACAAACGTGCAACTGCTCGACAACGTCCGTCAGAAGCTTTTCCGCCAGGATTTGTATTACCGGCTAGCGGTGTTTCCGATTGACCTGCCGCCGCTGCGAGACCGCAGTGAAGACGTTTCGCCGCTGGTAGATCAGTTTCTCGGCGAGCTGTGCCGCCAGGCTCGCGTTCCCGCGAAGCGGCTCTCTGCGGCTTCATTGGCGCTGCTGCGGCGGTATGCATGGCCGGGAAACGTACGCGAATTGCAACACTCCCTCGAGCGCGCATTTATTCTGTCCGGGGACGAAACGCAATTACACGTGGAGCATTTCAGCCGGGTAACTGACGCTTCGTGTCTTCGAGGACATTGAGCAAACGGACGCCAGGCCTTTAGCGCGAATCCTGAGGCACACAGGCAAGCTTTTCCGGCAACTCAATTTGCGCCCGAGTGAAATCCTCGGGAACGCCAATATCAATGAAATAGGCATTCGAACGGAAACCATAAAGGCCCACGCCGATCATGAGTGGCAAGATTTCGCGTTCGAGCGAAATCGGTTCTGGTGCGTTGGGGATCAATTCGAAAATGCTGCGCTCAAAGACGTAAACGCCGCCATTCACCCACTGGGTCGACAGCGCAACAACGTCTGATTCGAAGTCGGGAGCGGCATTTCCAAACTGAAGGACTTGTTCCTGAGGATCGAGCCATACGCTAGCGTAACGGCCAGGTTCCGGCGCGCGGGCGAGACCTAATGTCGCGCGCGCTCCGTGAGACCAATGGTCGAAAAGCATCCCGGCAAGATCGAGTTCGAAAAACGAATCGCCGTCGAGCAGCACAAAGGGGCCACGGCGGACGTAATGTTCCGCGTGTTTGAGCGCGCCCGCGGTGCCTCGCGGCTCACTCTCCGGCGAATAGCGCAGCAGGAGTCCGTGAGTCATGCCGTTGCCGCAATATTCGCGCACGGATTGGGCTTTGTAGCCGGTGCAGAGAACCACGTCGCGAATGCCGATGCCTCGTAACCAATCAAGCTGATAGTCGATAAACGGGCGCCCAGCGACAGGGGCCATGCATTTCGGGAGATCGGGGACGGCCGAACGCAGACGCCTACCCAAACCTCCACAGAGAATCACGGCCGTGATTTCCTCAAGCGAGGAGGCACGTACGCGAAACGGGTTGGCGGTTTTGGGCATAGCTTCACTCGACAAACGTTCGAACTCCTTTACCCGACAACGCATGATCAGGCTCCAGTCCAAAGGTTGGCCACGCCGATCCGATGGTGAGGCTGCGATGACGTTCATCGATCGGCGCCTTCAAGACCTTTTGCCTTAGCCAATCATGAATGCACGTCGGCAGCCAGTTAGAGAACTTCAATGTTCAAGTGGGGAGCGGCTTTTGCGTTGACAATGAATTCCGCCGCGCCTAAAGTGGCTCATATTCACCGGTTCCCTGGGTCTCGCGGCGTGGCCGCAAACCCACCCTCCCAACCGGGCAGCCCAGCCAGCGTCAGCACAGAAGGAGGCACAGATGGCGTCGAATTCCCCGGTGCTCATCGTCACTGCTCGTCCCGATCATCGCCGGCAGTTGACGGATTTGCTCAAGGATTTTCAGTTCGAATTTCTTTTTGCCGGCACGGAATCTTGTGCGACCGCCATGATCTCGGAACATTCCGTTTCGCTCGTGGTGTGCGAGGAAAACCTGGTGGACGGGGACTTCCGTGGCGTTTTGCGCGATCTGAAGAGCAATCATTCTGACGCGCCAGTCGTCGTGATTTCCGAAAACGGCGAATGGGACACTTATCTCGAAGGCATGCAACTGGGCGCCTTTGACTTCGTCAGAAGCCCGCTGCGCCAATCGGAAATCGTCCTTGCTGCGGGCCGGGCGTTACGCAAAAAGGCTTCGCGCACGGCATCCGCTACCGCTCGTCAGAATTCGCGTCAGATCGCGTTATATCCTCTCGATCCTTCCTGAAGGGCGCCCAAAGAGGCGTCGCTGCCGCCACTGAAGTAATTGACGACGTACGGGTTTGGCGATTTTGCGCGGAAACGCCACGGCCGCTTTGGCAGCTAATCCCGTCGCGATACGGCCAGAACGACACCCTGACACGGTCGCCAACGACGCACACGAATCACGAGTGGCCTAGAATTCTGTGGGGCTGATACGGCTCCTCGAGCGCCTTGCATTCGGCTTCATCGAGCTTGATGTCCAGCGCCGCAACGGCATCCTCAAGATGCTCCATTTTAGTGGCCCCGATGATGGGCGCCGTAATGCCAGGCTTCTGCAGGATCCAAGCTAAGGCCACCTGTGCGTTCTTCAAATTTCGCTTTCGCGCGATTTCGCTGAGCCGCTCGACCACCACAAAATCCGAATCCTGATAGTAAAGCCGGTGCGCGTACTCGTCCGTCTTTGCGCGCGTCGTTCCTTCTCGGGCATCCTTCTGCCGATTGCCCGCCAGGAAGCCGCGTGCCAGGGGACTCCAGGGAATCATCCCGATTCCCTCTTCGCGGCAAAGCGGAATCATTTCACGCTCTTCCTCGCGGTAAATCAGGTTGTAGTGATTTTGCATGGTGACGAAACGCGTAAGCCCCATCTGCTCCGCCACATACAGCATTTTGGCGAATTGCCAGGCAAACATGGATGAAGCGCCGACATAGAGCACCTTTCCAGCCCGCACCAGATCGTCCAGCCCGCGCAGCGTCTCCTCGATTGGCGTTTCGTAATCGAAGCGGTGAATCTGGTACAGATCCACATAGTCGGTGCCTAAACGGCGCAAGCTGTCGTCAATCGCGTGATGGATATGCTTACGCGAAAGGCCTCGCTGATTCGGATCGTCTCCCATGGCGTTGAAAAGCTTTGTGCCGATCACCACTTTGTCGCGGCCCGGCCCGAAATCGCGCAGTGCGCGTCCGACGATCTCTTCGCTCACACCGAGCGAATACATGTCCGCCGTGTCGAAGAAGTTGATGCCCAGCTCGAGCGCGCGCCTGATAAATGGCCGGCCCGCTTCCTCTTCCAGTACCCACTCGCGCCATTTCTTGGAGCCGTAGGTCATCGTGCCCAGGCACAAACGCGAAACCTTCAGACCCGTCGATCCCAACCTTACGTATTGCATGTCTTTCCCGTCCGTTTCCGAAGTGCGCTTCGTTACTCGCCTTAGCTCGCGCGTTTAATAATTCGCGGCGGCTTCGGGCGACTGACCGCGTTTGTAGATCAACATGGTGCGTTCAAACACCATCACTTGCTTGCCATCCTGATTCAGGCCGCGCGTTTCCACCGTGACGATCCCCTGCCCCGGCCGGCTGCCCGATTCCCTTTTCGACAGAATCCTAGATTCCGCATAGAGCGTATCGCCCGCAAAAAGCGGGTGCGTAATCCTTACCTTGTCCCAGCCCAGATTTGCGACCACTTTCCCGCTGACGCTTCGCACGCTCATCCCCGTCAAAATGGAAAGCGTCACCGTGCTATCCACCAAACACTTTCCCCACTCTGTTTTCGAGGCGTAGACCGCGTCAAAGTGCAACGGCTGAGAATTCATCGTGAGCAAACAGCCCCACACATTGTCCGTCTCCGTAATCGTCCGGCCGGGCCGGTGCTCGATCACGTCGCCAATCTCGAAGTCTTCGTAATAAAGGCCAAAGGTTTCGCGGTAGCGCTTCGCGCCAACTTCCTTGTACATCGAGATCGGTTCTTTCACGTCTCTTCCTTTTCGCGTCAATAGGAACGAGGCAGCCCAAGGACGTGCGTAGCGAGATGTGCCAGCACCAGATTGTTGCTCACCGGAGCTATCTGATAGAGCCGCGTCTCGCGAAATTTTCGTTCGACGTCATGCTCATCAACGAAGCCGTTCCCGCCATGCGTGTCGAGACAAACGTTCGCAGCCTGCCAGCTCGCCTCGCTGGCCAGCAGCTTGGCCATATTCGCTTCCGCGCCGCATTGCGTGTCCGAATCGAAAAGCGCGGCAGCGCGATACCTCATCATGTCCGCAGCACAAATCGCGGAGTAAGCCCGGGCCAGCGGAAACTGAATCCCCTGATTCCTGCCGAGCGGCGCTCCAAACACCTCTCGTGATTTTGCGTAAGCCACCGCTTTTTCGATGAACCAGTACCCATCGCCGATACATTCCGCCGCAAGCAGAATGCGCTCGGCGTTCCATCCATCGATCACATAGCGAAAGCCTTCACCTTCCGTGCCGATCAAGCTGTTGGCCGGAATGCGCATCTCCTTGTACAGGACTTCCGCCGTTGCGTAGTTGAACATGGTGCGGACCGGCCGAACCTCCAGCGCAGCCGGCTGATTGCGGCGTATCTCGCGCAGATCCACCAGAAAAAGACTGATTCCCTGTGCGCGGTTTTCTGCTTGCCGCGGTGCGGTGCGGGCCAAGAGCATCAGCAGGTCCGAATGCTCGATGCGACTGGTCCAGTTCTTGTGTCCGCTCACGGCATAGCCATCCGCGTCGCGCTTTGCAAACGTGCGAATGCTGGTGGTGTCGGAGCCCGCTTCCGGCTCGGTGATGGAGAAAGCTTGCAAGCGGAGATTGCCGCGCGCAATCTCAGGCAGGTAGCGGCTCTTCTGCTCGTCGCTGCCGTGCCGCAAGAGGGCCGCCATGATGTACATCTGCGCGTGGCACGCAGACGCGCTGCCACCCGAGCGGTTCACCTCTTCGAGGATAATGCTCGCGTCGGTAACCCCCAATCCCATACCGCCGTATTCTTTGGGAATCAGGGCGGCAAGATAGCCCGCATCTGTGAGCGCCTTCACGAATTCCGCGGGATATTGGCGGTCTCGATCGAGTTGCCGCCAGTATGCGCCCGGAAAACGCGCGCAGACTCCGCGTACCGCTTTGCGTAACGTCTCATGCTCCGGCGTTCGAATTGTGTCCACGCCACCTCCGGCTAGCGGTGAATCGGATTGCCCCATCTCCGCCGGACGAGTCTACCGCGAATCGTGCACGGCCGAACGCCCCAGCGCACCTTGCTTGGCAAACAATTCTTCCACGCGCTCGATCGTGTCAATTTGCCCCGGCGTCTTATCCGGCCGCAACCGCACAATCCGGGGAAAACGCAGCGCGAAACCGCTTTCGTGGCGCTTCGAGCGCTGAATATTATTGAACGCCACCTCGATCACCACATTCGGCTCCACGGTTCTGCGGAAGCCCTGATCCTGAACGGTGTGCTCCAGAAAGTAGGCCGTATATTCGCGAATTTCCGCATCCGTCAAACCCGAATAAGCCTTGCCGATGTTCAGTAGCCTTTGCCCATCGCGCACGGCGAAAGTGTAATCCGAAAGGACAGCGTGACGCTTCCCATGGCCATACTCGACCGCCGTCACCACCACATCGAGCGTGGCAAATGCTTCTTTCAACTTGAACCAAAATCCGCCGCGGCGGCCTGGCACGTACGGCGACGAGGGCGATTTCGCCACGATACCTTCATACCCAGCGGCCAGCGCTGTGCGAAACGCCCGCTCGATTTTCTCGTTCGAGTCACACCGCTCCGCGGGCGCTGCCTGGATATCGTCGGCGTGCCGCCCTGAAAATATCCATTCCAAGCGTTTCCTGCGCTCGGCCAGTGGCGCGTCCAGCAACAGCTCTCCATCGTGGTAGAGGAGATCGAACGCCATAAACCTGACCGGTATTTCCTTCTGCAGCCAGAGATTCATCTGCTTGCGCCCCAGCCTCTTCTGCAATTCGGTGAAAGGCAACGGCCGCTCATCGAGCCAGCCCAGAATTTCTCCATCCAGAATCATTTCGCCGGGCATCGCGGCGATCGGCGCAATGAGCTCCGGAAACTCCACGATTTCATCGAGCGTCCGCGAAAACATCTTCACGCCATCTTTGCTCTTATGAACCTGGGCGCGAATCCCGTCATATTTCTTCTCGACGTACATTTCCGCCGAAGCATCCACCTTAATATCGGCTGCCTTCTCCACCGCCGCAGCCAACATGAAACCGATGGGATGAAACAGGCGCATGTTCACCCCGGTGAGTTCGCCATTACGCGCGGCGCGCAGCGTTTCCGCCAAATTTCCTGTGAGCATGTTGGCCCTTCGAACCGATTCGAGCGGCCTCGCAAAGGCCTTCGCGATGGCCTCTTCCACCAAGCTTTCCTTCAGCCCGATTCGGAGATCGCCGGTGATGATCTTGATGATGTACTTGACGTCTGGCGCGCTCGCTTTTTCGAGAATGCTCTTCAATGCGGCAAGCTTTTCCGGCTGGGATCGTAATGAGGGAAGCCGGTGAAACACAGCTTCTACTTCTTGCAGATCGATATCTCCCATAGCATTTTGCTCGCGCAGAAGCTTCCCGGCCATATCGCCGAGGTCGCCATGCTCGCGATAGGCAGACCCTAAATCTTGACCTTCCGCGCCGGCTAACTCGGCGACAAGTCTCGCCAGATTCCTGCCTCCAATATTCAGCACGCGCTCCTCGCGGCTGGCAAACGGGCGCCCGCTCAGAAAGATTGCCGCGCGCGCGGCATCGTCCACGGAGGCGGCCTTGAAGTATTCGCTCACCAGGCGTACTTTTTCCGATTTCTTCGTTGTAGCAGCCACCGCGTCGCACATTTCCACAAAAGCGCGCACAGAACCCTATCCTCACAGTATCCGATACCGACGGTTGCGTGCCGCGCACCACCGGGACCAGTCAAATTGACCCGTACCCCAAGCGACGATACAGTCTACCGGGATGAGGCCAAGCCGGGTACGTACCATCAAGCGATTCGCGAACCGGGGCATGAAGTCGTCCCGGCTGGGAATCTTTGCGAACTTAGGATTGGCGATCGCCAAGTGTACCGGCGGCTTGTTGGGGCATTCCTTTGCGTTGGTGGCGGATGGCCTGGATTCCGTCGCTGACGTGGTCAGCGGTTTGGTCGTCTATTTTGGCCTGAAAATCGCAGCTAAGCCCCCAGACTCGGATCATCCCTACGGCCATGGCAAAGCGGAGCCGATCGCTGCATTGATTGTAGGCGTTTCGCTGGTCATGGCCGCGCTGGTCATCGTCCTGGAAGCCATCCACGGAATTCGCGTGCCGCATCCGCTTCCCAAGCCCTATACGCTCGTCGTTCTCGCGGGAGTTCTCGTCGTAAAGGAACTTCTTTTCCGCCATGTGGGCGAGGTTGCCGAGATGATCGGAAGCAGCGCCGTGAAGACGGATGCGTGGCATCATCGCAGCGATGCCATCACCTCTGCCTTCGCCTTCGTCGGCATTTCCATTGCGCTCCTGATGCACTGGGATGCCGCGGACGACTGGGCAGCCCTCGGCGCGGCGCTAATCATTTTGTACAACGCCGGGTATCAGATTCGCCCCGCGATCCGCGAACTGGCCGATATCGCTCCCGACCCCAGTCTCGAGTCACGCGTGCGCGAAATCGCCGGCCGCGTGAAAAACGTGATCGGTTTGGACAAGTGTTACGTTCGAAAAATGGGCTTCAGTTTCTACGTGGACCTGCATATCGTGGTCCGTGGCGATTTGTCCGTTCGCCAGGGTCACGGCATCGCTCACCAGGTGGAGGACGAAGTCCTTAAGGGGCTGCCACAGGTTGCCGAAGTGCTGGTACACGTCGAGCCGGAAGAGGAGCTCATCGCCAAGGCTGATACTGAGTTGCCTCGATAGGCCAGCGAATAGCTTTAAGGGATCGCAATCGAGAGGTTTCGAGAGAACCCGGCATTGTGATAGGCAGCACGCACGTGGTTGCTTCCTTCGTAGACCAGCCCGGACGACCATAGCGCGTGCATGAAGCGGTTGTGCGCGTGTTCTTTCCAAGCGTGCGCGATAACCAGATTCGCAATCCCCACCGCTCCCCACTCCAGGCTCAGTTTCCCAACCGATCGTTCTCCGTTCGCGAGCGATCCACCCTCCACGCACAGCGGACACCGGTCGAAGGCCTGTTTTGTACTGATCATATCGGCCGAGTAGGCACTCACGTATGCCCAGCCTGAGATTGCGAACACCTTGTCGTGAATGCGCGCCATGTCCGCAAAAGTGCGCGCCGTCTCACGCAGTGGGGCCTTCAGGATAGAAATGGGGGTTACGGGCTTGGGCTCTGCTTGCGCGTGTGCAAACGGCGCCAGGACCGCGCACAGCAGAAGCGTACAGGCGAACTTCATTGCGAATCTCCACCGCCAAACACACTCGACCGGAACGACGTCCCGTTCGTTGGGTCCCGGAAGACACCATGGTCTCCGTACTCGTCGCGGTTATTTCCCAGCACACCATGGCCGCGACCTTCCTGAACGTGCACGGAAACTCGATGAAATCAGGTTATGCGCGGCAAAATGCAATCCACAGGCCATCGGCGGGGCGCTCAATTTCAAATCATTTCCCCTAACTCCAACGAATGGAGGCGCATTCAGCGGTCGCCGGATCTGCATTCCAAACCGGCTGAGCGAGTGTCCAATCCTTTTCCCGGAAGTTCCCAGGAAGTGCATGTTTGTGACAATTCGAAATAAACCAAGCGGGGCGCGCTGGTACGCTTTGCATTACAATACGGCGCTTATGGCCAAACTCACGTTTTACGGCGCAGCCGGCTGCGTCACCGGTTCCAAGTATCTCGTCGAAGCGAATGGCAAGCGTCTGTTGGTCGATTGCGGAATTTTCCAGGGCACCCGGGAGCTAAGCGATCGAAATTGGCAGCCCTTGCCGGTTGACCCACAGACCATCGGTTGGATCGTGCTGACGCACGCGCATCTCGACCACACCGGCTGGCTGCCGCGCTTGATGAAGCAAGGATACAAAGGGCCTATTTATTCGAACGCCGCCACGCGGGAATTGTGCGACATCGTGCTCCGCGATTCGGGACACATTCAGGAAGAAGACGCCGACCACGCCGCGCGGCATGGCTATTCGAAACACAAGCCGCCGCTGCCGCTCTACACCGAACAGGACGCCGTCGACGTCTTGAAGCAGTTCAAGGAAAATCCTCGCACCGACGCATTCGAGCTGTGCCCGGAATTTACCGTTCGCCAACACAATGCCGGGCACATTCTCGGCGCCGCAGGCCTCGAGCTCACCATCACCGAGGGCAGCCGGAAGATGGTGATCATGTTTTCGGGCGATGTTGGCCGTTACAACCAGCCCATCCTCAAGGATCCGGAAGTGCCCCCGCGTGCAGACGTCGTACTTTGTGAGAGCACCTATGGAGACCGCGATCACCCTGCCGATTCACCGCTCGACCAGCTCGCCGACGTGATCAATCGAGTGGTCAAACGCCGCGGTGTGATCGTGATTCCGGCATTCGCGGTGGACCGCACCCAGCAACTCATGTATTTGTTGCGCCAGTTGGAAGACGCCCACCGCATCCCCACGCTGCCCGTTTACGTGGATAGCCCCATGGCCATCAGCGTCACGGGCCTTTACCTAAAGCATCCGGAAGATCACGACGAAGAATTTACGCGCGAGGAGGCTTCCGGCGACCCTTTGAACGTGCGTTCGGTACACATGACGCGTACCACCGCCGAATCCAAAGCCATCAACGGAATGCACGATCCCTGCATCATCATCTCTGCGAGCGGGATGGCCACTGGCGGACGCGTGATGCACCATCTGAAACAACGCTTACCCGACGCTCGCAACGCCGTGCTCCTCGTTGGTTTTCAAGCGGAAGGCACCGGAGGCCGCGCGCTCGAAGATGGCGCCAAGCTATTGCACATCCATGGCGAATCCATCCCTGTGGTCGCCGAAATCGTGGACATGAAGCAGCTCTCGGCCCACGCCGGACAAAGCGAACTTCTGCGGTGGCTTTCCGGTTTTCCGGTTCCCCCCAAACAGACTTACCTCGTCCACGGCGAGCCGGCGGCTGCGAGTACGCTCCAGCAGCTGATCAAAACGCGGATGAATTGGAATGTGGACGTGGCGCAATATCAGCAGACGGTGGATCTGGCACCATTCTCCAACGCCTGATTGCTTTCACGGTCCCTTAATCTTCGGTGGTCCTGACCATGTTACACTGGTCGCAACATCGCGCCTGGGGAGATAGCCCATGCGGCCTCAAGCCTTCTCGAAGCTCTTCACCATCTCTTGGCTGATATTTCTCTGCGGTTTCGCTGGTCCACCCGCGTACACGCAACTGATGCGACGCCCGCTGACGATAAGCGGCTCCGTACGCGACGCCGACGAAAAGCCCGTGCAAGGCGTCGAAGTTCAGCTATTCAGCGACTCGGGTGACTTGGCGGGTACCGCTTTCACCAGGTCCACTGGCGAATTTGAGTTCGGCGATCTAAGAGGCGGCGGATATCTGGTCCTCATCGACACCAAGGGATATGAAACGCTACGCGAAAATGTAAGTCTTCCGGGTCTTTCCCGCACCGACGTGAACCTGATTCTTCGTAAAATGCCGGGCATCACGTCCGCCGTTCCCGCCTCGGAAGAAGTTGTTACCGCTCGCGAGTTGGCGCTTCCCGAAAGCGCGCAAGCTGCCTTGCGCAAAGGCCGCGAGCATCTTTACGAAAAAAATGACCCGGCCGGCAGCCTGAGCTACTTCGCAAAGGTGCTCAAGATTTCTCCTGATTTCTATGAAGCCCACTATTACGCAGGGATTGCCCATCTGTTTCAAAACCAAATCAGCGACGCCGAGACCGCCTTTCGCGCCGCCCTTGAAGGTAGCCATGACGAATATAGCGCCGCCTTCATAAGTCTGGCGACGGTGCTGAGTTCGACGAACCGATTCGCGGAAGCAGAGACCAGCGCGCGCCGGGGACTCCGGCTGCAACCCGACTCATGGCAGGGTTACCTGGAGCTTGCCCGCGCGCAACTCGGCCTGAACATGCCCGTAGAGGCTGAGAAAAGCGCAATCGAAGCTAGCCAACGCAAACCTGATTTTGCCGATGTTTACGTCACGCTTCTGAACATCCACCTTCGTCTGCGGAATGCTCCGGCGCTGTTACAGGACGCCGACAGCTATCTGAAATTGGCGCCGAACGGCCGGTATAGCGCGCAGGTTAAGCGGATTCGTCAGCAGGTCGCGGCATCAACCCATTCCGGTGAATTCTGAGTCGCTCTGGATAGCCTTGAAAGCGATAAATGTGCGCATCGGCCCTGCGCTATAGAAAATTAAAAAAAATGGATTTTTTCACTTCGGGACAGCAACTTTTGTGGGAGCACGTACGTCTATATACCCAGACCACTCGCGGGGTAGGAAGCTAACCACCACAAGGCAACCGACCGTAAGCTTCCTACCCCACTTTTACAAAAAAGCTTGTTGTTGCGGCGACTATAGCACGAACACCTTGCCGTTTGTCCAGTATTGCGAAAAATGCAGTTTTCGTCCCAGGAATGGCATTTTCGCCACCCCAAAAGTTAAACCATTCCCGCTGCCGGACACTTTCTCAGGAATGAACACTTCCACCGAAATTGGCTTCGATCACGCGCTCGCTACAGGCTGAACCGCCGGCCGCTTCGGCATCGCTGGAATTTCCACCACCTCTACCCCGATCACGAACATGGGAGTTGGCGCCACACGCCCCCAACGGTTCAGTTCCCACTGTGCCCGGATGAACTTCACCTCTGGACGAAACGAGACGTCCAGTACCAGCGTGCCGGTGCCACGATAGAACTGTTGCGGCAACTTCAGCAGCGGCATCGGCGCCCAAGTCTCGCCATCCGCCGACCCGTAGATGGAAACGTCAATCGATTCCTGTTCGATCTGGTCGTAGACCGTCAGCGTACAGAGAAACGTACGCGTCGGCGAACCAGAAATATCAAATTTTGCTCCAGCCCCGTTCGATTCCACCCGCGTACCGCGCGGCACCAAGGTCAGTTCCATCGCCATGTATTGGTCTCCCGGCTCGTCGGGCAAATTCTAGCACAGGCACACGTAAACCTTCGTCGCGGGGTTCTCCGCCAAGGCAGATGACAATCCTAGAGGGGATCTAACTGGCGTGAAGTTTGCTCAACCGTTCGGCCGCGGCCCGTAAGGTCTGCTCGGTTTTGCAAAACGTGAAGCGCACGATCGACTTTCCATCCGCCGGGTCGTTGAAGAAACTCGATCCCGGCACGACGGCGACTCCGACCTTCTCGACAAGATACCGCGCAAAAGCCACGTCGTCGGAATACCCGAAACCCGAAACGTCCGTCATCACGTAATACGCGCCGCGCGGCACGAAACACCGGAATCCGGACTTCGTGAGCAGCTCAACGATGAAATCCCGCTTCACACCATAGGTTTCTGCCAGCTTTTCGTAATAACTGGGGGGTAGTCCGAGCGCCAGCGCGCCCGCTTCCTGCAGCGGAGCAGCGGCGCCCACCGTCAGAAAATCATGTACCTTGCGGATCGCCGACGTCACTCCCGGCGCGGCGATGGCCCAGCCCACACGCCATCCCGTCACCGCGTACGTTTTGGACATGCCGTTAATTGTGATGGTGCGGTCGCGCATCCCGTCGAGACTCGCCATTGAAATGTGTTCGGCGCCGTCAAAAAGGATGTGCTCGTAAATCTCGTCGGTGATCACGAACGCGTTTGCGCGCACCACCAGATCCCGGATGTCTTCCATTTCCGCGCGCGAGAAAACTTTCCCCGTCGGATTGTTCGGCGTATTCAGGATCAGCGCCTTGGTCCGCGGTGTGAACGCCCGCGCCAGTTCGTCACGGTCAAAACTCCAGTCCGGTGGATGCAATTTTACAAAGCGTGGCGCGGCGCCGCTCAGAATCGCGTCCGGACCATAATTTTCATAAAACGGCTCAAAAACGATCACCTCGTCGCCCGGATTGATGATGGCCATCATCGACGACATCATGGCTTCGGTCGAGCCGCAGCAAACCGTGATCTCGCGCTCGGGATCGAGCGTGATGCCCTGCGTCCGTGCGAATTTTGCGGCGATAGCGTTGCGCAGCGATTTCGCGCCCCAGGTGATCGCGTACTGGTTGATGTCGCGATCGATCGCATCCTTGGCGGCCTGCTTGATTTCGGCGGGGGCGGGAAAATCCGGGAAGCCTTGCGCGAGATTCACGGCGCCGTGCTTCATGGCCAGCCGCGTCATTTCGCGGATCACCGATTCGGTGAATCGTGCCGCCTTGTCGCTGAGTGCGCTACGAGCTCCGGCCCGTGCGAGCGGGATGCCAGCGCCTTCCGGGGAGGGTGCCGCGGGCGTCACAACTCTCCCCGCGTGGCCGATTTCTTGGCCGTTCTGGAGCGGCCCGCCGCGAGCGGATGCCCGGGCGCCGAAACGGTGTGCGGAGAGCTGGCACTCAGCAGCCGGTACATCGCGGCGTTGCGGAGCACGATTTGCACGTAATCGCGCGTCTGCGAAAATGGAATCGATTCCACGAATTCAGGCGTCTCGGAATATTTTCGCTCTCCTTGCCACGCGATCACGCGGTCCTCGCCGGCGTTGTATGCCGCCAACGCGGCTTCGGGCGAACCGAATTGCGTCAACAGATCGTTCAAGTAGAGCGTTCCGAGCTCGAGATTGTACTCCGGATCGAAAAGCCGCGCCCGTGTATAACGCAGTTTCATGCGCCGCGCCAGGTGCGGAGCCGTTTTCGGCAGCACCTGCATCAGTCCCACAGCACCAGCATAAGAAACCGCTTCGGACGCAAATGCCGATTCCTGCCGCATAATCCCCGCCACCAGCATCGGATCGACTTTGTTCCGCGTGGCCGCGCGCGCCACTAACGCTAAGTATGGCAGCGGATAAAGCGCGCTGGCTTCTTCGGAGGTCATCTCCGCCGGCTTGCGCGCTTCCGGTTGTGGATACGCGACCCGCGCCAGGGTGATACCCACCGCGTAATGCTGCGCGTCGATCGCCGAAAGCGCGGCTTCGAGCAGCAGCCTTGGCGACTGCGTCACCGCATATCCGGCGCGAAGCTCCAGTTCGGCGGACGCGTCAAACGCAATCGAGCGCAGCGCCTGCGCGCGGGCCCAATAGCTCGATGCCGCCGCTGGGATCGGACCGTCGATATCGCCCACGGCCGGTGCGTCCGGAATCGCCGCGAGCACGTCCGCCGGATCGATGGGACCGTCGCCCAATTCCTCCAGCCGGTCTGCTGCGCGCAAGCCAAAATACGTCTGCGGGAAGCGCTGCACGTCCTTCGTATACAGACCGCGCGCCCGCGCAATGGCTTTTTCCCGCTCGGCTGACCGTCCGAGCCAATACAGCGCGTCCTGCAGATAGCCCGAGTTCGGGAATCTCTCGATGTACGTCTCGATCTGCGCCGCAGCATCTGGCTTTTGATCGAGGTAAGCCACCCAGGTGGCTCGCCACGCCGCCACCGGCGCATTTTTCTCGGCGGTGAATTCAGCGGCGCGTTGGTAGTAACTCGCGGCGTGATCGCGATCCAGGTTTACCCAGTAATAGTTTCCGGTCGCGAAAAACGCTTCCTCGGTCCAGTGATTTTGCGGATGGCGCGTGGCGACTTCGTTTACTGCGTCGAGCATCTGCTGCTCGTTCTTCTGGCTGCGATATTCCTGCGAAAGAGCATAGAGCCGCTCGGCATCTGCATCCGGATCGCTGAATCCGAGGCTGGCAAATACCTCCGGGCCGCCGCCCTGCCCCGCGCGGCACTCCGCCACGCGAAGCTGCATGTGCTGATTGTCTGCGCCGGAAGTCTGCCCGTCGAGCGCGTCGAAATCCGTGCGGGCCTCATACCACCGGTGCGCACCGTAAAGAGCTTCCGCGCGGGCGGTTTGCTGTGCCAGTGTCGCCGCCGGGAAAGACGCGCCAAGCTGCTGTGAAAGTCCCGGAATGCGCGCCCCAGCAACTCGCGCTTCATCGCTGAGCGGAAGGCCGTAATAAATCGTTTGGTAGTCGTTTGCCGCCGCCACCAGCTTTCCGGCTTTTTCGCGAGCCTGCGCGCGCAACAAAAGCAAAAACGGCTTCTGCGCGGTCTTCGGGTACGCATCCAGCTCCGCCGCCGCTTGGTCGGGATTCCCAGCGGCCATTGCCGCTTCCGCGTAGGATTGCGTGGCCTGATCGATCATCACGCTATCGGGATACGTCTTGCGGAAATTTTCCAGTTCGCCCAACGCCAGATCGTTGCGCCCGGTTTGCCGCAGCGCTTGCGCATGCCAGTAAGCCGCATACTCGGTTAGCGTGAAGGGTTTCTTAAGGGCCGCATCGAGCCACGGCAAAGCCGCCGCAGCATGGCTCTTGTCGAGCTGGTAGTGGCCGATCGCAAGGCTGGCGCGCTCGCCATACTCATCGCTACCATGTTGCCGCGCAAACGCCTCGAGTTTCAGCTCGTTGGCGGCCGCAGTCTTCCCATCGAGACCGTGCGTCAGATCGCTAAGCAGTTTTTCCGTGCGCGCTGCAGCGGTCGCACTCTCACTGGGCTTGGCGTTCGCAGTATGGGTGGCCGGCTTCTTCGTAGCCGGTGCCGCAGTTTTAGTCTTTTTCGTTGAGGATTTTGCTGGAGGAGGCGTCTGACCGCGTGCCGGCGCAAGACCCGCCACGCAAATCAATATAGCGGCGCCGGCTGCGCGTGCCAGCACCCGCGCGCCCAGCACTCTAATGTCGCAGCGCCGGAGCGGTGTAAGGATAGTTGCCCAGTGCGTCGGAATCACCTGCCGCAAGCACCTCCACCATCCAACGGTGGAAGTAGTCCTCGCCCTGCCCGAGGATCGGTTGGAACCTTCGTTCATACTCTCTTCTGGCCTTCTCTATCTCATCCCGTAAACGGATGCAAATGTCCTTATTCTCGCGTCCGAGCCGCAATTGCTCGGGTTTCAGCATCTTGATGTCCTGCATCGAGACTTTGGCCACGCGGTTCGCGCGGCGGTGCATTTCCTGCTGCTCGTGGGAGAGCGCGCCCAGATCAAATGCGGGCAAGCTCTCTTCCTGCCGCGCATACGACTCAGTTTCCGCGTGTGCACGTTCCCGGCGGCCTTCATTCACCTCCGCCACCGTCTCGTGCCATTCCATGGCCGGAGGCTCGGGCGGCTGCAATTGCGAACCCGCCTCCATCGAAACCGATTCTTCCATTTGCGATACGGCAGTTTCGGGATGCGGCTCGTCAACCGGCGCCGTTTCGTACACCGGCGCGGGAGTATCGGCAGGTTCCTCGGCGCGAGTTTCAGCAACAGCCTCAGGAACATATGGCCGTGTAAAAGTCTCGTGAACCGGCTCGATTACGGCCGGCTCGTCAATCGTACGTTCCTCGACAGCGGGTTCCGCGCTTCCCATCGGCTGCGGCGTTTCATATTCGGGCCGCGTCGCCACCGGCGAAGCTTCCGGCGCGGGCACACTTACCGCGCACAATACTTCCTCTTCCGCGGGACTTCGCCGCACCGGCTGCACCGCACTCGTCACCAGCCGCGACAACACGTCCAGCACCGCTGCCAGCGACGCTGCCGACGCTTGTGCCCGCACCATCGGCGGCAATGCGTTCGACGGCCGGCTTGACGAACATGCCGCCGCCAGATCGGTAACGGCCTGCCGCAGCTCTTCCGACTGCCTTTGCAGGCCGTCCAGATTCGCGCGCAAGGCACGCGAAACGGCTTGTTCCATCGTGGCCGGATCGGGTGTCATGTTGTCCTTTCCCACTTGGATGCCAGAAATCCCCACTGTGATTTTGGAAGGCCAAACTTTCGTTGTCAACGACCCGTCCGTACCGCGTTGCCTTCCTGCACACCGCACGGCAACCAGCAGCATTCAGCAGCGAGTTGCGTGTCCCCCCCCCCGTGCCGCTAGCTCTCATCCGCCCCGCGTCGGGCCCGTGTAGCCCGCCGCGTTTCGTTTACCCTGACGCAGGAATGGGTAGGGGCGAGGTTTTTGACTTCTCGCGTGCAGCTCATCTCTCTGCCCCCCCCCCGCCTTGTCATCCTGAGGAGGCCGCCCGGGGTTCGGCGGCCGACGAAGGATCCGTGTGACAAATCCGCATCCGTCCAGCTATCAGGCCACGTCTCGCCTTTGCCACCGGTGTTATAATTGTCTTTGACCACGGGGGCGACACGGTTTCGACGGGAGCTGTCGCGACTCGAAGGCATGCCGGGGACTACCCTCCCGTAAACGGGTGGAAACCTAGAACTGCCAACAACAACTTGGCTTTGGCTGCCTAATTAATTAGGTAACCCGTTCTGCCACGCTTCGCCTGTGGGCGTGGGTCAGGGCGTCACACAGCAGGCTGGCCGCAGCGTTTCGGTCCGGAATGACGCGGCGAGACCCATCGGACTAGCCGGTTGCGTTTCTTGCTCACTCTGAGCGCCGCTGGCGAAAAAAACGGAATGAGCTAAGCATGTAGTCTTCGGGCCGTAACGCTCTTCGGACGGGGGTTCGACTCCCCCCGCCTCCACCATTTCGCCAAGGCGAAATTTTGTCCCGAGCGAGCGCTGTCTGCGAGCCGAGGGGCAGTGCCGACTCAAGCGTCATGCACTACTGTTACATCCTCCGCTGCGCCGATGGCTCGTTTTACGTTGGCGTCGCAGAAGACCCTGTGCGCTGCTGCCGCGAGCACAACCAGGGTAAAGGTGCTGTCTGGACCGCCAAACGCTTGCCGGTTGCGGTCGTCTGGACTGAGCAGCATCCGTCGCTATCTTCGGCCCGCCAGCGCGAGATTCAATTGCGGATGCGAGTTGTTGGCAGTTCTATGCAACGGCGAAATTCACTGCAGAGGATTGAACCGCAGAATCACACGGTTGGCTCCCGGCTGTATTTTGGCTCGCAGGTCCAAACGCCGCTTCGCCTAAGCCAGTCAACGTGCTACCGAAGTAGCCATTTCCCCGAAGACAAAGTGCGAAACTTTATCGGGGTCGCTGAAAGAACTTGCTCGTGCCGTCATGTACATCTTTTAGTATGAATTGAACGACACCCGAAGGTAACAGAGGAACAGGGGGCTGCGGCTCTGGTATTAGTGTTATCACGCATTCGAAGGCGCTCAGATGTGACAATCGCGCAGACCTTGGCGAGAATCGTATGTATGTCGGCTCTGAGAAATCGTGCCTGACAGTCGCGTTCAAAGTATTGGCAGCCCTCATGGTTCCGATGTACCCCCTAAGAATATCCGCCACAGTTCCGACGATAGCTCCATTGCCATCGAGTAAATGCATTTTCGAGAATTGGCGCGGGAAGTCTCTCGGTAACTTCTTTGGAGATGATGGCGATGGGACAAAAAAGTGAAAGTTCAGATGATGGACTTCAGGGCGATAGACGATTACGCGCCAAGTGTACTTCTCATCGATGAAGTATTTCGCATAGGAAATATCCGAAATCGTGTAGCTGCGATGCCAATCGCGCAAGAGGTAAAGTTTGATTCCGTGGTGTTTGGCGTAGGCTTGGGCACCTGTCTGAAAACCCGTTCGCGTGACCATAATGCCCCGGGGTTGGCCAGGAATATCGTCGAGAACGCAGTTGAATGCGAAGACTGCTTCCTGTTCGATATTTGACGCATAGTCTTTCGCCTGGACTAAGGCTTGATATTCGATACCGCCGACCCCGAATTTCCAGTAGACATCTATTTGGTGGACAGCGCTCTTTCCTTGGATTTTTACATCTCTTTGAACGTCGATGGTCTTCGCGCCGCTTGTGTCGTGCATCTCTTGAAAGATGCTTTGAGCCAGCAACTCATACGGAATTCCTGTATTTATACTCACGGTTGTTATCCATTTTACCCTATCCGCTACTCGCACATCCGCCTCTAACCGATGTTCCCGGTGATGTCACAATCGGCGTTACACTTCATGCTTGCCAGTTCAAACTAGGACGATACTCAAACGAATTCAGCGGTTGGAAGGGTACCTGACGGGTTTGCGGATGATTCCTGCAACCGGCCAATACCGAACGAAGGTGATTCTGGCGCTGCTTTCCAAGACATTGACGGTTGGCCGAGCAATTTGCGCCGTGATCGACGCGGGGTTTCCCGCCGAAGCATTTGCGACATCCCGCACCCTAATCGACATATTCTTTACGGTTCGTTACATCGCAAATAAAGACACCGAAAATCGTGCGAGAAAGTATGCGGAGTACAGTTCTAAGGTACGCGTCGAATGGAAAAAGATCATTGAAGAGCATCTTCCTCAATCTGCCAAAACTCTCCGCAGCTTAGACAAGACGGTTGTCAAGACAGCCGAGGGGTTCCAAAGTAAGGCTCATTGGATAGGGCATGGTGGGCAAGCTAGAATGATGGCGTTGGAAGACGACGCTGTTGAGAAAGATGAGAAGGGCAAACCGATCACCAGCAAATTTGACTACGACGCGGTTTACTTTTGGACTAGCCAGTACGTTCATGGAACCATCGAAGGAATCAGGGGCCATGCTTCTGAATCAGGAAACATCTTCAAAGCGCATGGGCGAAAGTGGGAAGATAACAATGTAGCCCAAGACGCGCTATGCAACATCGCGGTCTTTACATGCAAGACTTTTCTTTATGGACTTCGTGCAATACACGAGGAACAGCCACCAGCCCTTCACGAGATGTATAAATTGATCCGCACGTTCGCACGGAGCAGCAAAAGAAAGAAAAAGCGAGGTTAACGGTAGCAGCCCTCGCCCGCTGCAGGTAGCCTGCGATCCACGACTTCACGAAACCAACGATGAGCCACCAAACTACCACCTAGGGCAATCCGCGAAATGATATGAATGAAACGTCGTATAATCTCGTGCGCGCAACTGCGGAGCAGAACATATGAACGTACAAGAACAAATCAAGACGTATATTGCCAGCCAACCGGAGCCAAAACGCAGTGACATGCGAGAGTTGCATCAGCTCACGCTGCAAGTGTCACCAGAATGCAAATTATGGTTCTTCGACGGTAAGGACAGCGCAGATCATACAGTTTCCAACCCTACGATTGGATATGGATTTCACGCAATAAAATATGCCAATGGAAAAAGTAGAGAGTCCTTTCAAGTTGGCGTGAGCGGAAACAAAGCCGGAATCTCTGTCTATATTCTTGGTCTCAAAGATAAGAAGTACTTAGCCAAAACGTATGGAAACAAACTCGGCAAGGCGAGCGTGACCGGATATTGCATTCGGTTCAAAGCTCTAAAGGATATAAACATCGATACGCTGGAAGCGGCAATACGATATGGGCTTGCAGCTCAGAATGAAAAAGGCAAGCCGATGAAATAATTCCACTGTTAAAGGCAAGCAGTTATCGATGTAAAGGCGCTTCAGTATTCGACCCTACAGCCCTGACGCATTTCCGCTACATCGTGAAACAGGACGATGACACTCTGAGCCTATTCGGCAAATGAGCATGTCGAAATGAATCCATAATGGAAAGTGCTTCGTCAAAAGGCCGATTCTCCAGCGGCGCGTGGCAGTGAGATGATTTGGCGTGGAGGTTTTGGCGGATGGATGTATGATTCCGGGCAACCGCTCCGGCGCGGAGTTGCCGGAGCGCATTTCTGTTGGAAAACCGCAGCCGCGGGTTCAAACGCCAAGGAGATCTCGCTTGAAACGAACAATCGGGTTGGTTGCGATTTGTGTTCTGTTGCTGGCCGTTTCGATTCAGGCGCAGGCTCCGCAAGGACCGCCGAAACCAGGACCAGAAGTGAAGCGGCTCGCGTATTTTGTGGGCAACTGGAAAGAGGAGGGTAAATCGACCGCGCACGGTATGGCCGGGCCGGTGTCGTCAACGCAAAAGTGGGAATGGGCGTCCGGGGGATTTTTTCTTCTGGGTCATTCGGACAACAAATCGCCCGTGGGCAACTTCAAGATCTTGGCCGTATTGGGATATGACCCGGAAACAAAAATGTACACCTACGACGCATTCGACAGTTGGGGCGAACGGATCACGACCAAGGGAAATGTCAGCGGCGACACTTGGACCTGGACAAGCGAGACGATGATGGGGGGCAAGTCCATGAAGACGCGCCTCACCGAGAAGGAAGTCTCGAAGACGCAATACACGTTGAAATATGAATCCTCCGTGGATGGCGGCAACACGTGGTCATCCGATCTGGAATCAACCTTTACGAAGGTAATGGCTGCGGCGTCGGCTGCACCCGCGAAGGAAAATTAACGACGTTGCATTTTGAGCGCGCGGTGGAAGAGCTGTTATTTCCAAAGCTGAGTACCGGGGCCGGGCGACCGGCCCTTCGAATTGTCGAAGGCACAATGGCGAGAAAAGGGCCAGGAGTAGTTACCGATGCAGGCGCGAAGGCTTTTCTGAACTTTGCAAGGCAATACTATGCGGCGGCGAACACCGTGTTTGAGCATTCCCAGCAGCTCTGGTATCCCCTCTACTTTCTATATTTCCACGCCGCCGAACTGTTGCTAAAGGCATTTCTGCGTGCGAATGACTTACCAATCTTAGGTACAGATCGGAAGAGCCACAAGCTAACTGAACTCTACGAAGAGTGCCGAAATTTAGGACTGGTTGTGGATTGTGCAAATCAAGATCGATTTCAGGTAAAGAATATCGTATCGCTGCTAGAGAGCGGCAATGAATACCAGGGATTTCGATATTGGAGTGGTGGGGGCTCTAGTATGCCGCCGTTGGGATGGACTAGAGAAGTTGTCGGCCAGATGTTGCAAGCAATTGAATCGTTCGTCGAAGCTAAATTGGGGAAGGACATGGGACCTGGGGTGGCCACAACAGCGGTCGTGTTCCTGGGAAAGCCCCAGTCGAAGGATTCTTAGAAAGTCCGTGTACCAGATACGTACCGGTTGGTCGCGTTTTTGGCGGTTTGTGCGTCCTCAGTTTTAAATAAGTTGCGTATTATCAATGAGGTCCGGTAAGCCGACTTCACCCGCCTCCACCGTTTCTCTCAAGAATCGCCTCCCGCCGCGATGAGGGCTACTTTCAACGGGCGACTTGGACGTACATCCTCTCAGGCAGGATAATGGTCCATGGCCCCGGGCCCCATCCTCATTTTCGATAAGTCTTTCCTCGAGGCTCTCAATCCGGACGAAGCTGCCTGGCTAGACCATTTTTTCATTACGAACATAACGCCACTCTTCTTCATAGAGGCCTTGGCCGATTTAGCGAAACAGGTTCGGGCCGGCCGTAGCGCGGAGCAGGTTGTCGCTAATCTCGCTTACAAAACGCCCGACATGCAGTCCAGTCCGAACGTCCATCATAGGAAGCTGCTCGCCGGAGAATTGTCTGGTATGTGTGACGTACCGCTAGACTATCGCCTGCGGAGGGCTGGCGGGACGAAGGTCGAACTGGATGGGAAGACCGGCGTCATGTTCAGCAAGACAGAGGAAGAAGAGGCTTTTGATCGCTGGAGGAAGGGACAGTTTCTCGACCTTGAACGGCAAATCGCTAATAGGTGGCGTAAGAACCTATCGGAGGTGGACTTCACTACGATTTACAATGAATTCCAACGGTATTATAAGAACGCGAAACCCAAACACTTGTTTCAGGTCAAAGCATTTGTGGAGCAGATTATTGACAGTTCGGAACAGGAAGGGTCGCTTACCTTTGGGCTTTCACTTCTCGGTTATTCGCCGGATTCACACGTCAGCATCCTGCAGCGGTGGCGGGACGCGGGAAGACCTCCGATACTAGATTTCGCTCCCTACTTTCGTTACGTTTATTCGATCGACCTATTTTTCTACCTCGCCGTCGCTGCAGATCTCATCTCCAAAGACCGGCCGAGCAACAAGATCGATCTGGCATACTTATATTACTTGCCGTTCTCCCAGATATTCACATCGAACGACAAACTTCACGCGAAGGTGGCCCCTCTTTTTCTTCGAGATGATCAAATGTTCGTCACGGGAATGGAGCTGAAAGCCGATCTTAGCAAACTGGACGAATACTATTCGTGTTTGCCTGACGACGTTAGGAGCCGGGGGTTCGATCATTTCGCCAAGGATCCGCCCGAAGACACAGAATTTTTGGTGACCCGGATCTACGACAAACTTCGCCCAGCATGGCGCGAACTCAAAACCGGGAGGACAGAACTCAGCAAAGACCTTCAAGCTGGCTTGCTCAAAATGCTCAAACGAATGGAGACGGATTCGCAGTCAGCCGATCCACAAGAACGAATTACTTTGCCCGAAGCCGACTTCATCCAGATCAAGCGGCAGGTTCTTCGCAAAAAAGGCAAGTGGGACCGCTTCGGACCTGATATCAAATAGCTCACCGGAGAGACATCGAGCACAAACCGGGCTTACTGGCCGACCGCGGCTCCAAGGAGTCAACAATCACAATGCCCAACATCAACGTCTCAGTTCCCTACCAAATTTCCCAGGATGAAGCGCTGAAGCGCATCCAGAATTTCGTCTCGCAAATCGAGACGCAATACGCCTCCGCGATCACCGACTTTCAGGAAAATTGGGATGGCAACTCGGGAACTTTCAGCGGTTCGGGCAGGGGCTTTTCCGCATCTGGAAATATTGCCGTGAATCCTTCGCAAGTCGTTGTGGACCTGACGGTCCCCTTCGCGGCCATGTTCTTCAAAGGAAAGATCGAATCCACGCTCCGCGAAGAGCTCGCCAAATTGCTTTCCTGAGAGGCGATCACCTTCATCCTTCACCGCAGCCCATTCAGCGCGAACTCGAACACATCGAAATTGCGCAGTTGGCGCGAGAGCGCGATCTTCGCATATTTATCATTCAACGGCCGCGAGAACACGAGATACACATTGCGATCCGCCAGACCGCCGTGCGACCGCAAACGCATCCCGCCGAGTTGCGTCAGGTCCAGGGTCGCCTGGCTCTTCCCCAACACCGTGCCGCGATCGCCGATCACGATCAGGTCTCCGATACGATCCGCGGGAAGATCGAAAATTCTGGCCGCGGAAGCGCGGTCCAGCACCAATTCCACGCCCGGCTGCTGATTCAGGATGTTCATCGCGCGCATCGCCGAAAGCGGTTTCTTGAAATACACCGTCGCAAACGATCCAAGCGATCCGTGATGCACCACGTAGGGATCCGTGATCGGCAGGATCACGTTGGTCGCGTCGCGTCCGAATTCTTTGTCGAGCAGGTCCTGCAAAAACACGATATTCGGCGTGCCGTCGGGCTTCGATTTATCATTCATTCCGTGATCGCCCGTCAGCGCCACAATCGCTCCCAGCGTGGCCATGCGTCCGACGGCATCGTCTATGCCCACATAGAAGTCGTTCGCTTCCTTCGATCCCGGAGCGTACTTGTGCTGGACGTAATCGGAAAGCGATAGGTACATCAGATCGGGCTTTTCCCTCTCGAGGATCTTCACCCCCGCTTCGAGTACGAAGAAAGAAAGGTCAGCCGAATACTCGTTCGGAAGAGGTTTGCCCACATACGCGAGGCAGTTGGCGATACCGTTTTCCTGTTTCGTGCAGCGATCGGCTTTCTCGGCGGAAAACGAGATGCCGTTTTGCAATTTATACCCGAGAATCTCCCTCAGCTTATCCTTCGCGGTGATGGCCACCACCTTCGCGCCATTTTCGGAAAACTTGGCCAGAATCGTATCCGCGCGCAGGAACTTGGGATCGTTCATCATCACGCCCTCGCCCGTCGCCGGATCGAGAAAGAAATTTCCGGAGATTCCGTGGACGGCGGGCGTCACACCCGTGATGATGGATACGTTGTTGGGATTGGTGAAGCTGGGCATGGCGCTGAGCGCCACGGAAACAAAACCCTCCGTCATGAACCGCTTGAAGTTGGGAAGTAATCCCTGCGCCAGGGCGGCATTCACGTAAGCCGGGTCGCCCCCATCAATCGTCACCACGACCACGGGCGCCTTAGGCCAATCGTAAGCTCTACCGTTTGCGACGATTTGCGGTGGGTGATCCTTCCCGGCGCTTAATAGATTCGCGGCGAAAAGTGCGCTCCACACCGCAAGAACGCTCAACCCGATCGTGAGTGGCTTCCGCATGACTTATTTGCGGCAAATTACAAATGTTCTCACAAAAATTCCCCGAGCTCGATCGTCGCGCGCCTGCCGCGCCATCCTCAGACACGAATCCCGCACGAGCGAGTTTGCTGCTGCTCCCGGTGTGCTTCGATGATGTGGATTATAAGCTTGGAAAAACCGCGGAGGCAAAATAGCCGAGGCAAAACAAACGCCTGCCCAACGTGGCGCGACACCAACCTACCGCCATACAAAAAGCTACTTCCCGTGGAGCCCCCGGATGGCCGCGACCACGCGGTGCCACAGGCCATCCAGCGCCACGTCCATCGCGTGAAACTGCTTTTCTTGCTCGGGCGACGCGGCGTTCGCCGCCGCAACCCTCGCGAGGTGCGAACCATATTCCAGCGCGTCGGTTTGTGTCAGCAGCAAATTCAACTCAAATTCCGTGCCCGAAGAAAACAGCAGGTCGTGCTCTTTCGTTCGTGAGATCGCGCTGCGCGTCGCCGTCTCGCCGGGCGGCAGTTGCATCGCCTGCAAGTTCAGCGCCTTGCCGTCATTTGCCATTTTCTCTAACTCATCCCCTTCGTCGCCCGCCGTTTTTGCGATTTCCTTCACGAGCTTGTCCACTCCGGGCGCCGGGTGCTTGATAATCAGGATTTTGCCGAGATTCTTTTCATCGCCCAGCAGATCGGCCAGCAAACTGGCGGCATTGTTGCGTATCTCGACCTTCTTGTCCTCGTCGCTTTTGCCCTTCTCCGGCGCGCTGGACTTCTGCGCTTTCGCGCCGCCGCACAGCATCAGCACAACAGCGCCGGGAAAGAAAATCCGCCTTACGAAGAAACTGCCGCATCCGCTCGCATGTTTGGTCATGTCGCGGTGCACACTAACCGCAGACCGAGAAGAGGGCAATCAACCGAATCCTGTATGCCCAGCACGCGCGATCCGGGCCCGGTATCGTCGCTCTAGGCGCGCTAAAGCCTCCCCAAGGCCACCATGGAATGTCCGCCCGCGCTGCGAACATTTCCACCTCCTGCTGCGTCTAATACTGCAAGCACCACTCGCGGGCAGGAAGAACCTCTTTATGGCAACCGACCCTAAATGAGCTTCCTGCCCTTACTAGTTTTCCCATTACATTTCCGCGGCTGCAAAACTCCAAGACCTCTCCGCGAAAAGCCCCTCTCGCATCTAACACACGGCAGGCAACATTCTTGTGGGGTCAGTGTTTAAAGGATTGAGGGGTCAAGGAAGGTTAAGTCGGTCGGTCATCTAAAGGAGAAACCGCGAATGCGCAGGCTATCCCGTTTTGCTGGAATTTTGTGCTTGGGTGCCGCTCTGACGGCGCCGCTCATCGGCACCGGCTGCTATGGCAGCGTCCGCTACTATGACTCGGACTACGGCGACTATCACACGTGGGGCCCCGGGGAGGATGTGTACTATCGCCAGTGGCTAGGCGAGCGGCACTATGAATATCGTGATTTTCACAAGTGGGATCGCTCCCATCAGAGCGATTATTGGAAGTGGCGGCACGCGCACGGAGACCGTCACTAGCCTGCGGCTCTTGCTTATGGCGGACAATCTCCGCCAATTCGCAACAGGTGCGCCGCGGAACTCATCTGCCGGCGCACCTCCTCCTTCCACTTCGGCCTTATTTCTGCTTTAGCACCTCCGGAAATTGTGCGCCCACCGCGCTCAGAATTTGCGGCACGATGATTTTCCGCGTGTACTCGTTCGTTTCCGCCTGCACGTCCGGATTCATTTCTCTCTGCGTCTGCACGTAGCTCCTGCCCGCGGGCGATTCGAAGAAAGCTACGGTGGCATCCAGCTCTTCTTTCGTGAAGTGTTTTGCGAAAACGGGGATCAGCAACTGTTTGAGATCGTCGTTATCAAACTGCGCTTTGAGCTTGGCCACGAAAGCATCTACCGTTTGTTCGCGCGTCGGGCTGGCCGGCAATTTGGCGAGCAGTTGATTCCTCACGTTTTGCAAGATTGGCGCCACCAGTTGCTCGGTCGTTTCTTTTCCCGCCGTTACGTCCAGCAGCCTTCGTACCTCCGCAGCCACCGCTGGATCGACGGCCGATGCCGCGGCCTTCTGCGCATTCAGCCAATCCTGGTCCATGCTGGGGCCCAGCACCGGGATTCCGCCCGGCCCCACGGGCGCCGCGGTGGGCGGCGTCGCGGGCCCTGCGCCTGCCGTCTTTCCAGGGCCTGCTGAGACGCTGGGCGCAAAAACGACGTCAATCGTGGTGGTCACCGCCACCGGTTCGCCGTTCAAAAGTGTGGGTTGATAACGATATTGTTTCGCGGCGTCACGCGCCGCCTCCAGCAGCAGCGGAGGTCCGGAAATCACTTCGAGCCGCTCCACCGTGCCGTCCTTGGCGATAATCGCGTGTAAGCGGACGGTACCCGTCTCGCGTCCATCGGCCGGATCGACAGGCTGCACGTGATCGATTCTTTTCGCCGCCATCACATTTCCGCCCACATCAATCGTCTTCGGCGGCGGTGGAGGCGTCGTTGATGCCGTTTGCGCGGACGCAAATACCGGCAAGCAAACCAAGCACGCCGTCGCGATCGCCGCAGTGTGTAGCCAAGCTCTTGTGTACCGCATGTTAGGGGAACCTCGAATCCTTGATCCTCAAAAGTGGGTGCGAACCAGCCCTGGGTGGACGGTTCTATCTTTCAGTGTACCGTTTCGCCGCGCCAAGAGCACTACCGTGGCCTCGTGCTTCGGGGAAACCCATGCTCGATGTAACCGCATAGTTCGTGATGGCGTGGCTTCAGCCGCCACCGTCACTTCAGCCCGCGAAAACATTTGAGCGGGGGGGGGACGCCTTCCATAACTCCGCCGCCACCACCAAAACCGTTTGTCATTCCGAGGAGGGAGCGACACGATTTCCGCGCCAAACTCCTCGCACTGCGCGGAAATCGTGTGCCGTGGCGACCGACGAGGAATCTCGGCGCCGAACCGGCGGCCACCTCGAACCGTTTTGCAGCTTCAGCCACTACTCCGCGATCTTGGTCGCCTGCCACGCCACAACCTGCCACTTCCCATTCCGTCGCAAAAAAGTCGCCGTGTTCCTATAGTTCGCGGTCTCCACCTTGCCGTCCTTGTGTTCCGTTCGTGCCACCAGGCGGAACGCCACCACGGCCGTATCGCCAAAATCGTGCACGGTCACATCCTCACTCGAATAAATATTCTTGGATTCCGTCGAAGGCGCAATCGTGCCGATGCCCTTCATGATCGCGGCCTTGTCACTCACCACGCCCGTATTCCTCGTGTAGATCACATCGTCCGCAAAAAATCGCTCGAAGCCCTCGCGATTCCCCGTGCCCGCATCCTGCAAAAACTGCCGCAACATCCCCCTCAGTTCTCGCACGGTCGCCGAATCCGCAGACGCACCGGTCTGCGCCCTCAGGCATGGCGGCACCGCCCCGAGAATCATCACTACGATCAGGCCTATTCGCATCGCCTTCATGTTCGCCTCCGAGTCTCACCGCCGCGGCGGTTGTATAGGCCGCGCATCATAGCAGAACCAGTCACTTGTGAAGCTCTGTCCCTCCGGCGTTGACGCGGCTCTGCACCCGTTGATTCGCGCCAGCCGATCGTTCAATCCATTCAGGACCTGTGGTATCTTGCCCCCCGCGCCATTGCTTCGAAGAGTTTAGAGCTTCGTGCTTACCACGATTCGAGAGGAGCCTCCACGGTGGGCCTGAAAACCGATTTCTTCGTTCGCGATCTCAAGGTCGCGGTGCGCTCCCTCGCGCGAAATCCGGGTCTTGCCGTCACCGTCATCCTCACGCTGGCTCTGGGCATTGGCGCGAACGCGGCGATCTTCAGCCTGGTGCGCGGCGTCCTGTTACGCCCGCTCGTGAATCGCGATGAAGACCGGCTCATCTACATCCGGCAAAGCGCTCCGGGCCTCGGCGATCCGAACACCACCTTTTCCGTTCCGGAAATTCAGGACTTGCGCGCGGGCGTCCACACGATCACTGAGTTTGGCGACTTCTCCACCATCGGCTTTACGATGATCGGTCTGGGTGAGCCGCGCGAGATCCAGGCCGGTGTCGTCAGCGGATCGTATTTTGAAGTGATGGGATTGCATCCGGTGCTCGGCCGCCTGCTGGACGCGCGCGATGATGGCCCCAATGCCGCGGGCGCTGCCGTGCTCACGTATCGCTTCTGGACCACGGTGTTGAAGGGCGACCCCACGGTGATCGGCAAAACCGTACGGTTAAGCGCGCGCTCGGCCACGATCGTTGGCGTGCTTGAGCCTTCCGTTCCCTACCCTGCGCAAACCGAGATCATCGCCAATGTGGTCACCAGCCCGCATCACCTATCTGCAACGATGGTCACCGGACGCGTTCATCGCATGACCGAGCTTTTTGGAAGGCTTGCGCCCGGCGTGACTCTTGAGCAAGCTCGGGCGGAGCTCCGCGTCGTGCACGGAGCGATGGTTCATGAGTACCCGGAGTCGTATTCCCCAAAAGCGGACTTCCAGATCAGCGCCGTCCGGTTGCGCGATCAAATTACCTCCGGCGCGAGGACGGTCCTGCTTGTGCTTCTGGCGGCTTCCATGCTCGTCTTTGTGATTGCCGTCTCGAACGCCGCGAACCTGATCCTGGCCCGCACCATCCGCCGCGAAGGTGAGCTGGGCATCCGCGCGGCGCTGGGAGCCAGCACCGGTGCGCTGCGCCGCGTGCTGCTGGCCGATAGCCTGCTGCTCTGCGGCGCCGGTGCCGCGCTCGGCGTGCTCAGCGCCCGGCCGATGGTTGCGCTCCTGGCACGCTACGCCTCGCGATTCTCGGTGCGGGCTCTCGATCTGAAAGTCGATTCGAGCATGCTGGCCGTCGGCGTGCTCCTGGCCTTGATCGCCGCAGTGCTCTTGGCGTTTGTCCCCAAGTTGCCGTCTGTGGACGCCGCAAATGGATTCAGTCTCGCAAGTTCCAGCCTACGCATCACCGGCAGCGCGAACCGGCGCCTGCGCATCTTTGCCGTCACGCAAATCGCCGCTTCGTTTTTGTTGCTCGCTGGTGCGGGCACGCTGCTCAAAACGTTGCTGGCGCTGCAAGCCGCGCCCACCGGTTACGACCTGCATCACGTGCTGGCCGTAAATGTTCCCGAGGTTTCCTTTGGGCACACCTCTGAACAGACCCTCAGCTTCTACAAAGAAGCCATGCGGCGGATCGGCGAGCTGCCCGGCGTCGATCGCGTGGCGATTGGCACTGCCGTGCCCTGGCGTGACAACGGTATCTTTGGACCCGGGTTCCAGTTTTCTGCCGACGGATACGTGCGTCAGTCCGGCGAGGAGGACCCACGAGCCCGGTTTCGCACCGTTTCCCCCGGGTTCTTCTCCGCGCTCGGCATTCCGATCATTGCCGGCCGCGATTTCAACGATGCCGATCGGCACAACAGCGAGCCTGTGGTGATCGTGAGCCAGAGCATCGCGCAGCGCATGTTTCCCAATGAGGATGCTGTGAATCATCACCTGATGTGGACCGATCCGGTGTTTAAGTTCGTTGATGTGAGCACCGGTCCGCGCCGTATCGTTGGTGTGGCGGCGGATGTGGACGATGAAAACGTGGTGCCCGGCCCGGCGATGACCGTCTATCATCCGCTCGAACAGGAAATCGGTGGAGGGCGCCTCTTCGTCCACACCAGTGCGCCCGATCCTCACGCCCTGATCACGCCGATCACCAAGCTAATCCGCGATCTTTCGACGGATCAGCCAGTAGAGCATGCGGCCACCCTTGAAGATGTGCGCGCCGAAGTGCTGACTCCGGATCGCCTGAACGCCGTGGTCTTTGGCGTTTTCGCGGCCGTGGCTCTGGCCATTGCCGTCATCGGAGTGGCCGGCGTGCTGGCTTTTTCGGTCAGCGGCCGCACGCGCGAATTCGGTATTCGCCTCGCCCTGGGTGCGCAGCCCCGCCAACTGCTGGCTCGCGTAATCGTCGAAGGTGTGGCGGTATCTGCTCTTGGAATTGTGGCCGGCGCGATGTGCGGTTATGCGCTGGCTCGCCTCGCCGGAAGTTACGTCCTGGACATGAAAATGCCCGGCGCGCTGCCCGTATCCCTCGCGGCGGTGGTGCTTTTGGCCGCGGCGTGTATCGCGTCAGCGCTGCCCGCGGCACGCGCCGCCCGCGTCAACGTAATCCAAGCCCTCCGCTCGGAGTAGGCTTGGTTCCGGCATCTGCAGCTCCAAAATCCGGCCGCGCATTGATGATTCCAGGCGTTCTACCTTCGTCCTTCCCTCGATCGATTAAGGCCGCACCGATACTCAGGTGTCTGCCGAACGTCGATTCAGGCAGATGGTATCAGCCGTCGGCGGGTGGCTCATGCCTTGGAAGATCGCACGCGTTTGAAAAACTCTTTCCTTGCTAGCATCGGCGATCATTATAATTTGCCAACGTAAGCCCCGCGTAGGGGTGCTGCGGGTTGGCTCTAACCTTGATTAAGATTCGCGCTGTCAATATTTGCCAACAGTAAGAGCCCCGCGATGCGAAGTTGTCTGCCCCCACCCTTTGCCGTGTAAGGGTGGGGAACGTCAGCGATAGCGATAACGACGATGCGTTGGCTCTACCATGGAAGCTGTCATCCGCATTTCGCCACGCTTAGCTGCGCTCGCAGCGCAACAGCCGCTGCTCGCTGCGGTCCGTGCAAGAGATATCTTCCGTGTTGCAATTCCTCGATCAGGCGTTTCCACGCTTTAGTGCTTTTTCGAGGTCAGTCTCAGGCCGGCGATGGCGGAACGCGTAAATCGCTCGGTGAAACCGAAGTTTTCAAAGCCCTCACCACTATCACAAAACGAAGGCGTTTGGGCACCCGGCGAATGCGTACCCCCGTAATCCGAGTGCCAAGGTGAGAAAGCGATACCCGAGTTTCCCTTTACGTATTCATCTAAGACTACGTAGCTTGACAATTGCATCAGTCGTCTACACATCTCTCTGGCTTTTGTGGCAGGCGGATATGCCTACCTCCGATAACTTGAGACAAACACGGGAATTACCGGAACAGCCGGCAGGCAGTTAGAAGTTCACAAGCGGGGCTCTATTGAGATTTTGACAAAGAGCTCGGCATCCTTGTCGGTATAGCCTAGCCAAACGAGATGCGGATATGAAGGCTGTCGCGCATCGTTCCCCAGCAAGAATCGGTAGCCTTTACACAATCGATCTGCCCGACGCACTCAAGGCGAAAGCATAATTACTGCGAATGAAAAGGGCGGTTTCTATTGATCAAATCGTCGAAGCGCTGAAGAACGGGGGCGCCCAGCTAGGTGGTGCAGACCCCAAGAAAACTCTATACGTATCGCTTGCACGAAAATCCTAAAGACAAATCGTGAATCGAGTGGCTTGAGTTCGGGCTTAGAGAGTTTTATCCGAAGGCAACGAAAAGGTCTCGCCAAGAACTCGACATTGAAAAAATACAATCAGAAAAAGACGGTTCCTTTCGCGTGCACGTGAGGCTCGCCTGGGGATCGGCCTCAAAACCATGGATTTGGCATGTCGTAGCTGTAGTCGTGCAGGAAGACGGCCGTTTTGTCATCGATGACATTGTCTTTTTACCAGACGAGAACCTGGATGACGTTGAATCACGGCTATCGGTGATACTAGCTTCAGGATGCGACGGCCCACATTGGGTTGGATATGGTGAAAAGAAGGGCGACGCGAAATAATCAAGCCCAACCTCGGCATAACTGGCCGTAACATGTACTGTCAACAAAGGGCAGCCTCCGCATTCGGGTTATTACCGCCCCTATTGCGTGACATTACGTTGCCGTAACCGCTTTGTTTCTAACATTCGCATATCAAATGTACGAAAATGTGATTTTTTAAGTCATTTATATTCTGCATTTTGCGTACATTTGCTCTTGCAAGTCTTTTGCCTGCCGTATTTACATCAAAATGGGGGGTGGGGGGCCATGGATGAAATATCACCGCAGCAGCATTCTAGTGGGTAGAAGGTCGCTTGTTCCCGCACGTGCGGGCGACGTGGTTTTTGCGAAACGCGGTCGCGCTTTAATGGCAGTTGGGTCACAATGCCGGCGCGCTCGCGAAACGCTTAGGCGCTTCCAAGGCGCAGATAGAACTTTAAGGAGAATTGGATGACACTTTCTCGCTCCAAGACAGCACGGCCGCTTCTGATTGCCCTCGGAGCTTTCGCCGCTTTGCTGCTCGTGCTTCCTTTGATTCATGCCGCCGACATGCCCGCGGAGGGATCGAAGGCCCCCGATTTCACCTTGAACTCGCAGGAAGGCACGTCCGTCAGCCTGCACGATTACAAGGGCAAATGGGTGGTCCTATATTTCTATCCGAAGGATATGACCACCGGCTGCACGATTGAAGCCCACAATTTCCAACGCGACCTTTCACAATACGAGCAAAAAGACACTGTGATTTTGGGCGTTAGCGTTGATCCTGTGGATTCGCACAAGCAGTTCTGCACGAAAGAAGGTCTCACGTTCAAGCTGCTGGCCGATACCGAGCATGACGTCACTACCAAGTACGGCACGCTGATGACCTACAACATGCAGAATGGCGCGAGTATGCAGGCTGCCGAGCGCGACACTTTCATCATCAATCCCCAGGGCGTGATCGTGAAGGTGTTCACCAAGGTAAAGCCGCAGACGCACAGCGAAGACGTGCTCGCGGCGCTGACGGCGTTGCAATCCGGCGCCGGCAAGTAACTCGCGGCCGTTTGGCTCTACGGCGGGCTGGTGATTGACGGCCGCTGAAGAAACTGGTTACTCTCTTCTCTGCTCGGGCGGGGATCGGAATGCCGGTATTCTTCAGCGACCATCTATCGCCAGCCCGCCAACCGTGCATGCGAACCGCGGAACGATGAGCGCGTCGAACCGTCAGGAAGAATTTGTACGCATTGCTTTACCCCACACGCGAAGCTTGCTCCGCGTGGCTAGGCGCCTCACGCGGGATCGGGCCACCGCGGACGATCTCGTGCAGGAAAGTTTGCTGCGGGCCTGGCGCGGCTTCGATCAATTCCAGACCGGCACCAACGCGAAGGCCTGGCTCTTCCGCATCTTGTTGAATGCCTATTACGCGCGTGGCCGGCGACTCCGCGTGACGCCGCCGATGGTGGAATTGGACGAGGCGCAAAGAAGCTCCGTGGCGGCATTTCGTCTGCGGCCTTCGCAAAGCGAGTCCGTGGAAATTTCGCGGGCGCTCGATACGCTGAGCGCGGAGCATCGCACGGTGTTGCTTCTGATCGTCGTCGAAGGCTTCACGTGTCAGGAAGCCAGTGGAATTATCGGTGTACCGATCGGCACGGTAATGTCCCGGATGGGCCGTGCGCGGCAAGCGTTACGCGAAAGGCTCACGCCGCCCGAGCCGCAACGCGAAACCCCGCGTGCAAACGCAGCGTGCGCGGCGAAGCAAGCCTGAGGGACAGAAGCTGGGTTTGAGCCAAAGCGTAAGGAGCTGAGGTGAATTGTTCTGACGTTATCGAACTGGCGCCGTTGCATTTCTCCGGCGAGCTCGACGCCCACCATGCGGGCGCGTTCGCGGCGCACTTGGAATGCTGTCCAGCTTGTTCGCTTCGCATCCGGCAGCAAGCCGAACTGGATGTGCGCCTGCGTGAGGCCGTCTTGGCCGAGACCCTCGATGCGGATGCCGCGGCGCTCGAATCAAGCGGTTCACGCGCGGATCGTCGGCGGAATTTCCCGCCGCCGCGCGCCACGGCGTCGCTCACAATCGGCATACGAGCTGGATTCTGGCCGCAGCCGCCGCGCTACTGCTTCTCGTAAGCGGCTTCGCATATCGGTCCGTAGTGACATCGCGCGCGGCGCGCGTATATGCCGACGCCGCAACCGATCATCAGGATGAAGTGGTGCTGCATGCGCATCGCACCTGGCTTTCCCAGCCTTCCGCCATTGCCGCTCTGGCACAAAGCCGCGGCGTCCCCGAAGGGTTGCCCGAGCTGTTGACGCCGCCCGGCTATCAACTCGAGCGCGCCAAATTGTGCAAGCTCGATGGACAGGTTTATCTGCACCTCGTTTACGCGGGCGAGCAAGGCGAATTCTCTGCGTTTGTACGGCCACGCGATATGCAGACACTGCATGGCTCCGTCGCTGAAACGTCCAGTGGTAAGCCGATCTACGAATCCGGCCGGGGGCCAGCGCACGTCGCGGGCATGCAGAGCGCGCACCTCACCGCGTTTGTGGTTACCGACCAACCGGGCGATTCCGTGATGAAGCTTGCGGAATCCGTTGCCGGGGCGCTGTGAGTGAGCGCCTGACCCGCTACTCTTCGGGAAACCGGTCTTAAGAGGCTCCGCAAATTCTGGTATTCTCCCCTTCGTGCGCAAGCGCCTTTTTTTTCTTCTCTCCCTCTCCGCTTTCTGTTTTGTAGGGCTGGAAATTGCGGGCGCCGCGATGCCGCATCAGGCCGAAAAGCCGCCGTCGCATCCACAGGTAGCGCCGCAAGTGCAGCCTCCGCTGCCGCAAATGCCGCCGCAGGCTGCGCCGCAATTGCCCTCGCGACCCACGCTGGGCGTGGTGGTGCTGGATGCGGCGCACGGCGGCCCCGATGCCGGCGCGCGCGGCTCGACCGGGATCGAGGAAAGCGATATCACCCTGGCGTATGCGCGCGCGATTCGCCCCGTGCTCGAAGCGCAAGGCTTTCGTGTGATCGAAACGCGGCAGGACAACGAAGATCCTTCGTTCGACGACCGCTCCGCGACGGCGAACGCGCAACTCGGCGCGATTTTTATCACGCTGCACGTTTCTTCCACCGGCACGCCCGGCCAGGTTCGCGTTTATTCCGAGCCGCTGCCCGCCGGCGCGAACGCGAGCGAGCCGCTGGCTCCCGGCGCGGCCTCCGGGCAGGCGCCACGAACTTTCTCCATGCTGAGTTTTCCCGCGCACAATGGATTGCTGCCGTGGGATGAAGCGCAACAGCCTTACGCCGGAGCGAGCCGCCGGCTTGCGGAGCTGATGCAAGCGATGATGTCACAGAGATTTCCGGCCACATCGTCAACGCCTTACACAGCGCAAGTGCGGCAATTGCGCACGGTAGGCGAGCCCGCCATCGCCATCGAAGTGTCGAGCGTTTCGGTGACGAGCGCGAGCCAGCTCATGGGCATGGGTCACGATTTAGCGCAAACGATCGCGCGGTGCGCCACGGCGTTTCGTCCGATTTACGATGCGGGGGCGCGATGAGCCGGCTGGTGGTGCCGCGCTGGATTTGGTTTGCCGCGGGCGTGCTCGCCGCGGGCGTGCTCGCCGCGGCGATCTACTTGCCGAGGCTGCGCCGCAATCTGGAAGAATTGCGCAACACGCAACAGAGCGAAGAGGCGGCGCGGCGAGCCGTGACGCAGGAGCCGATCGTCACGCCCACGGATATGAACGTGGCGGCGAAACTATTCTGGGCAGCGCCAAGACAGTCCGGAGCGCTCGAGGCCGTGGAAATCCAGTTACCGCTTTCGGCCGATCCGCCCTTGCGCGCACGGCAATTGATTGACGCTTTGATAGCGGGCGCGCCAACGGCGGCGCAGCGCACTCTGCCCGCCGACACAACTTTGCTCGCGTTTTATCTGCTGCCGGACGGCACGGCGATTGCCGATTTCGCGGACACGCTCGCGGCCGGCACACCCTCGGGAATTTTGAGCGAGCAACTCGCGGTGGATTCCCTCGTGCAGACGCTGGGCGCCGGCGTCCCGCAAATCCGCCGACTTAAGATTTTGCTGCACGGACAAGAAGCGGATACTCTGGCCGGCCACCTGGACTTAACGGGTTTCTTCCCGGTGAATGGCGGCCCGGCAGAACCACCAGGAGCTTCGCCAGCTCCCGCCACCCAGCCGCGCTGAACCAATAAATCTATCGCGCCGAGCCGGCTTGCTTCCGAATGGCGTCCAGAGTGCGCCAATAACTTGTCATTTCTTTGCGGCTCAATCTGGTCATGGAGATGGTCGTAAGCATTTTCTTTTTCCGGATGGTCTTTTGGACGAAGACCAATCCGGCTTCTTCGAGTCTGGAAATCTGCACTGACAGATTACCCTTGCTCAGCCCGGTTGCTCTCTGCAGAAAGAGAAACTCTGCCGTTTCGCAATTCGATAGCACGGTGAGAATTGCGAGACGCGCCGGTTCGTGGATCAGCCGATTGACTTGTGGAAAAGGGCCCGGACCTTCAGGCATTTGTTTCCTGCAGATTCGGCGGAAATGTACGCAGAAGCAAGAGGTGATCCAAGAGGTCGAGGGCCAACGTAACCGCCCCGAAGATTGAGAACTGAATCCAGTGGAAAGATGAATTCCCGCGACCGACTAAGGCCGGTAGCAAAACCGCGATCAGCAGGATGCCCCCAGCCAAGTAGGAGAAGCGCCGGATCGCGACGTTGTGTGGAGCAAACGCGTTTCGGAGCATGTTGAGGGGAATCAGAAAGAGAAATATTCCGGGGTTCCGCGTGGCGACTGCCGGATTAGTCCACAGAACGCGCACCACCAAAGCGACGACGACCAAGGTAACCAGGATTACGACAGGGCTTTGCAATTTGACCGGTTTCTTTTCAACTCTCCCAAAGTGGCCGGCGTAATACACGTTCAACCTCCAATACCAGACAATACAAACAGACACCCACGCTGTAAGCCATGCGAGTCCGGAGGCGGCAGTCGCATCCCAGGATGTGCGCTCGATCCACGGGAGCGCAACCATCAGCGCCCAGAAAGGCGCAAATCGCAAACCACGCATGTCCGAGTAATTGGCCGCTAAGAACGCAAGGCGGCTCTGTTCTTCCATTGGCGGTTTATGTCATAAACTAGTCTATAAGTCAAGACAGAGCATCGCACCTGGCAGGCTCTTATCGATATGAATTAGCCCTAATCCGCGGCGTTGGGACAGCGTAGAGGTCAGCCTGGTTGCGGAGATTGAGCCGACGCGATCGTCCCAACGGAGATTCATATCGGTTCGATATGGATTGCCAGTTTATATTAAGAGCGTAAAATATGACCAAAGGAAAGGAGATCCCATGCGCACTCGGGCCCCTCTTTTCGCTGTATTCACATTAGCGTTTGCAAGCGCGGCGTTTGTGGCGACTTCGCCAAATCTCTTCGCCGCGGCTCCCCAGCAGACAAATAGCTCGTCTACGACCTTGCTCATTCGCCGCTTCTCGATCCGAAATGTTGGATCATTTGCGAAGATCGATACTCATGAAATCTGGAACAAGCTTCAGGAGCAAGGGCTCGCACCGGCAGTGGAAAAGCCTTACGACCAGGAAACCGTAGACAGAATGATGGCGGTGATCCGTGAGATGTATCGGTCGCGAGGCGTAGCAGTCCGTGTAGTTGCCGATGTGGCGCCGACGAGTTCGCCGCGGTACATCGTGTTGCGCTTGACCATCAACGCCGACTAAAACACTCTTCGTTACAGTACACTTACTTTCGCTCCAGACAAGCAGCTCTTGGCTTGCCCAAAGCGGCGGTTGACAGCGGCAGGCCTACCCGGCAAACTTGCTCGCGAATCGTTGCGCGTTGCGCGGCAATTCGCGAGAGACGCGACGGCATTCGCCGTCGAGCTGCGATTGCTATGTTGTTTGCCGATTCACCTAGGAGAAACTTTGCGGAGTGATGGCCGAGCACCGGATCAGATGCGTCCTGTGAAGATTACGCCGGATTTTGTGACCACGGCCGAGGGCAGCGTGCTGATGGAAGTGGGCAACACGCGGGTAATTTGCACGGCGACGGTGGATGATGGCGTGCCGTCTTTCCTGAAGGGCCATGGCAAGGGGTGGGTGACGGCGGAATACGGGATGCTGCCGCGGGCGACCGATTCGCGGACGGCGCGCGAGGCGGCGCGCGGCAAACAGTCAGGACGCACGCTGGAAATCCAGCGGCTGATTGGGCGCGCTTTACGCGGCGTGATCGACCAGCAGAAGCTTGGCGAGCGCACCGTGATTCTCGATTGCGATGTGATCCAAGCGGATGGTGGTACGCGCACGGCTTCGATTACCGGTGCGTTCGTGGCACTCGCGCTGGCGCTCGAGCGGCTGGTGGCAGCACGGATTTTGAAAGAGCTTCCGCTGCGCGATTCGGTGGCGGCGACAAGCGTGGGAATTGTGGATGACGAAATGCTGCTCGATCTGGCGTACGACGAAGATTCGCACGCGCAAGTGGATATGAATGTGGTGATGACGGGCAGCGGCCGCTTTATCGAGGTGCAATCCACGGCGGAAGGACGTCCTTTTTCGAGCGAAGAGATGCGCGAACTGCTGGACCTGAGCGCCGCGGGAATCCGCCAACTGCGCACGCAGCAACAAGCCTTGCTGCCTCCCAACTTCAGTGCCCGAACGCGCTAGAATTCTGCTGGCCTCGTCAAACGCCGGAAAGCTGGCGGAATTCGAGGAATTAGCCGCGAGCGAGGGCCACGCCGCGCGGTTTCAGTTCGCGCTATTCCCGAACTTTAATTCCCTGCCAACGTTTGAAGAATCCGCACCGACATTTGCAGAGAATGCCGCGGGCAAGGCGATCCACTACAGCGGGATGACGGAAGAATTGGTGTTGGCGGATGATTCGGGGCTGATGGTGCCGGCGCTGGGGGGTGCTCCGGGCGTGCATTCGGCGCGGTATGCCGGTCCTGGAGCGAGCGACGGCGACCGCATCAGGAAATTATTGGGCGAGATGAATGGCAAGACCAGTGCGGAGCGCGCGGCGCGATTTGTTTGCGTGCTGGCGCTGGCGCAACGCCGGCACGCGATTGCGATCGTTTCCGACCTTGCCACCGGCGAAGTGCTGACGCAGCCGCGAGGAGAGCGGGGTTTCGGATACGATCCCGTTTTTCTGCTGCCGGAGGTGGGCAAGACATTTGCCGAATTGACGCAACAAGAAAAGAACCGGTTCAGCCATCGCGGCAAGGCATTTCGCCGGCTGTTTGCGGATTTGGCCGCGAGAACTGCCACAAACGCTGTGCTATAGTGCAATTTTCCCAGTCATGGCGAAACTTCCACGCAAAAAAGGCTCGAAGAGCGCACTCACAGGCGCCTTGCGAAAACAGGCCGCGGCAAAACAGAAACCTGCCGCCGCGAAGGGCAAGGGCGGCGCGGACGCGTGGGGACGGCGCGACGGCGATCCAAAACGCGTGGCGGATATTCTGAGAAAGCTGGACGAGGCCTATCCGGCGGTAACGTGCGCGCTCGAGCACGAGACTCCCTTTCAATTGCTGATCTCGACGATTCTTTCTGCGCAGTGCACGGACGTACGCGTGAACGAAGTAACGCGCACTCTTTACAAGAAATATCCGAAGCCCGAGGCGTTTGCCTACGCGAATCCGAGCGAACTGGAGCAGGACATCCGGCCCACGGGTTTCTTCCGGAATAAGACGAAATCCATTATGGGCGCGAGCAAAATGATTGTGGAGGAATTTGGCGGCGCAGTGCCGCAGAAGATGGACGAGTTGCTGACGCTGCCGGGAGTGGCACGAAAAACGGCGAATGTGGTGCTTGGCACGGCGTTTGGGATCGCGGACGGCGTGGTGGTGGATACCCACGTGACACGGCTGAGCGAACGGCTCGACTTCAGCCACGCCGGCGACCCGCGAAAGATCGAGCAGGATCTGATCGCGATCATCTCCCAAGGAGAAATGGATTATTTTTGCGCACCAACTGATCTGGCACGGGCGAAAGGTGTGCCAGGCACGCAAACCGCGCTGCACCGAATGCAATCTCGAACGACTGTGCTACTCGCCGGACAAAACTTTCAGCACGATACCTGTGGCGAAAGCAAAGAAACGCGCGGGCTGATCTGCGAGAGAATTTGTCCTGCTCGTTCTGACGATGCGATTCACCGGAGTTTCCCTGGCGGCGAGCCGTAGCTTTTACTCAAACCCTCTTTGCGCTCCTGCCGGTACTTTCCTGTATCACGTTCTACACGGACCCATGTATTGCCCGTCTGGGTTAAAGGCTATATGGTTTCGAGCAACGGGGGCGAGTTCTGGGGGGCATGATATATCGAATTCGTAAAAGTTTCTCCGCTGCGATCGATCCTCCGCGGCACCACACGACCGTGATTCTAGAATTTTACCACCGCACTTATAACCACTACGTTCCGTTTATCAGCCGAGTCTCATTCCACTTAGCAGGAATCATGGATGTTCTCAGGAAGCCGGCGAAGGCCGAAGCGCGTTGCAGTGCCGTTCGATAAGAACAAACGCGCTGCTGAAATCGAGGAGATAAATATGGAACGTTCCCGAGCCATTTGGAAGTTTGTGTTTTGTCTCTGCGTTACGTTGCTGTGCGGAAGTCTGGCACACGCTCAGTATCAGGCTACGGTGCAAGGCACCGTGCTCGATCCGAAGGGCGGCGCCGTGGGCGGAGCGACGGTGACGCTGATAAATCAGGATACAAAAGTAACCAACACCACGACGACGACGGACGTCGGTTTCTACCATTTCGCGGAGGTGCCGCCGGGAACGTACACGGTGACGGCGGAGCAGACCGGATTTCAAAAGAAGGTGGTAAGCGATGTCACGGTGTCGGCGGAAATCCCACGCGGTTTGGATATTACGCTGGACATCGGGCAAGTGGCGCAAACGGTGACGGTGAACGCAAGCTCGACGCCAGACTTGCAGACCGAGGAGAGCAATATTGAAGGCACGCTCACCAATCAAGAGGTGGAGCGGCTACCTTCCTTTGGCCGCGATCCTTACGAACTGCTGCGGCTTTCGCCGGGTGTGTTAGGAGACAGCGCGCGAAGCGGGATCGGGCAATCCGTCGGCTTTCCAAACGGACCCGGGGCCAATGGGGGAACCGGCGGACCAGGCGGATCGAACACGGCGATTTATCAGACGGAGAATCAGCAGCCCATCAGCGCGAATGGGCAGCGCGTCACCTCAAACGATTACATGATCGACGGCGTGAGCGTGGACAGCTTGCAATGGGGCGGCGCTGCGGTGGTTACGCCAAGCGTGGAATCGGTGCAGGAAATTTCGGTGTTGGCGAACGACTACGACGTGGCGGATGGGCGGGACTCGGGAGCGCACGTGAAGGTCACGACCAAATCCGGTACGGATGTTTTTCACGGTGCCACTTTCTTCCAGTACCAGACGCCCGGGCTGAACGCCTACAACAAATACAACGGCTACAATTTCGGGACGAACACGTTTGACCCGACCGTCCGCGATGAGAACAAATACCGCCAGTTTGGCGCGAATTTGGGCGGGCCAATCATCAAGGACAAGCTCTTTTTCTTCTTCAACTACGAGGGGCTGCGCGATACGAATACCGTTTACTCGGATCAGTGGGTGGACACGCCGCAATTCCGGCAATTGCTGATCAGCTACAGTCCGAATACGCCCGGTGGCCACGACGCTTTCCGATCCCGGGATCGCGCCGCGCATCCAGCAAGTGCTGCCGAGCAGTTGCGCAGCATTCCCGGTTCCCTGCCAGGTGGTGAGCGGCGGGGTAAACATGGGATCGCCGACGGGTACCTACGGCACATATCTGCCGAATAATCAAGTGCAGAGCGGCGGCGGGCTGACGAGCGTGCCGGAATTTGAGTTTGCGGAACTCTACTTGCCGGCAAGCACGCAAGGAAACCAATACAACGCTCGCGTGGATTACAATCTGGGGCGAAGCGTGTTTTCGGCGAACATGTTTTTGACGCAGTTCGACAATACCTCCGCAGATGCGGGCGCGCAGGGCCGGCCGATGGCAGACTATAACTCGAAGCGGTTTACGCCTTCGGGATTCCTGGGATGGATTTTCAACATTTCGCCAACGATGGTGAATGAGGCGCGATTCAATTTCACGCGATGGTCGTTTAACGACATTACGGCCAATCCACAAATCGATTGGGCGATCCCACGAACGGAAATCCAGAACGCTTTGCCGCTCGGGCAGCGAATCGTATTCGGCGCAGCGCAGGGAGACAACTCACCCGGCATATACGCGGAGAACACATTCGCATTTCGCGACGTGGTTTCGAAAACGCATGGGCAGCACGTCACACGGGTTGGTTTCGAATTCAACCGCTTCCAAAATAATGACGATCTACTTGGTGGCGCTCGACCCGACATCGTCTTCCAGCAGCCGTGGAATTTCGCGGTAGGGACGGCTATTTTTGAAGCGCTGGACGTGAATCCGGCGACCGGCGGCGCGCCGAGCCTGGCGCGTGCGTACCGGACATCCGATTACGGAATCTTTATCGCGGATAACTGGAAGTTCCGCTCGAATCTGACCTTTAACATCGGAGTGCGTTGGGAATATTACGCACCGCCGACCGACGCGGACCACCATCTCGCAAATATCGTGCCTTCTCCGATCCCGGGGCTCGGATTGCAGGAAGCGATCGCGACGAACCCCACACAAATGTACAGCCCCGATTATCACAACTTTGCGCCGCGGCTGGGCTTTGCGTGGAGCCCACAGATCATGAACGGTAAGGGCGTGGTACGCGGCGGATTTGGAATGGCGTTCGACCGCTTCGACAACGTGTCTTTCGACAACACGCGGGACAATCCACCCTTTGTTGCGAACTACGGCCTGTGCTGTGGCGGTCCCGGGACGCCAACCCCTCCGGTGGACGCGCAGATTCAGTACGTACTGGGCACGAACCCTGCGTCGCCACTGAGCTTTCCGGCAAACCCGGCACTGGCGACCGGTATCAATCCGGTGAGCAATTTGCCGATTATCCTGCCGGGACAAGGGGCGCCAAACGTCTACGCGAACAGCCAGACGTTCAACAACCCTTACATTTATCTCTACTCGCTCGACCTGCAATACGCCCTGCCGAAGAACTGGGTAGCGACGATCGGCTACCAGGGCAGCAGCAGCCACGGACTGTTGCGCATCCGCAACTTACAATATTTTTACCCGACGCCGAATCCGCTGATCGGTGCGGTGTATGAATACACGCCCGATACCAATGCAAATTTCAATGCGTTGAACGCAGAGCTGAAGCGGACGTTCCGCGCCGGCTTGCTGATCGATATTCTTTATACGTACAGCAAATCGATCGACGAGGTTTCGTCGGAAGGGCCGGGCTTCGGAACGAACCAGACTTACCCGACCGACGATGCGACGGAGCGTGGGCCTTCGGATTACGACACCCCGCATAACCTGCGGATCGCCGGTTTGTGGGATCTGCCTATCTTGCGGAATCATCACGATATGGCCGGAAACATTCTGGGCGGCTGGGAGCTCAATGGTGACTTCCAATTCCATTCCGGCTTCCCTTGGACCCCGGTGGCCAGCAACAATTGCACCCTGGTGCTTGGATCGGCAACGATTTGCCCGCTTCGCCCCATTGGGATCCTGGCGGAACCAGGCAACGATGCCTCGACTTCGGCGTTTCTACCGCCGACGAACAGCAACTTTGCGATGGGCGGTCCGGCCTATTACAACGTAACCGCCCCCGGTTTCCCGGCCATCGGGCGCAATAGCGAGCGCGGGCCGCGTTTCAGCCAGTTCGATTTCAGCTTTGTAAAGAATTTCGGATTGCCGAAAATGAAATTCGTGGGCGAAAACTCGAAGATTCAATTGCGTATGAATGTGTACAACGCGTTTAACAAGCTGAACCTGGCGCCCTTTACGTTCGACAGCACATCGACGGTGGTCAGCTACGGAAACAACGGTTCCGGCGCACCGATTGCCAACCCGCAATTTGGAACAGCGTCCACGGGACTGGCTGGAAGGACGATCGAGCTCGAAGGACGATTCGTCTTCTAGCCCCTGCTGAGGGTCGTTAGCGAAACAAAGGAAGGAATTTCTTCCCTGCATGGGATGGCGCGGCAGAAAAGGCGCCATCCCATGCTCTTTTTTTCCTTATGTTATTACGCATGTGGCTGAGAATCCGCTGTTCGAAGTTACTGGCACAGTTGGAGCGAAATTGGCCAGATGGAGCAACCGTTCTGTTGGGAAGTCCTTTATAATCTTTGCGTACTTCATGTCGGGGCGTAGCGCAGCCTGGTAGCGCGCCTGCCTTGGGCGCAGGAGGCCTCGCGGTTCAAATCCGCGACGCCCCGACCAATTCTCCAAATAGAATCATTGAGTTAGCGTGCTGCCCGTTTCCGTGCCTGCTGCATTGTGGTGCAAGTTGGGAACAGTTGGGAACAAAACCTCGCCCAATCTTGAGACCGCATCGCGTTCGGACGTGGAAACGGGGTGTGTGTAAACGTCCATTGTTGTTGCCGCGCTGGAGTGCCCCAGTAAGGTTTGTTGAACTCTTATCGGAGTTCCCAGATCGTGGAGGAGAGTGCTGTATGTGTGGCGGAGCGTGTGCCAATCAATCCGGCGCAGCCCAGCCCGCCGACATGCAGAAGCCAGACGCTTCTTCCGCAAGTTGTCGGCTGATAGCGGTTCGTTGTCACCTTTGGAGAACACTAGCGCGTTAGCCGAAGTGTCCATACACCGCAAGCGGTGGGCATCAAGAGCCTGGACAACGACGGGTGCGAGTGGCGTCCCCCTGCGGCTGGCCTTACTTTTCGGAGTACCGAAGACCCCTTTGTAGCAGGTTTCCTCGACCTCTAAAGTGCATTGGTCGAGATGAACTCTGCCCCAGCGAAGCCCAAGTATTTCTCCGATTCGTAGACCGGCCAGTGTTGCAACGATTGTGATGGTTCGTTCCGGTTCATTCATTTTAGAGAGGAGCATTCGAACCTCCTCAATCGAAAGAGCCTTGTGTGGACGTTTGAGTTTCCGTTCCGGCATCTCCACACCCAAAACAGGATTATCTGCCAGGTACCGCCAGGCTTTAGCGGTGCCGAGCACTTTGCTGAGTAGATGACGCATGTGGCTAGCCGTCTCCCATGCATATCCCTGCTTCAGCTTTTCGAGAACAAACCGCTGAACCTCCGGTGTATCAATATCCGCTATGCACTCCTCGCCAAAACGAGGCAACAAGTGTTTGTCGAGCAGGAGAGTGTAGATTTCCCGCGTGGCAAACTTCAATGTTGGAAGCACGAGAGGCCTAAACTCGTCTTCCACAAACCGCCGGAAGCTAATGTTGGACCGAGGTACCGCCCGGCCTCTATTCACCGGGCGAAGTCGGTCTTCCAGTAGATTCTGAGCTTGGCGCTTTGAAAGTTCGCTCACCGTTCCCAAGACCTCAGAACGGAGAATCGTGCTCATGCTGCCTCTTGAAGTCAGCACTCGCTCTCTCCAGCGTGCAACCCAGACCTTTGGGCGTTTACCGCGAACAAACAAACATCCAATCTGATGCCTGCGACGAGCCATATTGACCTTTCCGTTGGCCCGTCCAGTCTTTCGCGCATCGCCATCCATTTTAACTTCACGGTCAAGCATTTGTAAGCTCGACATGGCGATTCTCCTCCAACCAGACTTTGATATCCCCTAACCGAAAGCGCCAGTATTTCCCTATCCTAAAACCTGGAATGCGGTCTGTAGATCGCCGTCGAGTGCGTTCATAGACCCACGAAGTCGGAACTCGGAAGATTTCGGCTACGTCTTGTACTGTTAGAAGATCGTCATCAGATGCATGCATATGGATGGACTCCATCACGAAGTGTTCAAAACTCAAGTCTCAACTGCTGATCTTTCGTCTAATGTGGGCAACTAAACGGAGGCATCGAAGACAGGATTCAAGTCGTACTGATCGATGTCTGAGTTGTAGCTCTTAATTTCGAGAATTTCGGAGACGAAGCGCTTTCCTGGCCGGCGTTCGAGCTGAATGATGACGTTGAGCGAGTCGCCGATGTTGGTCTTGATAGCGCGATAAGGCAATTCGACGCCACTTTGGAGAACGCAGCTCGTGAATCTCGATATTGCTTGTTGAGCGGAACTGGCGTGGACGGTTGATAGTGTTCCTGAGTGGCCGGTATTGAGGAGTTGAAGCAAATCGAACGCCTCACCTCCGCGAATCTCACCGAGAATGATTCGGTCGGGCCGATGTCGAAGTGATGCCTTCAATAAGTCGCGGATCGCGACAGCCGGAAGGCCTGCCTGTGCCTGACGAGCTTCAAAACGAACGAGGTTTGGCTTTTCGAGCTGAATCTCTGACGTGTCTTCGATTAGGAGAATGCGGTCGTCGTCCGAAATGAGCTTTCCCAAGGCGTTCAAGAGTGTTGTCTTGCCGGTTCCCGTTCCGCCGCTAATGAGAATGTTCTGCCGTCTCTCGACGTAGTCGTTCAGCCGTTCAACGAGAGTTGCATCAAGGCTTCCGCATTTCACCAGGTCTTCAATCGTGAAGTGGCGACCGTTGAACTTACGAATTGTGAGCGTCACCCCATGAATGCTGCACGGCGGGATGACGGCGGCGACACGGCTACCGTCAGGCAGTCGAGAGTCGAGGATTGGTTTCTGCTCAGAGATGTCGTCGCCAAGCCGCCGGGCTATGTTCTTGACGGCGACCATTAGAGATTTCTCGCTCAAGGTGAGGTCAGGCACTTCTTGAAGTACGCCCGCCCGCTCAATAAAAACGTGAGTTGAGCCATTGACCATGATTTCGCTTATGGAGTCATCGCGGATCAGGTGCTCGATGGGCCGCAAGAATGGGAGGATGGTTTCAAAACCGAGCATTAGATTTCTCCGCTGGCGAGCTGCTCGAAATACGAGCGGTTCACGTCGTTGTAGTAGGGCTTCAAATAGCAGAACATCGGCGGCATTGGATTCAGGCCGTCATACGCGACGGCGATTGCCTGCGCGTTCTTGAGTTCCGTGAAAGTTTTCATGTCAAAGCGGTAGTCCGTGCGTGTGTTGTAGCTCTTCGATGCAGTTACGTTGGCGCGGTTAGAAATAGCCTTGCCCGACAGGAAGCTCACACGGGCATCGTGGCCGCTCTCGGAAAAGTTGTAGCTGACCTTGAGCCGGTCTTCTTTCCCGCACAACTCGCTTGCCGTTTGCGCGGAGAAGTCATCCGACAGCGCTAGAAATATCTTAGTACGGAAGGTTTGGAGCAACGAGCGCCAGGTGTCACCGGGCAGAGAGGACTTGAGCGAGCTGATGCTTTGCGTGGCCACGATGGGAATGCACCTCGGTTGCCGCGAAAGGCTGAAGAACTTTTCGTCGCCAGTGGGCTCGTTCTCGCCGACAGTGGCAAAGTGCTGGTACTCATCGCAGATGAAGAAGACTTGGCGGAAGTAGCGCTCTCGGTGCGTTTCCATCTCTGGGACTCGATTCAGAACAGCTCTTTGGAAATCCAATTTCATCATTACGCCTAGCGCCTTGGCGAGACCGGCGTTCATGCCGATAGGAAAATTGAGAGCGCAGACTTTGCCAGTCTCAACGAGCCATGTAAAGGAAGGCAAAGGCTTCCCGTATCGGTGATCTGCATTGCCTACGGGGTCATAGCACTCGACGGGAGGACAGAACGTCCTCTTCACGTCGGGATTGTCATCGAACAGAGAAAGAAAGACGGAGATGCCTTCCACAATCGATGTGCGCAGCTTGGGCTCGATCCGTTTCCAGTCGTAATGAAACCAGCGCTTCACGGCTTCGAGCTGCTCCCACTTGCGAAAGTCACGGTCATTGGATGAATCTGCATTGAACTGGAATGGAACCTTCTTGTTTCGCAGAACGTCGCACAGTTCGGTGATGGCCTTGGCTCGATAGACGTTGTTTGGTTTGTCGAGGTCGAAAGAGAAGGATTTCAAGTCACTCACCCATGCCGTGTAGGTCTCCGGCGTCACTTCGACGAAGAACTTCGATAGCTTCTTCTCCGCTTCCTCGATCCGCTTTTCCAGAACTTCGGGTGAGATCGCGCATTCGTACACGTCGAAGAGCGTTACGTAGTCGTAGGCGACTTTGTGAAGCAAGATGATGAACTTCACGAGGTTCGTGTAAGCCTGCTGCCAGAACGGTTCTTTGCCCTTGCCGAAGAGGTTGTTCAGAAGAGCCGCAATGCTATAGGCCAGGGCGTACGCGTCCAGATCGTTGTGCAGGGGGTTATAGCGGTACTCGGAGTGCAGGCTGACTTCGATGTAGTCTTCGGCCCTCTGATACCTTTCCAGAATTCCTCTGACTTTGTGGCAGAAGTCACCTTTGACTTCGAGTACGAGGCCGCCTATGCGTTTCGCTTCGTCCTGGGCTTTGTAGGCGATGAGCTGCTCGGCGAAGGGATACATGCAGCAACTCGTCTTGCCGGTGCCCACTGCTCCCAAGATTGCGATGCCTGTGTACAGGCCACGCTCCGGGATCGTAAGCCAGTGAGGATTCTCAGCCGGGACTGGCTTGCGTGGGTCGTGAACCTCGCCGACGACGAGGAAGAGCTTGTCCCGGTGTTGTGCGTCAGGATACGCAGGCAATCGTGCCGGAGAAACTCGCTTACGGATCTTCAGGGTGAAGATGTACAAGCCGGAAAGCAGAATGGAAAGGATGATGTAGGGTGTCGAGAAGAGCATCGCGATGTAGCTGTATTTCGCGCCCGAATAGACGAGCGGAGCCTTGGCGGCGATCAGTCGCAGGAAAAGGTTCCCCTCTGGGAACGGCAACAGGAAGTAGAGAGTCATCCCTGTTGCCGAGGCAAGAACGAAGGCAATGAAGTTCTTCGAGTTGAGGATGCGTTGAATCACGACTTTGTCGCTGTGCGAGGCGTCGCTTGGGAGTCAGATGAGTTTTGTGAGCGGAGCCAACGCTTGAAGTCGTAATCCTTCTTGAAGACGAGCCGTAAAGCGGACGCGACGACTGCTCTCGGTTCGTCTGGATGAATTCCGCATAGCGGTCGAGTGTGTCGAGAATGGGTTGCTCAATCGAGACTTGGAGCGAGACGATTTTGGGTGGCTCGGCTGGCTTTTTGATGATGGACATCGTTGATCTCCTTTGCTGGATGGTTTGCGAACGATTCGAGGGACGCGGGCAAAAGCTTTGAGCGAAATGGAGAAAGGGCGGGAGCGACCCCCGAAGCCCGAAGGGACCAGGGCCGCGAAGCGGTCCGTCAGGTGGGGTCGCTCCCACCCTTTCCGCGATTTTGCCCG